>CAWJUQ010000001.1:0-75840 GCA_963846055.1 uncultured Alphaproteobacteria bacterium
TGTCGAAGCTCGGCGCCTTGAGCTTGAAGCCCGGGATCGCGCCGGCCGCGGCAGCGCGGCCTTGGCATGCGCGACGCCGGCTGCGGCCGCGGCGGCGCGCGCGCTGGGCCGCGACGCGCTCGCCGACGTGGTGGCCATCGCCGACGCTCACGGAGCCGACGGCCAGAGCCGCGACACCGGCTCGAACGAAACGAGTGTGACGCAAAAGTACCCCTCCTCTTGAGCGGCGCCCAGGGCGGAGACGGGCCTCCGGCTGCCGCGATAACACTGTATGCAACAGGAACCGGGCTGAGCATATTGTCGCGCCTTCGCGCTTGTCAAGCGCGAAGGCGCGAGGGGCCCTGCCGCTCAGGCGGACGGTGGGCCCGCGTGGCGCGGCAGGAAGCGCCCGCGCACGTCGGGTCCCACGAACACCCCGTCCGCAACGACGAGCCGCCCGGCGTAGATCGTGGCAACCGGGGCGCCGCGGTACTCGTAGCCCTCCCAGATGCTGTGGTCCACAGTATGCAAATCGTCGAGCCGCCAGCGCCCACTGCGCTGCGGGTCGATCACCACGAGATCGCCGTCCGCGCCGGGCAGCAGGCTGCCCTTGCGCGGCCACAGCCCGAGCGCGCGCGCGGCCTCGCCGCCGGCGAGCGCGGCGAAGCGCTGAGCGCCATGCCGCGGCGTGACGACCGCCTCGGTGAAGAGCACCGCCATGCCGCGTCTCGAGGCCGTTGTGGCCCGACGGGCAGCGCCGGCAGGTCGAGGCCGCCGGCGTTGCGCATCGCGAGGGGCACGAGAGTCGTCGCTCGAGACGTGGCACAGGACGCCGTCGGCGAGCGCCTCCCAGAGCGCATCGCGGTTGGCGGGCGGACGCAGCGGCGGATAGTTGCCCCAGTTGGCGCCGTCGGGGCGCTCGACGACGTCGCGCTTGGAGAAGACGGCGTAGTTGTGGCAGGTCTCGGCGAACACGGCGCAGGCCCGCGCGCCTGCGCCGCCGCGATCTCGCGAGCCGCCGCCTCGCAGGTCACGTGCAGGACGAAGAGCGGGCAGCCGCCCGCCTCGGCGAGCCGGATCGCTCGCGCGACCGCCTCGGCCTCGACCCAGTCCGGGCGGCTGTCCTCGGTGTGGCGCCAGTCGCGCTTGCCGGCGTCGATCAGCCGCCGCGTGCGCGTCGCGATCACGTCGGCGTTCTCGGCGTGCACGACCGCCGTGCCCGCCCGCGCGGCCGAGCGCCGCGAAGAGCTCGGCGGTAGCGCCGTCGCCGGGATAGAAGTCGGGGAAGTTCATGAACACCTTCACCGTCGGGACTCCGGCGGCGACGACGCCCTCGATCTCCGCCAGCTCGGCGTCGCCGACGGCCCCGGTCACGATCAGGTGCAGGGCGAAGTCGCAGCGGATGTCGCGCTCGGCATCGGCGCGCTTGGCGGCGAGGGCGTCGAGCAGCGAGCCGCCCTCGGGCGGGCGGAACGCGAAGTCGACGATCGTCGTCGTGCCGCCGTGCAGGGCGGCCCGGCTGCCCTGGTCGTAGGGCTGCGAGCGCAGGTGGCCGAGCCCGAAGTCGAAGTGGACGTGGGCGTCGATCCCGCCCGGCATGACCAGTCGGCCGGTCGCGTCGGGACGACCTGCTCGGCGTCGGCCGCGCTCAGCTCGCCGGGCGCGGCGACCGCGCAGATCCGCCCGTCGCGGATCGCGACGTCGCCGGCGAGCGCGCGCGCGGTCGTCGACCAGCGTGCCGCCCGCGACCAGCAGGTCACAGCTCGGCATGCTCCTCCTCGGGCTCGTAGCGGCGCACGAACTCCATCGCCTCGTCGACCCCGGTGAGCTCCTGCCACTCGCGGAACGTCCCCATCGCCGGCCAGCGCGGCTCGCTCGTGCCCTCGTCGCGCAGCGTCGCGAGCACGTCGCGCATCGCGCCGACCGCCGCGAAGTAGGCCGAGCACGGGATAGATCGCGATCGCGTAGCCGAGCGCCTCGAGCTCGCCCGCCGGCGAGGAACGGCGTCACGCCGCCCTCGACCATGTTCGCCATCACCGGCCCGTCGAGCAGCGACGGGATCGAGCGCAGCTGCTCGAGCGTCTCGACGCCGTCGAGGAAGACGACGTCGGCGCCCGCCTCGAGATAGGCGCGGCTGCGCTCGATCGCGTCCTCGAAGCCGGTCACCGAGACCGCGTCGGTGCGCGCGATGATCACGAAGTCCGGGTCGCGCCGGCTCGCGATCGCCGCCTCCAGGCGCCCGACGTGCGTCGCCGTGCTCACGAGCCGCTTGCCGCTCGTAGTGGCCGCAGCGGCGCGGCACGTCCTGGTCCTCGAGGTGGATGCCCGGCGGCGCCGACGCTCTCCATCTCCCAGACCAGGCGCTGGATCGTGAGCACCGAGCCGAACCCGGCCTCGGCGTCGGCGAGCACCGGCAGGCCCGTCGAGCGCACCGCGCCGCCGACCTGCGCGACCGCCTCCGAGAGCGTGCGCGTGCCGAAATCCGGCACGCCCGGGAACGAGGACGCCGAGAGGCCCGCCGGAGAAGTAGATCGGCGGGAAGCCGGCGCGCGCGACAAGCCGCGCGGAGACGCCGTCGTAGGCGCCGGGCAGCACGGGCATCGAGTCGGCCTCGATCATCGCCCGCAGGCGGGCCGCGAAGCTGTCAGTCATCTCGCGCTCCTTTCGAGCTGCCGTCGCGCCGACCGCCCGAGCACGGCGTCGGTCGGGAGCACGACGGCGAAGTTGTTGTTGAGCCGGCGAACGGCGTCGGCGTGCAGCGTCCGGCTGACGGTCGGCGCAGGCGTCCTCGACGAGCACGACACGGTAGTCGAGGTCGCAGGCGTCGCGCACGGTGCTCTCGACGCAGCCGCTCGTGACGACGCCGGTCACGAGCAGGTTCTCGACCCGAGCTGGGCGAGCAGGCGCTCGATCGCGGTCGACCAGAACGGGCTCGCGGTCGTCTTGTCGAGCACGAAGTCGCCCGCGCAGCACCTCGAGCTCGGGCAGGATCGCCGCCTGCGGGTCCTCGCTGCCGACCGCGATCCCGAAGTCACGAAAGCGCCGGCCGTTGTCGCGCGCGTCGGGGGTCAGCGAGCGGCAGCGGACGTAGATCACCGGCTCGGAGCGCGCGCGCAGCGCCGTCGCGAGCCGGCGGACGTTCGGCGCGACGAGCTCGGCGACGCGCTCGAAATAGTCCGCGAGCTCGTGCCAGCGGCCCTGCTCGCGTGCCCGCTGCGCGTGCTCCCCGTCGGCGGCGGCGTCGAGCACCTGAAGGTCGACGACGACGAGCGCGCTGCGCCCGCCGCGAGGTCGGCGGGCACGAGCCGCCCGATCAGCGCGCGGACGACCTCGTTTTCGGAACAACGTCACTCACGATGTCCTCCTCGTCGGTGGCGGTGGTATACACGACGCCTGCGCGTCACGAGCCTCGATCACCTCGTTCTGACGGTCGCCGACATCGAGCGCACGATCGCGTTCTACGAACGCGTGCTCGGCATGGAGGCGCAGTCCTACGAGGGCGGCCGACGGGCGCTGCGCTTCGGCTCGCAGAAGCTCAACCTGCACCAGCTCGGCGCCGAGCCCGCGCCGCGCGCCGCGCGCGCCACGCCGGGCTCGGCGGACCTGTGCTTCCTGCTCGACGGACCGCTCGAGCGGGCGATCGCGCACCTCGACGCGGAGGGAGTGCCGGTCGAGCACGGCCCGCTCGTGCGCCCGGGCGCGCGCGGCCCGATGCGGTCGGTCTACTTCCGCGATCCCGACGGCAACCTGATCGAGGTCTCGCAACCGCTCTAGCGGCCCGTGACGGGACGGCCGGGCGCAGGCCGACCGAGCTCAGGCCCGATCGGGAACGAGTCGGAGTGCTCGTGCCACCACTCGGCGATCTGCAGCCGCGTCGCGAACCAGACGTCGCCCTTCTCGTGCGCGTACTCGAGGAAGTCGCGCAGGGCGCTGATGCGGCCCGCCTGCCCGATCAGCCGCGAGTGCAGGCCGAGGGACATCATCCGCGGGTGCGTCGCGCCCTCCTCCCACAGGTAGTCGAGGCCGCGGCGGCAGCAGGTCGAGGTAGTTGGACGGGTCCGAGAAGCCCTGCGGGAGCACGAACTTGGCGTCGTTGTAGGTGAAGCTGTAGGGCACGACCAGGTGGCGCTTGCCGGAGACCTCGACGTAGTACGGGCAGGTCGTCGTTGTAGACGTCGGAGTCGTAGACGAAGCCGCCCTCCTCGACGAGCAGCTCCCGCGTGTGGACCGACGGGCCGTAGCGGCAGTACCAGCCGCGCGGGCGCTCGCCGCAGGTGCGCTCGATCGAGGCGATCGCCTCGTGCGATGTGCTCGCGCTCCTCGTCGCGGGAGAGCAGCCACGGCTCCTCCCAGCGCCAGCCGTGCGAGCACGGCTCGTGGCCGGCCTCGCGCACCCACTGCGCCGACCTCGGGCATTGCGCTCGCACGAGATCGCGCAGCCGAACATGGTGATCGGGATCTCGAACGAGTCGATCAGGCGCTGGACGCGCCAGACGCCGGCGCGGCTGCCGTACTCGTAGACCGACTCCGCCGCGAGGTCGCGGTACTGCGGGTCCATCGCGTAGGGGATCTCGGCGCAGCGCGGCCTCGCTGCGGCCGTCGCCGGCGACGTTCTTCTGGACCTCGGAGCCCTCCTCCCAGTTGAGCACGATGCTCACGGCCACGCGAGCGCCGTTCGGCCAGGTGACCTTCGGGCACGTGGCGCCCGTACCCGATCGAGATCGCGCTTCGGGCCCGGCCCGTCGATCTCGACGAACTTCACTGCCATCGTCAGCCTGCCTTTCCTCGCTGGTCCGCCGGCGCTCCGCCGGTCGCTTCCGGATCGGCGCCGCCACGACCGTGCGCGGCGGCCGCTCACGTGCCGGGGCGGGCGCGGCGATCACGCCGTCGCGGGCGAGCGCGGCGATCTCGTCCTCGCCGTAGCCGAGCTCGTCGTGGAGGATCTCATGGTTGTGGGCGCCGAGATCCGGCGCCGCAGCTGCGGATCCGGCCGGGCGTGCCCGAGCAGCCGCGGGATCACGTTCTGCATCTTGAGCGGCCCGAGCACCGGATGCTCGACGGTGGTGATCGTGTCGCGCGCGAGGAACTGAGGGTCCTCGAAGATGTCGGCGATCGAGAGCACCGGCGCGATCGCCGCCGACGACCTCCTCGAAGGCGCGGATCACCTCGTCGGCGTCGCGCTCGCGCGATCCAGGCGCCGATCGCCTCGTCGAGCTCGTCCTGGTGCGCGAGCCGGCCGGCGTGGTCGGCGAACCACGGCTCGTCGACGACCTCGGGGCGGCCGACCAGCCGCATCACGCGCTCGGCGATCGACTGCGAGCTGGCCGACAGCCCGAGCCAGCGGCCGTCGCGCGCGCGGTAGGCGTTGCGCGGCGCGGTGAACGGCGCGCGGTTGCCGACGCGGTTCTGGACGATCGCCGAGCTGGTCGTAGACCGAGCTCTGCGGGCCGAGGATCCAGAACAGCGGCTCGTAGATCGAGAGGTCGATCACCTGGCCCTCGCCGCCGTGCTCGCGCCAGCACAGCGCCATCATCGTCGCGAAGGCGCCGGTCATCGCCGGCGACGCCGTCGCCGAGCGCGAACGGCGGCAGCGTCGGCGGCCCGTCGGGGAAGCCGTTGATGTGGGCGTAGCCGGACATCGACTCGGCGAGCGTGCCGAAGCCGGGGCGGCGTCGCGTAGGGGCCGGTCTGGCCGAAGCCGGTCGTCCGCACCATGACGAGGCCCGGATTGGCCGCGTGCAGCTCCTCCCAGGTGATGCCCCAGCGCTCGAGCGTGCCGGTGCGGAAGTTCTCGATGAAGACGTCGGCGGTCGCGAGCAGCCGCTTCAGCGCGCGCCGCGCCGGCCGGGTCCGACAGCTTCAGCGTCAGCGAGCGCTTGTTGCGGCCGATCAGCGCCCACCACAGCGAGACGCCGTCCTTCTCCCAGCCGAGCTTGCGCAGGTTGTCGCCGCGTCGGGTGCTCGACCTTGATCACGTCGGCGCCGTAGTCGCCGAGCATCGTCGCGATCACCGGGCCGGCGAACAGCGACGCGGCGTCGACGACGCGCACGCCGCGCGAGCGGCAGCGGCCCGTGGCGCGGCGCCGGCCGTCCGGCGCTCACCGGCCGGCTCCCCGGCGGTCGCCTCGAAGCTCTCCCAGCGGTCGAGCTTGCGGCGCGCGAGGTGGTAGATCGGGTAGTCGACGAAGCGCCCGTCGATCGCGGATCGACGCGACGCCGCGCGCACTCGGCCTCCTCGAAGGCCTCGACCAGGCGCCGCGTCGCCGCGACCTCCTCGTCGGTCGAGCTCGCAGAACGAGCGCTGCGATCGGCACGACCTGCGGCGGGTAGACGCAGACCTTGCCCTGGAAGCCGAGGCTGCGCGGCGCGGCGGCAGTCGTGCACGAGGCCGTCCTCGTCGGTGAGGTCGAGGTAGGGGCCGTCGATCGGCGGCACCATGCCGGCGGCGCGCGTGGCGACGACGACGCGCCCGCGCGCGTACGCGAGCTCGGCCTGGCCCGCGGTCAGCTCGACGCCGAGCGCGACCGAGAAGTCGCCGAGCCCGAAGATCGACGTCACGGTGCGCGGCGGCGCGCGCTCGAGGATCTCGTCGCAGCGGACGATCCCGCGCGGCGTCTCGACGATCGCGAGCACGCGCACGCGTGCCGGGCTCGAGCCGCTGCTCGCGCTCGGCGGCGCCGAGCAGCGCGTCGACCGCCTGCGAGCGTCTCGGCGTCCTCGATCTTCGGCACCAGCATCGCGTCGAGCTCCGGGCAGACGACGGCGGCGATGTCCTCCTCGAGCCGGCCGGTCTCGATGCCGTTGACGCGCACGGTCACGACCTGGCCGTCGCCGTAGGTCGGGATCGCCGCGCGCGTGGTCGCCCGCGCGGCGGTCTTCTCCTCGTCGGCGACCGCGTCCTCGAGGTCGATGACGATCAGCGTCGGCGCCGAAGGTGCCGACCTTCGCGAGCTTGCGCTCGTCGCTGCCCGGTACGAACAGCAGGGCGCGCATGAGCTGCGATTCCCAATCGATCACGGCGCCCGTCTCTCCCACGGCCTCGTTCGCGTTACAGGTACAGCGATACAATATAGGATCGAGGCCGGCGGAGCGCCCGGCGCCCGCGAGGCGGGAGCCGGCCGCGGCCGCTCAGCCCGGGGCCCGCGCGGGCTCGGCGGCCGCCGGCCCCGCGGCCCGCGGTGCGCGCTCGCCCGTGCGCACGCTGATCACGATCCGCGGTCCGAGGGCGAGGATCGCGGCGGCGGCGGCGACCAGGCCGCCGGCGACCGCCCAGGTGAGCGGCCACGAGTGCGCGCGATCGCGCACCACGCCGAGCAGCGGAGGGAGCGCGACCACGCCCAGGTAGAGGAAGATCAGGCCGCGCCCGGTGGCACGACCGAGCTTGGCGTCGCCCGCCCGGTCGGTGAGCAGCGCCATGTAGACGCCGTTCCAGCCGATCGAACAGAAGCCCACCAGCGCGACCACGACCCACAGGGCGGATCCCCGTGCCCCCGCGCTAGCAATACGTCGTATGCCCGTTGTCGTCCTTGATTCGTACGTATTGCTTTCCTGTATTATCAGGCGACATTCGGTTCACGCCGTGATGCATGTGCGCCGTGCCATCCGGACCAGAAGCGAGATTTCGCGTCGTCGAAGACGAATCGCCTCAGCCGTGTGGCGGCCGTGTTTGAAAGCATTTTTATTTCCCTTCGGCGCGCCCGTTGAGGTCCCGCCGTGCATGCGGCAACGGCCGTTCGGCATCGCGGGCGATCGGCACGGGATCCCTTTGCGCGTCCGGGCTAAGCGCCGTCGCGCCTGGTGCATAGGCAAGTCCATGGGGTTGTTCCTTAACTTCGTTCGGTACCCCGCCCCCCTTGGTCTCAACATTGCCGACAATGGCTTGGCCGCCTTCGTGGACGTGGACGTGCTCTACCGTGACCTTTTGCTGTCCCTTGCCACGGTGCCGGTTGAGAGCCTCGAGAAGTGTTGCATACGTCCGCGAGAGCTTGTTTGCCTGGTTTAGATTCTCACGGCGGCCGTCGAATGTCTGCTCGCGTATCATGGCGCGCCGGTAGCATTCCATCGAAGCACTGTGACAGGCTATGAGCTGCGCTGCGATCATCCCTTCGAGTTCGTCTTGTGGCTTTATTCCAATTAGACCGGAGAGCGCGGCAGTTTGCTGTTCTTTTTTGGTATCCTCATCGGAATTTTCGAAGACAAACAGCGTCCGAAATGTCTGATGTACGAGGACACTGTTCCAGTCATCTGACTGCGATCCGCCAAAAGGTTTCAGCTGACCCTGGTGTTTCGATGGGTCAACGGCGGCCTTTGATTTTTCGTTCGGCTTTTTCACGGTCATGCTGAGGTCAATCTGTTGCGCGTCACGAGGTGGCATTCAATGTGTGGTCAAGATGGGCATACAAAGCATCGCGAACGGCGCTCGAGTCGTTACGCGTTTCGGGTTTCAGCAATCCTCTGTGGATAAGCGCCTCAATTTCCGTTGCGCGTAACTCGATAGAGAGGCAACGCAGCCCATCGCGCCGTCGTTCGCGGTGGCGACGCATTCGTTCGGCCGCTGAAGATCCGCCGCTTTGTTTTTGATCTGCCGATTGGACTTCGGTCATCGCCCGCCCTTTCCCGCGAGCTTTCTCACTTGCTGCGCCATCGCGGCACCCTGCCGTTTTTTGTCGTTGCGCTAGCTGATGGCGGGGTCTCATCGAGCGGTGCCTCTTTTCACCCGCCCGCCTTTTTTGATCCCCGGAACCGGAATTTTTGGCGCACCGGGAAAGCTCGGGGCGTTTTTCTGAAGGGAGGCAAGCGTGGCCGCCGTTTGTGCCGACATATTCTTTCCGGCATTTTTAACGAGCGACGCGACGTAATTCGGTTTAGGTGGGTTGATGAAATCCTGCTGCGTGGGCGGATTGAAAATCGACGGTGCTACGCCGCCCGCGTCGAATTCCTCGATCCGCTTCGCCGACCGCGTGCATATACGCTGGCTTTGGGCCGAGCAACTCGTCTTGTATTCTGCCGAGAGGACCCTTCCGCTCCCTGTTCGCCGTTGCGAGTTCTCCTCCAGGATCATCAGCGCTTCTAGTCGATGCAGCGCTGCTGCCGGCGGGTCCACCGTTGTCGTAGCGCTTGGCCGACCGCCCGCCACGGCGGAATTTATCCAGACGATGCTTCGTACGGCCGCCTTCGGCGGGCATTTGATGCAAATCGCCTTTTGGTCTTGCCCGAGCCCGGCACCGTTTGCTCTTCGATTGCTTGGTAAATCTCAGAATGGCTGTCCTGGGATGACGTCCTTCGGCGCTGCTGTTGTAGCTTGTGGCGGTGTTTCACGGTTAAATCCTTTCGTGTTGTCGACTACGCAATATTGGTTGCTCATGCTGCGCGCCCTAGCAGGAGCTTCCAGGCTTCGAGGGTGTGCAGGGCCTGGTCCAAGCCATTAGCGATCGCCGCCTCACCGCCGGCAGCGCGAAACTCGGAGATGAATTGCATTTGGGCTGCGCTCGGGCGTCCCCGCTCGGTTTTCAGCTCGAGAGCGAACGCCTGGCCGTCGTGGAGCAGGATCAGGTCTGCCACACCGGCGCGAACGCCTAGACCGTTGAAGATCGCCGCTTCCACCGGGCTGCGCCGGCCACCGTTGGGCGTGTGCCACCAAACGAGACCGCTCGCACCGCGTTGGCGAAGGTGCTGGCACACGGCGCGTTGGACGGTTTGTTCAGAGCTGGCGGGCCGCATCAGTGATTGATAGCCAAGGCGAACGCCCCGAGTTCGACCTTTGAGACTCACCTGCTCGTTTTGGATAGCGCCCTCTAGGGTGGTAGCGGCCCTCCCCCGCAAACGCACGGGCGGCCTTTTGTAGGGCATTGCGAATCCCTGCTTCATGCCGCCCTCGCTGCGCCGAGGTGTAGAACGAAGCTTAGACTCTGCGTCGGGGGGGCAGATGGAAGCGGGCACCCGGCACCAACAATGCCTCAATACCGCAGAAGACGGGCCATCGATCCTCAGCCGCGGACTACGCTCTCCGAAACAACCCCGCGCGCCAATTGGGTGGTCGTCTGTCCGTGCCTCGCGCCCTTGTCGCCCGCGATCCGCGCGCTTGACGCCACCGATCTGCGTAGTGCTGCGCACCGCCTCCCCCATCGGCGCACACGCGATCACAATAAGCAGTTTCACGAAACAGTTCGTCTGCAACAGAACTTCTTCAAACCAAAAAGAGAAGGCACGACGCTTCTTTGCAAATCATTTTTGTGAAACTTATTTCCACTTCGAATTTCTTTGTCTTCAAACCAAGTT
Organism: uncultured Alphaproteobacteria bacterium; assembly: GCA_963846055.1. Classification (GTDB taxonomy): domain Bacteria; phylum Pseudomonadota; class Alphaproteobacteria; order Rhizobiales; family Xanthobacteraceae; genus BOG-931. Next base: position 10,258 of record CAWJUQ010000001.1, read on the forward strand.
CACGAGACACAAAGCAAACGCATTATCGTCAGAAAAACGAACCGCATTGCCCGCGAGAAATCAGGAACTGCTTCGCGCACGAATCGTTAGCGCTGAATGCAGCAGATGCGAAGGAGAAGATTCATGTCGGCAAGAACCACAGCTTTGGCCGCGACCGCCGTGCTATTGGCCAGCACAGCGTTCGCCGCCGCACAAGACGATGCCTACCAGAATGGGCGAGATCAATACTCGCGGAACATGCCTCAGAATTATCGAGGCCAGGTCGCGCGAAATGGAATGCCCGACCGCGCGGCCCCGCGCGATTGGAATAATGGCGACGCTTATGTCAGGCGCGGTTGGGACAATGGCGATGCCTACGCCGGGCGCGATTGGAACTATCGCGACGCCTACGCCGGAAATTACATCGACAATGGACAATACGGATGGGGCTTTCGCGGCACCGGCTACTATGATTACGCGCCCGGTTACGCCGCCGTGCCCGGCGGATATTACGATCAGGCTTATTGGCGCGGCGTTTACAACGTAGCGCCGAGTTTCTCACCGGGCATGGACCCTTACGCCGGCACGTACTTTTACGGCGTGGCGCCGTGGTGAGCTGCCCGAAGGGCGCGTTGTAAATTCAGCGTAGACCGAAGCGATAGGTCACGCGGCGAGAAGGGCGGCCTTAAGGCCGCCCTTCGTCGTTTGTCTGCGCATAATATGCGCATCGGCGGTCGATCACGGAAACTTCATAAAACGCCGGCTTACCGATCGGCACTAGAAATTTTCATCGAGCGATTTAAGACGCTATTATTCGCCGAAGATTTTCTCGCCCCTAGCGAAACGTGAATTACGTCGCCGCATTCGCGGCATGCGTTGACCAAACGGGAGACAATGAATGGCGACGTTGACGCGCCGAACGCTGCTCGCCGGTTCTGCGCTGACCGCTCTCACGGGCCGCGCCGATCTTGCCGCCGCGGCGGCGCCGCCGGCAGGCGCGGAAGTTCCCGGCATCTATCGTTACCGGATCGGCTCATTCGAGGTCACTGCGCTCTATGATGGGATCTGGTATCGCCCGATCACCGATAAATTCATTCGCAACGCTCCGTTCGCCGAAGTGGAGAGCGCGCTGGCGGCCGCGTTCATGCCGGCTGACAAGCTTGCAACTCCCTTCACCACGCTGATCGTCAACACCGGAAAGCGGATGATCCTGATCGATACCGGCACTGGCGGCCAGATCGCGCCGTCGGCCGGCGCGCTTCGCGCCAACCTCGCAGCCGCCGGCGTCGATGCAAAAGCAATCGACGTCATCGCCATCTCGCACTTCCATCCCGATCACATCAACGGCATCAAGGACAAGGACGACGAGCTGGTCTTTCCCAACGCCGAAATTCTGGTGGCCGACGACGAATGGAAATTCTGGATGGATGACGCCAATTTAAACGCCGCGCCATCCGACCTGAAATCGGCGTTTCGCAATCAGCGCCGAATATTTTCGAGCATCGCCAGGAACGTGACGCGCTTTTCTCCCGGCGCCGAAATCGCGCCCGGCGTTGTGGCGCTCGCAGCGCCGGGGCACACGCCAGGGCACACCGTGTTTGCCCTCTACTCCGGCGATCAATCGCTCCTCGTCCTCGGCGACACCGCGCAGCATCCTGCGGTATTCGCCCGCCATCCCGATTGGCAGGCGGCCTTCGATATCGACGGCGACGCCGCGGTCGCGACGCGAAAAAAGCTGTTCGAGCGCGCGGCGGCCGACCGGATGCTGGTCACCGGCTATCACTTCCCCTTCCCGGCTTGCGGCCATCTCATCAAGACCGCAAGCGGGTTCGAACACGTACCGGTGGAATGGCAGCCGAATTTGTAATCACATTTGCTCGAACAACATCGAAGTGTCGTGCTCAAGTTGCGTCCGATGCTGTAGGATCGAGTCCGCTCGCAGAGAAAGGATCCGGCTATGAACTCATTGCGTTCGCTTGCTGCTCTGCTTTTCCTATCGTCCATTTTGGTCGCGCCGCAGATTGCGCTGGCCGCTGGCGAAGATTCGCCAACGCCTCCGCCGCCCACCAACCAGGGCAAGCAGAATAATCAAACCAAAAAGCCGAAAACCGACAAAAGCAGCTCCGCCGAAGACTTCCTCCGCGGCTATCACGCCGCTTATGCGCTGATTTACGACAGAGCGGACTTTGAAGGCGGGATCGCCGCGCTCCGGGCGCTCGGCTATGACGATCATCCCGACGTCGCCACCCTGATTGGTTATGCCAGCCGCAAGCTCGGCCGCTATGACGACGCAAAAATCTGGTACGAACGCGCGCTTGCGGCCGACCCCAACCATGCCGTCACCTGGTCGTATTACGGCATGTGGCAGGCCGAGCAGGGCAACGTCCTCAAAGCCAAAGACGACCTTGAAAAGGTGCGGCTGATTTGTGGCACCGATTGCCGGGCCTACAAGATGCTCAAGGATGCAATTGACGGTACGGTGACGTACTGACGCCGATCACGACTCACTTTCCGTTTCGCGCATGATCCAGGCCGCATAGTCGGGGTCAACGCTCTCTATCGGAATAACCAGCACGGCCGGCGTGGTGTAGGAGTGCATCTCCTTCACCGCTATCCTCACGGCATCTGCAAGTGTGGCGCGGGTTTTCACTAGCATCACGACTTCGTCACCGCGTTCGATGGCACCTTGCCACCAGTAGTAAGATATCATCGCCGGCAATATGTTGACGCAGGCGCAAAGCCGGCGTTCGACCAACGACCGCCCCGCCCGCTCCGCCTCGACAAGGGATGGAAAGGTTGTGTAGACGAAAACGGCGCGTTCCATTTCCACACTCCATCAGCGCCCAATAGTATGCCAAAGCGCCGTAGTTCTTCACGCTACAAGCACATTGCCTTTGTCGCCAGCGACACACCGTCGGCGCAGCAGGCCCGCCGCCGCCTCATCCGCCGGTACGGCGACGTGCCGCCGGAGCGCGCCGATGTCATTGTAGCGCTCGGCGGCGACGGCCTGATGCTGACCACGCTGCAGCAGTTCATGAATTCCGACAAGCCGATCTACGGCATGCACCGCGGCACGATCGGCTTTCTGATGAACGAATTTTCCGAGCAAAAACTCACGGAGCGGCTCAACGCCGCCCATGTCAACGTCATTCATCCGCTGCTCATGCGCGCGCGCGACGCGAGCGGCCGCGTCCACCGCCACCGGGCGATCAACGAAGTCTCGCTGTTTCGCCAGAGCTACCAGGCGGCACGCCTGCGCATTCTGGTTGACGGGGAGGAGCAGCTTAGCGAGCTCGTGGCCGATGGCATATTGCTGGCGACGCCCGCGGGCTCGACGGCCTACAATCTTTCGGTTCAGGGACCGATCATTCCCATCGGCGCGCCGCTTCTGGCTTTAACGCCGATCAGTCCGTTTCGGCCGCGCCGCTGGCGCGGCGCCCTTTTGCCCGATCGTGCCAACGTCACCATCGAGGTCCGCGAATCGGGCAAGCGCCCGGTTGCCGCCGTCGCCGACCATGATGAGGTGCGTTCGGTGCGTTCAGTCGAGATCAGCATGGACCATTCGAAATCCATGCACATGCTGTTCGATCCCGGCCATAGCCTCGAGGACCGGATCCTGCGTGAGCAATTCGGATATTGATCGCGGGCTTTAAGCTGCCTGGGGCTGAAGCTCGGGCTCGAAAATGTCGTCGAGCATATCGTCGCGCAATTGGCGCGCTTCTTCGCGGGCAGCTTCGGTCGCAAAACGGCGCAACAAGGTCAGCAGCGGCGCCAACTCATCGAGCGCCTCGTTCTCACAGCCAGTGAGTACGCGCTCGATCATCCGCCGTTTCAGCCTTGCCGACCCGCCCGGTTCGCTGGTCAGGTCGCCTTCGCGCATGGCTTCGATGGCCTGTTTGAAGGCCGAATAAGTCGACGGCGGCAGGCCAGCGCGATCGAATAACGCGCGCAGGCTTGCTGCGCCGCCGTAGTGAATGACCGTGCTCACCCGCTTTGTCGTCATTTCGCTCAATTCGGCCATTGCCTCCTCGAACAACGTCACGTTGCCAGACAGGAAAGCGCGCAAGATCAACCCGGCGGTAAGCTGACCGCTGGCCCGCAAATGGCGCACGAGCGGCCGCACCTCAACCGTAGGCGTGTCGGCCGCAACTGTCACAGTCGCCTTCTCGCAGGCTTCACGAGCGACGAGCAGGGCGCGCTCGGCGTTGAGCCACCGCCGTCTGGCGACGAAGTCGACCAGCAATTCCGATACTTTGGCAACCAGCGCCAGCCGGGTGGACGGCGCAATGTCGTAACGCGCCAGCAATGCTTCGCGCAGCGCCGCGACACCGCCCAATCGCGCGACCATGCGATCGATCGACACGGGCGCAATATCGGCCGCCGGATTTTGCACCAGAGCCAGACAAGCGCTGGCGCCGCCGACCTCGGCGATGGCGCCCGCGACCGACCGCGGCAGCTCCGCGCAACTCGCAATCGCCGCCTGAACCGCTTCCGCCCCGGTTGCGACCGCGTCCACCAGGTCGGCATCGACGAACAGTGGCGACGCGGCCAAGACCACCGACGCGATCTGCGGCTGATCGGCCGCCAGCGCCAGGACGACAGCCGGCGGGGCATTCGGACTCGCCGCCAACGCCTCGGCGAGCGCCCGCCGCACCAGCGGCGACGGATCGTCGAGCAGCATCAGCATCGCGCCTTCAGCGGCCCTAACGTCGTCAGTGGGGAGATCGGAATGAAGGTAAGCGCTAGCGAGCGCGCATGTGGCTTCCGCCCTTTGCGTCGCCGATGTCGAACGAACCCCATTGAGAAAATGGCGGACAATCATTGCTTTGCGCCACGCTGGCCTGAACCGATGTCGATGCTAGAAGGCGGCTGTTAAAAAATCGTTCACCATAAATCTTTGCAAAGGTTACCGCTGGCATCGCCGTTTCCGTTCCCCAAAAGCGAGCGAGATCGTGGGAAGACACCCCACTGATGCTCGCGGATTGGCCCGCCGCTTCGCCAGCGCGTGTCTTGGGCTCGTCTTCGCGGTAAGGGGAGATTAATCTTTATGGTAAACGGACGATTAATGCAGGGAGATCGGCAATGACGAATCAAGCGGCCCAACGGCACAAGCGGGGCGGCCTCTATTTCGAAGGCTTTATCCCCGGCGAAGTGATCGAGCACCGCTATACGCGCACCGTCACGCAGATGGACAACATGTTGTTTTCAAACATGACGCTCAATCCGCAGCCGCTCCACATCGACCGGCATTTTTGCGAGCAGGAAACCGAGTGGGGTCAGCCGCTGATGAATTCGCTGTTCACGCTCGGGCTGATGATCGGCATGTCGGTGAGCGATCTCACCGTCGGCACCACGATTGCCAATCTGGGAATGAGCGACGTTAAGTTCCCTCACCCGGTGTTCGAAGGTGACACCCTGCACGCGACGACCGAGGTCATCGGCAAGCGTGAGTCGAAATCGCGGCCCGGCGCCGGGATCGTCGAGCTTCATCATCGCGCCTACAACCAGGACAACAAACTTGTCGCTGAATGCCGCCGCTCGGCGTTTATGCGGATGCAGCCGAAGTGATGCGGACGAGGGCCTTCCGGCCCTTGCTTGCCGGTGATACGATTCACCCGTAGGCTTGGGTATGAGCAAACTGGGTAGAAAGCGCTACTGGCGGCCCTTGATCGGGGTCGTCGTCGCTTATGCCGTTGCCGTCCAAAGTCTGCTCATCGCGCTTGGCGGCTTTGCGCTTGCCGCGGCCGCCCCGACCGATGATGCTCCGCCGGCATTCGAACTATGCTTGCACGACGGCGGCGCGGCACCTGCCCTTCCTGCCGGGGCGCCGACCCATGCCCCATGCACTCATTGTATCTTTTGCTTTGCCGGAGCGAGCCCTGCCGTTATTGGGTCGCCGCCAGCGCTGATCCGTATCGCGCGATTTGAGTTTGTCGAGATTTCCTGGGCGCGCACGCAACAACGGGCGCCTCGTGTCGCCGATCATTCAATAGCAAGTCCCCGAGGGCCTCCGCCTCGAGTGTGACGCTTGAACCGCCATCAGGCGGCTTTTGAAGTGCAGGGCTTCGCGGCCCTCTTCGCCAGCTCAATTTGCCAAGGCCGAACCCGGGCGCATGTGCGTTCCGACGGCGCATGGCACGGAGGACATCAATGAGTAGTTTTTATCGGAACACCCTCATTTGCCGGACCGCCGCAGCGCTTACGCTGAGTATGATGGCGTTCGTCGCACCCGGCGCGTACGCCAGCGGCTACGACGTCGGCTCAATTCACATCACGCAGCCGTGGGCGCGGGCGACGCCGAAGGGCGCATCCGCCGGCGCGGCGTACATGACCATCAAGAACGACGGCGCGGCTCCCGATCGGCTGAGCTGTGTTGCCAGCGACGCCAGCACCGGTTGCCAAATTCACAGCATGACCATGGACAACGGCGTCATGAAGATGAGGCCGGTGGAAGGCGGCGTTGAAATCCCGCCCGGCGAAACCGTTGTGCTGAAGCCGGCGGGGCTGCACCTGATGCTCACGGAGCTCAAGCACCCACTGGAGCCCGGCAAAGTCGTGCAGGCGACATTGCTATTCGAGAAGGCGGGAACGATCAAAGTCGACTTTCCGATCGCCGCGATTGGAGCGTCCGCTCCCGGCGGAGCCGCCGCTCCGGCCGGCGGCAGCATGATGATGAACCGCGGCGGCATGATGCAAATGGACAAGCACTGAGGCTGCGCCGGTAACGCCGCCACCCGCGGCGGCACCTGTAAACCCGTGCTTATTCAACCGAAAGGAAATTCATCATGTCGCGCTTTATGGCGCACGCGTGCGCATCCGCTCTCGGCCTCCTGCTGGTTTCACTGCCGCTGACCAACGCCTTCGCTCACTGCTTCGTCGGCGCGCGGTTCTTTCCTGCAACGCTGCTGATCGACGATCCGTGCATCGCCGATGAAATGTCCCTGCCGACCGTCAGCTGGTCGAAGTCCGGCGACGTGCCGCCGGCCACCGAATGGGACATCGAAGGCGAAATCTCGAAACGCATCACGGAGGATTTTGGCGTTTCCATCGGCGAGGGCTGGTCGCAAATCCGCCAGCCGGGCGCTCCGACGATGGCGGGCTTCGCCGACCTGGAAACAACGTTCCAATATCAGCTCCTAAAAGACCCCGCTCACGAAACGGCGATGCTGCTCGGCCTCATCGTCGATTGGGGAAACACCGGCGCCACCAACGCCGGCATTGGCACGCCTTACAGCATGATCACCCCGACGTATTATTTCGGCCAAGGATTCGGTCAGCTTCCGGATGATCTGAGCTGGGCCCGGCCCTTCGCCCTCACCGGACAGGTCGGATACCAAATCCCGACCAACTCCTACGACGTCGCGCAAGGATTTTACATCCCGCAAGTCCTCGTTTACGGGGCATCGCTCCAGTACAGCATGCCGTATCTGAAATCGGAGGTGAAAGACCTGCAACTCGCCGACTTTTTCAACCATCTGATCTTCATTACCGAGGCGCAGTTCTCGACGCCGGTCGCCAATAACTTCGGCAACTCCTACGAAACGACTGGCACCATCAACCCGGGGGCGATCTGGGTCGGCAGCTACTTTCAGGTCGGCCTTGAAGCCATGATTCCAGTCAATCGGGCGAGCGGAAGCGGGGTTGGTTTTCTTGCCCAGCTTCACCTTTATCTCGACGATATGTTCCCGACGACTTTCGGGCAGCCGCTGATCGGCGGCGGTTCGAATTCTCCTCGCCAAGCAACCTTCTGAAGGAGCGACCCATGCAAAAGTACGTGACCCTCCTGTCGCTGCTGCTTTTGGCGCCCGGCGCCGCGCACGCTCACGCTTTTCTCGACCACGCTAGCCCGCTGGTCGGGAGCACGGTGGCAACGGCTCCGCACGAGGTTGCCCTCACCTTCACGCAAAACCTCGAGGCGGCCTTCAGCTCGGTTCAGGTGACAGACCCGAAGGGAGTCCGCGTCGATCAAGGTAAAGCGCAAATCAGCGGCAACACCATGCGGATCAGCCTTAAAGCCGCGGGCCCGGGACGCTACCAGGTTCATTGGCATGCGCTCTCGGTCGACACGCACAAGACCGAGGGAAACTTCTCCTTCACCGTCGGCGGCCAGTGAGCCAGCGGGCGCATCGGCATAGTGGGAGACTCGCATGGATGATCCGCTGATCTACGCGCGGGCCATTCATTTCGCCGCCACCATCACCGCCGCGGGCGCGATTTTCTTTTGGGCGTTCATCGCCCAACCGGCGTTCTCCAACGCGGAAATCGGAGCGCGCGCTCCCGCTATCGTGCGCGCCGGGCTGGCGTGGATGGTCTGGATCGCGCTCGCAGTTGCGGTGCTCTCCGGAGCCGCCTGGTTCGTCGTTGTCGCCCAATCCATGAGCGAGAATTCGTTCGCTGAGCTTTTTTCCGAAGGCGTGCTTTGGACTGTTCTTCTGCAAACCGGTTTCGGGCGCGATTGGCTCGCGCGGTTGGTATTGGCATGCCTGTTGGCGGCGATCCTTGCGGCGTTCTCTCAGCGGCGCGGCAAAAGACCGGTAGCGGATGCTTTCGCAGTGGTTTTGGCAGGCGGACTTGCCGGAACGCTGGCTTTCGCCGGCCACGCGGTTGGCGCGGAAGGCAGCGAAGGCATCGTGCACCCGGCAACAGACTTTCTTCATCTCGTCGCCGCTGCGGCTTGGGTCGGCATGCTTCTCCCGCTGACGCTCCTGCTTGCCGCCGCCGCGCGCGACAAAGCTTCGGTTGGCGCCGCGTATCCGGCCATCCATCGCTTTTCGAATGTTGGCCTTGTCACCGTCGGCGTTCTTCTGGTCACCGGCATCATCAACACGCTCTATCTCGCCGGCAGCATTCCCGCACTCACCGAGACCGACTACGGCCGCTTGCTGCTGATCAAGGTGGCGCTGTTTCTCGTCATGGTCGCCATTGCCGCAATCAATCGGCAGATTTTGACCCCTCGCCTCATCGGGACGGGAAGCGCCGCAGCAAACCGCGAGGCGCTCGGCCGGCTCCGCCGCAACGCCGCTATCGAAGCCGGGCTTGGCGCTATCATCATCGTCATCGTCGCCGTGCTGGGGGTGACTCCACCGGGGCTTCATCAGGTCATGCCCGACATGCAGCATCATTCTCATTGACGGAAGCCGCTTCGCAAAGCGACCATGACATGATCGCTTGCGGAGCATTATCCATGCGCTCACTTCTGTTCGTCCCGGCGGATAGCCCGAAGAAGCTCGCGAAAGCTATGACCAGCGAGGCCGACGCGCTGATCGTCGATCTCGAGGACTCGATCGCGCTCGACCGGAAAGCACACGCGCGACAAAGCGCGGCCGCGTTTCTCAAGGAAACTGTAGGCACGGCCGGGCGGCCTTATTTGATCGTGCGCATCAACGGCTTGAAGACCGGTCTGATCGATACGGATCTTGACGTTATCGCGGCCGCGCAACCTGACGCCGTCATGCTGCCGAAAGCCGAAGGCGGGGCGTCAATTGCCAATCTCGATGCCAAGCTCGCAGTGCGGGAAGCCGTCAACGGGCTCACCGATGGTCACATCAAAATAATGGCCATCGCCACGGAAACGGCCACGGCTTGTTCTGCGCCGGCACCTATGCCGGCTCAAGCCAGCGGCTCAGCGCGCTGACCTGGGGGGCGGAGGACCTGTCCGCCGATCTCGGGGCTGAGACCAACCGCAACTCGGAAGGCGTGCTGCTTGATCCTTATCGTTTGGCTCGGGTTCTCTGCCTCGCCGGCGCGGCGAGCGCCGGAGTGCCGGCGATCGACACGGTTTTTCCCGACTTTCGGGGAGAGCGACCGCGAAGCGTTTCGCCGGGAATGCGGTGCGGCGCGCCGCGACGGTTTCTCGGGCAAAATGGCCATTCACCCGACGCAGATACCGATCATCAATCAAGCCTTCACGCCAACGCGCGAGGCCATAGCGCAAGCCCAAGCGATCGTTGCTGCGTTTGCCGCCAATCCGGACGCCGGCGTGGCCGTTGTCGGCGGCTCCATGGTCGACCGCCCGCATCTCGCGCGCGCCAGGCGATTGCTGGCGCGCGCCGAGACGCGGAAGGCTTAGCGCGTTACGCCGCGGCGCGCTTCCAAAGCTGCTTCGTGGCAAGCGCTGCGCCCTCCGACAGCGCCTTGAGCTTTGCCCAGGCGATCAGAGGATGCACGCGGCCACCGAGCCCGCAATCGGTCGAGGCGATGACGTTCTCGCGGCCGACGACCTCGGCGAAGCGGATGATGCGGTCGGCAACAAGCTCGGGGTCCTCGATCAAATTGGTCGAGTGGGTCACGACGCCGGGCAGGATCTTCTTGCCGGGTGGCAGCTTGACGTTCTTCCAGATCTTCCACTCGTGCTCGTGACGAGCGTTGGCGGCCTCGAACGAGTAATAGTCGCAGTTCACCGCCAGCATGAGATCGACCAGATGCTTCATCGGGATGTCGGTGGTGTGCGGGCCGTGCCAGCTACCCCAACACAGGTGGAAGCGGATTTTGTCCGGCGGCAGTCCCTTAATCGAATGGTTGAGTGCGTCGATCTGCATCTTGGTGTAGCGCCGGTAGCCTTCGATGCTCGGCTCGTTCTTTTGCTGATCCCAATTTTCGCCGATCGCCGGATCGTCAAGCTGAACGGTCAGTCCGGCGTCGATGATCGCCTTGTACTCTTCGTGCATGGCGTCAGCGCAGGCGTACAGCAATTCCTCTTCGGACTTGTAATATTCGTTCGGCATGCGCGCGCAGCTTGCCGGAGCGATCGCGTTCATCCAGGCGCCTTCGGTCGGCAGCCCTGCGGCCTTCAGCCCGGCCTTGAAGTTGGCGATGTCGCGCTCGATCACCTTCTGGCCCTTGTATTTGACCGGACCTTTGACCAGCGGACTGTGCTCGGTCATGAACTGCACCGGCAATCCGCAGCCGGATTGCGGATCGAGATAGGCGTCCACGAATTTGGACATGTCGCGGCGCTCGCCCCAGTCGCCGACGACGAAGTCTTTTGGCGCCATCGGTGTCTTGGTGTGCGCCGAAAGCTTGGTGAACCAGAGACCCTGGTTGACCACCTCGACGCCGGCGAGCCGCGGGATGATGTACGACCACCAGGCACCGTAATCGTAAGCCCAGCCGACGGTGTGGCCGAGTTCGCCGTCATTGATCAGATCGACGCCGGCCTCTTTCTGCTTCTGGACGACCTCGGCAACCGAATCTTTGAGCACGCTTTCGAATTCGGCCTCGTTGAATTTCTCGCCGAGGGTTTTCTTCTGGCTCAGTTCAAGAAGCTTCGGCGTGCGCGGCAGGCTTCCCACATGCGTCGTTAGAATCCGATCGGCCATTCTTTCCTCCCAATTATATTGATTGCAGCGCGCCGACGCGCGCCGATCGCAGCTGAACACCGCTGTCGCCGTTTTAGCAAAGCGCGCGCGCTGTCGGCAAGGCAGAGCAAGGCCGCGCCAGCGATCAAAACGGTACGATCAAACAGCAGGGAGATGGGCAGTCGCCCGCATAAATCTCAGTCGCGCTTGCGATAGACTTTTTCCGGATCGAACAAACGCTCGTCACGGAATTCGAGCGATACCTTGCCGGTTTTTCCGACAGGCACGGCCCGATAGAAGCACGAACGCCGGCCGGTATGACAGGCACCGCCGCTTTGCTCGACCTTGATCCAGATGGCGTCCTGATCGCAGTCGATGCGCATTTCGACGACGCGTTGAACGTGGCCGGAGCTTTCACCTTTGCGCCACAGAGCGCCGCGCGATCTGGAGAAATACCATGCCTCGCCGGTGGCAATGGTCTTTGCCAGCGCTTCCGCGTTCATGTGCGCGACCATGAGCACCGAACCCGAGGCGGCGTCCGTGGCCACGCAAGTAACAAGTCCGTCCGGACCGAATTTCGGTGTGAGTGCCGTGCTCTCTTCTAGCTCGGCCCCCTCACCCGGCGGCGCAAATGCAGCGTTCTCTGGCATGTTCAGAACTTCGTTTCGCGGCAAGGGCAGGAACACGTGCCGGCGACGCAAACTCTCGCATCCGGCCGATATGAACCTTATATAGTTGAGCAGCAAGTCGTTTGCTTCGGACCCCGCCCAACCATGCTCAATGACGTCTACAATCGCCGTATCATCGAGCTTGCAGGCACAATCCCGCGGATTGGCCGGCTCGCCGAACCCGATGCGACCTCGACCGCCGTGTCCAAATTGTGCGGATCAACCGTCACGATCGACCTGAAGATGGACGGCGAAAAAGTCAGCGACTTTGCGCACGAAGTGAAAGCCTGCGCGCTTGGCCAGGCCTCCTCGTCCATCATGGCGCGCAACGTCGTTGGCTCCACGGCCGCCGAACTGCGCGCCTTGCGTGACGGCATGCGCAAGATGCTCAAGGAAAACGGCCAGCCTCCAGCGGCGGGCAAATGGGCCGATATCGCGGTGCTTGAGCCGGTGCGCGACTACAAGGCTCGCCACGCCTCGACCTTGCTTACGTTCGATGCCGTAGTCGACGCGATCAACCAGATCGAGGCAAAGCGCGCGAGCAAATCGCCCGCCGCCGCTTCCGTGCAGTAGCTCGGTTCCACAATGGCGCTTGCCGATTTATTCGAAAAGTCGAGCCGCGCTCCCCGCCTTGCGGGCCGAGGACTGATCAAGGCGTATCAATACACGTTGTCGCCGCTTGTCGGTTTCAACTGCCGTCATTTGCCGACGTGCTCTGACTACGCCGATCAGGCGATCGGCCGCTACGGGCTCTGGGCTGGCGGCTGGATGACGGCAGCCCGGTTACTGCGCTGCCATCCTTGGGGAACGGCCGGGCTCGATTTTGTTTGTGAATCGGTGCCGGCCGGAGCTCGCTGGTATCTGCCTTGGCGCTATGGAATTTGGCGCTATGGAAATTGGCGCGGCGGCAAAGAACGCACCTAGATACTCTGGCAACTTGCCGCCGCGCCGGCCTCAGCTCCCGCCGATTTCGCTTACTCCGTCTTTTGTTGGAAATTTGCGACTTGCTGCGCCGCAAGACCCGAACCGAGGTGTGCGGCCTTTTGGTACCATTCACGTGCCTTCGCCGCGTCCGGGACGACGCCAACGGCGCCGAGCCGCGCAATCACGGCCGGATCGAAGGTCTGCGCGAGCGCGAAGGCGCCGTCCGCGCTGCCGGCCGCGGCGGCGCGGTGCAGCAAAAGCCGAGCCGCGACGAGATCGCCGTTCTTCAGGGAGTCCTGGCCGCGTTTGAGCAGAATAGCGACCTCGGCCGGATCGAGATGCAAAGCCGCCGTCTGAGGCTCCGCTGGAGCCTGTGCTTGCGGCCGAGCCGCGGGCGGCACAGCCACGGGCGACACAGCAGGGAGCGGCAGGGCTGCGGACGCCACTGCTACCGGCGTCACGACCGGCGACGCCGAGATTTGCGGACGTGCCACCCATTCGAGGCGCAGCCCTTTGCTGTCCACAAGGCGATCACCGGGAGCCGCAGATCGACCATCACGTTCATGGCGCCGACGTAGTCTCGCGGCGGGCGTATTTGCAGTCCTTCGAGCTGGTCGGCGTCGAGCCGCCACCCGCTCACGCCAAGTGGGCTGCCGGCTGAAAGCTGCGTGTCCGGGGCCAGACCCGAGAGCACAACGCCGGCGCCGGCGCGGTTTCCATCGACCTCGATGCCGACCGGAAGTATTTCATTCGTCTCGCCGCGATCATCGCGCACCAACAAGCGGGCATCTGGTGTCGCGACGGCCAATTGATCCTGCTTCCCGCCGCCGACAACCAGCGCCATGATGGCGGAGCCAAGAACTTCCGCATTCGCTCCGGAGCGGAGCAAAGGCACGGTTACGATTGCGCCGGCAGCAATGGCCGCGGCGCCGATTGCCGCGGCGATGCGTAGCGCCAACCGCGCTCCGCGTCGCTCAGAGCCGACCTTGATGGGCTCCGGTACCTTCTCCGGATCCAGCCGGACTTGCCGCTGAAGTTCGCGCGCGGCTACGTCACCGCTAAACCCGCGGCCTGCCGCGACCGGGCGGCGGCTGCGCGGCGGCCAGTCGATCTTGGCCGTGTCGGGAACGAGCGTCGCCAACCGCGCATCGTCGCGGACCCAAGGCGGCGCGTATTTGATTGCTTCGTCGAGTTTTGAGGCCTGGTGGACCGGAGAACTCATGATCGCCTCCCCTGCGCTTTCAAGCTCCGATATTTACAACTGAAGTTTTCCTCGCCTTTCTCATTGGCGCTTTTGCGCCTGCCACTTTACGAACTCCTGAAACAACTGATCGTTGTTCACGCCGGCCTTTTCCGTTCGGCCGAGGCTGCGCTGAGCCGCCAGGAACTGGTCGAACTGCTCGCGCGACGCACCCACCGCGGCAGATTGCTGCGGCCGATTGTGAACAAGCCACTCCTCCGCGGCTGCAAATCGCGTCCAGCCCGGCACCACCGCCGCAAGATTAGTCTCGTGCCATTTCGGATGGCGCGGCGGCTTTTGAAACTCGGCGAGCCTTGGAAAGAACGTGTCGACGAACTTTGCAATCCGATTGTAGCGCTCCGTTAGACGCGGCCAGTTATAGGCGATAAGCACCGCCCCGACCGCGACCGTACCGACGCTCGAACCGGACTCCACCATGTTCGGATAATCGTCGTGCTCGAGCGCGGCCGGCAAATAATCGTTTTGCAGTTGCTTGGCGAACGGCACCGGCAGAAAGCGGAAACCGTCGGCTGCTTTGAGCTTTCCCATCGAGCCCGCCGCCTTGCCGGCGATCAGAATGGTTGCGGCAATTTCGCCCGATTTGATTTTTTCGAACGCGTCGCCCTGGCCCATGTTGACTTCCTGGGCCTTGATGCCGAGGCGTTTGAAAATATTGCGCGTCGAAATCTGGCTGCCACTGCCGGGATCGCTGAAGTTTACTTTCTTGCCTGCGAGTTGCTCGACCGACTCGATGCCGGAGTTGGCGCGCACGACGATGTGCATTTCCTCATTGAACAGTTTCGCGAGGTAGACGATCTGCTCGTCGATATTGCCGATTTCGTTGGTCTCGCGAAACTCGTTCAGAATAACCGATTGGGTAATGCCAAGATCGACGCCCTTGAGGAAGCGGACGTCACGAATATTCTGCCCGCCGCCCTTGCCGATTATCGGCAAGACCCGGAAGTCGTCGCCGTTGTCAAGAACGGCGGACAGGTCGTAAGCGATGTTCAGATAGGTGCCGTTCGGATTGCCGGACACGATCGCGATCGTGTTGGCATTCAGACGTTCACCGATAGTACCCAGGTTCGGCTTATCCGGCATCGGCCGCGCGCCGACACCACCGATAAATGCGATTTGAAGGGAAAAGGCTGCGGTCAAAGCGACCGCGACCCATACGCAAAATACCTGATAAGGCCTAAGTGGCCGCCGCGAGCCTCCCCCCATGTGCACCCCGTGCAGCGGGCCCACGCCTTACGCAACACACACAACGCGTTTGTAGACCCACACCCATACCGACACCCCACCCCGCCGCGTTTCGAGCATCACGTTTGATTGTGATACGTGGCCCACCGCGGACTTGTTCCGAACGTCGGCAACCTTTTGGGCTACGGTATGATCGGTATTTGATGATTCTGCGGCGCTACTGCCCCAATCTCGCGAAGCATCGAAAAAAGCATTTGTTTACATCGCGTAATTGTGGCGAGTGAACAAGTAATCCACAGCTTGTCATCGCGTTTGTATAAGCTAAATATCCGTCAAACACGCTTACCTGCATTCGTCGGCAGCGAGTGAGCAGAAGGAGTTAGGAATGGTCGCGCTGACCTTTCCCGACGGCGCGCGTCGGGATTATCCAGTAAATTCAACCGGCCTCGAAATCGCGAAAAGCATCTCACCGTCGCTCGCCAAACGAACTGTGGCGATGGCGCTCGACGGCAAGCTTGCCGACCTTTCCGATCCGATCGGGCACGACGCAAAAATTGAATTTCTCAACCGCGACGACCCTCGCGTGCTTGAGCTCATCCGCCATGATGCCGCGCACGTGCTCGCCGAAGCGGTACAGAGCTTGTGGCCGGGAACGCAGGTCACCATCGGCCCGGTGATCGAGAACGGCTTCTATTACGATTTTTATCGCAATCAGCCGTTCACGCCTGAAGACTTCGAAATGATCGAAAAGAAAATGCGGGAGATCATCGCCCGCGACAAACCATTCACCAAGGAAGTGTGGTCGCGCGACGAGGCAAAAAAAGTTTTTCGCGACAAGGGCGAGATGTTCAAGGTCGAACTGATCGACGCCATTCCGGAAGATCAGCAGATAAAGATCTACAAGCAAGGCGACTGGTTCGATCTCTGCCGCGGCCCGCATATGACATCGACGGGCAAAGTGGGCGATGCGTTCAAGCTGCAGAAAGTCGCGGGCGCGTATTGGCGCGGCAACTCAAATCGCGAAATGCTGTCGCGGATTTATGGCACCGCGTTCGCCAAGCGCGAAGAGCTCGATGCCTACCTGCATCAACTGGAAGAAGCGGAAAAACGCGACCATCGGCGTCTCGGCCGCGAGATGGATTTGTTTCACTTCCAGGAAGAGGCGCCGGGGTCGGTATTCTGGCACCCGAAGGGCTGGACGCTATTTCAGACACTGGAGAACTACATCCGCCGCCGGCAGACCGACGCCGGCTACGCCGAAGTCAACGCACCGCAGCTCATCAATTCATCGCTGTGGGTCGCATCGGGGCATATGGCGACGTTCCGCGACGGCATGTTTTTGGTTGAGCCGCGCAAAGAGGACGAACGCACCTATGTAATCAAACCGATGAACTGCCCTGGACATATTCAGATCTTCAAGAATGGGCTGAAATCATATCGTGACCTGCCGTTCAAGATCGCCGAGTTCGGAAAAGTCCATCGGTTCGAACCCTCAGGCGCCCTCCACGGCCTGATGCGCGTGCGCGCGTTTACCCAGGACGACGCCCACATCTTCGTCACGGAGCAGCAAATCGCGGAAGAAGTTCTCGCGGTCAATAATTTGATCCTGTCGATATATGAGGACTTCGGTTTCGACGACGTGCGCATCAAATTCTCAGACCGTCCGGAAAAGCGGATCGGCGAAGACGCGGTATGGGACAAGGCGGAAGCCGCACTGATGCAGGCGCTCGAGACGTCGGGGCGGCCTTGGACGCTGAACAAAGGCGAAGGGGCGTTCTATGGGCCGAAGCTTGAATACGTGCTGCGCGACGCCATCGGCCGCGACTGGCAGTGCGGCACCGTGCAAGTCGATCTCAATATGCCCGGACGCCTCGGCGCCTTCTACATTGACGAACACTCGGACAAAGTGACTCCGGTCATGCTGCACCGGGCGATGTTTGGATCGCTCGAACGTTTTACCGGGATCATGATCGAGCACTATGCCGGTCACCTGCCGTTATGGCTTTCGCCGCTGCAAATTGTTGTCGCCACCATAACCTCGGATGCCGACGATTATGGGCGCGAAACAATAGCAGCGGCGCACCGCCTCGGGTTGCGCGTTGAGGGCGACCTCCGCAACGAGAAGATCAATTACAAGGTACGCGAGCACTCGCTCGCGAAAGTGCCGGTCTTGCTGGTGGTGGGTAAAAAAGAAGCTGCCGAGCGCACGGTCTCAATGCGCCGGCTCGGCAGCGACCGGCAGCAGACGCTGCCGCTCGACGCTGCGCTCGCCGCTCTCGCTCAGGAAGCAGTGCCGCCGGATATGAAGCGGTTGCAGAAAGCGGCATAGCGGATGGTGCCACCCGCGCCGAAGCCTGCCTAACGCGCCAGCACCTGCACCTCGCCGTCGACGCCGGCGATCACCTTGAAATCGCGCTGAAACACCTTGCCGGAATTGCGCGCAATGACGTGATAGTCGCCTTCGGCAAGCACGACCCGGGGAAACGCCCCCATCGATTCCTTGATCACGTCGCCGCCCGGCGTCAGGACGGACCACTGAGTGCTGGCCAGCGCTTCAGAGCCCGGTTCGTTGACTAGCTTAAGCGTGATGACCGCGGCTCGGTGATTGACCGATGACGTCGGTGAGCTTGGCGGCTTGGACATGCACGTCCGAACGCACCACCGAATTGCCGTCACCGTAATTGGAGACGATGTAATACGTCCCTTGCGGAAGCATCACGACATCGCCGGTCATGACGTTCTGCGCAATCGGCCGTCGCTCCGTGGTGTCGAACTGGCTGCCGTTGAAAATTTCAAACGAGATCTGTCCGGGAGGAATGCGCGCGTCGCCCACCCGCCCCTCTAACCGAACACCGCCAGCCGGGATATCGAAGACTTCGCGGACGGTCTCGGATCGTAATTGCACGGCCTTCGCCGCGCTGGCGAGCCCGAGGCTGGCGTGCACAACATAATTGCCTGGCGGCAGAACGAAGGTCGCGGCGGCGGCCTTCTCTTCTTTGACGAGGCGATAAATTCCGCCGGCGTCCGGCTTGGCGGCGTAAACCCGCCAGATCAGGCCGCCCCCGATTGCGGGTGCGTCGCGGCCGTAGCGCGCAGACAAAGCGAGCGCCACATGCCCGGCCGGCACCATGGGTACAGCCTGCGCGAACGGCGTCGAGGGGGACGGAGCCGTTAGTCCGGAGCCGGGCGATGCCTTGCCGGGCGCGACTGATGCGGGGCCAAACGCGTCCGGCGACGCGAGGTTGCTGGTTTGCGAAAAGCCGTCGATTGACGGCAAGGCCGCCAATGCAATCGTCGCTGCCCAAACAGCGCGAAAACTGACTCTGCCCCGACCCGCCATGGCGTTTTTCTTCATGCCAATCGCGGCAATTTCATGCCTGGGTTGCTGCTCGAATGGACCGGAGAGTGCGCTGTTTTGGCCCTCTCTACCATTTGCCGCTTCACCATAATGTGCCAAGCGAGTTGTTGCTAATAGAAGCTTGGCGGATCATTCATGCGCCGCTTGGTACGCGCGAGAAGTTAAGAGGACAAAAGTGACTGTCGCCGACGTCGGACCTAAACCGTTACAGGGCAAACTTGGCCGCCCGTTGATTGGGCTGGTCCTTGGCAGCGGCGCGGCCCGTGGTTTTGCCCATATCGGCGTCATTCAAGCCTTGGCGGCTCAAGGAATTGTTCCGGATATTGTTGTTGGTACGTCGATCGGCGCTTTGGTCGGTGGCTGCTACGCCAATAATCAATTGGAGCAGTTGGAAAGCTGGTCGCGCTCGCTCACCTTGCGGCGCATCATCGGCTATCTCGATGTGCGGATCGGCAGTTCCGGACTCATTGGCGGAAGCCGGCTTGCCAAACGGCTGGTCGAGGCCGTGGGACCAACGACGATCGAGGACTTACCGATCCGCTTCGCGGCAATCGCAACAGAGGTCGGCACCGGACATGAAATCTGGCTCACCCGCGGGTCGCTGTCACTCGCCATGCGCGCCTCTTACGCGTTGCCCGGGCTGTTTCCGCCGATCCGGCTCGGCGGGCGATGGCTGGTGGATGGCGCGCTGGTTAATCCGGTGCCGGTGACCGCGGCGCGCGCGTTTGGCGCGCGCGTCGTCATTGCCGTCAATCTCGATGCCGATCGATTCGCCCGCGGCGCGACCATTGCCAGTCACGGATCGGACGCCAGTGACGCCCCACCGGATTCCTTGGCCGCGCCCGCGCGGAACATTTTCTCCGGCTTGCGCGGCATGTTTGGCGCCGAGCGCGCACTGAAGCGCCAGATCTTCGCCGGCGAGGCGCGGCCGGGCTTTTCGACCGTCATGATCGAAGCGTTCAACATCATGCAAGACCGGCTCACCCGCATGCGTTTAGCCGGCGACCCGCCGGACGTGCATATCACCCCTCACATCGGCCACATCGGCTGGCTGGAATTTCATCGCGCGGCAGAGGCGATTGCGGCCGGCAAAGCCGCCACTGAAAAAGCCCTTGAGCCAATTCTTGAGACGATTGCCGCTCTCGGTTAACCCCGCCCGCGGCGAGAAGTCCCTTTTGTCCTCGCAATCACCGGGACGGGGATAAGCGGGCGCAGTTCGTTTGGCACGTGAGCTGCGTGTTGGTGCAGGCCGAAAGGCAAATCGTATTCGCGGTGGCATTCGTCTGCGGAGTAAGGCTGTTGGCCGGCGCCAGGGCATTCGGAAGCTGAGTGAGTTGATTGCCCGGAACCAAACAAGCGGTCTGGCAAGACGCGGCCTGCGCGTTGCACGCCATCATACAATTCGTCGCCGTGGAGCTTTGCGCCAGCCGAATCTTATCTGCGGCCACCGAAGACGTCGCATAAGCCGCCAACGTCGCCGACAGCAGAAAAGCGATCAACCCCCGCATAAGCCGCCTCCGTTGCGGGAGGATCATAGCGTCTTGCGCGGCCTCGCGAAATCAAAAGTCGGCCTGCGCCTACCGAGCCTGAAGGCGGCAGAGATACTTTAAG
The DNA here is from genome assembly GCA_963846055.1 of uncultured Alphaproteobacteria bacterium. Taxonomy (GTDB): domain Bacteria; phylum Pseudomonadota; class Alphaproteobacteria; order Rhizobiales; family Xanthobacteraceae; genus BOG-931. The sequence goes on from CAWJUQ010000001.1 coordinate 30,538, forward strand.
ACGGGACGCCGATTCTACGCGGTTTGGATGTAGTCGCGCATCGCCCGTGATTCGTGCTCCATCTCATGGACACGATGCTTCACGACGTCGCCAATCGAGATAATGCCGACGAGCCGCCCCTGGTCGACCACCGGCATGTGGCGGAATTTTCCCAAGGTCATGCGTTCCATGATGCTGGAGACGGCTTCCCCTTCGGTGCACGTCTCCACCCTGCGTGTCATCGTCCGGCTGACCGGCAGATCGAGCGCAGCCGCACCGGCTTCCGCCAGCGCCTGCACCACATCGCGTTCGGATATGATTCCGGCAATGCGATGATCCGCGCCTAGAATAAGCGCGGCGCCAATACGCTTTTCGGCAAGGAGCCCTGCCGCTTCTCCAAGCGTCGCACTCAAATCGATGGTGACAACTTCACGCCCTTTGCGCGCGAGAATGATGCCAACAGTCATCGTAGCCTCCCTTGCTTCACGGATGCGACGCGTGCGCGATCGCTATCAGTGAGTCATGTTTTAGGTCGGCGCCGAGTTCCATTAGCGGGCGCATTAATTGGCGGAACGATCAACAAGCTCTAACGTTCCGTCCTCGCCTGCCTGCGCTTGTTGCAGCGCAGCATCGAGCCTCGCGTGGATCGCCCATAAAACCAGCGCTGACTCTGTCGGCATTCATACCATAATTGCTGGCTGCGGGGCAGCGCGAATTCAGATAGCGCAGTTGCACTAAGGCATGGGCTCCGGCTCTGCCGCGCGTTGGGGCCCCACCGGATCGAACAGATCGAACAGCAGTAAGCCGGCGACAAACCCGCCGATGTGCGATTGCCAGGCGATTTCCTGCCCTTCTTCGCCTATCGAGACGGTGCCAAGCCCTACCAGCAGATTGAGTCCCATCCACGCGCCCAAAAAAATTAGGAATCGCGGATCCCGCAACGTAACAGCGAGCGGAGACGCCGGGACGCGATAGGCTTCGCTGGTGGCCTCACCTCGCCAGAGACCCAACGGTCCGCCGTTCTGAAAAACGAAACGAAGCGCAGCCGCCATGGCGCCGGAAATCGCAGCCGACGCGCCGATCATTGGCACCATCGCACCGATATGCGTGATCAGATGGGCGAATGCGCCAGCGGCGGCCACTACAAGCATGAAAGCGATGTAACGCCATGCACCGAAACGACGCGCCAGCGCAGTACCGAACGGCAACAGCCACGCCAGATTAAGTCCAATATGCAGCCAGTCGGCGTGGAGCAATGCGTAAGAGAAGAAACTCCACAAATCCGCGCCGAATCCCCCGTACTGCGCCCGTAAATAGTCGGCGGCAGTGTCGTAACGGGCGGGGATGAACGCGAAGGTCAAAAGCACCCACTCGTCCTGCGCGTCCGTCAGTAAGAGCGTGCGAACGGCGTGGACGATCAACAGCGCCGCAATTGTCGCGAGTACGACCGGCGGCACATTGAAGATCGGCTCCGAACGCTGAGTCAACGATTTGTACCTAGTGGCCCGATTCTAACATTCGCATCCGTCTCGGCTCGCTTTCATGCGAACGTTGGAACAACGGACCACGAGCAAATAACCGCCTCAGGGAGCTTTTTGGATTTGCTACTCGCTTCGCGTATTTGACGGCTAGCCAATTCCGAATCCGCTACGGCACGTGCCACCGGCATAGGCCGCGACATTCGCGGCGGCAAGCGCGCGGTTGAACAGTGAGATCAGGCGAGAATGACAAAGGGAGGGCCATGGCCCTCCCTTTGCGGCTTATGCAGGACAACCGGCGCCGAATTCACGCCCCGGTCACGTCCCTTCGCCTCCCCTGTTGTTCACTCGCGCGGCGCACCACGGAGCGCGGCGCGCGTTTCAATGTGACCGCACCCTAGCAGGGTTGGGTCAGACGCGAAGGATCAACCTTTCATTAACTTTAATTGCGGCCGGGCGCGCGTGGCTCCCGACAGGCACTCCGCAGCGGCATGAGCCCTGCTGCTCAGCCTTCGGACACGCTTTGACGCCGCAAACGCGTCCCGATCCGGGACATGCGTGCCTTCGGCGGCGAGGCGGGACGGGAGCCGACGCCGTTTATGAAACACCCCTCAAGCCGCGAGCTCCATGCTTACTGGGATAAAAAGCGCGGCACACGCCCTGCCCCCGAACGCGCCGACATCGAGCCGGGCGCAATTCGCGGCGTGTTGAGCGACGCTTTCATCATCGCGCTCAATCGGGGCGCCAGCTACCCGTTTCGCCTGGCCGGTACCCGCGTTTGCGCCTTGTACAATCGGGAGATGAAGGGCGAACCCTTCCTCGGCCTTTGGACGATCGCCAGCCGCCCGCTGGTATCGAGCTTGCTGACGATCCTGGCCGACGAATACATCGGGACGGTTGCCGCGGTGAGCGCGCAAAACGTGGACGGCGATTCGCTCGACCTGGAACTCCTGCTACTGCCGCTCGACACCAGCCGCCCAATGTTCGCCCGCGCCATCGGGGTGCTGGCGCCGCTGAAGGTGCCGCAATGGCTCGGCGCTAGTCCGTTAGGTGGGCTCACCCTGGGGGTCCGCCGTCACGTAGGACCGGCCCTGGAACGACATTTTCTGCCGCGCTTCATGCTGCCTCGGACCCGGCGCGGACTGAAGATTTACGACGGCGGCCGCGCTCCGGGTTCTCCTGATGCGGAAACCATGCGCCACGGTCCGTTTCTTGGAAAAAGCATCAACGAGCCGTTAACGCCGGACCGCTAGGGTTGTCGTCGGTGACGGCGGCAGATCTGCGACATGGCGGTAGCTCAAAAAAAAGTGGAATTGCGCACGCTCAGTGACGAGCGGCGGAGGTTTCAACGCGTTAAAGTGGATTTGCTGGGCCGGTACATGCTGCCGGACCGGCGCGAGTTTCCCTGCCAGGTGATCAACATGTCGCCCGGCGGGATGGCCGTGATCGCGCCCGTTGGCGGCAAGCCAGGTGATCGGGTCATCGCCTACGTCGACCACTTAGGCCGGCTCGAAGGGCAAGTCGCTCGCACATTTGAGAATGGCTTCGCGATGACCATTGCCGCGACGGCGCGCAAACGAGACAAGCTCGCCGCGCAACTGACCTGGCTCGCCAATCGCCACATCCTCGGCTTGCCGGAAGACCGGCGTCACGGCCGTTTTGCCCCGCGAAACCCGATGGGACGTTTGATCATGCCCAACGGGCTGAACGTCGGTTGCCGCGTCATCGACCTTTCGCAATCCGGCGCCGGCATCGGCAGCGATCAGCGCCCGCCGATCGGCTCGCTGGTCACGATCGGCAAGGTCCAAGCACGCGTCGTGCGTCACCTTGAAGACGGATTTGCCGTCGAGTTTACCCGGCTGCAACACCCCGACTTCATCGAAGAAAACGTCTGCGGCGGCTGATCGCGACGGCGCGCCGGCGGCGTTGAAGCCGCCGACATCGTTTCCGCAATTGCCTGGGCCGCCGCTGCCCCAACTCGTGCCATCAATCGAAGTTGTTGCGCTTTCCCTTGCGCACATAGGCGACACAATCGGCGATGTGCCGGCGGCCGTGCGTTGGCTTGTCCTTCGCCAGGTGAGCAAACATTTGAATGGCAAAGCCGCCGTCGAGGCTGTCGGTGATTTGCCGCCGCCACGGGCGCCGGACAATCTGCGCCGTCATGCGCCGGGTCGTGCGCGGTTGAGTCATGATGTGATCAGCGATTTGGTACGCGCGCTCGATCAGTTTTGAGCGCGGCAGGATCTCGTTGACCATGCCGTATTCGAGCGCGAGCTTGGCGTCGATCGCTTGCCCGGTGAGCAGCGCGTAGGCGGCGCGCTTCACGCCCGAGTAGTTCCTGAAAGCAGCTATGAATGCCGTCGCCCGGCACCGAGCCGATGTCGTAATGCAGATCGTAGATGATCGCATCTTCGGCGCACAGCGTGATGTCGCACATCAGGCACATCTCGGTGTGGAAGCCGGGGCCGTTGATGATGCCGATGGTCGGAATTTCGAGATCGTTGACCAACGAACTGACGTTGATGCGGCCGTCCTTGTAGGCGTACTCGTATGCCCAATAAGCCAGATCGTCCTGCTCGAGTTTGAAGCCTTCGGGGTCGGCATCCATCATGAATTCATCGCCGGAACCCGTGAAAATCATGATCTCATTTTCGGGATCGGCGCCGACGGTCTTGAACATTTGTCCGACCGACCGGTGGTTCTCGACGCTGAGTTGAATCGGGCCGCCCTTGGTGTGCGCTTCTACCAGAATGACGCCATCGTCGCGGCGCGACATCTTGTAGAAATCCTTGAAGCGCTCCCGGTAGTCCTCGAATTTCGGCGGCGGAACAAAGTTAGCCAAAGACATGATGGTTTATCCTCCCTAAACGTCGATGAAGACTAACAGGCGGTCTTGCGCGGCAGCAAGTTGAGCCACGCGGGGAAGCCATGCCTTCTCGCGATGTCGTCACAGGATATGGCCGACGCTTGCCTCATCGCGGATAGCGCGTTTACCGCGATGATCGGCACGCACCGCGCAGCAACGCCGAAATTCGCACGTCAAGACTGACGATCGTTTCCCGAACTGTTCGCGCGGATTTTAGTCAAAGTTGAATATCTAAAATTTTAGACGATCTTGCCGAGAAAGCCGCGGAAATTTTCTCGTTTGTTTAGCTGTCTTTAGTTCAAATTGAAGCGCTCAACTTAGCGGCACCGCAAAAGCTTTGTGAGAAATGTGATCCCAAGAAACGGGGAGCGGGGTCACATGAGTTGGGGTGCCAATAAAACTCTCGCGCGTTGCGCGCTCGCAAGCTCCATCGCGCTCGCGCTGCTGGCGACCACGAGCGGTGGTCGCGCCGAAGAACGCGCGTTGTTTATTTCAGTCGGCGACACGACGAAGGCGCCGATCGGTTGGGTCGAGTTCTGCGTCGAGTACGATCCCGAATGCAAGACCAAGTCGTCGCAGCCGCGCGACGTGGTTTTTTCGGCACAAGCCTGGAAGGATCTCGAGCGCATCAACCTTTACGTCAACAACCACATCAAGCCGATGACCGATCTGGAGCATTGGGGTGTGGTCGAACGCTGGAACTATCCCGACGATGGCTACGGCGATTGCGAGGATTACGTGTTGGCGAAACGGCGGATGCTGATGCAGGCCGGCTGGCCGCGCGAGGCGCTGCTGATCACCGTCGTCCGCGACAAGCACGGCGATGGCCACGCGGTGCTGACGGTCAAGTTCGATAAGGGCGAATACATCCTGGATAACCAAAGCGATCAAATCCTGCCCTGGTCGGACACCGGTTACCGTTTCGTCAAGCGGCAGTCGCAGGCCGATCCCAACGTGTGGCTCTCGCTCGGCGAACCGCGCGCGGCACCGGCTACAGCGACTTCGCGCTGAAACGACACAAAGGAGTTTGCGAGCCCGGTCACGTCCCCACCCCTCCCCGTCCCCAGACCGGGTTCGCGCGGCCGGCTCTCCCCCAGGAGCCGGCCGCACCTTTTTGTCTTCGCACTTGAACTTCCCCGACGCATGGCACGAATTCCGCTTGCGCATAGCTTTAACCGCTGCGGGTAATCTGAACGGTTTGTGAGTTGTCTCACCCTGCGATTTCGCTATGTTGCGACGCACAGCGCGAAAAGCCGGGGTGACGACTTTAGCTTCCACGCAAGCTGCGATGGAGGCGTGTTGGGGAGCCGTGTGGAATGACCGCCATTGTCCGCATCGCATTGCGGCGCCCCTACACCTTTGTCGTGCTGGCTCTTCTTCTCCTCATCATCGGACCACTTGCCGCGTCGCGTACACCGGTCGACATTTTTCCTGAAATCCGCATCCCGATCATCGCGGTCATCTGGCAGTACACCGGCCTGCCGCCAGAAGAGATGGCCGGCCGCATGGTCACTCAGTTCCAGCGCACGTTGACCACGACCGTCAACGATATCGAGCACATCGAAGCCACCAACTACACCGGCATCGGCATCGTCAAAATCTTCTTTCAACCGGGCGCGGATGTCCGCACCGCCAACGCGCAGGTCACCTCGGTTTCGCAGACGCTGCTCAAGCAGATGCCGCCCGGCTCGACGCCGCCGCTCATTCTGCTCTACAACGCGTCGACGGTTCCCATCATTCAGCTCGCATTGTCAGGCAAAGGGCTTCCCGAACAGGCGCTGTTTGACCTCGGATTGAACTTTGTCCGCGTGCCCATTGTCACCGTACCGGGCGCGGCGATGCCGTATCCGTTCGGCGGCAAATTCCGGCAGGTGCAGATCGACGTCAATCCTGACGCGCTGCGCGCACGCGGTCTTTCCGCTCAGGATGTCGCCACGGCATTTGCGGCGCAAAACCTGATCACGCCGGTCGGCACCGAAAAAATCGGCGGGTTCGAATACGCGATCAATCTCAACGACGCCGTGCCGGTCGTCAAAAAGATGGGCGACCTGCCGATCAAGGCGGTCAATGGCGCGATGGTCTACGTTCGCGACGTCGCCCAGGTGCGCGACGGCAATCCGCCGCAGCAGAACATCGTGCACGTCGACGGCAACCGCTCGGTGTTGATGTTCGTGCTCAAGAACGGCGCAGTATCGACGCTGTCGATCATCGACGGGGTCAAGCAAAAACTCCAGGAGATGAAGCGGACGCTGCCCGCCAATCTCACGCTGACCGCCATCGGCGATCAGTCGATATTCATCAAGGCGGCGATCGGCGGCGTCATCCGCGAGGGCATCATTGCCGCTGCGCTGACCAGCGTCATGATTCTGCTGTTTCTCGGCAGCTTCCGGTCGACGCTGATCATCGCCACCTCAATTCCGCTCTCCGTGCTCGGCTCGATCGCAACGCTCTGGGCGCTGGGCGAAACGCTCAATATCATGACGCTCGGCGGGCTTGCGCTCGCGGTCGGCATCCTGGTCGACGAAGCCACGGTGACGATCGAGAACATCAACTGGCACCTGGAGCAAGGCAAGGAAGTCGAGACCGCGATCCTCGACGGTGCCGAGCAGATCGTGACGCCGGCGTTCGTTTCGCTGTTGTGCATCTGCATCGTCTTCGTGCCGATGTTCTTTTTGACCGGCGTGCCGCGCTTTTTGTTCGTACCGCTCGCGGAAGCGGTGATGTCGGCGATGGTGTGGTCGTTCATTCTCTCGCGCACGCTGGTGCCGACCATGGCGAAATACATGCTGAGCCGGCACGATACCCACGGCGCGCCGCCGCCGACACGCAACCCGTTCGTCATGGTGCAGCGCGGCTTCGAAAACGGCTTCGAGCGCTTCCGCCTCGCTTATCGCGAGCTGTTGACCATGGCTCTGCGACATCGCGCGATCTTCGTCACCTGCTTCTTAGCGATCATCTTCGGCACGTTCGCGCTCGCGCCTTATCTGGGCACGCGACTTCTTTCCGTCGGTCGACGGCGGGCGGATCCTGATGCACGTGCGCCTGACCGTTGGCACCCGGGTCGAGGAAAGCGCGCGCCAGTTCGCCGAAATCGAAAAGGTTGTCCGCCAGATCATTCCGCACGAAGAGCTGGCGACGCTGGTCGACAACATCGGCTTCCCGGTGAGCGGTATCAACACCACATACAACAACACCGGGACGATCGGATCAGCCGACGGCGAAATTCAAATCGGCTTGAGCGAGGATCACAGACCGACGGCGCGATTATGTGCGCGCGTTGCGAGAAGAGCTCCCGGCCCGCTTCCCCGGCGCGACTTTCTCGTTTTTGCCGGCCGACATCATCAGTCAAATTCTCAATTTCGGCGCGCCGGCGCCGATCGACGTGCAGATCCGCGGGCCGAAGCTCGAGCAGAACTATGCCTATGCGCAGGAGGTGGTGCGCCGCCTCCGCCATATTCCCGGACTGGTCGACGCGCGTATCCAGCAATCGCTCAGCGAACCCGCCTTCGACGTCGACGTCGATCGCACGCGCGCCAAATATGTCGGCATCAGCGAAAGCGACGTGACCAACAGCATGGTGGTCAATCTCGCAGGCTCGAGCCAGGTGCAACCGACTTTCTGGCTCAATCCGGAAAACGGCGTGAACTACTCGATCGTGATGCAGACGCCGCAATATCAGGTCGACTCCCTCAACGCCTTGCAGAACTTGCCGATCACTTCAGCAGGCTCGCCGAATGCGCAGCCGCAAGTGCTCGGAGCGATTGCGGACTTCAAGCGCCGCGCCATTCCGGCCGTGTACTCGCAATACAACGTGCAGCCGCTCGTCCAGATTTACGGCACCACGCAAGGACGCGATCTGGGCGCCGTCGCCGCCGACGTCCAAAAGGTTTTGGACGAGACCGCGAAAGATGCGCCGAAGACAGCGCAGGTGCTCATGCTCGGCCAGGTCAAGACCATGAACAGTTCGTTCTCCGGTTTGATCTTCGGTCTCGCTGCCGCGGTGGTGCTGATTTACCTGCTCATCGTGGTGAACTTTCAGTCCTGGTCCGATCCGTTCGTGATCATCACCGCGCTCCCTGCGGCGCTCGCCGGCATTGTGTGGATGCTCTTCGCCACCGGCACGACGCTTTCGGTGCCGGCGCTGACCGGCGCTATCATGTGCATGGGGGTAGCGACGGCCAACAGCGTGTTGGTCATCAGCTTCGCCAAGGAACGGCTCGAGGAGCACGGCGATGCCGTCATGGCCGCCATCGAGGCCGGCTTCGTGCGTCTACGCCCCGTCATCATGACGGCGCTGGCGATGATCATCGGCATGCTGCCGATGGCGCTCGGCTTCGGCGAAGGCGGCGAGCAAAACGCCCCCTTGGGCCGGGCGGTCGTGGGCGGACTGTGTTTCGCGACCGTTGCAACTCTGATATTCGTGCCTGTCGTGTTCAGCATCATCAATCAGCGCCGCGGTTCGGTGGGCGTCCGCGTGACCGGAGAGCCCCAGCATGCCGCCTGATTCACCAGCGCCGGCGGTGTCGCGCCGCAGCCTCTACATTGCCGGCTTGTCGGTCGCCATCATTGCGATCGTGGTCGTGGTTTTCGGCATTACCACGCGCAAAGTCGCTGACGCGAAGCTGCGGCAATGGACGGAAAATCAGGCGGTACCGGTGGTGGCCGTCGCGGCACCGGATACGCGGGGCAAAATGACGACATTCAGCCTCCCCGGCCGGCTGGAAGCTTACACGCAGGCGCAGATCTATGCGCGCGTCACCGGTTACGTGAAAGACTGGAAGGCCGATATCGGCACGCCGGTAAAATCAGGTCAGCTGCTTGCTGAAATTGACGCGCCGGATCTCGACCAGCAGATCATGCAGGCGGAAGCCAACTTGGCGAGCGCGAAGGCCAACTCCACGTCTATCGGATATGACGCTGACGCGCGGTCAGTCTTTGATCAAGACCTATGCGATCTCGCAGCAGGATCTCGATCAGCGCGCCGCCGATGCCTCGAACAAACAGGGACTCGTTCGCGCGGCGCAGGCGAACCTCGATCGCTTGCGGGTGCTTGAGCAGTATAAGCGGCTCACCGCGCCGTTCGACGGACTGGTGACCGCGCGTAACACCGATATCGGCGCGTTGATCAATGCCGGCGGTGGCGGCCCGCCGATGTTCATCGTATCGGAAACCAGCAAATTGCGCGTTTACGTCAACGTGCCGCAGAATTACGTGCCGAGCGTTCCGGTCGGAACGCGGGGGCAGATAACCGTGCCGGAATATCCGGGGCGAAGCTTCCCGGCGACCGTTGAAGCGTCGGCCCAGGCGGTCGATGTGGCTTCGAGCACAACGCGGATGCAGCTTGTCGTCGACAATTCCAACAACGAGTTGATGACCGGCGACTTCACCAACGTCACATTCGACTTGCCGCACCCCGAGATCGCGATCAACGTGCCGGCGAGCGCACTGATCTTCAACGAGAGCGGATTGCAGGTCGCGACCGTCAGCAGCGAAGGTCGCATCGTCCTCAAGCAAGTCACCATATCGCGTGACCTGGGCAATGAGGTCGAAATCGGATCCGGAATTGCCGCCGACGATCGCGTGGTAACAAATCCGCCGGACGGGATTGTAACGGGCGACAAGGTCCGCATTGCCGGCGCACCGGGCACTCCCGGAGAGCCGGAAACAGCCGAAGCGAAGTAAGACGCCGGCCGCGCTATCGCGACGCGTCAGCCAATCGGCTTCATGCCCTTGGCAAAGCGCTTGAAGTTCCGGACATAGAAGTCTGCGCCGGCGGCGATCGCGGCGGCGGCTTTGTCGTCGAGCGTGCGTATGGCGCGCGCTGGCGAGCCGACAATCAGCGATCGCTCCGGAAACGACTTGCCCTCGGTAATGAGCGCGCCTGCGCCAACGAGGCTGTTGGCGCCGATCCGCGCGCCGTTGAGAACGATCGCGCCCATGCCGATCAGACGTCGACGCGCCGATGCTGCAACCGTGCAAAATAACATTGTGGCCGATGACGCAATCCGGGCCGATTGTGATCGGAAACCCCAAATCGGTATGCAGCGTGCTGTTGTCTTGAATCTGCGAACGCTCGCCGAGCTCGATCCACTCGTTGTCGCCGCGCAGCACCGCACCGAACCAAACGCTGCAATCGGTTTTCAAGCCGCACTCTGCCGATGACCGCACGCGCTCGGCGCCACCCAGTAGCGGTCCCCTTCCGGCAGCTCCGGCTTTTGTCCGTCGAGTTCGTAAATCATGCGGCCTTCTTCGTTCGCCTGCAAAATTTGCCGTCGCTTAGACGCGTACCGCATTCGCCGGTGATGTAAAAGCCGCGAGACTGGCGCGGGAGGGCCAGCAGGCCCGGTCGATCAATCTCGGCGATCGGGCGAGTTAGACGCTGAGCAACGCCTGCAACGCGGTGACGACGACCGTTCCGCGACATGAAACTCCACAGTCCCGCGATCGCGGTAGCCAGCACGACGAAGTCAAAGCGTCGCCGCTCCAAGCGGCGCCCGCGCAGCGTATTGCGCATGATGAGAAACGGCGCCGAGAAAATCAGCAGCGGAACCGCGGCCAGGCGCGCCGGCATCGGCCCCATCTGCAAAAGCCGAAAGGTCGGGAAATGAGTGCCGTAAAGGCGGTATCCCGATGCGCACAACCCGGCGACGGCAAAACCGATGGCCAGCGCGAATAAGGATGTGATGGAGTCGGCTGACGGCGTCGCCTGGATCGCGTCGAACATTCGCAAGGCCCCCGGTGTTGCGGGAAAGCCATCGCAAAGCGCAGAGGCCGGCCGCCACGGGATGCTTAAGAAAGGGTTAACGGCAAAGTCCTTCAGACCCGTGCGATACTCGCCGCGATTCGGTCCCGGCAATCGAGCGGCGGATGACAGCACGTGCGGTGTTCGAGTTGAGATTGCGGCGGCAAACCCGAAGCCCAGTCCTGCCGCTGGTCTTGTTCTTTGCGATGTTGTCAGTGACGGTGAGCTTCGTCGCCTACGTGCTGTGGCCGACTTGGGACAAACCTGAGACGTCGCTCGACAGCCCCTCCGCTCCCCATCGTCGTTGCCGGCGTGTTGTTCAATTTACCGCCGGCCGCGATCCGCGCACCGGTGCAGCGCCAGCCCGGAGCGCACGAGCGGATTGATCTTGTCTTCCTTTGGCCGTCGCTTACGCCGCCGCCGACTGAAAGGATCGTGAGCACAGAACCGCCTGCCGCCAACGACGGCGATACTTCGCCGCTAACGCCGCGCGAGGGCGGCGATCGTTTATTCGTGACCATTGCGGGCTTGGGCAACGTGCTACCGCCGGCCGAACGGTTGCGCAGCGTTTATCCGCGCTTTTTCGAGAGCCAGGCGACAACCGGGCAACGACGGGCTGGCTGTCCTGCCGTTCCGATCCGGAACACCGTATGACGGCGAAGACCTGATTTACCCGGTTGATGAGCCCGAGCCTCTTTTCTGCCCGCTGCACGCGCGAGGTGGTCCGCCCGGTTCCGGCGACCTGCATCCACGAACGCTTATTCGATGCGGCGGAGATGACGCTGCGGTTTCCGCGCGTATGGCTGCGGGATTGGCGTGGCGTCGTTGCCGGCTTCGACCGGCTGGCCGCGCAACTGCATCAGCCGACTGACGGGGCTGAACGGAAATAAAGTGTCCGGTGGCTCATAGCGGGCGCGCGATACCGGCGGTGTTTTGCCGGTACTTCTTTAGTCCAGGTCAGTGCCTAAGATCGCCATCTGGAAATTATACGAGCGGTCGTCGTCCTCGTCGTCGACGAACAGGACGCCGATAAACTCCTCTCCGACATAAACTTCCGCGGAGTCTTCCTTTTTCGGGCGAGGCACCACGCGGATCTGCGGATTGTTGAAGAGCTTTTTCAGATAAGCGTCGAGCTTCTTAACTTCCTGAACGTCCACTGCCGTCTCCTCGGATGGTGCAAAGCCTTTGCCGGGAGGGACGATCCTGAGCGGTAAGATCAGGCATCCGCAAACCGCGCCGGCGCTTTAACACGCGATAATAGCGGCGATCAAATGTCCTCGGGAAACATCTGGTCCATGGTGCGGGCCGGATCCGGGCAACCGGCCTGACCAACTACCCGCGCCGGCACGCCAGCCACGGTGACATTGTTCGGAACCGGCTTAATGACGACCGACCCTGCCGCGATGCGGGCGCAATGCCCTACTTCGATGTTGCCCAGGATTTTGGCGCCGGCCCCGATCATGACGCCGTAACGTATTTTAGGATGCCGGTCTTCCCATTCCTTGCCTGTGCCGCCCAGCGTTACGCCATGCAGGATCGACACGTCGTCGCCGATTTCCGCCGTCTCGCCAACGACGAAGCCGGTCGCGTGATCAAGAAAAATGCCACGTCCGATTTTCGCCGCCGGATGGATGTCGCATTGGAACACCGCCGACATCCGGCTCTGCAGGTAGAGCGCGAAATCACGGCGGCCCTTGTGCCATAGCCAGTGCATCAGCCGATGCGTCGCGATGGCGTGGAAGCCCTTGTAGTAAAGCACCGGCTCGATCAGACGATGGGTCGCCGGATCGCGGTCGGCTGTCGCCATCAGATCAGCGCGGAAAGCTTCACCGATCGCCGGCACTTCCCGGAGTGCATCCGAATAGGCTTGCCGGATCAGTTCGCCGGAAAGCGCCGCATGATCGAGCCGTTCAGCCAGCCGATAGACAATGGCCTCTTCCAAGGCGTCGCGATGCAAGATCGTGGAATAGATAAAGCTGGCAAGCTCCGGCTCTTTGCGCACAATATCTTCCGCTTCGCGACGGATGCGAGCCCATGCCGGATCCAGCTTATCCAGCGCCGCCGTAGGTTGAGATTGTGGCATCAGGCCTCCCGGGAGAAGGATTTTAGCATATTGGTGCGGCGCAAGACAAAAACTAGGGGGCACCCGAACGCCTTATAGGTCAGAGACTTAAGTCAACTCGGCCTCTGACTTAATCCTAGGCCAATGAATCAGCTCAATCGCCGGTATCGGCACCCAGGAAACTTAAGACCGCTCCCTTAAACCTGCGATCGCCCACCGCGAGCATGTGATCTCGTCCAGGAATAATGAAAGCTTCCGCGCCCGGGATAAGCGCCGCGAGGGCTTCGGGCGATCCGCCGACCTGATCGTGTTCGCCAACGGCGACCAAGATCGGGACCGCGATGCGGCCGGCTTCTTCAGGGCTCATGGTCTGCCGCGCCCCCCGGATGCAGGCCGCGAGCGCGCGCAGGTCGGAGTGAGTCTTCTCAGCGAAAGTCCGATACATGCGGCCGGCGGGGTCGGATACATCGGCCAGCGCCGGTGCTTCCAGAGCTCGCGCGATCCTGTCCGTGTCGTTCAAGCCGTCGACGAGCCCCATTCCAAGTCCGCCGAATACTGCGGAACGTATCCGCGCGGGATGCGCGAACGCCAGAAACGCGGCGATCCTGGCGCCAAGCGAGTAACCAAGGATATCCGCATCCGCTAGCTGCAAATGATCGAGCAGCGCGCGCACATCCTCCGCCATGATGGCGCTGTGATACGCACTCGGGTCATAGAGCTTGGTGGACTCTCCGTGGCCCCGGTTATCCAGTGCGATAACGCGTCGGCCCGCCGCGGTCAGAGCCGTTATCCAGCCGGTATAAGCCCAATTCACCTCTTTGTTGGAGGCGAACCCATGGATGAGGACAATCGGCGGGCCGGCGCCTTCGTCACGAAAGGCGATCTGCACATCGTCATGCAAAAATTCCGGCATGCGGCCACTCTTACTCTATCCGTCTTGGAGGCGTACAAAAATGATGGCGCCAGCCAGGGATGAGGCTAGGGTCTGTCGGCCCGGAAATCACCCTCACGCGCGGCCGGGCCATCGGGGAGGAACAATATGCAGCGGATTTGGATTCTCGTGCTCGGCCTGCTCGCCGTTTGGAGCGTCCCCGCCGCGGCGCAGATCTCCGACGATGTGGTGAAGATAGGAGTGCTGACCGACTTGTCTGGCCCGTCCGCAACGGCGACCGGGAAAGGCTCGGTCACCGCCGCGGAGATGGCCGTGAGCGATTTCGGCGGCAGCGTGCTGGGCAAGCCTGTTCAGGTGATCTCAGCGGACCATCAGATAAAGCCGGACGTCGCCGCCGGCATTGCGCGCCAATGGTATGACCGCGACCAAGTCGATCTGATAGTCGACGTGCCCGTTTCGGCCGTCGGCCTGGCGGTGCAGGCGGTCGCCAACGAGAAGAAAAAGCTCTTCATCACTCATTCGACTGGCACCGCCGATTTCCACGGCAAGTTCTGCTCGCCCTATGCGCTGCAATGGGTGTTCGATACCCACGCCCTCGCAGTCGGCACCGCGCAAGAGGTCACGCGCCGCGGCGGCGACACCTGGTTTTTCCTGACCGCCGACTATGCTTTCGGGCATGCGCTCGAGCGCGACGCCACGCGCGTCATCGTCGAAAACGGCGGCAAGGTGGTAGGCTCCGTTTCGCACCCGTTCGCGACGCCCGACCTTTCATCGTTCGTCCTCCAGGCGCAATCATCGAAGGCGAAGATCATCGGGCTAGCGGCCGGGCCGCCGGATAACGTGAACGCCATCAAGCTCGGCGGCGAGTTCGGCATTTTTCAAGGCGGTCAGCAGATGGCCGGCTTGTTGGTGCTGATTACCGATGTCGACGCGCTCGGGCTGAAAGCAGCGCAGGGACTCGTCCTCACCACATCGTTCTACTGGGATATGGACGAACAAACCCGGAAGTGGTCGAAGCGATACTTCGACAAGATCAACAGAATGCCGACCATGTGGCAGGCCGGCGTCTACTCCGCGGTCATGAACTATCTCCAGGCCGTCAAGGCAACCGGTACCGACGACCCGCTGAAAGTAACAGCCAAGATGCGCGAGGCGCCGATCGAGGATTTATTCGCGCGCAACGGCCGGCTGCGGCAGGACAATCTGATGGTCCACGACCTGATGCTGGTGCAAGTCAAGACACCCGAGGAATCGAAATATCCTTGGGACTACTACAAGATCCTGACGCGCATTTCCGGTGAGCAGGCGTTTGGGCCGCCTAATCCGGCGTGTTCGCTGGTCAAGCAGTAATGACGGCGGCATCGGCATAGGTATCTTTCCTGCGTGCAGGCTGCGGACCCTTTACTGGAATTCGTGGCTGCGCATCGCTATTACTAAGGCTGGCAAGGTGTAGACATGGCCGACGCGATCGTTCCTCATTTCCACAACGACCTCGGGGTTGCCGTAATCGATATCGGCGCCAGGGAATTCATGTGTGTCGGCGCGATGCCGCCGTTCGACCACCCGCATGTGTACTGCGACATGGGGGCCGATTCGGAATGCGTCTGCCCGTACTGTTCGACGCTCTATCGGTACGACCCAACCCTGAAGCCGGGGACCGCACGGCCCGAAGCATGCGTCCTTGACGACACCGGCGCCTGATCTTCGCCGGGAGCGCGTGCCCTGACCGCCTCGCGCACGGTAGTCATAGCCGGCGGCGGCATTGGCGGATTGACTGCGGCACTGGCGCTGGCCGACCGCGGGTTTCGCGTGACGGTGCTGGAGCAAGCAACGCGGCTTGAAGAAATCGGCGCCGGAATCCAGCTCTCGCCCAACGCCACCCGCATACTGATCGAGCTCGGATTAGACGATGCATTGCGACCGCTCGCTGTAGAGCCAACCGCATTGCACGTGATGAACATGATCACGGGCCGGGAAATCGTTCGCATGCCGCTCGGCGAATTCGCCGAACGCCGTTACGGCACGCCCTTTTGGCTCGTGCACCGCGCGGATTTGCTAGGTGCGCTGGCCGGCGCCGCGTCGCGGCAGCTCGACGTTACAATCAAATTAGACCGGCGGGTCCAGGATTTTGTGGTTCATCCGAACGGGCTGACAGTCTCCGCCCTGACTGCAACCGGCATCGCCGATGAGCGAGGCTTCGCAGTGCTGGGCGCCGACGGCCTTTGGTCGTCGTTGCGCCGGCAACTCGGCGATCGCATCCCGCCAAACTTCACCGGACGGGCCGCCTGGCGGGGCAGCATAGCCGCGCGCGATGTACGAGCCGAATTTCGCGAACCGACCGTCCACCTGTGGATCGGACCGGACGCGCATCTCGTCCATTACCCGGTGAAGGCCGGGCGCCTGATCAATATTGTCGTTATCGCCGCTGATCGTGACGGCGCCTTGGCGGAGCGGAGCAAACTCGCGACCCGCGCCGATCTGTTGTCCTCTCTAAACGATGATGGCTGGACAATGCCGGCGCGCACGCTCGTCCGTCTGCCCGACGCGTGGCAAAAGTGGCCGCTTTATCATCGCCGGCCGCTAAGACGCTGGTCGCAAGGTCCCGCGGCGCTGCTTGGCGACGCCGCTCATCCAATGTTGCCGTATTTGGCACAAGGCGCCGCCATGGCGATCGAAGACGCGGCCGTTATCGCAGACTGCCTCGCGCGCCGGCCCGATGATCCGGCACGCGCGCTGCAAATCTATTGCTCGCTGCGGCGCGCGCGAACGCAAAAATTGCAGCGTTTGTCGGTTCGCAATGGCGCGCGATACCATTTCGGGCGGCCATTGAGTTGGCTGCGCAACACTGCAATGCGGACCATGGGCGGCAAAGGTCTGCTCAAACACTACGATTGGATCTATCGCTGGCGGCCGCCGGCATCCCCCACCATTCAAGTAAAATCAGAACGAAGCTCGGGGCAGTTTTAGTCGGTCAGCCGCGGGAAACGTTGACCTCTACAGTCGGCTGTTTTCGCCGAACCGCTTTTTCTCCGCGCGGACGCACTGGCAGGAACATTTGGCCAACGCCCGTGTTCAGCCTACGCGACGCGATAGCGCTGCTTCCTAATGCGGAGAGGAGAGGTTTTCATGTGCGACTACAGTCTACACTTGGTCGCTTCCCGGCCGGCCACGGTCGGCGAAACGCTGATCGCAACCGACTTTGCGAAATCGATCACCCGCGGCTTCGCCTCTGCCGGCGAACCCGACGTGGCCGTCTGTCTGCTTCCCGGCACCGAAATCGCCTTCGACGCCGATGTTCAATACGATCGCGCCTTCAGTCTGTTCGGCCGGGCGCGCGTCGGTCAGCGGGTCGCAAGGTTTCGGCAGATCAACATGGATGATCCGAACGTACACCACGATGCGCTGGAATTCCCCGGCGGGCAAATCGTGCTGGTCACGCGGCTCTCTCCCGGACAGCGGGCCACGGTCCTGCAGCTGCCGGCATCCGCGCGCAGCATCGAGGCAGCCGATGGGCTCCCGACGCCTGACAACGTGATTGAACTGTTGGCGAGATAACGCTTCTGGCGCGCTCGGAGAGATTCGAACTCCCGACCCTCAAATTCGAAGTCTGATGCTCTATCCAGCTGAGCTACGAGCGCGCGGAGCGCCGCACAATAGCGGCTCCGCGCGGCGGTTCAACTAATCTCGCCGAATCAAGTCTGAACTGAAGCCTTTCCGGGGCGCCAGCGCTCAAGCTCGTTCCATTTGTGTCATGCCGGCACAGCAGGGCGGCCATTCCCGGGCCGGTACAAGCCGGAACATCTCCGATAAGGCGCGGTTGTCAGGCGATGACTGAATAGGAGGTCGATATCATGTCTGACTATCGGAACCCCAATGATCCAATGTGGCAAGGTGGAGAATACGAGCCCGCCGGGCGTTCGTACGGTTCCGGCTGGGGTTGGCTAGCCGGGGCGATTGTGATCGTCGTCCTGCTCGCCATCGTGTTCGGCGCGGGCCACGGACCGACGCGGACGGCAATGAATGAAAACCGGCCGACCGCGGGCAACATGGCGCAGCCGCCCGCTGCTACTCCTGCCAACCCGGCGCTGCCCGGCTTGACGCCTCCTCCGGCTAACCCGGCCCAGACTTCGCCGGCAGCTCCGGCGCAATAAACAATCGGCTCAGGAACGAGCGTATCGACGTTGCGGCCTCGGCACGGACCGAGGCCGCTTTTTTTACTTTTCGAACGCCGGATCAATCGGCACGCGATAGCCATTCGCCAGGCGGTTCGATTTATTGGCCATGCCGACCACGGCCATCAGCTCGCCAAACATCACTTCGCTCATCCCGGCCTTGCGCGCGGCGGCGGTGTGGCTGGCGATGCAATAAGGGCAGCCGTTGGTCACGCTTACCGCTAGATAGACCATCTCCTTGGTGACCGCATCGAGCGCACCCGGCGCCATGATTTCTTTGATGCTCTCCCAGGTGCGCTTGAGCGTCGCCGGATCGCGCGCGAGATACTTCCAGAAATTGTTCACATCTTCGACGCGGCGGGCGCGCTTGATGTCGTCGTACACCGCTCGAACTTCAGGCGCGGCGTCGGCATACTCGATAGGGCCAGAAGCGGCCATGTGTCCTCTCTACTTTGGTTATTTGGCGAGCACCGCGAGCGGCGCCCCCTTGTCGAGCACGTAGACCGCGTACAATTTGCACGGCGCGTCGGCCGACGCTGCGCCCTCGGCGTGGACGGCGCGCTCGGGCAGTTCGACAGTCTCGCCTGCGTGATAGATTTTCTCCGGCTGGCCATCGGGCGCAAACCAGCAGGCGCCGTCAATCACGTACGCGGTCACCAGGCCGGGATGTATGTGACGCGGCGCCTTGAAGCCGGGCGCCACTTCGACAATCGCGGTCGTCATCTCGTAATTGGAGTTCGGCACCTCGGTTTTGCTGATGATGGTGCGCTTGACCGGTGAAGGCGTCAGCGGCGGATTTTTCGGCGGCTCCTCGGCGAGCGCAACAATGCAGCTTGCGAGCAAGGCGGCGGCGGCGACGCAAATCCTGGCCATGGTCCCTCCCCGGCGTGTTCGCTTGGCATCCTAGCGCTCCCTCCGGCTTTGCGGGAGAGGGCCGCCGATGCACAATCGCAGCGGGCACGAAAAAGGCGCCGCAACATGCCGAAGACCCCAGACTATTTTGCCGGAAAGACCATCCTCATCACTGGCGCCGCAAGCGGCATCGGCCGCGCTGCTGCGCTGATTTTCGCCCGCGAGGGCGCTAACGTGGTTTGCGCGGACCTCAACGAGAAGGGCGCGCGCGAGATCGCCGCCGAAGTCAAGCGCAATGGCGGCGGGGCCTTGGCGCTTGAGGTCGATGTCACCAGTCGCACCGCGGTCAATGAGATGGCGGAGAATGCCCTCGATGCGTTCGGCCGCGTTCACTTTCTTTTCAATTCAGCCGGCGCCGCCGTTCGCCGCGCGAAATTTTTGGAGATCGACGACGCGTTGATGGAGAAGACGTTCGCGCTGAACGTCGGCGGCACGTTCTACGCCATGCAGGCGCTGCTGCCGCACTTCCTCGCCAACAAGTCCGGCGTCATCGTCAATATGGCGAGCATGGCGCACCGCCGCGGCGCACCCGGCTCGTCTATCCATTACGCCGCTGCCAAGGGCGCGGTGGTGTCGATGACACTCGGCGTGGCGCGCGAATTCGCTGCATCCGGCATCCGCGCGCTGTCGATCTCGCCCGGCCCGATCGACACGCCCTTTCAAGAAGCGGCGCAATCATCGCCGGAATTGATCCAGCGATTCCTCGCCGACATCCCCATGGGGCGTTTCGGCACGCCGGAGGAAATCGGCGAACTCGTCTTGTTCCTCTGCTCGGACGCCTGCGAATTCATGACCGCCGACACGGTGTACGTGAACGGCGGCGGCGGGTGGCGATAAGCCCTTTCGTTCTGCAAAAAGAATAGCCCCAAGCGCGGGAGGGGGCCATGCGCTTGGGGCTAAGAAGGCCGGGACAACCTTCAAACAACCGGCCTCAATTTCGCTCGTTAATCTCTTAAGTCACCGCAACACCGCACTCGCCGCACCAGTAACGCCGCAGGTCGGGTAGAACACCGCAGGCGGGCTCCGCATAGCCGGGTGAGTTGCGCCACAGATGCATCGGCCGGCCGCAGTTCGGGCACAAGCGGCCCTTGATCGGCTCCGCCCCGCGTCGGATCAGCTCGCGTGTTTCCGAGGTGTACACTTTCGTCCCTTTCACGTTCCCCGTTTCAAACGGCAGGTTGAAATTCAAACGCTTGTTTGAGCCGAACGCAAGCCCGGATGGTGGCGTTTTCGTGATTTTTAACAGGGTTAATTTATTGTAATCTGCGCGGCTTAGGCGGCGGCCGGCCGCCAATTCACCAACGCGACACTGACGACGCAGACCGCCATGCCGGCGAGCGCCAGCGGCGCGAGCCGCTCGTTGAACAGACCCCACGCCATGAGCGCCGTAACCGGCGGGGTCAAATAGAACAGCGCCACGACCCGGGTCGCGGCGGCGTGGCGAATAAGAAAATAGAGCAGCCAGATCGCGCCGAACGACAGCACGAAAACGAGCCAGGCGAGCGCGAAGATAAGATCCGGCGTCCACTCCACGACTCGTGTCTCGAAAACCATGGAGCCGAGGGTAAAGAAAACGCCGGCGCTGACGTATTGAATAAACATGCCCGGCCGCCAGTCGATGCCGCCACCGAACCGCTTCTGATAGACGGTGCCGATGGTGATGCTCACCAGAGCGACGCTCGCCGCAGCCCAAGCGAGCGGCGTGGCCGCGCCGGTACTCACCCGATCCTGAACCACCAGAAAAATACCGAGCATGCCGAGAACGAGACCGGCCCATTGCCGCGGCATGACCGCTTCGCCGAGCAGGCGATTGGCCACCGTCGACGTAAGCAACGGTTGCAGGCCCACGATCAGCGCCGATACGCCCGCCGATAATCCCTGCTTGATCGCGATATAGACTCCGCCGAGATAAAAAACATGCATGAACACACCGGTCACGCAGCTGTCGAGGATGCCGGTGGTGCCCGGCCACTGCGGCCGCGCCACCAGCAAAATGATGCCGAGCAATACGATGGCGCCGACCATGCGAAGCGTGAGGAAGGTCAGCGGTTCCGCGTAGGGCAACCCGAGCTTGGCGCCAATAAATCCGGATGCCCACAGCACGACAAAAAGTGCCGGCGCCACGAACGTGACGGCTTCTTCCAGCGTGCGTGGCATTAGTTCGAAATTCCCGGCAGCCGACGCGGCTGACAACAGGCTTACCGGGTGATGGCGTTCAGGTCGATAGCGCCGGGCGAACAGCGGATACCCGCTGGATGCAACGATTGTGGAAATCCGGCGCGGACAAGTTTCACGCCGCGAACGCAACCTCCATGCGCCGGTTCATCTGGCGCACGACGGTGCAGGAGCGCGAAATACCGTCGGCTTCGATCAGGAGCTTGAACTTCTCAGGGATCCCGGCGGTGCTCGCTACCTCGACTTCGGCACCGTTATCGGACAGTGCGCGCACCGTACAGTCCACGACCGATCGCCCGGTGTTGAACGCGATCTTGCCGGCTTTGAGCACGCGGCGCATCACGCCATCTTTCGCGCCTTCGGCGCTCTGCCACAGGGCGCAGCGATTGCGACCGTTGTCCTTGGCGATGTAGAGCGCGACGTCGGCCCGCCGCAGCAGTTCGTCGATGTCGCCGACCGACCGGTCGAGAGTGGACACGCCGAAGCTCGCCGTGACCGATAGCGGCACGTCGGGTGTGGGCACCCTTTGCTGGGCGATGGTCGTGCGCAGGGTCTCGGCGACCTTCATCGCGTCAGCGGCGCTGGTATGCGGCAGAATGACCGCGAACTCTTCGCCGCCGATGCGGCCGAAAATATCGCTGGCGCGCAACCGCTCGCGGCACGCCCCCGCGCACTGCACTAGCACGACGTCGCCAGTGGCGTGACCGTGCCCGTCGTTCACCGCTTTGAAATGATCGATGTCGAAAACAATGCAGCTCGCCGTGTGCTTGTGGCGTAGCGCCAGCGCGACGGCGCGCTTCGCCTCGTTGCGAAAGCCGGAACGGGACAGCACACCGGTCAGGCCGTCGGTCGAGGTCAACCGCTGCGCCTCGAGTTCGCGCATAACCATGTCACCCAGGTCGCGCAGAATGGCAATCTCGTTGGCGCCGAACTCGCGCGGCTTGGTGTCGACGATGCACAACGCGCCCAAGCCGTGGCCCTCCGGGCTTCGCAACTGTGCGCCGGCGTAGAAACGGATGTGCGGATCGCCTTTCACCAAGCCGGTCTCGGCAAACCGCGGATCGTTCAGCGCGTCGGGCACCACCAGCACTTCGCTCTGCCGAATGGCGACATTGCAGAACGAGTTGGCCTTGCAAGTCTGGTGATCCAGAATGCCCTGCCGCGACTTGAACCATTGCCGATGGCCATCGATGACTGACACCGCCGACATCGGCACGCCAAAAACGTTGCGCGCGATTTGGGTGATCCGGTCGAAAGCCTGCTCCGCCGGCGTATCCAGAATGTCGTAGCTCTGCAGTGTCTCAAGTCGCGCGGCTTCCCGCTCGGCGGCGTCGTCCGCCGCCGTTTCGTCCGGCGCTACTTCGTTTGGTTTATCTTTCGTTTCCGTCAGCATGCAGAAAGCCTAGCGCAACCGGCTTGCAGAACCGTTGCCCACTAATTCAAAATTTCCGGACTTCGGTTGGAGGTCGTTAGCGCACGTGCCGCGGACGCGCGAGCGCGTTGTGAAAGGCGGCCCTGCTGGCCGGCCTCACCCGATCTTCCGTTGAAACCGCATCATGAATTGTGATATCATATTGATATCGCGGAGGCGTTCATGGTCGATATTTTGGTCCGCAACGTTGACGGCGACACCGCGAAGCGGCTCAAGAGCAAGGCCAAAGCCGCAGGCAAGTCGGTCAGCGAGATCGCCCGCGACGCGCTTATTGCCGCCGCCAAGCCCGGTAAGGAAGAGGCGTGGGCCGAGGCGGATCGCATTCGCGCAAAGCTGCGCGCCAGACTTGGCCGCGATCTTCCCGATTCCACGCCCGGCATTCGCGAAGATCGCGACACGCGTTGAGCGCTGACCGATGACACTCGTCGTCGATGCCAGCGTCGCCGTCAAATGGGTGCTTCCTGAACTGGGCTCCGAGCGCGCCGTCGCAATCCGGGCGACCGACGAAGACCTCATCGCCCCTTCCCTCGTCAGTGCCGAGATCGGCAATGCGATCTGGCGCACAGTCCTTCGCGGCGATTTGCCCGCGGCGGAAGCGCACGACTATCTTAAAACGGCGATTGCGCATTATCAGCGCATTATTCTGCTCGAAGAACTGACGGATGCGGCCATCGCGTTGGCGATCCGGCTAAAGCACCCGATTTATGATTGCTTTTACTTGGCGCTTGCCGAGCGCGAGCGTTGCGCACTGATCACGGCGGATGCGCGGCTCATTGAGGCGGCGAAACGGATAAAGACCGTCGAAGTGCGCAGTTTGTAAAGTAAGAACAGCCGCGCCCTTGGATTTTCAAAACAAACCGTTCCTCACACCGGCAAATTGTCGTGCTTTCGCCCCGGCATCTCGACCGTCTTGCCGCGCAGCATGGCGAGCGCGCGGGCGATGCGCGGGCGCGTGGCGCTCGGCATGATGACGTCGTCGATATAGCCGCGCTCGGCGGCGATGAACGGCGAAAGAAATCGCTCCTCGTATTCCCTGGTGCGCGCGGCGATCTTGTCCGGATCGCCGATGTCGGAGCGAAAAATGATCTCGACCGCGCCTTTGGCGCCCATTACCGCGATCTGCGCCGTCGGCCAGGCATAGTTGACGTCGCCGCCGATATGCTTTGACGCCATCACGTCATAGGCGCCGCCAAAGGCCTTGCGCGTGATCACCGTGACCAGCGGCACGGTCGCCTGCGAATACGCGAACAACAGCTTCGCGCCGTGCTTGATCAGGCCGCCATATTCCTGCGCGGTGCCGGGCAAGAAGCCCGGCACGTCGACAAACGTCACGATCGGAATGTTGAACGCGTCGCAGAAGCGGACGAACCGCGCCGCCTTGCGGCTGGCGTCGCTGTCCAGAACGCCAGCGAGCACCATCGGCTGGTTGGCGACGAAGCCGACGGTGCGGCCGGCGATCCTGCCGAAACCGATGACGATGTTCCGGGCGAAGGTTTCCGACAGCTCGAAGAAATCCCCCTCGTCCACGACTTTGAGGATCAATTCTTTGATGTCGTAGGGCTTGTTCGGATTATCCGGCACCAGCGAATTGAGCGAAGGCTCGATACGGTCGGCCGCGTCCAATGACGGCCATTCGGGAACGCCGGCGGAAAAGTTCGCCGGCAGAAAATCAAGCAGCCGCCGCATCTGCAGCAGGCATTCGACGTCGTTGTCGTAGGCGCCGTCCGCGATCGAGGATTTGGTCGCGTGCACCGAGGCGCCGCCCAATTCTTCGGCGGTGACGATCTCGTTGGTCACCGTCTTCACTACGTCGGGCCCGGTGACGAACATGTAGCTCGTGTCGCGCACCATGAAGATGAAATCGGTCATGGCCGGCGAGTAAACGTCACCGCCGGCGCACGGCCCCATGATCACCGAAATCTGCGGAATGACGCCCGAGGCGATGACGTTTCTCTTGAACACCTCGCCGTAGCCGCCGAGCGCGGCGACCCCCTCCTGAATGCGGGCCCCGCCGGCGTCAAACAACCCGACGATCGGGGCGCGCGCACGCATCGCCATATCCTGGATCTTCATGATTTTCTGCGCGTGCGTCTCCGACAGCGAGCCGCCGAACACGGTAAAATCCTTGGCGAACACAAAGACGCTGCGGCCGTTCACCGTGCCCCAGCCGGTGACGACGCCGTCACCGGCGATCTTCGAATTTTCCATGCCGAAGTCGCCGGAGCGGTGCTCGACGAACATGTCGAACTCCTCGAAGGAGTTCTTGTCCATCAGCAGTTCGACGCGCTCGCGGGCGGTGAGCTTGCCGCGCTTGTGCTGCGCCTCGACGCGGCGGGTTCCGCCGCCGGCGCGCGCATTGTCGCGGCGCGCTTCGAGCTTGTCGACGATGTCTTTCATCGCTGGCCGCCCTGCGATTCCTGTTGCCCTAGCGTTCCGCAAAATCACCTTAGCGGCGCGCAAAAGCAAGGCTCGCGGATGATCGGGTGATGGGTCGGTAGCCAAAAGGTTCTTTGCCGCGCACGGCCGCCCCGCACCTCCTGCCTGCATCGGACAGCGGCCCGGGCCTTGAGTCTCGTCGCGCGTCGTGCATGAACGTGCCGGTGGACGCCCAGAAAAACGACGCAGTGACGGGGAACCGGCCTGATCGGCGCACTCGAACGCCGGCCGTTGACGGCGTTCGGCGGCTTCCTCGTACTCCATGCGTTCGTTTGGACGCTGCTGCCGTCACTGCTTTACAAAAACCTGCCGCTCGACGTCATCGAGGCGATGACCTATGGCCGAGAGTGGCAGGCCGGCTACGACAAGTTGCCGCCGCTACCCTGGTATCTTGCCGAAATCGCTTATCGCCTGTTCGGCGCCGATGACGCGCTCTACGCGCTGTCGCAGCTCGCGGTCATTATCGCGTTCGCATTCGTGTGGCTGACGGCCCGCCCGCTGATCGGCACAGCCGGCGCTTTTGCCGCCGTGCTGATCATCGACGGCATGAATTACTTCAACACCAGCGCCACCAAATTCAATCATAACGTCGCCGAGCTGCCGCTGTGGGCGCTGGCGGGCTTCGCGTTTTTCGCCGCGCTCCGCGGCGGCCAGTTGCGATTTTGGATCTTGCTCGGCATCGCGCTTGGGCTCGCGTGGTGGGCGAAGTATTTCATGGTGATCCTCGCGGCGCCGCTCGCGCTATTTCTGCTGGTCGATCCGGAGGCGCGGCGGCGATTAGCGGGTCCCGGTCCCTGGATCGCCGCCGCGGTGACAGCTCATTGTCGCGGCGCCGAACCTTTTCTGGATTTTTCAGCACAGCGACCAAGCGTTCGGATACGTCGAGACGCGGGCGCGCGTGGCGGCAGGCCTGCTGGATTGGTTGCTCAATCCGGTGGGATTTCTCGGCGCTCAGGCCGTCTATGTCGTCCCGGCGCTGCTGATTGCACTGCCGCTATTCTTGCCGCCGGTGAGGCCTGGGCCGCGCGTGGAAATCGACGCATTCGAGCGCCGCGCTATTTCGGTGCTCGCCCTAGGGCCGGCGCTTGCGCTTTTTGTGTTTTCCGCGCTCAGCGGACGCGCGACGCAGGCGATGTGGGGCTTTCCGCTGTGGACGTTCCTCGGCCTGCAATTGTGTCTGTTGGTGCCGGCAGCCGCGTTGCGCGCCCGGTTCGCGGCGCTTGCCGCGGTGTGGGCCCTCATCTCCCTGATTTACATCGGCGCCTTTGTCGCTGATTACACGGTGTTGCCGGATTTCGATCACCGCTACCGTGCCGCGTTTTTCCCGGGCGACCGGCTTTCGGCCGAAATCACCCAACGCTTCCATGCCGCGACCGGCGACGAGCCGTCTTACGTCATCGCCTCGATGTGGGACGGCGGCAACGTGGCGCATTATTCGAAAGACCGTCCGCAGCCGCGGGTATTGATCGACGGGTTGCCGCGCCGCGCGCCGTGGATCGATCTCTCCGATCTTAAGGCGAAGGGAGCCGTTGTGGTGTGGACGGACGGCGATCCGCGTGTCATGCCGGAAGCCTTCGCCGCGATCGCGCCCGGAGTTAAGCCGGGTGAACCGTTCGATCTGCCCTATCACCGTGGCGAGGGAACTGTGCATGTCGGGTGGGCGATCCTGCCTCCGCAATCCCCCTAACTTTCCGCGGACGCGGCGGAATGCTAGTTTGCGCCAAGACATGCGGTGACAAGGCTCAAGATGCTGGATACGGCAAAACTTTTGCGGCTCGACGCGTTTCGCGCAACCCCTCTGACACGAGAGCCGTTCCCCTATTTGATTGTTGAGGGTTTCATCGGCTCGGCAGCGCTGGCCGCGATCAATGCCGATTATCCGAAGGTTTCTTCATCGGGCAGCTTTCCGGTCGACGAAGTGAGCTTTGGCGCCGCTTTTCAAAAGCTGCTGGACGAACTTGAAAGCGAGGAGTTTCGCGCGGCTTTCGAGGAAAAATTTGCCATCGACCTCTCCGGCCGTCCGACCGTCACCACCGTGCGCGGCCGCTGCGACTCCAGCGACGGCAGAATTCATACCGATTCCAAAAGCAAGATCATCACCGTTCTCATCTACATGAACGAAACCTGGGGCGAGGCCGCGGGGCGATTACGGCTGCTTCGTTCGGCGGACGATCTTGATGACGTCATTGTCGAGGTGCCTCCGGTTGCGGGGACGCTGCTCGCATTCAAGCGCAGCGACAACTCGTGGCACGGCCACCAGCCGTTCGTCGGCGAACGGCGTGTCATTCAGTTCAACTGGCTGACCTCGCAAGGCAACCGGCAGATCGCCATGCTGCGCCACCACGCCTCGGCCTCGTTCAAACGGGTTTTGAATACCATTCTGCCGGGTCGCGCATAATTGACGTCCTAAGAAATCCGGCGCGAGAGGAGTTAGTTTTTGATCACGCCTCCGGCCGATCTGCGTGACCGAGAGTTTGCCAAAATTCTGCTGATCAAACTGTCGGCGGTCGGCGACGTCATCCACACCATCCCGGTCCTCAACAAATTGCGACGCCGCTATCCAGCGGCGCAATTGGACTGGCTGGTAACCCCGGCGATTGGCGAACTTCTCCGCCACCATCCGGCGATCAGCAATGTCGTCGAATTCGCCCGCGACGATTGGTCGGCGCCGTGGCGGCCGATTCGGCTGGCCGCAAAGCTGCGCCGCACCCGCTACGACCTTGTTGTCGACATGCACGGCCAGTTCCGCACCGCCCTCTTCGCGCTTGCGACCGGCGCGCCGGTACGGATCGGCTTCGACCGGCCGCGTGCCAGCGTATGGGACGCCTCGCCGCGAAAGTTTCCCGAGGAAACGCGCAAGCACGCCTGGCAGGGGGCGCGCGAGGGAAGCTGGATCGCCTACACCCATCACATCCCGATCCCTACCCTCGACCTCCATGCGGTCGACCGCTACCTCAATGTCGGGCCGTTGCTTGGCCTCGACGGCGGCGCCGCGGACTTTTCGTTTCCGATTCCCGCCGAAGCGAACAACCGCATCGAGGCGCTGCTCGACTACTACGGCGCTGCAGGTAAAAAGCTTGCGGTGCTGGCGCCGGGCACCATCTGGGAGACCAAACAATGGCGTCGCGCCGGCTTCGCCGAGGTGGCGCATTATCTTTTGCAAAAAGGCTTTGCGGTCGTACTTGCCGGGGCGGCGCGCGAGCAGCGCCGTTTGCGCCGAGGTCGCGAAACTTGAGCGCGGGCGTTATTAATCTCGCCGGCGAAACGACGTTAAGCGAGCTCGCCGCGCTGGTCCGGCGCGCGGCCATCTGCGTGACCAACGATTCAGGTCCGATGCATCTTGCCGTCGCGCTCGAACGTCCGGTGGTGAGCATCTTTGGGCCGACCGATCCGGTCTGGATCGGCCCCTATCGCCGCGCTGATGCGGTGCTGCAAACGAAGCTCGAGTGCTCGCCGTGCTATCTGCGGCAACTCAGCCGGTGCCCGAATGGCCACCGCTGCATGACTGAGGTTTCCGCGACCGCCGTGATCGAACGCGTCGAAGCGGTCATGCGCGGACAGCCGAAAAATGCCGGCCCAGCGCAGGCTCGGGTGATATCAGCCGGCGTCGCGCCGTAGCGGGCCGCTTTGCGGCGGCTGCCAGTCCTGCACGATCTCGTAACGCTTGGCGTAGCGATAGAACGTCACTTCGAAATACGCGAACGCAATGACGAAGCCGGCCCAGCCGTCGACAAATCCGCGCTTCAAAAGATAGTGCTTCCAAAATGCCCAGCACGCGTGCCCGAACGCGCTCGGCATCGACACACGCTTGTGAGCGAGCTTTGGCGCGCCGAGGGTCGAATACCGGCTCATCTTACGTATGACTTCGTCGAGATTGCGGAACGGAAACTGCCAGATGGCGTTCCGCAACGTGCCGAGCGTCGCCTCGCCGAGGATTTCATAACCCTCGTGTACCGGTTCGAGCGTGTAGCGCATGCTGCCTTTACGAAACAGCTGCGGCTGGCGGAAATTCGGATACCAGCCGGAACCGCGAATGCGCCGGCCCATGAAGTAATTGCGCCGCGGCACCCGATAAACGTCGTGCGCTGGGGTGCCGGCAAGCAGGCCCAAAATCTCGTCGCGCACCTCCGCGGTGCAGCGTTCGTCGGAATCAAGACTGAAGATCCACTCGCAGCGGCACGCCTCGATCGCGCGGTTGCGCAAATCGCCAAAGCCCACGAATGGTACCTGGACAACACGCGCGCCAAGCCCTGTGGCAATTTCGGGCGTGCCGTCGGTACTCGCGGAATTGACGACGACAATTTCGTCGGCCCACAAGACGGTCTCGATCGCGGCTTTGATCTTCGCCGCTTCGTTGAACGCGAGAATATAGGCTGAGACGGTTTGCATTTGCACGGATCAAGCGGTCAGGCGGGACGCTCGCGTGCCGCCAACACCGCGAGCCACATGTAAAGCGCGAGCAGAGTCACCTCGCCGAGAACAATCAAAAAGCTGCCGCCATAAACCTGCGGGAAGAAAACCTCCACTACCGCCATCGACACGACGGCCGTCAGCCAAACGACCGCGCCCCACGCGGCCGCGAGCCACAGCCCGACCGCGGCGACCAGATCAATGACAGCGAAAAATACCGTAGCCGTTCGCCAGGCGACAGAGTGCAGCTCGAAACTCCCGGTACCGACGCCAATTCCGCAAATCTGCGCCCAGTGATAGACACCCTTGAGCAGAGACAGGACAGCCATAATCCGCATGAACAAAACAAGACGAGTAGACCAGGCGCCCGCGATGTTTCGCGGCTGCCCGACCTGGACCGGCTCAAGCAGGTCGGTCGACCGTGTGGGCTGGCGCTGCATTCTATCGCTCATGGCAGGGCGGCTTTGAGCACTCGCGGTGAGCCAAAGTCAATCCTGGTGTGGGACTGCTGCAGCGTGGCACTGGTTTGATTTTGCCCGTGGCGAGTGGCGGGTGAAACAGCTAAAAGAGCGCGGTACTGGAGCTCGCCATGGCAATTAAATTAGGCCGGCCACTTGAACGGGTCCGATCGGTTCCGATGCACCGCGACGCGCCGGCAGAGCGGCTCGATCTCGCTAATCGGCCGCGCCGCAATCGACGCGCCGAATGGGCCCGGCGCTTGGTGCGAGAGCATGTTCTCACTACCGACGACCTGATCTGGCCGCTGTTTCTGGTCGAGGGCAAACGGGTGCGAGCAGCCGTGAGCTCTATGCCTGGCGTCGAGCGACTCTCCATCGATGAAGCCGTTCGCGCCGCGGAGCGCGCGGCGGAACTCGCGATCCCGTGCCTCGCGCTGTTTCCGTACACCGATCACGAAAAGCGCGACGAGCACGGATCTGAAGCCCTCAATGAGGACAATCTGGTCTGTCGCACCGTCCGCGCCATCAAGCAAGAAGTGCCGCAAATCGGCGTGCTATGCGACGTCGCGCTCGATCCTTACACCAGCCACGGCCACGACGGCCTCATCCGCAATGGGGTTATTCTCAATGATGAAACCGTTGCCATCCTGGTGCGTCAGGCGCTGATCCAGGCGGAAGCCGGATGCGACATCATCGCGCCGTCGGACATGATGGACGGCCGCGTCGGTGCCATCCGCAAGGGCCTCGACGCCACGGGCTTTGAGGAAGTCCAGATCATGGCCTACGCGGCTAAATACGCTTCCGCGTTCTACGGTCCGTTCCGCGACGCGATCGGATCGACCGCAACGCTCATCGGCGACAAGCGGACCTATCAAATGGATCCGGCAAACACCGAGGAGGCATTGCGCGAGGTCGAACTCGATATCGGCGAAGGGCGCCGATATGATTATGGTTAAGCCCGGCATGCCATATCTCGATATATTACAACGGGTTAAGGCCACCTTCGGTATGCCCACCTTTGCCTACCAAGTCTCCGGAGAGTATGCCATGATTGTGGCAGCCGCACAGAACGGCTGGCTCGACGGGGACAAGGCGATGCTGGAAAGCTTGATAGCTTTCAAGCGTGCCGGCGCCGATGGGGTGCTGACCTATTTCGCGGCCCGCATTGCGGAGCAATTGAAGGCGCGCGGCGCTTAAAGTTCTCGCCCGCGACTGACGAGGCGAATGTCATGCATGACGACGACAATCGATTTCAGCGATTCGTGCCGCTGTTGAGGCGAGTCATTATTTTGTTGGCCGTACTCGCGGCGACGCCGGTGGTGCTGTGGATGATCACCACCTTCGTGCGCGCCTATGTCGGTCCGCCCAAAATCCCCGCGCTCCGCCAGATTGCTTCGACCCAGCAGATGGCTGCCCCGACAACCGCCGCGGCAAGCACGCCGAGCTCCGAAGCGTCGACCAAGGTCGCTGATATCGGCACTTCGACGACGGATGTCACCGCGACCACCTCGGACGCGCGCGACACGGCCTCTCCCAAAGGATCGATGCTCGCCGATCGGCCGTCCGACGCCTCCGCCAATGTGCCGACCACGGCGCCCGTCCCTTCCATGCCATTGCAGTCTCAAACTTCACCGGCTTCGGTGAGCGCGGCACCAATCAGTCAATCACCTGCGGCAAACACCATGACGGCCGAAGCGTCGCCGCCGCCCGCAGTTGCCGAGCAACAGCCCGACGTCATGCCCCCTGCTCCGCCGTTGACCGGCAAAATTCCATTGCCGCGGCATCGGCCGCGCGGGCTGGGTGACGCCGGCACGACGCGCATAGCGCAGGGCGCCGTGCCCGTGCCGCGCCCTCGCCCCGATGCTGCTGGACCGGTGGTTACGCCGGAAACTACAAACTCAACTCCGTTGGATTTTCTGCAAAATATGTTTCACCAGTAGCGCGCCATCAATCGCGCGCTGATCCGCTCGGCATCTGCACCGGCTGATAGCCGTCGGCGGCGAGCGCCTGAAAGATTTCGGCGGCGTGCGCGGCATCCCGCGTCTCCATTGTCACGTCGAGCTTGGCGCCCTTTGCCGGAACATCGAGAAACAAGCGATGATGGTCGACGCTGAGAATATTGGCGCCGAATTCACCGAGCCGCGTCGCGATTTGTCCTAAAATCCCGGGCCGGTCCGGAATGGTCAGGCGGAACGAGACGATTCGCTCGGCCCGCTCCAGCTCTCGCACCATGATGGACGCGAGAATACGCGGATCGATATTCCCTCCGCACAGGATCAAGCCGACCTTCCGTCCGCGGAACTGGTCCGGCTTGGCGAGCATCGCGGCCAGGCCCGCGGCGCCGGCGCCCTCGGCCATTGTCTTTTGCAGAGTGAGAAACGCATTCACCGCGCGCTCGATCAATTGCTCGTCGACCAACACGATGTCGCTCACCAGCTTGCGAATAATCGGCAGCGTAAGCTTGCCGACGTTCTTCACCGCAATGCCTTCGGCGAGTGTGGCGCCGCCGCATGGCCGGTTCTCGCCGCGGATCGCGTTCCAGACCGATGGATAGAGTGCCGACTCCGCTCCGACGACGGTGATCGAGGGATTCGTGGCGCGCGCGGCGATCGCGCAACCGGCGATGAGTCCGCCACCGCCAATCGGCACGATCAAAGTGTCGAGATCGGGCACCTCTTCGAGCATTTCGAGCGCCACCGTGCCCTGCCCGGCGATGATATGCGGATCGTCATAGGGATGGACCCAGACCAGATTCTCCGCCTCGGCGACGGCCTCGCGCGCGCGCCTGCGCATCGGAGACGCTCTCACCTTCGAGAATGACAGTCGCGCCCAGCGCCTCGGTTGCTTTGATCTTCACGAAAGGCGCCGTCACCGGCATCACGATGGTCGCCGGAATGGCCAGACGCCGCGCATGATAGGCGACCGCCTGGGCGTGATTGCCGGCTGACATCGCAATCACGCCACGTCGCCGCTCTTCCGGCGTAAGCGCTGCAAGCTTCACGCAGGCGCCGCGCTCCTTGAACGAGTTGGTTACTTGAAGATTTTCGTATTTCACAAAAACGTCGGCGCCGGTCAGCGCCGACAACGGCGGCGCCGGCAATAGCGGCGTGCGGAGAACGTGTCCCGCGATCGTATGCCGGGCCGCCTCGATATCCGCGAGCGTCACCATAATGGCCTTTTTCCCCATTTTTGCCGGCGTTACAATGTTGAAATCACATTGAGACTCAGGCGGATTTAGTCTTTGACGCTTGGGTATTCTCGGGCAAATTAGAGGGCAGCCGGACTTCGTGGCCAAGGCGGCAATGGAACGAGCAGTTAAAAGGCGAAACGCCCCGTGACTCAACACTCGCGCGATACGCCGCAGTTCTATCTCACCGCGCCTTCCCCCTGCCCCTACCTTGGCGGCAAGGAAGAGCGAAAGGTGTTCACGCACCTCGTCGGCGAACGCGCCGGCGAACTCAACAACATACTGACGCAAGGCGGGTTTCGCCGCAGCCAGTCGATCGCTTACCGGCCGGCGTGCGAGGGCTGCCGCAGTTGCGTGTCGGTGCGCGTGGTTGCCGAAGAATTTCGGCCCTCGCGCAGCATGCGGCGGATCGCGAGCCGCAATGCCGATATCGTTGCCGAAATGAAGCCGGCGGTGCCCACGTCAGAGCAGTACGCGATATTCCGCGGCTATCTCGATTCGCGTCACCGCGACGGCGGCATGGCCGACATGACCGTGCTCGACTACGCCATGATGGTCGAGGACAGCCACATCGAGACCCGCATCATCGAGTATCGACGGGCCGGAACGCCGGGCGGCGGTCTCATTGCCGTCGCGCTTACCGATGTCCTCGCCGACGGTCTGTCCATGGTCTATTCGTTCTTCGAACCCGACGAGGCGCCGCGCTCACTCGGCACCCTGATGGTGCTCGACCATATCGCCCGCGCGCGGCAGATGGGTCTCGCCTACGTCTATCTCGGCTATTGGGTACGCGGCTCGCGCAAGATGGACTACAAGGGCCGCTTCCTGCCGCAGGAACGGCTGACGCCGGACGGCTGGGCACGCGCCGAATAGGACGCCCGCCGATATGAGCGAGGATGTGCACGAAGTTTTCGCCATCCGCTACGCGCATCACGCGCGGCGCTCGCCGGAGAACTTCATCGGCGGCGATCCGCACGACGTGCTGCAGCCGCTCGATTACTTCGTCTGGGCGATCAAAGGACCATCAGGCGCCATCGTTGTCGATACCGGCTTTGACGAACCGACGGCCCGGCGGCGGCAACGCGAAATCACCAAGCCACTGCGCGAAGGTCTTGAAGCCGTCGGGATAGCACCGGAGTCGGTGAAGACGGTCATTGTCAGCCACCTGCACTACGACCATTGCGGCAATTACGATCTGTTCCCGCATGCCCGCTACCATCTGCAAGATCGCGAGATGGCATATGCGACCGGACGCTGCATGTGCCACGCCATGCTGCGCATGCCGTTCGAAGCCGACGATGTCGTGGCCATGGTGCGCAAGGTGTTCGCCGGCCGCGTCACGTTCCACGACGGCGAGGATGAAATTTCGCCCGGCGTCACCATCCATCACATCGGCGGGCACTCAAAAGGATTGCAGTCGGTGCGGGTCAAGACCAATCGCGGCTACGTCGTACTCGCCGCCGATGCCGCGCACCTTTATGCGCACCTCGAACAAGGCCGAGTCTTTCCGATCACTTACAACGTCGCCGAGGTCCTCGAAGGCTACGAAACCCTGAAGAAGCTCGCCACAACACCCAGCCACATTGTCCCGGGACACGACCCGCTGGTGCTCAAACGCTACGCGGCAGCGAAACCCGGGCTCGAGAGCTGGGTTGTACGACTGGATATCGAGCCGGCCAGTCTGTGACAATTCGGCCTGCCGGCGCGAACGGCAATCACGCTATCCTCTCGCGACGGTTTCGACGGTTGTTGAATGGCAAAGCGCGGCAGCGAAAAAGCAATCGATAAAGGCCGAAGGCGATTGCTGAAAACCGCGGCGCTCAGCGGCGCAGCCCTCGCCGGCGCAGAATTTCTGAGGCCGAAGGCATCGGCGCAAAGCGCGGAAGGCGCTTCGCTTGTGCCGGAATCGATGCTGGTCCAGGGCAAACCCGTCGGTTCATCACCTTATGGGGTTCCGTCCGAATTCGAGAAGCACGTAGTGCGGCTCACCAACGATCGCACGCCGACGCCATTTTCCTCGTGGAGCTTTACGCCGCTCCAGGATCTCCACGGCCCAATTACGCCGAACGGCCTGTTTTATGAGCGCAATCACAACGGCGTGCCCACCATCAATCCCGAGCATCATAAAATTCTTGTCCACGGCCTCGTCGAGCGTCCGCTGATCTTCAGCATGGACGACCTGATGAGGTTTCCCTCGATCTCGCGGATTTATTTCTTGGAATGTTCGGGTAACTCGTCGAGCGAGTTCACCAAGCCCGCAACCGACATCCGATGGTCGCACGGCTTGCTGTCCTGCGCCGAGTGGACCGGCGTGCCGCTCGCCGCGCTGCTGCAAGAAGCCGGCGTTCGCCCCGAGGGCAAATGGATACTTGCCGAAGGCGCTGACGCCGCCGCCATGACGCGCTCCGTGCCGATCGAGAAAGCGATGGACGACGCGTTGATCGCGTTCGCGCAGAACGGCGAACGGTTGCGCCCCGAGCAGGGCTATCCGGTCCGGCTTCTGCTGCCCGGTTATGAAGGCAACATGAGCGTGAAGTGGCTCCACCGCCTCAAGGTCGGCACAGAGCCATTCATGACGCGGGAAGAAACCTCCAAATATACCGGCCTGCTGCCGGACGGACGCGCCAGCCAGTTCAACTTCGTGATGGAGGCGAAGTCGGTCATCACGCGCCCTTCCGCCGGCGGCACGATCAGCGGCGGCCCGGGCTTGATCCAGATTACCGGCTTCGCCTGGTCGGGCGTCGGCAAGATCAAACAAGTCGACGTCACGGTCGATGGCGGCCGGTCGTGGCAAGCGGCGGAGCTCGACGTTCCGATCCTGCCGAAGGCGCTGACGCGATTTCAGATGCCCTGGCGCTGGGATGGCTCGCCCACGATTATCGCCAGCCGCGCCACCGACGAAACCGGATACGTCCAGCCGACGCGCGAAGCGCTGCTCGCCGCGCGAGGTGCGCAGTTTCACTATCACTACAACGCCATCGCGCCGTGGAAGATCGACGCGGCCGGCAAAGTGACGAACCTTTATGCCGCCGGCGCGTAGCCTCACCATCATCCTGTTGCTCGCCGGTTTGCTGCCGGCATTTGCGCCGATCTCGACAGCCAAGTCGCAAGAATCCGCCAAGCCGCCGAACGCACAACAGCGGCTCGGTCTCGGACAAACGCCAACCGAAGACCTCATCAAAGCCTGGAACATCGACGTCGCGCCGGACGGCTCCAATTTGCCCGACGGCGGCGGCTCGGTGGCGCAAGGCCGGCAGATTTTCGCCGACACTTGCGCGGCGTGTCACGGCGAGCACGGCACCGAAGGACCGATGGATCGGCTCGCCGGCGGCGCCGGAACGCTTGCGACCAAAAAGCCGGTCATGACGGTCGGAAGCTATTGGCCGTACGCCACGACGCTTTACGACTACATCCACCGCGCCATGCCGTTGAACGCGCCGCAATCGCTGAGCGCGGATCAGGTTTACGCCGTCACGGCTTACGTCCTCAACATGAACAAGATCGTTCCCGACGACGCGGTGTTGGACAAACATTCGCTGCCCGCAATCAAGATGCCCAACCGCGACGGCTTTGAGCGGACCGAGGCCCCCAGCGGTACGGCGTGCATGACCAACTGCGCGCCCCTCGCCCCGCCAAAATAGGCAGCGCCCCGCGCTAAACTCGCCGCCGTTTTTGCCGTTCGATGCCGCGCGGCCGGACGCACTGCCGAACTTGTTGTTCTTCGGGAAGCCTTTGGGCGCGAGTCGGCCGGCATCGGCGCGATTGCCGCGCCAGTCGGCGAGCTCTTTCAAGGTCAGCGTGAACACGCGCCCGGCCGAATCCGTCCAGCTCAGGCCCTTCACCGCCTCAAACACTTGAATGTCGGAAAGGCCGCCGTCCTTGTGGCGCTGCAGCCGCACGCCGCGCCCGCGCGCCATTTCCGGCACCTGATCGATCGGGAACACCAGCATCTTGCGGTTCTCGCCGATGGCCGCGACCAGTTCGCCGTCGGCGACCGCAATGGCGCGGCCTTCGTCCGGCGGCTTGACGTTGAGGATCTGCTTGCCCTTGCGCGTGTTCGCCACGCACTCGTCCTCGGCGACGATAAAGCCCCTGCCCTGCTTGCTGGCGACAATGAATTTGCGGCCGCCCTCGTGGCGGAACACCGAGACGATGTCGCCTTCCTGCTCAAGCTCGATGAACAGGCGAATCGGTTCTCCATGCCCGCGGCCGCCCGGCAGCTTCGCCGCCTCGATGGTGTAGCAGCGCCCGTTGGTGGCGAAGACCAGAAGCTTCGACGTGGTCTCGGCGAAGAACGCGAGCTTGAGCGCATCGTCGGTCTTGAACGCCAGGCTGGACAAATCGGCGACGTGACCGCGCAGCCCGCGGATCCAGCCCTTCTCGGACACCACGACCGTGATCGGCTCGCGCTCGACCAGCGCCTCCTCGATCGCCGCCTCGTCGTGCGCCGGCGCGTCGGCGAAAGTGGTGCGCCGCTTGCCGAGCGGCGTCTTCGGTCCGAACTTCTCGCGCACCTCGCGGATTTCGCCCGCAATGGTCTTCCACTGCGACTTCTCGGAGCGCAGCAATTCCTCGATCGATTTCTTTTCCGCGCGCAGCTTCTTGTCTTCCTCGCGGATTTCCATTTCCTCGAGCTTGCGCAAATTGCGCAGCCGCATGTTGAGAATGGCTTCAGCCTGCACGTCCGAGAGCTTGAACGTCTTCATCAGCACCGGCTTCGGCTCGTCCTCGGTGCGGATGATTTTGATGACCTTGTCGAGGTTGAGGTAAGCGACGAGGTAGCCGCCGAGCACTTCCAGCCGGTGCTCGATCTGGCTGAGCCGATAGCGCGAACGGCGCAGCAGCACGTCGCGCCGGTGGCCGAGCCATTCGGTCAGCGCCTCGGCCAGCCCGATGACTTTCGGCACGCGGCCGCCGACCAGCACGTTCATGTTCAGCGGCACCCGGCTTTCCAGCTCGGTGAGCTTGAACAGGCTCTCCATCAGTAGCGCCGGATCGACGCTGCGCGAGCGCGGCTCGAACACGATCCGCACGTCCTCGGCCGAATTCGTCGCGCATGTCGGCGAGCAGCGGCAATTTCTTCTCGTTGATCAATTCGGCGATGCGCTCAATGAGCCGCATCTTTTGCACCTGCCAGGGGATTTCGGTGACCACCACGAGGTAAGTGCCGCGGCCGGTATCTTCCGTCGTCCAGCGCGCCCGCAGCCGGAACGAGCCGCGCCCGGTGGCGTAGGCTTCGGCGATGGTGTCGGCGAATCGACAATGACGCCGCCGGTCGGGAAGTCCGGACCCGGCACGAATTTCATCAGCGTCTTGCTGCGCGCATTCGGCGTATCGATCAGATAAAGCGCGGCGTCGCACAGCTCGGCGATGTTGTGCGGCGGAATCGCCGTCGCCATGCCGACCGCGATGCCCTGCGCGCCGTTGGCGAGCAAATTCGGATACGCCGCCGGCAACACCGCCGGCTCCTGCATCACGCCGTCGTAGCTCGGGCGGAAGTCCACCGAGATCTTCGTCGATGCCATCGAGCAGCAAGCGCGCGGCTTCGGTCAGCCGCGCTTCGGTGTAGCGGTAAGCGGCGGCGTTATCGCCGTCGACGTTGCCGAAATTGCCCTGGCCGTCGACCAGCGGATAGCGCGAGGCGAAATCCTGGGCGAGCCGCACCAGCGCATCGTAGATCGCCTGGTCGCCGTGGGGGTGAAAGTTGCCCATGACGTCGCCGACAATCTTCGCCGACTTCTTGAACGCCGCGCCGGGGTCGAGCCGCAGAAGCCGCATGCCGTAGAGGATGCGGCGGTGCACCGGCTTCAAGCCATCGCGAGCGTCCGGCAGCGCCCGGTGCATGATGGTGGAGAGCGCATAGGCGAGATAGCGCTCTTCCAGCGCCTCCCGCAGCGCAATCTCCTGCACGTTGCCCGGGTCCGGGGGAATCAGTTTTTTATTCATGACCGGCAGCGGTAGCGCGGTTAGCGGTTGCGAACAAGAACGGCCGAAACAAAGCGCTCCCGCGCGTCGGGAACCGGCAGCCCGCGCGGCGCAAAGGCGTAACGGTCGAGGAAAAAGCCGGTCAGCGCAAAGGCATCGGCGAGTTCATCGGCCGACGCCGGCGTGGTCTCATGACTCAAAAATCCCGGCAGCCGCAACAGCTTGTCCTGGTAGGCGGCGCCGGCGGCGGCGGACACCGCCCGGCCCGACCGGGGCGAGACATAAATCAGATCGTCGGGCGTGCCGGTCGCCGCGCATGACGATGAGGTCGAGCCCAAACCCAAGCTCGGCGAGAAAACCGAGCTCGAACCGGGCGATCATCGGCGCCACGGCGGCGGCGTCATCGAGCGAATCGAAGAATTAACTCGAGCTCGGCATGCATGCGCGCGTGCGGCTCGCGCTCGGCCAAGGAGGCGGCACAAGGCGGCGAGATGGGTGACGCCGTGAACCGCGTGCGCGGCGTTCAGGTATCCCGCCGCGCGCAGGTTCAGCGCCTCCACAGCATAATTGCCGAGATGGTCGTCGAGCCGCGCCCGCCAGGTCGCGCGCAGCGAGTTGCCCGGCTGCAGCACGGCGCGCAGCCGCCGGCCGGCGCCGCCGCGAACGAGGCCCAGGTGCCGGCCGCGCTCGGCCGTCATCAGTTCAAGAATGACGCTGGTTTCGCCGTAGCGCCGCACGCCGAGCACAATGCCTTCGTCGGTCCACTGCATGGGCTGTATTTAGGGCCCGTTCCTCCGATCCACAATTTCAAACAGCGACGAACGATTTAGGCCGCGCGGAGCACTCCTCCCTCTCCCCGCTTGCGGGGAGAGGGCTGGGGTGAGGGGGCCTAACCGCAAGGCTCAGAATCATGGGAACGCCCCCTCACCCGATTGCTCCCTTCGCTCGCAAATCGACCTCTCCCCACGCGGGGAGAGGAAAAAGAAATCTCGTTCTCGCCGCGCCCCCCTTCCTCGCGCGATTATAACCTTGACAAAGCAGGTTCTATAGGTAGACTGGCGGTTGTAGGGGAAGCCGCCATGTTCGAGATCAAGCCGGGGAATTGGTACGTTTTCGTCACTTGCAAAGGTTGCCAAGTCCAGATTGCCCTTGGTGACGCCCCCCCTCCGGAGGACGTTCAGGGCAATGTGACGTGAACTCACGGGCCGCTTCAAATTCATTGCGGCAAATGCGGAATGGATACGGTCTATCGGCCGGAAGAGTTTTCAATCCTTCAGGCAGCGCAAGTGCATTAATCGGCTGAACGACGCGAACACCATTCACCCAATAGACAAACTCGGTATCTGCCATGACCGCCAACCTCCAAAACCCGATTTTCACCGACGAAACCAAGGCGCGTAAGTGGCTAGAGGCACGGGTTTGGCCGAAAGGCCCAATCTGCCCGCACTGTGGCGCTACAGGCGATGATGTGACGGCGCTTAACGGGAAGGCCCACCGTGCCGGCCTCTATCAGTGCAGCCAATGCCGCGAGCAATTCACGGTCACGGTGAAAACCGTGTTCGAACGCTCAAAAATCCCGCTGTCGAAGTGGCTTGCCGCGCTGTTCCTGCTGACGGCTTCAAAAAAAGGCGTCTCCGCGCATCAAGTACATCGCTCGCTTGGCATTTCGTACAAGAGCGCGTGGTTCATGATGCACCGCTTGCGCCTTGCTCTCCGCACTGACGGCAATTCTCCGCTTGGCAGCGGCGGCAAAGTCGTTGAAAGCGACGAAACGTTCATCGGTCGCAAAGTTGGCGTTCAAAAAACGCGCGGCGGTGTCCACAAGAACCCGGTTCTGACACTGGTCGAGCGCGGCGGCGAGGCTCGTAGCTTCCACGTCGATGGCACACGCGCCTCTGACGTAATGCCGTTCCTGCGCGCCAATATTGCGCGTGAGGCGAGGCTTATGACCGACGACGGCGGGCAGTACGGCAAGGCTCACCGCCACTTTGCCAGCCACGACACCATCAACCACACTCAAGACGAAT
Source organism: uncultured Alphaproteobacteria bacterium (assembly GCA_963846055.1). Lineage (GTDB taxonomy): Bacteria > Pseudomonadota > Alphaproteobacteria > Rhizobiales > Xanthobacteraceae > BOG-931. Next base: position 71,691 of record CAWJUQ010000001.1, read on the forward strand.
ATGTGCGTGGCGACGTGCACACCAACACCGTTGAAGGGTACTACTCAATTTTCAAGCGCGGAATGAAGGGCGTCTATCAGCATTGCAGCGAAAAACATCTGCATCGCTACCTTGCTGAATTTGATTTCCGTTATTCAAACCGCGCGGGCCTTGGCGTGAACGACTTCATGCGCGCGGAAATCGCGGCGGCTGGCATCAAAGGCAAGCGTCTAACTTATCGATGGCCTCACAAAGTCACTCAATCAAAAGCAAATTAAGCGCGAGGCGCGCCGTTTTTTGGCTTGCATTCATCTGCAACGCAATACTCATGCGACAACTGCTTGGATACCGACTCGCCTCAAATCAAGAATCAAAAATCGTGGAACCACATGCTTACGGCATCATGCACGACGGTCACCACGCTCTTTGGTCGTGGCGATTATCCGGCGAGGGAAGCGATCCCAGCGCCGTGGCGGCCTGGGAGCTTGTTCGGATAGACGAAATACGCGACGTATCAATGCTAACTCAAACATTCGAAGGACCGCGGCCAGATTATAGACGTGGAAGTAAACAAATGCGGCAAATACACGCGCAGTTGTAATACCTCCACAATCGCATTCGCCGTCGGCAAGTATGCGGCAATCAAACCAATGAGATTGAAGTGAAGAACGGCAATCTTTAATCGCTTCGCCTTACGGGCTTTCGCTTTTTTTGGCTTTTCTTTTTGGGACTCTCTTTGTCTCTCGTCCTATGCTGGGGCGGGGATTTAGCGACAACATCAACGGCGCGCTCAAAGCGCGCCCATGCGTCGGAATGAACTTGCGCTTTAGAAGTAGCGCCTTTGAAGGGCTTCACCATGGCAGCCTTTACCGCCAAATCCATCCATATAAGTAAACTCGATGCCGCACAGAGACAATTGCAGACCGCGATCCGTCTATGGTTTTACGATGATGACCCAGTAGCAGTCCACACGCTGGCACACGCTGCTTATGAAATCATCCATGCTGTAAGCAAACAACGAAACCCGCATCGGCGAGACCTTCTCTTCGATTCTGACCTAATCAAGGACGAATACCGCGCAGAAGTTGCGCGTAGATTGAAACGACCCGGCAACTTCTTCAAGCACGCCAATAAGGACGGCAACGACGTTATAGAATTTAACTCCAACCTCTCCCAAGGATTTATTATGTTTTCGATCTTGGGAATGAGAATGTGCGGTGAGCGCACTTCAGGGGAAGAAGCGGCATTTAACTACTGGCTTATGATCCACTCTCCAGAATTACTCACGGAGGAAGGGCGCAAGTCGCTGGCGGATAACATCCCAGTTGAAAATCTCCGCGACATCAAACGCTTCACAAAACGCGAATTTTTCGACGTGTTTCTCGCCGCAATGCGGCTGTGTTTCGGGCGCGCCAGCCCCGCTTGATGGGACGCTGGCCGTATCAACCGTTTGGGGGTGCTTTGTCAAGGTTATAATCCCCCTTCCTCGTCACCACCGGTTACGTTCCCCGGACGCGGTGCGGCGTGAAATGCCGCACCGCTGATCCGGGGTCTTGTGCAATGCCGTCCTTGGCAAACTCCGAGTGCGCGGCGCCCTCGGTCCCTTCTCCCCGCGCGCGGGGAGAAGGTGGCGAGCGGCCTTAGCCGCGAGCCGGATGAGGGGGCATTCCCATTTGCGCTCAGACTTCCGGCTACGCCCCCTCACCCGATTTGCTTCGCTTAGCTCGCAAATCGACCTCTCCCCGCACGCGGGGAGAGGAAAAGGAAATCTCGTTCTCGCGATGCGATCGCATCCGAGTTTTGCTCACGATCACGCCAAGAAAAGGTGCTTTCCTGAAAAGGGAAAGCGGAGCGCCGAAAGGCGCATTGTCCTAACCAATGTCCGCGTGACGACGCGGCGTGCGCACTGTTTTTTCCAGCGCGCCCACCTTTCGGCGCTCACGCTTGCGGCACTCGCCACCGGCTTCTACCCCGATGGCTCAGCCCCAGAACCGGGTTTCCCGCAGGCTGCTGCGAAACGGCTGTTTCTTCCGCTTCGCCAGCAAAGATGCCGCGGTTAAGCACGCTCCGTGCGGACCGGTCTTTGTGCCGGTCGACCGGGGACCCAAAGCCGCCCGGGACTAAGCGTTAAAAGGTAATGAGCTTGTAAGATTAGCAAAAACAAAGAGTTATATCCAGGCGAAAGCGCGGCGTCTCTCCAAGGAATACTATAGGTAGCACAAGAATGTGGGCAAATGCTTTCTTCACTTCCAAAATCTGCATTTGTGGGAGGCGGGGAAAGATTTCAATCAAACGTTGCTGGTCGCAATTCCGCGTGTGCGAATCCGCTTGGGGGCGATTTTCCCTCGGAGGGCTTTGCGATGCCTCAAGTTCCCGTGCCGCCTGAACCAGAAAAGATTATCGGGCTTAAAAGCGACCCCGACGTTTGGGCATCAGTCGTTCTGCTGGCGGGCGGCCCTATTTCCAGAGGGCTCGTGGCGTTCGAACATCTTGAGTTTCTCGCGTCTGTGAAGAGCGAGGGTTTCAAGATGTTTTTTGATCTTTGGAACGGTCTCGGATGGTGGGTAGTCGGGGCGGCCGGTCTCGTTTGGCTACTAAACAGATTTTCTAAAAGAAATTTACCTCACGAGCGTGCCCCATCATGGGGCCTATTAGTAGCCTGCGCTTTTATCGTGGCGGTTTTTTCGTCTTTAGCGACCGTCCAGTCATCGGGTCAATTACCAAACATAGTGGTGGGATGGGGAGGGAATAAGGATGGCTGCAACAGCACAATAGATACAACGACAATTTTGTCATTTGAGAAATCCTACAAACTCATGTTGCTTTGCGGGTTTATTGATCCAACGATTGACAAAATGGAGGATGAACGAATTTTTGTTAGCAATCCCTTTGATATCAGGCCCGGTGGAGTGACCATCGTTGCAACATACACCCCAAAGCCTGCCGAAATGAAAGATATCAACTTGCCGTACGTTTGGCATATGCCGGTTCTGATTCCGCCTGGAGTGCCAAAAGAAAAAATATCACGTATGTCAGACATCGAAAAATTCGGCGGCAAGTTGTTGATGCCGGGATATTATAAATGATCTCAACATCCATTCTCTCAGTTGGTGGGTTTTCCACGGGCAATTCAACGAAATGCGGCTTGACCGCCGAGCGTGGATTGTTCCGACCGGTGCCCGTTTGCAAAATACTAATATGGTCGGAGGCCAACCGAGCCGAGCGAGCGTTATTCCATAATTCCCGTTCTCGGAGTTGTACGGTCCAACGAAGTGAGATTAATGAGCCGCGAGACGACAGTGGCGACGCGGCGCACGTTCACAAGTTCTTTCGCCTGCCACTTCTGAGCGGTTTCGGTGGAGTCGCGCCTTTGATCGGAACAGCGAAAAACTCTGACAACTGGACGCATAGGACGCTCGCAAGCCGGTCGAGAATATCGACGGTTGGATTTTGCTCGCCACGTTCAAACCGCCCAAGTAAGAACGGTCCACTTCAGCGTCGAAGGCGAGACGCTCTTGGGATAGTCCGCGCCTTACACGGATACGCCGCAAATTCCAAGCGACTAGGGCGCGCGCCTTCATACCCCAAGGCGCGCATTTCAGAGGTTATTAAACCACTGGATATATCCTCCATATTGTGGTGTGCTTTACGTGCCTCGTAGGGGGGCCACCATGCTCGCGCGCGTAAGGCTTTGGGCTACGCTTTTACCCTCGTGGCGGTAGTCGGTTCGACCCGCGTTGTTGCTGGTTCCGCCTTAGTCGTAGGCGCCGTCGATTGTTCCGGAATAAGCTGTTCTCTTCGAGACGCGAAGATTGACGGAGAAATCAATTCATCCACAGTAATAAAGCTGACCCGCCTTATCGACCAAACGGAAGAAGCGGCGGTTCAAAAACAAGATGGCCGCGAGTTTTTCCTGGGGGACAGAGCTCGATAGCCCCGGTGGCAGCGTGCCCGCCGCGATGGAGCTTGGACGGCTTTTGCGAAAGAAGCGTGCTTCGGTGATTGTGCCGGAGGGTGCCTCGTGTAACAGCGCGTGCGTTCTGGTATTGGCGGGCGCGGTCAATCGGCTTGTGTTCGGAAAGGTCGGGATACATCGACCGTACTTGGGGAAGTCCCCAAACAGGATGTAACGGCAGAACGTGTCCGCGGTCTTTACCAAACAGCCTTGTCG
>CAWJUQ010000002.1:0-26916 GCA_963846055.1 uncultured Alphaproteobacteria bacterium
AGCAGTCCGGTCAACCGCGCGAATGGACGGGATGAGGACTCGCGCCCCGGAGTTGATACCCCCCGCCAATTCGTTGCCGAAGCCTTCAACCAAGCGGTTATAGGCACGCTAAGTCAACACAAGAACTCAATAAAAAATGGGCAATCTCAGCACGTTCAGGAGCTTTTGTTCGAGCTTAGTTGCTGGCGAACTGCTCGGCCGACGCGTGGGCTCGCCTCAGAGATGCGGTGGACCAAATTGTTGCTACAATCAGGGCTTTGATGATTTCTCTCTCACCGGAGACCCCACAGGAAGAGCACGACCACAGGTCGTTCGACGCCGACTACAACGTGCGTCAGACACCGACCAGTGCTTCCAGATAAGTGCCGTAGCCACTTTCTTCAATGAATGCGCCAAGCCCTCATTCCGGAAGGCGTGATGTAGCCCATATTAAAAGCGATTTCCTCTGGACAGCAAACCTTCATACCCTGTCGCTCCTCGAGGGTTCGCACGAAGCAGCCAGCCTCAATCAGCGAGTCGAAAGTGCCGGTATCGAGCCAGGCGAAACCTCGGCCCATGCGCGCGACATTGAGTTTGCCGGCACTGAGGTAACGCTTGTTGACGTCGGTAATCTCAAGTTCCCCGCGTGCCGAGGGCTTCACGTCCTTAGCAATGCGGACCACGTCGTTGTCGTAAAAATAAAGCCCAGTCACCGCCCAGTTCGACAGCGGCTCGGCCGGTTTCTCCACGATGTCGAGTGCATGCCCGGTTTCATCGAATGCGACAACTCCGTAGTGCTGCGGCTCCTTCACGTAATATGCGAACACGGTGGCGCCGTCGGTCCTTGACGCCGCTTGCATCAGCATGTCCGGCAAGCCGTGGCCGAAGAAAATATTGTCGCCGAGCACGAGCGCCACGGGATCGTGCCCGATGAATTGTTCTCCGATGAGGAACGCCTGGGCCAGCCCTTCGGGTTTATGCTGTACTGCGTAGGAAAGCCGGATGCCCCACTGTGTGCCATCGTCCAGCAACCGCTCGAACTGAGGTCTGTCCTCCGGCGTGGTGATGACCAGGATGTCGCGAATGCCGGCCAGCATCAGAGTGGACAGCGGGTAGTAAATCATCGGCTTGTCGAACACCGGCAGGAGCTGTTTGCTCAGGCCGCGCGTGATTGGATAAAGTCGGGTGCCGCTGCCGCCTGCGAGAACGATCCCCTTCAGCATCGCTGCAGCTCCTCGTTTCCGATGATCCGCGACACGCAATCGGCGACAGCTTCCGGCCAAGGCCGAAGCCTCACGCCGAGCTCGCGGGCGACCTTGCCGCAATCCAGCACGCTGTTCGCGGGCCGGCGCGCCGGCGTCGGATAATCCGCCGTCGTGATTGGCGTGAGCAGCGGCACCTGCCGGCCGCACGCTTTGGCCCGATCAAATATTTTTTTGGTCAACCCGTACCACGTCGCTTCCCCTTCCCCGCTAAGATGGTAGACGCCGGGACGTCCGCGGTCATCCAGAGTGGTCGAGGCGATATCGAGCAACGCCGCGGCAAGATCGTGCGCAGAAGTTGGACAGCCGTGCTGGTCATCGACGACACGAAGGTCCGGCCGGCTTCGCGCCAGCCGCAGCATTGTGCTCAAGAAATTCGTGCCGAAGACGCTGTAGAGCCACGACGTTCGAAATATCATTGCCTCGGGATGGGCACGCCGGACCCCCTGTTCGCCTTCGAGCTTGGAGCGGCCGTAAACGCCCGTCGGCCGGTCGCATCGTCCTCGTGATAGGGCGACGTCTTTTTGCCGTCGAACACATAATCAGTGGAGACGTGAATGAGCGGCAGGCCCCGGCGCCAGGCCGCGGCGGCCAGCTCGGCGGCGCCATCGCAATTCACCGCATAGCAACGGGCGGATTCGGTCTCGGCTTTGTCCACGGCTGTATAGGCGGCTGCGTTGACGATGAGACCGGGTGAAACGGCGCTGAGGAAGGCGTCAATGGATCGCCCGTATTCGATGTCAAAGGTCGGCCGCCCGGCCAGAACGACACGAATGTCCGGCTCCCAGCAGCTTCGAGCAGGCATCGGCCCAGCTGCCCGGATTTGCCCGCCACTAAAATCAGGCCAGTGCTCATCGTGTCCTCAGCTTGCTTTCTTAAGGAGCCCAAGGCGTGCGCCGTCATAGACATTCTGACGTAGAGGCAGCCACCATTCGGAATTGTCCAGGTACCATTTGATCGTAAACTCAAGACCGCTGGCGAATGAATGCCGCGGCCGCCAACGAAGCTCGACGCCGCCTTCGACGCGTCGATCGCATAACGGTGATCGTGACCAGGACGGTCGGCGACGAAGGTAATGAGCGATCGCCGCGGACGCTGCGCCGGCGCGATACGGTCGAGGATATCGCAAATGGACTCGACGACCCTGAGGTTGGTGCGTTCGCTGTCGCCGCCAAAATTATATTTCTCGCCGACGCGGCCATGGTCGAGTAGCGTAACGAGCGCGCGCGCGTGGTCTTCGACGTGCAGCCAGTCCCTGACGTTGTCGCCCATTCCGTAAACCGGCAGCGCCTTGCCCTCAAAAGCGTTGAGGATCGCCAGCGGGACAAGTTTTTCGGGAAACTGACAGGGCCCGTAATTGTTGGAGCAATTCGAAATCACCACGGGCAGGCCGTAGGTTTTATGCCAAGCTTGTACGAGGTGATCCGACGCGGCTTTGCTGGCGGAATAGGGCGAGCTCGGCCGATACGGCAAATCTTCGCGAAACAATCCGTCGGCTTGCGAGCCGTAGACCTCATCGGTCGACACATGGACGACGCGGAATTGCTCCTGGCGCTCGCCGGTCAGCCTCTCGTAGAAACGTCGTGCCGCCTCGAGAACGTGAAAGGTGCCTTGTATGTTGGTTTCCAGAAAGACGCCCGCGCCGGAGATCGAACGGTCGACGTGACTTTCAGCGGCCAAATGAATAACGCCGGTCGGCTGATAGCTGTCGAACAGCGCGTCGAGCGCCGGTCGATCGCAGATGTCGGTCCGCTCGAAACGGTATTGCGGACTGCCGGCGATACTGTCGAGAGAATGCAGATTGGCCGCGTAGGTAAGCTTGTCGACGTTGACGACGCAGGCGCCCCCCTCCCTGACGAGATGGCGGCAGACCGCGGAGCCGATAAAGCCGGCGCCTCCGGTCACGATGATGCGCGGCACAGGTTGTCCGTCGTTCACGGCACGCCTCTCAATGAAAATGAACGGGTAATTCCTTTAGCATCGGCAGCGCGCGATCTTTGTCCGAGATGACCGTGTCGCTGATCGCCACCGGCCAGCGAATGCCGAGGTCGGGATCGCCGGCATTCACGCCGCAGTCGTTCGGCGCGGAGAACACGGCGTCCACCTTGTAACTGACCTCCGTATCCGGCGATAAGGTGCAAAAGCCGTGAGCAAATCCGGACGGAACAAAAAGCTGCTCCCGACCCTCCGCGCTCAATTCGACGCCAACATGCCGGCCATAGCTCTCCAAGTCGTGCCGCAGATCGACAATAACATCGAAAATTCTTCCCCGCAGCACCCGCACCAGTTTCGCCTGCGCGAACGGCGCGGTCTGAAAATGCAAACCGCGCAAGGTGCCGCGCGTGGCGGAATACGAGTCATTGTCTTGAACGAATACGTTTCTTATGCCGGCGGCGACATAGTCACGCTGCACGTAGGTTTCGGCGAAATATCCGCGCTTGTCGACAAAACGCCGGGACCGTATCAGGAGCGCGCCGGGTAGTGTCAGCGGCAACACATCCAGGATCATTCGCAACCCGTATGAGATAAACAGAATTCGCCAAGCGAACAAGGCAAAACGTCATCCGCTCTGATGCAGGGCATCATAACGCGGATGCGACGACCCGCCGCTCCCAAGCGACAATGCAGTGCACATTCGGCTAAACGGTCCGCCGCACTATGTCGATAAATCGATGCAATTTTTCCGCTGCCCTGACTTCGCCAACAATGCGCCGCGCGATCGCCGGCGCTCGAATGTTGCGCTAAGTGACGCGCACAACCTGAGCAATAAAGACATTCGATTGAAATTTAATTCATTCTTCTCCCAGCCGAGGAAACGAAAAAATAGAGCGCCGGGGCGTAGGAAAATCATGCACGGACGAGCATTGGAAATTAGCGGAGGACTGAACGTGTATTTTCGTAATCTCGAAAAACTGATCAAGATTGATCGCCAGCGCGATCCTCAATACGTCGCCATACCGAGGGAAGTTTTCCGCAGTCTGTTAGCTGGAGCAATCAAGAACAAGAATCTGTTTGACGAACGATTTTACCTCGAAACCTATCCCGACATCGCAACGGCAGTTCGAGCGAAAAAAGTAAAAAGCGGGCTCGACCATTATGTCGAGACGGGATACTTCGAAAACCGGTTGCCGCGCAGGTTTATCGTCGACGAGCGTTATTATCTGCAAGCGAACCCGGATGTCGCGGAGGCGATCAAGAAGGGCCGTTTGAAGAGCGCACAAGATCACTTCAATCACGCCGGTTTCACGGAAGGTCGCGTGCCATACAAGGACTTCTCAATCTTCTAAAGAGAACCACTGCGCCGGCGAGTTGGTGGACCGCCGGCGCTTTACCCGGCGCAAAGAGACGCGGAAGCATCAATGAGATCCCGGTCGGTTCCCGAATTTGCTACCGGAGTTGTAAACGAAAGCGTGCGCGTTCTCATGTTTAAGGAGGTGCGCACGGCGCCCGATACGGCACCTCCCGTCCAGCCGAAATTGGCGACTAGACCGGAGCGCTCGCATAACGGACGCGCGAAATCCAATGGCCGCAACAGGATGGCGGATTTTGGCGGCGCACTTTCACCTGACCGCGCCCCGGCCTTGCGCGGCGCGCTCGATCTGTCGCCCGAGCTGCTGGAAATCGCCAGACACTTCGATTCCGATTACTACGCTCACGAGTATCCGGATGTTGCTTCGGGCCAAAGCGGGCTGTTGCACCACTTTTGCGCAATCGGCTGGCGTGAAGGGCGCAATCCCAATCCGTTCTTCGATACCGTCTCATATCTGTCGGCAAATGCCGACGTTCGGCGCTCAAAGATCAATCCCTACTATCACTATCTGCGTCACGGCATGATCGAGGGACGCATGGCGTCATCGAGCGTCAGCCCCTCGATACGTTCGCGGCTGTTGTTCGGGGCGCCGATCCTCGACTGGGTGGAGCGTCTTCGGCCGCATGTCGATCCCGATTTTTATCCGGGGCAGCTCGAGGATCTGGACGTGGACGGACTCGATTTCGCCGCGCATTTCGCATATCGCGGATGGCGCGAAGGCATATCTCCGAATCCATCGTTTGATGTCGCGGCGTGGCTTTTGGCGTACCCCGCGGCCGAATGGTTTGCGGTCAATCCGCTCGTCGCGCAGCTTGAAGCCGATGCCGGCAGCTTCGATCTGCGAATCCTGACGAAAAGTCTTGAAAATGTTCTGCCGGTTGCGGCCGCGCCCGCGACAAACAACGCCGGGGCCGATGCGCGCGATCTCTCCGCGGCCTCAGGCGACCTAGCCGATCCCGCCGGACATGACGACGCCCTCGCCGTTATCCGCGCGCATTTCGATGAAGCCTACTATCTCGCGGCATACCCCGACGTACGATCGGCCAAAATCGATCCGCTTTTGCACTTCTTCGTCACCGGCTGGCGCGAGGGGCGCAATCCAAGCCTGCAATTCGACACCAAATATTATCTTGAGATGAATGAGGACGTGAGCGACGCCGGCGTCAATCCATTCTGGCATTATTGTATATCAGGACGCGGTGAAGGCAGGTTGCCACGCCGCCCCGGCGGTTATCGGCGACAAATCATTGATGCGGCGGTTGAACCGGCGAAACGACCGGTTCCAGGTCCGGCCGCCGGTGAGAAGGTGCTCAGCGGCGGGGTTCTGGCAAGCAAGCTCGCCGCAAGTCTCAAGGACAGGAAAGGACTGGTCGTCGCGCTCAGTCATGACTGCTACATTCGCGTCATCGGGGGGACGCAAATATTCATTGCCGACGAGCAAGCGAAGTTCAACGCAATCGATTACGCCTACATACATATTTCGCCGCAAATCGCGCGGCTGACGTTTGCGCCCGAAGATTCCCGCACGCTGGTTCGCGTGGTGGCCGACGGAAAGCCGGTGGGTTTGTATGCTCTCGCGGCGGTGCGCGACGTGTTGAAGAAAACTCCCTCCCCGGGCAATCGGGCGCCAACGCTGGCCGTCCACTCGGTGATGGGTTTTGCGGCCGCGGATGTTGTAATGCTGTGTGCGGCGCTCAAACCCGAGCGGCGCCTCTATTGGCTGCATGATTATTTCAGTCTCTGCGAAGGCTTTAATCTGCTGCGCAACGACGCGCATTTTTGCGCCGCGCCGCCGGCGCCCAGCTTCGCCTGCCGGGTTTGTGTCTACGGCAAAACTCGGCAACGGCATTTGCAGGGCATGCGAACCGTTTTCAACTCCTGCCGTTTCGAGGTCGTCAGTCCGTCCGCCGCCGCTCTGGAAATCTGGCAAAAATCCACGGCGCTGCCGCGGCAGCGTGAGACTGTTCATCCGCACTGGCGCCTTTCCGCCGAAAGCGCGCGCAAGAAAAACAGCCGCCGCGCCGGCGTCCGCAAGCGCGTCTCGATTGCCTTCGTCGGCTATGCCGCGGCCAGCAAGGGCTGGCCTCTGTTCAGCGATCTGGTGCAGCGTCTGCATCGCGATCCGCGTTACAAGTTCTATCACTTCGCCGCCGAAGGAACGCCGTCGCTGCCGCACGTCGAATTTGTGCGCACCGAGGTCACGGCAGCGGATCGATTTGCGACGCGGCGATTGCTGGCGAAGCACGGGATTGCCGTGGTGGCGGTATTGTCGCCTTGGCCCGAGACTTTTTCCTACGTCGCCCACGAAGCAGTCGCCGCCGGAGCAAAGATTCTTTGCCTTACGGACAGCGGCAATGTGGCCGCACTGGTGCACAAGCTTGATTGCGGCTGGGTCGTCAATGATGGCGCCGGCGTCCAGGAATTTTTCGAGAAACACGTTCCCGCATCGCAACTGAAAAAAGCCACGCCGGACGCGACTTACGACATCGATCAGACCGGCACGTCCGCAACATTCGGTGCGGCGGCGCCCGTATCGGCGCGGGCAGCATCATGAGCGGCAAGGTTCATTGTTTCACGAGCTTCACGTTCAGCTACCTGGCGCGCGCCGCGATCCTGGTGAGAACCTTGCGGCAGGTGCATCCCGACTGGATTGTATGGGGCGTGGTCACCGACGAGCCACCGGACGGCAACGACCGCGGGCTTGCGGCGGTGTTCGATCATATGGTCTACGCCAAAGACCTCGGTTTCGAGCGTTTCGACCGCTGGATTTTTAAGCACGACGTGGTGGAGGCCTCGACAGCGGTGAAGGGTCAGACGCTGTGCCACCTCTTCGCCAAGGGAGCCGACAAGGTCGTTTACCTCGATCCCGACATTGCTGTCTTTGCCGACCTGAACGGCATCGTCCACGCGCTTGATCGCGTATCGATCATTCTGACACCACACCAGATCCTGCCGAATGAAACCGAGGGTCTCGTCAAGGACAACGAGATGACTTCGCTGAAGTATGGAATCTTCAACCTGGGCTTCGTTGCAGTCCGCAACGACGATGCCGGCAACGCCTTTGCACAGTGGTGGGCAAAGCAGCTTTATCTCGCTTGCTACGATGATGTGCCGAATGGCCTGTTCACGGACCAGAAGTGGTGCGATCTCGTACCTTGCCTGTTCGACAAGGTCCATATCGAACGCGACCCCGGCTACAATGTCGCCAGCTGGAATATCAGCACCCGCCCAATCAGGATCACCAGGGAAGGCGAAATTCTTGTCGCCGGCTCTCCACTGAAATTCTTTCACTTCACCAAACTCAATTCGGCCGGCGACATCATGATCGAAAAGAACGCGCGCGATAACGTCGAGGTCCGGGAATTGTGGAACTGGTATCGCCGCGCGCTCGGAGACATCACCGCGAATATTCCCAAGGGCTATTGGCACTACGGCAATTTTGACAACGGCGTGAAGATTCCGAGGACGGCGCGACTGCTGTTTCGCAACCGCACGGATCTGTTCGAGTATTTCGACAATCCATTTTCAACCGGAGGGGATTCGTATTTCGAGTGGCTTCGCCGCACGGAGCCGTCCGTGCTTGCTGCCGCCTAGCAAGGGCTACTGTGGGTCGCCCCATCGTCAACGGCGAGGCACAGATTGATGAAATCGACTGCCGCTACGGTCCCATGCTGGCGTTTTCGGCCGACAACGTTATCGGCCGGTCGCTGCGCATGTACGGCGAATGGGCTGAGCACGAATTGAGTATTTTGCGCCGGTATATCGGCGCCGGAATGACGGCGGTCGATGTCGGCGCCAACATCGGAACTCACACCGTGCCATTTTCGCGCTGGGTCGGCGATGGTTTCGTCATCGCGATCGAGGCTCAGCCCGCGGTATCGAAAGTCCTGAGCGCGAACTGCGAGCGAAACGGCTGCAACAACGTCAAGGTGGTCAATGCGGTTTGCGCCGATATGGACGGCAGTTTTGAAAGCGAACCACAGTGCGCCGCAGAGCGAAACGTCGGCGGCCATTCGTTTTCCGGCCGACGCATGAATCTCTGGCACAAGCTCGTACGCCGTCTCCGCTTCGACGCGGCCGGCGGTATCGGCGAAGTTCCGGCCGTAACTTTGGACGAATTATGCGCCGCGAGACCGATTTCGTTCATCAAGCTCGACATTGAGGGCATGGAGCTCGAGGCACTCCACGGTGCCCGCGCGACCATTGCACGCTGCCACCCGGTCGTTTTTTTCGAGCAAAACTCCGCCGAGCGCCTGGCGGAAATCCACGATTTTTTGGGCGGTGCGGGCTATCGCGCATTCTGGCTGGAGACCCAGCCATTCAATCAAAATAATTTTCGCGGGATTGCGGAAAATATCTGGTGGCGCACCGAAACCGGCATCATCGCTATTCCTGCGCCCGGCGTCCCGCCACCCGGCCTGGCGGAAGTGCAGCGAGGCGACGTCTCGCCCCCGACAAACCTCAACGCCCGCGTCGGGATTGCCGTCGAGCCGTAACCCGTGTCCCAGCCGCCCGGTCCATTTCGCCGCGCTCGGCAGAGACGCCGAACTCGCTGCGGAATTGATCGATCAGGTCGCGGTTTAATTGCCCTCTCTGGCGTTTCAAGCTCTTGCCACCGCGCTCGATCTTTGCCAGCTGCACCAGCGTATCTTTGGGCGCATTGCTATAGTCCAGCACCTCACGCAACGTGCGTTCCGGGTTGGCCACCAGATCCTCGTAGCTCAAAGAGAGCAACTCGACCTCGTGCAGGGCCGAGAACAGTGAAAACAGATGTTCCTGATGTAGAATGTATCGCAGGCGATCAAGGATCTTTCTGGCGTCGTATTTGACATCGGGTTCGCCAGAGGTCGCCGATACGACATCGATCTTTGCTTCGGAAAACTGGCCAGTCGAACTCGGCGATGAAGAGACTGACCGCCTGTGCCACTTTGTCACGCCGCGACATGAAAATGAACTTTGGCGGTATCGCCGAGTCCATCATGCGCGAGAGGAAGCCGTGCTTGGTCAGCCAGAACAATTGTTCGCCCCCGATCTTGAGAAAGCAAACTCCATTCTTCGCATTCGCCAGCACGATTTTAGCGAGGTACGACGAAAAGCTCGTAACATCGTTTTGGCGGCATCGCGCCAGCACCTGATCGTAGTTAAAGGCCTCGTCGGTCGGCTTGGCACCGAGATTGAGCTGCTCGAGGAGATCGAGCAGATAATTTGATCCGCTACGATTGACGAAACAAACAAACACGACTTGTATTAAGTTATCGATCATTCTCGAAAAATGCCTGCGACCGGATTCATCCCAAATTGGCATGTTTCGTTCGATTTCCGAGCTGTGAATGGACCTGTCCGGATATAAGCCCGGGGCCGACTGATCGAGATCGAGAAGAGCATTGCTGATATCGTTCATGAAAAATGTCCGTCGTGTCATCACGCCGCAATCGACGGCAGACGCGGCCGTCAGAGCCTACAAAAACAGCTTTTCGGGACCGTTAATCGCTTACCCGCTTGTTTCATTGTGCGGCTATGCCGGCGCGGTCGCGGCGGCCCTCGTGATGCAGGCGCAGGCAGGCTCCCCGCGCGGCGAACCCCGCGGGGCGTCGATGACCGCGTATCCCGATTTCAAGAATGTTTGTTCGGCCTTTGTCGTGGGCTACCGCAACGTCGACGGCCTGCGGCTGTTTCCGAAGCTCGGAAACTTCGCGGGAGACTGCCAGAACGACTCGCAACCGATCGTATTTGGCGTGACGCAGGAGAACAGCAGAAACAACCACACCGGCTCCGCAAATTTCGATCCAAATATCGTCGCCTATATGGGTGATCTGGACGTCGCCACGGATGTCGGCCGCTGGATCGGCGCGGCATTTGAACACGATTCCGGCGGCGCCGTGCTGACCCTATCGCTCGACACAGTCAACTATCGCCAAACGAATGTTACCGGATGGCCGTTGCAATTCGGCCATCTGTTTCTCGGCGCCAACGACCGGTCGGTGAAAGGCACGCTCGATTCAGACATCGCTATCGATGCCGATCTGCGCATCGGCAAGGACCTTGTGCGGCCGGCGCTCTATCCAGGCGGATATTCCGGCCATCGTGCCATGATCGGCGCGCGACTGGACTGGAGCGAGGACGCTCCGCGAACCAACAAAGTTCACTACCTCGAAATCGACTTGACGCAATCGCCAGGTTACGCGGCGTCATACCATGAACCCCGCCATCCGCTCTGCCAGGATGCGCGTTATGACCGGTGCTTCTACAGCGAGGACGGACGGTACGCCGAAGGCCGCGAAGTCAACTACGGGACGTTCCTGAGCAACGAAGCCATTCCAGTAAACGCCAGCCGTTGGACCCATATTCATATTCCGCTGTCGCGGATCTATCGCAAGCTCGGCTGGGTATCCCCGCCGAAATCCTGGAGCGCCGGTACGCTCAGCGGCCTTTATGTCGGACTTGAATCGGAAGGCGCTGCGCAAGAAGCCATCGAGTTGCGCAACTACCGGGTTTATTCGTTGAACTAGTTTTATTACTCGCGGAGCCGGCCGTTCGCCTCTACGTCGAAAGCGACATCGCCGGGTGATCGCTCGGTTTGATTGCGACGCTGGGGTGCCCGGGGGAAATCGCGCCATCCGTGCTCTCCAAATCAATGCCGTGCTCCCAAAGGCGCCGCTGGAAATCCGTGTAATAGGAACGAATAAAATGACACGGCAATAATCCCCACGGATGTTTCGCGTCACCGACCCTGAACTTCCCAGCAACCTGAATGACAGTCATGCGCGGAATAAGTTTCGTGAGGTATCGTTCGTAGTTTTCAAGCAGGCCGTTGTGGTCGCTGATGCAAGCCGCATGGTCGCAGAGGACTTTGATCGGCTCGGGGAATGGCTTGATAATCCCGTCGTCTTCAAAATGAGTAGCCCAGCGGCTCGAATGAAGAACGATCCTGGTTTTGTCGAACGCTGGCCGGCTCAGCCAATCGGCCAGTCGATCGGCGCCCCGGCGCCAAAGGATATCGGCGGCTGCCGTCAACCGGCCAATCTGCACGATTCTGTCCGTGTGGAGTTGAAGTAAATCACTGAACATAATTTCCTGGGAGTAATTCAATATTGTCTCATCGGCTGCCAGGAGATCAAACCGCTCGTCGATCAAGTCGAGCAACAAGAGAGCCGGGCGAGCAGCTTCTATTGTCGGGAGGGCCGTCTTCCTGCATTCCGCCTGCACCATTCCGTCCTGCCATTCACTTTTTAGCTTTGCCCACTGCAATGAGGTTGGCGGAGTAAAGAGTGATGCTAGCGAGGTTCGTGCGAAGAAGACAAAACCTTTGGGAAGCTGCAGCTTTTGAATGCTCCAGGTGTCACGTGTGACGCAACTGCCGATCACCGCGATGGTCATTTCAGCCGCCTCGACACAACTGAAAATAAGCCGATCCTAACTCGCTAGTTTGACGCGTTATCTGCTGGAAAATCGCGGAGCGCCGCGTGTGCCGCCGCCAGGCCTTTCTCGGCAGCCCGCTGCAGCCATTCGCGCGCACCTTGACGATCGGGGACGCAACCCTGCCCCTTCGCCAGCATGATCGCGAGATTATATTGCGCAACCGGATTTCCAAGCCGCGCGGCAAGATCGTACCACTGGATCGCCCGAGAAAAATCCTGCGGCACGCCTTCTCCGGTGCAGTACATTACGCCGAGCTGAAACTGCGACGCGGCATGGTCATTGTGGGCCGCCCGTTCGATCCAGTTCGCCGCTGCGACGGAATTGGCGGCGACGCCGGTGCCTTTCAGGCACATCATGCCCAGCGTATGTTGCGCTTCCGGATCGCCTGCCTGCGCCGCCTTGATGTACCAGGCGACGGCTTCGGCGGGATTGGTCTCTTCCGCAGCCGAATAGCGGCCCGAACAAAGGTGGCCTAGGTGCAACGCGGCGCCGGAATGCCCGGCGTCCGCGGCCTGCACCAACAATTCTCGCGCATCGGCGAACCCTAGACCATCGGGCTCGGCCTGGAGGAGCAGCATGGCCAGCGAGGTCTTGGCTTCGAGATCGCCGGCGTCAGCTGCCTTGCGCAAGAGCTCGGTCCCGCGCGTTCTGTCGAGCGGCTCGTCACCGGCTGCCTTATACAAAAGCTTGCCGAGCTGAACCTGAGAGGCGGTGATGCCCTTTGCTGCGGCCTCCGTGTACCATCTGATGGCCTCGGCTTCGTCGCGCTCGACGCCAATACCTTTCACATAGTATGCGGCGATATTGTGCGCGGCGGTGCCGTGCCCTTGCTCCGCCGCGCGCAAGAACCACTTGGCGGATTCGCGCGGATTGGCAGGAACGCCCGCGCCGGTCGCATAAAGCCTGCCGACAATGAATTGCGATTCCGCATCCTCGAGTTCGGCGGCGCGCTGATACCAGCCTGCCGCCTCGCGCAAATCCGGCGCGATCCCTTTGCCGCGCGTATAATGCTGGGCAAGCGCGATAGCGGCGGGCAGATGATTCTGCTTTGCGGATTTGCGCAACAGTGTTTCCGCGCGATCCAAGTTCAGCGGCAATCCCTCGCCGCTCAAGTGCATCATGGCCGCGCCGTACAATCCGCGCGCCTCGCCCTGCTCGGCCGCCTCGCTCAACAAGCGGGCCGCAGCCTCGCGATCGTGCGGCATGCCGCGCCCGTCGAGGTAAGCGTTGGCGAGCGCGACGCGAGCGCGCGCATCGCCCTGCTGCGCGGCCTTTTCGTACCATGCGGCGCCCTGCCGATGATCGGCTTCAACGCCAAGGCCGAGGTAATACATATCGCCGGCGCCATATTGCCCCATCGCATGCCCTTGCCGCGCCGCTTGCAGATACCAATGAAGCGCAGCCGCGAAATCGCGGCTGAACTCCAAGCCCACGGCGGTACATTTCCGCGAGGCCGGCTTGCGCCTGCGCCTTGCCCGCGTCGGCGGCCGCGGTCATCCACCGTCGCGCCGCTTCGAGGTTCTTCTCGACGGCAATGCCGTTGCCGAACAAAGCTTCCAGATTCCGCTGCGCGGCGTCGCGATTGCACGCCGAGGCCAACTCAAACCAGATACCGGCGGCAAATGGCAGCGGAGCCGCACCTGCCCCGTAGATCGAAGCCAGCTCGAATTGAGCTTCGGTGTGTCCTGCTTCGGCGGCGCGTTCATACCATTGCACGGCGTCGGGACTGCTGCGGATAACTCCCTCGCCGCGCGCATAAAGCCGCGCAATTCTGTACGCCGCTTCGGCGTGACCGATCGCAGCGGCGCTTTTCCAGGCGGAAAATGCCTTCGTGTAACGGCGTCGCTGGTATGCCGAAATCCCGCGCTTGAACCATTTCGCGGCATCGTCCGCCGGCTTTGCCCTCCTGCACACGCGCGCGAAGAATTCCGAAAGCGACGGCACGATTTTATTTTGAACGGTTGTCGGCCAGGCCGGCTGCGTCCGAAGTGACCGCCGCAATTCCTGGATAAAACTCGTCGCGCTTGCCAGATCTTTTGCCATGTCCCTTGTCACGGCAGATTTCGTCCTCACGGCTCTCGCATCGACTCGCCGAACTGACGCATAAATCCACTCAGCAAATACATCGCCGCGGATCGCTTGCCGACGTTTACGTCGGCTTGCAGCGTCATGCCCGGGATCAGCCGAAACTTCGGGGGAACGTTGACGAAATGCGTCTCTTTGATGCTACAGCGGGCCGTGTAATAGGCGTCGACCGGCTGCCCGTTGTCATCGGTCGTGAATGCGTTCTCGCTGACCCAACGCACGGCGCCTTCGGCTGTCCCGTGCTCCATGTAGTTGAACGCCTCGATCTTGAGGACACAGCGGTCCCCAGAGCGCACGAAACCGACGTCACGGGCCGAGACGCGGATTTCCGCTTCGATCGGAGAGCTCGCCGGCATCAGTGTGAATAACGTGTCCCCTTCCTTGAGCACCGAGCCCACAGATACCTTGGCGATCGTCAAAACGACTGACGGCTCGTTCGCCGCCACCCGCACCAGCTCATGGTGTCTCGCGGCTTTCTCCAGAGACGCCTCTGCCGTTTCGAGGTTGTTGCGCGCTGTGACCAGATCCTGGCTCAATTGCGCTGACCATTGCTGGACGTAAACGTCGCGGTCGGCCTTTTGCGAGGCGAGTGTATGTTGCGCCTCGGTCAGGCTGTTGTGATCGTATTCGAGCGTCCGCAACAGCTCGACGCGCGCGTCTTGTGAGGTCAGGAGATTGTATTGCGACCCGGTGCCGTGGGCGGCCAGCGTCGCCCGCATGCCCTCGATTTGCTCGGCGATTTTTTCGCGCTCTTGGTATCGCGACTCGTCCGCCTGATATTTCTGTACGGTCGTTTGCGTCGTCCGAATTTTTGCGTCGTAGCTCTCTAGCTGCGCGCGGTACTGCGCGACCTGCTGGTTGTAGTATTCCCGCTGCACCGCATTGGATTTGAGCGTATCCAGATCGTCGCCGTCAGGCGGCGTGAACGGACGATTGCCAAGCTGCGCGTCGTCGCGCGCGATCTGCGCCCGCAGGTCAGCCACCTGCTGCGTGAGTTGTCTCACGTCGGCGGCGGCAAATGTCGGGTCGAGCGTGGCCATAAGTTCGTCCTTCGCGACGTCGTCTCCCTCGCGCACGTCGATGCTCTTGATGATCGAGGCGTCCAGCGCCTGAATGACTTTGAGGCGCTCCGAAGACACCAGCTTGCCGCCGACGCTCGTCACCACGCGGTCGATTTTGGTCAGAAACAGGATAAGGAGCGCGCTGACGAAAAGGCCGGCGAGCACGAATACCGTGATCCGCGCCCACCTCGGCTCGGGCGCTTCAGTGATGCCATCCGCCTCGGACTGAAACTGACGGATGACGCTGAGGTCGGACGGCTTCTTAGGAGACACGTTCCTGAGCCCTGAAAGAGGGTTTGTCCCGTGCGCTCAGGCTGGCCGCCACGTGGTGGGTCTGCTGGTGCCACAGGCTGCTGTAGATATCGCACCGTTTCAGCAATTCATCGTGCCGCCCGATGTCCTGAATGGCGCCGTGGTCGAGAACGAGAATCGCATCGGCCGAGGTCAGTGACGACAACCGGTGGGAAATGATGATCAAGGTCCGTCCGTCGGCGATTCGCGAGATGTTCGCGTTGACGATGGCCTCGCTGTCGGCATCGAGCGCGCTGGTCGCTTCGTCGAGGATCAGGATGCGCGGATCGGTGATCAGGGCGCGCGCGATGGAGAGGCGTTGCCGCTGGCCGCCGGAAAGGTTCGGCGAACCCTCGTAAATGTACGTTTCATAGCCGCGCGGCAGTCTCTCGATGAATTCCTCGGCGCCGGCGAGCCGCGCGGCGCGCACGACGTCGTCGAAACCGGCATCGATTTTCCCGGCGGTGATGTTGTCGCGGATCGAACCGCTGAACAAAAAATTCTCCTGCAACACCACGCCGAGGCTACGCCGGAGATGGTCGACGTCATACTCGCGCACGTCGACGCCGTCGATCTTTATGAGCCCCTCGTAGTTGGAGTGCAGGCGCTGCAACAGCCGGGTAATGGTCGTTTTGCCGGATCCGCTCTTGCCCATGATGCCGAGCGTCATGCCTTTGGGTAGCTCGACCGAAAAGTCCTGCAACGCCGGCGTAGCCGCGCCCTGGTAACGGAACGTCACGTCGACGAACTGGATATGGCCTTCAATCGGCGTCCGCACGCCGTTGCCGGTGCGGCCTTCCTCCGCCGGCCTATTCAACAGCTTGGCAACGACGGCGACCGCGATCCTCGCCTCGTCGTATTGGTTGATCAGCCGCGCCATCTGGAGCAAAGGACCGGACACGCGCTGCGACAGCATGAGAAAGGCGAACAGCGCGCCGATATAGACCGGATCGTTCGACGAAAGCGCGAGATAGACGCCAACGGCGTATGAACCGCTGACGGCGAAGCGCTCGAGCGGCCGCACGCCCGCCTGAATGGCATTGCCGGTCAGGCCTTCGGCGAGGCGCAGCTTGGCGACGCGCGCGGTGTGAACATCCCAGAGATGACGCTGACGGGCATCGAGCGCCAGCGACTTGACGGTTCTGATGCCGTGAATGGTTTGCACCAGCAGCGCGCCGCGTTCCGATTCAGCGGCCTCGACGGCCTGCGACCTGCGGCGGTAGAGCGGCAGCATGGCTACGATCCACAGCACCATTAAGGCGCACGCACCGAGCACGATCAAAGTCATGATCGGGCTGAAGAAGAACATGACCGGCAGGAACACCAGCAAGGTCACGGAATCCAAAACCGTGCCGAACAGTTGCCCCATCAGGAACGTGCGGATCTTCCACATCTGATGCATGTCGTAGGTTATCGTTCCGGTCTGGGTGCGTTCGAAAAAATCCATCGGCAGATTGAGGACCCGCTCGAACATGTAGCTGCCAAGCTTGACGTCCACCCGTGTCGTCACGTGAACAATGAGAAATTGCCGGACGTAGGAAAACAGCGCTTCGAAGATCACCAGCACGGCCATCGCCATGCAGAGAACGTAGAACGTGTTGTAAGCCTTGAAGTAGATCACCTTGTCCGACAGCAGCCGCCAGAAAATGATCGGTGACAGCGCCAGGAAGCTCATCACCACGGCGCAGATGGCGATGTCGCGCACCATCCAACGTTCGCGGAATACCAGCGCGGTGACCATGCCGATGCTGAATGGCTGCTTCTCGTCGGCAATGTCGTAATTGCGCTTGACGAGAATGACCTCGCCGCTCCAGGCCTCTTCCAGGCGGACCTGGTCGATGACAAGGAGCGCGTCATCGGCCGCGTTCGGGTCCTGCAATACGATGCGCGCTTCCTCCGGATCGCCAGTGACCCGCAGCAGCACCATGGCGGCGCCGCTCTTGAGAACAATGATCGCCGGAAGCGCCTTATTTAGGTGGGCGAGTCGGCTCCAGTTCAGATGCAGCGATTTGGCCTTGAGGCCGGCGTTGCGCGCGCATTTCAGCAGTTCTGCGACACTGACTTCGGGTCCGCTGAGTACGTTATCGTGAATGAGCTGCGGTGTCGACAGATGCACGCCGCGGTGACGCGCTACAATGATCAAACAATCCAGCGCCGATCGATCGCGCGCCTGCGACGGCTTGAGCGCAGCCGATTTGACGAAGTCGAGGATCTTGGGCGGCGCGTTCATCGCATATCCGACATCCGACGCCGCGGCGTCGTGCCCGATCTATGCGGCAATTTTCTTAACATGAGTGTTGTCCGCGACTGATAATTCGAACGACTTATAGCCCCCTGGATTTTCCAGGTGAGAGCTACGCCGCGGTGAAATTCTCGAGCGGCGGCGACGACGAGAATTTTTTCAGGGCAATACAGAGAACGCCGCGCTCGCGGCAAGCTTGCCGGAAAACGCGCTCAACGACACTGCGTGGTGCAATGTCGTCGAGCGCCGGATTTCCATCGCTGCTAGTGGATGGTCTTGTCGGTGAAGACCAGTTCCTGCACGCCACTGATCTTGATGGTCTGACCGGTGTCGGTGAACGAAACCGTCGTCACGCCATGAGAAGACGAGATGTTGGCGTTTTCGTAGGTATCGTTGAACTGGACGACGTCGTTGTGACCGCTGCTGCCGTCAATCGAGTTCGTTGCCGACATTGCCGACAACAAACAGATCGGTGCCGCTGCCGCCGGTGAGCGTATCGCCGCCGGTTCCGGCGACCAGCGTGTCGTTGCCGCCGCCGGCGGTGAGCGATTGGGCGGCTCCGGAACCGCCGAACAATTGATCATTGCCGTTGCCGCCGGAAATCGTGTCAAAATTTCCGCTGCCGCCGAACAGAGAATCGTTGCCCGAACCGCCATCGATCAATTCGTGATCGCCGCCGCCGCCGTGAATGGCATCGTTGCCGTCACCGCCGCTGATAGTGTCCCAGCTGCCGTTACCGGCAGCGATCGTGTCATTGCCGCTGCCGCCCTGGATCAGGTCGAAATTGCCGTTCCCGCCGAAAATGATGTCGCCGGCTTGACCTGAATTCCCCTGACTGCCGCCACCACCATTGCCGTTGTCCCCGTGGCCGTGGCCCGAGTCGCAGTCCGACTGGCCGCAACCGCCACCACCATCACCGCCGCCCGAAGAGCTGCTGCCGCCCGTGCTGCCGTCGATAGTGTCGTAGTTGCCGTTGCCGCCGAAGATCGTATCAGTGCCGCTACCGCCCTGAATGAGCTGGAAATCTCCGCTGCCACCGTGGATGACGTCACCGGTGCTGCCGCCGCTGATGGTGTCGAAAATGCCGCTGCCGCCAACAAGCGTGTCGCGGCCAGAGCCGCCCTCCAGGAGCTGGAAGTTGCCGGTGCCGGCGACCAGCGAATCGTTGCCATCGCCGCCATACATGCTATCGGCGCCCTGGCCGCCCAGCACCGTGTCACCGCCCGACCCAGTCATGACGACGTCGTCGCCGGTCGATCCAGTCATATCGACGTGATCGGCCCCGGGACCCGTGCCGACGAAGACGTTGCTGCTGCCGGTCACAGTCAGTGACGCGTCGGAGACGTCAATGATCGCTTTGAGATTAGCATCGGTAGCGACCGTCGCTATCGGAGAATTGACGATAAGCACCTGGGCATTGGGATCAAGCGGCGGATAACCGGTCTGCTGCACCGGCACGGTGATGGTGGAGTTGGTGAGACCGCCGTTTTCCTGTAGATACTGAAGAACCGATTGCCGTACCGAGGGATCGATTCCGTCGGCCGCCAACAGACTGTTCAGCGCTGAACGATTCAGATCGTAAGTCGTCATCGCGATCGTCCTCCGTTGAGCGAGTGATGTCCCAAGCCCGAATGTGGCGAGCGTATTCAGCCGCATCGCACCGCGTCAATTGCAGGATCGCAAATCTGCCCGGAAAGGCGTCGCGACGCTGAATGTTTCGCTTGCTCTCACCGGCCAAATTGAATTGACTATTGTTTCAAGTTATCTCGATATGCCGAGCGATGTTGGGACAACAATGTGTCCCACGACTCGATCTTGGGCACTCTCGTCGCTGTTTGTTGCTGGAATATTTGGCGTTCGAACGCCCGCGTCGCGCACTTCGCTCACCAACAAACTGTCGCTTTCACGCAAGCGCGGAAAGGTTCGCGCGTGACGTGTGCGAAGCGCGCTCCGAGATTTTTCGCACAGTTGGCCTTCGAAAAATATTTCGCGCTCAACCGCAGCGCGATAGTCGCGCGCGATTTCAACGCTGCGCCGTTACTCAAACGCATAACTACATAAAATTGAGCGCTTAGTCTAAGCGCCGATGCTCATGCTTTCTTGACGGTCGATTGCTACGGACATGCAGACCTTCATGCGCTGGCATTATCTGCGCGTGAAAAACGAGCTGCGGCGATGGGCGCGTTGTCACCGCAGTCGAGCTGGGCAGGCGACATGGAACGTGACAATCAGCAGCAAACAGTCACCGTCGATCGCGGACTATTTCTGGTGCGGTACGCAGCAGCCGAAGACCAGGAGCAGCCGCCCACGGTCAAGCTTTCGGCAGATCCGGCCTCGAATGGTAATGTGAGCTTCGTTCTTCTTCCCGATCATGATGAGCCGATACTGTGGCAACCGGAGACGTGCCTGGTCGTGCGCACGTTGGCCGCGGCCAAACTTGCGGTCCATGTCCAGCCGCGGCGCAAAGGCGGCTCGACCGCGGCGACGATTCGTATCGAACCCATCAGCCAGGGCACCGCGACAGCCTCGGTGCACGCATCGGTAAGCAACCGCGCGGCCTTCGATCTCACAAGCTTCCGCGTCCTCGGCCATCTCACGCGCGTCGGCGACGTGATCGCAAAGTCCGACGAATGGCTCGCGGGTCCTTCAGCGCCTGCGCGGATCGAGGGTATTAAGCTTGAGTGGCCCGACAGTCCACCTGGCGTCACGATCCGCTATGGAGTGAAAACCGCGAGGCCTCAGCCAGTTTCCGGACGGATCATGGACATGGGCGGGTTTGCCGGCACCCGCGGTAAAGCGATGCCCATCGTTGGCGCGACATTCGAAATCAGTGGACCAGCCGCCGAGAAGTTTGCGCTCTCGGCCCACGCTATTTTTCTCGGATCGCCCGTAGCGCGCGCCACCGGCAAGCGGCTGGTGCTGGCCGGACCCACCGGGCGTGAACCCCTCGTCGGTCTGCGGCTCACATTGCAAAGCGAGCAACCGTCGGCGCGATCTTCGCCGAAAAAGGCCCGCGACGAACCGAAAGCGTCAAACGTTCGCGGCCGCCCCGCGCTCCGCCGCACCAAGCCCAAACAGCGGGCGAGGGCACAGATGCCAGGCGCACGCTCTGCCTCACGGCAATAATAGTCGGAGCGACGCACATTCGAGTGCCGATGATCAACGATGGCCGCCGACCGCACTATTTTCGACCAACCGCACCATCAGTCGCTTGAATTGATCGCCGCGAAAGCCCTCGCCGAGGGCGATGCGCGATCGGCGTTTAAATTCGCCGACCGGCGTTGCCGCATTTTGCCGGTGCCCGAACCACATTGCTACATCTTGCGAAGCGAGGCTTCGTTTCGTCTTGGAGCAAAAAAGGAAGCCATTGCCGATATTGCCACGGCACTCGATATCGCGCCCCATGATCTCGCCGGCAATCGCCGGATGCTCGCTTGGGCGCGCGGCGACCGCCAAGAGAAAGCCGCACTGGCTCTTATCCGCTGCGAGCGGGACGTTGCGTTGCTGCGCGCCGCCATCACCGTGCTTCGCGCCCGCGGCCATCGGCATTTCGCGAGCGTGACGGTCCTCGACGAGCGGGTCGAAGGTTGGGCGGCATGGCGAAAGGGTTCGCGTCTGGAGATTTCCATCACCGACGGCGTCGATGGCTTCACCACCACGGCCGCGCCACAGCCTTCGCACCCGCTGGCGGGAAAGTTGCGCGCGGTCCATTTCTCCGTGCGACGGCCGCGATCGGCGCAGCCACAATCGATTACGCTGTCCATCGATGGCAAGGAAATTCATCGGACACGCGCGACGGGGAATGAGCGCGCGCCGGATCGGCTGCGCCGCATAACGGCCAGTTCGAAGGACCGCCCGGCCGCAACTGTTATCGTCCCGGTCTACGGCGACTACGACGCCACCCGGCTTTGCCTTGACTCGCTCTACGACGAGATGGGCCGCTCCAGGCATCGCGCCATTATCGTCAACGATGCGACGCCTGACGCGCGTATTGCCAAATTGCTCGCCGGACTCCGCGGACGGGCGTCCTTTAAAGTGCTCAGCAACGCAGGCAATTGCGGCTTTGTTGCCAGCGTCAATCGTGCCCTTTCGCTCGTCGAAGATGGCGACGTTCTGATCTTGAACTCCGACACCGTTCTTCCACCCGGCTGCATCGGCCGTCTCGCCGACGTCGCACGATCATCTGACGACATCGGCACCGTCACACCGCTCTCCAACAATGGCGAGTTCACAAGCTTTCCGCGACGGAACACGGCCAATCCGCTGCCCCCCGACGCCAGATTGAGTGTCTCGACCAGATTGCCGCCAGGATCAATGCCGGGCGTGTCGTCGATATTCCCAGCGGGATTGGTTTTTGCCTGTACGTGACTCGCGCGTGTCTCAACGCCGTCGGATCCCTGTCGGAAGATTTCGGCCACGGTTATCTGGAAGACGCAGATTTCTGCCTGCGCGCCCGTGGCCACGGTTTGCGTAACGTATGCGCAGCCTCTGTCTATGTCGGACATGCCGGCTCGAAATCGTTCGGCGCGGATAAGCGATCCCTGGTCGTCCGGAACCTGAAAGTGATCGAGCAGCGTTTTCCCGATCACCGTTCGGAATGTGCCGCTTTCATCGCTGCCGACCCCCTGCAGCCGGCGCGCGAAGCGATCGAACGCGTGACACCTATGATCCGCGGCCCGAGATTATTCGTCACCGGCGCCGGCGCGATCGGCGCCGTCGCCCGGGAGCGAGCGCAGAGAATTGCGGCAGGCAAAAAGGCCGCTCTTGTTTTGGCGGTACGCCGCGAAGCCGCCGGCGCTGTGGTCGGCGTCACCAATGCCTCCGGCGCATCGCCGCAGTCGCTGGCGTTCAGTCTTTCCTCGACCAAAGAACGCGATGCGCTATTTCATTATTTGCGCACGACCCGGCCGGTGAGCATCGAACTCCTCGATCCAGCCAATACGCCCGGGACGCTCCTCGACCTGCTGCTGCGGCTCAAGGTCCCGCACGATATTTTTATTGCCGACGCCGGCCTGCTCGGATCGGATGCCAACCAACCGCGGGTCAGGGCCGCTATCCGCGGAAGGGATGAGGCGATTCAGACGCACGGGCTCGACGTGCAGCAAAAAATGGCCGACACCGCGCGCCACGTGCTCGTTCCCTCACCGCAGGCGCGGGCTTTTGCCGAATCTGTTCTGCCCCTCCGGGCCACGCGCGCCGCCGCGCCTGCCATGGTTCACCGCGCGAGCCTTGTAAAGCGTCGTAAACACTCTGCGGCCCGAATCGGCCTTGTTCCGGTTCGCGGCTGCGTCGAAGAACAGGCGCACATCGTCGCTATGCTACGCGCTATTGGCAAGGCTCGGCCGAGCGCCTCAACCGTCGTCCTCGGCAGCGTCTGCGACGACGTCGATATGATGACGCGCACTAGGGCTTTCGTGACTGGTGCGATCGAACCGGATGAGTTTCAGCGTGTGACCTCATCGCTCGGTGTGACACACTTTTTGCTCGGGCTGACACGGCCTCTGTTCGACCATCCCATTCTGTCGGCCGTTCGCGCTACCCGGCGGGCCGTCGCCTATTTCGATTGGTCCGGCGGCCGCTGCAAGGCGGACAAGGGTGATCTCGCCCTCGATCCCGAGGCGCCTCTTGCCGAAGTCATTGGAGCTGTGACCGCATGGATGCGCTGACCGGTAAGCGTGTCGCCATACCCGCTCCAGTCATCACGGAGAGCCTGCGTACCGGCTTTGTCCGCACCGGACCGCGGAGCTTTTTCGGCTTTGTCGTTGACCTCAACGACCCGTCGCAAAAATTCGCCGTGGAGATCGTGGTCAACGGCTATCCGGTGCGAGTGATCCGTGCCGATGCACCGATCGACGCCATACCGAGCGCGCCACAAACGAACGGCTGTTGCGGCTTTTCGTTTTCTCTTGGCCAGACGGTCATCAACAACGACACGATCGTCGAAGCGCGGCTGGCCAATCTCGGAATACCGGTCGGAACACCCATTGCATTTTCTCAACCGGCCGCCGAACCAACCGGAACCGCGGCGAGCGGTGATGTGCGCTGGCTCGGCGGATTACGCTTTCTTGGCTACACCGCCGGGCCGCTGGAAGGCGCGGCCAATGTGCTGGTCGACGGCGTTGCGGTAGCGCGAGTCCGCGCCTCCACCTGGACCCACGTTGGCACCGCCGGGCACGATACCCGCGCGGTGCGAAGCTTCGACTTCCATCTCCCTTACCGATTTGCCGACGGCCTGCTTCATCGCCTGACCGTGGCCGACGACGCCGGCGAAAGCATGTGCGGTGATCCAGCCTGCTTCATCGCCTACGCGGACGGTTTTCGCCAGGCGATCAGTGACCGTGGCCTCTCGCCGCAGGATCGGTTGCGCGCCGAGTTGCTCGATCGCCTGCTCCCCATGTCCTTGCTGTTCTCGCACTACCGCGACTGGCGAGAAACCTACGCGGCCGACCAAGAGCCCTCACAAACTCGTCGACGCGGGGCGGTCATTATTATTGGCACGGCAGGCGCACAGGACACGCTCGAAATGTTGCGCGAGAAAACCGAGCAAGACCGCGAAACAATCGTTCTTCCGGAGCATCGGGGCCGGCTTCGTTCTCGCCCAAACACGCCGCGCAATTTTTGCGTAAACGCGGCGCGGGGTGCGATTTCGCGGTTTGTACCCTCGGCGGCAGATCGCTCCAGCCGTCCGCCTTGGCACGCGTCGCCGTAGCTCTGACCGGTTCCCGGACGCGCGAGCGCTCTATGCTGATCTTGATACCCAGGCCAAGGATGGTCCGGCTTGGCCGCTTGCTCTTCCGGCGTTCGATTACGAGCGGATGCTTGAGCAGGGCACTGCGCGCACTTCTTCGCGCTCCCGCGCGCCACGGCGGAGCGTTCGCTAAAGGCCGGCGCGGCCAACCTTTATCGTCTATTCAATTCCATCCTGGACCGCGAAGCGGACGCGGCCGGCATTGTAATCTGCCCGGCGCGCTGGCGACGCTCGGCGCGTTCGATGCGAGATCGGCGGGCGCGGCGCTTGCCGAAGCGGGACAGGCGCATTTGCAGCGCAAAGGCATCCAGTGCCGCACAAAAGAAGCGCGCGCAGGCATCTTTCCCGCCGTGCAAATCGTTCGGCGTCACGAGAAACTGCGCACGACCATCGTTATCCCAACGCGCAATCGCCAGCGCCTGTTGCAGGACTGCATCGATTTCATTCTCCCCGCCGTCAGGAGAAGCCGTGCGGACCTACTGATTGTCGACAACGAAACCACCGACGCCGCAGCGCTTCGCTACTTTGACAAAATCAAGAAGCGCGGCGCGAAAGTGTTACGCGTACCCGGCTCGTTTAATTTCTCGCGGCTGAATAATCGCGCCGCGGAGGCCGCCCGCGGTGACGTGCTTTGCCTGCTCAACAACGACGTCAAAGCGCTCGACGATGCGTGGCTCGAGGAAATGCTGGGCAGAATGCCGACCGCGACGTTGGCGCGGTCGGCGCGCTGCTGATGTGGCCGAGCGGCGTCGTACAAAACGGCGGCGTCGTTTTGGGTCCGAGTTTCGCGGCGACGCACGCTTTTAATGATCGCGTCGAAGGAGATGCAGGCTACGTCGAAATGTTGCGTGTCGCGCGCGAGCGCAGTGCCGTAACCGGGCCTGTATGCTGACGCGCCGCGCCGATTATTTGCGGGTTGGCGGCATGGACGAGGTACGGTTTCCAGTTAACTTCAACGACGTCGACTATTGCCTGAAGCTGCGCGCGCTTGGCAGGCGCGTGGTGTTCACGCCGCACGCCAGACTCCTGCATCTCGAATTCGGCAAGACGGTCCGCCACTGCAACGGACAGCACCAAACGGCGATTCGAGCGGGAACTCGACAACTTGCGAACGAAGTGGGGGGACGTGCTGGCCGCCGATCCTGATACAGCCCCCTCCTCGCGCTGGATCCGATCCGTTCTCCGCGCTCGCATGGCCGGTTCGGTCCACGGCCCCGCGCGTAAAAAGCCGCCCATTCCTGTGCTTGCCCCTTCTGGCTTTTAGTATCGCAGTTCCTGAACTCGTGTCGTCGTCACATCGATGAAAATCCTTTTCGTCCATAATAATTTTCCCGGTCAGTACCGGCACCTTGCCGGCGCGCTGGCGCGCGACAAAAACAACGAACTTTTCGCCGTTGGATCTTCGACGGCCCGGCCGTTCGAAGGCGTCCGGCTGCTGAAATACTATATGCGCAACGTCGATGTATCGGGATCGCATCTGTTCGCGCGGCGGTTCGAACTGGAGTCCAATCGCGCGGAGCACGTGCTCTATGCGCTCTCGTCGCTGGCGGAAACTGGGTTCAGGCCCGAAGTCATCCTCGCGCACCCCGGCTGGGGCGAGACGCTACCTTTGCGCGCCGTCTTCCCGGCGGCGCAGATCATGCTGTACTGCGAATTTTTTTACGGGAAAGAGGGCCGCGACGTCGGCTTCGATCCGGAGTTTCCCGCCATCGGCGCCGACGGTGAAATTGCACTTCGCCTGAAAAATGCCGCGACCCTGCTCGCCCTCACGGAGTCGGAGATCGGCGTCTCGCCGACGGCATGGCAGCGCTCGACCTTCCCGGCGGAATACCGGCGAAAGATCCAGACCATCCACGACGGGATTGACGTCGATCAGATCAAGCCGAACCCGGAGGCGGTTTTCCGGTTGCCGTCGGGACGCCGGCTGCGCCGCTCCGACGAAGTGGTGACTTTCGTCGCGCGAAATCTCGAACCGCTGCGCGGCTATCACGTCTTCATGCGCGCGCTGCCGCGCATCCTGGCGAAGCGGCCCCGCGCGCAGATCGTCGTAATCGGCGGCGACGGCGTCTCGTACGGGGCCTCGCCGCCGCCCGGGCAAACCTGGAAGCAGCGATTTCTTGATGAAATTTCAGAGCGCGCCGACACCAAACGAATCTATTTCACCGGCCGGTTGCCTCACGCCGAATACCTGCGCGCTTTGCAGATCTCGTCCGCGCACGTCGACCTGACTTATCCGTTTGTTTTTGTCGTGGTCGCTGCTCGAGGCGCTGAGCGCCGGGTGCGTGGTCGTCGGCTCCGAAACCCCGCCGGTGCAGGAGCTGATTGACCGCGACAACGGGTTCCTGGTGCCGTTCTTCAGACGAACGTAGTTGCCAATGGCGTCGTCGACGCACTGGCGATCCCTCGCGCTTTCGGTCGGTCCGGAAAAAGGCGCGGCAGACCACTCTCGATAGCGATGATCTGCACGTACCTGCCTGCCGAAAATGATGAACTTGCTGGACGCCAGAAAATAGAGCCGA
>CAWJUQ010000003.1:0-366323 GCA_963846055.1 uncultured Alphaproteobacteria bacterium
GGCCGCGCTTTATCCAGAAGCCGCGCAGGCCGGGATGGCGGAGATGTCAAAGAAGTTTTTGGACCTCGGCGGGAATGTTTATGTGGACGCCGAGAAGGCGAAGGGAGCTAAAGAGGTGCTTTAAGTCGTCATCCTGAGGCGCTCGTCGCGGGAGCGACGAGCCTCGAAGGATCGCATCTTGCTGCTTCGACACGCGTAATGCCCGGCCTTGTGTCGGGCATCTACGTCTTTAAAATACCTCGGGGCGCCGTTCCTCAAATAATTTTTAGATGGCTTTCAACGATCCATCAGGCTCCGATTGGACTGATCGCGAGATTGATCTGATCGTAGCGGACTATTTTGACATGCTCAGACTAGAGCGTGCCCGCGAGCCTTACGTGAAAGCAGAAAGGAATTGGGCGCTTCAGGATCTGACACACCGATCGCGTGGATCAATTGAATTCAAGCACCAGAACATTAGTGCTGTTTTGCTCAAGCTCGGAATGGATTGGATTCCGGGTTACAAGCCTATGGCAAACTATCAGAACGCTTTGATTGGCGGAATTGAGCGCTATCTTGATCGCCGTAACGAGGTTCTGGTGCCGCCACCTGCTGGTGTCATTGCGGGTGTCGCAGAGGAAGACGCGTTGTTCTTGGAGCCGCCGCCAACTATCGCTCCCACTTCTGCTGATCCTGCGCCGCTGGCGAGGCTCGTAAGAAAATTTGACCCGGCGGCGCGAGACGCCGC
The DNA here is from genome assembly GCA_963846055.1 of uncultured Alphaproteobacteria bacterium. Classification (GTDB taxonomy): domain Bacteria; phylum Pseudomonadota; class Alphaproteobacteria; order Rhizobiales; family Xanthobacteraceae; genus BOG-931. Next base: position 728 of record CAWJUQ010000003.1, read on the forward strand.
AAACCGAAGCCTTGGTAAGCGCGGCGAGGAGCGGGTCTTTCTTTCCGAACGAATACGCCTGAAGACCGAGGGTCGCGACGATCTCGCCCGCAGGGTTCGTTGGGTTTCCGAAGAAGACGGGGACGGTGCCGGATACGACATACGATCTTTTGATACGACCGGCACAGAACGCCTCCTTGAAGTCAAAACGACTATGGGCAACGAAACAACTCCCTTCTTTTTGACTGAAAACGAGCGAATGCTCTCGATGGAGCGGCCGGGAGAATTTCGGCTTTTCCGCCTCTACGACTTCAATCACAGGCCGAGGGCATTCGAGTTGGCCCCGCCATTAGAACACGTCGCTATACTCAAGCCGGCGATCTACAAGGCATCCTTTGGCAGCTAAGAATCAGTGGGGTGAGAGGGTAGAGTAGGTGGTCGCATCACATGGCGAAAAAATCAGCGAGTTCAAATCTGCTGCACTGCCGGTCATGCGGACGTGCGGCCATTTCGGGCCCGAATGGCGCTGAATCAGTAGTTTTTCTTGGACAACGTTGGTGCGCGCGATGCGCGAAAGTCGGTCACATCCCGGGTGGGGCCGTATACGTTTCACAGCCAAGTCCTGGTCGCATGTATGAAGGCGCGACGAAGGACGTACTGGATATTTGGTCAGACTGTTTCGAAATGGTGCCAAAGCGGCGAATAAAAATTCGAGAAGCCAAATCAGAAGTTCAGCGCGCCTGGAAAAATTGGAATGGTAAGAAGAGCTCAGTCATGTCGATGCTAATCTTCTTTGGTTGGCTGCAGCGTTTCAGGCCGTACTTTCTCACTTTCCGTACACGGGGCGATCCTTGGCAGGACGTTCATAGCTGGTTGATCGAGTGCGAGCGCATGACGGGAAAGAATAGAGTTTTCTAGCAGGTACATGTTAGCTCGGCACCACAGGATAATCCGCGCCTCGCGCTGCTAGCTAAAGTTCGATGCTGGGCCGCCGCATGGATTTGCCGAATCAAGTCCGGCAATGACGAAATAGAGATGCGCGGATAGACGACGAATTTCTAGTTTTGCTAATGCGAATCATCGGAGTGCCGCGGACCTGAACAAAAGCCCGCCCGTCGAAACATTCTGATTTATCTGCACAAACTCCAACGCCTTTGACTTTGCCGCGGCGATGGCCATAACCGCCGCCGTCTCGCTCTTTAAAGGACGCCTTCAGAGAGGGTACTCCCTGACGGCGGAGCGAGCGCGGCACCCGCGGGCGGGAAGATACAGCCTGCACCCGGGCAGCTCGGGCATCATGCCTGCCGGCACTATGACCGGCGCGCGAGGTGCATCGCTGTGACCGAACAGGTGGCGCGTGCGGCACTGTTCGCTCCCTTATGCCGTCTTTCGGGAAGCCTGGCCCGATGCTGAGCCTTCGGGACGATAAGTCCCGCTGGCGAGAGCCGTCAGTGGAACGCCGGCAGGCGAGCGCGCCCGCAAGCGGAGGGCGGCGCAAGCCGCCTTTCCGTGGCGCGTCCCGCACGCCGCTTGCGTGCGGGCAAAACACAATGCGTCTGCCGGCGTTCCGCTATCCTTAATTGCTGGAAGCCCGCCATTTAGATCGGGCTTCTGTAAAGGGCCTCGCATAGGCCGCTTCGTTGTTTGTTTGGTTTGGCAAAAACTCGGGCGCGAAAAAAACGCGCAGCGAGAACGAGGAGCCTCGTCCTGAGGCGCTCCTACACTTTTGCGCCGCGCCTCAAAAAATGCAGACTGCAACTTCCGGGGCTGCCGGAGCATGCTACACGAAGATAAAATGCAACATGCGGGAGGATGCTGCATGCCCACTTATACCGTGACCTCGCCGGAAGGCTGCCTTGATGCGGAAAAGCGCGAGAAGATCGCTGCCGAGATCACCCGCATCCACAGCGCGACGACCGGCGCGCCGGCTTATTTCGCGCAGGTGCTCTTCACCGAGATCAAGCCCGACCATTATTTTATCGGAGGTAATGCGTTCTCTGGCCAGCAGGTCTTTGTCAACGGCCAGATTCGCGCCGGCCGCACGGCAGAGAGCAAACATGCGCTGATCACGCAAATTGCAGCGGCGGTGGCGAAAGCCGCGCAACTCTCGGCCAACGCGATTTGGGTCTACATCGCCGATCTCCTGCCGGAGCAAATGGTGGAATTCGGTCACGTGCTGCCGGAACCGGGCGACGAAGCTAAATGGTCCGCTGCGTTGCCGGAGGCCGATCGCGCGCACATGCAAAGCTTCGGCGCGAAGCGGCGTTGAGACGCGTCGTCAAGCCGGTTCGGGCGCCGCGGCCTTCATCCTTCGAGGCTCGCGTTCGCTTGCGCCTCAGGATGAGGAGTCAGTGCGTCGCGGGAACGGGATTGTTTCGCCTCTCCCCGCGTGCGGGGAGAGGTCGATTTGCAGGCGCAGCCGCGCAAATCGGGTGAGGCGGTGTTGCCGCGATTCTGAGCGTTGCGGTTAAGCCCCCTCACCCCAACCCTCACCCCGCGGGCGGGGAGAGGGAGGAGTGCGCCGCGCGGCGTGAGTTACTCGTCGCTGTTTGACATTGTGGATCGGGAGATGCGGCAGCGGGAACTCATGACCCGCCGCGCGCGCTTTGCCGCTGTGATACACTTACGAAAACAGGAGTCGAACAATGAGCGAGCGTGCACTGGCCTTTGTCGAAGAATGGGTGTCCGACCACGTCAGCGCCGAAGATAAATCGGGCGACGAACAGGCCCGGGCGCGCGCGCTCGCCGATCGCTGTCGCGCCGATGCAGCCGCACAAGGGATCAGCGCCAACGAGATCGGCGACGCGATCGACGATCTCGCCGCATTCATGGCCGGCGCCATCGAGGAGGCTGCGGAACGCGAGGCTCACGCCGAGCAGGACGATTACGTCAAGCCGATACCGGACCTGGTCGACGTGGAAGGCGTGGAAAACGCCGAGGAAGATGCGCTCGAAGATGAGGAAGACGAGAAGCACTGACCGCGTCTCGCTGAAGGACGGCAGGGCGCCGGGATGAGCCATATCGTCGTGCTAGCGGTTTTTCTGATCGTTACGGTTGGTGGCGGCCTGCTGATCGGCTTCACGGCGCGGCCGGGGGCTTGGTATGCGGGGCTCGCCAAGCCGCCGTTCAACCCGCCGAACTGGGTGTTCGCGCCGGTCTGGACGCTGCTTTACGCACTCATCGCCATCGCCGGCGCGCGCACCTTCGGGCGCGGGCTCGATTTTGCTTTCGCGTTATGGGTGGCCCAGCTCGTGCTGAATTTCGCCTGGAGCCCGGTGTTCTTCCGGCTGCATCGCCCCGGAGCCGCGCTGGCGATCGTCGCTGTTTTGCTCGTCGTCATTGTCGCGTTCGTTGCGGCAAGCTGGCATGCCGATAACGTCAGCGCGCTGTTGTTCGTGCCGTACGCCTGCTGGGTGGCGTTTGCCACGCTGCTCAACGCATCGATTGTGAGATTGAACTAACAAGGCGGCCGCAGATCGTAGCGGGCCGTAGGATGGGTTGAGCAATTGCGAAACCCATCATTCGAACGGCAAATTCCGCGATGGGTTTCGCGGAGCCAGTCATCGGGCCGACCACTTCGGGCCGGACCCGTTGGCTCAACCCATCCTACAAAATCTCCTCACCCCCGGCTGATGAACGAGCGCGAGTGGTTCGGCAAAATCGTCGCCTCGTAGAGATTCACTTCCGGCGGCAGCGAGGCCATCAGCACCGCGACCTTGGCGACGTCGGCCGGCTCCATGACGTAATCCTCAGGCTTCTCGCCGGGACCGGCCTTGGTCACGCCGGTGCGGGTGATGAACGATGACAGCGTCGAGCCGGGATGGATGATGGAAGCGACGATGTTGTGCTTCCTCCCGTCCATGGTCAGTTGATGCGTCATGCCCTGAAGGCCGAATTTGGTGACGGTGTAAGGCAGCGAATCCGGCCGCGGCGTCTTGGCGGAAATGCTGCCGATATTGATGATGCGCCCGCCCTTCGGCGTCTGCGCTTTCATCAGGCGGATGGCTTCGCGGCTGCACAGGAACGGCGCCGTGATGTTGATGGCAAGCGCCTCTTGCCAGTAGTCGAGCGAGATGTCCTCGGTGTTGCGGTGCGTGGCGATGCCGGCGTTGTTCACCAGCACGTCGAGACGGCCGTAAGTTCTTTTCACGGTCGCGAACAGCGCGACGACTGCGTCTTCTTTTGTCAGATCGCTCGGCAGCCGGCAGCGCCTCGCCGCCCGCCGCCTTGATGCCGGCGGCGACTTCATCGAGCAGCTCGGCGCGCCGCGCCACCAGCACGGTCTTGGCGCCGGCAGCGGCGAACGCTTCGGCGAGACCGCGGCCGATGCCGTTGCTCGCTCCGGTGACGATCGCAATTTTTCCTTGAAGCTCGTTGGCCACGAACAATTCCTTTGAGTTGGCTTCAGCTCTTACGACGCCGGCCAATCTAGCGGGAATGTTTCGCGGCGCGTAGGTCCGATGCCGCATTTTGTCCGGCAAGACGAACGGGACCTCCCCGCGTGCGGGGAGAAGGTCGGGATGGGGGGCTTCCCTCACCCGCGGCCGGGGCATGAGGATTGTGAGAGTCGATTCGCTGCGTGCCGGAGTGAAGTATCGCTGTCCATTAAAGTGGAGATCAGACAACGAAAGCCGAGGCTTTCCCGCCGCACGCGTGCGGAGGAGACGGCTACCTCACCGTGAGGACGAGCCCGTTGAGATCGGCGCTGACAATGGCGCCGACCGAAACGCCGGTGAGTGTCAGCACGGCGCCGTTCTGGTTGGCGAGCACGATCGCCTGGCCGCCGCGGCCGACGGCGGCGCCGACGTTGCCCGCGGCGTAGACGCCATTGACGTCCGACGGCCGGCGGATATGGCTCACCGTGCCGCGAAAGTGCGTCTCCGATGCACCGAACGTGAAGCCGTAGCTCAAGCCGCCGATCCCGAGCGGATAGCGTTGACCGTGGAAGGTGAGCCAGCCCGAGCCGCCCGAGCCGCCGACGATAAAGCCCGCCTTGATCACGCTGAAGCTGATGCCGCCTTCATCGGCATGGGCGGCGGACGACAATGCCGCGCCGGCCAGGGCCAGCATGGCGATCAGGCTTGCCCGAAGGGAGGATAGAGTGCGCATGCGTGGAGCTCCTTGAAAGGCTGGAAAATGCGAATCGGCATCGCCGCCGGAAGTTATACTGTGCTAGCCGCCTTTGGAGGCGAATTTTAGGAACCGCGGTTTGACGTTTTGAGCAACCGCGCAATGCAGGCCGATCCGGCTAGCTGTTCCGTCCTTCCTTGGCTTGTCCGGCCAAAAAGTCGGACAGCGAGTGTTTAGGCTTCTTCGCGGCTTTTCGTTTGGGAACGGCCGGTTGTGCCGGCGGAGCGGCGCCGTCACGAGCGAGCCGCAGGGCCTTAAGCCGCTCGGTTTTTTTGCGCAGCGCCACGGCCTCACTTTCGTACTCCAACATCGCTTTTTTGGCGTCGTCGGCCCGTTGTAATTTTGCGAATTGCGCGCTGGCTTGGCTTTTGTTTGAATTCTCGGCCATTGAGGTTCCTTTTCGAAGCAACGATAAAGTCCCCCTTGCCATAGCAGGCCGCGGACGGAATCGGCGGGAAATCGTCCTGCGCTCGCCGGTCGATTGGCTTCGTGCTTTTCGGGCTTTTTGTCGTTACGCGATCAAGAGAGGCGCGGTGGCGTGAGCGAAAAAACCTACCGCCTGATCGGCGCGGACGGCCGGCCTTACGAGAGCAGAACCAAGGGTACGCTCGGCGGCCATCGGCGCTCGAAGATCTACGGCAGGCTCGACTGCCCCGGCGCGCTCCGCGTGCTGGCGCGTGGCAACACTTATCAGAAGAGCCGTGTGTTTTTCGCCGACGAGGCCGACCGCGATTGCCGCCGGGTATCGTCCCTGCGCGGTGTGCCTGCGTGACGCTTACCGGGTGTGGAAACAACGGCAGCGGTGGTAAAGACAACGCCTCTGCAGCGGACCGTCAGAACGTTCTTTGCTTTTCGCCGCATTCCTTGCAGGTGTACGGCACTCGAACCTGGCCTTGATCGGCCGAGACGCGATTAGGCGCACCGCACTTGCCGCATTTGGTCTCTATGCGGGTCTGGCCCTGCTTGATGGTGAGGGCTTTGCGCTCCAGGGCTTCCTTGACCAAACGATCGGTCTCGGCGCGCATCGATTCTTTCGACATTTCGTGCTTTCTGACGTTTGCCGGATCGGTTCATATAGCCAGCCGGGAATTGCGGCAACGAACTTTTTTGAGCGAACGGAGCCGTAATACAAATTGAGTGAACGAAATCGGGGGCCAAAACACAAAATTTCGCCGATGCTCAGGTCGTCCCGGCTGTTGCTACCATCGACCTTTGAATGCTCCACCCACGGAGTTCGCCATGCGCCTTCATCGTATTGTCGCTTTCGCCGTCGCGTCTTTTGCAAGTGCCGCCGTGTTCTGCGTCGTCGCCGGGGTCGCCGCGCCTTTACCGGCGAGCGCCGCCGAAGCGGGACCGCAGTTTTACACGTCGCCGGCCGTCGCCGCCGCTAATCCACCCTTCAGCCAAGCCGTGCGTGTTGGCGACACTCTCTATCTGTCCGGCACAATCGGCATCGTGCCGGGCACCAGCGCGCTTGCGGCCGGCGGCATTGAGGGCGAAGCCCGGCAGGCCATGGAAAACATGGGCGGGGTGTTGAAAGCGAACGGACTCTCGTTCGACGACGTTTTCAAATGCACAGTGATGCTCGCCGACATGGGCAAGTGGGGCGACTTCAACAAAGTCTACGTCACTTATTTCAAGCCGGGCCGTCTACCGGCACGTTCGGCGTTCGGTGCCGCCGCTCTGGCGCGCGGAGCGCAGGTTGAGGTCGAGTGCCTCGCCTATGCGGGTGCGAAGTAATCGGCCGTTAACGCTTATCGGTCGGGACAAGCGCATTTTTCAGTAAGGCATTTTCCGGCAAACTAAAGGCGGCATGATCACGCTCTACTCATATCCCGAGCTATTCGGTGTCGCCGACAACAACGGTTACGGCCTGAAGGTCTTTGCGTTCATGCGGCTTGCCGGCGTGCCGTTCGTGCACGAGCACATTTTCGATGCATCGGCGGCGCCGCGCGGCCAGTTGCCTTATGTTGTCGACGATGGCGAGACCATCGGCGACAGCGAGACCATTATCGCGCATCTCAACCGCAAATATGCGCTCACCATCGACGCGGGCTTGAGCGCGGCGCAGCACGACCGCGATCTTCTGGTCACCCGGATGCTCGACGACCTCTACTGGGTCATGTCCTACTCGCGCTGGAAGGACGAGCGCTATTTTCCGGCGTTCCGTGACGCGCTGCTCCGCGAGCATCCGCAACTCACGATCGAGGGTTTGCGCAAGGCGCAGGAGTTCAATTTCCAGCGCTACTTTTATGCCGGCATCGGCCGTTATCCGCCGGAGGCGGCTTATGCGCGCGGCCTTGCCGACCTCGGTGCGCTGGCGCGGCTGGTGCCGCCGACCGGTTACGTCCACGGGCCGGAACCAAGCAGCATCGACGCCGGCATCTACGGCTTCATTGCCAACATCTGGTTCTTCGATATCGACACGCCGCTGAAGCGGTTCGTCGCGGTGCACGGCAACCTGGTGCGCCATTGCGAAGAAATCCACGCCAGGGTGATGCAGCCGCCGAACGCGTAGGCGGCGTCGCGGACTTAAACCCTCGCTGCGGCGCGCACGCGCGCGCCGGCGGCAAGCGTCGGCGGCGCCTTGTTGAGGGTCTCGATGGCAAAGCCGGCGGCGGCCTTGTAGCCGGCCATGAACGCGGCGCGCTCCGCCGGAGGAATAACGTCGTCGATGTTGTCGAATGTGCCGCTGCACCGTTCATCGACCATGTTAAGGAGCCCGAACGGTCCGGCGCCGCGGTTACGCAATACCACCTGGGAAATCGGCCCGCATAGTTTGGCGTCGAAGGCCGCGAGCGCCGCTTCATTGACACCGTGCTCGAGAAGGCACGCGCCGAGGATGCGGGCGTCGACGATCGCCTGGCTGCCGCCATTCGAGCCGGTCGGATACATCGGGTGTGCGGCGTCGCCGATCAGCACCACCGGTCCGTCGTGCCAGGTCGTCAACCGGATCGCGGTCGATCATCGGATTTTCAAACACGATGTCGGCGCCGCGCAGCATGGCGGGCACGTCGAGCCAGTCCCAGACCCAGCCGTCGAAGTGATGGGCGAAATCGGAGATCGGCACCTGCCGGAACCAGCCGCTTTGCTTCCAGCCTTCGCTGTTGTCGCTCGTGACTTCGGCGATCCAGTTGATCATGGAAAGGCCGGTTCGCAGGTCGGGATGCGAGATCGGATAAAACACCACGCGGTGGCGGTGCGTGCCCAGCCCGACAAAGGATGAGCCGGAGCGGATCGGCTTTCCCCAGGTGGTGCCGCGCCACATCACCGTGCCGCCCCAATGGATCGGCGGCTGGCCGGGATGCATCTGCGCGCGCACCGCGGAGTGGATGCCGTCGGCGCCGATGAGCAGCGCGCCGCGCGGCTCGGAGGTTGAGCCGTCGGCGTGCTCGATCAGCGCGCTGACGCCGCCGTCGCCGAGCTTGCGGTAGCCGGCGACCCGGCTTCCGAGCTTGACCGCCTGTGGGCCGATCCGCTCCACGACCTTGTCGTGCAGCAGCATGTGGAAACGCCCGCGGTGCACCGCATATTGCGGCCAGTTGTAGCCGGCGAGTTTGCCGCGCGGCTCGGAATAGATGTCGTTGCCGTTCAGTCCGACCAGCGCCCATTCTTTGGCGGGCAGGCCGACTTGGTCGAGGTCGGCCTCGGTGATGCCGAGGTCGTAAAGCTCGCGCACCGCGTTCGGCTGCAAGTTGATGCCGACGCCGAGCGGACGCATTTCGCGCACCGCCTCGAAGACGGTGCAGGGCACGCCGATCTGATGCAGCGTGAGCGCCGTGGCAAGGCCGCCAATGCCGCCGCCGGCGATGATCACGCGATCATCGGTTGAACTGTCACCCGACACGGCACCCACCTCCCTGTCTACTCCTTAAGACCGGAGGCGACGGCCGTCCATACTTGCCATGCACCGATGGCGTTTACGCCCGCGCCCGATCCGCGCTACCATTGCTGCAAGCCCGAGAGGATACCCATGAGCAACGGCACGCCGCTTTCGCTGCAAGAAATCGAAGACCGCATGGCCATTACGCGCGAGAACATCCGGCAATTGATCGAGCAGGCGACCGCGCAATCGGGCGCCGGCGACGAGTTACGAAATGCGGACCGGCTAGCCGACCAGCAGGCCGAGCTTGATCGCCTCACCAAAGAACGCGATGCGCTTTTGAAGCAGACAAAGAAAAAATAGGCGCTACTTCCTCACCCGGACAAGGCGCGCGGCGGGAGCGGGCGTTACTCCTATCTCCCGGCGAGACCGGATATCCTTTATTGTTGGAAAAACATACTCTATCATAAAGTAGGATCGCAGGTTTTGCCGGTGGGGAACGGCATGCCCGAAGTCGACGATTACGGTCGCAACGCTCTCGATTTCATCGAGGCGATTGAAACGCTCGGAACTACAGACGCGGTTATGAACGCCATGGAGAAGGCGTTCGGGCGTTTCGGATTTGAAACCATCATTCTCGCCGGCCTGCCAAATCCGGATCAGCGTTTCGAGCAACTCGTGTTGGCAAAGCGATGGCCGGCGGAATGGTTCAAAACCTATACCGCAAACAACTATATCCGAGACGATCCAACGGTTCGCCTGCTGCGTCGCTCTGTCTATCCGTTCGAGTGGTGTGAGGCGCCCTATGATGGAACTAAAGAACCGCGCGCGGCAGAAATCATGCGCCGTGCCGCTGAATGCGGCATGGCAAACGGATTTGTCGTTCCCATCCATAGCCTGACCGGATACGAGGCCTGTTTATCGCTCGGCGGCAAACATCTGGACCTCACCAAACGCAGTAAGCCGGCATTGCATTTGATGGGTATGTACGCTTTTGATCGCGTTCGGCGTTTGCTCGCAACCCCGCCGCCGGTCCGGAAATTGACCGCACGAGAACGCGAGGTAATCGCCTGGACCGCCCGGGGAAAGTCCGCATGGGATATTGGCGGAATACTTAGAATCAGCCAGCGCACGGTAGAGCAGCACGCGACCAACGCTTGCTCCAAGCTTGGCGCCACTAACCGCGCACACGCGGTTGCAATCGCGATCCGTGAGCGCCTAATCGAGCCCTAGACAGCCCTCCGTAAATTTCCCAATTGCGCGAAACGTGGCGTCGGCCCTTTCCTGCCCAAGTAAAGCAGGGAGGGGCCGATGGCGGTGCATGTGATCTCCGCTGCAAACAAACATCTTTATCAGGATGCGATCGAAAGCCACTTCCGCATCCGGCACGAGATCTTTGTTGGGGAGCGGGGTTGGAAAGCGCTTGAACGATCGGACGGCCGGGAGGTTGATCAGTTTGATAATGAGGACAGCATTTATTTGCTCGCCATGGACGGGGCGCGAGTCGTAGGGGGGCATCGTTTATATCCAACACTCAAACCCACAATGATATCAGAGGTATTTCCTCATCTTGCTGGCCAGCGCGGGATTCCTTCTGATGCCTACATCTGGGAATGGTCTCGACTTTTTGCGGTGAAGGAGCGGCGCGACAGGCGCATCTATCTCCAGTTGCTCGCGGCACTGCAGGAATTGTGCCTAGACGAAGGAGTTACGCAGATCAGCGGGGTCCTTGAGACCTGGTGGGTACCGGGCTTCCAACAAGTCGGCATGGTTGTTCATCCGCTGGGGTTGCCGGCCAACCACAACAATGACCTGATAATGGCAGCATTGTTTGATGTCAGCACGCATACCCTGGACCAAATAAAATCGATTGGTGGAATATCAGGGTCAGTGCTGGTGCGTCGCGGTCCGTGGTGCCCGCTTATCGCCCGCGCGATGGAACTATCGCATCAAAAATCAGCAAGAGCATCGTGAACGGCTGTCTTTCTGCGATACCGCGATGCGCTCATGCAACTCTTACGCCTTGATCAATCGCGATCCGGTTAATCCGATCGGGCCGTATCTCTTTCGCGTAACGAAGACGGGGAAAAAATGTCCAAACAAGATGATGTCATAGCATTTGTTGACGATCTGGAACATTTGATTGAGAGGGCGGAGAAGCTCGGCTTGAGCAAGATCGTCCATTTGTTCGAAATGGCTCGCCTGGAGCTTCTTACGATGAAAAGCGATCGCCACAGGACGACCGATTAGAGCGGCGCGCGGCAGCGCCGGCGGCCAACCGGCCGCCGCTGACTGACAAAACAGAAGAGGACGTGAGAGGGCTCGGCTTCAAGCGGCTGAGTGGCGAGCGACACCGATCAAGCGGTCAAGTTCCTGGCGGTTTTGCTTCAACGCTTCGCTCGACCCATCATAGATGATGCGGCCCCGGTTCATAACCGCAATGCGCGGCGAGATATCGAGTGCGAGCCGTGTGTTTTGCTCCACCAGCACCAGCGTCAATCCTTGCGTTCCGGTCAGGTGACGGACCGCGCGGGTCAGTTCTTCGACGATAACCGGCGCGAGCCCTTCCGAAGGTTCGTCCATGAGGATGACCGCCGGGTTGCCGACCAGGGCTCGTCCGATCGCCAGCATCTGCTGCTCGCCGCCGGACAATTGGCTGCCCCAATTTTTCTGCCGCTCCCGGAGCCGCGGGAATAAGTCGAATACCGTCTCCACGCTCCAATGGCCGGGCCGCACGGCCACGTCCAGATTTTCCCGCAATGTCAGCGACGGAAATATCTCGCGTTCCTGGGGAACGTAACCCAGTCCCGCGGCGACGCGCAGATAGGGCGGCAGGCGGGTAATGTCTTTGCCCAAAAGCGACACGCGGCCGCGATGCAGCGTGTTATGGCCCATCACGGTCGATAACAGCGTCGTCTTGCCAACGCCGTTGCGGCCGATAATCGCGAGCGTCTCGCCGGCTTTGACTGCGAGGCGAACGTCTTCGACGATCACGGTTTCGCCGTAACCGCTGAAAACACCGTCAAGCTCAAGCGCGGCGGTTTCAGCCATGATGGCGATCCTCCCGCCGCTCGCCGAGATAGACCGAGCGTACGCGCTCATCCGCTGAAATCTCCTCCGGCGAGCCTTCGGTCAGCACTTCGCCCGCGACCAGGACGATGATCCGGCTGGCGAAGCGAAACACCAGGTCCATGTCGTGCTCGATGATCAGCACGGTAATGTTGGGATCGAGCTTCGAGATGACGTCGAGAATCAGATGACTTTCCGAGGACGGAACTCCGGCTGCCGGCTCGTCGAGCAGCAAAAGTTTCGGATCGCTGCGCCAGCGCGATGGCGATCTCGACGAGACGCTGACGCCCGTACGGCAATTCGCGAACCGGCTTATCGGCGTCATCGACGAGCGCAAGCGATTCCAGATGATCAAGCGCTTCATCGAGGACCGCGGTTTCCTTGCCGGCGGATCGCCAAAGCCGATTGCAGCTGTTGGTCCGCTCGCCGATGGCGAGATAGACGTTTTCCAAGACCGTCAGGCCGCGAAACAGCTGGTTTACCTGGAAAGTGCGGGCGATGCCGCGGCGCGTCCGCGCGGCTTGCGACAACGCCGTAATTTCATCGCCGTCGAGCAGCACCTTGCCGGCCGACGACCGCAAGCGGCCGGTGATCAGGTTGACGAGCGTGGTTTTGCCGGCGCCGTTGGGGCCGATCAGCGCGTAGCGGGCGCCGCGCGGCAGCACAAAGCTGATGTTGTTCGCAACCGTGAGCGCGCCAAAGCTTCTTTGCAGATTTTCGATTTCGAGGGCCGGGGCGCTCATCGCTTCGCTCCAAGGCCGAGCGCGCGGAGACGACGGCCGAGCTTGCCGAAGACGCGGTGGCGGTTAGCAAGGACCACCGCGATGAGGATGGCGCCGATGCCGAACTGCCAGAATTCCGGGCTCAGTTTCGCCAGTTCGTTTTGCAGCACCATGTAGAGCGTCGCGCCGACAAATCCGCCGTACAGCCAACCCGCACCGCCGAGGATGAGCATCATCAGTACGGCGGCGGATTGATCGAAGTCGAACACGCCGAGCGTCACCAGCGTGTTGGTCTGCGCGAACAAGGCGCCGGCGATGCCGGCAACGGCCGCGGAAATCGTATAGGCGATGACCAGGCGCCAATGCACCGGCGAGCCAAGCGCGTGCATGCGCGCGACGTTTTCGCGGATGCCGACCAGCGCCTGGCCGAACGAGCGAATAGACGATCCGCCGCACGACGTAAAAAGCGACGAACAGCACGCCGAGGCAATAAAGGTAATAAGTGTGACCGTAGAGATCGTAGTCGAAGTGGCCGAACAGGGGCGCGATGTTGATCCCTGGTATGCCGTCATAGCCGCCGGTGAAGTCGCGGAACAGATTGCCTAATTGCTGAAGCATGATGGTTGTCGACAGCGTCAGTACCAAAAGCGCCAAGCCGCGGTAGCGCAGCAAGATCAAGCCCGAAAGAAATCCGCCAATCGCCGCCGCGAGCGCGGCGCATGCGAGCCCGGAGAACGGCTCGCTCCAATGCAGGTCGGTGATCAGCAAGGCCGCCGCGTAAGCGCCGAGCCCGAAATAGGCGGCGTGACCGAGCGTGACAATGCCGGCGTAGCCGAGGATCAGATCGAGCGAGAGCGCGAACAGAATCATGATCAATGTCTGGCCGCCGAGAATCATCTGGTTCGGGAAAATGAAAAACGCAGCAATGGCCGCGATCCACGGCAGCGCCTCGGCGAGGCGGTAACGATCGCGCCGCGCGAAGGATGCAAAGCGCGCGGCTGCGCGCCGCGGCAATCGCGTTGCCGCCGGCCGCGGGCACAAGCGGTTTACTCGCGTCCATAAAGGCCCGCAGGTCTGACGAGCAGGATAAGCACCGCAACCGCGTAAATGACGAAGCTGCCGGCGTCGGCGAACAGGTATTTGCCGGCGGTATCGCTGATGCCGAGCACGAGCGCGCCGGCGAGCGTCCCCCAGATGCTGCCTGAGCCGCCGACCGCCACAACGAGCAGGAAGAAGACCAGATAAATGACGGCGAAGCTCGGCGTCAGCCCAAGAAGCTGAATGGCGAGCCCGCCACCGAGCGCGGCCAGCCCGCTGCCGACGGCAAAGGTCATGGTGAAGAGGCGGTCGACATTGATGCCGACAGACTGCGCCATGCGCCGATTGTCGACGGCGGCGCGGATCATGGCGCCGATTTTCGTGCCTTCGAATCCGTACCAGAGCACCGCCACCAGTGCCGCGCCGACGGCAATGAGAAAGACGCGATAGGTCGGGAACGAGCGATCGCCGAGGTGAAGCTCGCCTAACAGATAAGACGGAACCCGGATGGATTGCGGTTGCGGGCCATAGAAATAGGTATAGACCGCGATCACCATGAAGGTGAGGCCGATGGTCAGCAGCACCTGGTCAAGTTCGCCGGCGCCGTAGAGCTGCGAGTAGAGCGAACGTTCAAGCACGACGCTGACCAGGCCGACGACGACGAAAGTGATGACGAGCGAAGGCAGAAACGGCACGCCCCAACTCGCGGTGGCGGTGATCACCAGGTAGCCGCCGGCCATAGCAAACGCGCCGTGCGCCAAATTGACGACGCCCATCAGACCCATGGTGACGGAAAGGCCGACCGAAATAATAAACAGGAACATGGCCCAGGCCAGCCCATCGAACAGAATGCTGACGATGGTGTTGGCCACGGGCGGCAAGGGCGCTCACTTGAAGCTGGTCCGCCTGCCGCCAAGACTGCGGCAGGCGGAAGAAAGCTTGCCTCAGGTTGTCAGGAGCCGCAACGCCCGACTTTTAGCTCCTTGCATTCGTCTTTCACCTGCGGATAGGTCTCGAGGATTTTGACGCCGAGCTTGCCGTCGGCCTTCTTGATGACTTCCTCAGCGCGCTCCGGCTGAATTACGTCGCGGGTTTCCGGATCAATTTGCATTGGACCGCGGAATCCCTCGTGCTTCCAGCCTTTGAGCGTGTCGACTACTTTAGCCCCGTCGTCGAGATTGCCGTGCAGCGTGTTGATGACGTCGAAAATGCCAGCCATCGTGTCCATCGACGCCGCGGACATAAAGTCGGGATAGGAATCCGGGCCATAGGCTTCATGCCAGGCTTTCACGAATTCAGCGTTGCCCGGCGTGTCGAGATCGTCCGAATAGCTCGACATCACCACCAGGCCAATTGCCGCGTCGCTCATATGCGCGAGCTGATAGTCAGGAATGAGGTCCATCGGGCCGATGAGCTTCACACCGGCCTGCCGCATGCCGAGATCGCCGTAGGTCTTCATCACGCCGCCGGCATGCGAGCCGGACGGGACGAATACGTAGAAGCAGTCCGGATGCTCGTCCTTCACACGCTGAAAGAACGGCGTGAAGTCGGGCACCGCGCCGGGCGAACCCATGCGGACTTCATCGACCACCTTGCCGCCCGCTTTCTCGAACGCGGTCTTGAACGCCAGCGTTGAATCCTGGCCGGGCGGAAAATCAGTAAAGCCCGCAGCCGCGGTCTTGCAGCCGTATTTGGTCGCGGCATAAGTGCCCATCGGATAGGCCGGGTCCCACATGCTGAAGGAAAAGCGCACGATGTACGGCGACAGATTGGTGATCCATGCCGTGCCGGCATTGGCGATCAGCATCGGTATTTTTGCCTGGGTCGCCAGCGGCGCCGCAGCGATCGCCGAAGGCGAGAACACGAAACCGGCAAGCAGCTTCACCTTGTCGTTGGTGATCAGGTCGGTGACGACCGTTCGCGCATTGGCGCCCGAAGGCGGCCCCTCGTCGCGCTTGATCAGCTCGATCTTGTTGTCGCCGAGGTCCTTGGCGTGCAACTTCAGGTACAAGTCGAACGCCTTGTCGACTTGATTGCCGAGATCGGAGTTGGCTCCGGAATACGGCAAAACGACGCCCACCTTGATGGTTTCGGCGTGGGATGCTGCCGCCCAACACAACGTCAAAAACGAGACCGCAAGCGCGCCAACAAGCTTCATCGAAAATTCTCCTCGGCTTATTCGTCCCATTCGCGCGGTGTTACTTCGGCGCCAGCCGGCCGCTCTTGATTTTCCCCACTTTCGCACGTCAATTCGGCCAGGGCAAAATCGATATTCGTCAATTCCGCGGCGGTGTGACGCATCGGGTGCGGCTGGGAGAAATCGGGTTCTCGCTTGGATAAAGGGTCGCAGAAATGATCGTCACGAAACGCATCGACGGCAAGGCGCGCGGGGAGCGGCTCCTCGCCGAGGTCGCCAATGCCGCCGCCAAGCTCAAGGCGCAAATCGGTGCGGCGCCGGGCCTTTGCGCCGTCCTGGTCGGCGACGATCCGGCGAGCCAGGTCTATGTCCGCAACAAAGGCAAAGCAGCGGTCGCAGCCGGCATTGAAAGTTTTCAGGAGACTCTGCCGGCCACGGCCAGCGAAGCCGAGCTTCTGAGCCTGATTGCCAAACTCAACGCCGACGACAGGGTCGACGGCATTCTGGTGCAACTGCCGCTCCCCAAGCACATGGATCCCCAGCGTGTGATCGACGCCATCGATCCGGCGAAGGATGTCGACGGCTTCCACGTTCAGAATGTCGGCGCGCTCTGGAGCGGCGGTTTGGGCAGCGCGTTGGTTCCTTGCACACCATACGGTTGTCTGCTTTTGCTTCGTGACGCGCTGCCGGATCTCGCGGGCGCCGAAGCAGTGGTGCTCGGACGCTCGAATATTGTCGGCAAACCGATGGCGGCGCTGCTGCTCTCGGAGAATTGCACCGTCACTCTCGCTCACTCCAGAACCCGCTCTCTGCCTGAAGTCATGCGCCGCGCCGATATTCTGGTGGCAGCGGTCGGGCGGCCGGAATTCGTTCGTGGCGACTGGATCAAGCCGGGCGCGGTGGTGATCGATGTCGGGATCAACCGGGTGCAAGCAGCGGAGGGCAAGTCGAAGCTGGTCGGGGACGTCGCGTTCACCGAGGCGCAGGGCATCGCCGGCGCCATTACGCCGGTGCCAGGCGGGGTCGGTCCGATGACCATCGCCTGCCTCCTGCGCAATACCGTCGTGGCCGCCGCCCGCCGCCGGGGACAAGCGGATCCGACGCTGTAAATTTTCGCCGGCGTTCGGCGCGGCCCGTCGCCGCCACGGGTCGATAATATAAGCAAAAACAATGGCTTGCTCCATGGCCGCCGCCGGGTCCGGCGCGCTTGGGCGCAGCGTCACGCGCCGCTTACCAAGACGCCGAAAATTTTTCCCGCGCCGGGCAGGCGTGCCGAGGAACCTTACCCGGGCGAACGCGTTCGCGTTACGGCTTAGGAGGAGTCACGTGAGGGGGAGATTCACGCCGACTAGCCGGGTCATGCGGTACTTAGCCGCTTGAGACCCGCTCGGCGTCGTTTCCGCCGCACGTAAAAAGCTGTCTGGTCCGCGCTGCGCCGCTTCTATTGAGGCGGCGCAGTGCATGCCTTCGGAGACTTTCATGCCGCGTACCTCATCTGAAACCGGTGCTGCCAACGGTTCGACCGTCTCGACCGTCGCCGCGGCCGCCAAAGCCCGCGCGGTGGAACCGGTCAGCGGCGAGGCCTCCGAACTGCGGGAGCTTCTCCAGGCGTTGCAAGCCGTGCGCGTCGGCGATTTTTCGGTGCGAATGGCGGGCCACCAGCTGGGACTGATGGGCAAAGTGGCCGACACGTTCAACGAGATCGTCGCTGCCAATGAGCGCATGGCCCGGCAGCTTGAACGCGTTGGCCAGGGCGTCGGCCGTGAGGGCCGGACCCGGCAGCGCGTGCGCTTCGGCCTGTCCGAGGGCGCCTGGGGCGAGATGGAAGGCTCAGTGAACTCGCTGATCGACGATCTGCTTTGGCCGACCACCGAAGTCACCCGCGCCATCGCCGCCGTGGCGCAGGGCGACCTGCTGCGCACCGTTCCGCTCGATGTCGACGGCCGCCCGCTGAAGGGCGAGTTCCTACGTTCGGCCGAAATCGTCAACCGCATGATCAAGCAGCTCAACGTGTTCACCTCGGAAGTGACGCGCGTTGCCCGCGAGGTTGGCACCGAAGGCAAGCTTGGCGGCCAGGCGCAGGTCGGCGGCGTGACCGGCGTGTGGAAGGACCTCACCGAGAGCGTCAACTCGATGGCGTCGAACCTCACGGCGCAGGTCCGCAACATTGCCGAGGTGACCATCGCGGTCGCCAACGGAGACTTGTCGAAAAAGATCACCGTCGACGTGCGCGGTGAGATCTTGCAGCTGAAAGAAGCCATCAACACGATGGTCGATCAGTTGCGCTCGTTCGCCTCGGAAGTGACGCGCGTCGCCCGCGAAGTCGGCACCGACGGCAAACTCGGCGGTCAGGCTATCGTGCCCGGCGTTGCCGGCACTTGGAAGGATTTGACCGACTCGGTGAACGCCATGTGCGGCAACCTCACCGACCAGGTCCGCAACATCGCGCACGTCACCACCGCAGTGGCGCGCGGCGACCTGTCGCGGAAAATCACCGTCGACGTCCGTGGCGAAATTCTCGAGCTGAAAGACACCATCAACACCATGGTGGACCAGCTCAACTCGTTCGCCTCGGAGGTGACGCGCGTCGCCCGCGAAGTCGGCACCGAAGGCAAGCTTGGCGGCCAGGCGCAAGTGCCCGGCGTCGCCGGCACCTGGAAGGACCTCACCGACAGCGTCAATTCGATGGCCGGCAATCTGACCGCTCAGGTCCGCAACATTGCCGACGTCGCCACCGCCATTGCCGGCGGCGACTTGTCGAAGAAGATTACCGTCAACGTCTCGGGCGAAATTTTGCAGCTGAAGGAAACCATCAACACGATGGTGGATCAGCTCAACGCTTTCGCCGGCGAAGTGACGCGCGTCGCACGCGAGGTCGGCACCGACGGCCGTCTCGGCGGTCAAGCCAACGTGACCGGCGTCGCCGGCACGTGGAAAGATCTGACCGATTCGGTCAACTCCATGGCCTCGAATCTCACCGCGCAGGTCCGCAATATCGCCGAAGTGTCGACCGCCATCGCCAGCGGCGACTTGTCGAAGAAGATCACGGTCGACGTGCGCGGCGAAATTCTCGAGCTCAAGGACACCATCAATACCATGGTGGACCAGCTCAACGCTTTCGCTGGCGAAGTCACGCGCGTGGCGCGCGAGGTCGGCACCGAGGGCAAGCTCGGCGGCCAAGCCGTAGTGCGCGGCGTCGCCGGCACGTGGAAAGACCTGACCGACAGCGTCAACTTCATGGCCTCGAACCTGACGGGCCAAGTCCGCAACATCGCCGAGGTGGCGACCGCCGTCGCCCGCGGCGACCTTTCCCGAAAGATCACGGTGGACGTACGCGGCGAAATTCTGGAGCTGAAAGACACGCTGAACACAATGGTCGACCAGCTCAACGCGTTCGCCGCCGAAGTGACGCGCGTCGCGCGCGAGGTCGGCACCGAAGGCAAGCTCGGCGGTCAGGCGAAGGTGCCCGGCGTCGCCGGCACCTGGAAGGACTTGACCGACTCGGTCAACTCCATGGCCGGTAACTTGACTGCGCAGGTCCGAAACATCGTCGAGGTGACCATCGCGGTCGCCAACGGCGACTTGTCGAAGAAGATCACGGTCGACGTGCGCGGCGAAATCCTGCAGCTCAAAGAAACGCTGAACACCATGGTCGATCAGCTCAACCGCTTCGCCGGCGAGGTGACGCGCGTTGCCCGCGAGGTCGGCACCGAAGGCCGCCTCGGCGGTCAGGCCAACGTGCCGGGCGTCGCCGGCACGTGGAAGGACTTGACCGACTCGGTCAATTCCATGGCCGGAAACTTGACGGCACAAGTGCGCAACATCGCCGAGGTGACCACGGCGGTCGCGCGCGGCGACTTGTCCCGCAAGATCACGGTCGACGTGAAGGGCGAAATTCTTGAACTGAAAAACACCATCAACACGATGGCCGATCAGCTCAACGCGTTTGCTTCGGAAGTGACCCGCGTCGCCCGCGAAGTCGGCACCGAAGGCAAGCTCGGCGGCCAGGCGCAAGTGCCCGGCGTCGCCGGCACCTGGAAGGACTTGACCGACAACGTCAACTTCATGGCCTCAAATCTGACCGCGCAGGTCCGCAACATCGCCGAGGTGGCGACCGCGATCGCCGGCGGCGACTTGTCGAAGAAGATCACGGTCGACGTGCGCGGCGAGATGCTGCTGCTCAAAGACACGCTCAACACCATGGTCGAGCAACTGCGCTCATTCGCCGCCGAAGTGACGCGCGTCGCGCGCGAAGTCGGCGCTGACGGCCGGCTAGGCGGCCAGGCCGTGGTGCCCGGCGTCGCCGGCACCTGGAAGGACTTGACCGACAACGTCAACCTGCTGGCGGCCAACCTGACCACGCAAGTCCGCAACATCGCCGAAGTCACCACCGCCGTCGCCCGCGGCGACCTATCGCGCAAAATCACCGTCGACGTGAAGGGTGAGATTCTCGAGCTGAAAAACACCATCAACACCATGGTCGATCAGCTCAACGGTTTTGCCTCGGAAGTCACCCGCGTGGCGCGCGAAGTCGGCACCGAAGGCTTGCTCGGCGGCCAGGCGCAGGTGCCCGGCGTCGCCGGCACGTGGAAGGACCTGACCGATACCGTCAACGTGATGGCCGCCAACCTGACCGAACAGGTTCGCGGCATCGTCAAGGTGGTGACTGCGGTCGCCAACGGCGATCTCAAGCAGAACCTCGCGGTGAAATCGAAGGGCGAGGTGGCGGCGCTCGCCGAAACCATCAACAACATGACCGATACGCTGGCGACGTTCGCCGATCAGGTCACGACGGTGGCGCGCGAGGTGGGTGTCGAAGGCCGCCTCGGCGGCCAGGCCAACGTGCCGGGCGCCGCCGGCACGTGGAAGGATTTGACGGGTAACGTGAACCTGCTCGCCGCCAATCTGACTACCCAGGTGCGCGCCATCGCCGAAGTGGCTACCGCGGTGACCAAGGGCGACCTCACGCGCTCGATTCAAGTCGATGCGCGCGGCGAAGTGGCGGAGCTCAAGGACAACATCAATACGATGATCGACAACTTGCGGCTCACCACCGACCGCAACACCGAGCAGGACTGGCTCAAGACCAACCTCGCCAAGTTTACCAACATGCTGCAAGGCCAGCGCGATCTGACCACCGTCGGCCGGCTGCTGCTGTCGGAGCTCACGCCGCTGGTCAACGCCCACCAAGGCGTCATCTATCAGATGGAAAACGAGGAGGTGCCGGGACTGAAGCTGCTGTCGGCGTATGCCGACGACGGCGTCAACGGCCACGCCGAGGGACTGCGGCTGGGTGAAGGCCTTATCGGCCAATGCGCGGTGGAAAAGCGGCGCATGCTGATCACTGAAATGCCTGAAGACACCGTGCTCATCAGTTCCGGCTTGTTCAAGGTCAAGCCGCGCAACAACATCGTGTTGCCGGTGCTATTCGAAAGCCAGGTCAAGGCGGTGATCGAGCTCGCGTCGATCCACGAGTTCACCACCTTGCAGACCATGTTCCTCGAACAGCTCACCACCTCGATCGGCATCGTGCTCAATTCCATCGAGGCGACGATGCAGACCGAAGGGCTGCTCAAGCAATCGCAACAGCTCGCCGGCGAATTGCAGGCGCAGCAGAGAGAGTTGCAGCAGACCAACGATCAGCTCGAGCAAAAGGCCCAACAGCTCGCCGAACGCAACGTCGAAGTCGAGCGCAAGAATCAGGAAATCGAGCAGGCCCGCCGCGCGCTGGAAGAAAAGGCGACCGAGCTGGCGCTTACGTCGAAGTACAAGTCCGAATTCCTCGCCAACATGTCGCACGAGCTGCGCACGCCGCTCAATTCGATCTTGATCCTCGGCCAGCAGCTTACAGACAATCCCGAGGGCAACCTCACGGGGAAGCAGGTCGAGTTCGCGCGCACCATCCACGGTGCCGGCACCGATCTTCTCAACCTGATCAGCGACATTCTCGATCTGTCAAAGATCGAATCCGGCACGGTCACCGTCGATGCCGAGGAGATTTTCTTCACCAACTTGCTGGACATGGTGGCGCGGCCGTTCCGCCACGAGGCGGAAACCCGCCAGCTCGGTTTCGACGTCATCGTCGATCCCAACGTCGGCCGCACCATCACGACCGACTCCAAACGGCTGCAGCAGGTGCTCAAGAACCTGTTGTCGAACGCGTTCAAATTCACCGGTCAAGGCGGCGTGCGGCTGACGGTGTCGTCAGCCGCGGGCGGCTGGAGCGCCGGGCACCCGGTGCTCAGCCAGGCGTCCGGCGTTGTCGCCTTCGAAGTGTCCGATACCGGCATCGGTATTCCGCTGGAGAAACAGAAGATCATTTTCGAGGCGTTCCAGCAGGCGGACGCTTCTACCAGCCGCAAGTACGGCGGTACCGGGCTCGGGCTCGCCATCAGCCGCGAACTTTCGAGCCTGCTCGGTGGTGAAATTCACCTGCGCAGCACGCCGGATACCGGGTCGACATTCACCCTGTACCTGCCGATCAAGTATGTGGGCTCCAGTACCACGTCTCGCCCGACTGCCGCTCATTCCATACCGGCGCCGGTCGCTGCCGCCGAGCCTATTCCAGACGACCGGCTGGAAATCCAGCCAGGCGACGCGATTTTGCTCATTGTCGAGGACGATCCGCACTATGCGCGCATCTTGCTCGATCTGGCCCGCGATAAAGGCTTCAAAGTGCTGCTTGCCATGCGCGGCGACGATGCGCTCGATCTCGCCAAGCAGTACCAGCCGACAGCAGTATCGCTCGACGTATTCCTGCCCGACATGCTTGGCTGGAACGTGCTTAGTCAGCTCAAGCAGAATCCGCTGACGCGGCACATCCCGGTGCAAATGGTCACGCTCGACGAGGACCGCCAGCACGGGCTCGCCCGCGGCGCGTTCTCGTTCGTCACCAAGCCGACGACGCGCGAGGGCATCTCCGAGGCTTTGGCGAAAATCAAGGAATTTTCACAGCCGCGGCGCCGGCGGTTGCTGGTGGTGGAAGACAATAAGGCCGAACAAATGAGCATCGGCGAACTCCTCGGCCATGACGATATCGAGATCGTCAACGCGAGTTCGGGCCAAGAGGCGCTCGACATTATGCGGCATGAAGCCTGCGATTGCGTCGTGCTCGACTTGCGCCTGCCCGACATGACGGGATTCGAGGTGCTCGAATGCATGCGCAGCGAGCAGACGCTGGCCGACGTGCCGGTCGTGGTATTCACAGGCCGCGAACTTTCGGCGGGGGAGGACGCGAAGCTGCACACCATGGCGCGCAGCATCGTGGTCAAGGGCGTCGAATCACCGGAACGCCTGCTCGACGAAACCGCGCTATTTCTGCATCGCGTGTTTAACGATCTGCCGAGCGAGAAACAGCGCATGCTCGAGCGGCTTAATTCCTCCGACGAGGATATTGTCGGCCGCACCGTCCTCCTGGTCGACGATGATTCGCGCAATATCTTCGCCCTGTCGAGCGTGCTGGAACGCCGCGGCATGCGGGTTCTGACCGCCACCACCGGAAGCGAGGCGATTGCGCTCGTCGAACAGACACCGGAACTTGCGATTGTGCTGATGGACATCATGATGCCGGAAATGGACGGTTATCAGACCATCGAAAAAATTCGCGGCAATCCGGCTTACCGGCGATTGCCGATCATTGCGCTCACCGCGAAAGCGATGAAGGGCGATCGCGAGAAATGCCTGGAGGCGGGAGCTTCCGACTATCTCGCCAAGCCGGTTAACACGGAACAGCTACTGTCGTCGCTGCGAATGTGGCTCCATCGCTAGGCCGCGTCTTATGCACGAAAAAGTCAACGTTCTCCTGGTCGACGATCAGCCGGCGAAGCTCCTCGCCAGCGAGGAGATTCTCCGCGATCTCGGGGAAAATCTGATCAAGACAGCGTCGGCGCGCGAGGCACTCGAGTTCCTGCTGAAGAACGAAGCGGCCGTCGTGCTCATCGATGTCTGCATGCCGGAACTCGACGGCTTTCAACTTGCCGCCATGATCCGCGATCATCCGCGGTTTCAGCGCACCGCCATCATCTTTATTTCCGCCGTTCAGGTTGACGACGTCGACCGGCTGCGCGGCTACGAGATGGGTGCGGTGGATTACGTGCCGGTGCCGGTCGTTCCGGCCGTGCTGCGCGCCAAGGTGAAGGTCTTCGCGGAGCTGTATCGCAAGACCCGTCAGCTCGAACGGCTCAATGCAGAGCTCGAATTTCGCGTCAAGGAACGGACCACGGAGCTTGAATCCTCGAACGCCCGGGTGCTGCAGAGCGAGGAGCAATTGCGGCTGGCGACTGACGCCGCTGAAATCGGCATGTGGGACGTCGACAACGTCACCAACACGCTGTTTTGGCCGCCGCGCGTGAAGGCGATGTTCGGCATATCTCCGGACGTTCCGGTGAGCATGGCGGATTTTTTTGCCGGTCTTCATCCCGACGACCGGCAAATCACGACCGATGCATATGCGGCAGCCTGCGATCCGCAAAAGCGCGCGTTGTACGACGTGGAATATCGCACCGTCGGCAAGGAAGACGGCATTGTCCGCTGGGTGGCGGCCAAGGGCCGCGGCATTTTCGATGAGAAGGACAAGTGCGTGCGCGTGGTCGGCACCGCGATGGAGATCACCACACGCAAAGAGGCCGAACAGCGGCAGGATTTGCTGGCGCGCGAGGTCGATCATCGCGCTCGCAATGCGCTCGCGGTGGTCCAGTCGATCGTCCGGCTGACTCGTGCCCACAGCGTCGACGGCTATGTCATGGCGGTCGAAGGACGCATCAAGGCGCTGGCGCGCGCGCATGCGCTGCTGTCCGATTCACGCTGGAGCGGCGCCGATCTGGCGACGTTGGTGGCGGAGGAATTGGCGCCGTACCGGATTGGCGAATCCGACAAGGTGCAAATCGGCGGTCCGGCCATCTCGCTGCAACCGCACACTGCGCAAGCGCTGGCGCTTGCGCTTCATGAGCTTGCCACCAACGCGGCCAAGCACGGCGCGCTGTCCTCTATGTCGGGCAAGGTGATGATCACGTGGAAGAACGGGCCCGATGCTCTGGTTCTGCATTGGAACGAAACGGGCGGCCCGCGGATCGCGCCGCCGCCGTCACGCAGCTTCGGCCTCAACGTCATCCGCGCGAGCATCGAGAACCAATTAAGCGGCAAAGCCACGTTCGATTGGGCGCCGGAAGGCATTCAATGCACGCTGTCGATCCCGCAGCAGGAGCCGCTCGGCGCCGGTGCCGGCAGGAAGACGGGCAATGGTGCGGCAAATGCCGCCATGGAGCCGACGATGGCGCACTGCCGACGTGTATTGCTGGTTGAAGACGAGGCTCTGGTCGCGATGATGATTCAGGAATGCCTCACCGAGTATGGGCACTCGGTGGTTGGTCCGATCGGGCGGGCGGCCGACGCGCTGGCGGCGGCGAAGCAAGGCGAATTCGACGCCGCCATCCTCGACATCAATCTGAGCGACGGCATGGCCTATCCGGTTGCGGAAATCCTATCGCAGCGCGGCGTTCCGTTCGCCTTCGTGACCGGCTACGAAGCCGATACCGTCGATGAGCGATTTAGCAAAGTGCCGGTGCTGCAAAAGCCGATCGAGCGGCAGATGCTACAGAGGCTGTTCGTCCCGAATGGCGGGAGCGCTACCGCGGCGACGTCGTTCGCGGGCCGCGCCAAGGCGCCGGTGCACAACTAAGCACCCCGTCCTTTTGCTGGCCCTCTAACGCTCCGCGGCCATCACGGCCCACGGATCGGCGCCCAGCCGCTGCCCTTGCCTTATCCCGAAACATTAAGCGATAACGCGGCAGCGGGGTGTTTTGCCTAATGAGCACTATTGTCGCCGACAAAACTACGGTCTTGAGCGCCTGCCTTGGCACCTATCCGCATACGCGCGCGCTGAAAGAGGGCGCTGTCAAATCCGATCTGGTGAAACTCAATTTCACCGAAATCAATCCGGTCAATCGTGCTTTTCTGCTGATGGCGCGTGAGCAGAAATTCGACGTTTGCGAAATGGCGATCGTCACGTACTTGCAGGCCAAAGCTTACGGCAAGCCGCTCATGCTTTTGCCCGCGACCATGATGGGACGCTTCCAGCACGGCACCTTGCTGTACAATTCCGAACGCGGCCGCCTGCGCGTCGAGGATTTGCCCGGCCGCCGCGTCGGCGTGCGGGCTTTTTCGCAGACCACTGGTGCGTGGATCCGCGGCATTCTCTGGAAGGATTATGGTCTCGACCTGAACAGCGTGAAGTGGGTGACGTTCGAGGATGCTCACGTTGCCGAGTACCGCGATCCGCCGGGCGTGGAGCGCGCTGCTGCTGGCAAGGACATCACGCAAATGCTTCTGGATGGCGAGCTCGACGCGGCCATTTTCGGCGGCAACATGCCGGAAGACCCCCGCCTCAAGAGCGTCATTCCCGACCCGGAAGCCGCCGGTCAGGAGTGGTATCGCAAGCACCACACCGTGCCGATCAATCACATGGTGGTGGTCAAAGACAGTTTATCAGAATCCAATCCGGCGGCGGTGCGCGAAGTCTTCCGCATGCTGCTCGAAAGCAAAAAGGCGGCTGGTCTGCCCAAGCCTGGCGCAATCGACTTCGTTCCTTTCGGTTTCGACGCCGTGCGGCCCGCGCTTGAGCTGATGAGCGCGTATTGTCTGGAAATGCAGCTTATTCCGCGT
Organism: uncultured Alphaproteobacteria bacterium; assembly: GCA_963846055.1. Classification (GTDB taxonomy): domain Bacteria; phylum Pseudomonadota; class Alphaproteobacteria; order Rhizobiales; family Xanthobacteraceae; genus BOG-931. Next base: position 27,285 of record CAWJUQ010000003.1, read on the forward strand.
GGCTATTCCGTCGAGGAACTCTTCGACGACACCACGCGCGCACTTCGCGCCTAAAAGACACGCGACTTTCGCAGGTGGCGTTTAGTTCCTACCTCCAATATTATTGAGGCACGTCTTTAGGGAGCTACGATGAGCCTCGCCGCCTTGGGCTATGTCGGCATCCGCGCCAAAGATCTCAGCGAATGGGCGACCTATGCCACCAAGTTCCTCGGCATGCAGTTGGTCGAGCACACCGGCGGCACGCTGACGCTACGCATGGATGACCGCAAGCAGCGCGTCATCATTCACGGCGATGCCGACGACGCGCCCTCGTTCTATGGCTGGGAAGTCGCGGATGCGGCGGCGCTTGATGCTTTGGCCGCGCACCTGGAGCGCTGCAAGGTGAGTGTCGCGCGCGGTTCGCAGGCGCTCGCAGATGAGCGCCGCGTGGCGGATTTGATTGTCTTTGCCGATCCGATCGGCAATCGGCTCGAAGCTTTCCACGGCGCCGAGGTCGCGTCGGACCCGTTCAAACCGGGACGATGCATATCCGGCTTTCGCACCGGACCGCTCGGCATGGGGCATGCTGTGCTGACCGCCGAGCGCATTGACGACGTCATTCCGTTCTACACCGATATTCTCGGTTTTCGCCTCAGCGATTACTTCGTCCGCCCGTTCAAGGCGTACTTCTTCCACGTCAATCCGCGCCACCACAGCCTGGCGTTCATCGAAGCCGAGAAAAACGGCATTCATCATCTGATGGTCGAGCTTTGCTATCTCGACGATGTCGGACAAGGCTACGATTTGGCGCTACGCCGGCCGGAGATGATCGGCACTACGCTTGGCCGCCACACCAACGATCAAGTCACGTCGTTCTATTCGTGGTCGCCGTCGAAATTTCTGGTCGAGTATGGTTGGGGCGGCCGCAGCATCGATCCACAGACCTGGACGCCGCAGCTACGCGCCGATGGACCAAGCTTATGGGGACACGACCGCATGTGGTTGCCCCCGGACCGGCGTGAAGATTCCCGCGACTTGCGCATTGGCGTTGCGCAAGCCGGCGGCCGCGCGCCGGTCAACGTGATGGACGGCAACTTCCTGCGTGCGCGCGACGTTTGTCCCTGGTGGGACGCGACCGTCGCCGCACGCAAGACTGGCTAGAAGTCCTACCAGCTGTCGCCGCCGCGGCGCTGGGCCGTCCAGTCACCCGAGCATTCGCCGCGGTCGGTGCGCCAGAGTCCGCTTCCGACGTCACCTCTAAGGCGGCCGGCGCCACTGGCCGATCGATCGCCTTCGGCGACGACGACGCGAATGTTGCCATTCGGCGCGACCGCGCCTGCGGCTCGATAGTTTTGTTCAAGGGCCTGAACCTGACCGCCGGCGATCCTCAGGCGATAGCGCAGCGACTCGCCGCAATCGCCCTGTCGTGTGTGAATGACAACGCTCCAGATGCCATCGAACGAGCTCGGGCGAGCGAGCGGGGCGGATATAGCCATACCGCTGACAGCCGTGCAGCCGGCGATCAGCGCAACGAAGACGGAACGCGAAATAGATTTTTTCATTTCAGTTTGCTCCGGTTTTCTCAATCTGACTGGATGGTTGTTTAGGTGCGTCGTTCGGATAGGGCGGCGGTTCCGCACTGAATGCATTCTCGCTTTTGCCCTGTTCGTAACCAACCTGGAACAGCGCGCCCATGTATTTCGGATCGAACGCGCCCTGGCTCGGCGCGACGAAGCTCGGCGGAATACTCGCGACGTTGAACGGCACGCCGCTACGTTTGGCCAGCGCGTAACTGAGCGTCAGCATCAATCGGGTGTCGACTTTGACCGCAGCGCCGACCGCTTGCGTCAATATCGAAGGTGCGAAACGGTCGACGACCTTGAAATCGCGCTCAAGCCCGGTATTGACCACGACGTAAAGCGCGGACGCGGGCAGACGATAATCGCTGGTGGTCGCCAGGAACGCGTGGGGCGCCACGAAAAATTGGCCGCCCAAGCCGCCGTCGACGTGCATTTCAGCAAACCGCTTGCCGTTGGCTTCCACATCGATCAGCACCGGAGGAAATCCTCCAGGGACCGATGCCGAGGCAAGGAGCACCTGGACGAACAATTTGCGCGCCTCATCGCCGCCATGCGCGGCGATCGCACCCATGTTCCAGACCACGAAACGTTCGGCGTCGAGATTGGTCGTAACCACGAATAGGCGCCGGCCGGCACGGTAGGCGGTGGCGACGTCAGCCATCAACTCTGGCGTGATCTCCTTGGCGATGAAATCCCGCAGCGGCCAGGAAAGAACAAAGCTTTCGCCCGTGGACCCGCCGGCTTCAAAAATGTCGGCGGCGGTCACCGTGGTGTAGGCTTTCTTGAGCGCGTCGTCGTAACGGCTGCCGGCAAAGGCAAAGGGCGCCATCAGCGCTCCGCTGGAAACGCCGGTGACCACCGAGTAGTCCGGACGTTTGCCCGCCGCCGAAAGGCCGACGAGTACGCCCGCGCCAAAGGCTCCATCTTCGCCGCCGCTCGAGAGGGTGAGCCAAGGTCCGGGCTCCTTCGGCAGCGCGTTCTGGAAATCCGTCTGTGAGTCCGCCCAAAACCGTGCATCGGGGATGCCGGGAATTGTGGCGGCGGCATCCTCGGCGGCAGTGAATGGGGTTCGCGGCGGCGGCTGCTGTTGGGTTGAGGCCGAAGAAGCCGGCGGTTGAGGTTTTGTATCGCTCTTGCCGGAGGACCGCTTGGCGTGCGCCTCGGCGACCAGCACCGGTCGGGAAGTTTTCCCATTCGGGCCGTCAGCCCATAATCCATCAGACCAGGCCGCGGACGCGAAAAGGGCTGAGAAAGCGGCGGCGCCGGCCCAAACAGACCATCGCTTATGCGGCATCGTCATGGCGGTCGGTGTTCCTCAAGTTCCGGGAGAGCTCAAGCCCGTCGGTGACGGCAACCGCACGACAACGCGATTTCGCACGGGGAGATATGGGCGCGGCAAACGGAGTTCAATCCAACGGAAGGGCTTGTACAACGCAATAGGAAAATAACCGCTAACTCGATTTGGCCGCGGTCGCTTAGGCGTGGCGGTCGGCCACAAACCTCGCTCCCTCAACGAGAATTGCCGCGTTTTCGCCAAACGGCGCCAGTGCGTTCCCGGCTTCGACCACCAGTTCCTTCAATCGCGCTTTGGCGCCGGGCGCGCCAAGGATGCCGACAATGGTCGCCTTGCCGGCCTCGGCATCCTTGCCGGTCTGTTTGCCGACCAGTGCCGGGTCGCCTTCGTGGTCCAAAAGATCGTCCGCGATCTGGAACGCCTTGCCGACGGCCGAACCATAGCGTTCGAGCGCTGTACGTTGCGCTGCATTCGCCGACCCGAGGATGCCTCCCGCGGTGCAGGCAAAACGCAACAGCGCGCCGGTCTTCATCGCCTGCAAGGTCAGGATGCTGCTTTCGTCGAGCTTGAGCGGCACGTTGCCGTCAAAGCGGCCTTCCGCCGCAAGATCGAGCATTTGGCCGCCCACCATGCCGCCAAGACCCGCTGCTCGGGCGAGCGAACTGACAAGCTCGATTCGCACCTTTGCGTCCGGATGCGTGTCAGTGCGGGAAAGAATATCGAACGCAAGTGTGAGCAGACCGTCCCCGGACAGAATGGCCGTCGCCTCATCGAACGCTCGATGTGCGGTCGGCTGCCCGCGCCGCAGGTCGTCGTTGTCCATGGCAGGGAGGTCGTCGTGCACCAGGGAGTAGCAGTGCACGCATTCCAGTGCCGCGCCCGCCATCAACGCGCGCTGGCGCGGGACCCCGAACAACGCGGCGCTTTCCGCCACCAGGAACGGCCGGAATCTTTTGCCGCCCCCGAGGCTGGAATAGCGCATCGCATCGATCAGGCGCGCGGGCCGGCCCAGTTCGCCGGCAATCGGATCCGCTGACAGCAGCTTCTCCAGCAGGCTCTCGATCTCCTTGGCGGCCGCATCAAGGCGGGCGAGGAACGCGCTTTGGGTGCCACTCATCGTTGTCTTTTCGGGCTTTGCACCGTCCACAATTGATCCCATCTCACCTTATAATGACGACCTGGAGCGGCCGGCGGCAGGCCGGTTCCGGGCGTTAATTTTTAACGAATGCCCATCACGCCGCATCAAGGACTATCTGTGGCCAACGTTCTGCTAGCGTCAATGGTCGTGGCGATCTGGGTCTATCTGCTGCTCGGACGTGGCGGCTTTTGGCTTGGCCGTGAGCGGGATGACGCTGCCGGTGCAGGGCAGGGGCCGTGGCCAACGATTGCAGCCGTAATACCCGCCCGCGACGAGGCCGAAAGTGTCGGCAGAACTGTAACCTCCCTGCTGCAGCAAGATTACCCCGGCGAATTCTCGGTAGTGCTCGTCGACGATCAGAGCCGTGATAAAACCGCGCAGGTCGCGCGCGAAGCCGCGGCGTCGCTCGGCGAAACCGCACGACTAACAGTGCTGCCAGGGCGCGCGCTGCCCGCAGGCTGGACCGGCAAGCTTTGGGCGCAGCAGCAGGGCGTCGAAGCGGCCTCGGCGATTGCGCCGCCGCCGGATTACTTGCTCCTGACGGATGCGGATATCGTCTACGCGCCGCACGCGCTCAAGGCGCTGGTCGCGCGTGCGCGGTCGGGCGGCTATGCGCTGACCTCGTTGATGGCGAAGCTTCGCTGCACGACGCTCGCAGAGCGTTTCTTCATTCCGGCCTTCATTTTCTTTTTTCAGATGCTTTATCCGTTCGCCTGGGCGAACGATCCGCGCCGCGCCACCGCTGCCGCCGCCGGCGGCTGCATGCTGGTGCGCCGCGAGGCGCTGGTGCAAGCCGGCGGCATGGCCGCGATCCGCAATGCGTTGATTGACGATTGCTCGTTGGCAAAGAAGCTTAAGGCCCACGGTCCGATCTGGATCGGCCTGACCCAGAGCGTGTCAAGCATCCGCGGCTATCCGGCGCTCGCCGACATCCGTCACATGGTCTCGCGCACCGCTTACGCGCAACTTCGCTATTCGCCGGTTATGCTTGTGGGTACCGTCGTCGGCCTGGGGCTGACCTTTATTGCGCCGGTGGTATTGGCCGTGTTCGCGGCGGGCGCCGCCCGGTTCCTTGGGCTGGCTGCATGGCTGTTGATGGCGTTGGCGCTTCAGCCCACGCTTCGGTTCTATCGGGTTTCGCCGCTATGGGGCGCAGCGTTGCCGGCTATCGCCGCCCTGTATATGGCCTTCACGGTTGATTCCGCCTATCAGCATTGGCGCGGGCGCAGCGGGATGTGGAAAGGCCGCGCCCAAGGCAATCTGCAAGGCAAGGTTTCGGAATTGCGATGAACCAAGCGAAGACCGCCGATGCCGCCGACTGGCGCTCAGGGAAGGGTCACCGGGATGAGAACTTTCCGGTCGCCTCTTTCCTTATTCATCCGCGTTACCGCGCGCCGATTCTGGCATTCTATAATTTCGTTCGCACCGCCGATGATATTGCAGATCACCCGACACTCTCGCCCGAGCAGAAACTCGCTCTGCTCGATCGCCTGGGCGGCGGACTGACCGGCGAAAACGAAGCCGACCTCACGGCTGTCCGCTTGCGCGCAGAACTCGCGGCGCGCGGTCTTTCGCCCAAGCACGCGCAAGACCTGCTCACCGCGTTTACGATGGATGTGACCAAGCTGCGCTACACCGACTGGAACGATCTTTTGCATTATTGTTCGTACTCGGCGATGCCGGTCGGACGTTTCGTGCTCGACGTTCATGGCGAAGACCGCAGCACCTGGCCGGCGAATGACGCCTTGTGCGCCGCTTTGCAGATCATCAATCATTTGCAGGACTGCAAGGACGATTATCGCGATCTCAATCGCGTTTATGTTCCACTCGACGCATTGGCTGCACAAGGCGCGAGCGTGGAAGCACTGGGCGAGCCGCGCGCGTCGCCGGGTCTTCTTGCCGCGCTCCATGGACTGGCTCGGCGTACTGAAACGCTGCTCGCCGAGAGCGATGTGTTCCCGCTGCTCATTAGCGACCGCCGGCTGGGGCTGGAAGTGTCGGTGATCAATGCACTGGCGCACCGGCTGACGCGAATTCTTACGGCGCGCGATCCGCTCAGCGATCGCGTACACCTGTCCATGCCGGCCGTCGCCGGTGTGACGCTCGCCGGGATTCTCGGCGGCGCATTCCGAAGGCTGAGCCACCGCGCTTCCGCCACCGCCCATACGCCGCGGGGTGCCTGAGTGACGGCGGCAAGTCCGGCGGCCGAGCGCGCCTCAGGCAGCTCCTTCTATCTCGGCATGCGCATTCTGCCGCCCGCGCAGCGCGAGGCGATGTTCGAGATCTATTCGTTCTGCCGCGCAGTCGACGATATTGCCGACGACCCGGGCCCCCGCGAGACGCGGCGCGCGCAATTGGCGCAGTGGCGCGCCGATATCGATGCGCTCTACCGCGGCGCGCCGCCGCCGCAGCTTGCCGGGCTCGCCACGGCGGTTCGTGCTTTCGATCTGCAACGCGAGGATTTCATCGCCATCATCGACGGCATGGAAATGGACGTCGTCGCCGACATCCGTGCGCCGGACCGGCCGACGCTCGATGTTTACTGCGATCGTGTAGCCTGCGCCGTCGGCCGGCTTTCCGTGCGCGTGTTCGGCATGGAGCCGCAAGAGGGCCGGGCGCTGGCGCACCATCTCGGGCGAGCGCTGCAACTCACCAATATTCTGCGTGACCTCGACGAGGACGCCTCACTCGGGCGGCTTTATCTGCCGTGCGACGTTTTACAGGCGCATGGAATCGCGGCAACCGATCCGCGCGAAGTGACAACACATCCGGCGATAGCAGCGGTTTGCGCCGACATTGTTGAGCTGGCGGGCAAGGAGTTTCGTGAAGCCGACGCGATCATGTCGCGTTGTCCGCGCCGCCAGGTGCGCGCGCCGCGGATCATGGGGCAGGGCTATTGGGTTATTCTCCAGGCTTTGGTTGCACGCGGATTTGCCGCCCCGCGTGCGCGCGTGCGCCTGCCGCGTCTGAAACTTATCGGCATCGTATTGCGCAATTTGTTCTGAAACGATGACCGGCACAATCCATATCATCGGCGCCGGACTCGGTGGCCTTTCCGCGGCGGTCCGTCTCGCGCCGCTTGGCCGCCGCAAGGTGGTCATTCACGAGGCGACCGCTTTCGCGGGCGGCCGCTGCCGCTCCTATCACGATGCCGCAATCGGCATGACCATCGACAACGGCAATCATCTTTTGCTGTCGGGTAATGGCGCGGCGCTTTCTTATTTGCGCGAAATTGGTGCCGAGCAACGACTGATCGGGCCACAGCACGCTGAGTTTTATTTTGTTGATCTGAAAAGCGGCCACCGCTGGACGCTGAAATTCAATGACGGGCGGCTGCCGTTTTGGATCTTCAACCGCAATTCGCGGGTACCGGATACGCAGCCGCTCGATTATTTGTCGCTGGCTCGGCTGCTGTGGGCGCGCGAGGGCCAAACCGTCGGCGAGGTTATTCCGTGCAAGGGCGTGCTTTATGAGCGGCTTGTCGAGCCGCTGATCCTCGCCGCATTGAACATCGATCCGCCGGACGGCTCGGCGCGGCTCGCAGCGGCGATTGTGCGCGAAACGCTTGCCGTCGGCGGCCGGGCGTGCCGCCCGCTTATAGCGCGCGAAGGACTAAGCCCCACACTGATTGAACCGGCGCTGGCGTTTCTCACGCAGCACGGCGCGACGCTGCGGTTGGAACACCAACTGCGGGCACTCACCTTTGCGAACGGACGTGTCGAAGCACTCGACTTCGGTGCCGAGAAAATTGTGCTTGGTGCCGACGACGCGGCCATTCTCGCGGTCCCGCCCTATGCGGCCTCGATGCTGCTGCGCGATCTTGACGTTCCGAACGAGTTCCGCGCCATCGTCAATGCGCATTTTCGCATCGCGCCGCCGCCCGATTTCCCGCCGATCCTCGGCGTGCTTAACGCGACCACCCAATGGGTGTTCAGTTTTCCCGGCCGAGTTTCTGTGACTATCAGCGCCGGCGATCGCCTTATCGATACTCCGCGCGAGGAACTCGCCAACACGATCTGGAGTGAGGTCGCGCGTGTCACCGGACTGCCGGCGACGCTTCCGCCGTGGCAGATTGTGCGCGAGCGGCGGGCCACGTTCGCGGCAACGCCGGCGCAGGACTCAAGGCGTCCGCCCACCGCAACGAAATGGACCAATCTGTTCCTGGCGGGCGATTGGACAGATACCGGCCTGCCCGCTACCATCGAAGGTGCGATCCGATCGGGCAATCGCGCCGCTCAGATGATCGCTCAGCTGCCATGACCGAAGCCGTTCTTGACCGCACGACTGCACTTGCGACTAGCGCTACGCTCGCGCACACGCTCCCCATCGACGTCGAGCAAAACATCAACAAAGCCGCCGCGGCGCTTTTGGAGCAACAGCGTCCCGACGGACACTGGGTGTTTGAGCTTGAGGCCGACGCCACCATCCCGGCCGAGTATGTTTTGCTTCGGCATTATCTCGGCGAGCCGGTCGACGCCGCGCTCGAAGCTAAAATCGCGGTGTACCTGCGCCGCACCCAAGGCGAACACGGCGGCTGGCCGTTGTTCCGCGATGGCAACGTCGACATCAGCGCGACAGTAAAAGCATATTTTGCGCTGAAGATGATCGGCGATTCGATCGAAGCCGATCATATGCGCCGGGCGCGCGAAGCTGTGCTGACGCGCGGCGGTGCGGCCAACGCCAACGTGTTCACGCGCATCATGCTGGGGCTGTTCGGCTTCATCCCATGGCATGCCGTGCCGGTAATGCCGGTCGAGATAATGCTGCTGCCGAAATGGTTTCCGTTCCATCTCGATAAAATCTCGTACTGGAGCCGCACCGTCATCGTGCCGCTTTTAGTGCTGCTGGCAAAGAAACCGGTGGCGCACAACGCCAAGCGCGTGCGCATCGACGAGCTTTTTCTCGAACCGCCGCACACGTTGGGCCCGGTGGCCAAGGCGCCGCAACAGAAAGCCTCGTGGTTCTGGTTCTTTCGCGCGATCGACGTCGTGCTGCGCGCCACTGAGCCGTTGTTTCCCCGGCGGACGCGCCGTCGCGCCATCGATCGGGCGGTCGCTTGGGTGACCGAACGCTTGAACGGCGAGGATGGGCTCGGCGCGATCTTTCCGGCGATGGCCAACAGCGTAATGATGTTCGCGGTGCTGGGCTACCCGGAGGACCACCCGCTGCGCGCCATCGCGCGCAAGTCGGTCGAGAAGCTTCTGGTGGTGCACGCGGATGAAGCTTACTGCCAGCCCTGCGTCTCGCCGATTTGGGATACCGGACTGACCGCCCACACGTTGCTCGAAGTCGGCGGCGAGCGCGCGATCGGCGCCGTCAAAAAAAGCCTCGACTGGCTGGTGCCGCAGCAGGTGCTTGACGTTCGTGGTGACTGGATCGCGCGGCGGCCCGATCTTCGGCCCGGCGGCTGGGCATTCCAATACGCCAACCCGCATTATCCCGACGTTGACGACACCGCCGTCGTCGCCATGGCCATGGACCGGACGCAAAATCTTTCCGGCCGCAAGGATTTCGATCCGAGCCTGGCGCGCGCGCGCGAGTGGATACTCGGCATGCAAAGCGAGAACGGCGCTTGGGGCGCGTTCGATGCTGACAACGAGTATTACTACCTGAACAATATTCCGTTCGCCGATCACGGCGCGCTGCTCGATCCGCCAACCGAGGACGTCACTGCGCGCTGCCTCTCGATGCTGGCGCAGTTCGGTGAGACCGTGGAGAAAAGTCCGGCCGTCGCCCGTGCCGTCGATTATCTGCGCCGCACCCAGCTTGCCGAGGGAAGCTGGTACGGGCGCTGGGGCATGAACTACATCTACGGCACCTGGTCGGTGCTGTGCGCGCTCAACGCGGTCGGCGTCGAGCGGAACGCGCCGGAAATGCGCAAAGCCGTCGATTGGCTTACCGCCATTCAAAATGCCGACGGCGGCTGGGGCGAGGACGGATCAAGCTACAAGCTCGATTATCGTGGCTACGAGAAAGCACCTTCGACAGCGTCACAGACCGCCTGGGCCGTACTCGGTTTGATGGCTGCGGGCGAGGTCGATCATCCGGCGGTTGTGCATGGGATCAAATATCTCACCGACCATCAGGGCGCTGACGGTTTCTGGGAGGAGCCGCGTTACACTGCCACCGGGTTCCCGCGGGTTTTCTATTTGCGCTATCACGGCTATTCGAAATTCTTCCCGCTATGGGCGATGGCGCGCTACCGCAATCTCAAGCGCACCAACGCGCGCGCCGTGGCGTGGGGCATGTAATTCACCAACTGCAGCTTGCATAAAACTGATGAATTTCGGTGAGTTGGGGCGGCGAAGCCGCAGCTTCCCCTGCTTCCTGCGCCATTCTCCGCAGTTTTTTTATTCGATAAGTCTGTGCTGGTTCGTCGACGCTTTCGCGGCGTTTCACTCTGCGCAAACGCGAAATTGATTTCATGACTGTTGATTGTGGCCGCGAAGCTACGGCGGTCAGCCGTCAATTTCGCTATAGTCTATGTTTCGCTGCAGTTTGTTCAGCTAAATCTGATCGATGTGCGATCTAAAGGGGGCGTCATGAAAAAAATCGTTTTGGGACTTATCGCGGCGGGATTCCTTGCTACGCCCGCATTGGCGGCTGATATGGCGCTTAAAGCGCCGCTACTTCCTCCTGCTCCGTTGTGGACAGGGTGGTATATCGGCGCCAATGGCGGTGGCGGCTGGGAAAACACCACTTGGACGTTCCCAACAGCTCAGTTCTTCGCTACTGCGGCTGGGCAAAGCTTCAGCACTAATCCGAGCGGTGGAATAGCCGGTGGGCAAGTTGGCTATAACTACCAGTTCGGTCATTGGGTTGTTGGCGGCGAATTGATGGGCGACTGGGCCAACCTTTCGAATAAGGTCACAGGACCCGTTCCCGCATTCCCGTTCGACAGCTTTACGACCAAACTGCAAGACCTTGAGTCGCTCAGTCTCCGTCTCGGCTACGCACCGGCGAATTGGCTCTTCTACGGCAAGGCCGGTATCGCTACCGGCGGAATTAACCTCAGTGCCCTTTCAGGAGTGCCGGTTCCGGGCGTGGCATTTTCGAACACCCAAAGACTATGGGGGCCGACCGTCGGCGCCGGCCTTGAATTCATGTGGACGCCGCACTTCGTCGTTGGCGTAGAGTATGACTTTACGTCCTTCGGTGGGGAATCGGTCCTCACGACAGCGTCTTGCAAGGGTAACCCGGCGTGCGCGGGCTTCGGAGCGGTGCCAGTTTCAATGAACAGCGGCTTTTTCAACATCTCAACGCGTGACCGGGCGAATCAGCTATAAGTTCTGACGGCCCCCCGATGGCAATTGCCGCGAGATAACGCGCGGCGAAGCAGACCGTCTAAATTTCCGCTTTAAAGCGAGCGTAGCCTCTAGGCTGCGCTCGCCGAAGTCTGTGCAGCCGCTTTGGCGGCTTCTTTCGCCGCCTTTTCGCGCGCCTCGTTGGCGCGCATTTGCGACATGGTGAGCTGCACGTTGCTGTCGAAAACGTACTGCGCCGGACGTTGGTTGGTCATGTCGATTTCCGGCGCCATCGGGCCTTCGGTCTTTACGCCGCGCCGCGACACCGCAAGCGCCTTGAGCGGATGCTGGAAGATGGCCTCGGTCGCGGTCGCTTCATAGCCGCAATGCGCCATGCAGTTCGCGCACTTCTCATAGCGCCCGGTGCCATAAGCGTCCCAGTCGGTGGTCTCCATCAATTCCTTGAAGGTCTTGGCGTAGCCTTCGCCGAGCAGATAGCAGGGCTTCTGCCAGCCAAAGATGTTGCGCGTCGGCATGCCCCACGGCGTGCAATGGAATTCCTGGTTGCCGGCGAGGAAGTCGAGAAACATCGTGGAATGCGTGATGTTCCACTTCCTGTCTTTGCCGGCCGCGAACACCTGGCGGAACAATTCCTTGGTCTTGCGACGGTTGAGGAAGTGCTCCTGATCGGGCGCGCGCTCATAGGCGTAGCCCGGCGAGATCGATACGCCGACGCCGAGCTCACTCGTCAGGTCGAGAAACTTGGCGATGTCTTCCGACGGGTGGCCGTCATAGATGGTGCAGTTGACGTTCACCGAGAAGCCTTTGGCTTTCGCGGCCTTGATGGCGGATACCGCCTTTTCGAAGCCGCCGGCCATGCACACTGATTTGTCGTGGTGTTCCTTCAATCCGTCGAGGTGCACCGAGAAGAACAAATATGGCGACGGCTCGAACAGGTGCAGCTTCTTTTCCAGAAGCAGCGCATTGGTGCACAGCGAGACATATTTTTTGCGCGCGACAATGCCTTTGACGATTTCGCCAATCTCTTTGTGGATCAGCGGCTCGCCGCCCGGAATCGCGACCATCGGCGCTCCGCATTCGTCAACGGCGTCGAGGCATTCCTGGACCGACAGGCGTTTGTTCAAGATCGCGTCGGGATAGTCGATTTTTCCGCATCCGAAGCAAGCGAGATTGCATCGGAACAACGGCTCAAGCATCAGCACGAGCGGATAACGCTTCCGCCCGGTGAGCTTCTGACGCAACACATATGAGCCGACGGCAACTTGTTGTCGCAGTGATACGGTCACTATCCTGTCCTTCTTCGTTCTTCGTCTTGTTCTTCGTCGTACGCTGTTTGACGTTTCTTGCGGGCCGCTAAACTTTGGCGGTGGCCCGTACCGGCGAGCGGCCGTCGGTCAACTCCGGCGGCAAACGGAATTCGATGGTTTCCTGTCGGCCGGTGAGTTCCGAGACCTCGACCGGGCCGAGGCGGCGCAACGCGTCAATGACGTCCTCCACCAAAACCTCGGGAGCCGAAGCGCCGGCGGTAATTCCCACCGTCTGCGCCCCATTGAACCAAGCCGGCTCGACCTCGCTGCCATCGGCGATGAGATAGCAGGGCGTCCCCGCCTCGTGACCGATCTCGCGAAGCCGATTGGAGTTTGAACTGTTTTTGGCGCCGACCACAAGAATAACGTCGACCAGGTTCGAGAGTTCGCGCACCGCGGTCTGGCGGTTTTGCGTGGCGTAACAAATGTCTCGGGTTTCCGGACCGACGATGTCGGTGAACCGCTGGTGCAAAGCGGCAATAATGCCGCGGGTGTCATCGACGCTCAGCGTCGTTTGCGTCACGTAAGCGACCGGCGTATCCGCGGGAATATCGAGTGAGGCGACATCGTTCTCGGTTTGCACGAGCGTCACCGGCTCGGAAATCTGCCCCATGGTGCCCTCGACTTCGGGGTGGCCGGCATGCCCGATGAGAATGAGCCTTCGGCCCTGAGCGACGTAGCGCTTGCCCTGGTTGTGAACCTTGGTCACCAACGGACAGGTTGCATTTAATACCGGCAGCTCGCGCGCGGCGGCTTCCTCTTCCACGCTCTTGGCGACCCCATGGGCGCTGAAGATGGTGACGGCGTGGGCCGGAACTTCCGACAAATCCTCGACAAAATGCGCGCCCTTAGCCTTCAGGCTCTCGACCACATGTTTGTTATGCACGATTTCGTGGCGCACATAGACCGGCGGCCCGTATTTCTGCAGGGCCCGCTCGACGATCTCGATGGCGCGCACAACGCCGGCGCAGAAGCCACGCGGCTGAGCAAGTATCACTTTCATCCGTTAACCTCCGGGCCGTGCTGCAGTGCGGCGTTGCGCCGCAAGGGCACGTAGGCCGTATCCCGTCCAATGCCTTGGCCGCTCGCAAATAATTGGCCACAAGGCCGCGACAATCAAGCCTTCCGTGCCGCGGCCGATGGCCCAAATAGGGTTTCTGGAACCACGGTATGAGGCGGAAATGCACCTTTTGTCCAGCGCGGCTCCCAATGTGAACTAACGGCGCGGCGGTGCCGGCGGTTTCCCTCTCGAACCTAGGAAAATATTCACGATTTCCCTTTGTCGCGGTTTCAGGCACTAAGAGCCGGCCAACCCGCCTCAGGGGATGGCGACGACCGGCATGTCGGCGTGCATGGTGGTTGCGAGATCTGACGCGTCGCATATGTAGGCAAATCGATCTGCGCGCCTCCATTTTGCCGTCGTCATAACGCCTCAAAACGCCGGTTCGCCCACGCCCCATGAAGACGATCACCAATTCCGTCGTTCGCGCGATCGCCGCTGTGCATCCATTATCAGCGGTCGGTCATTGTCGCGTCGATCGTTCTGGCGATTTTGTGCGGCTGGTACGCGGCCACGCACTTCACCATGACTACCGACATCAATCAGCTGATTTCGAGCACCAGTCCGGCTCGGCAGCGCGAATTGGTGTTCGAGAAGGCATTTCCGCAATTCGATACGATTATCGCGGTCGTCAATGCGCCGACGCCGGAACTCGTGCAGGAGGCGTCGGGCGCACTGGCGGCGCGGCTGACTGAGCAGAAGGATCTGTACCGCTCGGTCGTGCAGCCGCAGGGCGGGTCGTTCTTCGCCCAGAGCGGTTTGTTGTTTCTTCCCGCCGATAAACTCGAACAGCAGATGAAGATGCTGACGCAGGCGCAACGCCTGATCGGCACCATGGCGGCCGATCCGAGTTTGCGCGGCGTGATCCGCGCTCTGCAATTTGCGCTGCTCGGCGTGCAAAGCGACAAGCTCACGCTCGACGACATGAAATGGCCGCTGACACGCGCGGCTGATACGCTTGAGCTGGTCAATGCCGGTAAACCGGCGAGTTTCTCCTGGCAGGTGCTGGTGCAGGGCCATGAGGCGCAGGCCAGCGACCTGTTCCGATTTTTGCAAATCACGGCGGTCCTCGACTACTCGGAGCTGCAGCCGGGACTGCGGGCCAGCGAGGGCATCCGCAAAGCCGCCGCCGATCTCGATCTGGCGTCAAAGTATCAGGCCACCGTCCGCTTGACCGGCCCGGTGCCGATGAACGACGACGAGTTTGCCACCATCAAGGAGAATGCGGCGCTCAACGCCGTGCTGACCATCGCCGTCGTTCTGCTCATCCTGTGGCTGGCGTTGCGGTGGTGGCGAATCATTTTCGCCGTGTTCGTCAGTCTTGCCGTTGGCCTGTCGATAACCGCGGCGCTTGGCTTGCTGCTGGTCGGCGCGCTTAATCTGATTTCCGTTTATTTCGCCGTGCTGTTCGTCGGCCTCGGCGTCGATTTCGGCATTCAGTTCAGCGTCCGTTACCGGGCCGAGCGGCACGAAGTCGACGGCTTGCACGAGGCGCTGGTGCATGCGGGCCGGCGCGCCGGTGCACCGCTGACGCTGGCGGCTTTGGCTACTGCCGCCGGCTTCCTGGCATTCTTGCCGACCGCTTATAAGGGACTGTCCGAACTCGGCCTGATCGCCGGTTTCGGCATGCTGATCGCGTTTCTGACCAGCATCACGCTGTTGCCGGCGCTGTTAAGTCAGGTCAAGCCGCGCAGCGAGCCTCGTCAGCTCGGCTATACCTTCCTGGCTCCGGTCGACGACTTTCTCGAGCGCCATCGCACGCCAATTCTGATCGTTACCGCAATCGCCATCCTCGCCGCGAGCCCGCTGCTGTTCTGGCTACGGTTCGATTTCAACCCGATGAACTTGCGAAATCGCAACGTTGAGTCGGTGGCAACCTACCTTCAGTTGGAGAAGGAAGGAGCGGGCGGCTCCAACAATATCGAGGCGCTTGAGCCTACGCTTGCACAGGCCGACGCGGCTGCGGCGCGTTTGAGAGCACTTCCTCAGGTCTCGCGCGTGACCACGCTTTCGACCTTTATTCCGGATCACCAGCAAGAAAAGCTGCCGTTGATTCAGAAGGCGGCCGCGGAGCTGAATAAGTCGCTTTATCCAAGCAAAATGGACTCGCCGCCGACCGATGCGGATAACGTGACGACGATCAACGCCACGGTCGAGATTCTCGACAAGCTCGCCGACGAGGCTCCGGCCGGCCCGGGCGTCGATGCGGCCAAACGTTTGTCTGCTGACATGACCGCGCTCGCCAAAGCCGACGCCTCGGCGCGGCAGCGCGCGACCGCGGCTTTCGTGCAGCCGTTGCAAACGGTGCTGACCGAATTGCGCGGTCTGTTGCAGGCCAAGGAAGTCACGCGCGAAACGCTGCCGCCTGATCTGGTCAAGCAATGGATGACGTCGGACGGCCAGGCCCGGCTCGAGGTCGCGCCGAGCGGCAACGCCAACGACAACACGACGTTGCGCACGTTCGCTCACGATGTGCTGGCCGTCGAACCTAATGGTACCGAAGGGCCGATTTCCATTCTCGAGGCGCGCAAGACAATTCTTGCGGCGTTCCTCGAAGCCGGCGCCTTTGCACTTCTTTCCATCGCCATTTTGTTGTGGATCACGCTGCGGCGGCTCGGCGACGTCATGCTGACGCTGATTCCGCTGCTGGTCGCGGGCGTGGTCACGCTCGAGATCTGCGTCGCCATCGATATGCCGCTGAATTTCGCCAACATCATCGCGCTGCCGCTGTTGCTCGGCGTCGGCGTGGCGTTCAAGATCTACTACATCATGGCGTGGCGCGAGGGGCAGACCAAGTTGCTGCAATCGGTGCTGACCCGGGCGGTGACATTCAGCGCGTGCACCACGGCAACCGCATTCGGCAGTCTTTATTTTTCCAGCGATCCCGGCACGTCGAGCATGGGCAAACTCCTCTTCATTTCGTTGTTGACGACGATGACGGCGGCGGCGCTGTTTCAGCCGGTGCTCATGGGTAAGCCGCGCGAAGAGAGCACCCGTCACACCGGGCGCCCGGCCGCGACGGCTGCGGAATAGCCGGACAGCAAGCATTTCACAGGTGCCGGTCCCGCGCCCGGATGCGCGGGCGTAGCGGCTGCTGCGTCGGTTTGCCCAACCATTTGACCGATCTCGCCGCATGCTGCACACCACTGGCGGCGAAGGAGGAAACTGACCCATGGCGAACAAAATTATCATCAGTTGCGCGATCACCGGTTCGATCCACACCCCGACCATGTCGGACGCGTTGCCGATCACGCCTGATCAGATCGCCACCCAGGCGGTCGATGCCGCAAAAGCCGGCGCCGCGATTCTGCATTTGCACGCGCGCGATCCGAAGGACGGTCGGCCTTCGCCCGATCCCAACGTCTTCATGCAGTTCCTGCCGCGGATAAAGCAGGCTTGCGATGCGGTGATCAACATTACCACCGGCGGCGCCGTCACCATGACGGTGGATCAGCGCATTTCCGCCGCGGAAAAACTGTCACCCGAAATGTGCTCGCTCAACATGGGGTCGATGAACTTCGCGCTCTACCCGATGGCGCGGCGCTACAAGAACTGGAAGTACGATTGGGAGGAAGGTTACCTGCTCAATTCAGACACCTACATTTTCCCCAATACGTTCCGCGATATCGAAAAGATTTCCAAAACGCTTGGCCAGGGACACGGCGTAAAATTCGAGCACGAGTGCTACGACGTCGGACATCTCTACAGTCTTGCCCATTGCATCGATCGCGGCTGGTTCAAGCCGCCGGTATTCTTGCAGATGATTTTCGGTATTCTCGGCGGCATTGGCGCCGATCTCGATAATCTGTTGTTCATGAAGCGCACAGCCGACCGGTTGTTCGGCAACGATTATTACTGGTCGGTGCTGGCGGGCGGCCGGCATCAAATGAACTTCGGCACCAATGCGGCGATGATGGGCGGCAATATTCGCGTCGGTCTCGAGGATTCGCTCTATATCGGGCCCGGCAAGCTCGCCGCGAGCAACGCCGAGCAAGTGGCGAAAATCCGCCGCATCGTCGAGGAATTGGGCTTCGAGATCGCAACGCCAGCCGAGGCGCGCGCAACGCTAGGGCTCAAAGGCGCCGATCGCGTTAAATTTTAAAGGCGACCGATAGTCTTGACCCTGCGATGCACCGGACGCTAAATCCGGCGATCGGAGAGGGCGGTTAGCTCAGCGGGAGAGCACTTCCTTGACATGGAAGGGGTCGCAGGTTCGATCCCTGCACCGCCCACCATCCCCGGCAGCGTTGCGGCGAAGCTGCCGCAACGCGACCGTAGATCGATAACTTACATTCCCTCGGCTTTCTTGCGCATGTCGCACTCGTGCCAGAATTGCGGCCAGTGCAGTCCTTCCGGACGCTTTCCTGACGCCTTGAGGGTCTTCCAGTCGGCTGAGCATGCGTGGAGACGGGCGAGGTATGCCTGCCGGCCCGGCGAACCGGTCTTGGCCGCCGGCGCTTCTGGAGGCGGTGGCATCTTCTTCTCGGCGGCCGGTGGTGGCGGAGGCGGCGGTGGCGCTCCTGCAGGTTCGGCGGCCGCATCGGCGCCGCACTGCGCCTTGCGGAATTCATTCCACTTCATGCCGTTGAGCGTACCGGCTTCTTTAGCCGCCTTGTACTTGGCGCTGCATTCCTTGCTGGAAAGCGCTTGCGCCGAATTCGCGGCGAACGCGGAAATGCCGAGCAGCATGGCCGCACAGATAGTCATATGCCGTATGAGCATGACGGGCTCCAATTCCTTCGTTTTCTGAGAAAGCTTAGCTGCCGGTCGCGTCCGACATACACTTCTTGGTAAAGCTCGTCTGCGCGGCACCGTGCAATTTCTGCGCGGCGGCCTGATCGTTGCAGCACTTCTTGGCGAAGCTCGTCAGTGCCGCGCCATGCAGGTTCTTGGCGCCGGCCTGCATTTGGCAGCTATCGTCGGCAAGAGCAGCTGTGACTACGAAAAGCGACGCGATAACAATTGCGATGTGTTTCATTTTCCTTCCCCTCAAAAGCGGCCATGCCGCAAGCAAAAATAAATTGAGCGCGGACTGGCCTAAGACGATTTCAACGCGCCGTTCGGCGAGGCCTTGTCGATGATTTCAGGCAAAAACTTCGCCAGCATCGCCAGCGTCTGATCAACCGGCAATCCGAGATGGCGGGCAAATTCTTGCACCTGCTGATTACCGAGCACTGCCTTGAGCTGATCCTCGGTGATCGGAATATTGGCGCCGGGGCCGAGCCACGACTGGACTTGCGCGTTCAGGCCGCCGTTCTGCAGCGCGGTAACGAGGCCGTTGAGATCGTGGTACTGCGTTTTCGCCAGCACGCCGTTGATAAGAGCCGGAAGGGCAGCCGCTTCGACTTGCCCCAACGCGCCTTTCAGTGCGTCGCCAAGGCCTAAACTATCCAACAAACCCATGACTATTCTCCTCAAACTGTGCGGGATTCCGCAGCCCTAGGCGGAAGTCATGTCAGCCCTGCAAATAAATCCTACTCGAACATTGGGCTGCGCGGAAGGGCTCAGAGGTGCGTTTCCTGCATAAGTGTCAGTTGAGCATTGGAAAACACCGGAAAATTTTAATTGGTGCGGTCGCGCGCCGTCATTCCGAAAGCGGCGACTGCCGCGAGCGCAAGCGAGACCAGAACATTGTAGCCGGCGAGTGAAATACCGAAAAACCGCCAGGCTGCTTCATCGCAGCGGACGACGCGGATCGACTTCAATTGGTCGAGCAGCGGACCCTTGGCGGTGAAATCGGTCATCGGCCCCGAACAATCGGTGGGGCCACGCCAAAACCGCCACTCGACGCCGGCGTGATAAGCGCCGAGCGCCGCGCTCACCAGCATCGCCACGAAAAGGACGGCAAAGCCGGCGGCAACCAAGCTCCGTGGCGCGCGCAGCAGCGCGGCGACGGCGACCAAAAGCGAAAGCGGAATGACGACGTAGTAGGGGACGCGCTGCTCGAGGCAAAGCGGGCAGGGCGGCAGTTTGAGCACGAATTGGAAGAACCAGACGCCGAGCAACGTCGCGAGACTGCCGATGAAAATAATCAGCGCCGCAATCGCAGCCGGTTTGCGGCTCAAGTTGTTGCCCAAAGTGGTTTTCATAATGAGCGCGGCTGAAATACGGAGAGGACGACGGCAATGTGCCGATCTTTAGAGCGGAAGCAAGGCAATTGGCCGTGGGCCTCGGGTCAACGCGCAATCCTCGCCCCGACGGTCGCGCAGGCGTGACGGGGAAACCCGGCTCTGGAGCAAAATCGGGAAAGATGGTACGCGGTTGCCGCTTGCCCGTGTGGCGGAATTGGTAGACGCGCACAGACTCAAAATCGTGTTCCGCAAGGAGTGGGGGTTCGATTCCCTCCACGGGCACCACCCTCAAAAATAAACAACTGAAACTAGTGATCTTTTTCTACTGATTGTCTTACCTTGGATGTAGGTAAGACGATAGAGTGTTCGTCGGATGTTCGCGGGCCAAGTTGGGGTAGCTAGCGCCAAGCCGAGTGTTTGATTGACAATAGCTGCGGGGCGGCGAGGAGTTACACAACATGAAGCATCATTTAATCAAGTTGTCTCTCGTCACCATCGCGATCTTTGCTGTCTCGACGGCAGAGCTGCAGACGGCGCGCGCCCAGACGGCGGCGCCGACGCCGGCGCAACGCCAAGCTTTTCGTGCCGCCTGCGGCGCAGATGTGCAAAGCCTCTGCGCTCACTAACAGGAAAAGATGCAAGGATGTGCTTGAGGGCACACCACGCCCAGCTCTCGCCTGGCTGCACCGCTTTTATGAAGGAAGCACAAGCAAGGCGTGCTGCCGGCGCAATGGCTCCCGCACCGGCTGGCGGTGCCTCTCCGCCCAGTGTTGGCGGCTAATAAGTAAAGCGCCCCAGCTGATTTCCCTCTACCGGCTAGGATTTGCCGAACGCAAACGACAGTAATCGTAATAATTGAGGCCGTTTTCCAGTCGGCGGCTTCCATTTTGTTTGACCTATCGAAGCTTGTGCATGGCGCGTTTCGCTAATCTGCGCCGATCGGCCGTTCGTGTGTAATGCGACGCCATGCGTCCGCCGCTCCAGCCGAAGATCGCTTCTAGCTCTGCGACTGTTGCGCCGTTGTTTGCTGCGCGCGTCGCAGCGATCTTGCGCAAGCCATGCGCTGATCCTGAAACACCGAATCTCGCGGCAAGCGTCGCGGAACAGATTTCCGAACAACTTTTTAGTCAGCGGTTTGCCAGCTTCGCCAACGATGAAACTCAGATCGCCGCACGGTCCAGCCGCAAGCGTCGCCGCAAGCACCGGCAAGATCGGCAGCATTACTTCCGTTCCGGTCTTTTCCGTCTTGATGGTTGCTACGCCATCGCTGACGTGCTGACGGCCAAGGCGCACGGCGTCACCCCGTCTCAGTCCGGTGTAAAGCAACACATCAAGCCATCCTCGCTGCCGCGTTCCGATTGGCCAGCGCGCTTCATACCTGACAACGTCTTCCTCAGACGACGGCGGGAAGCCATCGCTCTTGGGAAGGCGCGGGGCGTCCACGTCGGCAGTAGGATCGACCTTCACAAACTTCGCTTTGGCTGCCCAATGGAAAAGTCCGCGCATCGCTTTAAGAAAACATTCCGCTTGTGCTGGCGTCGCAGCGCGTCGGTCTCGTCCTGCTGCGATAGTCGCTGATGTGATCCGCGCAAAGTGCTGATCGCCAGCCGATGCTATCACCTGTTGAAAGAAATTCTCACGTTGGCGTCGCGTCGCGAGCGATAGGCCGCTCCAGACGGTTGTTTCGCGATAGCGCGCTATCAGCCACGCAAGCCAGTCCGTGCTCTGCTTTGCCTTTTCGCGTTTGGGCAAGCCGTCCACTAATGCGTGATATTCGGCCTCAAACTCAGCCGTGCCATATTCAGCGCGGATTTGCCGACGTTTGCCGTTACGGCGCACGACCCACACTTGCTTGCTGTGTCAGGTTTTCTCCCGATGCAAGTATAGTGGGCGAGGGCGAGGCATGTCCGACATTAGAGAATAATGTCCTTGTCCTGCGCAACTTCTTTATCGGCCGGTGCATCAGGCACTAACGAAATTCGCGCGGTAGTGCCGTCGCGGATTAACTCGACCTTCGACGCGCCTTCCTGCCGCGCGGCGCGGATTATGCGCTTGATTTCTGCGAGGGTCATGCAGCCGCCTTTCGCAAGTCGGCGACTGTGCGCTGCGCTTTAAGAACATTGACCAACTCCGCCCAAGCCTTGGCTGCTTCCATTGCAAGCGACAAGGCTTCGTCGGGGACATAAACTTGTGCCAGTTTCCGTATTCCTTCTCCCAATATTTGTAAGTTGCCATTGCCGCGGATTCGCTGGCGCGAAACATCAGGCCACGACGCCATATGTCCTCCGGCCTGTCGATGGCGGAATTGTTCTCAGGATCATTTTTCGGGTCGTAGTCGAATAACGGCTTAGGCTGCGGCGCTTCGTCGTCGTTGAGGTCGCAACCGTTGGGCGCTGGCGGCAATGCTCGCTCGAAGTCATCCACGGTCGCGCCGGGATGAGCGGCAAGCCAGACTTTCGAGTTGTTTGCTCCCTCAATGCGCATGCCGCAGTGAGTGTACATCTGCCACGCGATCTTTCCTTCTGTGGCGTCAAACGTAACGTTGAGAACGTCTAAGCTTTCGCTACTGCCCGTTGACTTGCCATCGGCATCAATCGTGACCCATCCCGCTCCGCGCTTTCGGATGCGTAGGCCATGCTGTGCAGCTCGCTCGCGTAGCGCCGCTAACTCAGGATCATCCGACTTGCGCGTCGTCGGCTGCTTGCGCCCCTTGGAGTCGGTGCGGGTCTCGACGTGAGGAATTTCCTCACGTCGCTCCATGTCGGAACGGACGGCGGCAACGGTCTTGTTGTCGACCTTTACCGACTTGGCAATTGCGCGGTCGCTAGTCTCGGGCTGGAGCTTGAGCAGATCAGCGATGATCATGCGCTTGTCTTCAGCGCTCAGATGGCGGCGACGGATGTTCGCGGCGATGACGTAACGATAGACGGCGCTATCGTCCGGTAGGTCGATGCTATTGAACTTGTGTCTAAGTTCGACGATAACGTCCTTACGTTTGTTTCTAATCGTCAATGGCCATCGTGTCAGATAGTCGGGGTTACTTGTGCTCTTAGATTTCAGGACGAAGCCATCCGAGTTGCGTCATTGCGTCCAGTCGGTTGCGCCCGTCGATGAGTTGATCGCGCCAGATAACGACCGGCTGCTGCAATCCGTTCTGCTTGATGTCGTCGGCCAGCTCTTTCAGCTCCGACTCCAACATCAGCGGGAATAGATCAGCGGCCGGATGCACTTTCGGATGTGCGCGCCAGTCGAACAGGGCCATAGCTCAATCCCTCCTTGCCGCCGCGCATGGCGCAGCGTCAGACCACGGTTTTGTTGAGCTAGACGGGAGGCAACGTCGAGGCTCTGACAGGTTTCGGCGCGGCGATGGCACGCGCGGACCTGACAATCCGTATACTACTCAAAAAACCGACTTTCTGGAAAGACTCAGCCGATGGCGCGACGAATTTATTTTGCGAGTTTACCGGTACAATCTTTCTCTACCGTAGCTCGGCAAACTTTCGTTGCTACGGTATCTCGCTTTCAAAGCTACGCACTGAATCGCACTCATCAGCGCGCTACAAGCGCGCCGCTGCGATCAAGTCAATGGCATTTGGTCCGGCCTCGCTGCGGCGTGGCTCGAAAGAGTTTTTGTTTGCTTGGTCGTGCGGGTAGATTTTCAGCAAGGCGCTGATGATCAACAAAAACTCGGAAAGGCCGTGCGGGTAGGTTCGGGTATTGGTGCGGGGTATTTGGACATCAAATAAACAGCCGCACTTGACGAAATAATTTTTGCGGGGGTTTTTGGTCGCCCCGACCGACTGCGGAAAACAGTCGGCCGGGACTTGTCACCGCCAACCAATGGAGTTTGGCAATCGACCGACCTTGATCCTAACACGCCAACATCAATCTTGGATTTGTTTTCTCGCCGAGAAGCCTTGCGCGAGGTAATGTTGTCGATTGGACATCGGCTAGACGAGCTTGACTGCGCTCGCGATCAGGCGACCACCGAACAAGATCGCGCCGCCATTGCGCTCGAATGCAAGCAAGCCGACGCCGCCTTTGATCGAGCGTGGAATGATTGGTGTGACACCGACGAGAAAATGGTCCACGCGCCGATCACGTCGGGTCATCGATCTCGTTGCCATCGGGTTGGTTGCCGAAGCCCGAGCGCGTCATGATGACGGTGGCCTGAGCCAGATTCTTTCTGCGACCTTGGCACTCAGAGCGCAACAGGCGTTGCGTGCGGCGACGGGTTTTCTCTTTAACCGCAACGCGGAGGCCCGGTGACCTTTAGATCGGAACGCCGCTCACAAAAACCATTGGATATGTAGTCGTGAATGCCGACCGTGTGAGTTTCAGTCATCGCATCTGAGGATGCGATAGCGAGAAACGCTTGGGCGTTGGTGAGACCAGCGAAGCCGTGCTCGGTCGCAGCCGTTGGCGCGTGGCCGAGTCCATTCAGGAACATGGCATCGACCAGCGATGTGGTAACCGGCGCATTGGGATCGACCGCGACACCGCCATTGTAGAGATCGGCGAAGGCAGACGATGCCACCAGCGCGCTTGCCAACTGCGGCTGAGTTAAGTCCGACGAGACTATGCTCGATAGTGTCGTTGTATTCGGATTGTGCCCGGTCGCCAGATCGAACATCTGCAACACCGGGACGACCTGAAGTCTGCACCTGCGGCAACGCCGCAATATCGTCAAGCGCGGTGTAGTCATTAGGGACCGAGGTAAGTGCGGTTATCTCCGCTGGGCTTGGCAGCGGTAGACCCAAAAAGTCAGTGAACACCTCGTCAATTTGCTGCGCTGTTAGTGACACGACGACCTCCCCGGCGTGGTACAGTGAATACTATACGGCAGGGCCTTTTACTTGCGCAACAGGTCGGGCAGCTTCGCGATGTTGGCGGCGATGCGCCGCGCTTCGTTCAATTTGAGTCCGGCACAGCCTAAAAGATGTCAGACCGTGTTCGGTCCCGAACCGCCGACAGGATAGCCAGTCACCAGCTCAATCGCACCGGTTAGGTGGGCGGCAATGCCGACCGTCTGAGTTTCCGTCATTGCCGCTGATGAGGCGACGGCGAGGAACGCCTGTTCGTTGGTGAGGCCAGCGAAGCCGTGCTCGGTCGCAGCCGTTGGTGTGTGGCCAAGTCCGACAAGAAACATGGCGTCGACCAGAGATGAAGTGACCGGCGCATTGGGATCGACCGCGATGCCGCCATTGTAGAAATTGGCGAAGGTTGATGATGACACCAGCTCATTGGCCAATTGCGGTTGAGTCAAGTCCGCTGAGACCATGCTGGCGAGCGTCTGACCTATCGGCATGTGGCCGGTTGCCAGATCGAACATTTGCATGACCGGCACGACTTGAGACTGCACCTCCGGCAGCGAGATCATGTCGGCATCCGCCGTAGGAACGTCAGGGATCGCGGTAAGTGCGGTTATTTCCGCAGGGCTTGGTGGTGGTAGTCCGAATACGCCTGCGAACTCTGCTGTAAGCGACACGACGACCTCCGTTACTACAAACCACGAGGTGCCGAAAAAGCCCCCAAGCAAATACGCGCTTGGGGGCCGTGGTCTTAGGGGGCGGGGCGGGCGGCCGGGGTGTCTTGGGGGGATGCCGAACCGCCAGACCCTATCACTGGCAGGGATTTTGCTTCGAGCCAGTGTACAGTGAACATTATACCCTGCACCAAAGGGTTGCAAGGCGGGGCCCGACTTTTCCACAACCTGAAGTCGGTTGTGCGGGTCTGTGATATGGACGCGGGGAGGCCCCGTGAAAGCCGGACCTTTTTAATCGCATGCCAAGCAGCATGCGCCGGGTACGTGATTCAAAATCGCTCAAGAAGGTGCGGAATATCTAGCAGTAGCCGCACGCCGTTGAATGAAGCACCGCATTGCAGAGTGCAAGGCGTACCCAGTGCGAGCGCATGTCGCTTGAATTTGTTGAAATACTCGGCGTCGACCTCTCCAGCATAATTGTGGGCATACCCGCCGTTAAGTCGTTGTTTGTTCGTTGACTTGCCACTTCCTCCACGGGCACCACACTCATGCACCACCACTGCCCGTCGTGGGTACTTGTACCCGTTTATCAGGTCCTGGGCGATTCCATTTTTCGCGGTGCACCACCGCGCCCGCGCTTGGTGCGCCATTATTACTCTTCGCGCGCCTTGTGGCCGTGAAACACATACTTATGCGCCGCTTGTTTGCCGTTGTGCGTCACCCACTTTTTTGAGCGGAATCGAACCGGAACGTCGATAGGGGATTCGAGGTAGGCTAACGGACTGCTAGTCGCTTTGGTTGAGGGCATGTCCAAGGTTGAGCGTAGAACGGACATCAGGCGAGCGGCACGTTCATGTCGCCGATGTGCCAGCTGCGGAAGTCGCTCTCCAGAGAGTTGCTGGACGTTTGTTTAGTTTTAACCATGGTGCGGCCCGAGGTCAGCCCTTCACAAGCGCATTAATTGCAAGCGAATGCGACCATCTTCACCGGGTATTTAGTCCGCGACACTAACCTCGTTTGCCGCACGTAGGCACAATGGGTTGGTTATGGAAGTTCGTCGCAGTCGGCTGAAAATGTTTGCGACATTCGCTTTTGTGGTCGCGTCCGCCTATGCGTGCAGGCTGTTGGCTGAAAGCGGTATCGTCGCCGGAAAGGCGTGGTTTGCGAGCTGGATTTTCGCCATTCTCGCCGTTTTTACCCTTGGGGCAGCTACATTCAGAAAGTCTTTAGTCGCCCGCGTTTCGCCAGAGGGCCTTTTGGCTCCCAGCATCTGTAAAAACCTCATTCCTGGGAGTGATATCCAGTCGATCTCGGTCGTGAATGCGGCTGGCAGCGATAGTGCGCAGGTTAATTTGGTCCCCGGCTCAAATAGCGATCAGGCAGTCACGCGATTGGCTGCAACGCTTTCAAAAATTGGGAAAGCGCAGGGCATCGAAGGGTACTCAATTGCTCTAAGCACTACGGGCATCAGCGGGGATGCATTCGCCACGGCCGCTCGCAATTACAAGTCTGGAGCGTCTCGACGGCCGAACTCTGGCGGAAGGCTCAGCACCGGGAGTGCGGGTGCCGGCCCCCAGCAGGGCTTTGGCCAACGTAGCTAACCTCATAGCTCAAAACGGTATCGCGCGAGGATGGCATGAACTGGAAACAGAGCAGGGCCAAGGCCGGCTTAATTGGGTCGAGGACGCGCGCCTTTATGTTTGGCGGCATCCTCGCGGCTTCTGGCGGCGCTGCTCTCTATACCGAGGCCAGCCATTATTTGCGGGCGACACCGGTGACGGCAACCATCCTGGAGCGTCGCAAGGAATGCAACGTAGAGTACCAGATCATCGGCAGGGAGCGCACGCGAACGCCGATGTCGTGCGACGCGGCCGAGGCGCTTCAAAATCGCGCTGGTGCCAACAAAATCAAAATCGACCGCACGGATCTCGTCCGGCTGCGCTTTCAACTTGCCGACGGCAGTGAACATGAAGCTACGGTCGACGAGTTCAATCTCGGCTCCTATAGCCAGCCGGTCGGCGCCAAGCTTGCGGTTGCCTACGATCCCGGCAATCCCAACACGGTGCGGGCCTCTTTGGCCTGGGATCGTGTGAAAATTCCGCTTGGCCTCATCGCCGTCGGCCTTGGCATTCTTGCTCTTGGCTTCATGGGACCCATCCTGAGCGCGTTCCGCTTGCTCGGCGGAGCCCAGTCGGACAATGATGCCCTTCCCACGACGGCCCGACTGGCGGTCAAGGCGCAGTTGCCTATTTCGGCCAACGAAGGTAGCGCGGTAACTCTACGCCAGCCTAATGTCGTCGGTTCGCTGGGTGGGAAACCCTCCAGCAAGAGCCGGACTTCATTCGGGATGCGCTGACGCGAGCGCAATCGGCACGCACTCAGCTTTTGTCGATCCCAAACAAGTACAAATTAATCAAGAGATCTTGAATGTCGGCGATGGGTCTTTAGCGTCGATTTGGTGGTCGCGATTTCATGTCCGCTCTTGCTCCGATAACGACCGCACCACGGATGAGCGAGTTGCAACATGGTTCTCAAAGCGCATCGCTACTTGCATTTTTAGATGGGTATCTGGCGGGGTAGCGACTTTTTCCTAATTGGCAATTCTTCTACATTGGTGGTGGTTTAGTTCGGCAGATTGGGTTCCTCCACGGGCACCACCCAATATGTCGATGCTACTGCGCCTGTTTCAGCTCCGGATTAGCGTCGAGTCGCGCGGTGTTCAGTACGTGAATGGCGAAGCAAACAATGGCGCCGACGGCGAACGGCAGCGCCGACCAGATGTAGAGCTTCTCGACCGACAGCCCGACGAATAATGCGCCGAGCAGCGGGCCGATGATCGACCCCAGACGGCCGATGCCGAGCTCCCAGCCCGAGCCGTTGGCGCGCAGCGAGGTTGGATAGACCAGCGCGCCGGAAACGTTGATGCCCGACTGGATGCCGAGCACCAAAAAGCCGCCGAGGAACGTCGCCGCCAATAGAGCCGCGGCCGAAGTCAGTCCGGCGTAGCCGATCGAAGCGACCACCGGCACCGCCAGCACAAACAAGATTGCAATGGCGAAGAAGCGGTGCCGCTGCAGCCACCAGCACAGCACCAGCGCGCCGATGGTGCCGCCGATCTGCAGCGCGGCGCCGGCGAGCGCTGCGGTCGCCTGCGGCAGCTTGGCGGCCGCGAGCAAGGTTGGTGTCCAGCTGATAAGGAAGAAATAGCCCATCAGGTTGAGCGCAAAGAGCAGCCAGAGCAGCGGCGTGATCAGCCATAAACCGTTGCGGAACAAATAAAGCGGGTTGGAGGAGGGCGCCTGTTGCTCGTCCTCGATGACAAAACGCGCGTTCGCCGGCACGTCAAAGCCGGGGCGGATCGCGGCGACCAATTTTGCCATTTTGAGCCGCCCGCTTTCGTGCAGACGCCATGTATTTGATCGACTCCGGCAGCCCGATGATGCCGCCGAGCGCGGCAATCACTGGAACGACACCGCCGATGTGAAACAGCACCGGCCATCCGAAATGCGGGATCAGCGCGGCGCTGGCGAATCCGGCGAGCGCTCCGCCGGCCGGGACAAATCCGACGGCGATAATCGCAATGGTCGCGCGCAACCGGCGCGGCGCCGACTCCGCGTTGATCGCGACGATATTTGGAATAACACCGCCGATGCCGAAGCCGGCAAAAAACCGCAGCCAGAACATTTGCGTCAGATCGGTCGAATAAGCAGCGGCAAAGGTCAACACGCCGAACAGCAGGTTTGACGCAATCAGCGCGGTCTTGCGGCCGTAACGGTCACCGACAAAGCCCATCAGCTGTGAGCCGAACAGGACGCCGATGTTGCTCGCGGTGAGCACCCATTTGAGATCGCTCGGTTGCAGATGCCAGTCCCGGACGAGATGCGGCGCGGCAAACGCGATCGCGCCGATATCGTAGCCGTCGATCATGCCAAGGATGATCGTCCAGATCAGCATCCTGATCTGGAACGCACCGAACCCGCTCTCGTCGAGAAGGCGCGAGACCTGAATCTCCGGATCGCCGGCCATCGCGTCTCTCCCGAATGGATGTCGTGTTTCGTTGTGTCTAGCGCGGGCAGGAAAGTAGGAGACTCTCCACTGGAATAATAGTCTGAACTCCCCGCCGCGGCGGCGCGCCGAGAAGGCTCGTATCGACGCGGTCGGGAGACGAGCGCGGCCGACTTTGGAAATTCGGCGTGGCGTCTGCGGGCAAAAATGCTGAGCGTCGAAATTTGCAGCACAGGATACCCCCCAGATGGGGGGTATCCGCCGGCGCTCGCATCGGTCCAACATGGAACGCACGAACACGCCGCGCGAAAGGCGGATTGTCGTGCCGCCGTAGTCGCGTGTCGGTCGTCGCCCGTATTTCGTCACATTAGCTTCGCGCGAAAGCTTGTTGATTACTGGTTGTGGACAGGCCGCGCGCCTTGCGGGGGCCTGCGAAAGGGGCGACTATTTCCTGTTCCCTCCGGGCTTGGGCGTTTTAGTGATGACATTGGCTGCGGCCACGCTTCCAGTACCGAGCGCCGAGGACGGCCCGCTTTTGGTCAACGCCACCTCGCAGATCAACGGCTCCGTTTTCAACGACGTCATTGTGAAGCGGAACTGCGACCTGCGCGTGCGCGGAAATATCAAAGGCACCCTCACCATTGAGCCGGGCGCCAGTGTCGTTGTCGAAGGTTCGGTCGACGGCAAGGTGTTCAATAAGGGCGGAAGGCTGGTCGTCAACAATCGGGGCGTCGCCGAATTTGCCCGGACTGAGGGACCTCCGGAAGCCGAAGCTGGCGGCATTCTGCGGATCGATTTGACGGCGATCGTCTCGAACTGGGAGTTGCTGGCAAAACGGACGGACGCCGAGTGCGCCGCCGTCGTCAAGGCCGACGCCTATGGCTGCGGCATCGATCCGGTGACGGCAACGCTGAAGGAAGTCGGCTGCAAGACATTCTTCGTCTCCAATCTCGCGGAAGCCAAGCGGGTGCGGTTGGCCGCGCCCAATGCCGTCATTTACGTTCTCAATGGATTCTATGGCGATACCGGGCCGGTATTTGCCGAGATCGACGCGCGGCCGGTCATCAACAACCTCATCGAGATGGCGGCCTGGGACGCGTTTGTTGCTGGAACCAATTGGACCGGCGGCTTTGCCGTCAACGTCGACACAGGATCGAGCCGGCTCGGGCTCACCATGGACGAGGCGGCGGGAATTGCCCAGCGCATCCGCACCTCAAATCACGGCGTCAAGCTGCTGATGAGTCGGCTGGAGAACGCGGCGCAACCCGATCATCCGCTGAATCATCGGCAAGCCGGTCATTTTCTCGAATTGCGCCGACTCTACACCGACGTTCCGGCTTCGCTGGCGGATTGCCAAGGCCTCTTTCTTGGACAGCGGATGCACTATGACCTCGTGCGCGCCGGGCCGGCGCTGTACGGCGCCAATCCGACGCCGAAGGTTCAAAATCCGATGCTGCCGGTCATCGACCTGCAAGCGCGCATTGTGAATGTCTGCAACTGTTTGCCCGGCCAAACGCTCGGCGAAGGAGGCTGGACGGCACAGCGCCCGACGCGGCTTGCGTTCGTCGCGGTCGGTTATGCCGACGGCTTTGCCCGCGCGGCGGCGGCGGAGCATAATTTGCGGGCGGCGATCGGCGGCAGACTTTGCCGGGTGGTCGGCCGCCCGGCGATGGACTTGACGGCGATCGACGTAACCGGCCTATCCGATCAAAGAAACGCGCGTCATGGGGAAATGGTGACCTTGATCGGCGGCCAGATCGGCATCGACGATATCGCAAGCGACATGGGTACGACGGCCGGTGAAGTGCTATGCAATCTCGGCCGCCGCTTTCACCGCGTCTACTACGCTAGCTGAGGAATGGGGAACTTCAGTCTCGATTGTGCAACAGGAGGAGTACATGTTCAGTAAGAATAACACCTCGACCACCGATCAAGAGCCGGCAACGCCGTCGATGCCGAAGCCGCAGCCGGTACAACGGCCGGCTGTCGTATCACCCGCCGTCCCAGCAGCGGCGGCGCAGGCTCAAGACATGAGTTCGTCGCTGAGCCCCGGCATGACCGTCATCGGAAAACTGGTCGGCGAGGGCGCCGTAAAAATCTACGGCCGCATCGAAGGCGAATTGCAGGCGTCCAGCATCGTCATCTGCGAAGGCGCCCAGATCGACGGCGACGTTGTTGCCAAAGAACTCACGATTGCCGGCCGCGTCAAAGGCACGATCCACGCCGGCAAGGTCAAGCTACAGAGTAGCGCCGTTGTCGAAGGCGATATCTTCCATCGCTCGCTCGCGATCGAGGAGAATGCCCGGTTCGAAGGCATGTCTCGCCGCGAGGAAGGTCAAAGCGAAAGGTCGTCCGCTTCGGCTTCGGCTGCGGAAAAGCCGCACAGCGCTTCGACCAACGGTTCGAAGACACCAAACGGTGGGTCGGCACACGCCTCTTACGCTCCGCCGGCAGCCTAAAGGTTCTGCCGGAACTAAAATGCTACGCCAGGCGAACGCGCGAACGGCTTGCGGCCAAGCGCGCGTTCATGGTGCTTTCGGGTCATAGGCCAGCGTCCCCGACATCGGGGCGCCGGCAGCGGGACCGGACTTCCCATTCTACGGCGCTCCGAACAAACATCGTTGCGATGCCGCGCAGCGCAAAACCAAAGCGCATTAGGCCCGTGAACGAACGGGCACAGCCCTCGCGGAGTTCGCCGCGGGGCAGACGATCAGGGCGTGAGGCAAGAGAAGATATCGGACGGATGGCCGCAGCCACCACCGATCACGGATCGAGTTCGGTATCCCAGTAGAGATAATCCAGCCAGCTCTCGTGCAGATAGTTCGGCGGGAAGAGCCGGCCGTTGCGATGCAGCTGCTGCACCGACGGCTGGAACGGCCGCTGCGACGGCCACATCTTGGATTCGTCCGGCGTCAGGTTGGCTTTCCGCAGATTGCACGGTGAGCACGCGGCGACCACGTTGATCCAGGTCGTGTGCCCGCCGCGCGATCGCGGCACCAGATGATCGAATGTCAGGTCTTCGCGGGCGCCGCAATACTGGCAGGAGAAGCGGTCGCGCAAGAAAACGTTGAACCTGGTGAAAGCCGGATGCGTCGAAGGTTTGACGAAAGTTTTCAGCGAAACCACGCTCGGCAGCTTCATCTCCAGCGTGGGGCTGCGGACGGCGCGCTCGTAGTTGGCGACGATGTTCACGCGGTCGAGGAACACCGCTTTGATGGCGTCCTGCCAGGACCAGAGCGACAGCGGGTAGTAGCTCAGCGGACGAAAATCCGCGTTGAGTACAAGCGCCGGCCAGCCGGATGGCGACACATGAGCGTTCAAGACGATACCTTCACCTCGACTTAAAAGGCCAAGCACGGTCTCAGGCGCTAGTTTATAGGCAGGCGTGACAGGATTGTGAAGCCTGTCCCGTGGGTTATGCGAAAGAGGGGGCCGTGGGCGTATCGGAGCGATCCACCCGGCCTTGCCGCGCATGAAGGCTCAAGCAGATACAACCCGGAAGGATGGGGTTACCTTCGGCCGCGAAAATTTCGCGCCAGAAATTCGCCGCCGTGACGCAGACCGTCCTGGTCGATGCCGTGACCGACGCCGGCGGACAGATGCCACTCCGCCGGCACGCCAAGGTCCGCGAGAGCTTGCGCCGACTGAAACAGCGCTTGCGGTGGGATAAGCTCGTCCTGGTCGCCGTGCACCAGCAGCACCGGCGGCCGTGACTTGATTTCGGCGGCGAGCGCTTCGGGGTTACCTTGCGGCGGCAATACCAGCAGTCCCGAGTAGCCGACGATTGCCGCCGGCGCAGTGGTGCGGCGCAAGCCCACATGCAGCGCCATCATGGTGCCCTGGCTGAAGCCGACCAGCGCGAGCGCCTGCGGCGGCAGCCGATGGCGCGCCAGCTCGGCATCGATGAAACGCTCCAGCACCGGAGCAGCTTTGTTGGCGCCGACCCAGCGCTCATTCGGATCGCGAAAGGTCAAGGCGAACCACTGGCGCCCGACCGGCGCCTGGCCGCATGGCTCCGGCGCGTGCGGCGACACGAACGCTGCGTCCGGCAATAGCGGCTGCCAGGCGCGGCCGATCTCGATCAGATCGTTGCCGTCGGCGCCGTAGCCGTGCAGGAAGATCACGAGCTGCCGCGCGGTTCCCGATCGCGGACTAAGCCGCGGGCCATCAAGCTCGACCGCCATCGACGCCTCTTTCATCGTGCCGCCGGCCGGATGAAATCAGGAGTCGGCACTCCGCCAGCACCGCCTTGCTTTAGCCAACGGGGCGCAGGCCTGTCTACGCCGGCGCTTTACCAGATCTGGCGGGATTTGGCGCCTCGGGCCCGGCGATGATCAGAACGTCGAGTGGAAACGGCCGGCGAAAACGTTCACCGGGCCGCGATCGGCGTTGTAGTTCGGATTGGCGATGAACTGGTAGTCGAAGCTGACCTTCATGGTCGGCGTGATGGCGTAGCTATAGTAAGTCTCCAGGATCTGCTCGAGACCGTAGTTGGTCAGCGCACCGTCGCCAACCAGGATGCCCAAGCCGCCGGCTGCGAAATAAGCTTGGTGCGCTGGATCGAGGCCGTTGATGATGCCAGCCACGCCGATCGAATCGTCGGGCCGGTTCCATGACTTGCCGGTGATGGAGGCGCCAGCGGAGACCGTGCGGTCGACGTCGGTGAAATCCCACGGCTCCTTGGTGCCATCGGCCCAGCCTGCGCGGGCGAACACGCCCCAATTGTCGTTGACCTGCTGTTCAAAGTTGAGGCTCACGCCCGGCCGGCTCTGGTATTGCCGCACAGCGGCCAGCGCATCAGTCGCGTCGCCGAACAATGGCCCCGGCATTTGCGAAAGCGCAACAGCGTTGGAGAACGTTCCCATATTGCCGCGTTCGAGGTAGCCCGTGACCTTGAGCTTGCCGGGCTGTCCCCACAACTCGTGGCGCTCTTCGATTTCGCCGACCAGCTCGAACTGCTTGAAGGTCGGGTCGAGCCCGTAAGCTTGCGCATTGTCGCCGCCGCCCGCCGGGCTCGCCGAAAGATCGAACGCGCCGGCGCGGAAAGTAAAACGACCCTGATACCACTCGGCGGCCGCACCGTAGGTATAACCCCACGCGTCGCCGGCATAATCGAAGGTGCCGGCGTTGATCAGCGCCCAGTTCATGAAATCGGTTTTCGGATTGTTGGCGTATTTGTTGGTGTCGAACAGATCGACAATCGAGAATTTGCCGACCGTCAGCACCAGCCGGTTCTCGGTGACCGAGCCGGCGAATTGATTGACGTCGGCATCGACCTTTTGGGTCTCGCCGCCGAGATTGATGGTCTGCCGAACAAAGTAGCGCTGCACACGCGCGTAGGGATAGTCCGCGCCAAGCTTGTAGGATTCGCCGCTGGGAAAGCCGGCGACGCCGTGTGTTTCGGCAAGGCCGTGGCCTTGATCGATTTCCGGATCGACCCACAACTCGGCGTCACGCCACAGGCGGGCGCCGGCAAAAAGCGTCAAATCATAGGTCTCTCTGCCCATACCGCCCGAGGGCAGACTGTTGGCACCCTGAAATGGCGACCTGATCGCCGGATAGCCTTGCCACACAAATGTGTTCTGACCGCTGAAGCTCAGCTCATCCGCGCTCGCGGCCGCGAGTGCCTTGGTCGTGATCGGGGCCGCCTTCGCGTCGGGCCAATTGAACTGATAGTTCAGGCCGAGACTGACTTCATGCACGGAGAAGTCCGAACTGACCGGTTGTGCGCCGGAGAAGAACGGGACGGTGTGACTGCCGTAATCGGTGAACAAATATTCGAGATCGCGCCGTCCAGTGCGGTGCGATCGGCACTTCGGCGCCGGCGCCCGCGGCCCAGCCGAGCCGCCAGACAAATGGCGTATTCGGTCGCACCGGTGGCGACCTGCGTCAGCGATTGCTGATTGTAGGTCCAGGCAAAACCGCCCGTCGCATAAAACAGCCAGCTGCCCGGTGCATAGCCGATCCGCCCGCGTACGCTGCCGGACGCCAGCATGGTCTCCGCGAAACTCACCGCGCCGAGACCCGGCGAGGTGAAGTTGGAACTGCCGCCGATGGAGACGCCGAACGGGTTCACGCCGCTGGGCAGTGTCGGCCACGCCGGAAATGTCGCGTCGATTTCGGCGCCGAGCACGACGCGGTTCGGCAGCATGTAATTGTAGCCGCCCTGCAGGCCGGCAAAGAAGCTGCCGCCTTCGTCGAACGTGTCGATCGTCTGAAATAGATTTGTCGTCCCGCTGATGCCGGGTCCCGCGTTCCAGTTCGAGTTGCCCCACGCGACGCCGAGATTGCCGCCGGCGTAAAACCCGGTCCAGTTGTATGGTGCGCCGCTGACATACGGCAGAGCGGGAGCCTTCGTCACCAAAGGCTCGTCGGCGAACGCGCAATTTGCCGATGCGATCGCCGACACGGCGAACGCGGCGGCAATCGTGACGCGCGTCCGCGAACGGTCAGCGATTAAAAAGTTGTCAAGCATCAGCGCCCCCGCCAGTCGTGATTCGCAACAAACAGGGGTGCGGCGATAGCGTCAACATTTTTAGTTTAGAATTAAAGTAGATCAAAACTACGGGTCCGCGGTCACTTGAGTTCTTGCAGTGGGCCTCGGTCACGCGTCGCCTTCCACCGAACATCCCGTGGATACAAGATTCCAGCGGCCGTCGTTGCCGCTCAAGCGGGTGCATGACAGCGGCGCGACATCGATTCGCCAAAACGATTGCGGCGTCGCCGCTAGTGCATGAACAATCGCGGCGCGGATGACGGTGGCGTGCGTGACCACAATCGACTGTTGGTGCTGGCTTATCTCTCCGGCGAGCCAGGTTGCTACACGCTCCGAAAGGGCAAGAAGCGATTCGCCGCCATGCGGCGCCGCGGCGGGATCCCGCAGCCAAGTCGCGACGGCCTCCGGCTCTTGCGCCTGGATTTCCTCGAGGGAATGTCCGCGCCAACGGCCGTAATCGCAGTCACGCAGCAGCGGTTCGATTGCCGCATTCAGTCGCAACGCTTCGGCGGTTTGTCGCGTTCTTAATTCGGGGCCGGTGCAGCAACGGCTCGCGTGCGGCATGCGGGTGGCAAGCGCCATGGCACGCGCGCGGCCTTGTGCATCAAGCGGCTCGTCAGCCGGGAACGCTGACTTTCGCACCGCGTCGGTCGATGCGTGGCAGATGAGGATGAGTCGCGCGGCCACCTCGCTTGCTCTCAGCCAAGGGTTGCGGCGGGACACGCCGCCGATGCTTAGCCAATTTACGCCGTACGCAACGTTGCGGCGCGTTGCGTCAACGCGCCGAACAGAAGGCCGAGCGTCGCCCACATGATGAGTTGCGCGGCGAGTGAAGCAACGCGGAATTTCCAGAGCACAACCGCCGGAAACTCATCCGGTACTTCGTTGACGGCCGGAAGAAGCAGCGCCGCGGCGACCATCACGACCAAATAGTACGCCACGACCATCAGTGTTGCATTCCACGCGCCGTAACGCGCGATCAGCACGCGGCGAAAATTGACGGCGCCGACTATCGCAATGAGCGAAATGCCAATCATGCCGAAATAGAGCGCGGTCCGTGCGCCGATGGTGTCCGGATTGCCGATCGACGGCGGATTGGCCGGATATTTCAAGATTAGGCACCAGATAAATGGCAACAAAGCCGATCAGGGCCAACAACGCAGCCAGCGCACGTGGGCTGAGTTCGCCGGGCATGCGGCCCTGGGCGAAAGCGAACGCCAGGCCAAACAGTCCGCCGAACGCCGCACTGTAAACCATGACCGCGACGAATAGGCCGAGTCCGGCTTGCACCGGCCGGCTGACCAGTTCGGCCTGTTCTTCGGGCATTGGCATGCCGTGACGTTTTGCGAACTCGGCTTTTTCCTCGTCCATCCGCTCCTCGAACGCGATAGCGCGATCGACTTGCGGCTCGCCGTAGACTTTCAGGAAGCCGAACGAAAGCAGGCCCGCGACAATGCCGACAAGCATCCCGCGGACGAGAAACGTCCTGACCATGTGGGAAGGCTCCCGTCAGTGACAGGGAAAGCCGAGAAGGTGCCGTCCATCGTGCACGAATTCGTGCACATACATGCCGCCGATGAGCGAAGTCGCGCCTTGCTCGGCGCCGACGAAGTAGATCGCCAGCAAGAGAATAAGGCCGCCGAAAATCGCCCACGGCATCCATTCGCGAAGCGGAATGGTCGTCACGGGGAGTGTTGGGGCGAATGTTGCGTTCGTCATCTCGTCCTCCTGGGATTTCGCGTCCCGTTAGAGCAATTCATCGCGAACGAGGGTCTGACTCTCGGTCCGTTGCCATTCGGCCCGAATACAGTGGCGCGACCGTGCCGGATTTTCACCGGCTTCCTCGTCCCGCGATAACAAACGCAGCATAGGAAGACGCCCCCTTTATTGTCAACGCGCCGGCCTCGCCGGTAGTGGTTTCCGGACTCGGCGGGCTATAATTTGGCGTTTGCCATTTCATTGGTTTGGCGACGCTTTTTCCTTGTATTCGTCCCCGCGCCCCCTAGTTAAACGGCGTCGCCCACAATTTTGACGAGGGTCCGCCATGGCGAACACCTTCCCGGGCAATCACTCTCACGTCTTTCTCGGTGAAGGCCACGAGCGCAACGAACGCCGCACCTGGATGGTGATCGCGCTCTGCACCGTGATGATGATTGCGGAGATCGCCGGTGGATGGATCTTCGGCTCCATCGCGTTGATAGCCGACGGTCTGCACATGTCGACCCATGCCAGCGCGCTGTTGCTTGCGGCTGTGGCCTACAGCTACGCGCGCAGGCATGCCGAGGACGAGCGCTTCAGCTTCGGCACCGGCAAGCTTGGCGACTTGGCGGGGTTCACCAGCGCTGTTGTGCTGGTCATGATCGCCATCCTCATCGGCTACGAAGCGGTATCGCGGCTGATCTGGCCGGTTCACATCGACTTCAACGAGGCCATACCCATCGCGGTGCTTGGGCTGGCGGTGAACGTCGCGAGCGTGCTGTTGCTCAGCGGCGGGTGGCACGGTGCATGCTCACCACCACGGCCATTCCCACAGTCATGCTCACTCTCATGGCGACCAGTCTCACGATCGCGCGCATGACGGAAGACATGAGGGAGTTCGAGGAGCACGAGCACGCCCACGGTGCCGCGGCGCGCGACAACAACATGCGTTCCGCTGTAGTTCATGTCCTGGCGGATGCCGGGGTTTCGGTGCTGGTCATCGTCGCGCTGCTCCTCGGCCGTTTCCTTGGCTGGTCATGGATGGACCCGGTCGTTGGTCTGGTCGGTGCGATCGTCATCGCCGCGTGGTCCTACACCCTCATTCGCGATACCGGCGCCGTCCTGCTCGATATGACTCCGGATCGAAGCATGGCGAAGCGGATGCGCGAGATGATCGAGACCGACGGCGACCGTTTGACCGATCTGCATGTGTGGCGGCTCGGACCGGGGCATTTGGGCGCGATCCTTTGCGTCGCGACGCAGCGCCAGCGCGGCCCGGAATATTATCAGGCACTGCTGCGCCGGTTTCGCGCGCTCTCGCACGTGACGGTGCAAGTCCACAAGCAATAAGCTTTGGTCGCGGGCGCGCTCAGCGCGCGACACTTCCGGAATTTGACAGGTCCGGAGCGCCGCCGGCGGGTTTGGTGTTTTCGTGCGCGCGCCCACGGCTTTGGCGGCCCGTAAAGATATGCACCACAAATGCGGCTGGTATGGAGATTCCAAAGGCGATGTGAATGTCGCTGATCCACGGGCGAAGCGTTTCCGAACCGAGGTAGTAGAGCGCGAACGCGGTAATCACGAGCACCAGGTTGATCGCCAGCATGCCGACGCCGGCGATCCGGTTTCTGCGCGCCCGCCAGGCCCGGGCGACGTGGTTCGGAAGCAGAGCACCGATCACGACCAGCGCGATCATGGCGGCCCCGCCATGAATCATCAGCATGTTGGTCGCAATGCCTTGCCAGAACTCACCGCCCTCCGGATCCTTGAGACGATCTGCCACGATCCAAACGATACCGGTCGCAAACAGCACCGCGAAAATGCTGTACACCCCCCAGCTGACGCGAGGATCAAGCTGCAGCGGCGATCGCATCAGGCCACCCGGGCGAGGTGCTGATTTCGCCGGAGCTTGTGACGAAAAGGGCGCTTGCTTGATGGCGCCTCAGCAGCGGCAGCGCCGCCTCGCCGCGAATCATGACGATCTTGGTCAGGGCGTCGGCGATCAAACACGACGGCGCGCGCACTGTAGCTCCGGCAACTCCGGCGACCAAAGCGTTTCTGGCCGGATCGATGATCGCCGAATTGACAGAGCCCTTGCCAAGGATGGGATCAACAAGGTGGCCGGAGCTGGCGAGTGCCGCATTGACGATCTCGACGCAGCAAAGCGTCCGACGGTGATCGCGCGGATCGCGGATATGGACCGGATGCGCCATGGGCCCAAAAGCGAAGAGATCGCCCCCCGCGTTCACAACGCCGCTCGATTGTCCGTATTGCCGTAAGACTTCGACGGCGCGATCGACGGCGAAGCCTTTGGCGATGCCCCCGAGATCAATGCCCGCGCGGACCGCTCCGATCTTGATCCGGGGCTCCGACAGCAAAGACACCGGGCTCTCGGAAACGATTTCTCCAGCAGTGAGATTTTCCCGATCGAGAGCAGGCAGCAAACCGTATCTTTGGAGGACCGGCGCCACCCCGACGTCAAACGCTCCGGCCGATTGGTCGCGTAGTTCGTTCGCTGCCGCCAAAACCTGAAAAGTCCACGGATCGACCGCAACTTCGCTGAACGGCGCGGCGCGGTTGATCCGACTTACGTCGCTTTCCGGATCGTGAAAGCTCATGAGGCGATGAACTTTAGCGATAGCGTCAAATGCAGCGTCGATGGCGGCTTCGGCGCCGCCCGCGATCGACCCGGTGACGCCGATTTCGACAAAGGTTCCCAGCAAGGGGCGGGCGCGCCGAATGCTATCGCGAGCTGCCATAAGCCGCCAAAATCCGTTTCACCCCTTCCGCAATGTGCAGGGACGACAGAGTCGCGCCCGAAATGTTGCGTATATCGCCGCCGACTTTGAGCGGGCTCGCGCTGGTTTTACCGACGAATTGCGCGAGCCAACTCGGGCTGCGCACCTCGCCGCCGTACGACTCTCGATAGGCAAGAATATCTACCCGCTTGACGTGTCCGCTAACAATTGAAACCGCGTAGTCGATGTAAAGATGTTTGCCGATGACGTGGTCCAAAACGAAGAGGCCGCCGCCGCTCGCGCGCCAGACCCGGCCCGGCTGCACCTCGGTGAAACTCGCAGACGGAAACGCCGCCTTCTGCGCCTCCTCAACTGACATGTAATTCACCGCATAAGCCGGGGCGCTGACGGCCAACACCGCAGCGGCGGGTGCGGTCCATTTTATCCAATCGGACATTGCACAGACCTCCAGGTTGTTGTGCGCCGTATCAGAAGAAAAATCCGACGCCGCCGAGGATCGAATCGGCGTTGGCCCCTCCCGGGGTGTTGTTGATCACTTTTTGATAAGTCGCCTTCAGCACCATTTTTGGTGACGGGAACATGGCAACGCCAATATTGTGAAATTGCGTTTGGCCGGCGCCCGTCGGCAAGTTGAGATCGGTTCCGGCAAAGCCCGGAGTTTGAAAATTCTGATAGGTATATCGATAGAAGGGCACGGCCTCCCACTCGCTGTTGAGAATCCTGCCCATTGGCACGTGGACGTCGATCTCGCCGGAGGCGCCGTACATGGTTTTGCCGACGTTGTCGGTCGGATCGGTGTCGTTGTTGGCGCGCAGGGCGGCCGGATTGCTGAACGATACGAACACGCCTTCACCGCGCAGCTCCACCCAGGTGTCGGGGATGCGATAGCGAAATTCTGCGTCGTAGACGCCCATGCTGGTCATTCCCAGCGGGTTACCCAAATCTCCGTGCGCGCCGCGCGGCTCGATATTTGGCGAGAAATAACCGCTGATGCTCCACGCCAATCCGGGAATGGAAGGCGGCGTAAAATCGACCCTTCCGGTGACGGCGAGGCTGTTAATGAGCTGGCCAAAATCACCCAACGGCGGATTTGAGAACGTCAGTGCGTTAAGGCCATCGACTCCGGGGAAATAAGGAATTGGATAAGGCGGCACCGTCCTCGCGTCCGTGACCAGATCGACCGAGTTCGCCAAAGTCCTCGTTCGACATCGCCAACATCAATTGGTATTTCACGCCGTCCACAATGGTGCCGTACACGCTGGTGGAGGGCACCTTCCAGGTCGACGGTATAAGGCCGTTGTAGAGTTCAGGACGCAGCACGCTGTAGAACTGGGTCGGCTCGTGGTGTTGGTTGATGTAGCCGATCGGGACGAGATCTACGCCCGGAGCGCGCCAGTTGAATTGGTCGATGATCTTGAAGTCGATCCACAGCTGCTCAATTTCCGCTGTGCCGTGGAGCTTATCGTCGTTGTCGAAGCCGATGCCGGAGTGTTCAAACTCGATCTCGGCGTTGAAGATAATATTGTCAGTGATGTCGTAGGTCGGCAGCAGCACAAAACGGCGCGCGTCGAACGAGTTCTGCCATTGACCGCCGGCCGCCGGATTCTGCACCGAGCCAAAATAGATTTCGCCGTATGCACCGATGGCAAGGCCCTGAACGGGCGAGTCCAGCACCCCCAAGATCGGCTTGTCCCCAATCCAAGGATCGGGTTTGGCGGCCGCTGCCAGTGAACCTTTGGGAGGGGATGTACTGCCCGACCTGCTCGCCGCCGGTGCCGCCGCTTGGTCCGCGCCCGGCTTGCCATCGGGCTTTGCTGTGCCGGTTATCTCGATGTTTTGCGCTGGCGTTGCGGCATTTTGCGCGGAGGGGGTCTGCGCCGCCGTATTCTTTCGCTTTAGCTGGCTTTCGAGAAACTCGACGCGCTGCTCCATGAGTTCGAGTCGTTTAAGCAGCGCGCGGTTGTTCTCGCCGTTTGGCGAAGGCGTGGTCTGGTCGTCCGCGGCCGAGGCCACGCACGCCCACAAGATCGACGAAGCAAAAAGCGAAATCCCCCAAGTGCTCGACCGAAAAAGGTTTGCACGCCGCGTCCACGCGGAATTTCTGTTTGTCATTGCCGCCCCCACTCAGGGGGCGGAGCAAACAAAGCCGCTCGAACAACTCCAAATAACGATCTTGTATGTAAATGGAATAATTCAAATTGGTTGACGCATTAGAATTATCATAAATCTAAACTGTGAAGTCTCTGCAGATTCAATGCTGGCCGAACACGTCGTGAAATTTCTCCCGTGAACTTATTTCGTTGTCGTCGCCGAGCTCAGATTTCTTCACTCAGCGAAACGTCAGATCAGATTTGGAACAATTCCAGTCTTTGGATTTGCGAAGCTGCCTTGACGGCATTGTTGCAAGTGGCGCATCCATGCGCTCAAGCGTCGATGCGGGCAGGAGAAAGCAATGAAATTGAAGTTCTTGACGATGGCTGCGGCCGTTGCCGCTGTGAGCTTTTGCGCCGGTAACCTCACTGCGGAGGAATCCGCCGCGGTCGCTGTTTCAGTCAAGGGTCATCAATTCGATCCGGCCGAACTTCGCGCGCCGGCGAACAAACCGCTGGCCATAAAAGTGAAGAATCTCGACACGACGCCCATGGAATTCGAGAGCAAGGCGCTGAGAGTGGAAAAAGTCATCTCCGCCGGCGGAGAAGGCGTCGTCAACGTGCGCGCTTTGGCGCCCGGCCGCTACGAGTTTTTCGACGATTTCCACCAGCAGACGCGCGGCTTTTTGGTCGTGCAGTAACGCGCGCCTTCGGTTTCACTTTTTTCGCCGTATCGACCACGCCACCTTGTTCGGTCCGCTTCGCGGTGGCGGTCCGGTAGTAGCTCCACAAGATGCGCGCGGCCACCGCGCGCCATGGCCGCCATGGCTCCGCCAGGGCCAGCATCTCTTTGGCGCTTGGCCGCAGCGGCAAAGCAAACGCGACCCGCGCCGCTTCCTGCAAGGCGAGATCACCCGCCGGCCAAGCATCGGCGTGCCCCAGGCACGCCAGCAAATAAATGTCAGCGGTCCATGGGCCGATTCCGTGAATCGCGGTCAGGGCCTTGTGCGCGTCGTCGGCGG
The DNA here is from genome assembly GCA_963846055.1 of uncultured Alphaproteobacteria bacterium. Classification (GTDB taxonomy): domain Bacteria; phylum Pseudomonadota; class Alphaproteobacteria; order Rhizobiales; family Xanthobacteraceae; genus BOG-931. The sequence continues at coordinate 70,531 of CAWJUQ010000003.1, forward strand.
CGCTGTCGGCGAGCGTGGCCAGAGGAAGTTCGCCGCGGTCAACCGCTCGGGCGATGGCTTTCAGCGCTCGAATTTTTGGGGCCGACAATCCGAGCTTCGCAAGCCGGGCCGGACGGGCGCGCAGGATAGCCGCAGGTTCGAGGGGATCGAAAGCCGCCGCCAGCCGGCCCCAGATTGCCGCCGCGCTCGCCGTCGACAATTGTTGCGAGACAATGATGGCCGCGAGGCCCGCGTATCCGCCTTCGCGCCGCCGGAGCGGCGGCCGTCCCGCCGCCGTGAGCAGGCCGGTGAATCGCGGGTCGGCGGCGGCGAGCGCCGCAAGCGCGGCATCAAGATCGGCTTCGGTATGGATATGGGTTTGTGGCATCGTTTGATCCGGGCGGCCTGAGAAAAGCCAGGAGCCGCGCATACCTGATTGCCGAGGCCCATTCGGTTTCGTCAACCCGCTTCCTTAAAATAGTCAACGGCATGCAGAACCGCGTCTTTCGCTTCGCGCCCAGCCCTAACGGCCATCTCCATCTGGGTCATGCGTATTCGGCGCTGCTCAACGCTGAGATGGCGCGGGCATGTGGCGGGCGGCTCCTCCTCCGCATTGAAGATATCGACACCGCGCGCTGCCGGGCCGACTACGAGACGGCGATCTATGAGGATTTGCAATGGCTCGGCTTGTCGTGGGACGCCGACGTGCGCCGCCAGAGCGAGCATTTCGTCGACTACCGCGCGGCGTTGGCAAAGCTCGAAACGGCAGGATTGATTTATCCGAGTTTTGAAAGCCGCAGCGAGATCAATTCACTCGTCGCCGAACGCGAGCGCGAGGGCGCCTGGCCGCGCGATCCGGACGGCGTGCCACTTTATCCGGGCAATGCACGCAAGCTCACGGCCGAAGAACGGGCGCGCCGACGAAGTGGTGGCGCGCTCTACGCGCTTCGGCTGGCGACGGACCCGGCTTTGGCGCGGGCAGGGGTGCTCGATTGGACCGAAATGGGCCGTGGGCCGAAAGGCGAATCGGGTAGCGTGACCGCCCGGCCGCAAATGTGGGGTGACGTCGTGCTTGCGCGCAAGGAAGTGCCGACCAGTTACCATTTGGCGGTGGTGATCGACGATGCCCTTTCCGGCGTGACCGACGTGGTCCGCGGGCAGGATTTGTTTTGGTCGACCAGCATTCACCGGTTGTTGCAGGCGCTGCTTGGCCTGCCTGAGCCGGTTTATCACCACCACCGGCTCATTCTCGATGCCGGCGGCCGTAAGCTTTCCAAGTCGACGTTGGCGACCAGTTTGCGCGATTTGCGGGCGGGTGGCGCAACGCCGGCGGACATCAGGCGCCTGGTGGGATTGGCAGCCTAAGGAACTTGATAACCGTCGAGCGTTGAAATCGCCTCGGGGGCCGGTTTTCCGACACGATTCTGTTTCATATTGCCGGCAACAGGGGGAGTATGGCGCGGACAAGCTCCAAAAAGCCGGCTCGCAAAACGGCCCCGGCTAAAGGCCGGCGGGATCGGCGCACGCAGGAGAGTGGCACCGCGCTCGCGGGCTATGCGCACGATGTTCGCACCGCACTGACCGGTATTCTCGCACTCAGCGAACTATTGGCCAGCTCCGATTTCGGCGAACGCGAGCGGCAGTGGGCACACACCATCAAGAGCAGTGCGGAGCACCTTGTCGCGTTGTCGACATCGATTATCGAAACCGCCAAGGCTGAGTCGGGCACGCTGACACTGGCGGCGGCTGCTTTTGACCCGCGCCGTTTGATCGAAGATTTGGCGGAGCTGCTCTCGGCGCGTGCGCAAACCAAAGGTTTATCCGCTGAAGTGAACATCGCAAACGATCTGCCACAGGTCGTTGTCGGAGACGTGGTGCGCCTGCGCGCCGCGCTCGAAAACGTCATCGACAATGCGGTGAAGTTCACGGAGCAGGGCGTTGTGCGCTTCGACGCGCGCGCGGAAGGCGCGTCGCGCCGGCGCATCCGCCTCGTTTTCGACGTAACCGACAGCGGCATTGGACTGACGCCCGCCGAGATCAAGCATTTGTTCCGTCCGTTCCAGCAGCCCAACGCCGCGGTGGCGCAGCGCTTTGGCGGGGCGGGCCTCGGGCTGGCGCTCGTCAAACGCCTGGCAAAACTCATGGATGGCGACGTTACCGTCACCAGCCGCGCTGGCCGCGGCGCCACGTTCCGTTTTTCAGTTGTGCTGCCGCTTGCTGCCGCCGAACCGGCGGCCCGCGGTGAACGGCCGCGGAAGGACAAAGCGGCTCGATCGCTGGCGATCCTTTGCGCTGAACACAATCCTTACGGCCGGGTCATTCTCAATACGATCCTTGGTGAGCTCGGTCACCGCGCCGATTTTGTCGGTTCTGGCGAGGAAGCCGTCGCGGCGGTCGCGCGCGGTTACGATGCGGTGCTGATGGATGTAGGCCTCGCCGGCACCAATGGTGCGCATACCGTGGGCCGCATTCGCGCGCTGCCCGGCGTGGCTGCGCGTACGCCCATCATCGCGCTGTCCGGCCATCCCGACGCCGACGACGAACGGGTGGCGCGCGCTGCCGGCATGGACTTCTTTGTCCGCAAGCCGGTCAGTCCGATGGAGCTCGCGGCAGCGTTGGCCGCCGCCGTGGCGAAATAGGCCCTCGGCGCGCCGCGATCTGGCAGTGTATTTCGACGACGCGAGCGTGTTGGTGGTTACCGACAAAAACCTTATTTTGCACGGTTATCGTCGCTCGATGTTTCAGCAGTCATTGGCGTCAGGAAATCTTTGATCGATGTGCGGAATTGCGGGTGAATGGGACTGGGGCGCCGGGCCAAGCGTTGCGAACGTCACCGCAATGATCGAGGCCATCGCGCATCGCGGCCCGGAGGGTCACACCTGCTGGCTCAGCCCGGACGGCAAGCTCGCGCTCGCCCACGCGCAGCTATCGTTCTTCAAGGGTGCCGAGACGCAGCCCGTCAGCAACGCCGCGGGTACGATATTCGCAGTTTGCAACGGTGAGATCTACAACTACCGGGAGCTTGCACAGCTCGTGCGCCAGGCCGGGGTCGATTGCGACATCCGTTCCGATGTCCAGATCATCCCCTATCTCTACCAGGTGAAAGGCCCGGCGGCGTTCGCGTTGTTGCGCGGCGAGTTCGCGTTCGCACTTTTCGACGCTGAAAAGCAGACGCTCTACCTCGTCAGAGACCGATTTGGCATCAAGCCGATCTATTATCATCTGGCCGGCAGCGCGGCGCTGTTCGCATCGGAAATAAAGGGGCTGTTCGCCCATCCCCGGATGCCTCGCCGTCTCGATTATCCGGCGCTCGCCACGACGCTGTTCGGTCTTACTTTTCCCGGAACGTCGGCCTTTTCTTCGGTTCAGGAGGTCAAACCTGGAAGTTACGTCGAAATACGCACTGACGCAGTGGCGGAAAAATCATACTGGTTGTTTCAGCTTGAGCCTGCGGCAGGCGCCGCCGATCCGGACGCGCTGGCGCAGGAGTTTCTCGCCGTTTTCGACGAGGCGGTGAGGGTCCGCCTGCACGGCGACTACCCGATCGGTGTGTACCTTTCCGGCGGCATCGATTCATCGGCGGTGCTCGCCTCCATGGCGCAGTCCGGCGCGCGTTCGATTAAAGCCTTCACCATCGGGTTCGACGACAAGCTGCTTGACGAACGCCAAACCGCAATCACGACGGCGTCGCGTCTCGGCGTCGAACATCACATCGTGCCGGTTCGTGACAGGGACATCACCGAGAACTTTCTAAATTCGCTCTGGCACAGCGAGATCCCGGTCATCAACACCCACGGGACCGCCAAATTTCTGTTGTCCCGGGCGGTAAGGCCTCACGTGAAGGCCGTCATGACTGGAGAAGGCGCCGACGAATTGTTCGCCGGTTATCCATACTTCGCCCGCCCCGCGCCGGCCGCCGGTCGCGTCAGCATCCGGCAGCAATTCGCCAACTGGTCGCGATTGTTTGGTTCGCGCCAATTCGTCTCCGGCTTTCTCGCGGTGCCGCGCGAGAAAGATATCAAGCGTCTTAACGCCTTGTTTGGTTGTGTGCCGTATCTCGGACTTCGCTCGTTATTTTATGGGCGCTTCATTCGCGCGCACTTGAGCCGCGATTTCCTCCGCTACTACTCGCCGCTCGGCGCGTTGGGTTCGCTGGCTGAACAGGTCGCGCCCGTAAAGTTGAGCGCCATGCCGCAGGTCAACGTTGATCGGTTCATGGCGACCACGCTTGATTTGCCGGCGTATCAGCTGAACTTTCTCGCCGACCGCCAGGAAATGGCCCATTCGATTGAAGGCCGTGTGCCATTTCTCGACGACAACGTCGCCGCGTTCGCCGCCACGCTCCCGACCGAGTTGCTGACGGGAGATTGGGCGGGAAAGTCTTTTATCAGGAAGGCCTTTGCCAAACGGCTGCCGTCGGCAACGCTGGCCTCGCAAAAGAGAATCTTTCTTTCGCCGCCAACTGTGATCGACGACATCCTCCGCTCGGACTGGGCGCATCACTTGCTGTCGCGGTCGGTAACGGAGGCCGCCGGCGTGTTCGACTGGCGGAAGCTCGCGTTGCTTCGCGCCGCTCTGAAAGCCGTGCCGGCGCGGTCCGGGGTTGGAACGTCTTTGCGAACGGCGATGACTATGATGATTTCGCTGCACGCCCTGCATCATCTGTTCATTGCCGGGGGCAGCCGCACTTAGCCGGTTTGGCGCGAAAGCCGATGGCCGGCCCGGATTTAGATGAACGACGACGCGGGGCGTTCAGCGCCAGGCGTTGATTTCCGCGACCATCGTTTCGGTCAGCACCGTTTCGAATAAGCGCAAGGCGCGCGCGATCACGGCGCCATCCGTCACGCGGTGATCGTAAACGAAGCGAACATCGACGCTGCCATCGGCGGCAAAGGGACCATAGTTGAGCACCACTGTGGTCGGAAACAGCGGCCGCAGCGACTCGACGCCCAACGCCGAATAAACCGACAAAGCAAACGTGCCGAAAAAATTAGCGCGCTGACGGCCGATATTGAGTGCGAGCCACATCAGCAACCGGCGCAACGGCCCTGGCAGGCGGCCAACAACCAGAACGCGCCGAAAATCCTTTATCTCAGTGAGCGGCGCTTGGCCGAAGCGGCGGATCATGGCGACCAGCTCGGGAAGTGGAAGGTTTGCGGGCTCCTTTATTTTTCCCATAAAGACCGCCGGCCCCTGATCGGTTTCCCGCTCGAACGCAATCATCCCGACGCTTGCGGGATACTCGTAGAGGTGCGGGATCGGAAGGCCGATATAGACGCGCCGCAACTCCGGGACTTTTTGTGCCAGGATTGCAAAGCCCTTGACGAACAGCGCGGTCCAGGGAGGCCGGTGCGGGCTGGATGCGCGCGCTTCGATCAGAGCCCCAAGCGCCATGCGCCGGTGCACCGGCAGGAGCGGCGCCTTGTTGGCGAAATAGAGCATGTCGTTTCGGACGCGACTCGACGGGGATAGTCTGATTACCCGACCGCGCATCGCAATAGCCGCTAACCGCGCGGCGCCGTCGGCGCCGAGTCTTCGACAATGCGCACCAGGTCGCTCATGATGCGGTTCAACTCGAAATCCTTCGGCGTGTAGACGGCGGCCACGCCGGCATCTTTCAGCGCGGTCGCGTCCTCCGGCGGAATGATGCCGCCGACCACCACTGGAATGTCTTCGTTAGTCGCCTTGCGCAGCCGGCTCACCACGTCTTTCACCAGCGGCAGATGGCTGCCGGACAGAATCGAAAGCCCGACGACATGGGCTTTCCGCTCGAGCGCCGCTTCGACGATCTCTTCGGGGGTGAGCCTGATCCCTTCGTAAACCACCTGCATGCCGGCGTCGCGGGCGCGCACCGCAATCTGCTCGGCGCCGTTGGAATGGCCATCAAGGCCGGGCTTGCCGACCAGAAACGTCAGCCGCCGCCCAAGCTTCCGCGACACGCGGTCGACTTCGCCACGGAGATCGTCGAGCCCTTCGACGTCATTGCGCATGGCCTCGCCGACGCCGGTCGGCGCACGGTATTCGCCGAACGCCTGGCGCAGCGTCCAGCCCCATTCGCCGGTGGTGACGCCGGCCTTCGCGCACTCGATTGACGCCGGCATGATATTGATCCGGCCGGTCGCGGCGCGCTTCAGTTCCGCCAGCGCCGCTTTGACTTTTGCATTGTCGCGTTGCGCCCGCCAGGTTTCGAGCCGCGCGATCTGGTCTCGCTCGGCTTCCGCCGACACCGTCATGATGGCGTCGATGCCGCCGGTCAGCGGCGAGGGTTCGGTCTCGACATATTTGTTGACGCCGACGACAACCTGCTCGGCCCGTTCGATGGCCTCGAAACGAGCACTCGCCGAGGCGACGAGCTGCTGTTTCATGTAGCCGGTTTCAACCGCCTCGATCGCGCCGCCCATGTCCTCGATGCGCTTGAGCTCTTCTTTCGCCTCGCGCTTCAGATCCTCGACCTTGCTGTCCATCACCTTTGAGCCGTCGAACAGATCGCCATACTCCAGAAGGTCAGTCTCGTAGGCGAGGATTTGCTGCATGCGCAGCGACCACTGCTGGTCCCAGGGCCGGGGCAGGCCAAGCGCTTCATTCCAGGCCGGAAGCTGCACCGCGCGAGCGCGTGCTTTCTTTGACAGTGTCACGGCCAGCATCTCGATCAGGATGCGGGTGACGTTGTTTTCCGGCTGTGGCTCGGTCAGCCCCAGCGAGTTCACCTGCACGCCGTAGCGGAACAACCGCTGCTTGGGATCGGTGACGCCGTAGCGCTCGCGCGTGATTTCGTCCCAGAGGTCGACGAAGGCGCGCATCTTGCAGATTTCGGTGACAAAGCGCATGCCGGCGTTGACAAAGAACGAAATGCGCCCGACCACCTCGCCGAATTTCTCCTGGGTCACCTCGCCGGAATTTTTCACCGTATCGAGCACGGCGATGGCGGTGGCGAGCGCGTAGGCCAATTCCTGTACCGGTGTCGCGCCTGCCTCTTGCAGGTGATACGAGCAGATATTCATCGGGTTCCACTTCGGCAGTTCGCCGGTGGTGAAAATCGCGATGTCCTTGATAAGGCGCATCGACGGCGCCGGTGGGAACACATAAGTGCCGCGCGAGAGATATTCCTTGATGATGTCGTTCTGAATCGTGCCTTGCAGCGCTTCGCGCGGCACCCCCTGCTCGTCGGCTACCGCGATGTAAAGCGCCATCAGCCACGCCGCGGTGGCGTTGATGGTCATCGAGGTGTTCATCTTGTCGAGCGGAATGCCGTCGAACAGCGCGCGCATGTCGCCGAGATGGCTGATTGGCACCCCGACCTTGCCGACTTCGCCGCGCGCCAGCACATGGTCGCTGTCGTAGCCGGTCTGTGTCGGCAGATCGAAAGCGACCGAAAGGCCGGTCTGGCCCTTGGCAAGATTTTTCCGGTAAAGCTCGTTCGATGCCGCGGCGGTCGAGTGCCCGGCATAAGTGCGGAAAATCCAAGGCTTATCGCGGCGCGGTGCGTCGCTCATGGGTCTCATCCGCGTTCCGGCGCTGGCAATGTGCCGTGAATTTTATTGCGGCGCAACAACTGATAGCGACCCGGATTCTGAGAGCGCGAATTGGCGCTTAATGCGTAGTGTCGCCCTCGGCCGCGCCGCCTTTTTGCAGGAACATCTCGCCGAGGTGCGCGATCGTGTGCGCCAGAACGTTGGCCTGATCGTCTTCCGGTACAAAAGTCAGGATCATGTCGGCCAGGCTTTCGGCCATGCGGGCGGCGACATCGGCGGCGTCCGCAGAGTCGGCCTTATCGATGTATTTCTGCACAATTTCATTGATATCGCAGTGAAGACAGTCCGACATCCGACCACTCGCTTTTGGTGGCAAAAATCAAATATGGGGTTTCCAACGGCAAAATCAGCAGCCGCGCCACGCGAACCGGCGGCGGTAGCGCGGGCAACCCCGCAGCGCGTCAGCCGCGCTGTGGGCGTTCTCCGGCAAGGATGAGCGCCCAAAACACTTTGTATTTGGAAGTGGGCGAGTAGACCGCAGCAATCCCGAGGCGGGTGACCGAGGCGTTGAGCATGTTGGCGCGGTGCGGCGGTAAATCGCGCCAGCCAGAAAATGCTTCCGCGAGCGTATGGTAGCCGGCGGAAATATTCTCCACCGCGACGCTGCCGCGGAAGGCGGAGTCTTTGATGCGTTCCTGAAACGGCCGGCCGATATCGTGATCCATTCGATCGTGCGCCGCCATGGCGTGGGCCTGCTCGCTCGCGAGCCGCATCAGTTCGGGATCGACAGTCAGCGCACCAAGACCGTTGTTGCTGCGGTAGCCTGAAATCATAGAGGCCGCCGCCGCGGGGTCGACCGTCACGTTGGTTTGCGCGAGGTCCTGATAAAACGTCGGTTGCTCCGGCGGTGCCTTGCCGGCACATGCGGCAAGCGCCGCGCTTGCGGCGATAGCGCAGAGGCAGAGGAAACAGGATGGGTGTTTCATCGAGGTCGAGTGAGCGGCTAGGATTTTTTGTGAGAGCTAAGCAGCGCGTCGTGCGCCGTCGTTCTACGCGCTCGCGCGCTGATCCGCAAATGAAGGGATCGCTCTGCGCGCCACCAACGCTGCGACGACGAGGATAGCGGCGAAACCGACCGGCAGCTTCACGAACGGAAAGAGAAAGATCAGCAAGCACGCAACGCCGATACCGGCCATTTCGTGAGGCCAAAAACCGTGCGCGCGTCCCAGCCGGAAAAGGAAGGCGAGCGGAACCGCCAGGACGACCAGATCGTAGGTGTAGAGATAGGGAGTCGCCAGCATGGCGGCGGTGCCGAGCGCTGCCGCCTTGATTTCGATATCGGCGCGGCTCCGCCACAACGCGGCGACCGCTATTGCGGCAGTGAGCGCGACGGCTGCCTGCACCCACCACGCCAGCGTTTCACTGCCGCCGAGCGTGCGGACCGTGCCGAACGCCGTCTGCATTTTGCCGAGGTCTGCGGCGCCTTCCGACAAGAACGCTTGTTCGGTGTGGCCGATATTGGCAAAGAACGCGATCCAGGTGTCGGTGCCGAAGGCGAGCCAGCTCGCAGCCGCCATCAAAGCAGCGACCACCGTAGCCGCAGCAAATGTTCGCCAATATCCGCCGGCCGCCAGCGCGAGCGGAAACAGAAAGCCGAGGTGCGGTTTGTAACTTAGAAGTCCAATCAGAACACCGGCAAGGATCGGGCGCCGCTCCAGCAGAAAAAGCGCGCCGCCGAACAAGCCGGCGGTCAGGAATCCATTTTGACCGACAATGAAGTTGCTGAGTATCGCCGGATACGCGGCGGCAAGCAGATAGCCGGTGCGATCGCCGATGATGGCGCGGATGGCGGCGAGGTAAATAGGAAAGGTGGCGAACACCCAAACCGCGTAAGCAGTCGCGAAGGACAAAAGCGCGAGGCCGGCGGCGACGAACAGAAACGGCGGCGGATAATGCCAGCCGAAATACCCGGTGAACGGATGCCCGACCGCCGCCTCCTCGACGAGCTTGTGCGCCGGCCAGTCGTAAGCCGACGCCGGGTGGCCATCGAGTACCATTCGTCCCGCCGCCCATACGTTGACGAAATCGGACTGCACGCCGGTGCCGTCAGGTGCAACGATCCAAATGCCGTGCAGATAACTCGCAGCGAGATACACCGCGTGCGCGACGACGAGCGCGAAGGCCACAAGCTCCAGCGGTCGCGATAGCTTCCCGTCCGCGACATGTCCCGGCGAAGACGCATAAAGGGCCATCGGGCCTCGGCCTTTCGTTGCGGGCATGAGCCGGAAGGCGAGACGCCTCGACTTCCGGAAACATCATGCGCCGCGAAGGCGCGAAGCTAGGCCGATGGCCTTGAAGAACCCTTAAGTCGTTCTTCTCGCGAAACGAACGGATCGGGCTTAGGCGCGCCGAACCAGTCGAATGATCAGCAGCAGGATCACGGCGCCGATAAAGGCGTCGATGACGGCAGCGACAAAGCCGCCGCCGATATAGATGCCGAGGCGTGGCAATAACCATCCGGCGATCACGGCGCCGATGATACCGACCACGATATCGCCGATTAGCCCGAAGCCGCCGCCCTTGACCACCATGCCGGCGAGCCAGCCGGCGATCGCGCCTACGATCAGCCAAATAATGATGCTTTCGACGCCCATTTGAATCCCCCGATTGCCGATGCTTGTCTGAAAAAACGCCCGCGAATGCCGACGCACGACCTTACGGGCTCGGGCCCGGTCTGTCAGCACTACGTACGGTCACCCTGTTGATGAAACTTTTCGCCCGCCTAAGTGCTTATTGCACTGCAACATGAACTGCGGCACACTCGCGGTGCTTGCGAGAGCTTAAGATCAGCCGGAGCCCGTCAATGGCCGTCGCTCAAACGAAGAGGCCTTCAGCCGCGCCGCTCAAAGACCTTTATGAGGTCGGTGAAATTCCGCCGCTTGGGCACGTGCCGGAAAAAATGCACGCGTGGGCCATCCGCAAAGAGCGCCACGGGCCGCCGGAAAAATCCATGCAGCAGGAAGTGCTGCCGACTTGGCCGATCGGCGAAGACGAGGCGTTAGTTTACGTCATGGCGGCCGGCGTCAACTATAACGGCGTGTGGGCCGGGCTGGGGGTTCCCGTCTCGCCGCTCGACGGACATAAGCATCCGTTCCACATTGCCGGCTCCGATGCTTCCGGCATCGTTTGGGCCGTAGGCTCGAAAGTACATCGCTGGAAAGTCGGCGACGAAGTCATCGTTCACTGCAATCAAGATGACGGTGACGACGAGGATTGCAACGGCGGTGATCCGCTGCTGTCGCCGTCCCAGCGAATCTGGGGCTACGAAACTCCGGACGGATCGTTCGCGCAGTTCTGCCGCGTGCAATCGCGCCAGCTCATGCTGAAACCGCCGCATCTGACCTGGGAAGAGGCGGCTTGCTACACGCTGACGTTGGCCACTGCGTATCGGATGCTGTTTGGTCATCCGCCGCATACCTTGAAACCCGGCGACAACGTTCTGGTGTGGGGCGCGTCAGGCGGCCTCGGCGTCTTCGGGGTGCAGCTTGTCGCTGCGTCTGGCGCTAACGCCATCGGTATCGTCTCCGACGACTCGAAATCCGAATATGTTTTCAATCTCGGCGCCAAGGGCGTGATCAACCGAAGCAAATTCAATTGCTGGGGCGCGATGCCGAAAGTCGGCACGCCGGAATACGATGTCTGGGTGAAAGAGGCGCGGAGTTTCGGCAAGGCGATTTGGGAAATCACCGGCAAGCGCGACGTCGACATCGTGTTCGAGCATCCGGGCGAAGCAACATTCCCGGTATCATGCCTGGTGGTGAAGCGCGGCGGGATGGTGGTGTTTTGCGCCGGCACCTCGGGCTACAACATCACCTTCGACGCCCGGTACGTCTGGATGCGGCAGAAGCGGGTGCAGGGCTCGCATTTCGCGCATCTGAAACAGGCCAGCGCCGCCAACCGTTTCGTTATGGACCGACGCATCGACCCGTGCATGAGCGATGTGTTTCCGTGGGGGAAGATTCCGTATGCGCATGAATTGATGCGCACCAACAAGCACAAGCCGGGCAACATGGCGGTACTCGTCAACGCGCTGCGTCCGGGTTTGCGCAATTTCGACGACGCGCTGGAAGCGGCGTCGATGCCCGAGTTGGCCGGTCAAGTCATCCGCGCCTGAGCGGCCCGAAGCTATCGCGCACCTCGTAAGGTCTAATCTCTTCGGGAGAGCGTCGGCTCACTCTCTAGTCATCCCGCCCAGGTTGTGTAGAATTGCTCGACGCCATCCTTGCCTGTCAGCGCGCGTTCTCGCGCGATAATGCAAGCGCTTCCGTTCCGCGCGCCCGGCCAGGACGGCGAAGAGCCCGAAGAGGCTTCCAACAATTCAATCCGCGCGCTCCGACAAAGGGAACGTGGCAGGGAGGAAATCAATGCGACGCTTGATGACCATAGCGGGCGCTTTGTGCGTCGTGCTTTTGACCGGCACCGGTTCCTTTGCGCAAGTGCCGCCCGCTGATCCGAACAATCCGAATGAAAACGTCCCTGAGGCCTCCAGCCCGCCGCCCTACGGTGTTCCGATCGATCTTGCGACCGCCAAGAAAGCGGCGGAGGGAGCGGCGGCCGAAGCGGCAAAGCGCAAGTGGGATGCCTTCTGTATCGCGGTTGTCGGGCCGAGCGGCGATCTCGTCTTTTTCGAGAAGCTGGATAATTGCCAGTTCGCTTCGATCAATATCTCGCAGCACAAGGCGCGCGTGTCGGCGCGCTATCGTCGTCCGACGCTGGCGTTTGAGCGGCTGCTCGGGAAGGGCGCGTTCTTCGATTACCTGACGACGCTCGACGATGTGATCGCCTCGCGCGGCGGTAACCCGCTTATTGTCGACGGCAAGGTGATTGGGGCTATCGGGGTGAGTGGCGGCGCCGGCTCACAGGACGATTTGCTCTCGCAGGCCGGGGTGGCAGCGCTGAAATAATCTGCTCTTATGCAATCTGCATGGCATGTGCTTTTCGCCAGCGGATGTAGCGCAGCGTCATGCGTTCGGCCGTAGCCTTGCATGACGACGCAAAGCCGAGCAGCAGGAATGCCGCCCACAACAGCCAATTCGCCAAGGTGAGCGTGCTCGCGGCGAGGATAATGGCGCCACGGCCCAGCAGTTTGATGATGGCGCGCGTTTTGCCGCCTTTTGCCGTTGCAAGCCGCGCGAAACGCGAGACGTCTTCGGGTGTCTCCGCCGCCTTCAGGCTTTCAAGCGCGGCGCCGGTGCCGGCTTTACTTTCGACGCGGCCGACATCGCCGACAAGTTCGGCGACGCCTCCCGCCTCTTCGACTTTCACGACGTCGCGGGCGACGCGTGTTACCAGGGCAGGGTTGAGACCGCCGGTGCGGCGCGCGACTTTGAAAAGCGTGGCGCCGGCCCGCGCCGGGACGCCGGCGCCAAGCGAGGCGTAAGTTCCGGCAGTGATCGCAAGCCCAACGCCAGCGAGGCCGAGGATCCACGGATCGGCTTTTTGGCCGGTGAGATACCGGGTGCCCTCTCGCGCCGCGTCGCGGATATCGCCGAAGACGAAGAGGTCGCCGAAGGCGGTGCCGGCCAGACTTGCACCATCGACAGGCTCGCCGGTCCACAAGCCCTGGACGAAACGGCCGGCGGTGTGGGTGAGCGAGGCGTCTTCGACCTGCGCGGCTTTAACACGATCGGCCAGCGCCGGATCGACGGTGACATCGCGGTCGGCGGCGAGTTCGACGAAACTCTGGGCGAGATCGCTATCGCCGGCGGCCAGCGCGGCACCGATTTCACGTTCGGCGATTTCCTGACTGAAGCTTGCGTCAAGTGCCCGGTCGGCGATTGCGGCGGGGTCGTCGGTGACCGCCGCTTCGTATGCCGCGATGCCGGCAGGAACCGCGAAGGTTGCGGTCAACGCGAACGCCGCGGCTGCCGCAAGAGCTAACAGCGGGTGCTGTGCTGCCTCGACGATTCTCACTTGCCGTCTCCGAAGTTCCGGGCGCGCCATTTCGGTGCGCCACGTCGGAGACGAAGCTTACGTTCGTGGCTTTTTAGCAGCGAGTGCGGTCAGTCAGCCGCGCAAATGGGCGTTGATCCAGCTTTTGATGTCGCCAATGACCAGTTCCTTGCCCTTATCATTGAGCGGGTCGTGGTAGGCGCCGTCATACAGCTTCAGTGTTTTGTCCGCAGACCCGGCCTTGTCGTAGAAATGCTGGCTGCCGCTCGGCTTTGCCGCTTTATCAGCCGTGCCGTGCATGATGAGGACCGGCAGCTTGATACGGGAAAAGCCTTTTTTCAGATCGTCGTCGGCCCGCACCAACGCGGCCAAGGTGCGCGTCGGCTGTGTTTCGTGAGCAATCAGCGGATCGCTGTTCATCGTCCGCACGACATTTTCATCGCGCGAGAAGTCCTCGTTCTTAAGACGCAGGACGTGGGCGTGCGGGGCGAGGTGACTGAGCCCTTTAAGCGCGGCGAGCGCGAAATCGGGCGCCGGCAATTCGTGGGCGAAGCTTTCGCAGATCAATCCTGCCATTTCCTGCTGATGCTGGAGCGCGTACAGGCACGCCACGACGCCGCCGGCAGAGTGGCCGAGCATGAAGAGGGGAACACGCGGCGCGTGCGATTTCACTTGTCCGACGAAGAGTTGCGACGTCGCTGACATAGTCGGTGAAGCTGTCGACATAGAAGCGCTCGCCGTCGGAGCGGCCCCTGCCGCGCAGGTCAATTGCGTAAGTTGCAAGTCCGTCCGCTGTCAGCTGCTCGGCAGTCCATTGATAATAACCGCTGTGCGAGTTGAAGCCGGGAACGATAACGACGACAGCGCGGGCCGGCGTCGGCGTTGGCCAGGAGCGGAACGCGATGTTTAGCCCACCTGGTTCTTTGATTTGGTTGATCTGCGGTTGAGCGCGATCGACAACCTGGTCCATGGCATTCTCCTTATTTAAGAGCCGCTTGCCTACCGCGCGTTTGCGAAATTCGATTGTCGAATTGGGGCGATTTTGTCGAATTGGCGCGAAAGCGACGGATACGACGAGGCTTTGCCGACCGCGCCAGTATTCAGTTCAGCCGCGAACGGCGCCACGCTCCCGGGCTCATCCCGGACAGGCCGGTGAAGACCCGCGTGAAATGGCTTTGATCGGCGAACCCGCAGGACAGGCCCACCTCCGACAAGGATAATTTTGGGTCGCGCAAGCGATCCTGAGCGAGTTCGACCCGCCGGCGCAACAGCCAGCGATGCGGCGAGGTTCCGATGGATTGCCTGAAAGCGCGCGAAAAATGGCTGACCGAAAGACCGCATTCGGCGGCCAGCATGGCCAGCGGCAGCTCGCCGCTAAGGTTTGCTTCGATCAACTCCTTGACGCGCCGTTCCTGCCACGGGGCGAGGCCGCCGCGCACGCGGCGTTCGTTGATTTTCATTCCACCGAATGAATGAGCCAGCTGGGAGACGAACGCCAAAGTAACGTGCTCGACAAAGAGCCGGCTCACCTGTTCGGGATGCTCGAACGCCGGCAGCAACGTTCGCCCCAGCGCGGCGAGGATTTTCTCGTCACTTCCGGTACCCGGAGTGAAGTGAAGCTCCTCGACCCTGTGAGCACCGGCGTTGTCGGCGCAAGCATCGAGCGCCTGGCGTGGAACGTAGAAGTTCAATGAATTGATCGGCGTGTACATCTTGAATACGGGGCGGCGACGAAGATCGTGCAGCGTCACTTCGCCTGGATTCAGGGGTTGCGTCCTGACCGCCTTTCCATCGAGCCAAAGTTCGCGATGACTGCGCTTACCGGTTTGCAAGACGACCATATAGGCGTCTTCGCCCGGAATCGGCGAGGTCGGACCATGGGTCGGCGCATCGAGCGTGCACCTTGTCACCGCGACCGTCGTCTTATTGATTGTTTTGGTGACCAGAGCGGGCGCGCGGTCGAGGCGCAAGTGTTCGCCCAGGCCTTTACCGTAAGCTCCTGCCATTCTCATGACCCGCAATGCTGGCCGCCTAGCCTAACATCCTCGCGACCCCTGGTCATTTCTCGACACTCAGTCGCCGGGAGCCTGATACGGCGGAATTTCGGACAGCATCCACGGCCGTTTTGTGGTCGATTTTCAATAAGATGATCTTTTTCATCCAAGACCAATCACCATCCTACGTCCCAAGCTGAATTGTTCACGCAAGGGATCAACAGGAGCGGAGGCGCGTCCATGCTTCGCTACACTTTCGTCGTGCTGTGGTCCGCGTTGGCCTTGGTGCCGGCGAGTGCCGAAGTTCAGCCCTTTCCAGCGAATTTTCGAACGGAGGAGATCAAGTCTGGCGAGGCGACGCTTCACGTCCGCGTCGGCGGCCAGGGACCGGCCGTCGTCATGCTGCATGGTTTCGGCGATAACGGAGACATGTGGGCGCCATTGGCCCAAGCGCTGGTGCGCGATCACACCGTGATCGTTCCGGATTTGCGCGGCATGGGATTGTCCTCGCATCCGGCGGGCGGTTACGACAAACGCACGCAAGCGGGCGACATCGCCGCCATCCTGGACAAGCTGCAGGTGCCGCAGGCCGATCTGGTGACTCACGATATTGGCAATATGGTCGGCTATGCCTTCGCTGCGCGATTTCCGGAGCGGGTTACGCGATGGATCGCCATGGACGCGCCGCTGCCGGGTGTCGGCAACTGGGACAAGATCATTCAAAGTCCGCTGTTGTGGCACTTCAATTTCCGCGGACCAGACGTGGAGCGTCTGGTCAAAGGCCGCGAACGCATTCTTCTCGACCGCTTTTGGAACGAGCTCTCCGCGAATCCGAAAGCGATCGACGAGCAAACGCGTGAACATTACGCCGAAATCTACGCCCGGCCGGGCGCCATGCATTCGGCTTTCGAACAATTCGCCGCATTTACCCGCGACGCCAACGACAACAAGACATTCGTCGCCAATGGCAAGCTGACCATTCCGGTGCTGGCGATTGGCGCCGAAAAATCGTTCGGCGATGCCATGGCCGATGAGCTTCGCTTTGTCGCGTTCGACGTGACCGGCGAGGTGATCATGAATTCAGGTCATTGGATCATGGAAGAGCAGCCGGCGGCGGCGACGGCCGTTGTTGTCAAATTCTTGCAGCGTCCGGCGAAAAGCAACGAGACGCGAAAGATACTGTCGACCGACGAAATCGCCAGCCTCGCGTCAGCTGCCGCAGGGGCTGGCACTGCCGGTCTCGACGGCATCAAGACGACGGTGCTTCTGGGCGATCCAAACAAGCACGGTGTTTACACGATCTCCCTGCACGTTCCGGCACACACGGTGATCATGGCGCACACCCATCGCGACGACCGCACTGCGACGGTCGTGTCCGGCACGTGGTATTTCGGCTACGGAAAACACCATGATCACGCCGCACTGCAATCGCTTGCGCCAGGAAGCTTTTACACCGAGCCCGCGGGAGAGCCGCATTTCGCTGAAACCAGGGATGAAGCGGCGACGCTTTACATCACCGGTTACGGGCCAACCGATACAAACTATGTCGAGGATGCGAGTGCGGCGGCCAAGAACTAGCCTCCGCCTGGCAATTTAACTCAGCTTGCCCTCGCGCACGCGTCCGATCGCGGCGTTGAGCTCGCCGCCATAAATGAAAATCCAGGCGCTGTAATAGAGAAACACCAGCGCCACCATGGCCGACGCGAGACCGGCATAATAGGTTACGTAGGTGTAGGCGAAGCTCGCGAGGTAGCGGCCGAAAACGGTGCCGCAGGCGATCCACAGCAGCAGCGTCGCGGCAATGCCGGGCCACACCCGGCTGATGCTGCGGCGTCCCGCCGGAAGCCACATGTGGAGGAGAAAAAGCGCGAAGGCGATCACAACGCCGCTGACGCCGAAACGCGCGACGTCGAAATGCGATTCAAGCGGCGCGATCCAAGGCGCATATTTGAGGGCCGCCTGGAAAATCAGGGGCCCCAGCACGACCAGGAAGGCGAGTGCCAGCATGGCGAACGCGCTCACCAGCACGTAGCCGATCGAACTCGAGCCGCAACAGCCACCAGCCTCGGCTTTCCTGCAAGCCATAGGCGCGGTTAAGTCCGATGCGCAGGCTCTCCACACCGCTGGAGGCAAAATAGACCGAGAAAACCGCGCCAAGGGTCAGCACGCCGCCGTGCGCCGTAGTGAGCACGTTGTGAATCTGCGCGGCAATCGGCGCCGCCACCTGCTGGGGCCATACCGCGAACATCAGACGCGCGACTTCGTCGGCAAGATTGTCTGAGCCGACGAAACCGGCGATCGCGGTCACGACAATGAGGAACGGAAAAACCGAGAGCAGCACCGAGAGCGATATGTGGCTTGCGATCGCCCAACCGTCATCGCGGTTGAAGCGATAAAAAGCCTCGACAAGCACGCGCAGGCTCAGGCGAAACGTCTGCATTGCGGGCATCGGCGGAACGACGGCAAAATGCGGTCGCCTTCAGATATGCCATTCCGGTGGTTCTGCGAAGCGGTCACTCCTGCCCCGGCTGTAGCTTCGCGATCGGTCTACGGTCGCGGGTAAGCTTCTTTGAGGCGATAGGGCGACCGGTTTATGCCGCCTGAACGTCGGCCAGGAAGTGCCGCACTTCATTTTCTAGGCTTTCGGCCTCGACGGCCAGCGCGTCGGCCAGCGCCTTGACGTCGGTGGCGGTCGCACGTGCGCCCACGGTAGCGCCGGCGACGCGGCTGATTGAACTCGCCCCCGCCTTTGCATCGGAAGCGGCCTGATTGACCCCTTTGGCGATTGCGGCCACTGCGGTCGTCTGTTGCTCCACCGTGGCGGCGACCGCCGTCGCGATGGTCGACATGTCGTCGATGACCGAAGACACCTGCTCGATCGCCAGCGCCGCGTCAGAGGTTGCCGATTGGATCGCCCCGATCTGAGCGGCGATATCCTCGGTCGCCCGCGCAGTCTGGGCGGCAAGCGTTTTGACTTCGGAAGCGACGACGGCAAATCCCCGTCCGGAGTCTCCGGCGCGGGCGGCTTCGATGGTGGCGTTAAGCGCCAGCAGATTGGTCTGGCCGGCGATCGCTTTGATAAGTCCGATCACCTCGCCGATGCGTTCGGCGGCTTCGCCGAGCTGCGACATGGTATTCGCGGTGCGTTTGGATTCGGCAACGGCGCGGGCCGCGACCTCGCTCGATTTCATCGCGTGGGAGGCGATTTCCTCGATCGACACCGCCAATTCTTCAATCGAACTTGCGACCGTGGCGACATTGGTCGACGCGGCGCCGACGCTATGTTCCGCGTCGTGCGCCTGCGACGAAACCGAGTCGGCTGCGCTATTTAGTCCATGCGATGCGCCGCCGAGCCGCTCGCCCGATGATCGCAACCGTGCCAGCACTTGTTCGACGGACGCCCGGAACTGGCCGATCATCGTGGCGACCGCTTCAACGCGGCGCTCACGCGTGGCGTTGGTCTGCATCTCGACCGCCGCGAGCCGTCCGCGTTCGATCATGTTGTCGCGAAATACGATGACGGTGCGCGCCATAGCGCCGATTTCGTCACCGGCGCTGACCGAGGGGATGGCCGCGGACGTATCGCCATCGGCCAGCCGCTTCATCGCCGCGCCCAAACCCGCCAGCGGGGTGGTGATGCCGCGGCCGATGAGCCAGCTCAAGACGAAGCTTATCAGGATGGCCAACGACGCGATCAGCAGGATGAGTTGCCGTATTTGCGCCCGCGAGGCCGTAAGCATGGTCACCGCGTTGTTGGCGCTGAACTCGGCGGTTTCGATGATGCGATCCGCCTCCGGCAGCACATGCTCGGTTTCGGCGCCGATATTTCGAACCAGCGGTTCGATGGCGTCGGTGCTCGCGGCCCAGCGATTGAACGCCCGGTCGTAAGCGCGGACCGTCGTGCTCAGGCGCTGCTTCATCGCCGAGTCGCCGTCGACCGCGTCCAGGAGTTCGTTGAACTTCTTGCTCTCCTCGACGAAACCCTGCCGCGCGGCAACGCCCTGCAAATCGGGCTCTGCTTGCATGGAGAAACGCAGCCGATCGAGCCGATATTCGATTTCGTAACGGCGCATGCGTAAAAGCGACATCGTCAGATCGGTAGCGTCGGCACCGGCGAGAAACGAATCGTCACGAATGAGTTTGCCGGCGGCATCACTCGCGGCGACCAGTTCGCCGGTAAGTCCTTCATTTTCGCGAAAGCCCAGCGTTTTCTCTTCCTTCACCAGCGAGCCGAAGCGCGTGTTCAGGTCCTCCACGGCCGACCGTAGCGGAGCGATCCCCTCCCGCTCGGAAGCGGGGCGCGTCGCCGCTATGTTATCGAGCGCTTGCAGGGCCACATCCTGCCCTTCGGCGAAATCTCCGATCTCCTGATTGGAGGGGTGCGCCACAAAGCGCGCGGTAGCCGCGCGCATCATCAGCAGTCCGGCTTTGAGGTCGCGGCTGGCGTCGGCCGCCGCGGTATCCCGGTGCACGCTGGTAAAGGCGCGCCCGACCTCGTTATCCCCGATCGTGAAGGCGATGGCGATGGCGAGAAACGCCACTACGGGAATGGCAACGAGTGCAACAACGCGCGAGCGCACAGACAGTTTTGGCAACATGCGAAAAAGAACCTGAAGCGAGGCTATGAAGGGCCGCACCTTCCCCACGCAATGCAGCAAAGAAGTAAACACAGATCGTTAAAAAATACCCGAACGGGCAGCCAGCAAGGATAGGGCAGGCCCGCGTCCCGCGGGCCCTAAGCGCTTGTCACACATGTGATTTGCCCCAGGCGCCCGGCTAGCCTCGCGCGCGGGGGATCTATTGGCGAATGACCACGCGGGAACCATTGCCGGGCGCCCGCGTGATGAGTAGGCGGTTACTTCGCCTTTTCGTAAGGATAGATCGCGTCGCCGGTCTTCAGGTCCGGAGGATAAACGACGGTCTGATAGGTCATGCCCCGCCAGGTTTCGAGGTTCGCGGCATCGGTTAGGTCGTGGTACTGGACCTGCATGAGCGCAGGCTTGGTCCACTCGCCCTCAGGGCCGAAACTGATGTCGCCGATAATGGTGTGGACTTCGTTGTGGTGCAGCCAGTCGGCAATCTTCGCGTCGTCGAGGCTCTTTGCGCCCTCGACGCCGGCAGCGAGCACCTGGAAATCCGCATAGCCCCAGCCGCCAAGATAATAGCCGAGCGGGTCGACGCCGGCTTCCTTGGCGCGCGCCTGATATTTGTCGAAGAACTCCTTGGCGCGCGCCAATAGCTTCGGCGACGGCACCCAGGTTTCGTAATTGATAAAGCCGTTGAGCTTCGACTTGAGCCGGTCCTTGAATACGGTCGCCTGCAAGCCGACCATTTCGCCGCCGATCATTTTCGGTTTGTAGCCGATCTCGTTGACCGACTGCACAATTCCAACCGAGCTGAGCGGGTAGGAGGCCACCACGACAATGTCGGGATTGGCGGCAGCGACCGCGCGAATAACCGGCGCGAAATCCGTCGTCCCGGGCGGAAAACTTTTGTTGTAGACGACATTCATGCCGCGCTTCTTGGCATTGATTTCCGCGCTGTCGGCGCCGTTGTGGCCGAACTCGGAGTCTTCCCAAATGATGCCGACCGTCTGCGGCTTTGGGTTTTGCGCGGCGGCTACTTCGAAAAAGCCTTCGGCGGAGGAGACCTTTGGATCCGGCCCGTACGGCACCATCGAGAAATAATTCGGATAGTGAAAGTGGCTGTTCACCTCGAGCGCGAACAGGCCGATCATGACCTTGCCCTTTGGCATGATCACGGGGAACGCCGGCGCCACGAGATTGGTGCCGTAGGGACCGATGATGAGATCGACTTTGTCGACGTCGAGCAGTTTGGCGTAGATGCCCGGCACGTTCGCCGGGCTCGATTGATCGTCATAGACAACCAACTGCACCTTGCGGCCGAGGAGCCCGCCCTTGGCGTTGATCTCCTCTTCCCAGATCCGGGCGCCAAGGAGCGCCTGCTTGCCGTTGGGAGCGAGCGGGCCGGTCTGAGAAAAGCCAAAGCCGATCTTGATCGGGTCATCGGCGCGCGCGGGCCCGGCGGCCAAAAGTCCAGCCACCACAACGGCGCTTAGTCCGAGGCCATAGGCCGAAAATTTCCGCAGTATCTTCATCGTCTACTCCCTGCATGTTGTCGGATGTTGTGAATCGGTATCGCGGCGGACCGCAAAGCAAGTACGTCGCTTATCGCTAGGTCCCCACGTCGTCAGGCGGCGAAGCCGAAATTATTTTCCATCGCACAGCGATCAGGCTTTCCCGCGCAATCCGGATTGGACCAGGAGAGGATAGGTCGCGTCGCGAAATTCGCGCATGCCTTCCTCGTACCGCGGCCAGGACAGCAGTACGCCATCAATCCCCATGGCTGAGAGTGTCGCCAGCCCCTCTACTACCTGCTCTTTGGTGCCGATCAGCGGATAGCCTCCCCAGCCCGAGATGAACAGCTCCTTGAGATGCTTGTACGCGTCCGGCGGAAAGGTCTGCGAGTTAAGCCCGAGTGTGTTGAGCGCGAAAGTCACCGCTTCCCAATCGCCCTTTTCCGTCACGACATATTCATCGTAGCGGCGTGCCTCCTTCTCCGTCTCGGCCTGTACGATATTCGCCGATGTCCAGATCTCGACCTCGCGGCCATATTCCTGGCGCGCCAGGTCGCGATAGGAAGCGACTTGCGCTTTGTTTGCCTCGAAATCGGGCTGGCCGAGCGCGGTAAAGACGAGGTCGCAGTATTTGGCGGCGAAATGGCGGCCGCGTTCTGATCCGCCGGCATTCATTACCGCTGGGTAGGGAGCCTGGATCGGCTTCGGCTGCAAATAGCCCTTTGCGATCTTGTAAAACTTTCCCTCGTGGTTGAATTCTTCGTCTTCGGTCCACAGCCTTTTGACAATTGTCAGCCATTCCTCGGCCATTTCGTAGCGATCGTCGTGCGGGAGCAGTTCGACGCCGAACATCTCGATCTCCGGCTTATTCCATCCGGTGACAATGTTGAGGATCGAGCGGCCGTTGGAAATATGATCAATCACGGTCAACTGCTTCGCCGCGACGATCGGATGGTTGATCGAGCAATGCGATGTCGCTACGACACCGGCTCTTTCCGTCGAAGCAGCGACGCCCGCGGCCCAGGTATAGGTTTCAAACCCCGGGCCCTGCGGGTTGAGCTTGCCGCCGAAGCCGCGCCAGCGCGCCACTGGTACCAGTGCCTCGAATTCCATCTCGTCGCCCAGCTTCGCGAGCGCGATCGTATTGGGCCAACTGATCTGCAACCGGCCTTCGACATCGGCCATCACGCAACCGTAATCGAGGTTCGACTGGAAAGTGCCGAGCTTCAGCTTGCGGCGATTGAAGGCCGGATTAATCGAACGCCGATCGTTGCGGACAGTCGCACCCTGGCTCAATGATTTCTCCAAATTTTGCCGTTGTTGCTTCGTTTCGCCACACAAAGGCAGCCTTCCGGATCTGTCAACGCAACGCCGATTGAGAAACCGCCGCCCATCGCGGCGCGTGACAGCCCGGTACGCCCTGATTGCGCTTTGCAATTGGCTTTTGTGCACTGCACGCGTAAGCTTGATGCCGTTGCCGGGCAACGCAGACTGATCTCACCGGAGCCACCATGTCGCTTGCCGAAACCGCTCCCTTGGCGCGCCACGGAAACGAGCTGATTCCTACGCTGGGCCAAGCCGTTAGCTCGATGGAGGGGCTGTTTGCGGACGCCCGGCGTGCGGTCGCCGGCCGCGTCGAAACGGGTGGGACGCGTGTGCTCGATCGCGAGCAGCGCGCAGCGCACGGGCTCGCCTGGCTTGCGACTTATGTCGAGGCGCTTCGCCAGATGCACGCGCTCGCGGAGCGCCTCGTCGATATGGGCCAATTCGGCGAGACCGAAGAGCTGTTGGTGCGCATCGGCTGCGGCGAATATCTGGCGCAGATCGCCGGCGGCATTCCGATGAGCCAGGGCGAGATTGTTCGCCTCTCTGATCTTGGTCTTGCCGCGGCTGCGGTAGCGGCGCGCATCGATCCTGCGGTCGAGCAATTGATTGGCGAGGGAAACACGGCGCCTCACCGCGCTCGGCTGGTCGAGCTGATGCGCAATGGAACGCATGCGACCGTCGGTTCATGCGGCCTCGATGACACGCTGGAATCAATCCGCGAGGAGATGCGCAAATTCGCCGATGACCAGGTCGTGCCACATGCGCACGGTTGGCATCGCCGCAACAATTACATCCCGCTCGATGTCATTTCGCAAATGTCGGAGCTCGGCGTGTTCTCGCTGACCCTGCCCGAAGAGTATGGCGGTATGGGACTCGGCAAGGAATTGATGTGTGTCGTCTCCGAAGAACTCTCTCGCGGCTATATCGGCGTTGGCTCGCTCGGAACGCGCTCTGAAATCGCCGCCGAGCTCATTCTCGGCAGCGGTACCGAAGAACAGAAGCGCAAGTGGCTGCCGAAAATCGCCGCCGGCGAAGTATTGCCGACCGCGGTCTTCACCGAACCGAATACCGGCTCCGACTTGGCGTCGCTGAAAACCCGCGCGGTGCGCGAGGGTGATACCTACAAAGTGTTCGGCAACAAAACCTGGATCACCCATCCGGTGCGCGCCGACCTGATGACGTTATTGGTGCGCACCAATCCGGCGGAAAAAGGCTATCGCGGCCTTTCCATGCTGCTTGCGGAAAAACCGCGGGGCAGCGACGCCGATCCGTTCCCCGCGCCCGGCATGACCGGCACCGAGATCGAGGTGCTCGGCTACCGCGGCATGAAGGAATACGAAATCGCCTTCGATGGCTTCGAGGTGAACGCCGAAAACCTTCTTGGCGGCGTCGAAGGCCAGGGTTTCAAGCAGCTGATGGCGACCTTTGAATCGGCGCGCATTCAGACCGCGGCGCGGGCGATTGGCGTGGCTCAGTCCGCGCTCGACCAAGCACTCGGCTACGCCCAAAGCCGCGTACAATTCGCGACGCCGATTGCCGATTTCCCGCGCGTCGCCGACAAGCTCGCGATGATGGCGGCCGAAATCATGATCGCCCGCCAGCTCACCTACTATGCCGCGCGGCAGAAGGATTCCGGGCGGCGCTGCGATCTTGAAGCCGGCATGGCCAAGCTCCTGGCCGCGCGCGTCGCCTGGGCGGCCGCCGACAACGCGGTGCAAATCCACGGCGGCAACGGTTTCGCGCTTGAATTCCCGGTCTCGCGGATTCTCTGCGACGCGCGCATCCTCAGCATTTTCGAGGGCGCAGCGGAAATCCAGGCGCACGTCATCGCGCGACGGCTGCTGGATGGCTCGAACTGACGTGGTGAGCTTGTCCGCGGCGGCTCGACCGCGGCGGACTTATGTGCGAGAATCCGCGCATGTTCGGGCTGTTCATTCTCATAGTTATTGTCTTGGTCTACGTGCTCGGTTCAATCCGAGTGCTGCGGCAATATGAGCGCGGCGTCATATTTCTTCTCGGCAAGTTTGGCGGCGTTCGCGAGGCAGGGATTACGCTCGTTTTCTCCCCCTTTCAGCAGATGGTGCGCGTGTCGTTGCGGACCGTCACAATGCTCATTCCCTCGCAGAAGATCATCACTAAGGACAATGTCTCGATCGATATCGCGGCGGTCGCTTACTACCACATCACCGATCCGGAGAAGTCGGTGATAGCCATCGAAAACGTCTACAACGCCATTAATCAGATCAGCCAGACGACCGTACGCAATGTCGTCGGGCGTTTTAGCCTTGATCAGCTTTTGTCGGATACGGCGAGCATCAACGAGCAGATCAAGAATGTGATCGACGGGCACACCGAGCCGTGGGGTACGCAGGTCACCGCGGTGGAAATCAAGGACATCGTGCTTCCCGAGAACATGCAGCGCGCCATGGCCAAGGAAGCTGAAGCCGAGCGTGAACGCCGCGCGAAGATCGTCGCCGCTGAGGGCGAATATCAGGCTTCGGTGAAGCTCGGCGAAGCGGCCGACATCATCACCCAACACCCCGTGGCGCTTCAGCTGCGCACGCTGCAAACCATGGCGGAAATTGCGACCGAGAAGAATTCGACCATTATCTTCCCTGCGCAGTTCATGACCACGGTACAGGAAGCCATCGCGATGCTGAAACAGGACTCCATCGCCAAGTAGTTTAGGGCCGCGCGCGGTGGCCGCGACGCGACCCGTTCTGTGCTCCGAACGCCGTTCAAGGCGTGACCCCGCGGCGATTGAACCGGCGAAGGATGCGTTCTAAGTAGCATCACATGGCAGGATTTCTCTCGCACGCTGTCGTCCCGATCGCCATCGGTGCCGTGGCGGTCGTTTTGCTCCTGGGCCTCGTCAATATGATGCGTGGCGGCTCGGGCAACACCTCGCAGAAATTGATGCGGTTGCGCGTGCTGCTGCAATTCGTGGCGATCGTGATCATCATGTTCACGATCTGGGTCATGGCGAAATAAACGGAGAGCCGACATGGTCGTGCTCAACAAAATCTACACACGCACCGGCGACGACGGTACGACCGCGCTCGGGACCGGTGCGCGGCGCAAGAAATACGATCTGCGCATTGCGGCGTACGGGACACTGGACGAGACCAACGCCGTTATCGGCATTGCGCGCCTTCACACGTCCGGCGACCACGCCGTTCACGCTGCGCTGTCCCACATCCAGAACGATTTGTTTGACGTCGGCGCCGATCTCGCCACGCCCGGTCAGGGCAAGGGGCCGGACGGCGCCCGGCTCACCGTGACGGCGGCGCAAGTCAAATGGCTTGAGGATCAGATTGACCGGCTGAATGAAGATCTAAGGCCGCTGCGCTCGTTTGTTCTTCCGGGCGGCTTTCCGGCAGCGACGTACCTGCATCTTGCGCGCACCGTATGCCGCCGTGCGGAACGATTGATTGCCGAATTGATGGACAAGCCGGACGAAAGCGTTACGCCGGAGGCGCTGCAATACGTCAATCGCCTGTCGGATTATCTTTTCGTCGCGGCGCGCTACGTCAACGACAAGGGCGCCGCTGACGTGCTCTGGCGTCCGGGCGAGAACCGATAAACGCCGCGTAGTGGGGCAGGGAGGGAACCGATGGGCCGGCTTGACGGCAAATCCGCAATCGTCACGGGGGCGGCAAGCGGCATCGGCCGCGCCAGTGCCATTCTGTTTGCTCGCGAGGGCGCGCGTCTCCTCGTCGTCGACAAGAACGAGAAAGGGTTGCAAGAGACGCTGCGTTCGATCACCGAGGCCGGCGGTAAGGCGGAGTTTCGCGCGGCCGACGCTTCGAGCGAAGACGATGTCAAAGCTTTCGTCGAGCGGGCGCTCGCCGCTTTTGGTTCTCTCGATGTGATCTATGCCAATGCAGGGATCAGCGGCGGATTGATCCCGCCGCCGTTGCTCGAACAAACGGTCGACAATTGGATGCAGGTGCTCCGCGTCAACTTGATTGGACCGTTCCTCGCCATCAAACATGCCGCTCCGCACATGGCGCGAAACGGCCATGGGTCCATCATTCTCACCGCGTCGGTTGCCGGCCTGCGCGCCAATGCGGGCGGTTCACCCTACAGCGCCAGCAAGGCGGGCGTCGTCAGCCTCGCGCAGACTGCGGCGAATTCCCTGCTCGGCAGCGGGGTGCGCGTTAATGCGATCTGTCCCGGCCTGATCGAAACCGGGATGACGCGGGAACTCTTCGAGGCGGCGCGGCAGCGTGGCACCGAGCGCAAGATTGGACAGCTCAATCCGTTGCAACGAGCCGGAGCTCCCGACGAAATTGCGGCTATGGCGCTGTTTCTGGCGAGCGACGAGTCGTCCTACGTCAACGGCCAGGCGTTTCCGGTCGACGGCGGGCTTTCCAGCACGCTGCCGTTCACCCGCCCGATCCGTTGACCGCAGGCGCTGCCGCCGGTACTTTGCCGCGCCGCAACATGGTCAGAATTGCGCGCCGGAACCTAAAAGCAACAAGCCGAAACAGCTCATGAAGATCCTGGTGCCCGTCAAACGGGCGGTCGACAAAGACGTAAAAATCCGGGTCAAGTCGGACGGCTCGGGCGTCGAGCTCGGCAACGTCAAAATGTCGATGAATCCGTTCGACGAAATCGCGGTCGAGGAGGCGTTGCGCCTGAAGGAAGCCGGCAAGGCGACCGAAGTCGTTGCCGTCTCGATCGGTCCGCAGCAGGCCGCGGAGACGATCCGCACCGCGCTGGCCATGGGCGCCGACCGTGGCATCCTGGTCAAGACGGAAGTCCCGCCTGAGCCGCTCGCGGTGGCCAAAATCCTCAAGGCGATCGCTGACGCGGAACAGCCCGGCCTCATCGTTATGGGCAAGCAGGCGATCGACGACGATTCCAATCAGACAGGTCAGATGCTCGCGGCGCTGCTCGGCTGGCCACAGGGTACGTTCGCCTCGAAAGTGACTATCGAAGGCGAGGCGCTCAGCGTCACGCGCGAGGTCGACGGCGGCTTACAGACAGTGAAGCTCAAAATGCCTGCGGTGGTGACCACGGATTTGCGGCTGAACGAGCCGCGTTACGCATCCCTGCCGAATATCATGAAGGCGAAGAAAAAGCCGATCGACGACAAGACCGCCGCCGACTACGGCGTCGACATCAAGCCGCGTCTCGAAGTGGTCAAAACCACCGAACCGCCGGTGCGTAAAGCGGGCGTGAAAGTCAAAACCGTCGCTGAGCTCATCGATCAGCTCAAAGGCGCGGGAGCGATTTGATGCCTACCCTCTTAGTCGCCGAGCACGACAACAAATCGCTCAAGGACGCGACCAGCAAGGCATTGACCGCGGCCAAGGCCATCGGCGCCGAGGTCCATATCCTCGTGGCCGGTCACAATTGCCGGCCCGCGGCCGAAGCCGCGGCCAAACTCGACGGCGTAGGTAAAGTCTTGCTCGCGGATGCTGCGGCCTACGAGCACATGCTCGCAGAGCCGACCGCCGCGCTCATTGTGTCGCTCGCCAGCCCTTACGAGACGATCGCCGCGCCGGCGACGACGAGCGGAAAGAACATCATGCCGCGTGTCGCGGCGTTGCTCGACGTGATGCAAATTTCCGAGATCAGCAAGGTCGTTGCGCCGGATACGTTCGAACGTCCGATCTACGCAGGCAATGCCATCCAGACCGTGCGCTCGCTCGATGCCAAGCGCGTCATTACGATCCGCACCGCCGCGTTCCAGGCGACCGGCGAGGGCGGCAATGCGCCGATCGAGGCCGTGACCGCCGCCGCCGATCCGGGCCTCTCCGGATTCGTCGGCGAGGAACTGTCTCGCTCGGAGCGCCCAGAACTGACGTCGGCGAAGATCATCATTTCCGGCGGACGCGCGATGCAAAATCGCGAGAACTTCACCAAGTACATCGAGCCGGTGGCCGACAAGCTCGGCGCGGCGGTCGGCGCGTCGCGCGCGGCCGTCGACGCGGGCTATGCACCGAACGACTGGCAGGTCGGCCAGACTGGCAAGGTCGTGGCGCCGGACCTTTATATTGCCGTCGGCATTTCCGGCGCCATCCAGCACCTCGCCGGCATGAAAGACTCCAAGGTCATCGTCGCCATCAACAAAGACGAGGAGGCGCCGATTTTTCAGGTCGCCGACTTTGGCTTGGTGGCGGACCTCTACCAAGCGTTGCCGGAACTGGCCCAGGAGCTGGAAAAGCGCGGCCGTTAAGCACGCCGCGAGGCGACCGCATTACCGGTGCGAGGTATGCTAAATGTGCGATGAATCTGGTGGACGGGTAGCGTTGCCGCATGGGGTTGCGGACAACTCACTGGCGACACTAGATCACCCTGGAAGGTGACAAAGATGGTCGAGGTGAAAGAACGGCCGAAGACGCGTGGTGACCACGCGGGAGCGGCGCACGCCATCCGCAAGGTCGGTGTGATCGGCGCGGGGCAAATGGGCAGCGGCATCGCCCATGTGTGCGCACTCGCCGGCTTTCACGTCCTGCTCAACGACATCGCGGCCAAGCGCATTACCGATGGGATGGAAACCATCAGCGGCAACCTGGCGCGGCAGGTCAGCCGGCAGCGCATCAGCGATGAAGACCGCGAAGCGGCGCTCAAGCGCATCGCGCCGGCCGAGACGCTTGAGGCGTTGGGCGATTGCGACTTGGTGATCGAGGCCGCGACCGAGAAGGAAGAGACAAAACGTAAGATCTTCACTGCGCTATGCGCGCACCTCAAGCCCGGCGCGATTGTCGCCACCGGCACGTCTTCGATCTCGATCACGCGGCTCGCCGCCGCGACTGATCGGCCGGAACGTTTCATCGGCATTCATTTCATGAATCCGGTGCCGCTCATGGAGCTGGTCGAGATCATCCGCGGCATCGCCACCGACGACGCGACCTTCGAAAGCGCCAAGCAATTCGTTGCCAAGCTCCACAAGCAGATCGCGGTATCGGAGGACTTTCCGGCCTTCATCGTCAACCGCATTCTGTTGCCGATGATCAACGAGGCGATCTACACGCTCTACGAGGGCGTGGGTAATGTCGAGGCGATCGACACTGCCATGCGGCTCGGCGCGCATCACCCGATGGGACCGCTGGAGCTTGCCGACTTTATCGGGCTCGATACCTGCCTGTCGGTGATGCAAGTGCTGCACGAAGGCCTGGCGGATTCGAAATACCGTCCATGCCCGCTGCTGGTGAAATACGTCGAGGCCGGCTGGCTCGGCCGCAAGACGCAGCGCGGCTTCTACGATTATCGCGGCGAGAAGCCGGTTCCGACGCGCTGATTTTCGCGCCGGCCGTTTGGGCCTTTGCCCAACGGATTGTTGAGCGGCGTCCGATTGGCACCACTTGTGATCTTCCCCGACGTGAATGACGTCGACCTAAGTTACCGTTGACGCTAGTCTTCGCGGTCGGATTAATCGGCCGATCGGCAAAAGCAGCTGACGCTGCTGCCCGAATGCAAAGCTCGGCCGAAGATTATAGGGAGGAGATGCCATGCTGCGCCTGTCGCTGCGCTTGGTCGCGTTCGCGCTTCCGCTTCTTGCCTCGACTGCGCTGACTTTGCCCGCTGCCGCCGCGACGTGCGCGGATCTAAGCAAATTCTCGCCGCCGAACTCGGCAATCGTTTCGGCAAGTAAGGAAACCGGGTCGTTCGAATCGGCGAAAGACGGCCTCGGCAACACGACCAAAGTCACACTTCCTTTCTGCCGGGTCGTTGGTATCGCCAAGTCGGAGTCCGCTTCCAAGATCGGCTTCGAATTGTGGCTGCCGCCGACCGACAAGT
Organism: uncultured Alphaproteobacteria bacterium; assembly: GCA_963846055.1. Taxonomy (GTDB): domain Bacteria; phylum Pseudomonadota; class Alphaproteobacteria; order Rhizobiales; family Xanthobacteraceae; genus BOG-931. Next base: position 101,103 of record CAWJUQ010000003.1, read on the forward strand.
GGAACGGCCGGATGCTTGCGAGCGGGAATCTCGGGCATTCCGGCGTGCCGATTTATCCGTCGATGAACGATGCGCTGACGCGTGGCTTTGCGGCGCTCGGCGATGATCTTGGCCATCAGTCCAATGCTTTCGTTATGGATTGGGCTGTCGGCCATCCCGAACGGGTGAAGGATTGGGGACATCGCGCCACTCACTTCAGCGCGGTCGCTGCGAAGGCGATCATTGCTGCCTACTATGGCGCGGCGCCCAAATTTTCTTATTTCAGCGGCTGCTCGCACGGCGGCGGCAGCGCGCTTGCAGAGGCTCAGCGCTACCCGGAAGACTATGACGGCATCATCGCCGGGGCTTTCGGCAGCGACTGGACGGGCGCGTCAGCGGCTTACGTGTTCGAGGCTCAGGCCGCGCTCAACGACCCCGCGAGCAACTTGCCGGCGCCGAAACTCGCACTGTTGAACAGCGCGGTCGTCGCGGCCTGCGATGCAAAAGACGGAGTGAAGGACGGCATCATCAACGATCCGCGGCAGTGCCGGTTCGATCCGAGTGTCCTGCAGTGCAAGTCCGGCGACGGCAACGATTGCCTGACTGCCGGACAGGTGACGGCGGTAAAAAAACTCTATGCGGGCCCGCGCAACAGCTCGGGCAGGCAGATCTTTCCCGGGCTTGAGCCCGGCAGTGAATTTCTCTGGGGATTTTTGGTCAGTGGACCGGAGCCTTTCATCGGCGCCGGTTTCTTCAAGGACGCAGTTTACGACGGAAAAGATTTTGATTGGCACAAACTGAACCTTGATACCGACGTCGCCATGGCCGAGCAAAAACTCGGCGCCGATGTCAACAACACCAGTGCCGATCTGGGCAAGTTTGCGGCCCATGGCGGCAAGTTACTTCTGTATACCGGCTGGGGTGATGCTCTTATCCAGCCGGGGAGTGCCATCAATTACTATGACAGCGTTGTGAAGGCGCAACCGGACACAGCCGATAAGTTCGTTCGCCTCTACGTGGCCCCCGGCATGGGCCATTGCGCCGGCGGTCCCGGGCCGAATGCGTTCGGTGGTACGCGCTATCTCAATGCCGGCCAGCCAAATCCGCCGGTGCTCGATGCCGATCACGATCTCATCTCGGCGGCGATCGCCTGGGTCGAGCAGGGCCGCGCGCCCGAGGTCATTGTCGCAACAAAATTCACCGGTGACGATGCGGCCAAGGGCATTGCAATGCAGCGGCCGCTTTGTCCTCATCCGGCGGTCGCGACTTATAGCGGCCACGGTGACAGCAACGACGCGGCCAATTTCTCTTGCGTCAAGCCGTGAATCGGTCGGCTGCGGATATCCGGCGCGGCGAGGAGCCGGTCCCGCCGCGGTGATTTTGTCGGCTGCTTTGCGATATGCTCTTGGCTAATCGCGGCTTGGTTTGCTGTTTGCCAATGCGCGTCGGTTGAGTACGGTCTCTCAGTAACCGCGTGCGAGGACGGCAAACATGTTCACATCCGAACAGTTACTCTCGCTGCTCGATTATGAGCGCTGGCAGGACGTGGTGCTGGCGGCCGGCAACGTCTTCTTCTGTTTCACGCTCATCCCGATGCTGCGCCACCCGGTGAGACCGCCGCTCCTCACCTGCGTTCCCACCGGGTTGGCGTTGCTCATTGGCGGCGTTGTGTTCGCCACGTTGCATTTGTGGCTCACGGCGCTCACTCAAATCGTCACCGGGCTTCAGTGGCTCGCTTTGATTTTCAAAAAGCCGTTGCCGAAAACTGGCTAAGCCGCAAAGCGAGCCTTCCGAAGCGCCCTCGTTCGGTCGGCTATCTGATCACCTGGACGAAGAGCCCGATGACGCAGATCCATCCCAGCACGAACAGGATAGTGCGGATGAACGGAATGGCCGCAAGAAACACGATTGCGTGGGCTACGCGTATCCAGAAAAAGCTCATCGCCCAAAACGCCGTCATGCCGTCGTTCTTGCCGGCGAGCTGAACCGCGATCACCAACGCCGCGAACGGTGCGAATGTCTCGACAGCGTTGAGGTAGGTGCGGTGCGCGCGCTGACCCCAGAACGGGACGGGGCGTGGCGTCGGATCGACATAGTTTTGCGCCGCCAAGGGCCCGTTGGTCATGACTTGCGCCACGACGTAGGGAATCCACAGCGAGGCGGTGAGTAGCGCGGTCAGCGCCAGGTATTTGAGTTCGATCGACATTTTCCCCCCTTGGGTTTTGTAGCCTACTTAATCGCAACAGGAATCAGACTTCTTTGGTTCTTTGTACGACGCTTTCGGATCGGCGACTGCGCCGTCGTAGCGGTCGTGATGGCGAACCCAGGCCATGCCATAGGCGAGTCCTGCCTCGTCGCGGCCTTTCGGCGCCACGTCGAGGAAGTTGTAAGCGCCGATGAAGATGTCGAGGCCGCGTCCGTAGGTCGAGTAGGTGTGGAAGACTTGGCCGGCATCGTTCTTGAAGAACACGCTGGCGCCGGGACGTTCCTCGCTCGGGAAAGTGGTGACTTGGTAGTTGTAGGTCACTTTCCCGCTTTCCTTCTCCTCCGGTGATGCTGAGACCTGATAATCGAAGTTGAAGTCGCTGCCGGACGACGACACCCACTTGAACTTCCAGCCCATGCGCTTCCTGAATTTCTCGATTTCGGCGAGAGGGGCCCGCGAAACAACGACGAGGGCGACGTCGCGCTGCGCCAGATGGATCGCCATGCCGTCGAAATGATCGGCGAGAAGCGAGCAGCTCGGACATCCGGCTTCCCATCCGGGGCCAAGCATGAAGTGATAGACGATTAATTGGCTCTTGCCGCCGAACAGGTCGGCCAGGGTTTCCTTGCCATCGGGCCCGTCGAACACATAATTTTTTTCGACTTTCTCCCAAGGCAGTTCGCGCCGCTTTTTGCTCAGCGCATCGCGCGCGCGGGTAAATGCCTTCTCGTCAGCGAGATGCGCCTTGCGCGCGGCGAGCCAATCTTCGTGCGAGACGATTTTGTGAGGCTGCATGGTCGAACTCCTCGCGGAAAAATCCGGCGTGATCGCTTTATTGGTCAGCGGGCGTCATCCAGCCGACGCCGGCGCCGCCCGGCTCCTCCAGGATCACAATGCGGCCGACGCCCGGCACGTCAAACGCGGGCTTCATGACCTTGGCACCGGCTTTGGTCGCTTTCTTCACGCGCTCGTCGACATTGTCGACGGCGATGTAGGGCATCCAGCTTTCCGGCACGCCGGTGTAGTCGGGACCGCTGATGTCAAAAATGCCGGCCACGGGCATCCCGCCCGACATTGCCAGCGTGTAGACGCCACCCTCCGGCATCGGCATTGCGTCGTAGGTCCATCCGATGGTGTCGGCGTAGAACTTCTTGGCCTTCTCGACATTGCGGGTCATCAACTCGTTCCAGTGAAATTGGGCGTGTGACCAGGGCATGAAACTCCTCCAGGTTTGCTTCCGATTTACAGTTAGTCGTCGGCGTTCGTATCACTTGGCTGTGACGAATTTTTCCAGCTTGTCGAGCGCGCCGTTCCAGCCGTTCTGGTGACGGTCTCGCGTTTCGTCATCAAAGAGCTCTTCGTGAATGACCGTCAGCAATGTGCCCTCGCCGTCGGGCTTGAGCAGCACCGTCACGACGGACTCGCGCTCGGGGGTCGACGCCCATGCCCATGTGAAGACGAGCTTCTCGTTTGCGATAACCTCGCGATAGGTGCCGCCGACATCGTGCATGTCGCCGTTGGCCGATCGTGTGACCCAGCGGTAGCGGCCGCCGGCGCGAGCATCATTTTCCGTAAGCACCGGCGTGGACACGCCAGGTCCCATCCAGTGTTTCACTTTTTCCGGGTCGGTCCAGGCGGCGAAGACTTTGGCGGGGGACGCTTTGAAGCGCCGCTTGACGGTGAGACTGGGTTTGACCGGGGCTCGGACGTCCATGACTCTTCCTCCTCCAAGAACGTAGCAAGGCGTTGCAGGGCTTCGGACCAGAAGCGCTCATAGCGATTGAGCCAAGCCACCGCGCTCTCGAGCGGTGCGGCGTTGAGACGGCAGGCGACGGTCCGGCCGGCTTTGCTGCGCGCAATCAGTCCCGCGTCGGAAAGTACATCGAGGTGCTTCATGATCGCCGGCAGTGACATGCGAAACGGCTCCGCCAGCGTAGTCACTGAAATCCCTGGCTGTTCGGCAAGTCGCGCGACCAACGCTCGCCGCGTCGGGTCAGCGAGCGCGGCAAAGGTGCGGTCCAAAGGCTCGACGCCATACTTAACCATCTAGTTAAGTATAGAAGTGCGCGTGGCCCTGTCAAGGGCGCCCGCTTTGGGGAGAGTGCCCACGCAAGGTTCGGAAGTTGTGCGGCGCTTCCCGCGTTTTCCTTGACACTTCCCGGTTCCGTTGCCACGCTCACGGGAACACAACCTTCATTCATCGGCCGGTTCAACGGCCGCTATCACCGCGCGAGGGAGGATCTCAATGGCACGGATCGGGACGACGTCGCTATTGCTTGCTGGGGCCATGGCGCTGCCGCTGGCGGCCTATGCGGCCGGACAGGAAACCGGTGGTGGAGGAGCGGCAGGCAACGCCGCCGCACCGGCAATTCCCAACGTCAGTCAATCGATGTTGAGCAACGCCGGCAAGGATTCAAAAAACTTCCTGCACACCAACGGCAACTACGACCAAACGCGCTTCTATCCCGCCGACCAGATCAACGCCAAGAACGTCAAGGGTCTGCACGTGGCGTGGATCTTTCAGACCGACGTGCGCGAGTCGATGGAAACCTCGCCGATCATCGTCGATGGCGTGATGTACGTCACCACGTCGTTCGACCATGTCTATGCACTCAATGCCAAGACCGGCGAACAGATCTGGCATTACAAGCACGACATGGGACCGATCACGGTCTATTGCTGCGGACCAAATAACCGCGGCGCAGCGGTCTCCGGCGACAAGGTTTACATCGGCACGCTCGACGACAAGCTGGTCGCGCTCGACGCCAAGACCGGCAAGGTCGTGTGGTCGAAGGACATCGCCGATCCGTCGCTTGGCTACAGCGAGACGATGGCGCCAACGGTGGTCGATGGCAAAGTCCTGATCGGCACCAACGGCGGCGAGTACGGCATCCGCGGCTTCCTCAAAGCTTTCGATGCCAACTCCGGCGACCTGTTGTGGACCTTCAACACTATCCCTGAGAACTCGGTCGGCGTCTGGGCGACCAAAGACGCCACCGGCCACGACATGCATCGCGACATCGCGGCGGAAAAGGAGCGGCTCGCCAAGGACGGCGATCCGTACAAGACGCTCGGTGGTGGCGTGTGGCAGAATCCGTCGATCGATCTCGCCGCCAAGCGCGCCTATTTCGTCGTCGGCAATCCGTCGCCCGATCTCGACGGTGCGCAACGGCCCGGTGACAATCTCTATACGGACTCGCTGGTTTCGGTCGATCTCGATACCGGCAAGCTCGCTTGTTACTTCCAGTACATCGCCCACGACGTTTGGGATCTCGACGCTACAAGCCCGACGGTTCTGGTCGACGTGAAGGACAAAAGCGGCAAGACCATCCCCGGCGTGCTGCATGCCGGCAAGACCGGTTACATCTACGTCCACGACCGCAAGGACTGCAGCCTGATCCGCTACTCGGAGCCGATGGTTTCGCAGAAGGATCGCTGGGTGCTGCCGTCGCCGACACAGCCGCTCGATCCGAAAGCGGCCCGCATGTTCCCGGGCGCCAATGGCGGCGTCGAGTGGTCGCCGATTGCGACCGATCCGGGTGCCGGCATGGCGTACGCCATCAACCTCGAGCAGGAGATGACGTACACGGTCGATAGCGCGCCGTATCCCAACGGCAAGCTGTGGCTCGGCGGTGCGTTCACCAACGTGCCGGGCGGCGTCCAGGCCGGCAATGTCACCGCGGTCGACTACAACACCGGCAAGGTCAAGTGGCAGGCGAAGACCCCGCAGCCGATGATCGGCGGCATTCTCGCCACGGCGGGCGGGCTGGTATTTACCGGCGAAGCCAATGGCTGGTTCAAGGCCTATGACTCCAAGTCCGGCAAGGTGCTGTGGTCGTTCAACGCCGGCGCCGGCGTCAACGCACCGCCGTCGTCCTACATGGTCGGCGGCAAGCAATACGTCGTGGTCGGCGCGGGCGGCAACGTGCAGATTGACTCCAAGCGCGGCGACAGCATTATCGCCTTCACGACAGAGTAGCGTTCCCGATTAATTCGGGACGGTTACAAGGACGGGACCGGCAACGGCCCCGTCCCTTTTTTGCTTGAAGGTGCTCGTTGCGAATTCTCCGGCTGTCCTTTGCACGTTCTGTTCTCGTGCTCGCGGCGCTGCCGCTTGCGGCGTCTGCGCAAACCATCGAGGACAAAGCGCTGATCTGCGAAGCCTGCCATGGCGCGAACGGCGTACCGCCGCAGCAGTCGTTTCCCGTGCCGGTCATTTGGGGCCAAAATCTCGGCTATCTGTTCTTTCAGCTGCGCGATTTCAAATCGGGCGCGCGCAAAAACGAGCAGATGTCGGTGGTCGTCGACCCGATGGATCCGAAGGATTTCATGCCGCTGGCGCAGTATTTCTCGAAAAAACCCTGGCCCAAGCTGGAGCAGCCTCATCCACCCGACGACATCGCCGCGGTGGCCAAGCGGGTCAATGCATCGGTCGTCTGTACGAGCTGTCACCTGGAGGGCTTTAAGGGCGACAGCACCCAGCCGCGGCTCGCCGGACAGAATGAAGCCTATCTGCAAAAGACCATGACCGATTTCGCCAGCGGCGCCCGTGGCAACAACCCGGGAATGAGCGGTTTCATGAAAGGCCTCACCGCGCAGGAAATCGCCGCCATGGCGGCTTGGCTCGCAGGGATGTAGCTATCTCGCGCTCTCCCGCCGCAGCCACCTTCCAGATCGGGCGACGATCAACCGGTCCGCGTACCCGCGTCATCGTCATCAGTGCGCCCAAACCCGGGCAGGTATCGACCGAAGTTCAATTCGAAGTCGCTCGGAACGCCGTAACCGATCTTGCGGATCTTGTCGCGGCGCGCCTGCGCAGCGGGCAAGTTCAGCATCGGAAAGATCGTGTCATTGCTCGACTGAAGCTCGGCAGCTGTCGGTTTCCCGAACCGGTTAATTTGCGCCTTGGCAGCGGCTAACACCTCGCGATCATATGACGCCAAACGACGGGCGAGCGCATCGACAAACGAGTTCTAGGTGATCATCGTCCAATGCCCGGTTCACCCAGCCGTAGCGCTCCGCGATATCTGCCTCGAAATCGTCGCCGCTGAGCACGATCTCAAGTGCTCGCGAGCGGCCGACCAAGCGAGGGAGCCACTCCAGCGCTCCACCGCCTGGTATCAATCCGACGCCGACCTCAGGATTGCCGAATAGGGCATTCTGTCGGCTGGCGAAGCGCATGTCGCAGGCCAGTACGAACTCATTGCCGATGCCGCGCGTCCGGCCGCGAACCTTTGCGATGCTCACAACCGGCGCCGATGAAAGGCGCAGTACAAAATCGCGCCAAAGGTCCAGCACCCCTGGCTGTGCCGCCGCCTTGGCTACATCGAGATGGGCGATGAAAAAATCCGGATTCGCCGACTGAAAAACTGCGACTTTCACGGACGAATCCGCCTCAAGGCTGGTCATTACCTCGCCAAGTTCGACGATCGTCGCGGGTACGAACATATTGATCGGGGGATTGTTGAAGGTGATCGTCCACCGGCCCGGATAGGTGCGATCGACGTCGAACTGAAAAGAGGCAGGCATCGCATCCTCCTTCTCTCTTGCGCGGAAGAACTTTACCGCAGCGATCTAAAGCATGAGCGAAGCTCTTCCGAGAAGAGTTTCGGCTGCTCCCAAGCGGCGAAGTGGCCGCCCTTGTCGAGACGGTTGTAGTGAATGAGCTTGGGATACGCTTGCTCCGCCCAACTACGAGGAGCCGGGTAGAGTTCGTCAGGAAAGACGCTCACTGCCACAGGGATCGAGACACCTTTGATGTTGAAAAACCCAACTTTACCCAGCGTCTCCCAGTAGAGTCGGGCACCGGACAAAGCTGTATTCGTCAACCAGGTGATAGTAATGTTGTCGAGAATATCGTCGCGGGTAAGACCCTCGGTCGCTCCGTCGAACACCCGAGCGATGAGTGCGTAACTGCGCGCGTCGTGATCGAGGAAATAAGCGGCCAGGCCGATTGGCAAATCCGCTATCCCATACAACGTCTGTGGTCGTAGACCCATTTGGTATCCGTAAGCGATGCCCTTTTGATAGACGAACTGCACACGGTCGAAAGCGACCTTTTCGTCGGGCGAGAGCCCAGCTGGCGCCGGCGCGCCTGAAGAGGCCGCTTGGTCAATGTCGACTGGAAAGATGCCAGGCATGTTGGTGTGAATACCCAGCAATTCTGGCGCCGCTTGCACACCCATTTGATCGACAATGATTGCGCCCCAGTCGCCGCCTTGCGCCACGAACCTCGTGTATCCAAGCCGCTTCATCAGAACGAGCCACGCGCGGGCGATGTGCGGGGTATCCCATCCAGGCGAAGTCGGTTTCCCCGAGAATCCGTAACCTGGCATTGAAGGGATCACCAAGTCGAAAGCATCGGATGCATTTCCGCCGTGTGATGTGGGATTGGTTAGCGGATCGATGATTTTCAACTGTTCAACGATCGAACCCGGCCATCCGTGCGTGACGATGAGTGGCAGCGCGTTCTCGTGTTTCGAACGCACGTGAATGAAATGAATATCGAGGCCATCGATCTTGGTCGTAAAATTCGGCAGAGCATTCAGTCTCGCCTCACACCTGCGCCAATCGTAGTCTGTAGACCAGTAGCGCGCGAGTTTTTGAATTGTCGCGAGTTGTACTCCTTGCGACGCATCAGTGACAGCTTCCTTCTCTGGCCACCGCGTCGCGTCTATCCGTCGACGCAAGTCAGTAAGTGCCTCTCCGGACGCTTTGAAACTGAAGGGGCGAACTGCGCTGTCTCCTGCTGCGGCAGCAGATGGTGAGGACATAATGGTTTTCTCCAATCAGCGAGTTGGCAATTATGCGTCGCGTCAATGCTGCCACCGCGACAGGGCGGCCAGCAACGCGTTGCAGGACGGATAACACCTATTTTACCTGTAAAATTTTTCTCAAATGAAATCATAAGGTTATTCAACGGACGGGTCCGGATGCTTCGACGGTTTAATGAAACTCGTGTGACAGGCGCAGGGCGACGCTAATGTCTGCTTTGCGTTTCATAGGTCGACCCTGCGGTGACGTGTCTTTCGCATTTGGCTCGCAACACCGAACCTTCACTTAGCCGCCAGCCTGGCGCGGACCTCGGGATTCGCACCCAGATCAAGCGCCCTCTTACCGTCCTTGTCTCTCAAACTCCGATCGGCGCCGCGCTTAACAAGCAATTCGACCGTCGTGGCGTCACCGACGGAAGCGGCAATCATCAACGCGGTGCGGCCGCGATTGTCGGCGGCGTTGATCTCAGCACCGTGCGTGAGCAAAAGGTCGATAACGCGCGCCACGGCCGCCGACCCGACGCCGTCCTCGTGGCCGGCCGCCCACATCAATGCCGTGAGGTCATTGCCGTAACGGGCGCGCGGATCGATACCGGACTCAATCAGTCGTTTGACAATATCGTCGAAGCCGCGCGCTGCCGCGTAGACCATGGCCGACTTGCCGGTTTCGTCGCCGGCCTTGGGATCAGCGCCGCGCGCCAGCAGCATGTCGAAAACGCGCTCGTTGCCTTTGAAAGCCGCCGCGATCAAAGGCGTGACGCCCTTACGCCCGGCAACGTTGGGATCGGCGCCTTTGTCGAGCAGCAGTGCGACGGTCGAATGCTTCTGCCCTTCGGCGGCGGCAAAGAGCGCCGTCGTGCCTTCGACGTTGCGAGCGTCGATGGGTGCGCCCTGCGCCAGAAAAAACTCGACCAGTTTGACGTGACCTTCGCGCGCGGCGTGCGCCAGCGGCGAGGCGCCGCGCCGGTCGCGGGCGAGCAGGGACGCGCCGGCGTCAAGAAGCTTCTTCGCCAGTGCATCGCAGCCGCGGTCGGCCGCCTTGAACAACAAGGTGTTGATCTGGACCGAGACCGCATCGGCCTTGATCAGCTCGTAATTGCGCTCGATCTCGCCGCAATCCTCGTCCGGGTGCGGCTGTGCCGGCTGCGCACAAAGACGCGTTGCGGCAAAGGTTGAGAAAACGAGCGTGCAGGCGAGCAGAAGCGTGGAGCGAAGGTTTCGAGGCATTGGCAGCAGTTTATCGCGCGCGACACTTAAGTCATCCCGCGACCGAACGTTGCAGGCGCGAAAAAACTCCAAGCAGCATGATCTTTTCCGAAAACCGGTACCCGTCCTCGGACCACGTCCAAGGGCAAGCTTTTCGGGATCAAGCTCTAGAACGTGAATTTGTAATTCAGCCCGGCGCGGACCAGGCTTTCGTTGAATTTCACGTTGATGTCGGGAATGGTCGGAGCGGCCCGCGGATGCTGGATGGCGCAGTCGGCCATGCAGAAGCCGTCGCCCAGATCGACAAACAGATATTCCGCCTTGGCGGTCCAGTTCTTCGCCAGCGCAACCTCGACGCCGGCGCCGACGGTCCAGCCGGCTTTGGTCGCGCTGCTGACCGGATCGTTGGAGAAATTGGCGCGGACGTCGCCGAATGCCGCGCCGCCGGTGCCGTAGATGAGAAGCGGGTCGAGTGCATAGCCGGCGCGGCCCGCGTGCCGTCGCCAGCCAATTGTTGTTGGTCAAGCAACCGCCGGCGCAAAAGCTCGCCGCAGTGAAGGTGCCGAAGCCGTGCGCATCGGTCCAGTCGCCGTCCACTTCGACGCCGACAACGAACCGTCCGACCTGGTAATTGGCGCCGGCTGTCCCACCGAACGCCAGACCTGAGGTGCCGAAATTGCCGCTTGTGGCTCCGGTGACAGCGCCGGTCCAGTCGCTCGTTCCAAAGCTGTAGGCGCCGTTCACGCCAAAATAGATGCCGGTCCAATTGAACGGGGGAGCGGGAGTGCGGCGGCGCTTTCACCGGGATCGGCGCGTATGCCTTGCTGGTGATGGCGGCGACAGGCTGGGCGCTGCTCGGCAGCGTGCCGCGCACGCCAACGTAAGCCGCGAACGGCATGCCGGGCACAAAGGTGCGGGGGTCGGTCAGATTCAAGTACGGGAATGAGTCGGTTTCGAACAGCGTGCCGTAAACGTAATAGTGCTGGTCGAATAGATTGCGGACGAGGCCGAACACTTCGACGTCGTCGGTGATCTTGTAAGAGGAATGCAGGTTCACCACCCAGTAGGCCGGCATTTTCGGCAGCTGGTTCGACTCGTCGCCGACGATCCACTGGCCGCCGATGACGTTGAGGTCGGCGCCGATCTTCCACGGCTTGTTGACCTGATATTCGGCGCCGAGCTTGAAGCGGAAGTCGGGAATGCCGGTCAGATGATCGCCGGGGGTGACGAAAATGTTGCCGTTGGCGTCGGCGAACGGGTTGTTGGGCGACGACAGAACCAGAGAGTTGAGGAACGTCGCATCGACGTAGGTGAAGTTGGCATAAACGTTCCAGCGTATCCCAAGCGTAGTTTGCATTGGCCTCGACGCCCTGGCGCAGCGTGTTGCCGGCGTTCTGGAAGTATTCATGTCCCGGGATCGGGCTCGCGACGTTGATGATGTCGTCGGTATTGAGCGCGTGATAAACGCCGCCGGACCAGTTCAATTGACCGGTGCCGATATCGAAACGCCCGCGCAGGCCGGCCTCGAAGGTGTAGGTGACGACCTGGTTGAGGTTGGGGTCGCCGACCAGCGCGTTGTCGATCAGACAGGGCTGCAACGGATTTGCACAGCCGAGCTCAAGCGGCGTCGGCGCCCGGTTGGCCACCGCGAAATCGCCGTAGGCGGTGAGGCCAGGCGTGATCTTGTAGGTTGCGCCGATCATCGGATTGAAGTGGCTGTAATCGTGATTGCCGTTGAGCAACGGGTCGTTGCCAAGCTCGTCGGTCAGGGTGATCTGGGCGAAGTTGAAGCGCCCTCCGCCGGTAACCGACAGTCGCGGCGTAATGTCGAACGTGTCCGTCGCGTAGACGCCGGCGTAGAGAGTTGTCGCGCCCAGCCCGACCGGCGCTACGTCGCCCGAAGGCTGGTCGATAAACAGTCCAACACCCTGCACGACCGGAAACTGGTTGGCGTTGACGGTGCCGAGTTCGCTGGTGGTGGAAAACTGCACATAAGCCGCGATCGACGCTCGCCCCGACGACGAAATTGTTGTCGTGACCGAACAGTTTCTCGGAGGAGGCGGCCTGCACCGAGCCGCCAAAGGTGTTGGTGTTGGTCCAGGTGCGGTCGATCTCGCCGAGGATGCTTGAGCCGAGCAAACCGGTGTTCGGGACGGTTTGACCAGAGGTCGTTTTCAAGTTCGAGAAACGTGCCGTTGAGGTTCGGGAAGCAGATCAGCGCCGGATTGGGGCAATCGCCTGCGGTGTTGTCGGCGTCGGTGCCGTTGCCGTCGACGTGGGCCTGGTTGAAATTACGGAAGTAAAAGTTGGCTTGATAGGTCCAGGTATCGGTCGGCTTCCAGCTTGCGCTCGCCGTGAGAAACGCGAGCTGGTTTTCGGTGGTTTGCGGAACGGTGTAGATGCTCGACCAGTCCTGCGCGAGCATCTGGACCGGAGTCGCGGCCGCCGCACCAAACGAGTTGTTGGCGCCCGTAAAGGTGACGTGAAACTCGGTTTGATCGCCGCGGGCGCCGAGATCCATGTAGACGCGCCGTACCGACGAGGGCGAGTTGGTGCGCCAGCCGGCGTCGTCGATGGCGTCGGCGGCGATATAACCGGAAAGATTGCCGACCTGGCCGCCGGCCTGCACTGACGTGCCAATGCGTCCGTAGGAGCCACCGTTCACTTCACCTTGCAGGCCCTGGTAGGTGAAGCCGTTTTTCATTTCCACCGACAGCGCGCCGCCGATGGCGTTGAGCCCGAACACCGGATTGCTCGGCACCAGCGTCATCCGGTTGATGGCGTTCTCGGGGATGAAATCCCAGTTGACCACGTCACCGAAGGTTTCGTTGATGCGCACGCCGTTCTGATAGACGGCGATGCCCTGCGGCGTGCCGATGACCGGCGAGGCAATGAAGCCGCGATAATTGAGATCGAGCTGAAACTGATTGCCGGTCTGGTCGCTGAGTGCGACGCCGGGCAGCGCCCGCAGCATGGACTGCAGCAAATCCGGCGTGACCGTATGGCTGAAGTCCGGCGCAGAAAGCACCTGGACGTTCGATGGGATCTTGTCGCGATCGACGGCGCCCGGCACGGCGGGCGCAGGTCCCGATGTTTCGGCGGCCGCTGCGCTTGCGCCAGCCGTGCTCGGTGGCCGCGCTGCCGGACGCGCCGGAGGCACCGGCGCCGTGCTGATCACGCGGATTTCGGGAAGCGTGACCGCGGCGGAATCCGGAGTGCTGGTGGCTTGCTGGGCGAAGGCGGCGCTTGGTAGCAACAGAACGGCAATCGTGCCGACAACGTGTCGTGACGAGCCGGACGGGACCCGCTCGGCCAATCCCGAAAGCTTGAGAAAATTCGAAACGCCCCGCACGCTCACGCTCCCCCCGGGCAATTCTGTCACGGCCGCGGAGCGGGCTTTAGGGAGTTTGTTTCAAAACAACCCGGGAACTTTTGGCAATGGCGGTGAAGGCGAGGGGGTCAGTTGGCCGCCGCCAGCAACTGTACCGCCACTCGGATCAGCTCCGACAGATTGCGGGCGTCGAGCTTTTGTTTGAGCTGATAGCTGACATTGACAACGGTCTTGTAGCTGACGCCAAGCTCCTCGGCGATGCGGCCGTAAGCCTTGCCCTCGGCGAGAAGCGACAGCGTTTGCAGCTCCCGCGGGGTCAACTCGGCGAGCGGGTTTCGGCGCGACGGCGTGTTAACGAGCGCGACCTGCAGCGCCAGGTCGTGGCTCAGAGTAGGGAGTGCCCGCCTGCACTGTCGCGAAGGCCTTCATCAGGTCCTCGGACGAGGTGTCCTTGAGCACGTAGCCGGTGGCGCCGGCCTCGAGTGCGCGGGTGACGATGATGGGATCGGCGTGCATGCTGAAGACGAGAATGCGGGTGCGCGGATTGTGAGCGCTGATGCGGCGGATCAACGGCAGGCCGCCCAGTCCGCTGCCCTGGATCGCAAGATCGACAATAACGACGTCGGGCCGGTGCCGGCGGTAGAGCCGGTAGCCCGATGGCGCATCGCGCGCTTCGAGGACGGCGGCGACGCCGGCGTCCTCAAGCATGCGCCGGCAGCCTTGCAGCACAATCGGATGATCGTCGATGACGAGGACGCTGGTCATGCGTCATCTCCTGCACGCGCTCGGTGGGGACTTTCCGAGGCCTCGATCAGCGGCAGGGTGATGGTGATGCTGGTGCCTCGACCGGACATGCTTGCAAGATGATAACGGCCGCCCAACCCTTCGACGCGCTCCTGCATGCCGCGCAGGCCGAAGCCCGCGGGCGTGCCCGCCGTCATGCCCTGGCCGTCGTCGCGGACGATGAGATCGAGGCCTGTGGCGGATTCGGCAAGCTCGATGGTGATGTGCTTGGCCCGCGCGTGCCGTACCACGTTGGTCAAGCCCTCCTGGATGCAACGATAGACCGTCAAATCGACCGAGTCGCCGTAGCTTCGTTTGAGCGCATTGGGCGTGAACGAAAACGAAATCTCCGGATGTTGTCGCGCGCGCTCATGCACCAATTGGCCGAGAAGCTCGGCGAGCGGAACATGACCCAGCGCCATCGGCCGCAACCGATCGAGCATGGAGCGATTGATGGTTTGCAGATGCTCGATAATGCCACGGATGTCCTGCAAACGCTCCGACACGATCCGTCCGGCATTGTCGGGCAGATTCGCCGCCGCACCGGCGATGGAAGACGCATTGGCCTTGAGCCCGAACAAACAAGGGCCGACCTCGTCGTGAAGTTCGAGCGCGGTGCGCCGCCGTTCATCGTCCTGCGCGGTAATCAGCCGGCGATTGAGATTCAAATTCTCGGCGCGCGCCATGGCGAGCGCCGCGGCAAGCGCATTGAAGTGATCGGTGATGACGGAGAGTTCGCGGGCGCGCGGCGTCGGCAAGCGCACATTGTAGCTTTCATGCTCCAGATCCGAGAGGCCGGCGGCCAGCACTGTCAACGGATCGAGCACGCGGCCGAATACCACGTAGAGGAGCGCGATCATGGCGGCATTCAGAAGAATGCCGATGGTCCCGATGGCGACGAGGTTGTCCCAGACTTCGGCGATTTCGTCCGCCGGCTCGCCTGAAATCTGGACGCGGCCGATGGTGCGGCCATCGATCGTCACCGGCACGTCGCGCGAGGCCACAGGCGGCGCGACCAGCGCCTCGAACCAAGCCGGCGCGGGCGACCGCACGGCATCTTGCCGCGCATCGGCCTTGTCGGCGGGCAAGCTCGCGGCAATCGGCACGCCGGCGGCGTCTTTCACCTGAACGCGCACATGGCGGATCGAATGCAATTGTGCCGGTAGCGCCTCGAGGAATTGCTCGGCGGGGACCGCCTGGCGCGCGAGACTGACCGCGTCGCTCACCAGCAATTCGGCCAGACGGATCGATGCGGTCATTTCTATTCGCGTCTGCACGCGCGCCCGCACTATGGCGACGCTGCCGCCGACCAGCGCCGCTACGACGTCGATGAGCACAAAGACCAGAAGGAGCTGCGCGCGCACCGATCGCCCGCGCCAAAGCACGTCCAGCGCCCGCCGGCGCGGCCGGCGAGAACGTCATGGTGGCGAGTGCGGATGCCGGCTGGACGCTGATGGTCTTCTCCCCGGCCTTATTTTCCTTGACCGCACATCATGTTAGCCGAGCGGCCGCGGGGTTGTCACGGATCGGAACGGCCGAGTTTCAGGCCGCTTGGGGCGTGCGCCGCAGCATGCCGCGCTGCGGGTCGTAGCCAAAAGCCGCCAGCAGAAAAAACACCAAGGTGGCCACGATTACGACAAGCGCGGCGACCGGCTCAAACATGCCGTAAAGCGCGAAACGAATGAGCTCGACCGCGTAGGTGAACGGATTCACGAGGGACACGTAGTAGAGAAGCGCCGAGCCGCCTTCGCGCAGCCGCCACAGCGGATAGAGCGCCGAAGAAAAAAAGAACATCGGGAACATGACGAAATTCATCGCGCCGGCGAAATTCTCGACCTGGCGGATATAGACCGAGAGAAACAGCCACAGCGCTCCGAGCATCAATCCGTCGATGATGAGCGCCGGCAAAACGCACAGCCATGCGGTCCATTCGAATGTCACGTCGAAGGCAATGCATACGGCGAGAAACGCATAACAGGTGATGACTGCGAGCGCCGTGCCAGCCGCGAGCTTGCACGCCAGCAACAACCACCGCGGCAGCGGCGCGGTGAGCAACAGCCGCATCACGCCCATCTCGCGGTCGTACACCATCGACAGCGATGACTGCATGGCATGGAACAAAAGGATCATGCCGAGCAGGCCGGGCACGATGTAGACCTGATAGGTGATGTAGGTCTTGTATGGCGGAATGATCGAGACGCCGAAGACGTTGTAGAACCCGGCGGCGAATACCGCGAGCCAGATCAGCGGCCGCACCAGCGCCGAGAGGAGCCGGCCGCGCTGCTGCACGAACTTCGTCACCTCGCGCACCGTGATGGCGCGCAGCGCGCGGAGGATGTGGCTCGCCTGCATGCCCACGTTCTTGTCTCTTCGCGATGCGGTCATCTGTTCAAATGACACTTCGACTCAGGCTCGTCGTCGCCCAGCGTATCAAGCTCATTGCTGGCGTGAAGAAATCCCTCGATCGGCGCGTCGGCGACCACTTCATAGGGCGCTGCCAGAAGAACCGCCTGGCGAACCTGATGGTCCCAAGGCCGCACGCTCAGTGCGAGGCCCTTGTCGCCGTCAAAACTGCCGTCGCCGAAAATGAAAGCGCGTTGCTTGGCAAAATCAGCGGAGCTGGTGCGCAGCGCCGATTGCGAAATCATCTTGACCGCGACCCACGCCGCCCAATCTGGCCCTTCCATGTGCCGCCCGCCGGATTTTCTCTCGAACCGGGAATTGACTTGCGCTGCGCCGTTGCGCTCCCAGGTCCAGTGCCACGCCACCGGCGCAAGATCGATGCTGCCGATAACCGGGCGAGGCCGCGCGAGGCGATAGGGGACGCTGCGGGCGAAATCGAACGCCTCGTCAGCAACGAAGACCGCGTCGAAATCCCGGTTGACGGCGGAAAGCAGCGCCGGATCGTTTTGCTCGCGGTCGCGCGGATCGGTGCCCGGCTTGAAGTGCTGATCGGCGACAATGCGGGCGCCGAATTTTTGCGCCGAACGCGTGAACGCGGCTGTCGTCGCGGTATCAGCCGGTGAGGGGCCCTCGAAAACCAAAAGATCGCGCCATTTGCGCGACACTACGAATTGCGCGAGCCCGTCCATGAGCTGGGCCCGGCTCGGAAAGACATGCACGAAGTCCGGTGAGCAAACATCGCGGCGGAGCGCATCGTCCGGCTCCGAAACATTGAAAAGGAGCGCATTTTGGCCGCGCACTGCGTCAGCGAGCGGTTTGAAGGCTGC
Source organism: uncultured Alphaproteobacteria bacterium (assembly GCA_963846055.1). Lineage (GTDB taxonomy): Bacteria > Pseudomonadota > Alphaproteobacteria > Rhizobiales > Xanthobacteraceae > BOG-931. The sequence continues at coordinate 118,611 of CAWJUQ010000003.1, forward strand.
CGCCGGCGCGTCGATCAGAAAGAAATGCGTGCCGGACGCAATCGCGTCGCTTACCGCCTGCGCCACATCCGTGGGCGATTTCACCGTGATGCGGTCAAGTATGAAATCGATCGGCATCATTTGCGAAAAAATCGCGGCATCGTCGATCCCGACTTCAGCGCCCGCAAAGGGATGGTCACGTATCTTCAGAACGATGCGCTCATAACCGCGGATCGGCTGATAGCGGGGGTCGCCGTCGATGTCGACGAACGCGATCTTAATCTGTTGCCGGGGCGGCGCAGGATCCTGGTCCGCAGCAACGGAAAATGGCAAAAGCGCGCCGGCGAAAATCAGCGCGCTTAACACGTGACGGGTCGCGCTAATCATCGACCAGTACGCCGTAGGGAATGCGTCCGACCGGCACGGAAATCTTTGCCTTACGCGATTTCGTATCGATGACGGTAACATCGTCGCCAAGGCCGTTGGCGACATAAAGCGTCTGCTCGTCGTGGGAAAGCGTGACGCCCCAGGCGCGCTTGCCGACCAGAATGTAGCCGGTGACTTTACGCGCCGCCACGTCGACGACGGCAACGTGTGCGGCGTGGCCGAGTGTCACGTAGGCGGTCTTGCCGTCGCGCGTCATGACCAGGCCGACCGGCGTCACATCCGGCTTGCGCATGCCCGGTGGCAGAAAACCGATAGTGCCGGTGACGACAAACCGGCCGCGGTCGATAATGTAAACCTCGCCGGAAAGCTCTGCGGACACCCACAATTCCTTGCCGTCGGGAGTGGCCGCTAGGCGCCGCGGCCGCAGTCCGACGACGACGCTGCGCAGCGCCTTGCCGGACTCGGCGTCAATCGCATGGACGAGGTCGCCGGCCTCGGAAGTGACATAGACGATCTTGCCGTCCTCGCTTTGCAGCACGCCTTCCGGTTCAGAGCCGGTCGGAACCTCCTTCACAATGATATTGCGCTCCATGTCGATTATCGAAAGCGAAGAGGCTTCTTCGTCGGAGACATAGATGCGCTTGCGTTTCTCATCCAAGGCGAACGCTTCAGGGCTCGGGCCGGTGGCGAGCTTGCCGACCACTTGCAATTTCGCCACGTCGAGGATGTCGATCACATCGTCGTCGCCGCAGGCGACGTAGAGGAGCGTATGGTCGGCATTGAAGTGCATGTCCCGCGGCCGGTGCGCCACCTTGATGTCGGCGGTTACCTTGTAGGTTTTTGGATCGATGACGATGATGTTGTTGGTCTTCTCGTTGCTGACAAAAATCAGCCCCGTATCTTTGGCGGCCACCGGCGTGCACGCCAGCAGGCAAAACAGCAGCGGAACTGATTTGTGCATCGTCTCGTCTTCGTTGCCTGGCGGCCAAGCTAAAGCGTATGAAGGGGCGCGGGCAAGCTGGGGGATGAATTGATACGGGGCGAACCGACAGCGGCGCTCGTTCTTGCGAATGTTGTCAAGACCTACGGGGCAATCCGGGCGCTCGACGGCGTGAGTTTTTCCGCCTCGCCCGGCGAATTCGTCGCCCTTTTGGGCCCAAACGGCGCCGGCAAGACGACCTTGTTTCAGCTTCTGTCCGGCTTATTCGTGCCCGACTCCGGCCGCATCACGGTCATGGGCCAAGATATGCTGCGCGACCCGGTGCCCGCGCTGGCGATGCTTGGCATTGTCTTCCAGCAGCCGACGCTCGATCTCGAATTATCTGTGACTGCGAACTTGTTGTTCCACGCTGGCCTTCACGGCATTCCGCGCACGCTGGCGAAGGAGCGTATCGCGGCGGCGCTATCGCGCGCCGGCTTGAGCGACCGCGCGCATGAGCGGGCCGCGCAGCTGAGCGGCGGCAACCGCCGCCGGGTCGAACTCGTTCGTGCGCTGCTGCATGAGCCGCGCGTTCTGCTCATGGACGAGCCGACCATCGGGCTCGACCCGGCGAGCCGCGGCGAGCTCCGCCAGCTCATGTTGAGAATGCGCGCCGAGCGTGCGGTAGCCGTGTTGTGGGCGACGCATTTGTGCGACGAAGTCGCCGAAGCCGATCGGGTCATCGTGCTCCATCACGGCAAGATCCTCGCCGACGTCTCGCCTGCAGAGCTTTTGGCGCGCACCGGCAAGCCTACGGTCGAGGCGGCTTTCCTGGCGCTGACCGGGTCGTCACCCGCCGTTTAAGGCGCGAGCCCACAAACAGTTCCAGCGGTCGTCAGCTGACCGAGTGCTTTTAGGGCTTAGGCAGTTTTTGGTCGATGTTGGTCTTGTCGACCAGCACGTGTTTGATGAAAACCCGCGGCTCGACTTTGTCGCCTTTCAGATAAGTCGCGAGGACGTCGACGCCGAGCCGGCCCCACAGGAACGGATTAAGCTCGACGGTCATCGCCATCTTGCCGTCTTTGATGGCGTGCAGCGCCGGCGGTACACCGTTCATGCCGGTGACGATCGTTTTGTCCGCGCGGCCCGCCGCTTCCACCGCTTGCGCGGCACCGAGCGCGACGTCGTCGTTGGCGCAGTAGATCGCTTTCAGATCGGGGTTGGCGACCATGGCGTCTTCGGCTTGTTTGACGCCGCGCTCGCGCGTCATCGGTCCGTCGGCACGAAACGCAATCTGAATCTTTGGATGCTTGGCCATGGCCTCGGTGAAGCCTTCGGCCAAATTGCGGAACGTCGGCGCACCGCTCGGACCGAGCAGCATCGCCACCTTGCCTTCGTCGCCGATGGCGTTTGCCGTCCAATCAGCGATGTCGCGGCCGATTTGTTTTTCATCCATCGCGACGTGGATGGTCTGATTGGGCGAAGTCGAGCCGCGCGCAATCGACACAATTGGAATATTGGCGGCCTTCGCCGCGTCATAGGCGGCATTAACGCCGACTGCGTCGATTGGCGAAATCAATATGCCCTTGACCCCGCGGGCGACGAGATCCTGCACGCCGTTGATCTGTTTGACTTTATCTTCATTGGCCGAGACCGTAACGACGTCGAAGCCAAGCTCGGCGGCGCGCGCGCGAATGCCTTTGAGCATCACGATGTAAAAAGGATTGTCGTCCTGCGCCAGCGAGACGCCGATTGTGGTCTTTTCCTGAGCGGAAGCCGGGCCGAGGCCGAGCGCCCCCGCCACCAGCGCGATCGCCATTGCCGTCGAACGAAGGTTCAGCATGCAGTCCTCCTCAATGGCGGGAGCGTAGCCGATCTGCCGCGGCGGCGGCAATGATCACCACCCCGATCGCGACGCGCTGCCAATAGGAATCGACGTTAAGAAGGTTAAGGCTGTTGCCCAGCACGACCATGATGAACACGCCGATAATGCTCTTGTAGAGCGTGCCTTCGCCGCCTTGCAGGCTCGCGCCGCCGAGCACCACGGCGGCGATCGCGGTCAGCTCGTAGAACTCCCCGGAGGTCGGCTGACCGGATTGCAGCCGCGCCGCAAGCATCACGCCGGCCAACCCGGCGAGCCCTCCGCACCACACATAGGTCGAAGCGATGACGCGGCCGACCGGCACGCCGGACAAGTAGGCTGCTTCCCGATTGCCGCCGGTCGCATAGACGCGCCGGCCGTAAGGCGTCGCCGCCATGACCCAGGACAGAATGATCAGAAGAATGGCGGGGACCCAGACCAGATAATGAATTCCCAGAAGCCGTCCGGAACCAAACGCCAGAAAGGCGGCCGGCAATTGTTCGTCGCCGACAGGCGCGCCACCGGTGACCAGATAAACCAGGCCGCGTACCAGCACCATGGTGCCAAGCGTGGTGATGAACGGATTCACTCCGAGATAAGCGATGATGACGCCATTGATCAGCCCGATCGCTATGCCGGTCGCGACGCCGGCGACGACGCCGGCGAACAGGCCGAACTGAACCATGGTCATGGCGGCAAAGCATCCGCCCAACGCGACCGTCGATCCCACCGAAAGATCGAAGCCGCCGCCGATGATCACAAATGTCATGCCAATGGCGATGACCGCCATGATCGAGGATTGCACCAGAATGTTGCTGAGATTGAGCGGCGAAAGGAAGCGATGCGTCAAAAGCGCGGTGACCAGACACAATACCAGCAGCGCGATCAGGGCGCCTTGTCCGGAAAGGCGTTTGAGCGGCGGTGTCATGATCATCCGCCGATGGCCGCGTGCAATTGCTTTTCATCGAAACCGTCACGGCGTTCCACGCGTTCAGTGATGCGTCCGCGGTGCACGGCCAGGATGGCGTCACTGACTTGCGTGAGCTCCGCGAAATCGCTGGAGCGAAGCAGCACGCCGCCGCCGCGCTCGGCAAAGGCGCGGATCAAGCGGTGGATTTGCGCTTTCGCCGCTACGTCGACACCCTGCGTCGGTTCTTCGAGCAGGAGCACGCCTACTTCGCGTGCGAGCCACTTGGCGAGGATGATCTTCTGCTGATTGCCGCCGGAAAATGCCGCCGCCGGAAGCCAAGCCTGACGAGGCCGGATATCAAGCAACTCCATCAACTGGGTCACCAGCCGGTTGGCACGATCGCGGGCAATGCCGCCGCCCCAGCCGCGAACCAGCCGGTCGAGACTCGGCAGCAAAATGTTGTCCCGTGCCGAGAGATTCATAATGAGCCCCAGCCGGCGTTCGCCGGGCACGAAGCCGATACCGGCGCGGACCGCGTCGGCCGGCGCCGCGATCTGCCGCGCTATTCCATCGCGGCGCATCTCGCTCGGCTCGCCACCGGTGCCGAAAATCCGCCGCAGAACCTGGCTCGCGCCGCTGCCAAGAAGGCCGGCTAGCCCGGTGACTTCGCCGGCGTGCAGCCGGATGGCGTCGGGCCGGTCGGTGGCGTCTTCAAGCAGCGTAACCCCGGGCGCTTGCTCTGCTTGATGGTGCGTTTGCAAAAGCTGCGTAGCGGGCAGACTCTCGACCGCCGCCGCACCGCCGGTCATGGCCGCAACGAGGTTGGTCACGTCGAAATCACCACGCCGGCTCGTTGCCGCGACGCGTCCATCGCGAAGCACGGTGCAGCGGTCGGCTAATGCAACCACCTCGTCGAGCCGGTGCGAAACATAGATGATCGCCGTTCCCTGGCTCTTCATGCGTGCGAGTACGGCGAACAGGCGTTCGATCTCGCGCGTCTCCAGCGCCGCCGTGGGCTCATCGAGGATCAGTACCCGGCATTGCCGGCGAAGCGCGCGGCCAATGGCGACGAGCTGCCGTTCGGCAAAGCTCAGGCGATCGACCCGGACATCGGGATCGGGCGCAAAGTCGAGCTGCGCCAACTCATCGCGGGCCGTTTTGCGCATGCGCGAACGATCAATGGTCTTGATGCCCGCGACACGCCGCAGCGGTGGATCGCCGAGCGTCAGGTTCTCGGCGACGGAAAGCGCGGGCACCAGCCGCAGTTCCTGGGGAATGGTGACGATACCAGCGGCGATGGCGTCGCGCGGACCGCTGAAGCGGCGGATTTCTCCGTCGACCGCGATCTCGCCGCGATCAGGCTGGTGAACCCCTGATAGTACGCGCACCAGCGTCGATTTCCCGGCGCCGTTCTCGCCGACAAGCGCATGCACCTCCGCGGGGTGCACGTCGAAGTCGACGCCATTGAGTGCGTGCGTCGCGCCGAATTGCTTGGTGAGGCCGCGTGCGCTGGCCGCCGAAGCGTTCATGCCTGCCGCGCCGCGGTGATGACTTCCAACATGGCGCAGCACCTTAAAGGTTCGTCGATCCGACAGCGAATCTTAGGGAAAGACTGATCGCGATGGAAGCAACGGCCTGCTGCCGCATCCGGGCGTCCGGCAAATCCTAATTCGCCGCGCCCTCAGCGGGACCGATGATGGCGCTGACGAGCTTGATGCCGTCGGCGCTGGCCCATTCCGCCGGGCCTGCCATTTCGCCGATTTCACAGCCGGAGCCATCGACTAGAAGCGTAGTCGGCATCCCGAAGGCTTTGCCGGCAGCTTTCAGTTCTTGAAACACTTTGGCGCTATCGTCGGAATAATAGGCGAGGTGACTCACACCGATGTCTTTCAGAAAGTTCAAAGGCTTTTGCGGATCGCGGGTATCGATATTGACCGCGACCACGTCGAACTTGCCGCCGCCGAGATCGGCTTGCAGCGTGTCGAGCGCCGGCATTTCCTTGCGGCAGGGTACGCACCAGGTGGCCCAGAGGTTAAGAAGCACGGTGCGGCCGCGCCATTCGTTGAGCGTTCGCTCGCGCCCGGTGCCGTCTCTAAAGCTCAAGTCGGGAAGGCGAAACGGCGTCCGCGCCACTGCGAGCGCCGCGACCTCGCCGCGCGCCAGCGGCGCGATCCGGCTCGCGGTCGCGATGGCCGGCGCACATTCGGCGGTTGCTGGATTGCTTCGCAGACGCCCAATCCCGTATACCCCCGCCAGCACGGCCAGAACGGCAACGGCGCCAAACGCCGCGGCCAATAGACGCCGCCGGTTCTTTTTTGAGGAGTTGGCGGAGGGTTCGGTCATCGAACGGTTACTTCGGCGGACTCGATCATGAGCAACAAAATGTGGGGTGGGCGATTCGGCTCAAAGCCCCATCCTCTTATGGAGGAGATCAACGTTTCGATCGATTTCGACCGCCACCTCTACCGGCAGGACATTGCCGCAAGCAAGGCTCACGTGGCGATGCTGGCGAAAACCGGCATTATTAGCGGGCAAGATGCAAAGCGGATCGCTCACGGTCTAGACACGATCCTGTCAGAGATCGAGACGGGAAAATTCAAGTTCCGGCGCGCCCTTGAAGACATTCACATGAACGTCGAGGGCCGGCTCGAAGAACTGATTGGGTCGGCGGCCGGCAGGTTGCACACGGCGCGCTCGCGTAACGACCAGGTCGCGACCGACTTTCGCCTATGGGTGCGCGACGCCATCGACGGTATCGACGCCGCGCTGGAAGATTATCAGCACGCGCTTGCCGAGAAGGCGCTCGCAAACGCGGCGACCGTGATGCCCGGGTTCACCCATTTGCAGACGGCGCAGCCGGTCACTTTCGGCCATCACCTCCTTGCTTACGTCGAGATGGCGGAGCGCGACCGCGGACGTTTCGCGGACGCGCGCAAACGCCTCAACGAAAGTCCGCTCGGCGCCGCCGCGCTTGCCGGCACCTCGTTTCCCATTGATCGCGCCATGACTGCGAAAGCGCTCGGATTTGACCGGCCGACGGCAAACTCGCTCGATGCCGTCGCCGATCGCGATTTCGTTCTGGAAACCCTGTCGGCCGCGGCGATCTGCGCCACGCACCTGTCGCGTTTCGCCGAAGAGATCGTGCTGTGGTCTTCGCCGCTCGCGAATCTCATCAGCCTGTCGGACAAATTTACCACCGGTTCCTCGATTATGCCGCAGAAGCGCAATCCCGATGCGGCGGAGCTTGTGCGCGCGCGGACCGGCCGGATCATCGGCGCGCTCACCGCCTTGATGGTGGTGATGAAGGGACTGCCGCTCGCCTATCAGAAGGACATGCAGGAAGACAAAGAAGGCACCTTCGATGCGCTCGGCGCACTTTCGCTTTCGATCAACGCCATGGCCGGCATGGTGGGCGACATCAAAGTCAACGTCGCACGCATGCGCGAAGCGGCCGGGGACGGCTACGCGACCGCCACCGACCTTGCGGATTGGCTCACCGGGACGCTGAAACTGCCATTCCGCGAGGCCCACCACATAACCGGCCGGATTGTCGCGAAGGCCGCGGACGCCGGACTTCCGCTCGATCGGCTGCCGCTTGCGACCATGCAGGCGGTGGAGCCGCGGATCACGAAAGCCGCTTTCGGCGTTCTTTCGGTGGAAGCTTCGGTAAAGAGCCGCCGGACCAACGGCGGCACCGCGCCGGATAACGTGCGGAAGGAAGCCAAGCGCTGGCTCAAACGGCTCAAGGGAAAGGCTTAATCGCCCTGGGCCCTTCGGATATAACTGCCGGGCAAGTTATCGCCGCTAAAATGCCATGCGGTTTGCTATGATCGTAGCGTTGGCGACGGGCTGGGAGAATTCTTTGGCGCACAAACGTCTGCGGCTCGGTTTGGCGGCTTTAACGCTTTGCGCCGCCGCGTTCGTGCTCGCCGGGTGCGGACGGTCCGGGCCGCCCGAGCCACCGCCATCGGGATCGGGGGGCCTCGGTTGGGCGTTTCCGCCCTCGTTGGGCCTCGCGCCGCCGGCCCAACCCGGCGATGCCGCGCCGAACCCGTCTGCCGCCGGCGTCGCGCCGGGCCAGGCGACCGCTTCGAGAACCGGTTTTGACGCCAACGGCAACCCGGTCGCGCCGACGAGTCAGAAGAAATCGTTTTTGCTCGATCCCATCCTTCGATAACCATCGTCAACATTACCCCGCATGTTGCGCCGCCCTGCCAACCGCCGGGGGGTGGCATTTTCACGATCATGCTCTAAACACACGCGCATGCATCACTTCGCGTACCGAAACGGCGTACTGCACGCCGAAGACGTTGATCTGATCGCGCTGGCAGACGCGGTCGGTACGCCGTTTTATTGCTATTCGACGGCGACGCTCGGGCGGCATTACCGCGTGTTTGCGGAAGCATTCGCCGACGTTGACGCACTCGTCTGCTACGCGATGAAAGCGAACTCGAACCAAGCGGTGATCGCGACGCTTGCGCGTCTCGGCGCCGGCGCCGATGTCGTCTCCGGCGGTGAACTTTTGCGCGCACGCGCAGCCGGCGTTCCGCCGGAAAAAATCATGTTCTCCGGCGTCGGCAAGACCGCGGACGAGCTCGCGCTCGCGGTCGAGCACGGCATCCTCTGCGTCAACGTCGAATCGGAGCCGGAGCTTGAACTTCTAGCCGCAATCGCCGCCAACAAAAATCGCCGTGCCGACGTATCAATCCGCGTCAATCCGGACATCGATGCAAAGACTCACGCCAAGATCGCGACCGGCAAGGCGGAGAACAAATTCGGCATTCCGATCAGCCGTGCGCGGGCGGTCTATGCGCGCGCCGCCAAGCTCGATGGGGTTCGCATCGTCGGCGTCGATATGCACATCGGCAGTCAGATTACGGCGCTCGCGCCCTTTAACGACGCCTTCGCGTTGCTGGCTGACTTTGTCGAGACCCTGCGCGGCGACGGTCACCACATCGAGCATATTGACCTCGGCGGCGGGCTTGGCATTCCCTATCGCGATGACAACGAACCGCCACCGGACCCGGCGGCTTACGCGGCTATCGTCAAGCGTGCGACGCGCGGGCTTAATTGCCGTCTGATTTTCGAGCCCGGCCGGTTGATTGTCGGCAACGCCGGCATCCTGGTGACACGCGTGCTTTATTTGAAGCGCGGCGAGGCCAAAACGTTCGTGATCGTGGACGCTGGCATGAACGACCTCGTTCGCCCAACCTTATACGAGGCCTATCACGACATCTGGCCGGTGCGTGAAGCCGCCGCGGGGGCGAAGCGAATCTTGGCCGATGTCGTCGGGCCGGTCTGCGAATCAGGCGATTTCCTCGCGCTCGATAGATCGCTGGTGCCATCAAAGGCGGGCGATCTTCTCGCCGTCATGAGCGCGGGGGCTTATGGTGCCGTACAGGCCTCGACCTACAACACCCGCCCGCTGATCCCCGAAGTCCTTGTCAGACATGGTGAATGGGCGGTAGCTCGGCCGCGGCTGTCTGCCGAAGAATTGATCGCGCTCGACCGGCTGCCGGATTGGCTCTGATCTGGCGCTGAAATTGCTTGTTATTTTTCTGCATGACAGGCTTCCTGCCTTGCGGGCCGCCTTCGAACTGCCCGGATGCTAAAGTGTTGTCGTGTAAGCTTTCTCCACGGAGAACGTGGTGACGGAGACGACGACGCAGCAAAATCAGTCCACCCCGCCGCACGGCCGTTCGGCGCTGGTTGCCACGTCGCCGCTCGGCACAGCGTTGCGGCGCGCCCGCTGGACTATTTTCTGGGAGCGCGTTTGGCCGACGCTGGCGCGGATCGCCACCGTCGCCGGCATTTTCCTGACATTGTCTTGGCTCGGACTGTGGCTCTATCTGCCGCCGCTCGGCCGCGCGATCGTGCTTTTCGCGTTTGTCATACTCGCCATCGCCTCACTCGTGCCGCTGGTGCGCGTGCGCGTACCGGCCGCCGCTGAAGGTTTGAGCCGGCTTGATCGCGGCAGCGGATTGCGGCACCGGCCGGCGACGGCGATTGCTGACGAGCTCGCGGTCACACCGCAAGATCCATACTCGCTGGCGCTCTGGAAAAATCATCTCGAGCGCACGTTAACGGCGGCGCGCTCGTTCAAGGCCGGCTGGCCGTCGCCGCGGCTATCCGCGCGCGACCCCTACGCGCTGCGCGGTCTCGTGCTCATCGCCGTCATCGCCACCTTTGTCGCCGCCGGCGGCGAGCACTGGAAACGCATCGCCGCCGCGTTCGATTGGCAAGGCGTAGTCCTGCCGGCGAATTTCCGCGTCGACGCGTGGGTTACTCCGCCCGCTTACACCGGCAAGCCGCCGGTTATTCTCGCCGGACTGCATCCAGGCGAGGCGTCGCGGCAGGATGCGCAAGCGGCGCAAGTGATCGCGGTTCCGGCCGGAAGCACGCTCGTCGTGCGCACGACCGGCAAGGTCAATCTCGATGTCGCCGGTAAAGGCGGCGTCACTCCGGCTAAGGAGGACGTGCGCTCGCCGGCCGGTACGCAGGAGTACCGTTTCAAAATCACGGGTACCGGGACTGCGACGTTGCGCGGCGCGGGCGACGATCTTGTCTGGGCGTTCAACGCCATTCCCGACAAGCCCCCGATCATTGCGCTGACCAAAGATCCCGAGCCGCAGAATCACGGATCGCTGCTTCTGTCCTACCGCGTCGAAGACGATTACGGAGTGACCGAAGCGCACGCGACGTTCGCGCGCAAGGAAGAGCCGGCGGCGGCTCAGCAAAGCGCACGCCCGCTGTTCGGACCCCCGGAATTCGCGCTCATTCTGCCCCAGGCGCGCGCCAAAAGCGGCGTCGGCCAGACCATCAAGGACCTGACGGATCATCCGTGGGCCGGGGCCGAGGTGGTGATGACGCTCGTCGCCCGCGATGAAGGCGGCAACGAAGGCCGCAGCGACCCGCTCACGTTCCGCCTGCCGGAGCGCAGTTTCACCAAGCCGCTGGCGCGCGTGCTGATCGAACAGCGGCGCAATCTCGCGCTCGATGCCGGCGCGCGGCCGCTGGTGACGACCGCGCTCGACGCGCTTGCGCTGGCGCCGGACAAGTTCGGCACCGACGCCGGCGTTTATCTCGGACTGCGTTCGATATTCTGGTCGCTCGTGCATGCCAGAACCGACGACGATTTGCGCGAGGTAACCGCGCGGCTGTGGCAGATGGCAGTCGGCATTGAAGATGGCGACATCTCGGACGCCGAGGCCAATCTGCGCAATGCGGAAGAGGCGCTCCGTCAGGCGCTCGAGCGCGGCGCCAGCGATCAAGAAATCAAACAACTGATGGATCAGCTGCGGGCGGCCATGGATCGCTACGTGCAAGCGATGCAGGACCAGATGAAAAACGCCCAGCAGTTGTCGAGGCCGCTCGACCGCAACGCCCGCTCGTTGAGTCAAAAAGATCTCAAGAGCATGCTTGACCGGCTCGAAAATCTTGCGCGCAGCGGCGCCAAGGATGCGGCGCGACAATTGCTGCAGGAGCTCCAGCAAATGATGGAGAACCTGCAAATGGCGACGCCGGGCCAAAGCGGCGACGACATGGACGACATGATGTCGCAACTCGACGAGCTCGGCGACATGATCGGTAAGCAGCAGGACCTGCGCGACCGCACCTTCCGCCAGGGCCAGGATCGGCGCCGGCAAAACGGCCAGCGCGGTCAACAGGCGAAGCCTGGTCAACAAGGCGATCAGCAAGCGCCGTCAATGGACGAACTGCGGAAAAACCAGCAGGCGTTACGCGATCGCCTCAACAAGCTGCTCGACGAATTGAAGAAGCGCGGCATGGGCCAAAACCAGCAGCAAGGCCAGCAGGGGCAGCAGGGCGAAAAGGGTCAAGGCCAGAACGGCCTCGATCAGTTGGGCGATGCCGGCGAGGCCATGGGGGAAGCCGAAGGCGAACTCGGTGACGGTAATGCCGAGGGCGCCGTCGACTCACAAGGTCGCGCGCTCGATGCGCTGCGCAAAGGTGCGCAGGGACTTGCGCAGTCCATGCAACAGCAGATGGGGCAGGGACCGGGGCAGGGCCAGAACGGCCGCACCGGATTACCTCGCGCGCAGCGCGACACCGATCCGCTCGGCCGCCCGCTGCGTGGGCGCGATTTTGGTGACGATTTCACCGTGAAAGTTCCCGGCGAGATCGACGTGCAGCGCGCGCGCCGTATCATCGAGGAATTGCGCCGCCGGTTTGGCGACGTTCTGCGCCCGCAAGAGGAACTCGACTACATCGAGCGGCTGCTCAAGGACTATTGAGCGACTTATGCCGCTTTTCGGCGCGGGATCGCGGTTACATCCCTTCGCAATTCTTAATTTCTTCCAACTGGCTGTTAACGCTTCGTTGCTAATGATGGCCCCTCTTGTCCGCCGCCCGCCTAGGGTGGCGCAGAGGTCATTGTGGCATCAGTCGGTTCCGAACATGCGCCGCGTTCGCATTGGCGCGCGTCCACCTGGCGTGCCGCTCTCAGCGGCGCCGTTGGTCGCGTTCACGCGCTCTTCGCCGACGGCAGTGACTCGTCCCTGACGCGGCGCCTCGCTGGCGCGGCGTTTCTCATCCGCGTCATAAGCGCGGCGATCGCCTTTGTCTCGCAGATCTTTTTGGCGCGCTGGATGGGCGGCTTCGAGTTCGGCGTCTACGTTTACACCTGGACGTGGGTGCTGCTGATCGGCGGCATGGTCGATCTCGGCCTGGGCTCGGCCGCACAACGCTTCATTCCTGAATACACCGAGCACGGCAAGTTCGCGCTGTTGCGCGGCTACCTCGGCGGCAGCCGCTGGCTCGCGACCGGCATTGCCACCGGCATCGCTGTTCTCGGCGCTGCCGCGGTGTTTCTGTTGTCGCCGCACATCGGTCGCGAAACCGTCATTCCGCTTTATCTCGCCTGTGCGGCGTTGCCGCTTTCCGGCTTGGCGCAGGTCCAGAGCGGCATTGCGCGCTCTTACAACTGGGTCAATCTCGGCCTTGCACCGGTCTACATCCAGCGCCAGCTCGCGTTGCTCGGGCTGATGGGAGTTTTTTATGCGCTCGGCCTGCCGACTGACGCAACCACCGCGACGCTTGCGGGTGTGGTCAGCTTGTGGGGTGTCACCATTGGCCAGTATCTGGTGCTCAACCGCCGCCTGACGCGCGTCGTCGAAAGCGGCGCGAAAACTTACGCAGTCAGCTCCTGGCTCGCCACCTCGACGCCGATCTTTGTTGTCGAAGCTTTTTATCTGCTGCTCACCTATGCCGACGTCATTGTGCTTCAGCAGTTTCGCTCGCCGAAGGATGTCGCGATCTACTACGCCGCGGTAAAGACCATGGCGCTCGTCGCCTTCATCTATTTCTCGGTAGCGCAGACCATCGCGCACAAGTTCGCGCAATATCACGTCACAGGCGACCGCAAACGCCTGGCTTCCTTCCTCCGCCAGTCGGTTCGCCTGACCTTCTGGCCGTCGCTAGGCTCGATTGTTGTTCTCTTGATCCTCGGCCGGCCGCTGCTGCGCTTATACGGACCCGACTTCGTCTCGGGCTATTATCTGATGTTCATCATCGCCATCGGCCTGTTGGCACGCGCTTCGGTCGGGCCGGCAGAGCGGCTGCTAAATATGCTAGGCGAAAGGCGTTCATGCGCGCTGGTCTATGCCGCTTCGTTTGGACTGAACCTAGCGCTCTGTCTGGTGTTGATCCCGCCGCTCGGACTTCTCGGCGCCGCGATTGCCGGCGCGGTCGCGTTGGTTTTCGAATCGGCCAGTCTCTTTGCCTTGGCGAAATTTCGCCTCGGCCTTCACTGTCTGATTTTCGGTGCGCCCCGGGAAAGCTGAAGGGCGAGCATGACCGTCGGAGTCTCGAACGATCCGGCGCCGGTTGTCGCTCTGGGAGACGCAGCGTCGGCCATTGCCACCGCCCGCCGCGCCGCGCTCGCGGACCGCTACGCCGCCAATTCGTTCACGGTCGAGTGGCGCCCGCTGGCTCGGCTCGAGCCGATAACCGCACAATGGCGCGCGCTTGCTGCGCGCGCGCTCGAACCGAACGTGTTTTACGAACCGGCCTTCGCGCTTGCGGCGGCGCCGGTGTTCGGGGCCGACGCCGGCGCGGTCTTGATCTGGTCGGCGGGGAAATCGCGGCGGCTCCTCGGGTTTTTCCCGGCGCGTATAGAGCGCCGGCGCTACGGGCTCGCCCTGCCGGTTTTGGTCGGCTGGACCCATCCTTATGCGCCGCTCGGCTTGCCGCTGGTCGAACGCGAAGCCGCTGAGCCCGTTATCGGCGCATTTCTGTCACATCTCGCCGACGACTCCGCGTTGCCGGGATTGGTGCTGCTGCCTTTCCTCCCGGAGGATGGGATTCTCGCCGGTGCGCTCGACGCCGTTGTTCGCCGTGCCGAGATGCCGTCGGCCACATTCGGCCGCCATCGCCGGGCACTGCTCGCGCCGGCCGGTGACCGCGCGAACTATCTGGAAGCCGCCATGAACGGCCATCAGCGCAAGGAATTGCGCCGGCGGTGGCGCCGTCTTGGCGAAACCGGCGCCATCGCGATCACCATTGCGACCGAGCCGTCCGCGGTCGACCGCGCGCTCGAGGACTTTTTTACCCTGGAAGCGCTCGGGTGGAAGGGCAGGGCCGGCACAGCGGCCGCCGCCGACGAACAGGTGCAGCACTTCGTGCGTACCGCATTGTTCAAGCTTGCCGCGGACCAGAAGGTATCGATCAACCGCCTTCTGGTCGATGGCCGGGCCATTGCGGCAACCATAGCGCTACGCAGCGGCCACGGCGCCTGGTTCTGGAAAATCGCCTACAACGAAGACTTTGCGCGCTTCTCGCCGGGCGTGATGCTGAGCGTCGAACTGACCGGCGAATTGCTCGACGATAACGCTATGCTGCGCGCCGATTCCTGCGCCACGGCCAATCATCCGATGATCGATCACCTCTGGCGCGAGCGGCTTTCGCTGGCCGATCGTTTGATCGGTGTCCGCGGCAACACGGCGTTTGTAGCCGCGCGTCGGCTCGAAGCCCTGCGCATCGCCGCCATCGCCGGAGCGAAGCGGCTGCGCGGGATGCTCCCGGGCCGCTGAGCATTTCGTTAACCTTAGAACAAGGCTTATGCGTGTAATCTACTGGAGGGCGCGCATCGGACGCATGTCCATGTCTTTAAGCAAGGTCCAGCCGGGCCGATTGCCCATGCGCGTTTCGCAGTCCCCGTTGCCGGCTTCGCGGCACGCATTGGAAATTCGCTGATGCTCGCCGCAATCTTGTTGTCTCCATGCTGACTGAGCTATCCGGCACGGCTGCCGCCCTTCTGTGGGCCGTGGTGTTTGCGCTCGCCGCTTTGTCTGTTGTGGCGGTCGGTGCTTTTGTTCAGGAGCGCCGGCAAAATGCGCTATTCACTCTCGCGCTCGATAATCTGGTCCAAGGCATAAGCATGTACGATGGCAGGGCGCGGCTGTTGCTCTGCAACAAGCGCTATATCGAAATGTCCATCCTGCCGCCTGAGAATTTTCGCAAAGGCACGCCGCTACGGGAGATTCTCGTTCGCCGCGCCAAAATCGGCGCCTTTGCCGGTAATCCCGACGAGTATGTCGCAGCCGCATTGAAGCAGGCCGCCAGCGGCGGCACCGAGGAAAAGACCTTCGAGCTTGAAGACGGCCGGACCATCTCGGTAATCACCCGCCCGGTACCGGACGGCGGTTGGGTCTCCACCCACATGGACGTCACGCAACAGCGCGCAGCCGAGAAGGAGCGCGACTTATTGCGGCAAGGCGAACAGCGTCGCGGCGCAATCGAGACGGCGATTGGCGCGTTTCGCGCCCGTGTCGAGTCCATGCTGATGACGGTGGGGCAGAGCGCGCTTGAGATGAAGTCGGCCGCGAAATCGCTACTGACCACGTCGGACCATACGCTGCACCGCGCGGAAAGCGCGCTGCATGGTTCGAACGAGGCTTCGGTCAATATCGAAACCACCGCGGCGGCCGCGGAAGAAATGTCGGCATCGATCAAGGAAATCAGCCGCCGGCTCTCGCAGGCGAGTGAAGTGGTGCGTGGCGCAGCTACCGATGCTACGGCGACCAATTCGGATATTGCCGGCTTGGCGCGGATTGCGCAAAGGATCGGCGACGTCGTCAAACTGATTCAGGACATTGCCGAACAGACCAACCTCCTGGCGTTGAACGCGACCATCGAAGCGGCGCGCGCCGGCGATGCCGGGCGCGGCTTTGCGGTCGTCGCCTCGGAAGTGAAGTCGCTCGCGGTGCAGACGGCGAGGGCCACCGAAGAAATCACTCGCGAGATTTCGTCGGTCCAGGGCGCGACCAGCGAGGCCGTCTCCGCCATTCGCGCCATCACCGAGCGCATGCAGGACATCAGCATGCATACGTCCGAGGTGGTTGGCGCTATCGAGCAGCAGGAAATGGCGACCGGGGAAATCTCGCACAACGTCGCCGGCGCTGCCGCGAGCAGCAAGGCCGTGGTTGCTGCCTTGGGCGAGGTCGCCGGCGGGATCACGCAAACGCGCAGTTCGGCACAGACCGTGCTGGCCGCCTCCGTGGAGGTGGAGAACGCCACGGTTACGCTTCGCGCCGAGGTCGAACGCTTCCTCGGCGAAGTCGCTCAGCGTCCGGCGGCGTAACCCTGCATACCGCGCGGGTTGGCGGCGGCACGGCGCTTGCGGCCTTCGCGCGAAGCCGCGGTGAGCCGGCCTTCCGACCACTCCGACCCGACCTCGATGATGTGTCCGCGGCGTCGCAGTTCGGCGGTGGTGTCTTTGGCGATGCGGCCTTCGACGACCAGAACCCCCGGACGCGCCGTGCGCGGCCAGAATGACGACGGGAAATGCTCGGAATGCCAGGCCGGGGCGTCAATCGCTTCCTGCAAGTTCATGCCGGCATGCACGTGGCGCAGGAAAAACTGGGTGATCCACTGGTCTTGTTGATCGCCGCCGGGTGTGCCCCAGCCGAGGTACGGCTCGCCGTCGCGCAACGCTAGCGTCGGCGTCAGCGTCGTGCGCGGCCGCTTTCCCGGCGCCAGTGCAGCCGGATGGCCTTCATCCAGCCAGAACATCTGGGCGCGGGTGCCGAGCGGGAAACCAAGCTCTGGAATGACCGGCGAAGATTGCAGCCAGCCGCCGGAGGGCGTGGCCGACACCATGTTGCCCGCCTGGTCGATGATGTCGAAATGGACCGTGTCGCCGGCGCCGGCCAATTCGCCGACGGTCGGCTCTCCTGCACCGGCAATGGCCGCGAAGTCACGTCTCTGTCGAAGCGGCGCGCTGACTTTGGCTCCGTAACCGGGGATCGATCCTGGGCGCATTTCCAGCGAAGCAGAATTACTCACGAGCTTGCGGCGCTCGGCGTTGTAGGCGTCGGACAGAAGCTGCGCCATCGGCACTTCGACGAAATCGGGATCGCCGTAAAACTCCTCGCGGTCGGCGTATGCGAGCTTGGCGCACTCGACTTGCAAATGGATGAAGTCCGCGCCTGCCGGATCCAGTCCATCGAGATCGAAGCCCTTGAGCAGCGCCAATTGTTGCAGCATGACGGGGCCTTGGCCCCATGGCCCGGTCTTGCATACCGTGTAACGGCCATAGTCGTAGGTGAGTGGCGCTTCGACATGCGCGCGTCCAGCGCGCCATGTCGTCTGCGGTCAGTACGCCACGGTGCCGCGCGCCGCTCGAGTCGAAGACCTCCTGCGTGCGGCAGAAACGATCCACCGCCTCCGCAACGAAGCCCTGCGACCACGATTTCCGCGCCGCCTCGATCTGGGCGACGCGCTCTCCGCCCGCGCTTTCGGCTTCGGTGAGAATGCGTTGGTAAGTCGTGGCAAGCGCGCGGTTGGCGAACAGCGTTCCGGTCGCAGGCACCGAACCATTCGGCAGAAAGACCGCTGCCGACGTCGGCCAATGATCGCGAAACAGTTGCGCGACGGAGGCGATGGTGGCGTTGGCGCGCTCCACCAGCGGATGGCCATGCTGTGCGTAATCGATGGCGGGCGCCAAGACTTCGCGCAACGAGATGGTGCCGTAATCGCGCAGCAGCAGCATCCAGGTCTCGAATGTGCCGGGGACGCACGCGGCAAGCAGTCCGGTCCCGGGCACGAGATCGAGGCCCAAGTCGCGATAGTGCGCAATCGTCGCGCCGGCCGGCGCCGGACCCTGGCCGCAGATGACTTCCGGCTTGCCGCGGCGGGTATCGTAGACAATCACCGGAACATCGCCGCCCGGACCATTCAGATGCGGCTCGACCACTTGCAAGGTGAAAGCGGTCGCGACCGCGGCGTCAAAGGCGTTGCCGCCTTTCTCCAGGATCGCCATCCCCACTGCCGTGGCAATCCAGTGCGTCGAGGTGACGACGCCGAACGTGCCTTCGATTTCCGGGCGGGTAGTGAACGCGTTGGGGTTAATAACGCTCATGCCTGAACATTAGTCCGGATTGAGCGAGGGCGAAATACGGGCATCGCGCTGCCGGGTCATACGGCGCGACGCGACGTTTGCTTGGTACCGTATGTAAATAACCGCCGCCGTGCATCTGCCTTTAGAACTTCATCAAATCCTTCGCGATCGTGATCGGTCCCGAATAGTACTTCTTCGCCTCGTCCACGTAGCGGTGATAATTGTCGTTCGGGTCGGCCGTCTGTCCGAGATGATTTATCACCAGCGCCTTGGCGCCGGCCTTCGCCGCCATCTTGCCGGCATCCTCCCCTTCGATTTGTTTGAATCGCGCCGCTTGGTCGGCGCAGCTTTTGGCGTGGTCGGCTTGTTCTTTACTTGGCGGCTGGGGTTGCGCCTCGGCGGCACCCTCGCCGGACTGATCGCACTTCTGCTCCTGGCCGCTTGTCCGCTCTATTACGGGCACATATTCATCAACGCCAAGGATGCACCCTTTGCGGTGGCGATGGTGATAGGGCTGTTTGGCATCGTGCGCGCGCTACAGGAATATCCACGCGCGACGCCGGTCACCGTGGTGATTTGCGGCGTCGGGGCGGGACTGGCAATCGGCTCGAGGGTTATCGGTGGCTTCCTTCTCCTTTACGCGCTGCTGCCGCTTCTTTTTGTTGTTGCCGTTAAATCGCGCGAGACCGGTTGGAAGGCTGCGCTTCGCGAATGCGGCACATTCGTCACGTCTTTCATTCCCGCCGCCATTCTCGCCTATTTCGTCATGGCCCTGGTCTGGCCCTGGGCAGTAGTTTCGCCGCTTAATCCATTCCGCGCCGTCAGATTTTTTTCGACTTTCTTCGAGCGACCGTGGCGTGAATTGTTTGATGGCCAACCGATCCTAGTTCCCGACATGCCGCGCAGCTACATGCCGACGCTCGCAATATTCACCCTCCCTGAACTGATGATAGCTCTCGGTCTCTGCGGAATAGTCGGTGCGGTTGTGGTGTGTGCGCGCAGCGATCAAAAACGTCCGTGTGTGCCTGTCGGCTTCCGCGCCGCCCTGTTGGCGGTGGTGCTCGCGACGGTGCTTCCGGTCTTGGTTACGGTGGCGACCCGTCCTGCAATGTACAACGGCATCCGCCATTTCGTGTTCTTGGCACCGCCGTTCGCGGTGCTGGGGGGGCTAGCTGCCGCGTGGATAGCACAGCGCCTGCGTGCGCGCGGTCGCCTCGCGCTGATCACCGGCATACTGGTGCTGGTCTTGGGCCTGGCTTCGCCCGTTATCGACATGGTGCGGCTCCACCCTTATGAGTACACGTCCTTCAATCACATCGCGGGTGGCGTGGGCGGAGCCCGAGCAAATTACATGATCGATTTTTGGGGTCTGTCGATGCGGCAGGCTTCGCTGGAATTGCGCATGCGGCTTGGGTCGCGCGACGACCGGCCCGGTGGCGGCAAATGGACCGTCGCGCTGTGCGGTCCCCGACCACCCGTCGAGCAGTCGCTGGGTCCGCAGTATTCGGTAGTCTATGATCCCAAGGGCGCCGACTTCGCGATGATGCTCGGTGAGTTTTATTGCGCCGCATTAGACGCGCCGATTTTTGTCGAGATCGTTCGCGAGGGTGTAGTCTACACACGCGTCTACGATATCCGCGGCCGCACAATGCCGTCGTTGCTGACCGTGAAGGGTCCAAACTCATAATATCGCGTGATCGCGCCCTTCCTTTGCGTGACTGAGAGAGACCCAGGCCGGGAAATTGCGCCTGCTCGCTTCGAAATGGAGATTATTTTTTAGTTTTGTACTACATCGGTCTTGCTGGTCCACGGCCATGAATTTCCGCAACCATGAACTCGGGTTCGCCAACTATCAGGCGGAAACCTATCGCCCAGGCTTTGACGGATTGCGCGCAATCGGTTTCCTGCTTGTGGTCACCGCGCATATTCCGGAAGTGCCGCTGTTCTCCTACCTCCAGGGTTGGACCGCGGTTTGGCTGTTCTTTGTCATCAGCGGCTATCTCGTCACCATGCTGCTGATTCGCGAAGAGCGAAACACCGGCGGTGTCGCATTTGGTTCGTTTCTCGTTAGGCGGGTGGCTCGCATCGTGCCGCCCTATGCGGCGGCAATTCTCATTTATTGGCTTGCGCTCTACTCCCTACCACCGCTTCGCGAGGAATACGCGCCGTTCAGGGAGCGGTTGCCCTATTACCTAACGTTCATGCCGGAATATGCCCACACCAGCGTGTTCACGATCTTCGTTCACACCTGGATCATCGGCGTCGAGACGAAGTTCTACCTGTTGTTCCCGCCGATTGTATTTCTGCTGATCAAGAACCCTCGGCTCCGCTTAAGCCTCACCGCGGCGACCGTCGTCTCGCTGGCCGCGCAAGGGTCGTTCTTGCCCAATGCCTATGGCGCCATTCTGGCCGGCGCGCTGCTCGCCCAGATACTCGAATGGCCGCGCGCTTACGCGGTCTGCGCGGCGGCCACCTGGGTGCCGATCGCGGTGCCGCTGGGCTTTGTCGCGGCGCTATTCGTGACGCTGCGATATGTCGAAGTGCTGCCGGCGGTCGCCGTGGTGTCGGTTTACGTGGTCGCCCACCTGGTCTTCCAGGATAGCGCAATGCGGCGGCTGTTGTCGTCTCGGCCGCTCGCTTATCTGGGCCAGCGTTCCTACGGCGCGTATCTGCTTCATGTGTTGGCGATCCACATTGGCCGCATGATGTTTGCCGGCGCCAGCGAGCTCGACGGGTGGCTGATTTTCTTGTTCGCGCTGGCGCTGACGATCCCGGCGGCAGAGCTGCTGCATCGCGCGGTTGAAAGTCCCGCGGTGGAGATTGGCCGCCGCCTCGTCGCAGCCTTGCAGCCTGCCGATCCCGCTAAAACCTGATCACCTGATCGACGTAGAGCTTCGAGGCGCATGTAAGCGACACGCCGTCCGCCAGCGTGTCGTTATAGTAGCTAAGATAATATGCCATCGTCGGTGATCTCAGTTGCGCCGTTGCACCTAGATCATATCACCGGCGGATTGTTCGGCTGCAAAGATTGCAAATTCCGCGTAGGATGATCGAAAGCGGCTCGGATCTGCGCGCCTGCAATTATTGCCTTGCGCTACGCCCGGGCGCGCGTCATGCGGAGCCGACAGGTATCTTTGCGAGTCATCCCGGATTTCGGTGTGTTAAAAGATCTTCAAAGGAGACGGTCATGTTCAGCTTTGCTCGGATAGTGAAATTCTGCGCCGCTTGCATCACCATCGTGCCCTTACTGCTGGCGGCATCGACGCCGTCGCAAGCCCAGCAGGGGACGGTCCGCCTGCATATCGTCAAGGTGGGACTCATTGTCGGGGTCGGCGGCGGCAGGGGCGTTCTCTACTACCACGGCCACGCTTATCCGTTGCGGATCGGCGGCATCGGCATTGGCTCGCTCGGCGTGGCCGCGGTCGATCTGGTCGGCACAGCTTCGAACTTGCACAACCCGTGGGACATCGCCGGCACCTATGGCGCGGCGGGTGCTGGCCTCACGGTGGTCGCCGGGGCTCAGGTCGCAACCTTGCAGAACGAAAAAGGCGTCGTCCTGAATGTGCACGGGGCGCAAGCCGGCTTCCAGGCGTCGCTCGGCCTCGCCGGAATGACGATATCGATGCGATGAGTGAGGTCCGGTGACGGATCGAGCTTCGGCGGCGTTAGAGCCGTCAGCTTGAACTCGCCGGCTGCGGCACGAACTTAAGCGCGACACCGTTCATGCAATAGCGCAGCCCGGTTGGCTTGGGACCGTCATCGAACACGTGGCCGAGATGGCCGCCGCACCGGTGGCAGGCGATCGCCGTGCGAACCATGCCGTAGCTGCGGTCCTTGATCTCATCGACGGCTTTGTCGAGCGGCGCCCAAAAACTCGGCCAGCCGGTGCCGCTGTCGAATTTGGTCTTGGACGAGAACAGCGGCAGGTCGCAGCCGGCGCAGGCGAATGTGCCGGTGCGATGCTCCTCAAGGAGCTTACTCGTGAACGGCCGTTCGGTGCCTTCGTGCCGGAGAACCTGGTAGGCGTCCGGAGAAAGAAGTTTTCGCCATTCTTCGTCGGTGTGGGTGACATCGTAGGTTGTTGCTGCCCGCGCGTCGCCGGGCCGCGTCAGCCGCCAGGCGGCGAGCGCGGCAAAGGCCGTACCGCCCAAAAACAGGTGTCTGCGGGTGAGCATGTTGCGTCCTCCTGCGCGTTTCATAGCGCTATAGACGAGGGCGGGTCTTCCGTCACGCTTAAGTCCGGTAACGCGCGCGCCAACATTTGGTGAACACGGCAAGGGCTGCGCTGACGCGCCGGCGAGCATCTCGTCGCGATGGGGCGGCCGGTTCAAACCTTCCGGCTATCGTACGCCCAATGCAACAAGGCCTGCCGCTGCCTTGGCCGACAAGTGACGTCACCCGGCTCGCAGTTGCGCTGAACTTGCCGCACATGCCGGCGAATAGCCTTCCAGCGCCTGATCTGCCGCGCATCCTCGTCGGGAAGACGACGGCCCAGATAATAGCGGCAGTACCACTGGAACCAGCCGCGAGGATCGTCCCGATAAATCCAACCCTTCTTCCGCCACACCGATAATGGCTGACTCGCGTCAACCCCGAAATAATTGAGGCTGCGATCGCGACCTTTGCTCGCGAGCTTGGCGTGCGAGAACCAGCTACGCGGAAACTCCTTGGTGCAGTCGGTCATGTATTTGCCGCCGAACACGCCAAGACGAAGCATTTCGGCCGGCGTCAATTCGGGCCGGAATTCCGGATCGAAATTCCGCCCAGTCGGCGCGGTCAGCGTGTAGCGGTAGCCGCGCTGCATTTTGTCTTTGACGACGATGGTCTTCTTGCGCACCGCACCACGTCCGGATTGCTGCGTTGATCGACGTAGTTGATTTTATAACGCGCGAGCGGGCGATACGCTGAGAAAAGGTGCGCGGCGGACTTAGAATCTTGCTGCACAAAAAACCGGGCCCTTGCGGGCCCGGTTTGGGGATCGCCAGCGTGGGGGCGCCGACGATCGTCTTCCCAGGGAGGAGCTGCTGGCGGGCATGCACCACTTGCTGCCAACCGGAATGCAGTCCGCAAGTACTATGCAAAGCTCGGCACGCAGGCACAACGCAATCACCGGCATGCCAGCCATGCGCAGAGGGCAAAATTACCGAGAGCGCGTTTGACACTGGCATTCGCGACACACGGCGGCCGCTGGTCAAATGTCAGATTGAGAACACTAGTAATTCCAGCGCTGCGCGTTGGCGACAAGGAAGTCGCGGAACGCCTGCACGCGCGCGACGGTCTTGAGTTCTTCCGGATATACAAAATAAGCATCGAGCGCGATCGGATCGGCATCGCCGAATAGCTGCACCAGGTTGCCGTCACCCTCGACCAGGTAATCCGGCAACATGGCGATGCCGATGCCGCGCTGGCAGGCGCGCAAAATGCCGAGAATGTTATTGATGACGAGATGCGGCGTGCGCGGACCCTTGCCGTTGCGCGCCACTTCGGTCAGCAACAATGAGCGCTGCAAATAGCTGGGCACGTTGCCGCCAAGCATCAGCACGCGATGATTGTCCAGGTCCTCGAACGCGCGCGGCGTGCCGAATCGCTTGAGATATTCGGGCGAAGCGTAGACGTGGAAATGCACGGAAAAGAGCTTTCGCTGAATAAGATCCGGTTGCGTCGGCTGGCGCAGCCGGATGGCGACATCGGCCTCGCGCATCGCGAGATCGAGCTCCTCCTCGGTGGTCAAGAGCGTGACGCGAACTTCCGGATAAAGATCGATGAATTCGCCCAGCCGCGGCGTGAGCCAGTGCACGCCGATCCCGGGCGTCGTCGTGACTTTCAAGTCGCCGTTCGGACGTTCGCGGCTGTCGGTAAGCTTGGCGCGCGCCGCTTCGAGTTTCATGAAGACATCGTGCGCGGTGCGAAACAGCAGATCGCCCTGTTCGGTGAGGATCAAACCGCGCGCGTGCCGATGGAAAAGCGACACGGCGAGTTCTTGCTCAAGCGCGCTCACTTGCCGTGACACCGCGGATTGCGATAGCCCGAGCTGCTCGCCAGCATGTGTAAAGCTGCCGGCTTCGGCGGCGGCGTGAAAGACTTTGAGTTTATCCCAATCCATCTCGGACACCTTCTCCCTCTCCTCGCTGCGGGAGAGGAGAGAGGTTGAAAATTTATTCAGCGGCCACGCGCGGTTCGGCTTCACCGTGCGCAGCAAGGAATTCTTCGGCTTCGAGCGCGGCCATGCACCCGAGACCGGCGGCCGTCACCGCCTGGCGGTAGACTTCGTCGGCGACGTCGCCGGCGGCAAACAAGCCGGGCACCGACGTCGCGGTCGAGTGCGGTGCGGTCTTGATGTAGCCCGACGGTTTCATTTCCACTTGCCCGGTGACAAGTGCGGTCGCGGGCGTGTGACCGATGGCGATGAAGATTCCGTCGATCGGGCGCTTCTCGATCTCGTTGGTCTTTACGTTCCGCAGGACGGCCGCCTTCACCTTCAACGGTGCATCATCTCCGACCACGTCTTCGAGGACCGTGTGCCAGAGCACCGAGATTTTCGGATTTTGATAGAGCCGCTCCTGCAAAATGCGTTCGGCGCGGAAACTGTCCCGCCGGTGCACGACGGTGACCGTCTTGGCGAAATTGGTCAGGAATAGCGCCTCTTCGACCGCGGTATTGCCGCCGCCAATCACCAGCACTTCCTTGTCGCGGTAAAAGAACCCATCGCATGTAGCGCAAGCCGACACGCCGTAGCCGCGAAACTTTTGCTCCGACGGCAGGTCGAGCCAGCGTGCCTGAGCGCCGGTCGCGAGCACCAAAGTGTCGGCGAGATAAACGTCGCCGGAGTCGCAGGTGATGCGGAACGGACGACGCCCAAGCTCGAGCTTGTTAACGTAATCGGCGACCATTTTGGTCCCGACGTGTTCGGCTTGCCTCTGCATTTGCTCCATCAACCACGGGCCCTGGATGACGTCGGCAAAGCCGGGATAGTTTTCGACGTCGGTTGTCGTGGTCAGTTGTCCGCCGGTCTCGATCCCCTGGATCAGGATCGGATCGAGCATCGCGCGCGCGGCATAAATGGCAGCCGTATAACCGGCCGGCCCAGAGCCGATGATGACGATCTTGGCGTGGGTCGGCGTGCTCACGTTCTACAATCCGTCAGTCGAGGCATGATCTGGAAGGGCGGCGCTGGAACTTGCGGCTCATCCATTTGGAATCTAGGCGCTTTCGCGAGCTATGCAAGAGACGCAACCCAATACAGCTAAACGGCTGTGGGTAACAGAAAGGGTAAATTTTTCAATCGGTTATAGGGAGAAGAAGCGCCACGACGTGGCCAGCGGCGGCTCGATCTCAGCCAAGCCAGCCGGGGCGGCGCGGTGTGGCGCCGCCTCGGCAAAGCGCTGGACGGAAACGAATTACTTCCACTCGACCTTGACGATCTCGTAGGCCTTTGCGCCGCCGGGGGTCACGACCTCGACCTGCACGCCTTTCTTCTTGCCGACCAAGGCGCGGGCGAGCGGTGAGGTGATGGAGATTTTGCCCTTTTTGGCGTCGGCTTCAGGCTCGCCGACAATCTGCCAGACGGCTTTCTTCTCGGTGTCTTCGTCGATCAGCGTGACCGTTGCGCCAAAAGTAATGGTGTCGCCGGAAAGCTTCGACACATCAATAATTTCGGCGCGCGCAAGCTTGTCCTCGAGCTCGGCGATGCGGCCCTCATTGAGAGACTGCGATTCCTTGGCGGCATGATATTCGGCGTTTTCCGAAAGATCGCCATGCGTTCGCGCGTCGGTAATCTGCTGGATGATGCGGGGCCGCTCGATCTGCTGGCAGTGCTTGAGTTCTGACTCAATCGCCGCATAGCCCGCCGCGGTCATCGGAATCTTATCCATCGGTCTCAAACCTCCATACTCATAGGGACAAAATTCAGGTCGCGGACCGAAGAGTTCTCCGGCCTCGCGACCAAAAACCTGTCCCTACACGGGCTGCCGCTCAGGCTGCCCCGACCTTATGATCGGAGCCCGCCGCAAAATAATATTGCAGCGCACACACCTCGAGGTCGCCCTCGAGATAGGCTTTGATGCCCTGCGCTGCAGCGACAGCCCCTGAGAGAGTGGTGTAGTACGGCACTTTATGCAAGAGGGCCGCACGCCGCAGCGAGCGGCTGTCAGCGAGTGCGGTGGCGCCTTCCGTCGTGTTGAAGACCAACTGAACTTCGCCGTTTTTTATGGCGTCGACGATGTGCGGGCGCCCTTGGGCGACCTTATTGACCCGCTCCGCGGCAATGCCTTGGCCGGCGAGAAAAGTCTGCGTGCCTGAGGTGGCGAGGACGCGGAATCCGAGCCCCGCCATCAGCCGGATGGCGTCGAGGATGCGCGGCTTGTCGGCATCCTTGACCGAGACGAACACGGTCCCGCTTTTTGGCAACCGCGAGCCGCCGCCGAGCTGGCTTTTGACGAACGCGACATTGTAGTCGCGGTCGATGCCCATGACCTCGCCGGTCGATTTCATCTCCGGCCCAAGCACGGTATCGACCGCCGGCCCGAAGCGCGCGAACGGGAACACCGCTTCTTTGACGCCGACATGGGTGGCGCGTGCGAACTCGAAACTCTGCGGCTTTAAGTGAAAGCCCTTGAGCGTCTCACCGGCCATGATACGCGCCGCGATTTTCGCAACCGGGATCCCGGTGACCTTGGCAACAAATGGCACCGTTCGCGACGCGCGCGGATTAACTTCCAGCACGTATATGTCGCCATCCTTGATGGCGTATTGCACGTTCATGAGACCGCCGACCTTCAGCGCCAGCGCGAGCGCAGTGGTCTGGCGCTGAAGTTCGCCGATCAGCTCAGCCGAGAGATTATGCGGCGGCAGCGAGCAGGCTGAATCGCCGGAATGGATGCCGGCCTCCTCGATGTGCTCCATGATTCCGGCGATGTAGGTGTCAGTGCCGTCTGACAAGCAATCGACGTCGACTTCCACCGCGTCGGTCAAATAGCTGTCGATGAGGAGTGGGCGCTTTTGCGAAACCGCTAACTCCGAGGGCCGATCGAGATCGGCGGTAAGCCGGACGACGTATCGGTCGAGCTGGCCCGGGTCGCGCACGATCTCCATGGCGCGGCCGCCGAGCACGTAGGAGGGACGGATCACGATCGGGTAGCCGATCTCGTCGGCAATCGTTCGTGCGGTTTCGAGGCTGGTAGCGATGCCGCTTCTTGGCTGGCGCAGGCCCAAGCGATCGAGCAACACGCGAAACCGCTCGCGATCCTCGGCAAGATCGATGGCATCCGGTGACGTGCCGAGAATAGGCACGTTCGCCTTGGCGAGCGGCTCGGCAAGTTTAAGCGGGGTCTGGCCGCCGAATTGCACGATGACGCCGTGCAGCGTTCCGGCGCTCCGCTCGGTATCGATGATCTCGATCACGTCTTCGGCCGTCAGCGGTTCGAAATAAAGCCGGTCCGAGGTGTCGTAGTCGGTCGACACAGTCTCCGGATTGCAATTGATCATGATGGTCTGATAGCCGGCGTCCTTGAGCGCGAACGCGGCGTGACAGCAGCAATAGTCGAACTCGATGCCTTGGCCGATGCGGTTCGGTCCGCCGCCCAGGATGATGACCTTGCGCTTGTCCGAGGGCGCGGCCTCGTCGGCGCTTTCGCCGGCGAATGGCGTTTCGTAGGTCGAATACATGTAAGCCGTCGGCGAAGCGAATTCGGCGGCGCAGGTGTCGATGCGTTTGAACGCCGGGCGGACGCCGAGCTCTTTGCGTCTGGCGGACACTTGTTCAACACCAAGGCCGGTGAGTTTGGCGAGCCGTGCATCGGAGAAGCCCATTCGCTTCAATTTGCGTAACGGGCGGGCGCTGTCCGGCAGGCCTTTAGCGCGAACCTCGGCTTCCATGTCAATGATGCCGCGGATTTGCGCCAGAAACCACGGATCAATGCGGCATGCCGAGTGAATTTCGGCGTCGGAAAGTCCAAGCCGCATCGCCTGCGCGACTTTCAGCAGGCCATCAGGCGACGGAGTGCCGAGTGCCGCGCGGATGGCGTTCTTGTCATCGCCTTCGCCGAGTCCGGCAATTGCCACCTCGTCGAGCCCGGTCAAGCCGGTTTCCATCGAGCGCAGCGCCTTTTGCAGGCTTTCCTGAAAAGTGCGGCCGATCGCCATCGCTTCGCCGACCGATTTCATCGACGTGGTCAGCACCGCTTCCGCGCCGGGAAATTTCTCGAAGGCGAAACGCGGAATTTTGGTGACGACGTAATCGATGGTCGGCTCGAACGATGCCGGCGTGGCGCCGCCGGTGATATCGTTTTGGATCTCGTCGAGCGTATAGCCGACCGCGAGTTTGGCGGCGACTTTGGCGATCGGAAAACCAGTCGCTTTCGAGGCTAGCGCCGACGAACGCGACACCCGCGGATTCATTTCAATGACGACGAGGCGGCCGTCTGCGGGGTTAATCGCGAACTGTACGTTGGAGCCGCCGGTTTCAACTCCGATCTCGCGCAGTACCGCGATCGAGGCATCGCGCAGGCGCTGGTATTCCTTGTCGGTCAGGGTGAGCGCCGGCGCGACCGTGATCGAGTCGCCGGTGTGAATGCCCATCGGATCGACGTTCTCAATCGAGCAGACGATGATGCAGTTGTCGTTTTTGTCGCGCACCACCTCCATCTCGAATTCTTTCCAGCCGAGCACCGACTCTTCGATCAGCACCTCGGCGGTCGGCGACGCATCGATCCCGCGTTCGACGATCTCGATGAACTCCGCCTTGTTGTAGGCGATGCCGCCGCCGGTGCCGCCGAGCGTAAACGACGGGCGGATGATGGCGGGCAACCCGATGTCGTCGAGCGCCTCAAGCGCGCCGATCAGCGTCTTGACCTGGTGCGAGCGCGGCGTCGCAAGCCCGATCCGCGTCATGGCTTCGCGAAACAGCTTGCGGTCCTCGGCCTTGTCGATGGCGTCGGCGGTGGCGCCGATCATTTTGACGCCGAACTTGTCCAGCACACCCATCTTGCGCAACGACAACGCGGTGTTGAGCGCGGTCTGGCCGCCCATGGTCGGCAACAATGCGTCGGGGCGCTCCTTGGCGATAATTTGCGCGACGATCTCCGGCGTGATCGGCTCGATGTAGGTGGCGTCAGCCAAATCCGGATCGGTCATAATCGTCGCCGGATTGGAGTTGACCAGAATGACCCGGTAACCCTCGGCCTTGAGTGCTTTACAGGCTTGCGTGCCGGAATAGTCGAACTCGCAAGCCTGACCGATGACGATCGGTCCGGCGCCGATGATCAGGATCGAGGAGATGTCGGTT
This sequence comes from uncultured Alphaproteobacteria bacterium, assembly GCA_963846055.1. Lineage (GTDB taxonomy): Bacteria > Pseudomonadota > Alphaproteobacteria > Rhizobiales > Xanthobacteraceae > BOG-931. The sequence continues at coordinate 148,304 of CAWJUQ010000003.1, forward strand.
CGCTTGGGCATAGTCGCGAGCTTATATAAGGGCACAAAAAAAGGGCGCGCGACTGCGCGTCCTTCAAGCATGATCCGGAAAAGTGGCTACCGGTTCTCCGGAAAAATCATGCTCCGCCAACAAGGCCAAGCGCAGAGGCTTAAGCCTCGCGCGGGCGCTGTTTAGACCAGAAATGGCGGGCAGGGAAGGGATCGGCAAGCTCAATCCGGGAATTGGGCACAGCCGAAAATGAGCAGCGCCCGCGAGTCGGGGTTTTTGGGCTGCAACCGTTTGGCCTGCATCGTCGTTGTTCCCGGTCGCGGGAACTTCCGGAATGCTTTCCAAGCGTGATTTGCCGTTCTTCCTCAGTCTCGGCGCCACCGCGCTGCTGGCGCTGGCCATGCCTTTGCACGACCGCATCGAGGCGAAACGCCGCCGGGCGCGCGCCACCGTCGAAGCGGCGCGGCCGTTCGGCGAGCCTCGCAGCTCCGAAGAACCGCGCGAGATCGAGCTCAAGCGCGCCCACGAAGACGGCCGCGGCCGCCATGCGACGCATCCCTTTCAAATTCCCTGGCGGGGATGGAAGGACATTCTTTGGCGTACTTACGCCGAAATGCAATCGGACCGGCTGTTGTCGATCGCCGGCGGCGTCGCGTTCTTTATTCTGCTCGCGATTTTTCCCGCCATCACCGCTCTGGTTTCAGCCTACGGGCTGTATTTCGATGCCTCCACCATTACCAACAATCTTTCACTGCTCGACGACATCGTGCCCGCTAATGTGCTCTCTATTGTGCACGAGCAGGCGCAGCGCATTGCCGGCAACAGCGGCCGCGCGCTGAGCCTCGGCATTGTCGTCGGCATTCTGGTGTCGCTGTGGAGCGCCATGAGCGGCGTCAAGGCAATGATCGACGCGCTCAATGTGATCTACGAGCAGCAGGAAGGGCGCAATTTTTTCAAGCTCAGTCTGGTCGCGCTCGTTTTCACGCTTGGCGGTTTTGCCACGTTTCTTCTCGCCATCGCCGGAGTGATCGTGCTGCCGCTGGTTCTGGCGCCGATCGGGCTTGGCAGCGCCGCTGGAACGCTCACGCGGTTCGGCCGCTGGCCGGTCCTTTTGCTGGTTCTCTTGATCGGGCTCGCTGTCCTTTACCGCTACGGCCCGTACCGGCGGGCCGCCCGCTGGCAGTGGGTGAGTGTTGGCAGCGTGTTCGCCGCCGTGACCTGGATCATCGCCTCGTATCTGTTCTCCTGGTATCTGGCGAGCTTCGCCAACTACAACGCGACCTACGGTTCGCTCGGCGCCGTGGTCGGCTTGATGATGTGGCTGTGGATTTCCACAATCGTCGTGCTGCTCGGCGCCGAGCTCAATGCCGAGATCGAGCATCAGACCGCACGCGATTCGACTGTCGGCAGTGAGAAGCCACTGGGTGAGCGCGGCGCGGTGATGGCCGATACCGTCGGCGCGAGACAAAGCTAGCGCCGACGCCCGCTCACTGCCCGGGCTTTTCGTCCGTGCCGGCACGCCTCCGGTTTGCCATTCAAAGTCGTCACCGCACGATAGGCATTGGCAAGGCCGGCGCCGAAATCCGCCTGCTGGCCGGACGCGCCCATCGGCTTGGCCGTCTTAAGGAGGATAGCGCGGACGTCGGCGGGCGTGAGCGACGGCTTGAGCTCGAGCAGTAGCGCGGCAATGCCACTCACTTCGGCGGCGGCAACCGATGTTCCGGTCGTGACCTGATAGGATTCCCCCGGCGCCAGCGCCAGCACGTCCACGCCGGGTGCAGCGACCGCAATGAACTGGCCCCGGTTTGCCATCTTGTAGAGGCCGTCGCTCATGTCGGTTGCGGTCACCGCGATCACATCGGCGTCGGCCGCCGGGTACAGGGGCGCGGAATTCGGGCCGGCATTGCCGGCAGCCGCTATCAGCACGATACCCTTGTCGTACGCTGCCGCGAGCATCCGGTGCAGCAGCGGATCCGGCGGTCCGGCGAAGCTCATATTCACGACGCGGGCCGAATTATCCGCCGCCCATTGCAGACTCTTGTAGATGGCAAACGAAGTGCCCTTGGCTTCGCCCGGGGTGTCGTCGAAGGCGCGCGCGGCGAGAAGCTGCGGTCCGAGCGCGACGCCGACGAGCTTACCGTGCGCGGCAATGGCGCCCGCCATGGCGGTTCCGTGCTGGTGCGGCTTTTGCTCGCCGCCGAGCGCGTCGAAGCTTTTCATGGCCGTTCCGGCCAGATCGGGATGGTTGGCGTCGATTTCCGAATCGATCACGGCGATCGGAACATTCTTTCCGGTCGCAAGGTGATGAGCCTGGTCGATTTGCAGCTTGCCAAGAACGTATTGGGCTGCGTCGTCGCCGGTGCGGGGTGGATCCTTGGCGACGTCTTCCTGCAAGCTAAAAACATAGTTCGGCTGCGCGCTGGCGATGACCGCGTGTTGATCTTCGATCGCACCGACAATGTCAGCCACCGAACGGCGGCCGCCAACGCGCCAGCGATAAACCGTGCTGCCGATGAGCGGCAAGGTGACCGAATCCAGGCGCGTCAAGTTATAGCGCCGCGCCATCGCTTCGATCGCTTGCGGCGGAACGTTCGCGGAAACTTCGGTGACGATTTCGTCAGCAACAAAGCGCCGTTCGCCCGTCGGTGGCACGCCGCTGCCGCTCGCTCGTCCACCTCCGGGAGGCAATTGCGCGGCGAGCGGCGGCCCAAGCGCAGGGGGGCCACCGGTGCCGACGATCGGGTGCCGTGGGTCTCTGGGGTAAACGCCGCGTCCGCCGATCGGCCGGCCGATGACAACAACACCGCCGGGATACGGGCGCATCGGCCCGCGCACGCCGCCGTAGACCGGCCCTCGCACAGCGCCAAAGCCCGGTTGCCCGCGCATGCCGCCATAAGCCGGGGGCCGCGAAAGCCGCCCATGCGGCCAAACCCTCCGCCGAAGGCGTTTGCCGGATTCGATTCCAGCGACGCGGCAGACCCGATTGCACCACAAAAAATAAGTGCCGAGAGCAGCCGTGGAAGTTTCGCTTTGGTTTGCATGCCAACCTCCTTCAGTCGGTCACTGTGTGGCGGCGATGAAGCTCACGGTCTTGTCCGCCTGCAACGTCGTAATGAGGCGATCGCGGTCGACTTTCGCGAGCTTGGCCGGTGTGATGCGCACACGAAACAATCCGCCGGCCGACGGACCGTCGGCGATGGCGAGCTTGTTGGCTTCGAGGAAGCGAGTAATGTCGGCGGCGCTCGCTTGCGGCTGAAAGCGGATCAAGGCGTACGTTCCTTCGCCGGAGATCGCCGAGGGTGCCGAAGCGGTCTGGTAACCACCGGCGGTATTCTCCTTCAGCATGACGACGCCGATGACGCCGGCCTGCAACACAATAGCGAGCGCTGCCGCGACGGCGGACCAGGCGACCGTGCGCGGGGAAAGCGCGGCGAAGAAGTCGCGGATGCGCGCCCCGAGATTCGCGGAGATCGCCGGCATTCGCGCCGGCTCGGCGTCAATCTTGGCGAACAGCGCTTCCATGGCGCGCGCCGACGGTGCGCCGAGCGTTTCATTGAGATGAATGGTCTGGGCCAATTCCTCCCGCACCAGCTCATAGCGCCGGGCGAGTTCGGGATCTTCAATGAGCGCGGTTTCGACACGCTGCATGTCGCGGGGGCTCAGCGTTCCTGCCGCATGCCAAGGTAGCAGGTCTTCGATATCGCCGCGTCCGCTCTCGTTCGCCGTTGTCATGGCCAGCCTCGATCGATTCCCCGCTCCTTCAGGAGCTCGGATAATTTCTTCCGCGCGTAAAACATACGCGTCTTCACCGTCGCCTCCGGTACGCCGACAATTGCCGCCACCTCATCCACCGATTTCTCGTGGTAGTAGACGAGATCGATGACCTCTCGATGCTCGGCCGACAATTTGGTCAGGCATTGTCGCAACGCTTCACCCTTGTCTTTCTTGGCTATCGCGATTTCCGGATCGTCAGCGTGATCCTCGATCGCGTCGGCCATTTCATCGTCCAGTTCCACCTCGCCTCGCTGCCGCAGCACCGAAAGCGCCTTGAAGCGGGCGATGCCGAGGAGCCAGGTCGAGACCGCGGAGCGCCCCTCGAACTTTCCGGCTTGTCGCCAGACGTCGAGGAAAACATCGCTCAGCAAATCTTCCGCCGTCGCCTCGTTGCGCACCAAGCGCAGCATGAATCGATAGACCCGCACATGGTGACGCGCGTACAGCACTTGCATCGCGAGCCGATCGCCGTTGCCGATGCGTCCGATCAGGTTCTCGTCCGAAGTCGTCTGCATCGGCAGGCCGTCGGCTCATTACTTTAGTCGCGGATGCGGGTGCGCAGGTTCAATCGCAATCGAGAAAAATTTGCGCAGTCTTTTGGCAGCCGGCGGACCTAGTGTCCCTGTTCGGCCAGCGCCCGGCAAGTCGGCGCCGGCGTCGGCATTTCCGTCGCCGGCGAACCATTAGCAAGTCGTTTGATATAGCTGCAAAAACTGGCTCAAGTCGCCTGCGGCACGCGGGTCGTCTTCCCACGAGTGCGCGCGACGCCGCGCATTTTTTTTCTCCTGGTCGTGAACCTTTTCCGGGCTGCTCCGACCCATGGGTATTGGAACGGAAATTCGACCCAACCCCAACCCTCGGAGAACGACCATGTCACGCAAACTCACCCTCACCTTCGCTCTCGCGACCGCGGCCACCATCGCGGCGGCGACCCTCGGCTCCAGCACTGCTGACGCCCGCGGCGGATTTGGCGGCGGCTTCGGCGGCGGCCGCATGGGCGGCGGTTTCGCTAGTGCCCACATTGGTAACGGCGGCCGGACCCTGACCCCGATCCTCGGCCGCGGCGGCAATCCTGGCCGTGGCAATCCGGGCCGCATTGGCGAACCGCGCTTCCCCCGTTGGCCGGGCCACCACTGGGTGTGGCATCCCCACGGACACCTGGTGTTCCGCGGCGGCCGCTGGATCACGATCGACGAAGTCGCGGATGGACCGGTTGATGCAGCGCCCATCGCTCCGGTAGCCGGACCGTGCACCTGCCTGACCAAGAGCTATACGCCGGACGGGCTCGTGGTGTTCGCCGACGTGTGCACCAAGGAAGCGGCCAGCGCCCGCGTCGACGGCAGCCCCGCTGCGGCGACACCGGTCCCGCAGCTCGACAAGTCCTCCGACGCGACCGACGCGCAACCGCCCGTCACCGCTGCTCCGACCTCCCAGAACTACGCCGGCCGCACGTACCAGGATTTCCTGGCCGCGAACGGACTGTCGGGTTCGCAAGCAAATCTGAAAAATTAAGAGCAGCTACGAACACCCCGAGCACAACATCGTGGAGCAAACATCTTCAAGGTCGCCTGCGAAATCATCGCAGGCGACCATTTTATTTTTAGTGAGAAGCCGGCGGGGAGCTATTGACGCCAAAGCGCCTTGCTGGCCCGCCGAGCGCCTTCGACCAGCGCATCGATCTTTGCCCACGCGACCGTCGAATGAACTTCCGCGCTTTCCGCGACGGTGCCGAAACCGCAATCGGAGCAGGCGATGACATTTTCTCTTCCGACCAGCTCCGCGTACCGGATCAGCCGCTGGGCGACGAGGGCGGGATGTTCCACCACGACCGACGAAATCGCGACCACGCCCGGCATGAGAATTTTTCCGTCCGGGAGCTTCGTCGTCCTCCACAGATCATACTCGTGCTCGTGACGCGGGTTGGCGCCCTCAAAAGAATAAGCGCCGGCTTTGATCTTCAAAATCAGGTCGAGCATGTCCTTCAGCTCCATATCGCCGACGCGAGGCAGCGAATCAAAGCTGTAGCAGGTGTGGAAGCGAATCTTTTCCTCCGGAATGCCGCGCAAGGCGTGGTTCAGGATCTCGATCTTGCCTTCCGCCCATTTGCGGCATTCCGCGACCGTCTTCTCCGCATTGCGATTGTAGTAGGTTATGAGCTGCGGATCGTCGACTTGGACGAGAAAGCCGGCATCGACAATCAATCGATACTCTTCGTTTAGCGCTTCCGCGACGGCGATCGAATATTCTTCGTCGGTTTTGTAATACTCGTTGCGTTTGGCTTGTTCGGTATTTTCCGGCGAAATGGCCGGCATGAAAATATCGCTCGGCGAGCGGCCTGCCGTCGCGGCCTTGAGGTTCGCGATGTCGCGTTGCAGCACCGCGTGACCGACATATTTGATCGGGCCGGTGCAGATGAGCGATGGATACATTTTGGCGATGATGCTGCCGAACGATCCGTGTTGCCGTTTGAACTCTTCATAGAACTCGGGAAAATGTTGTGCATCGCGCATCGCGAATCCGGGCCCGCCGGATCCGCCTGGCGTAAAGCCGGCCAGACGCTCGTTGATGTAGCCGACGAAATCCGGCTTGCCGAATTCGCCATCGTCGATGACATCGACGCCGTGGCTGAGTTGCCGATCAACAATGTCTCGGACGGCGGTTGTTAGCCGTTCTTGATAGCGCTTGCTGCTGTGCGGCTCGGCCTTTGCCAGCGCCAAAAGATCAGGTGGCCGCGGAAGACTTCCGGCGTGACTCGTGAGTATGCGTTCAGTGCTGCGGTTCATTGGCGTCCCCCCTTAGTATCGACGGCACTTCAGCGGGGACGCGCGCAAGAAGCAAGTCGGTATCGGCAAAGTCTAGGTCTGGCGCGGGCGCGCGTAGTAGGCAGCGCGGGACGGGTTGTAACCGACATTCGCGGCAGCGCGTTCACCCGAAAATCCGGCGGCCGAAAGCTTTTCGATCATGTCCGGCTCGGAATAAGCGGTCAGGCCGAGGCGTGAACGCAGCCGCGAATAGTCCGACAACAACGTGCGCAGAAGTCCCCACATGCCGGCCATGAAAAACCCGTTGGCTTGGCCGAATTTAAGCAGCGCGGCGGTGTCGGCGATGGTCGATCCGCCGGCCGGCACGACGTCGCTGACGACAAGGAGACCGTCCGGCTTCAACAGCCCGCGGAATAACGTGAACAAGGCGCCTGTGCCTGCGGGCGTAAGGTATTGCACCACCGAATGCAGAATCACGAGATCGAGCGAGTGTTCCTTGAGCCGGGCGATCTCGTGCGGCGCGAGCACGCGGATATTGGCGTGAGACGCGAACCGCTCCTCCAATGCCGCGCGGACGCCGGGCGCCGCTTCGCAAAGAATAAGTTCGCCGGCGGATTCGGCGACCATGTCGGCGTGCAACGCTTCGCCACAGCCGTAATCGAGAACGCGCGCATCGGGGGCCGGCACCAGCGCGGCGATTTCCCTGGCGACCACCCGATAATGCGCGTCCTTGTGCCGCGCGTTGACGTAAAGAAAATGCCGGCTGTCGAAGAACCCGAGCCAATCGGTGATCATTCGCCCCACGGCGCTAGCTCTTGGCTCGCCCTAAGCGCGCTTCGCGTCGCGCATCATGCCGACGAAGCGCTTGAACAAGCCGTGAGAGTTTTGCGGGCCCGGCGAAGCCTCCGGATGGTATTGCACCGAAAATACCGGCCGGTCCTTGAGCTGAAGTCCGCAATTCGAGCCGTCAAACAGCGAGACGTGCGTCTCGACGACATTGTTTGTCAGGCTCGTGCGATCGACCGCAAAGCCGTGGTTCATCGAGGTGATTTCGACCTTTCCGGTCGCGAGATCCTTGACCGGATGATTGGCGCCGTGATGGCCTTGATGCATTTTCATGGTGCGAGCGCCGGTGGCGAGCGCCAGCATCTGGTGGCCGAGGCAGATGCCGAAGACGGGTTTTTGCTCGATCAACGTACGGATCACAGGAACCGCGTACGCGCCGGTTGCCGCCGGATCGCCCGGTCCGTTCGACAGAAAGATGCCGTCAGGTTTCAGCGCGAGGATGTCGGCTGCGGACGTTTGCGCCGGGACCACCGTCACGTTGCAGCTATTGCCGGCAAGCTGGCGCAGGATGTTGCGCTTGATGCCGTAGTCGATGGCCACCACGTGGAATTTCGCTTCGCGCAATTCGCCGTAGCCGCCGTCCCAGCTCCACGGCGTTTCCTGCCAGGTGAAGCGCTGTCCGGTCGTGACCATGGGAACGAGGTCCATTCCGACCAGGCCCGGCCAGGCTTTGGCCTCGGCCTTGAGCGCGTCGAGGTCGAACCGCCCGGACGGCTCGTGCGCGATCACCGCATTGGGCATGCCGCGTTCGCGGATCAGCCTCGTCAGCGCGCGGGTATCAATACCGCCGAGCCCGATGACACCCCGGCTTTTCAGCCACTGGTCGAGGCCGCGCGTTGCGCGGTAGTTCGACGGCGCGGTGATGGCCGAGTGCAGAATGACGCCGCGCGCGCCCGGCGTTGCCGCAAGGTTGATGGTTTCAATGTCGTCTTCGTTGGTGCCGACGTTGCCGATGTGCGGAAAGGTGAAGGTAATAATCTGGCCGGCGTAGGAAGGATCGGTGAGAATTTCTTCGTAGCCGGTCATGGCGGTATTGAAACAGACTTCACCGACCGCGCGGCCTGTTGCGCCGAAGCCAAAGCCTTCGAGCACCGTGCCGTCCGCCAGAACCAGCAGCGCGGTCGGTTCGGGGTCGTCCCAAATTGGCCGTGTCGGTTGCGGTTGTGTCGGCATCGGCAAAGTCTTAGATCATATGAGTGCCCGCTGCTCCCAGCGGGCGATTTTGCAGGTGGCCATAGCCGTGTTGCGCGACGAGATCAACAATGCCCTCAAGGAGGCCATGAAGGCCGGCGACAAGCGCCGCGTTTCGACGCTGCGCCTGATCAACGCCGAGATATTGAAGCGCGAAACCAGTGCCGCCGAGCGGGTCACGCTTACTGACGCCGAAATTCTCGACGTCATGGGCAAGATGATCAAGCAGCGCCAGGAATCGCTCGAGATTTATGAAAAAGCCGGCCGCGCCGAACTTGCCGCGCAGGAGCGCGAAGAGATCGAAATCATTTCGGCTTATCTGCCGCAGCAGCTCTCCGATCTCGAAGCCGGCCACGCGATTTCCGAGCTGATAAAGGAACTCGAGGCGGCTACGCTGAAAGACATGGGCCGCACCATGACGGCGCTGAAAGATCGCTATGCCGGGCGCATGGACTTTTCCAAAGCAAGCGCCATGGTGAAGAAGCTGCTCGCGGGATAGCGCGAGCGGTCGCGGCTATCTTAAAACGAGCCGCGCCTGAACCAAAGATTTCCAGAAATCGGGTGTCGCCGGGCCGGAAGAAGCGGCATCTTCGACACATGGCAATTTTCGCAAGGCGCTCATGACAACCCAAGCGCAAATTCGTCTGCTCGACGAGAAGGCGTCCTCGTCTTCTGTGAACGCGGACTGGGATCGCATCAGTTCCGATTTGAACGCCCACGGCTGCGCGGTCCTGGAAAAGCTCCTGAGCCAAGCCGATTGCGAACGCCTTGCCGCGCGCTACGGAAATGACAACGGCTTTCGCAGCCGTATTGTCATGAGCCGGCATGGTTTCGGCAGAGGCGAGTACAAATACTTCTCCTATCCGCTGCCCGAGCCGATCGCGGACTTGCGGACCTCGCTCTACCCGCCGCTTGCCGCCATCGCCAACGCCTGGAATGAGCGCTTGGGAATCGAGATGCGCTATCCGCCGGCGCACGTCGACTTTCTCGCGCAATGCCACAAGGCCGGCCAGTCGCGTCCGACGCCGCTACTGCTGCAATACGGTCCCGGCGACTACAATTGCCTGCACCAGGATGTTTACGGCGACCTCGTCTTTCCGCTGCAAGTCGCCATTCTTCTTTCGGAGCCCGAACGCGATTTCACCGGCGGCGAATTCGTCATCACCGAGCAGCGGCCGCGCATGCAGTCGCGCGCCGAGGTCGTGCCGCTCCGCCAGGGCGATGGCGTGATTTTCGCGGTCCATCACCGGCCGGTGCAGGGCACGCGCGGCGACTACCGGGTCAACCTACGGCACGGCGTGAGCCGCCTGCGCTCCGGACACCGGCACACGCTCGGCATCATTTTCCACGACGCGAAGTGACGGAGGCCGCAGAAGCGGCCTTTTGTCCACGGAGTTGACTGGCCGCCGTTGTCAGTGCCCTGTGGATAACCGGGACAAGGGTGGTCCTGGATCGCGCCCTGGGCTCTGGGCCGCTATGCGGCCGTAAATCCAACGGTCTTCCGGTCTATTCTCCCAGAATCACCATGCGATTTTCGCCGCAATTCCTCGACGATCTGCGGACGCGACTTCCGGTGTCGGAAGTCGTCGGCAAGCGCGTCAAATTGCGCAAAGCCGGACGCGAGTGGAGAGGGCTGTCGCCATTCAACAAGGAGAATACGCCGTCGTTCTTCGTCAATGACCAGAAGGGGATGTGGTTCGACTTTTCGTCGCAGAAGAACGGCAACATTTTCGACTTCGTGATGCAGACCGAGGGCGTGAGCTTCCCTGAAGCCGTCGAACGCCTTGCCGGGATTGCCGGCGTGCCGCTGCCGGTCATGACGCGCGAGGCGCAGGCGCAGGAGGAGCGGCGAAAGACGCTGCACGACATTGTCGAACTCGCCGCGAAATTTTTTGAGACCAATTTGGCGTCGCGCGCCGGCGCCCGCGGCCGCGGCTATCTTGCCGATCGCGGCATTCCTCCCGCCACCCAGGTAAAATTCCGGCTTGGCTACGCGTCGCCCGATCAATACGCGCTCAAAGAACATCTCGGCGCGCAGAAAATTCCGGTCGAAGACATGATTGAGGCCGGGCTTCTGGTCGGCGGCGAGGACATCGCGGTTCCTTACGATCGCTTTCGCGACCGGGTGATGTTTCCGATCGCCGATTGGCGCGGCCGTGTCATCGCCTTCGGCGGCCGCGCGCTCGATAAGGAAGTTTCGGCGAAGTACCTGAATTCGCCGGAGACGCCGCTCTTCCACAAAGGCGCGACGCTCTACAACATCGCCGCCGCGCGAAAGGCCGCGCATGAGGGCGGCAGCGTGGTGGCGGTCGAAGGTTATGTCGACGCCATCGCCATGGTCATGGCCGGATTTGAGGCGACCGTCGCGCCGCTCGGGACCGCGCTCACCGCCGAGCAGCTTCTGTTGATGTGGCGAATGGCCGACGAGCCGGTCCTGTGTTTCGACGGCGACAGCGCCGGCCGGCGCGCGGCTTTCCGTGCCATCGATCTGGCGCTGCCGCTGGTGAAGCCCGGCAAGAGCCTGAAATTTGCGGCGTTGCCCGAGGGTCAGGATCCTGACGATCTCGTCCGTTCGGGAGGCCGCGATGCGGTCGAGGATGTGTTGGCGTCGGCGCGGCCGCTCGCCGAAATGCTTTGGGCAAGAGAAATCGAAGGCGGTCCCTTCACCACGCCGGAACGGCGTGCGGCGCTTGAGGCGCGGCTGCGCGAGGTGACGGCAAGCGTCGGCGACGAAACTGTGCGCCGCTACTACCAGGCCGATTTGTCCGATCGCTTGCGCCGTCTGTTCGCGCCCGCCGAGATCGCGCCGCGGCGCAATTGGCAGGAACGCGGCCGCGGCGGCGGCAAGCTCCGGACTTCGCCAGCTTCGTGGCGCAACGACGGTTATGTCGCGACAAGTCCGGATCTGGCGACCAGCCCGGTGCATCGCGGCCATCGGACGTCAATACCGCGCCGTGAAGCGTTGATCCTGCAAGCGGTGCTCAATCATCCCTGGCTGGTGCACGATCACATGGAAGAATTGGCCGAAACCGAGTTTCGCCACGCCGACGCGCGAAAGCTCAAGGATGCGCTGATTGACGTTCTCGCTCACCATTCGGGCGAGGTGGCCTTCGATGCTGCGCCTGAAGACGGGCTTGAGCGCGCCGAACTCGCCGCAGCGCTCGGCCGCCGCGGTTTGGCCGAACTTATCACACGGATCGAGCGCACCATCACCACGCCTTCGGTGTGGGGCGCCCGGCCGGACGCAGCGATTGGCGATGTTTTGCACACCTGGAAGCAGCTTATGTCCTTGCATCGGCAATGGCATTCCCTAACTAGGGAACTTAAGGACGCCGAAATGGCGCTCGGAGCGGACAACAGCGAGGCGAACTACGAGCGTCTGCGCGACGTGAAGTTCCGGCTTGCGGCCATCGATGGAACCGAGGCCCTGATTGAGGGCTTTGGCGATCAGTCCGGACGGCCAACGCGAGCCTTTTAGGCGCGCGGAAGCGCTGGACGGCCCGGCGGCGATTGGAATAAGAGGTTTTTTTCGCGCGGTGGACAGGGTTAGTCGGAGCTTAACGGAGTTCCGGGAAGACTGACGGTTCGATTCGGGCGGCGTTGTCTCTTTGGCGCCGCCTCTTTTTGGCCGTCAGCGGGCTTTGCGGGGGCATTTCGGCCGGCAGCGGGAACTTTCCCGTCCGGCCGGGGGATTATTAGGGCAGGCCGCTCGCAAAGCCGCGCGTTGGTAAGGGACAGGCGTTCGTGGAGACGTACATGGCAAGCAAGAGCGCGAGCATCAAAGCGGTGGTGACCAAGGCCAAGGTCGCCCCGCAAAAGGAAGGCGAGACGCCGGAGAAGGAAGGCGCCGAGACGCCCGATGCGCCGCTGCCGCTGCTCGACCTGTCCGATGCCGCCGTCAAGAAAATGATCAAGCGCGCCAAGAAGCGCGGCTACGTCACCTACGAACAGCTCAATTCGGTCATGCCGTCGGAAGAAGTCACCTCCGAGCAGATCGAAGACGTGCTCGCCATGATGAGCGAGATGGGCATCAACGTCGTCGAAACCGAGGAAGCCGACGCCGACGAGGAAGAAGGCGCTCGCGAGGAGCCGGAAGAGGAAGAGAGCGAGGGCGGCGACCTCGTCGAAGTCACGCCGAAGACGCCGGCGAAATCCGAAGCCAAGGAGCCGAGCGAGCGCACCGACGATCCGGTGCGGATGTATTTGCGCGAAATGGGTTCGGTCGAACTCCTCTCGCGCGAGGGCGAAATCGCCATCGCTAAAAGGATCGAGGCCGGCCGCGAAGCGATGATCGCTGGGCTGTGCGAGAGCCCGCTGACCTTCCAGGCGGTGATCATTTGGCGCGACGAGTTGAACGAAGGCAAAGTTTTCCTGCGCGACATCATCGATCTTGAAGCGACCTATGCCGGCCCCGACGCCAAGCAGGTCGCGCCGGCGGCGGAAGGCGGCGAAGGAGCCCCAGGCGCCGGTGCGCCCGCATTCGGCGCGCCCGCATTTGCGGCCGGCGCACCGCCGCAGGCCGTTGCGCCGCCGTCGGCGCCGCCCGCGCCTACGCCGTTCAAGCCGCATGCCGGTAATGGCCACGGCGCTCCCGGCGAGGAAGGCGGCGAAGCCGCGATGAGCGAGCCTGATCTGGACGAGGACGATATGGAGAACTCCATGTCGCTCGCCGCGATCGAGGCCGAACTCAAGCCGAAAGTGCTCGAGACCTTCGACAACATCGCCGACACCTTCAAGCGGCTCCGCCGCCTGCAAGAGCTCGACATTCAGAACAAGCTCAAGAACGAGACGCTGTCGCCCGCGCAGGAAAGAAAGTCGAAGAAGCTCAAGGAAGAGATCATCCAGGAAGTGAAGTCGCTTCGGCTCAACCAGGCCAAGATCGACGGGCTGGTGGAAATTCTCTACGGCATCAACAAGCAGCTCGTCAGCCACGAAGGCCGCCTGATGCGGCTCTCCGAGAGCCACGGCGTCGCCCGCGAAGACTTCCTGAAGAACTATCAGGGCCAGGAACTCAATCCGCAGTGGCTCAACCGCGTGTCGAAACTCTCGGCCAAGGGCTGGAAGAGCTTCGTGTCCCGCGACAAGGACCGCATCAAGGAATTGCGCACGGCGATCCATACGCTCGCGGCCGAGACCGGGCTTGAGATCGGCGAATTCCGCAAGATCGTGCACATGGTGCAGAAGGGCGAGCGCGAGGCCCGCCAGGCGAAAAAGGAAATGGTGGAGGCAAACCTGCGCCTCGTCATTTCCATCGCCAAGAAATACACCAACCGCGGCCTGCAATTTCTCGACCTGATCCAGGAAGGCAACATCGGCCTGATGAAGGCGGTCGATAAGTTCGAGTATCGCCGCGGCTACAAATTCTCGACCTACGCCACGTGGTGGATCCGGCAGGCGATCACGCGCTCGATCGCCGACCAGGCGCGCACCATCCGCATTCCCGTGCACATGATCGAGACCATCAACAAGATCGTGCGCACGTCGCGCCAGATGCTCAACGAAATCGGCCGCGAGCCGACGCCGGAAGAGCTTGCCGAGAAGCTCGGCATGCCGCTCGAGAAGGTGCGCAAGGTCCTAAAGATCGCCAAGGAGCCGCTGTCGCTGGAAACCCCGATCGGCGACGAAGAGGATTCGCATCTCGGCGATTTCATCGAGGACAAGAACGCGATCCTGCCGATCGACGCCGCCATCCAGTCGAACCTGCGCGAGACCACGACGCGGGTGCTTGCTTCGCTGACGCCGCGCGAAGAGCGCGTGCTGCGCATGCGCTTCGGCATCGGCATGAACACCGACCACACGCTGGAAGAAGTCGGCCAGCAGTTCTCGGTGACCCGCGAGCGCATCCGTCAGATCGAGGCCAAGGCGCTGCGCAAGCTCAAGCATCCGAGCCGCAGCCGCAAACTCCGCAGCTTTTTGGATAACTAACTGTCATTCGCCTCTCTCCACCCGAAGTCGGATGTTTCCGAATTCGGCAATTTGCAATGGCCGAACTCGAAATAACGAGTTCGGTGTGGGGGAGAGGGCGTGGGTGCTTGAGCGCGAGCGGATGAGGGCCTCTGTCGATGCCGAACCATTTCGTGGTTTGCGGCATCGCCATTCGGATGTATTTCCTCGATCATCCGCCGCCGCGTTTTCAGGCAGTTTACGGCGAGCACGAAGCAAATGTTGAGATAGCGACCGGCGAAGTCATCGAAGGATATTTGCCACTCACTGCCGCACGCCTCGTTAAGCAATGGGCTATCGTACGCCAAGCCGAATTGAGGGCGAATTGGGATCGCGCACGTGCTAAAATAGCGCTTGAACGAATAGTGGGCCTCGATGCTGACTAAGATCAAACACCTTGAACGCCTTGACGGCTTCCGCGTGCGGGTCGTTTTCAGCGACGGCACTAACGGTGTGCACGATTTCACGTCGCTCGTGAACGAGTCGGGCCCTATGGTCGAGCCATTGCGCGACCCGGCCTATTTCGGCCGCGTCTTTCTTGAATTCGGCGCACCGACTTGGCCGAATGGCTTTGACATCGCGCCTGAATGGCTACGCCGCGCGATGGAACAAGCCGGCGAACTTAGCCGCGAGGCCGCTGAATAAAGCACCTCTTCGATCCGACTAATTCCCTGTGGGGTCGGATAAGCACTGGGCGGTGTGGCGTCTCGGTTACCCGGCAGCCGGCGCCGGCGCGAGCTGGCTGTAAATCACCGACCAGAGCTGCCGCAGCCGCCGGGTGTGCAGGTTGTCGCCCATGACGGCGACCGCGCGCCGGACGCTGGCGACATCGGGCACTCCCGGCGCGTTCGGGTCGGTGGCCGCGGAGGCGATGAACTTGCGCACCTCCGGATTGGCGTCGGCGTAAAGTATCGCGCCGATCATTTGCGTGAGCCCGTTGGGGCCATCGCCCTTCACCGCTTCTTCCAGGTCGAAGATGGTTCGCACCTTGTATTTCTTGAGCTCCAGAAACGTCTTCGGTCCGACCGCGAGGCAAAGCTGCGCCTGCAGCACCCAGTCGAACGCCTCGTAAAGTCCGTACGGCGTCTCGACGAACAGCAGGATCGGGCTGTAGGTGGCGAGATTCTGGATATCGACGATGTTGGTTTCTTCCAGGCGATAGCGCACGTCGTAATCGATGCCGTCGACAATCTCGATCGGGATGATGGCGACGCTTTTCATCAGCGCGTCGTCGACGTTTTTCAGGTACGTGATGTGCAGGTAGCGCACCAGCGTCGACAGCCCGAAGTCCGGCACGTAGCCTGCGACAAAAGCGACCGCGAGCCATAGCCGGAGCGGCGAAGAGTCGGGCGTGACGGTGATTTGCAGCACGTCGCTCAGATACGGCGTGCCGCCAAGCGTCCGGTACAGCAGCAGCGCGACGATTGAGCCGCTGAGCAGATGCACGGCCGCGCGCAGCCAAGGTGATCGGGCTCAATTCGAAATTCATCACCGCGCGCAGCAGCGTGCGCAGCGTGAACAGGTAGCCGCCGAGAAACGCCGCCCCGACAATGGCCGCGGCGTCGAGCAATCTCGCGGCCAAGTCCGCCGCGCCGCCGGGATGCTCCATCCAGATCAGCGACTGGACGATCAGGTTGCCGAAGCAGGCGTCGGTGGAAATCAGCGCGCACACCGGCTCAATGAGAATGAGAAAGCCGATGATCGAAAGCAGCAGGTAGGGAATGGCGGAAACCAGCAGCGCGTAAGGGCGGGTCAGCGTTCGCGTTGCGGCTTTTTCCTCGCGGCTCTGGCCGGCCGTGCTGGCCGCCGGCCGGGCGCCGTATTTGTTGCGGGCAAACTCCAGCGTCGGAATGTTCTCATTGCCCTTGAACAGGCTGTCGAGCAGTTCGCCCAACAGCGAGCTGCGCCGCCGCCGGATCACCTCGCGCATCACCAGCAGCGTCAGCGGCGTAATGACCGCGAAGATCGCGGCGAAAATCCCCCAGCCCACGGCGTTCATGAGCACCCCCAGCGGCGCCGCCCCCGCTCTATTATTACTAGATATATTATTTTATTCAATCAAGAGTTGTAAGGAGCAGAAGGAAGAATCGTCTTTCCCTGGTCGGAAGCGGCCGCGAGCGCTTCAGCGCGAGCGGGTGAGGGCGCTTTGCGCTCTAAGAAAGCAGAAAATCCGGCAGCCGGTCCGGCGTGTAATCGCGCGGGGTGTTTTTGAGCGCCATGCCGAAAAACTTCCAGCCGACATAGCCGGCGAGCGCGATGAGAATGAGGCCGCGCGCCGCGCCGAAATGGAGCAGCATGTAAAGTCCGAACGCGGCGCAGCCGAACGCAACGAGCGCGGACAGCGCCAGCATCCCCTGGCATTGCCACAGCGGCCAGCCTTCGGTGAAACGGATTTGCGGATAGCGCGCGGCCGAAAGCCGGCTGTGCAGATCGCGAACGAACTCGCGATACAGCGCCTTCCTTGCGGCGTTGGTGTAGTAGAACCGATCGGTGTTGAGGATCCGCAAGGTCCGCCCGTCGGCGAGCGTAATGGTGCAGCGGTCGGCAACGACTTTCAGGCCGGCTGAATTGAGATTGACGGCGGTGATGTCGCCATAGCCCGCGTCGTTTGCTTCGCCGTCCATCGTCCAGTGCAGTGTATCGCGCCCGAGCGTCACCCCGTGATTGCGATTGCGCGAAAACAGCCACCGCCCCGCAATGTTGAGGCAGAGATCGTAAGTCCGCGTGGTTTCCGCCGCCGGCGCCAGCATGCGGGGGCAGTCTGCCGCGACGGCGTTAAGGACCTCTTGCGGCATTCGCGTACCCGGGTGGCTAGAGAGTAATTCGCCTCTACCCGCGCGCGGGGAGAGGCCGCCGAGCCTTTAGGCGAGCCGGGTGAGGGGGCGTTGCCGCACGTCTGAGTGGGGAGGATAGGCCCCCTCATCCCAACCTTCTCCCCGCACGCGGGGAGAAGGAGCGCGCCGCGCGAGTTGATCAGCGGCACTTAAACGCCCGCCGCGTGTTATAACTCTGTCAGCGACACCGACCGCGAAAGGGTCGCCCCATGCCGATCGGGAATGACGCGCCGGCGGGCGCGGAAGACGATCTGAGCGATCACGAGATCGCGCTGTTGTGCGACATCGGCGATTCATTCCCAAGCCAAGCGGCGAAAAGCTCGTCCGCCTGGAAGGGTTGATCGCCCGCGGTTTTGTCGAAGCCGCTCCCGCCAGCAAGGCGCCGGCCAAATATCAGCTCACCGCGAAGGCGACGCATATTCTGACTGAGCGCGGCGTCGGGTTGAATGAGGCGTAGCTCGCATCGCCGCTACTTGGTGCGGAGCAGCAACATGCACGCGCAACGAGATTTGAAGAGCTAAAACTCGCCCGACGTCGAAGTGCGCTCGAAATTATCTTGGTCCCTTAAATTAAAACGCGCCGTCGTCTTGCTCCGTCGGATTACGCCTGTGTTCGGGTTCCAGTACGAGAAACTCCATTCCTGTGCCGTTGGTTGAACCTGGTCGTGTGGAACCCATCCGATACCTCGTCCATCAGTTTCGTAGCTATACATAAGCATTTTTGAATCGCCGACGGGAAAGAGCTGTGGCTTAAGAAGTTTGCGTTCTACGAATACGCCTTGATGCAGAATGGCCACTTCACTTCCAGGTGTGTAAATAACGAATTCATCTGCAGCGGGTGAAAGGGTTCTCTCGGGCGAGGCCACTCCTTCTTGGAGGCCGCTTAGCCATCCGCGAAGTTTAACAGCTGTATCTTCTGAAACGAAAGCATCTGCTCCGGCGAGCTCCGCGGCTCTGTCAAGTTTGTCGATAAACTCTGAGAGGTCGGTAAACAACGGTTCAGTTAACCGGAGTCCACCGTATATCGAATTGTAAATTACAATGGTATCGAGTGCGCGCCGTGGACCGCCGCTGTCGTAAAACGCGATGTTCGTGGACGCGCTGTCCACGTCGTTCGGCGAAATGCTCTTCTCCCTCAGCAGTAATCGCATGAGTCCATCCGCGACTGATTTTCGAATAGAGGTTGCTCTGCCGTCGCCACCGGAAAACCACTCTTCTTCAATTTTTATGACTATATCGGTCAGTCCGAAAAAAGATGGCTTACGTTACACGCGATGATTGAAATTCGCCACCGTCTTGCGGTCCCGTTTTTGGAGACCCGACTTGACTTTTAGTCCCCGTTTGGGTTACGTAGCGCCATCCCGCTCAGTGAGGGCGCCGTTCCGGACGGCAAGCCGTAACAGCGGAGCGGGATGCGGTGCCCGCGCGCGGATATTCTTTTGCCAATCCGCTCCCGGGCGGCCCTGGGTCCCCGGTCGACCGGCACAAAGACCGGTCCGCACGGAGCGTGCTTAACCGCGGTACCTTTTGCTGGCGAAGCGGGAGAAACGCCTGTTTCGCGGCGCGCCGCGGGAAACCCGGTTCTGGGGCTGAGCCATCGGGGTAGAAGCCGGTGGCGAGTGCCGCGAGCGTGAGCGCCGAAAGGCGGCGTGCTGCCGTCGCAGCGCGCAGCCGCGCTTGACGCGGACATTGGTAGGACAATGCGCCTTTCGGCGCTCCGCTTCCCTTTTTGTTGCCGGAAGCGAGTTCGAAAAGTGTTGTTTCGTACCCGAAAAGATTTCGACTGCTCCGCTTCGTGGCTTGATGATTCGTATTTGGCAAAGCTCGGACGCTAAGGAGCGTCGCGGGAACGAGATTGTTTTTCCTCCCCCGTGAAACGGGGGAGGGGGACCATGCGAGCACTTAAGAACGCGACGCGAAGCGTCGCTATGGCGAAGCATGGTGGAAGGGGCGCCCCTCCCACCATCCTGCGGGCTCCGCGCTACGGATGGTCCCCCCTCCCCGCTATCGCGGGGCGGGATGAAGGAATGCCGTAACTAAAAGACCGCGACCGCAGGCGAGGTGACCTCGTGCCAATCGCTCAACCTCAACTACCACCCCGCCGTGGCGGCGGCTTCGGGCGCGATCCTCCCGCCATTCGGTGGCGACGAAACGCTTGCCGGTGACGCCGTCGGATTTCGTGCTGGCGAGCCACAGAAGCGGCGGCACCATGATCGACGGATCGGCGAGCGTGGCGCGCAGGTGATCGGGAAAACTTTTCGGGATCATGCCGGTCAGCGTTGGGCCGCCCGGCAGCAGCGCGTTGACGGTGACGCCGCTGCCGGCGAGGTCCTGCGCCCAGATGATGGTCTCGGATTCGAGCGCGGCCTTGGAAGGCCCGTAAGGCGAGAAGCCGCGGCGGCGCATGGTGTCGGTGTTGATCGAGATGTTGATGATGCGGCCCCAGCCGGCCGCGCGCATGGCCGGCACCGCGGCGCGCGCCATCAGAAACGGGCCGACGGCGTTGGTCTCGATAATCAGCCGCCACGTTTCCGGGTCGGTTTCCCAAAACCGCGTCGGCTCGGTCATGAAGTTTTCGCTGACATACTTCATGCCGCGGCCGGCGTTGTTGACCAGAATGTCGAGCCGCCCGAAGCGCTCGAGCGCGGTGGCGACGACGCGGGCGCAGTCTTCTTCCTTGGTCACGTCGGCGACCAGCGCCGCGATGCGGCCGTCCGGGGCCGCAGCCGAAAGGCTTTCGATTTCGGAAGGCTCGCGCGCGGCTGTCGCGATCACCGCGGCGCCGGCTTTGGCGAGCCCAAGCGTCATGGCGCGGCCAAGCCCGCGGCCGCCGCCGGTGACAATGGCGACACGTCCGGCAAGCGGCTTGTCTTCGTTCACCGCGATCACCTACGCTGCAAGCAGCCGCTTCACGTCCGGCCAGCTTTGGGTGCCGAAGGTCTTCAGGTCGGCGGTCAGGTCAGGCGGGCACATGTCGAGCAGCGACGGCTTGAAGCTTTTCCGCGCTTTCACCCGCTCGAACCATTCGGTGACGCGCGGCCGGCTCCCGACCCACATTTCCGACATGCCGAGCATGTCGAGGCGGTTGACGTACGGCGCCATGGCAATATCGGCGAGCGAAAAAGTATCGCCGGCGAGCCACTGCCGCTGCGCGAGCGCGTCCTCCATTTTTTGCAGGTAGCTGTCGTAAAGCCGGAACGTGCGGCCGACCCGCGGCGCGTCCATGCCCTGGCGGACGATCTCTTTCTTGCGCGCGTGCCAATCCGCGGTGACCGACAACGGCGGCGTGCTTTCGAGAAATTCGTTGAACTTCTCCGGCGACAACCGCCCGATGATGAAGCGATGACACGAGGCAAACGTCAGCTCCGCACAGGCGGGGTGCAGGAACTCGTCGACCGCCTTGGTCCACAGCCGCATGGCGGCGCGGTCCGCGGCTTCGGCCGGCTTGAGCGGCGGATCGGGAAACACTTCGTCGAGGTATTCGCAGATCACGCTCGAACTCGATGATGACTTTTCCGTCGTGGACCAGCGTCGGCACCACGGCTTTGGGATTGAGCTTCACGTAAGCCGGGTCGAACTGGTCGCCGCGCAGGATATCGATATAGACGCCGTCCCACGGCACGGACTTTTCCGCGAGCACAAGGCGCACCTTGCCGGCGCAGACCGACGAACCATGATGATAAAGCGTGATCATTGCATTGCCGCCTGTGTGAGAAATTGCTCGGGCCCATAAACTGCGCGGCGCAAATGCGCGCGGCCGCGAAACAGCCGCCGCTCCCAGGGCG
Organism: uncultured Alphaproteobacteria bacterium; assembly: GCA_963846055.1. Classification (GTDB taxonomy): domain Bacteria; phylum Pseudomonadota; class Alphaproteobacteria; order Rhizobiales; family Xanthobacteraceae; genus BOG-931. The sequence continues at coordinate 169,417 of CAWJUQ010000003.1, forward strand.
GCTCGCCGCCATAGGCTTCGCGCAGATATTTCAGCAGCATCCGCACCTTGGCCGGCACTTGCGGGGCGCGGCGGTAGAACGCGTTCAAGATCGCGGTTTCGACGCGAAAGTCGTCGAACACCGGCACGAGCGTGCCGTTACGCAATTCGTCGACAATGGAATAGAGCGGCAGGATGGCGACGCAGTCGCCGCTCAACGCCGCCGCGCGGATCATCCAGATGCTGTTCGACAAGACGATCGGCCGGATCGGCGGGATGCGCACCGGCCCGCGCGGTCCGGTGAACGTGATGTCGGCGATCGGCAGGATGTAATTGTTGTGCGCGCAGCGGTGCGAAATGAGTTCGTCGGGATGGCGCGGGCGGCCGTGACGCTCGAAATATTCCGGCGCCGCGACCAGCAGCCGCCGCAGCGGCACAATCGGCTGGCGGATGATGTCTTCGCCGCCGACGTTGCTCGGCTGGATGCAGACGTCGTACGCCTCCTGAATCGGATCGTAGACGCGGTCGTTGTGATGAAGTTCGACGATCAGCTCGGGATGCTGCCGTTGAAACTGGCAAACATCGTGCGACAGCTGATCCGCCAGGAACGACGCGATGCAGCTGATGCGCAGCGTTCCGGTAAGCCCGATGGTCATGGAGCGCACCGCCGACTGCGCTTCTTCGAGTTCGGCGACGATGCGCACGCAGCGCTCGAAATAGCTGGCGCCGGCGTCGGTCAAGGTCAGCCGCCGGGTCGAGCGCAACAGGAGCTGCGCCTTGAGCCGGTCTTCCAATTCCTTCACGCGCTTGGTGACGACCGACTTGGAAACGCCAAGCCGCCGCGCCGCGGCGACAAAGCTGCCGCCCTCAACGACGCGAACGAACATGCGGATACCGGCCAGCTCGTCCATGGGTTCTACGCGGCTCGATTGTGCGCGAATTGAGAACGATGCGTTTCCAAATTGGCCGATTATGTTGATTTTCGGCCTGATCTAATATCAACGCCGGACGGCAAAAGCAAAATCAATTTCGAGGCGGGAGGCCTTCGTGATCGTCACCCCAAGCAACAAAAGCGTGACCGAGCTTAAGGGCCTGCATCTTTATCACGCCGATATGTCGAACTGCTCGATGCGCGTTCGCATGGTGCTCAAGGAAAAGAATCTGCCGTGGACCAGCCATCATCTCGACCTGCGCAAGAAGGAGGCGGTGACACCGGAATATTTCGGCATCCACCCCAAGGGCCTGGTGCCGACGCTGGTGCACGACGGCGTCGTCCATATCGAGTTCGAACGAGATCATCGAATATCTCGACGAGACGTTTCCCGATCCGCCGCTCCAGCCGGAGGCGCCCGAACAACGCCAGGAGATGCGCGACTGGCTGCGCACCGCGACCGAAATCCACGTGCCGGCGGTCAAGACGCGTGATCTACACCCGCAAGATCGGCAAGGTGCTGCGCAAGAACCCCGAGGAAGACGCCAAATACCGGTCGCTGCAACGCGATCCGGAGCTGCTGGCGTTTCACGCCGCGGCCACGAGCGGCAACGGCTTGCCGCAGGAAAATATCGACAAGGCGGAAGCCACGCTGTTTCGCTTGTTCGACAAAGTCGAAAGCGAATTGTCCGAGCACGAATGGCTGGTCGGTGACAAATTCTCGCTCGCCGACATTTCCTGGGTGCCGCTGCATTTCACCCTGATCGGCGTCGCGTTTCCGTTCGAGGAACGCTATCCGCGCGTCACCGCGTGGGCGGACAAAATCCGCGAACGGCCAAGCTTCCAGGAAGGCATTCTGCGCTGGTGCGCGAAGTTTTAGAGCGGCGCAGCGGAGGTCGATTAATGGGCAGTCTCGACGGCAAGGTCGCGATCGTCACGGGTTCGGCGCAAGGAATCGGTGCCGCGCTCGCAGTCGCGCTGGCGCAGGCCGGCGCGAAGGTGGTGGTTTCGGACGTCACGGACGCCGCGGAAACCGCGACGCACATCAGGGAGCAGGGCGGCGAGGCGGTGGCGACGAAGGCGGACGTCACCGACAACAAATCGCTGGCGGCGCTGGTCGCGGCGGCCGAACAACATTTCGGCCCGGTCGACATTCTCGTCAACAATGCCGGGCTATTCGGCACGCTCGAGCTCAAGCCGCTGATGCAGATTTCCGAGGAGGAGTGGGACGCGGTGTTTCGCGTCAACGCCCGCGGCGTGTTTCAAGCGACGAAGGCTGTGGTGCCGAGCATGCGCCGCGCCGGCGGCGGCTCGATCATCAATATCTCCTCCGGCACTATCCTGCGCGGCGCGCCGATGCTGCTGCACTATGTCAGCTCGAAGGGTGCGGTTTTCGCCATGACCCGCTCGATGGCGACGGAATTGGCCGCCGACAACATCCGGGTCAACTCGATCATCGCCGGATTCACCGCCAGCCAGAGCGTGCTCAATCATCCGGGCATGATGGAGAAAATCCGCCCGCACACGCTCAACGCGCGCATGCTCAAGCGCGACATGACGCCGGACGATCTGTGCGGCACCGCGGTGTTTCTTGCCTCGAACGCGTCCGGCTTCATTACCGGCCAAGCCATCAATGTGGACGGCGGCGCGGTTACCTATTAGCGTGACGCCTTGACCAAACTGCCGGCAAGGCGGACGGCGTAAAGAAAACAGTAAGTGGAGGAGGCGTTATGAATTTGCAGACCCGCGCCGATGACTTGCGCAAAGCGAGCAATCCGCTTTTCAACGACCGCAAGCTGAAGCTCGGCACGTTCTGCTCCAACCTGTCCGGCGGCGCCACCATGTCGTCGATCGACGGCACCTTGCAGGTGAAGTGGGACAGCACCGTCGCGCTGGCCAAGCTCGCGGACGAGATGGAGTTCGAGGGCATCGTTCCGGTCGGCCGCTGGAAGGGTTTTGGCGGTAGCACGAATTTCAACGGCGAAGGTTTCGAGTGCTTCACCTGGGCCGCCGCCATGAGCGTGGTCACCAAGAACCCCGCGGTATTCGCCACTTGCCACGTGCCGACCATGCATCCGGTCATGGCCGCCAAGCAGGCGACCACCATCGATCATGTCTCCGGCGGCCGCTTCACGCTCAACATCGTGACCGGCTGGTACCGCCCCGAAATTGAAATGTTCGGCGTGCCGCTGATGGAGCACGACACCCGCTACGAAATGGCCGCCGAGTGGATCGAGATCATCAAGCGGCTGTGGACCAGCGAGAAAGAGTTCGACTTTGAGGGAAAATTCTACAACCTCAAGCGCGCGCTCAATGCGCCGCGGCCGGTGCAAAAGCCGCATCCGGTCGTCATGAGCGCCGGCGTTTCGCCGAAGGGGCGCGAGTTCGCCGCGAAGTACGCCGATGTGAACTTCGTCAATCTCGACGCGCACGACTTCGACAGCGTGAGGGCGCGCGTCGATGCCTCGCGCAAGACCGCGTGGGACGAATGCAAGCGCGAAATTCAGGTCTGGACCAACGCCTACATCTTCCAGGGCGACACGGAAGCCGAAGCCCGCGAGTTCTACGATTACTGCGTGTTCAAGAACGGCGATTGGGAAGGCGTTGACAACCTGGTCAACATCATGGGGCTCAATTCCATGTCGATCCCGGTGCCGGCGTTGCAGAACTTGAAGGAGCACTTCATCGCCGGCTGGGCGGGCTACGGCATCATCGGCACCAAGGAGCAGGTGGTGGACAAGCTCGCGCTGCTGGAACGCGCCGGTTTCGACGGCGTGGTGCTGACCTGGCCGCGCTACATCGAGGACATGGGGCGCTTCAAGACCGAGACCTATCCGCTGCTACAACAGGCCGGGTTGCGCTGACGTGGATCGTGCGGCGGTCTGAACTCTAGCTCGCCGTCGGCAATGCATTTTCTTTCGCGAGCTCGCGCATCGCTTTCAGCGTGGCCGCGACCGCCATCAGATAGCCTTGCTCCATGTTGGCGGCGAACTCGGCCTCTTCGGCGCTGCCGCCGGCAAGACCTTCGACGGTCAGCGTAAAGGTAAAGCGCAACGCCAGGTCGCCGTCGTCGTCCTGGATGATCTCGTTCAGAATGGTACCAAGGACGCGGCCGGTCACGCGTTCGAACTTGACCATGCGCTGCGGATGGAACGTGACGTTCTCGACGATGGTGTCGCCCTTGTCGACGATCTCGCGCACCAGCCGGTTGTCGCCGCGCTCGCGCACGGTGCATTTGCTGATAACGGGCACGAACGGCAGCGGGTTCTCCGCCTTCATGACCAGGCCGCGCCAGACCAGATCGCGCGTCAGCTTCGGCTTGGCGGGATCGCCGTTGACTTTGATGGTTCGCGATGCGTGTACCATGGGCCCACTCGCTTATTTGCTTCAGAACGAGTTCAAGCGCGCGTTAATTCTGAACGGCTTGAATTCGGCGTTCACTCCTTGCCCGAACAAACAACGCTGGTAAAGGGGATCGAGACCGGGAATTTTTCCGCCGTCGCCGCTGCGGTCGCGCTCGTTATAGAGATCGCCGAACATCGTGAACAAGCCGCCGCCAATTTTCAGGCCGTCGATTTTTACGATCGGCCCCTTTGCGCCGGGCGGCGCGCCGATTGATGTGCGCTCGGCGACGACCTCGCCATCGACCCGCCATTCGGCCCGGTCGTGCGCGCGGTCATAGGTAATGGCGTAGCGATGCCACTGACCGGGCGCGGTCGCCGTCTTGATCGGAATAAGCTCGGTGAAAGCGGGATATGGATTCTCGTTGCTCTGCGCGAACGGCAACCGTTCGTAGAGCGGAACGATTTGCGTGTTGCTGACGAAAAAATCGAACACCATAAAGGTGCGCGTGTCGATGGTATTGAACGCGCCACAGCCGAGCCGCACATCGCCGGCTTCCGCGCCGAACGGATTGCGCTCGGTGGCGAAAGTCGTCACCCGCATCTCGGTTTCGACGGTGAGCAAGCCGCGTTCCCCGGGGCTGACTTCCGCCGTCGAATAAATCAGCGCCTTGACGTTGTCGTGAGCGTTACGGCACGTCAGCGTGAACGGCTTGGCTTCGAGCGTCAGCGATCCGCCGCCACAGATTTCGCGCGTTGCCGGATCCCAGATGCCTGGCGCTGGCAAATGCCGGTACCATTTTTCGCCCGGCCAGTCTGAGGTTGTGAAATCGTCATAAATGGTTACGCCGCTCGTCAACGCCCCCTCCACTTATCAAACGCCTTGTTGATTGAAATTAAGCCGGGCGCGAAAAGCCGATGCCTAGAGAACTCAAGGACAGAAGTAATCGATGCGGACCGGCTGATCGAAACTTCCGCCGTGAGCGGCGAATTTCTCGGCGAACCGTTGGCGGACTGCAGGCGCAAGCACGGCTTCTTTTGTGTAACCATTAAATCGCATATTGGCGATCATTCTGCCGGCAAAATCGTCGAAATCCGCAAAGCGCCGTACGTCGATGTAGCGCGCAATATGGTCGGAGGCGAAACGCGGTTTGGCGGACCGTGAAAGCGCGTCCGCGGCCGCCTTTCGTACCGAAGTCTCATCGTGAAACAGCTCCATGACGTATTGATGCGGACCTTCGGCCACCGGGTCCGCGACATAGAGGCGACCCGACGGCCGCAGCACGCGCCGCGCTTCGGCAATCGCCGCATCGAGCTTGGCGGCCGGGACGTGATGCAATGAAAAGACAAACAGCACCAAGTCGGCGGTCGCGTCGGCCATCGGCAGCGCGTCGGCGCTCGCGGTGACCAGGCGATAACTGCCGCTTTTATGCGCGGTCCAGTCGGTTTCCGGCATGAACGGATCGCAGCCTGTCACCCGGGCGCCGAGTGCGGCGAGAGCGCGGGTCAAATGTCCCTCGCCGCAGCCGACGTCCACGATCTCCAGTCCGGAGACTTGGCCGACGGTTTCCACCAGGGCATCGAGATGCGATTTTGCGCCGAGGTCGCGCGCCGAAGCTTCAGGCATTTTCGATTTCACTCATTGGAGATTGCCGCGTGCTTTAAGCGTGCGCGCGGGCGCCGCGGCGGGCGGAGAGTTCGACGGCGCGGTCAGGAATGGTGAAGCGCAGCGTCGCGCCGATGGTGCCTTCGACCAGGCGGATGTCACCGCCGTGAGCGCGCACCAACTCGGCGGCAATGGCCAAGCCGAGGCCTGCGCCGCCGGCGCGCGTCGAACTTTGAAAGGCCTCGAACAGGTGCGTTTGCGCCTTTTCGGAAAAGCCCGGGCCGGTATCGGAGACTTCGATGACGACCACCGCGCCCTCGCGCCGGCCGGTGATGCGAATCTGATCGCGACCGGGATCGCGTGCGGCGCGGCTTTCCAAAGCCTGCAGGGCGTTTCGGGACAGATTGAGCAGAATCCGGAACAGCTGGTCATGGTCGGCCTCGACGACGAGATCGCGTTCGACCGCGGTGATCCAGCGGATCGGTGCGTCAGGGCCAAGTCCCAGCGTCTCGTGGACCTCTTCCACCAGCGGCTCGAGCAATATCGGCTTGCGCTCGGGCGGCGGTTCCTGAGCGCGTCCATAGGACAGCGTCGATTGGCAAAACGCGATGGCGCGTTCCAGCGCACGCATCAGTTTCGGCGCAAACCGCTGCACGCCTGGATCGGGCAGGCTCGACAGCCGGTCGGAAATCAGCTGCGCCGAGCCGAGCAAATTCCGCAGATCATGATTGATCTTCGAAACCGCGAGCCCGAGGGCTGCAAGCCGGCTCTTCTGGTGCAGCATCGAGGCGAGGTCGCTTTGCATGGACGCGAGCTCGCGCTCGGCCACGCCAATTTCGTCCGTGCGGGCCGAGGTGGGAATGATGCGGGCCGGATTCTCCGGATCGGCGCGGAACGCCATCATATTCGCAGTAAGCCGGCGCATCGGACGCACGAACAGGTAATGCAACGTCAAATAAACCAGTACCGCAGTGAGGCCGGAGATCAACAGCGAGATCAGCAACAGGTCGACCGAATAACGCAGCAGCCCCTTTTGCAGCGGCGCCTCGTCCATGACGATTTCGATGTAGTCGCCGCCCATTGGGGCGGGGCCGACGACGCGCATCACCTTTTTGCCGGCGGCGCCGTCGAACATCAGCATGAACGCATCGACAATCGAGTCGAAGGTCATGACATTGCGCATGTCGTAGTCGTTGTTGATCGGCGGCGGCTTGTCGCCGACCGCGAGCATGCGGCGTTGCTGACCCATTTTCATAGCCACCGCGCGGGCGCCGACCGAGTCGAGGATTTGCTTGGCGAGGCTGTCGGACACCATGCCGTTCGGCGCGGCTTCGAGCACCAAAGCGGCGGTGTAAGCGCTCGCCAAGCGGTCGTTCAGCCAGTTCACACGGTAATTGGCGACCAGCGGGACATAGATCAGCACTTCCGCGATCATCACGAATAAAATCGTGAGGACGAGGAGCTTGCCGGAAAGCCCGAGACGCGGCGCCTGGAGCGGCACCGGTCGTGCGGTGTCTTCGCTCATCTGTGAGCCCTATGGCTCGCTGCAATTAACCGATGCGACGCACTACCCATGATGCGGCGCGCTCGCCGCACCGTCAAATCCCGAGTAAAATAGGTAATTGCTACCCAGTTTCCTAGTTCGAGCGCATAAAGGTAAAAGCGGACGGACGCCGTAACTATCGGTTCCGTCGGACGCATTTTGCGTACCTGTTGCAGCGTTCCGATTGCATTGACGCGCCGGGAGGGCTTTCGTATAAGCCGCGCCGATCGCGCAAATTCTTTAATACTGCCTCGACGGCGGGCGCGCGCTGGCGCGCGGCGGAGAAATACCCGTGAAACGGACCTATCAGCCGAGCAAATTGGTGCGCAAGCGGCGGCACGGCTTCCGATCGCGTATGGCGACCAAGGGCGGCCGTAAAGTGCTTGCCAGTCGCCGCGCGCGCGGGCGCAAGCGGCTCAGTGCCTGATCGGGGCAGCATTGCCGTCGTCATCGAGCGGCTAAGGCGCCGGGGTGATTTTCGGGCAGCGGCCAGTGGCGCGCGATCCGCAAACCGGGCATTTGTCCTCCAAGGGCGCTATCGGGGAGATCATGGCGCGGCCCGCGTCGGCTTCACTGTGACGCGTCAGGTCGGCGGCGCGGTCGAACGCAATCGGATTCGCCGCCGTCTCCGGGAGGCCGTGAGGCTTTCGGGCGCCGGGGGCGCCATGTATCAGGGCCATGATTATGTCCTGATCGGCCGCCGGCCGGCTCTGGCAGTAACTTTCACGGAAATGACGCAAGCTCTTCATACCGCGCTTACGCGAATCCATGCCGAACTTGAGGGCCAAAAAGCTCATCCGGGAGGCGTTGGAACTGGAAGCGCACCTCCGGAGGCCTTACATGGGTCTGGTCCGCAGGCACCCTCGAAAGGGCGCGGCCACCAAGGGCGATTAAAGTCGATGAAGACCCGGCCGCGAGGGCGCTAAATGTTTGAGCATAAGAACACGATTATCGCCATCGTCCTGTCACTGGTCGTAGTGATCGGGTGGCAATACTTCATCGGCTATCCGCAAATGGAGAAGCAGCGCCGCGAAGCGCTGGCGAAGCAGCAGGAACAAGCGCAACTTCATCCGCCCGCGGCGGTTCAGCCGGCCCCGGCGCAGCCCGGCACAGCGGCAACGCCGGGTACTCCGCCGGGCGTCCCCGCGCCGGCAAATCCGGCCGAGTCGCCGGCGCATTCCCGCGACGCTGCCGTGGCGGCGGCGCCGCACATCGCCATCAATACCGAGCGGCTCAACGGCAGCATCGATCTGAAAGGCGCGCGGATCGACAATCTTTCACTCGAACAGTATCGGGAAACGGTCGATCCCCGTTCACCGCCGATCGTGCTGTTTTCGCCCTCCGGAGTGCCGGATGCGTATTACGCCGAATTCGGCTGGGTGCCGTCAGGCGGCGCCAAGGACAAGGTGCCGGGACCCGATACGGTCTGGACACAGGAGGGCAGCGGTGCGCTCGGCGTCGATCATCCGGTTACGCTGACATACGACAACGGCGAAGGGCTGATTTTCCGGCGGACCATCGCCGTCGACGACCACTATCTTTTCACCATCAAGGATGAGGTCGCGAACAAGAGCGGCGGCCCGGTGACGCTATTTCCCTACGCGCTGATTTCGCGTCACGGCACGCCGAAGACGGCCGGCTATTACATCCTGCATGAAGGTTTGATCGGCGTCATGGGCAGCGACGGCGAGCAAACCGAAACCTACAAGAAGATCGCCGACAAGAAAGAAGAGCACTGGGACGTCACCAACGCGTGGCTCGGCTTTACCGACAAGTATTGGGCGGCTGCGTTGTTGCCGAATACCGACGCCAGGGTTCACGCCCGCTTTTCTTCCGCCCAGGTTGGCGGCGAGCAAACCTATCAGACCGACTACCTGCTCGATGCGGTGACGGTGGCGCCGGGCGCGACCGGCTCCGCCGATGCGCGATTATTCGCCGGCGCCAAGGAAGTGTCGGTGGTGGGCATTAATTTCCCGCTCTCGACGCTCGGTGGCTACAACGCGGCGCTCCAGCTCAACCATTTCGACCTGCTGATCGATTGGGGCTGGTTCTATTTCATCACCAAGCCGATGTTCTTGGCGATCGACTTCTTCTTCCGCCTGGTCGGCAATTTCGGCATTGCCATCCTTATTGTCACGGTGCTGGTCAAGCTCCTGTTCTTCCCGCTCGCCAACAAATCTTACGCTTCCATGGCGAAGATGAAGGCGGTGCAGCCCGAGCTCACCATGATCCGCGAGCGCTACGGCGACGACAAGGTGAAGCAGCAGCAAGCGATGATGGAGCTGTACAAGAAGGAGAAGATCAATCCGGTTGCCGGCTGCCTGCCGATCGCAATCCAGATCCCGGTCTTCTTCTCGCTGTACAAGGTGTTGTTCATCACGCTGGAGATGCGGCATGCGCCGTTCTACGGCTGGATCCACGATCTCTCGGCGCCCGATCCGACCAACATTTTCACCCTGTTCGGCCTCATTCCCTGGGATCCGACGGTGTTGCCGCTGGTGGGCGGGTTCATGCACCTCGGGCTTTGGGCGGTGATCATGGGCATCACCATGTGGGTGCAGATGAAGCTTAATCCGGCACCGCCGGATCCGACCCAGCAGATGATCTTCAATTGGATGCCGATCATCTTCACTTTCATGCTGGCAAATTTCCCGGCCGGGCTCGTCATCTACTGGGCCTGGAACAATACGCTTTCGGTGATCCAGCAGTCCGCGATCATGCACAGGAACGGCGCCAAGATTGAATTGTGGGACAATCTCAAGCGCACGTTCATCAAGCCCAAGCCGAAACAGCCGGCGGAATAGCCGGCCGCCGCTTTCCTTCGCCGTCCTGTCCGCTAGGATCGCCGCCATTAGAAATGGCGGGAGGAACGGCGATGAACGTCAAGATCGGCGAAACCGAGATCGAGAAGAAGATCCTCTTTGAAATCAGAGAGGACTGGCTGGCCTTGCACCGCGAGGCGCCGATCGATCCGGCGATGCCGATCATCGATCCGCACCATCACCTGTGGGACCGCGGCGCGCGCTACCTGCTCGAAGACATCAAAGGCGACATCGACGCAGGCGGCCACAATGTGCGGGCCACCGTCTTCTCGCAGTGCGATTCAATGTACCGCGCCGACGGCGACCCGAAGTTCGCGCCCAGTCGGCGAGACCGAGTTCGTCAACGGCGTGGCGGCGATGAGCGCGAGTAATACCTACGGGCCGGCCCGCATTTGCGCGGGCATTGTCGGCTTTGCCGATCTCTTGCTCGGCGCTGCCGAGGTCGATGCCGTGCTGGAGGCGCATCTGCGCGCCGCCGGCGATCGCTTCAAGGGCGTGCGGCATTGCTCGGTCTGGGACGCGGATCGCTCGATCAAATCGACGCCGTTCGATTATCCGCCGCAGCTTTTGCTCGACGCCAAAGTTCCGCTCGGGCTTCGCGCGACTGGGGCGCTACGGCCTGTCGTTCGATTCGCTGATCTACCACACCCAAATTCCCGAACTTACCGACCTCGCCAAGACTTTTCCGGACACGCTTATCGTGCTCGATCACATCGGCATCCCGCTTGGCATCGGCGCGTATGCTGGCCGCCACGACGAGGTATTCAAGGCGTGGACGAACAACATCCGCGAGCTCGCCAAATGTCCGAACACCCGCGTTAAGCTCGGCGGCATGGGCATGCATTTATTCGGTTTCGGATTTGAGAAGCAGCCGAAGCCGCCGACGTCCGAGGAGCTTGCCGAGGCGTGGCGGCCTTACGTTGAAATCTGTATCGAGGCGTTCGGCCCGCGGCGGGCGATGTTCGAGAGCAATTTCCCGGTGGACAAGCGCTATTACAGCTATGGCGTGATGTGGAACGCGTACAAACGGCTAGCCGCCGGGTATAGCGCCGACGAAAAGGCCGCGCTGTTTTTTGGCGCCGCGAAGGAAACATATCGGCTGCCAGTGTAGCGCGCCTACGCGGCTCTATTTGCCGACGTGCACTAAAACCTTGCCGAAGTTCTTGCCCTGAAGCATGCCCATGAACGCGGCTGGCGCGTTCTCGAGCCCCTCGGTGATGTCCTCGCGGTAGCGGATGCGGCCGTCGGCGATGCCGGCGCCGACTGTTTTCAGAAAGTCGCCGTAATGATCGGCGGCAAACTCGTAATTGATGAATCCGCGCAGCGTCAGGCTCTTGGTCAGGATGGCGCGCATGGTGGCGGGCAGAAGATTTGGCCCCGCCGGCGGTCCGCTCGCGCTGTACTGCGCGATCAAGCCGCAGACCGGCACGCGCGCGAAGGTATTGAGTAAAGGCAGCACCGCCTGCCAAACGGCGCCGCCGACATTCTCAAAATAGACGTCGATGCCCTTGGGGCAGGCGGCCGCGAGCTTTTCGGCGAAGTCGCTCGCACGATGGTCGACAGCGGCGTCGAAGCGCAGCTCCTCGGTAACGTACCGGCATTTATCGGCGCCGCCGGCGATGCCGACCGCTCGCGCGCCGGCCATCTTGGCGAGTTGGCCGACCAGCGACCCGACCGGCCCGCTCGCCGCCGCCACGACCACCGTCTCGCCGGGCTTGGGCTTGCCGATGAGATTGAGGCCGGCATAGGCGGTGAACCCCGGCATTCCAAGTACGCCGAGCCCGGTGGTGATCGGCGCGACCTTGGGATCGAGCTTGCGCAGCGCCGGACCGCTCCAGGCGGCGTGCGTGCGCCAGCCGGTGTGCGCGAGCACGATATCGCCCGGCGAATAGCCGGCGCGATCAGACTCGAGCACCTCGCATACGCTCTCCCCGGTCATGACGTCGCCGACCTCGAGAGATTTCGCATACGATTTCGCGTCGTCCATGCGGCCGCGCATGTAAGGATCGAGCGAAAGATAAAGCACGCGAAGCAGCAGTCCGCCTGCCGGCAGTTTCGGCATGGGAGTTTCCTCCAGGCGAAAATCCGCGGCGGTGGGCGGCCCTTTCGGGCGCGCGGCAAGCACGATCTGTTTGGCGGAAGGCGTGGCCATTGATTTTCTCCTGGTAGCGGGTCGCAAACGCGTCAGCTTGGGCCAAGCGCAGGCGCAGCACGCAGCTTCATAGCTTGTGCGCGAGCTTCGCGCCTTGCAATAGCGCGTTCTTTAGAGGGAAGGAATTTAGGCGGCGCGTACGCGCTTAAAGAACGTCTCGACCTTCGTTTCCAGGTCTTTTGCCCGGGCGGACAGCCGTTCAGTCCACTTGGTGATTTCGTCTACGGCCGCTACTCCGCGCGCCACCGCTATATCAACCGAGTTGATTTCGGCCGACGCGCGCGCCGTGTGCGCGGCGGCGGTGTGGATGCTTTCGGCAATGCTTTGCGTCGTCATGCTCTGCTGCTGCACGGCCGAAGCGATGCTGGTCGACACATTGGTCAATTTGCCGATGGTCCGCGCGATGGCGGAGATCTCCTCCACCGATCGCTTGGTCGCCTCCTGAATTGCAGCGACCTGCTTGGAAATGTCGTCGGTCGCGCGCGAGGTTTGATTGGCGAGCGTTTTGACTTCGGCGGCGACCACGGCAAAACCCTTGCCGGCGTCGCCGGCGCGGGCCGCCTCGATGGTGGCGTTGAGCGCCAGCAGGTTGGTTTGCGCCGCGATCGCAGAAATGGTGCCGACAACCGAACCGATCCGCTCCGCGCCCTCGTTCAGAGAACCGATGACCCTCTGCGTTCGTTCGGCGTCCGCGACCGCGGATTGTGCGATGTCGAGACCGCTGGTCGCCTGTTGGCCGATCTCCTGGATCGACCCGGAAAGCTCTTCAGTCGCTGTGACGGTCGCTTCCATGCGCTGGGTGGTGCCGGCGGAAGCCGACGAGGCCGATGACATGCGGTTGAGCGTGTCATCGGCGGCCTGGCGCATGGTCGAACCGGTTTCGCTCAGCGTTGCGGACGTTTCCTTGATGGCCGAGATCACTTCGCCAATGGCGCTGTCAAAATCCGCGATTGCCGCGTCGATAGCGCTGCGTCTTACGCTGGCCGCCTCTTCGGCGAATCGCCGGTGCAGCGTCATCGCGTTGGACACGTCAAAGCTGATGATTTTCGAGATCGTCTTGGCCCGCTGCGCGAGCTTTAACGACGAGAGCCGATGTTTCCGCGCCAGCACGTCGAGTGACATCTGCACGACGATGCTGCCGGAGGTGCTGCGGACCCTCGCGTCGAGCCCCATCTCGGCTTCCTTCTCGACGGTCCGCCGGCACGATTCGGCATAGCGGTCATCCAAATTCCCGCCCAGCAGAGCGCGAAAATGCGCCGCTTCCAGGGTCTTCAAGATCGCCGTGTGCTCGGCAACGATCTTGCCGATGCGGGGCAAGTCCTGAAGGGCGATGAGCACGTCATCGATGGCCTGCTCCAAATGCGGTTCGAGCAACGGCCAAGTCTCGGCCAAAATCTTTCGCGTGTCGTTGTCGATGCGATGCATCGACAAACGGGCATCGAATGACGGGATGAGCTCGGTCGGCGCCATATTTCCCCGGAGGCCCCCAAGTAACCGGGCATGTTGGCCGACAATGGTTGCTTGAGTGTGAAGTAGTCCCGGTGGAGGGGGCTTTGCGATGTTAGAAACGGACCTCCGCGCATGAAAAAGGGAGGCCGCCGGCCTCCCCCCAAAAGGAAGTAGAAGGATCTTCCTTGCCTCAGCGCCCGACTACGTCGAGCGTCACCTTCGTCAAGCCGGAAAAGCCGAGCGCGTGCGCCCCAGCGGGCGTGAGATCAATAATCCGCCCGCTCACGAACGGGCCGCGATCATTGATGCGCACGACGACCGAACGGCCGGTGCTCTGGTTGGTCACCCGCACCATGGTGCCAAACGGCAGCGTCTTGTGGGCAGCCGTCAAGCCGCCGGGCGAAGCGTGTTCGCCGTTGGCCGTCAGGCCCCCCGAATAAATCGACGCGACGCCGCTTTGCGCGGACGCGGCCATTGGCACTCCCACCAGAACGGCAGAGAGAACGACTGAAGCAAACGTAAATTTTGTCTGGGTATTACCAGGCATGATCTTCCTTATTAGTTGTTAAAGGGAAGGTTGATCGACTGTAGTCCCACAGTCGGGATAGTTAGTGATCGGTAAAATGTGGAAATTGTGCGACGCCTCTTAAGTATTGCGTAGCCGTAACGGATCGTAACAGTTTGTGAGGATTAGAAAAACGGCAGTCGCCCGACTTAACTGGCGCTAAAGCTTGCCGTTACTCAGGCAATATTGAGGCTCTACTGAGCTATCTCGCGCAAACGCGAGTTTTGCCGGCCGAACGGTCGGACTATTTCGTCTAGCGGGCACAGCGGCGGGGGATTTAGGATTAACGCACTATTCGGCGGCAACCGCCGTCGGCAGCACGTGATCCTTGAATTGATCGCGCAGCGCGGTCTTAAGGATTTTGCCGGTGGCCGTGTGCGGTATCGAACTGACGAATACCACGTCGTCCGGCATCCACCATTTGGCGATCTTGCCCTCGAGGAAGCCGAGTATCTCTTCGCTGGTTGCGGTTTGGCCTTCCTTCAGAACGACAACAAGCAAGGGACGCTCGTCCCATTTGGGATGCCGCACGCCAATCACCGCCGCTTCCGCCACTTTCGGATGCCCGACGGCGAGATTCTCGAGATCGATGGAAGAGATCCATTCGCCGCCCGACTTGATGACGTCCTTGGACCGGTCGGTAATTTGCATATAGCCCTGCTCGTCCATGGTGCCGACGTCGCCGGTGTCGAAAAAGCCGTCGGCGTCGAGAATACGGTCGTCGAGCTTGTAATAGTTCTTGGCGACGGCGAATCCGCGTACCTTGATGCGGCCGAATGTTTTGCCATTCCACGGAACGCCCTTGCCGGCGTCGTCGGTGATTTTCATTTCGACGCCGAACGGGGTGTAGCCTTGCTTGGTCTTGATGTCGAAAATCGCTTCTTGGTCGAGTGCGGCGTATTTGGGTTTAAGCGTGCCGACGGTGCCGAGCGGGCTCATTTCCGTCATGCCCCAGGCGTGGAAAACCTCGACACCATACTTCTCCCAGAACGTTTTGATCATGGCGCGTGGCACGGCGGAGCCGCCGATAATAACGCGCTTGAGATCGGGAAGCGTGGCGCCGGTTTTCTCGAGGTATTGAAGGAGCAGCAACCAGACAGTGGGTACCGCGGCGCTGCAGGTGACCTTGAATTCGGTAAGCAGCTCATAAACCGAGGGTCCGTCGAGCTTGGCGCCCGGCATGACCAGCGCGCATCCCGCCATCGGCGCGCTGAAGGCAAGCCCCCAGCCGTTGGCATGGAATAGGGGTACGATCGGCAGCACGATGTCTTGCGAGGAAACGCCCATCGCATCCGGTTGCAGCGCCAGCATGGTGTGCAGCACATTCGACCGGTGCGAATAAAGGACGCCTTTCGGATTGCCGGTAGTACCCGACGTGTAGCACATGCCCGCGGCGGTATTTTCGTCGAACGACTTCCAGGTGAAATCGCCATCCGTCTCTTTAAGCCACTCCTCGTAGGCTACGGCATTGCGCAACGACGTCTGCGGCATATGGGCGGCGTCGGTGAAGACGATGTAGCGCTCAATGGTCGGCAGCTTGTCTGCGAGCTTCTCCAAAAGCGGCAAGAAGGTGAGATCGGTCATCATCACCCGGTCTTCCGCGTGATTGACAATCCAGACGATCTGCTCCGCGAACAGCCGCGGATTAATGGTGTGATAGATGGCGCCGATACCGAGAATTCCGTACCAGCTTTCAAGGTGCCGCCAGGTGTTCCAGGCGAGCGTTGCCACGCGGTCGCCGAATTTGATGCCGTCGCGGTCCAACCGTTGCGCGACGCGCAGCGCGCGGGCGCGGATTTCGGCATAGTTGGTGCGGTGCAAAGGCCCTTCGATGGAGCGGGTAATTACCGGCCGATCGCCGTGATTGATCGCAGCATGGTCGATGACCCGGTGGCAAAGCAGCGGCCAATCCTGCATGAGCCCGAGCATGAAATCCTCCGGAAATAGGGCGGTTTCTTCTTTGCGCAGCGCCCGGTAGGGCCGGCCCGCACCGCCTCAATCTAGCCGGATGAAGCTAAGATGAAAATGGCGCTTCGCGTCGCGGCGAACGCTATTTCGGATATTGAAGGTAAATGGGTTTACCGTCTAAGCAGTGCTGCAAGTGAGCTACTATAGGCAGAGATCACCAAAGGGATTTTCATGGCTCCGCTGAGCAACCTTGCCGCCCGCGACGTCGAAACGTTGGTGCATCCGTACACCAATCTTGCGACGTTTCGCGACAACGGCCCGATGGTGATCGAACGCGGCGAAGGCGTTTATGTCTATGACACCCAGGGCAAGCGTTATCTCGAAGGCATGGCCGGCCTCTGGTGCACGGCGCTCGGCTACGGCAATCAGGAGCTGGTCGAGACCGCCGCGGCGCAGATGCGCAAGCTTTCGTTCGCGCATCTGTTCACCGGCAAGAGCCACGATCCGGGCATCGAACTTGCCGAGAAGCTCAAGGAAATCGCACCGGTACCGATTTCGAAGGTGTTCTTTTGCAATTCCGGTTCGGAAGCAAACGATACCCAGGTGAAGCTCGTCTGGTATCTCAACAATGCCCGCGGGCTTCCGCTCAAAAAGAAAATCATCAGCCGTCTGAAAGCCTATCATGGCGTTACCGTCGCGGCCGCCTCGCTGACCGGCCTCGAGGGCAATCATCGCGATTTCGACATTCCGCTGAGCGGCTTTCTGCACACCGGATGTCCGCATTATTATCGCTTCGCCGAAGACGGCGAGACCGAGGAAGACTTCGCCTCGCGACTCGCCACCGAACTTGACGCGCTGATTGTCCAGGAAGGGCCGGACACGGTCGCTGCGTTCATTGCCGAGCCGGTGATGGGTGCGGGCGGTGTCATCGTGCCGCCGCGGACCTATTTCCCGAAGATCATGGCGGTGTGCGCCAAACATGATTTGTATGTCATCAGCGACGAGGTGATTTGCGGTTTCGGGCGGTTAGGGACGTGGTTCGGCTGCGAAAAGCTCGACTTCAAGCCGCAAGCCCTCTCTGTCGCCAAGGCATTATCGTCGGCCTATTTGCCGATCGCCGGCGTGATGGTGCCGGAGCTGATGTACGAGGCGCTCATTGCTGAGAGCAACAAGATCGGAGCATTCGGCCACGGCTTTACCTACGGCGGCCATCCGGTCGCCGCGGCGGTCGCGCTCAAGACGATCGAAATTTATGCCCGCGACCGCATTGTTGAAAATACCGCCAAGCGCGCGCCTTTGTTTCAGGGCCGGCTCAGGCTGTTGGGTCAGCATCCTCTCGTCGGCGAGGCGCGCGGACTGGGATTGATCGGCGGGGTCGAGCTTGTCGCCGACAAGTTGACCAAGCGCGCGTTCAATCCCCGGCATGGCGTCGGCCCGCGTGCCGTGCGCTTCGCCGAAGAAGAAGGGTTGCTGGTGCGCGCCGTTGGCGGGGACGTGCTCACCCTTTCCCCGCCGCTTGTGATCAAGGCGCCGCAAATCGAAGAACTTTTCGAAAAGCTTCATCGTGCGCTCGACAAGACGCTCGATTGGGTGACGCGCGAAAAGCTGGCTGAACCGTAACAGCTCCCCGCGATCGCGCCGGCCTTCGAAATGCTCCAGAAATTGGACGCCGCGGTGAACACTATGTTCACTTCTTGCGAGCTAGGAGGCCGGCCATGAAGTCGGACTTGCCAGCGGACGTCGCGCCGCGATCTCTCTCCTCGGCGAAAGCGCTGCTGACTCGGCGGCGCCTTCTCGCCGGTGCCGGCGGCGTGCTCGGATCGTCTGCGGTAGGAACGGCGGCCTATGCGGGCGGCGTCGAAGCGCAAAGCCTGAAGGTGACTCGCTATACGCCTCAGCCTGCGGCCTGGCCTAAAGATCATCGCCTGTCCGTCACCATCATTGCCGACATCCACGCCGGCGGACCTAACATGACCGTCTCGCATGTTCGCCGCATCGTCGACACCGCTAACGAGCTCAAGTCCGACCTCGTGGTGCTGCTCGGCGATTATATTGCCACGTATCGCTTCGTGAACGCGCGCATGCCCAACAGAATCTGGGCGGCGGAATTAGCGCGGCTCACGGCTCCGCTCGGCACCTGGGCGGTCCTTGGCAATCACGATTGGTGGCACGATGCCATCGGCATCCGCACTTCGCTCAATGCCGTCGGTATTCCGGTGCTTGAAAACGATGCCGTGTTGCTCGGAACTGAAGGGGCGCGGTTCTGGCTCGCCGGGCTCGGTGATCAGCGCGCCTATCGTCTTGGGCATGGTCGCTTTCGCGGCGTCGACGATCTGCCGCGAACGCTGGCGCAAATTCACACCGACGATCCTGTTCTGCTGCTGGCGCACGAGCCGGATATCTTTGCCCGCATGCCGGAGCGCGTCGCCCTGACCCTTGCCGGCCACACGCATGGCGGCCAGATCCGGCTACCGTTGATTTGGCCGGCCTTCGTTCCGTCGAAATATGGCGCGCGCTACGCTTACGGCCACATCGTCGAGGACGGCAAGCACATGATCGTGTCAGGAGGGCTCGGCACGAGCTTCATTCCGGCGCGGCTTGGCGTGCCGCCCGAAGTCGTGCAGGTCGTGCTCGGCGCTTGAAGTAAGAGCCGCGTGAACGTTAGTTGTGAACGGTCGACGGGGCGCTCGCCATGCGCGGACTAAACGGCGAGTCGCTCTGATGCGGCCCGAGAACAATGACCGGCGTTCCAACCTTCACCCGATTGTAGAGGTCGATCACGTCCTCATTGGTCATGCGGATGCAGCCTGAAGACACCGCGGAGCCGATGTATTCGGGCTGGTTGGTGCCGTGGATCCGGTACAGCGTGTCCCTGTTCGACGAATAGAGGTACATGCCGCGGGCGCCCATCGGGTTATGCGGGCCGCCGGTGACGTATTCCGGGAGCGGTCCAAGCCGCTGCTGTTCGCTGGGGGTCGGGTGCCACGCCGGCCATTCTTCCATGCGGCCGACTTTGGCCAAGCCGCTCCAGGCCTGCGCCTCTTCGCCGACCGCGATGCCGTAACGGACCGCCTTGCCCTGCGGCAGGACGTAATAGAGGAACTTGTTGTCGCTATCGATGAGAATGCTGCCGGGCGCTTCCTTGCGCTGATAATCCACGAAATGCCGCCGGTAGGCCTCTCCGACTTGCGACTGGTTGTAGGGCAGGTTGGACATCAAGTCCTTGTCGCGCTGCTTCCAGTTGGCATCGGTCACCGGATCGAGGGTGCCGTTGTCCTGAACGCAACCGCCCAACGCAATGGCAGCGATTACAAATGCCAGCGCACGCATTGTCATTAGTGACCTACTTTTTCGCCTGTCCCAGCCTTGAATCAGCGAAAGCCTTACCCCGCATTCCAAATAGCGAAATCGCCGCTTGGACGCCAGCACTCGCGAGGGTCGACGCCGATCTCGCCCGCGAGTGTTGCAGGAATGTCGCACTAGCTTCCGCCGATTGTGGATTTTGATCTAAAACAAGGTTCTTACCAATCCCCTTTTTCACTATTAACCAAAGGTTTACCGCGCCAGTTGTCCTGTTGGGGACGCAACGGAATCGCAAGCTGCTCTCATGTAGCTGAGTGATTCCTCGCCCAACTCGGCCGCGCTGCCGGTTTAGGGCCACGCCGCCAACCACAAGACAGGGAACGGGGTTCGTTAGATGGAAAACGCCAAGACCGACAAAGCAGAAAACGCAGCCGAAACGGCGAAACCGTCAGCCGAAATCGTCGCGTTGCACTTGCGCTACCGCAAAATCGGCATTTCCGCGGTTGCCGCTGCCGCCCGCTATCAAGGCAGTGCAAAAAATAACGCTTATGCGCCTGGTGGCTCCGGGCCGGATGGTCCGGCCGCGGCCTGACCGAGCGCTCACGAATTTGTGCTGCGAAAATTGGGGGACGAAAGTCCCCTTTTTTCATTCCTGCGCGATGTGACATTCGTCGCCCATGAGTAGCGCAACGGGCACAGCGGCAGACTTTTCGAACGCCGAAATCGAAGCCGGGCGGCGGCTCTTTGCAAGTGAGTGGAGCTTTGTTTCAGCCGCCGCCAGTGTTGAAGCGCTGCCGCGCGCAGGCGAAGTCGAAGTAGCGTTTGCGGGCCGCTCTAATGTCGGCAAATCAAGCCTTATCAACGCGCTTACCGGAAGACGGGCGCTGGCGCGGGCATCGAGCACGCCGGGCCGCACCCAGCAGCTGATCTTCTTTGCCGGCCCAAGCCCGCTCGTGCTGGTCGATCTGCCGGGCTACGGCTATGCCGCCGCCGGCAAGAGCAAGGCCGCGGCCTGGGGCAAGGTCGTCGAGGCGTACTTGCGCAAAGGCAAGAAGCTGGCGCGAGTCTATTTGCTGATCGACGCCCGCCACGGCATCAAGCGCAATGACGAGGAGGTCCTCAAAGCGCTCGACCGGTCTGCTGTCAGCCATGAGGTCGTGCTCACCAAATGCGATGAGCTTCGGGAAGCCGACCTGAAGAGAATGCCGCGACAAGGTCGAACTCGCCCTGCAAAAGCGCCCAGCGGCGTTCCCGCGCGTGATCGCCACATCAGCCCGAACCGGACAAGGCATGCCGGAACTCCGCGCCGCCATCGCGCGGCTGCTGCACGAGCGCACCTCCAGGACCGCGAGATAAAAGTCGCGGTGGTTCTTTCCCGCTTCGCTTTTGCCCGCTAAAAGCGGCGCGTCACTAATTCGAGATTTTGCCGATAGGGCCGCCCATGAGCGTTTCCGAGCATGAAATTGCCCGCGTCCTCTCCGAAGCGCTGCCGTACATGCAGCGCTACGACGAGGCGAATGTCGTCATCAAGTATGGCGGACATGCCATGGGTGACGAGCATTTGGCGCGCGAATTCGCTCGCGACATCGTGTTGCTCGAGCAGACCGCCATCAATCCGATCGTGGTCCACGGCGGCGGACCGCAGATCGAAGCCATGCTCAAGCGGGTCGGCGTCGAGTCGCATTACGAAGCGGGATTGCGCATCACCGACGAGAAGACGCTCGAAATTGTCGAAATGGTGCTGTCCGGGCTGATCAACAAGCAGATGGTCGGTTACATCAACGCGGCCGGCGGCAAGGCGATCGGACTGTGCGGCAAGGACGGCAACATGCTGACCGCGCGCAAGCTCACGCGCACGGTCGTCGATCCTGACTCGCACATCGAAAAGGTGGTCGATCTCGGGTTTGTCGGCGAGCCGGACAAAGTCGATGTCACCGTGCTGACGCAGATTCTCGGCCGCGAACTTATTCCGGTTTTGGCGCCCGTTGCCGCGGCGGCAAATGGCGGCACCTTCAACGTCAACGCCGACACTTTCGCCGGCGCCATTGCTGGCGCGCTGAAAGCGAAGCGGCTCCTTCTTCTTACCGATGTCCCCGGCGTCCTCGACAAATCGAAAAACCTGATCAAACAACTATCGGCCAACGACGCGCGCCGCCTCATTGCCGATGGCACGATTTCCGGCGGAATGATTCCGAAAGTCGAGACCTGCATTGAAGCACTCGATCGCGGCGTCGAGGGTGTCGTTATTTTAGACGGCAAAGTGCCGCACGCCGTTCTGCTTGAATTGTTCACAGAACTCGGCGCCGGTACGCTAATTCACAACTAGCGGCAGCCGCCGGCGTGTCGTTGCCGACTGGCTGGTTTACCCGCCATTAACCGCTTAGAGCTTGCCGGCAAAACGCGGCCTTTACCAATCCCGGCTAAGTGAAAGTCTCATTCACTGCGGTCGCGGAGGCGGGCTTGGATTTTTGGCCAGGCATCTCGTATTTTTTGAGTCAGCTGTACAAGGCGTTGCTGGCGCCGGGTTCGCATTTCTC
Source organism: uncultured Alphaproteobacteria bacterium (assembly GCA_963846055.1). GTDB lineage: Bacteria > Pseudomonadota > Alphaproteobacteria > Rhizobiales > Xanthobacteraceae > BOG-931. The sequence continues at coordinate 191,552 of CAWJUQ010000003.1, forward strand.
AATCTTTTCCTTGTTCTGTGCGTTCACGATCGGGCTCGTGGTGCTCGCTGGGCGCCGCTATCGCAAGGGCCGCCGCGTCCGCCTTAAGTCGCTGCTGCGGGCGATGTTTCCCAGGCAGCTTTTGACCAGTCGATCGAATATCGCCGACATCGGATATTTCTACTTTAATCTGTTCGTCTTCGGCATCGTGTTCGGCTGGGCGATATTGTCCTACAGCGCGCTTAGTCGCGGCGTCACTGATGGTTTGACTTCGCTGTTTGGTCCGATGCCGCCGGCGCCGTTTCCGGCATACGTTTCGCGGGCGATCATCACCGTGATGATATTCCTGGCGTATGAGCTCGGGTATTGGATCAATCACTATTTGTCGCACCGCATTCCGTTTCTCTGGGAATTCCACAAGGTGCATCATTCAGCGACGGTGCTGACACCGCTGACCAATTTTCGCGTGCATCCCGTCTACATGTGCGTTTTCCTCAATATTCTGGCGCTCACGATAGGCACGACCAACGGCCTCGGCGATTACCTTCTTGGACAACCGATGCCGCAATATGTGCTGTCCGACAGCAACGTGATCCTGGTCTTTTTCATCTACCTCTATGTGCACCTGCAACATTCGCAAATCTGGATTTCGTTCACGGGCTGGCTTGGGCGCCTGTTCATGAGCCCGGCGCATCATCAAATTCATCACTCGCGCAATCCAATCCACTTCAACAAGAATCTCGGCAGTTGCCTGGCGGTGTGGGATTGGATGTTCGGCACCCTCTACATTCCCGCGGCCGAAAACGAGCATCTCGAGTTTGGTGTCGAGCCGGATCGTGAGTATGCGCACACTATCAGGGGTGAGCTGATCGCCCCCTTCTTCCGCGCGGCGCAGATGCTCAAGTGGCCTTTCGGCGGGCGTCAGCAACGGGCGCCGCTGACGAGCGAACGCAAACAAGCCTACTAGTGGTCCAATTCTAACATTCGCATCCGTCTCGGCACGCTCTCATGCGAATGTTAGAAACAAAGGACCACTAGTAAATATCAGTCCGTCCTCGTGGAGCTTTGGATTTGACATTCGCCTCGCGGGTTCGCGACTGGGCGGTGGCGAATGTCAAATCCGCTCCTCTAGGAAGTTGCGCTCCCGGTCGCTGCCGCGTATTTGCGGCATCTATCCATCATCTTAGAGTCCTTGCCGCGTGGCTTCCCGCCCTGTTTTTTCTTCCGCCCCAGGATTGGCTGCGGCCATCGCGCTCGGCGTGTCGGATGTGCTCGCCAAGGTCATTATCGCCTCGCGCTGCGATGTGCTCACGATGCTGTCTTTTCGCAGCGTCGTTGGACTTGCCTTCATGTCGGTGTGGCTGCGGGCTGGACCGAAGGCCGCCGCCGACGCGCGCGTGCGCTGGATTTCGATTGGTATCGGGCTCCTCTTCGCGGGGCTGATCTTCTGTCTGTTCAAGGCGATCGAATTTAACGACGTGCCGACGGCGGTGCTGACTTATTTCGTCTATCCATTGCTGACGGGGCTTGTTGCCTCAGCGACCAGGCTGGAACGCTTGCATTGGCGGGGCGTGGTGTGCGCCCTGGTAGCGTTACTCGGCCTGGGCATCATGATCGGCGCACACCCGGCCGGACTTTCACTTATTGGCGTGGCCTACGCGATCGGCGCAGCTTGCTGCCGTACCGGCGTACTCGTCGCCACGCGCGCTTTCCTCGTCGGCGCCGATGCGCGGTTGACGACGTGGTACTCGGTGGCCGCGCAAGTTGTCGTGTTTGTCGGCATCTCATTGGCATCACAAACTTGGAGCCCGCCGCAGACCAATATCGGCTGGGCTGCGCTGATCGCCATGAGTCTCGCCACTACTGCGGGCATTCTTTTCGTGTTTGTTTCGACGATGCGCATCGGAGCGTTTCGCACCGCGCTGATCATGAACCTCGAGCCGCTGACCGCCACGGTTCTAAGCGCGGTTGCGCTTTCCGAAATCATGACGCCGCTGCAAGCGGTGGGAGGTGCCACCATGCTTGCCGCGCTGGTGGCGTTCCAGCTCTGGAAATAGCCGGCTATGCGGTTGGCGCATGGGCAACCGCCGAGTCGTGCGGTCACAACTCGGCCAATTTGGCGCCTGATGTTCCGGGATTCGGTAAAGTGGGGGCCGTAACACGGTGGTGAGGCCGGACCATGCGCGGGTTCCAGAGCTCTTCGTTTGATCCGCAAACGCTCGTCGTACTGGAGACGGCGTTTGACGAAGCGTGGTTGACGCTCAAAGCAGTCGGCAACACGACGGTACGCCCAGACGAGTTAGCGCGCTCGGTGCTGCGGGTGGCGACGGAAGGCGAGCGCGACCCCGTAAGGTTGCACGACGGCGCTCTCCAGGGCTTAGTGCCCTCGGTGGCTTGGCGCGAGGCAAGTTAACTGGGCGAGGCCGATAGCGGCCGTGCCGCTTCGGCGTTTCAGCCGGACCATCATTGTCAAGACGCACACCCGCGGATAGATGACGTCTCGTCGCCCCGATGCATGGCCACGAGCAGCCGCTGATGAATGACCGCAACGCCGCTAACCGCATTCGCGGCTTTGCCGACGTCGAAACCTGGGTGTTCGACCTCGACAATACCCTCTATCCGCATCATCTGAATCTCTGGCATCAGGTGGACGAGCGGATCCGCGATTACATCGCCAATTTCCTGAAGGTGACGCGCGACGAAGCATTTCGCGTGCAGAAGGATTACTATCGCCGCTACGGCACCAGCTTGCGCGGATTGATGGAAGAACACGGGCTCGTGCCGGACGAGTTTCTGGAAATGGTGCACGAGATCGATCACTCGCTGCTCACGCCCAATCCGGAGCTCGGCGCCGCCATTTCCCGGCTTTCCGGCCGCAAGCTCATTCTGACCAACGGCACGCGCCGTCACGCCGAAACCGTGATGCGGCGGCTCGAAATCTTCGAGCATTTCGAGGACGTGTTCGATATTGCCGCTGCCGAGCTTGAGCCGAAGCCACGTGCGGTGGTCTATGACCGTTTTCTCTCGCGTCATCGGGTCGATCCTGCCAAGGCGGCGATTTTCGAAGACCTGTCCCGCAATCTCGTGGTCCCCCACGCGCGCGGCATGACGACCGTGCTGGTCGTGCCCAGTGGTACGCGCGAAGTATTTCGCGAGGACTGGGAGCTCGCCGGACGTGACGACCCGCACATCGATCACGTCACCGACGATTTGACCGCCTTTTTGAGCGCCATCCACGTAAACTTGACATCGCCCGGCTGCACTCCGACAAACCGCCCCCACAGGGGATAGAAATTTCATGGCCGCCGATGTCGCCCAAGAAGACTCCGGGACCCGATCCGATGCGCTCGCGAAAGTCATCGACGCCGCGTTCGAGCGGCGTGATGAGGTTGGGCCCACGACCCAGGGAGACGTGCGCAAGGCGGTGGAAGCCGCGCTCGATCTTCTCGATCGCGGCGCCGCGCGCGTAGCGGAAAGGGCGGCTGACGGCCGCTGGCGCGTCAATCAGTGGCTCAAGAAAGCGGTTCTGCTGTCGTTTCGATTAAACGACATGAGCGTGTTTCCGGGCGGTCCTGGCCGCGCGGTATGGTGGGACAAGGTGCCGTCCAAATTTGACGGCTGGGACGCGGAGCGCTTTCGCGTCGCCGGATTTCGCGCCGTGCCGGGATGTGTCGTGCGCCGCTCCGCTTACGTCGCGCCCGGCGTCGTGTTGATGCCGTCCTTCGTCAATCTCGGCGCCTATGTCGATAGCGGCACCATGATCGATACTTGGGCCACGGTCGGATCGTGCGCGCAGATCGGCAAGAATTGCCACATCTCTGGCGGTGCCGGTATTGGCGGCGTGCTCGAGCCGCTGCAAGCCGAGCCGGTGATCGTTGAGGACAATTGCTTTATCGGCGCGCGTTCGGAAATCGCCGAAGGCGTCATTGTCCGTGAGGGCGCGGTTCTCTCGATGGGCGTGTTCATCGGCGCCTCCACCAAAATCGTCGACCGCAATAGCGGCGAGGTTTTCCAGGGCGAGGTGCCGCCCTACGCGGTCGTGGTGCCCGGCAGCCTTCCCGGAAAGGCGCGTCCCGATGGCGCGCCGACGCCGAGCCTCGCCTGTGCGGTCATCGTCAAACGTGTCGACGAGAAAACCCGCGCCAAGACCAGCATCAACGAATTGCTGCGGGATTAGCCCCGCATAGTGCAGATGAATTGGGTTTATTTGTTCAACGGGTTCCACGGCCGCATCGGCCGCCAGACGTTCTGGCTGGCAATGGGCGTATTGGCGCTCGCCGAATTGGTCGCGCATCTCTTCGCCGAACAAATCCAGGGCGATCGGCTCAGCGCGATTGTCGACCTCGCCTTTACCTATCCGGAATTCGCAGTGGCGGTGAAGCGTATTCACGACCGAAACCTGCCGGTCTGGCTCCTGGTGTTTTTTTTCGGCGCCGGCGCGTTGCTTGATCTGCTCGCCGTGCTCGATGTCGGCGGCAGCGACGAGACGCCGAGCATGCTCTCGCTCGCGATTGCCATTCCGTTCACGGTTTTGGGACTAGCGTTGCTGGTGGAGCTTGGCTTCCGCCGCGGTACTATCGGCCCCAACCCGAACGGACCGGATCCGCTGGCGAGGACATAAAACGAACGACGCCATGGAGGAATTTCATGAGTGATGAACGTTCGATCGGAGTTGCACAGGCGGGGCAGGGTCCGATGTCGAAAGACGCGCGCACGCTGCTGCTTTACGACGCTAACCGCAAAAGCGCGGTGATCGCCTATATCCTTTGGTTTTTTCTGGGCTGGTTCGGCGCGCACAATTTCTATCTCGGACGAAAGGGCGTCGGCATCGCGCAAGTGCTGCTTACGATCTCCCTGGTTGGATGGCTCATCACCGTCGTCTGGGTTCTGGTGGACGCTTTCCTGATCCCGGGCTGGGTGCGCCGGGAAAACAATCTGTTGCTGATGCAGCTTGGCGCGTAACGCTCTCATTGGGACAGCCGTTGTGAACGCCGATCCGGTCGCCATCGCCCGCGATCTCATTCGCTGCCGCTCCATCACGCCGGAGGAGGGCGGGGCGCTCGCCTATCTCCAGCGCGTGCTGAAAGACGCCGGGTTTTCGGTCCACCGCGAGACATTCACCGAGAGCGGGACGGCGCCGGTCGAAAATCTGTTTGCGCGGATCGGTGACACCGCCCCCAATCTCGCGTTTGCCGGTCATACCGACGTCGTGCCACCGGGCAACGAAGCGGCATGGCATCACCCGCCGTTCGCCGGCGAAGTCGCCGGCGATAAACTTTATGGACGCGGCGCCACAGATATGAAGGGCGGTATCGCCGCCTTTGTCGCAGCCGCGCTCGATTATCTCGCCGCCAATGGCGGGCGGCCGAAGCGCGGATCGATCTCGTTTCTCATTACCGGTGACGAGGAGGGCGTCGCGGTCAACGGCACCGTCAAGCTTTTGCAATGGGCGGCCGCGCGCGGCGAAAAATTCGACCATTGTGTGCTCGGCGAACCGAGCAATGTCGAAGTGATTGGCGACACCGTCAAGGCGGGGCGTCGCGGCTCGCTGAATGGCACACTCATTGTTGATGGTCGGCAGGGACATGTCGCCTATCCCGACCGCGCCGACAATCCGATCCGCGGACTTGTTACACTGATCGCCGCGCTTCAGGCGCCGCTCGATCAAGGCAGCGAGTTATTCGATCCCTCGCACTTCGAATTTACTTCCGTCGATGTCGGCAACCAGACGGTCAACCTCATTCCCGGGCAGGCGCGGGCGCGTTTCAACATCCGCTACAACGACCGTCACACGCTGGCGAAGCTAAAAGCGCTGATCGAAGAACGGACGGAAGCGGCGGCCGGCGGGCGCATCCGCTATGCCTTCGAGTGGCAACCTTCAAATGCCGATGTGTTTGTCACCAAGCCCGGTCCGTTTACCGAGCTAGCTGTCGCTGCTATCGCAGAGGTGACCGGAAAGAAGCCAAAACTTTCGACATCGGGCGGCACCTCGGATGCGCGCTTTATCAAGGATTACTGTCCGGTGCTTGAATTCGGGCTGGTCGGGGCGACCATGCATCAGGTCGACGAATGCACGCCGCTTTCGGATTTGCGCACGCTGACCGCGATCTATCGGCGGATTATCGAGAAGTATTTTAGCTAACGGTTATTCGAGAGTGGCCGCCGGGTCTGAGCCAGGAAGCTAAATCCGCTCGACCCTGGCGCTTTGCCGAGATTTTAATATCAGCCAGCTAGATTTGCGCATTTATCGGCTTTGGAGAGCGTCATGCTCCGCCGCTATCTGTCGTCGTTTTCCAGCAAGGTATTTCTTTGCCTAATTGCATTCCTCGCATTGGAGTATTTCCCGCTAACCGGACTTTATCTGATGTTCCTGGGCGGGCCGATTTTCGCGGGCCTCCTGGTGCATTTGCTTCTGGCAAGCTTGTTCGTCGAAGCTCTGATGGCTCGCATCCCGCGCGAATTTATCCTCGTCCCGCTCATGGCTTACGGCGGCTATTATGCGGCTTATTTTCGCGAGGGCTGGCAAGTCGCACAGGTATCCCAGCAGCTCCGAGCCACCAACCCCGGCAAAGTCTTCGATTTCAATCCGTCGGCGGACTCCCTCGTCATGGGCGAAGCGCAGCGGTTCGTCGAGACGCATGATGTGCCGGTCGTCTACGAGCCAAACAAGAACTTTCCGGAGGGATACCTGTCCGAGAGGCTCATTACCCGGGCTCAGTGCAACGGCATCAAAAAAGATACGCAGAACCGGATTGCCACGTTCGGTGTGCATTTCGGTGACGTTTTTCAACAACAAATCTGCTTGTTGAGGTTTCCCGAGCGTCCAACAAATAAAGAAGTGAAAGTGACGTTGGTCGGAGATCCGCGGATTTGGGCGCGCGGCGCGGGCATACGCCAGCAAACGACAGAGATCGTCATCGATGACAAGAGGGTCGGCTCCTTCACGCGAGGGTATGTTTGGCGATTGCCGGCCTTTCCCTACCTCTTCATTGGCTGCGGTCTCATTGATCAACCCCCGAGCTGGAGCTGTGTCGCGGATTTCAATCGCCGTCTCACAACGATCGATGGAATTCCAGACACGGTCGAGCGCGCCAAGTTTGACGACCCGGTCAGCGTCATGCTCGGCATCCGAAAATATGTTGCCGCGGACCTCTCAAATTTTGCCGGCTTCGCCAGCAATTCGCCGGTACTCGATGCGGTTCACGCCGAACCTGAAAAGGTTGAGAACGGTGTTTTTGATGATTTGAATGCCATTATCGACGGAAAGAATCCCAAGGTCCCGTTTAATCTTGGCTATTCACTCGCGACCAACCCCGATCGACTGGCGCCGCTTGCCGACGGCATGGCGCGTCGCCTTTTGGCTCTGGTCCGCGCCGATGCCGAGAGCGACGCCGAATTGGCGGGAGCAGCTTGAGGCGCTTGCGGGAGCAGTTGGCGCGTTGCCGCACGGCGCCTTCGTGAGTGTCGCGGACACTTTATTCGAGGCGGTCAAGGCAAACCCGGAGTTGGCGATCCGCAAGTACCCGATGGTTTATGTCCGCATGGGTGAGGCCGGCACCATGATGCTTGCCTTCTATCGCGACCAGTTCATGGAGAACGACATTAAAGGCTGGCAGCGAATGTTTGCCGTGCTGGCGTTGTGCCGAATTGGCGAAGCCGACACCGATCTCATCGAAGAAATGAAGAAGCGGTACAATGCCGTCGACCTTCAAGGCGGGGGCGATCCGGTCAACTACAAGTCGGCGCTTTTTGTGACCCTCCTGAAGCTCGGGCAGCAATCCTTCCTGCGCGAGAATCATCCGGAAAAGAGTGAGCGCGACCAGTGGTATGCAGACGTGTTGTCCGGCAAAGGTCTCACGGCCATCGGCCCAAACAATTGCATGCCGGAAGAATGGCCGTTGACCATTCATGCAACGCCGGGAGTCGCGTCCTCCTTAAAATGGTCGCGAAATGGGTGGGAAATCCGCAGCAATTAGCGCTTCAATGTCGTGACCGGGATAGCCAGGAACGCGCGCTCCGAATCCGGAACGATACCCGGACTTCAGATTTGGTAGGACAGCAAGCCAACGTAGGAATCGCGTTTGTGGTATTGGCCTGACCCGGGCGTGACGCAATTGAGCTAAGGAGCTTTGGCATGAGCACATATCAAAATCGGCTGCGCGCTTTGGGCGTTGCCACCATCGCACTTACTGTGCTGTCGGCGCCGACCCATTCGATGGCGCAAATGGATCAGAAGAAGCCGACAACGCACGTCACGAAAAGCTACCCAAAGAATCACTGGTCGCGTCAGTGGCAACCGCAGACGGGCCGGAACTTGTATGGTTCGGCGCAGGGCCGCTGCGCGTGGCCGTACCAGAACCAGTTTCCACCCTGCATGTCGACTTTCCCCGAAGGTTCGCCGAATTACCATGGCGGGCGCCCCGGTCCCACGTTCGACAATGAATGATGGCGGTCAGCATCGGACGCCTGGGCCAATCGCGGCACTCACTTCATTTGAAGAGCCGGCCTGATCGTCGATGAGCTATCCACCAACGCTTGGCGTCGTGCTGTCCGGTGGGCTCGCGCGGCGCATGGGCGGCAGTGACAAAGGGCAGATTAAAATTGGTGGCGCTGCCATCCTCGATCGAATCCTTGAGCGGGTTCGGCCGCAATGCAGCGGGGTCGTTTTCAATTCCAATTCCGATCCAAAAACCGCGCCAGCAGGATTGACGGTCGTTCCGGATAATGTGCCGGGTTACCCCGGTCCGCTGGCTGGAATTCTTGCCAGCCTCGATTGGGCGGCTCGGAATGCACCGGAGATTTCGTGGCTCGTCAGCGTGCCGAGCGATTGCCCTTTCCTGCCGCGTGACCTGGTCGTGCGTCTGCATCAGGCGCGAAGCGACGGTGATGCGATGTTGGCGTGTGCCGAGTCGGCGGGCCGCCGGCATCCAACCATCGCGCTTTGGCCAACCCGATTGCGCGAAGATTTACGGACAGCAATCATCACCGAGCAGATGCGCGCAGTTCACGAATGGACCGCGCGTTACCCGCTTGCCGTCGCGACCTGGCCGGATACGCCCGTCGATCCGTTCTTCAACGTCAATACGCCCGACGACGTGGCCAAAGCCGCGGAACTAGCTGCACGCTTTCCGGCGTTATGACGATCAATACTCTACCCGGACCAGGTAAAGTCCCTGCGGCGGGGCCACCTGGCCGCAGCGCGCGCGGTCGCGCGCTACGAGCGCCGCGGTGAGATCGTCACCGCGCCATTTGCCTTCGCCGACGTGAACGAGCGAGCCGACGATTGAGCGTACCTGGTGGTGCAGGAATGAGCGCGCCACGGCAGTGACGTGCAACTCCTCGCCGTTACGCGCAACGTCGAGACGATCGAGCGTCTTCACCGGCGACTTGGCCTGGCATTCCGTGGCGCGAAACGTCGTGAAGTCGTGCTTGCCGACGAGGCTTTGCGCGGCGGCGTGCATCGCCTCGGCGTCGAGCGGCCGTCCGACGCGCCAGGCGCGGGTGACCTCGAGCGCGAGATCGGCGCGGCGGTTCGCAATACGATAAAGATAGTGCCGCTTGGTCGCGGAAAAGCGAGCGTCGAAGTCTTCGGCGACGCGCTCCGCCGCAAGCACCGCGATCGGCTGCGGGCGCAGATGAAAATTCAGCGCATCGCGCACGTTATCGACGTTCCAGTCTTTGCTCAGATCGACGTGAGCGACCTGTCCGAGCGCGTGCACGCCGGCATCCGTGCGCCCCGCGCCCTGTACCGGGACGGTTTCTCCACTAAAGGCCGTGACCGCCGCGGCAATCGCGCCCTGGACGGAAACGCCTTTGTCCTGCACCTGCCAACCGACAAAGGGCGTGCCGTCATATTCGATGATGAGCTTAAAGCGGGGCATGACGCCTCAGGTCAGAACGCTGTCGCGTCCAATCGAGGTCCCGCGCAAAAATTCTTCGGCGCGCATCGGCTGCTTTCCGGCGCGCTGAACTTCGACGAGCCGCACCGAACCTTCGCCGCAGGCGACGGTCAGGCGGTCGTCCAGTATTTGGCCAGGCGTCCCCGCACCTTCTCCCTTGGTGGTTCGCAAAACCTTGACGCGGCCAACGCCGGCGGTCTCGAACCACGCGCCCGGAAAAGGCGACAGGCCGCGAATATGATTGTGGACTTCGTTCCATCGCTTGGCCCAGTCGATGCGGGTTTCGCTTTTCTCGATCTTGTTGGCGTAAGTGACGCCTTCGCTCGCCTGCGGCGTCAATTGCAGCGTGCCGCGTTCGAGTGCGGCGAGTGCGACGCCGGTCAATCTGGCGCCGCGCCGCGCCAATTCGTCGTGGAGTGCGCCAGCGGTCAAATCGAGCCCGATTGGCACCCGGTCCGCCATGGCGACGGGGCCGGTGTCGAGGCCTTCCTCCATCTTCATCACCATCACGCCGGTTTCCTTGTCGCCGGCCATAATCGCTCGCTGAATGGGCGCCGCACCGCGCCAGCGCGGCAGCAGCGAGGCATGCAGGTTGAAACAGCCGCGCGGGAAAGCATCGAGGATGGCTTTCGGCAGAATAAGTCCATATGCGACGACTACGGCTGCATCCGCGCCGAGCTCGCCAATGGCAGGCGCAGCCGCTGCATCTTTCAGCGTCTTCGGCGTGAAGATCGGAATATTGAAGCGCGCAGCTTCTCGCGCGACCGGAGTTTCTTGCGCCGTCATGCCCCGTCCCGCCGGGCGCGGAGCGCGGGTGTAAACGGCGGCGATCTCGTGCTGACCGGCAATTTCAAGCAGCGTGGGTACGGCGAAGTCCGGTGTGCCCATGAAGACGAGGCGAAGCGGCACTTACGCCTCCACTTTGCTCTTCGCTGCCGTTTTCGCTGCCTTGGTGAATTTCTTGACGACGCGGTCGCGTTTGAGTTTGGAGATGTGATCGATAAACAGCACGCCGTTGGTGTGATCGACCTCATGCTGAATGCAGGTGGCTAGCAGGCCGGTTGCTTCGAGCTCGCGCTGTTTGCCTTCGAGGTCCTGGTATCTGACCTTGATTGTGATCGGCCGCTCGACCTCCTCGTAAAACTCGGGGATCGACAGGCAGCCTTCCTCGTGCGTGGATTTTTCCGGCGACGACCAGGTGATTTCCGGATTGATCAGCACAAGCGGCTGTTGTTCTTCTTCCTTCTTCGACAGATCCATGGTCACGACGCGCTTGGCGACGCCGATCTGTATCCCGGCAAGCCCGATGCCCGGCGCCGCGTACATGGTGTCGAACATGTCCTCGACCAACGCGCGGACACCCGCGTCGATGCGATTGACCGGGGCGGAAACCAGTCGCAGCCGCTTATCGGGAAGTTTTATGATTTCTCGCACCGCCATGATCGCGATGTAAGCGGTGCAAATACGGCGGTCAATGTACGCCGCCTGTTGCGCCGGACGGCTGAATCGGGATATGTATGTTCCCTCTTTGTTCTTTAAGCGGCGATGCCCGCTTGCCGCTCGCCGACGGCGAATCACGTAAAGACGAATGCATGAGCGAGATCGCTTGGACTGCCGTGGTGGCTGTACTTCTCATCGCTTGCGGCGTTGGCGGCGCGGTTGCCGTTTTGCTTTGGCGCTTCAGGCGCAGCGGGCGCGATGAGGAGGCCGCGGTGGCCGAACTCACGCGGATGCAGGCCGACGCCGCGTCCCGGCTCGAGGCGATGATCGGTATGCTGGCGAAGGGGCAGTCGCAGCTCGCGCACAGCGTCAACGAACGGCTGGATTCGGTTTCGCATCGTCTCGGCGACTCGCTGGAAAAGACCAAGCAATCGACCACCGAAAATCTGCAAAAGCTGAACGAGCGCCTCGCCGTCATCGACCGGGCGCAGAAAAACATCACCGAGCTATCGACGACGGTTACCTCGTTGCAAAGCGTGCTTGCCAACAAGCAGGAGCGGGGCGCGTTCGGCCAGGGCCGCATGGAATTGATCGTGCGCGATGGCCTGCCGAAGGAATGCTACGAATTCCAATATACCCTTTCAAATAGGCTGCGGCCGGATTGCGCGGTGTTTTTGCCGGACCAACGCCCGCTGGTCATCGATTCAAAGTTTCCGCTGGAATCCATTACCGCCTATCGCGACGCTCAAGGTGACGATGCGCGGCGGCAGGCGGCGGCGCGGGTGCGCGCCGACATCGGCAAGCACGTCGCCGACATCGCGCAGAAATACCTCATTCCCGGCGAGACCCAGGATTTGGCGCTGATGTTCGTGCCGTCTGAATCGGTTTACGCCGAGTTGCACGACGGCTTTGACGATGTCGTGCAAAAGGCGTTTCGCGCCAATGTCGTCATTGTTTCGCCGTCGCTGTTGATGATCGCCATTCACGTGGTCCAGCAGCTCCAGAAGGATGCGCGTATGCGCGAGGCGGCGGGACGCATCCAGGCGGAAGTCGCAAACCTGGTCGATGACGTCCGGCGCATGAGCGAGCGCGTCGCCAAGCTTGGTCAGCATTTCGGCCAGGCCAACGAGGATGTGCGGCAGATTCTGATTTCCACGCAAAAGATCGAGAACCGCGGCGCGCGTATCAAGGACGTCGAGTTCAGCGACGAAGCGGCTTCCGCCGCCGTGATCCCCGCGCCGATGCTGCGTAAGCTCGAGGCCGGGGAATAGGCCGTTTGCGCCCCTCCTTTACCGAGGCGCTCGCCGTCTATCTGCAGCGGCGGGTGCTTGTCGTGCTGCTGCTCGGCTTTTCCAGCGGCCTGCCGATTGTGCTGGTCGGCGCGACCCTGCAAGCGTGGATGAAGACGAGCGGCATCGACGTCAAAACCATCGGGCTGTTCGCAGCGGTGGCCATTCCCTACAACATAAAGTTCATATGGGCGCCGCTGGTCGACGCGCTCGACGTTCCATTCCTGGCGAAGGCGTTCGGCCGCCGCCGCGCCTGGTTGTTGCTCTCTCAAGCCTGGCTGATCGCGGCGATCGCGCTGCTGGCGTGTTGCGATCCGGTTGCCTCGGCGTTTCTGGTTGCGGTCGCGGCTTTTATTGTTGCCGCGGCCTCGGCGACCCAAGACATCGTGGTCGACGCCTTTCGCGTTGAGAGCCTGCCGGAGAACGAGCAAGCCGCCGGCATGGCATCGTATGTCGCTGCCTACAGAGTGGGCGCGCTCACCTCGGGGGCGGGCGCTCTCCTTCTGGTGACGGTGTTTCACGCCTTGTCGGTCGGCGAACGTGCGGCCTGGACCGGTTGTTATCTGGTGATGGCCGCGCTGGTTCTCGTCGGGGTGGTGGCGACGCTGCTTGCGGTCGAGCCGGCCTCTTCGGCGACCGCCGAAGCCGAGCACGCGCTCCCGTCGCGCCGCAACGCGGTCAAGCGGGCGTTGCAATCGGCGCTGGACAGTTTTCGCGATTTTCTGTCGCGCGACCTTGCAGTGGCGGCGTTGGCGTTCGTTGCGTTATTCAAGCTCGCCGATGCGCTCGCCTTCGCGCTATTGACGCCGTTTGTCCTCGACATCGGGTTTTCGTTGCCGCAGCTCGCCGCCATCCGCAACGGCGTCGGCTTTATTGTCGCGGTGCTGGGCGGTTTTGTCGGTGGGCTTATTGCGCGCGCCTTGCCGCTGGCGGCGAGCCTCTGGGTCGGAGGTATTTTGCAGACGGCGATGATCCTCGCTTTTTCCTGGCAGGCCGTCGCCGGCAACAGCGTGCCGATGCTGACCTTCACGACGACCATCGAATTTTTCACCGACGCGGTGGGCACCGTCATCTTCGTCGCCTACCTGTCGGCGCTATGCAGCAATCCGCTTTACACGGCCACGCAGTATGCGCTGCTGACTGCGCTCGCCGCGCTTGGCCGCAATGTCTTTGCGCTCGGTACCGGATACGTCGCCCATGCGGTCGGATGGGCCTGGTTTTTCGTGCTGTGTGCGCTTTGCGGCCTGCCGGCGCTGGTGCTGCTGGCATGGCTGCAGCGGATGGGCCATTTCGCGGGATTAGCGGCGACAAAGAAGTAGACAAAGCGACGTTATTGCGGAAGCTCTGCCTTTAGGCTTGCCGGTCAATAGGATATCGAAGGCTGGCGCCGGCTCACGGCGGAGTGATAGGAAATCGCGTCATCGAAGCGCAACGCGGAGATGTGCGGGATTCGTAAAAAAGTCTTTTTGTAAGGATCGGATAGCTATACTCCGCGTTTCGGCTTCTAGCGCTTCCCAAACACGGTTGCCTCGCGTTCCACATGGACATTCTTCTGGTTAAAATATTCGCGACTGCGCTGGCTCTCAGTGAGGTCATGACCCAGCCGCAGGCGGTCAAAACGCATTTTGACCCGGCGCAGGATCGCGACGAGGTGGTGCAGATTCTGCGCAACGGCTGCGCGCACATGCGCGCGGCGTTCGATATCGAGTCCATCAACCTCGACGACCTGATTTCGACCGCGCTCGACGACCCCAAGGCGCTGGGGGCCAGCGCCAAGGCGTTTCACGGCATCAATTTCGCCGACCTCAACACCGCCTACCGGCAATTCTGCAAGAACGAGACCGTCGATAATCCAGTCGTCGACATGGGCCAGGTGATCGAATTCTTCAACGGCGCGGCAACCGATCTTCCCGACCAGACGCCGCTCAAGGGAAGAAAGCTGCCGAGCATGAGCGTGGTGCTCGACGGCAAGGGCACAAAATTCGCGGAGCTGTTCGCGCCCAGCAACCGGCGCGTTTGGGTTCCGCTTGCCGATATTCCCGAAAACGTCCAGAAGGCGTTCGTCGCCGCCGAAGACCGGCGATTTTTCCAGCATCATGGCGTGGACGAACGCGGCATCATCCGCGCCTTTATTGGCAACCTGGGTGGTCCAGGGCGCCCGCAAGGCGGCTCGACCATTACGCAGCAGGTCGTCAAAAACCTGCTGGTTGGCGACGACGTGACCTACGAGCGCAAAATCCGTGAAATGATCGTGGCGTCGCGGGTCGAAAGTACGCTCAGCAAGCAGGAAATCCTCGAGCTCTACCTGAACTCCGCCTATCTCGGCCGTGGCTCCTGGGGCGTCGAGATGGCGGCGCGCAGCTATTTCGGCAAGCCGGCGAAGAACCTATCGATAGGCGAGGGAGCTTTGCTGGCTGGTCTGCTCAAAGGGCCGAGCTTTTTCAATCCGGATCGGCATCCGGACCGGGCCAACGACCGGCTGACCTATGTGCTTGGGCGTATGCAGGAGGACGGCGTCATCACCGCCGAACAGAAAGACCGAGCGCTGGCGAACCCGCCGAAGCTCGTCGCATTCGAGCGGCCGCATCGCGACAGTGGCTTTCATTTTGTCGATTTTCTCGGCCGCGAAGCAAAAGGCGACGGCGTCGCCAACCTGACCGCCGAACCTTACACGGTGCACTCCACCATCGACGCCAAGCTGCAGCGCGAGGCTGAGTTCGCGTTGCAAGAAGGGTTGGCGCATTACGAATTGTCCGCCGGACGGGCTCAATTCCGCGGCGCTGAAACCAATATAGCCGACGCGGTGCAAAAGCTGGGCGGGGGACGGCAAGGTGCTGCATCATCTTCGCCGACTGCCAGCGCGCCGGCCGCGGGCTCGTCCGCTTCAACTTCACTGGCGAGTTCAATGCCGGCGTGGCAACAAGCGCTGACGGCACTTCATTTGCCGCTGTACGATGTCCATTGGGACGCGGCCGTGGTGCTGGATAAAGGCGGCGGCAAACGCGGCGATGGGCTTATCAAGGTGGGTCTTGCCGATGGCCGCGTGCTGCCGCTGACCGGCGCGTTCGGGCAGATTTGGCGGAAGCTCAGCCTTTACGACGTCATTTACGTTCACGTCGTGGAAAACAAATCGGCCAAGGGAAAAAGCCTCGGCGGTCAGGCGCAATTGCGCGTGCGGCCTACGGTCCAAGGCGCGGCGCTCGTTCTCGAGAACAAGACTGGGCGCATTCTCGCGATGGCGGGAAGTTTCTCGTATCCGCTGAGCCAACTGAACCGCGCGGTGCAGACCGAGCGTCAGCCGGGTTCGGCGATGAAGCCGCTGACCTACCTCACCGCGCTGCAGAAAGGTTTGCAGCCGAACACGCTGGTGCCCGACGACCAGATTACGCTGCCGCCAATCGGCGCCGGCGGCCGCTACGTCATCGCCCGCGAACAGGGTGGCTACGCCCGCCCGGAAGATTTTTGGACGCCGCGCAACGCCGATAATAGTTCCGGTGGCCTTTACACGATGCGGCGTGGGCTGGAGAACTCGGTCAATATGGTGACGGCTCATTTGCTCGAGGGCGGCATCGACCGCGATCCGGTGCAAAGCCTCGATGATGTCTGCGCCACTGCGGTCTCGGCGAAAATCTATCCCGACTGCATCCGTTATTATCCGTTCGTGCTCGGCGCACAGCCGGTGCACATGATCAATCTCGCGGCGTTTTACGCGGCCGTTGCCAACGAGGGCGCCCGGCCGGAGCCGCACGGCATCGACTCCATCGAGGTCGGCGGCCGCACCGTCTTTGAATATCCGAAGACGCCGCTGCCATTCATCGGCGCCGCCGACCGCACGTCGTTCTATCAGCTCAAAACGATTTTGCAGGGCGTCGTCGCGCGCGGCACCGCCCGTGCCATCGGCGCACTGTCGCCCTACGTCGCGGGCAAGACCGGAACGACGGAAGACGCCGTCGACGGCTGGTTCGTCGGCTTCACCAACGACGTTACCATTGCGGTGTGGGTCGGCTACGACAACGGCAACGGCAAGCGCCTCTCGCTCGGCACCAACGCCACCGGAGCCCGCGTGGCATTGCCGATATTCCAGCCTATCCTCGAAGCCGTATGGGCGGATGGAATCGCGCCGAAGGCGCCACTGAACGGTCCCTCGCACGAGGCGCAGCTTCATCTCATCGACTTGCCGATCGATTACGCCTCGGGCAATCGCATCACCGGCGGCGGGCAGGGCAATTTCATTGAACATTTCCGGCTGGGCGCGGACGGCCGCTACAATGAAACGCAGTACCAACTCATCCCTCAAGACGAAGCTTCGGTATCAGTTTCCGCCCCGGGCGGTCCGGTTGGAGGGGCGCCAAGCAGTCAGGGCTATTGGGCGAGCGCACCGCGAGAAGATGAGGGCGTCTTCAATGGACGTTCCTTCTACCCCGGCCAGGGCGCGCAGCCTGGTTATCGCGGGCAGGCGCCGCAGCCGTATTATGCCGGCCAGGGACCGAGAGGGCCGCAAGGACAGCCAGGGCAGCAGCCAATGGCGCGCGGCCTGTTCGGGTCGTTTTTCTGGGACGGACGGGCGAACTGAACCTCACGCGGCGAACAATGAGAATGTTGATACGGCCTGCGATCGTGCTTGCCGGCCTGCTGGGGTCGTTGTCCTTCGCGGGTGCGCAGGATTTCCGCATCGAAGATTCGCGCTCGATCGGGAACGGCAATTTGGCGCAGCTCAAGCCGGACATGATCCTGTTCAACGATGTCCGGTGGGATACCGGCGGCGCTACGGACAATCTCATTCCGTTCGCTGAATGGACGCAGACCAACCCCGTTCAAAAGAAATTTCTTTCGCTGTTCCCGAGCTACACCGAGCCGACAATCACCAAGGCGGCCACGGCCAACCACCCGGCCGGCCCGGTTGCCGAGAAGCTCGTCATGTACATCGCGCAGGCGCGTTTCATGCTCGATCGCGCGCCGGGCACGCTCGATCTTTCACGCTATGTGACGCTCGGGTTTGTGCAAAAAATCGACCCGGCCATCAAACACAACTTGATCGACGCCGGCGATATCGAAAAATTCACCGACCCGCAGGGCACCGGCAACGACAACCCGCAACGTAAATGGTGCACCAGCCGCACGCCGCTCATCTGTATTCAATCGAGCTACAAGCTCGAGGGCCGGATTCCGATCGGCATCCTGCTGGTGAATAAATTGCGCGATTCCGCCAAGAAAGTCTCCGACCACATCGATTTTCAGAGCGAGCTGTCGCCGCTGGCTCCCGCCGACCTCGACCAGGATGGCGTGAAGCAGCTTACCGGCATTGATGCGCCGGTGGCCGGCGTGCTCGAGCAGAATATCTTCTACGTCAATCAGATCATGAAGTTCGGGAAGCTGTTTGCCGTATTCCAGGCGCATCCTTCCGATCCAAACAAGACGGTGGTCACCGCCTTCGTGGCGCTGGCCATCGACGAGAGCGTGCTCGACAAGAAAAAGGAATACGAGAACGTGCCGGTCTTGCGTAACCTCGTCCCCGCGCAAGTGCTGATGGGCGAATCCTCGTTCAACTCCGGGGATTCGATCAGCGGCGGGTTGCCTAAATATGCCCGTAACGAAATCAGGACCATTGCCGATTTGTTGGCCCGCGATAAGTAGGCGGCTCAGGCGCAGCGGCTGCGGTCACGCAGCCGCGCGGTCTTTGGCGCCCCGCTCAAGAGCCTGCACGACCTCGTCGACGGTCTGAACATCGCCGAACTGCCCATAGAACGCCGACAGTGCGGCGTTGTGTTCCTCGTCGGAGGCAGCGGCAAGGCAGTCGGATACCATGACGGTCTTGAAATTGAGCATCATGGCGTCGCGCGCCGTACTCTCGCAGCAGACGTTGGTGGCGGTGCCGGCGATGAGCACGGTGTCGATACGGCGCTCGCGCAGGTGCCGTTCGGCGTCGGACGAACCCTGGATGAAGCCGCTGTACCGCGTCTTTGTCAGCGTTGCATCTTCCGGGCGGATATCATTGGCGTGCCAGAAGGCAAAGCCGTCGCCGTCTTGCTCCATCGCCGCGTAGCGCCGCTGCATGCGATCGGGTGTCATCAACCATTCGTGGTAAGTCGACCAGCTCTGCCGCGTGTCGGTGGTGCCGTTGCGGATCCAAACGACGTGGCCGCCCCGGCGGCGGAGCTCGTCGGCCAGCCGATTGATGTTTGGCACGATGGCACGCGCCATCGGCGTCTCGGCTTGGTGTCCGGGCTTGACGAAGTAATTCTGCATGTCAACGACCACGAGCGAGGTCGCAACAGGGTCGATCGTGTCGAAGGGGTGCAGCTTGCCGAACAGCCGTTGTCCACGCGCGAGCGCCGTATCTGAGAGCTCAGAGCGGTGCATTTTGTCTCCTCGTTTCCCCCGCGAACGCCTATCTTCCACTGGATCGGCCGCACCCTCAAGCCATGGATTGGAAAGAAACGAATGCGCGGACGCTGGGATTTCTGGATCGATCGCGGCGGCACCTTTACCGACGTGATCGGCCGGCGGCCGGACGGCAAGCTCGTCACCCATAAATTGCTTTCGGAAAATCCGGAGTCCTACGCCGATGCGGCCGTAGCCGGCATTCGCCGCCTTCTCGACCTCACGCCCGGGACGCCGCTGCCGCCGGAGCAAATCGGCGCCGTCAAAATGGGAACGACCATCGCCACCAACGCGCTCCTTGAGCGCAAGGGCGAGCGTACACTGCTGCTCACGACCAAAGGCTTCGCCGACGCGCTGCGCATCGGCTACCAGGCGCGGCCGAAAATATTCGCCCGCCACATCGTCAAGCCGGACATGCTGTTTGAGCGTGTGATCGAGGTGGACGAGCGCGTGCGTGCCGACGGCACGGTTGAGCGCGCGCCCGACCTCGACGCCGTGCGGCTCGAACTCCAAAGCGCGCTCGCCGAGGGCATCAAGGCGGTCGCCGTAGTTTTCATGCACGCCTACCGCTACGCCGACCACGAGCGTGCGGTAGCGGCGCTGGCGCGCGAGCTTGGCTTTGCGCAGGTCTCGGCAAGTCACGAAGTGTCGCCACTGATCAAACTCGTCGGCCGCGGCGATACTACCGTTGTTGATGCTTATCTCTCCCCGATTCTGCAACGTTACGTCGCGCAGGTGGCCGGCGAGCTCGAGGCGCGAGGCGATGACTCATCTGGGAGCGCGAACGCCGAGCCGCGGCTGATGTTCATGATGTCGTCGGGCGGATTGACCGCGGCGCAACTGTTTCGCGGCAAGGACGCTATCCTGTCCGGGCCCGCCGGCGGTGTCGTCGGCATGGCGGCGACCGGCCGCCAAGCCGGTTTTCGCCAGCTCATTGGCTTCGACATGGGCGGTACCTCGACCGACGTCTCGCACTTCGCCGGCGAATACGAGCGCGCCTTCGAGACTGAGGTTGCCGGGGTGCGCATGCGCGCGCCGATGATGCTGATCCATACTGTTGCCGCAGGCGGCGGCTCGATCCTGCATTTCGACGGCGCGCGTCTCCGTGTCGGGCCCGATTCCGCCGGCGCGGATCCCGGACCGAAATGCTACCGCCGCGACGGTCCGCTGGCGGTGACCGACGCCAACGTCATGGTCGGCAAACTGATCCCCGACTTCTTTCCGAGGATTTTTGGTCCGCAACAGAACGCGCCGATTGACGCTGAAGCGGTACGCGAGGGATTCGCGGCTTTAGCCGGGGAAATCGGCGACGGTCGCGCGCCGGAACAAGTGGCCGACGGATTTATCACCATCGCCGTAGAAAACATGGCGAACGCCATCAAGAAAATCTCCGTGCAGCGCGGTTACGATGTCACCCGCTACACGCTTAACTGCTTTGGCGGCGCCGGCGGTCAGCACGCCTGCCTGGTCGCCGATGCGCTGGGCATGACGAGCGTGCTCATTCATCCCTATTCGTCGCTCCTTTCCGCCTACGGGATGGGACTGGCCGATATCCGCAGCGTTCGCCAGCAGGCGATCGAAGAGCCGTTCGGCGAGAAAGCACTCCACGTGCTGGAACGCGTGGCCGGACCGACTCGCGACGGAGGTGATCGCCGAAGTGGCAAACCAGGGCGTCGCGCCTGACAAAATCAAAGCTCATGTGCGCGCCCACATTCGCTACGCCGGTACCGATACAGCACTGATCGTTGACGCGGGCACGGCAAAAATTTTACCTCCCGCCCAAAAGGCGAGGAGGCGGGGGAATGCAAGTGGCTCTCGTCTCCCTTGCCAAAATGAAAGCCGCCTTCGAACGCGCGCACAAGGCGCGCTTCGGCTTCATCGACCGCACCAAGGACTTGGTGATCGAGGCGATTTCAGTCGAGGCCGTCGGCGCCGGCGCGACGTTCAAGGAAAAGCCGCAAAAACTCACGCGGACCAAACTGCCGAAGCCGGCGCGGCGGACGAAGTTTTTCTCTGGCGGCAAGTGGAACCGAGCTCTCGTGTACACACGCGAATGGCTCCTGCCGGGACATAAGGTCAAAGGTCCGGCGATCATCATCGAGCCGCATCAAACGGTGGTGGTCGAGCGCGGCTGGCGGGCCGAATTGACGGCAAAGAATCATCTGGTGCTTCGGCGTGTGCAAAAGCGCAAAAGCGCCCACGCCATCGGCACCAGCGCCGATCCGGTGATGCTCGAAGTGTTCAACAATCTTGTTCATGTCGATTGCCGAGCAGATGGGGGTGGCGCTGCAAAACACCGCCTATTCGGTCAACATCAAGGAGCGGCTCGATTTCTCCTGCGCGGTGTTCGACGGAACAGGTTCGCTGGTCGCCAACGCGCCGCATATGCCGGTGCATCTTGGCTCTATGGACCGCGCGGTCGAGACGGTGATCCGCATGAATCGCGGCAAGGTCCGTGCCGGCGACGTTTACGCCATCAACGCACCCTATAACGGCGGCACGCATCTGCCTGACATTACGGTCTGCACGCCGGTTTTCGACCGCGGCAACATTCTGTTCTGGGTCGCTTCGCGCGGCCATCACGCCGATATCGGCGGCATTTCGCCGGGATCGATGTCGCCGAACGCGACCTCGATCGAGCAAGAAGGCATTTACATCGACAATTTCAAACTCGTCGACCGCGGGCGCCTGCGCGAGAAGGAGACTTATGCGCTGCTCAAGGGCGGCAAATATCCGGCCCGCAATCCGCTGCAGAACGTCAACGATCTGAAAGCGCAGATCGCCGCCAACGAAAAGGGCGTGCAGGAGTTGCGCAAGATGGTGGCGCATTTCACGCTGCCTGTCGTGCGGGCCTATATGCGGCACGTGCAGGATAACGCGGCGGAAAGCGTGCGCCGCGTTATCGGCAAGCTCCATGACAGCACGTTCAAGATCGAAACGGATCGTGGCGCCACCATCAGCGTCCGCATTGGCGTCGACCGCAAGCGGCGTGAAGCCACGGTCGACTTTACCGGCACCAGCCCACAGCAGCCGGACAACTTCAACGCCCCCGAACCGGTAGCCCGCGCCGCCGTGCTCTACGTTTTCCGCGTCATGGTCGATGACGACATTCCGATGAATGCCGGTTGCTTGCGGCCGATCCGAATCATCATTCCGAAGAAGTCGATGCTGTCGCCGGAATTTCCCGCCGCAGTGGTCGCGGGCAATGTCGAGACCTCGCAGGAAGTGACTAATTGCCTGTTCGGTGCGCTCGGCGCCATGGCCGCGGCGCAAGGCACCATGAACAATCTCAATTTCGGCAACGCGCGCTATCAATACTACGAGACGATTTGCTCTGGCTCGCCGGCCGGCCCGGGTTTTCCCGGCACCGACGCCGTGCATACCCACATGACCAACACACGGCTCACCGATCCGGAAATTCTTGAGTTCCGGTACCCGGTGCTGCTCGAGGATTTTCACATCCGCAAAGGCTCCGGTGGCCGCGGACGCTGGAATGCCGGCGACGGCATCATCCGCACCATCCGCTTCCTGGAAAAAATGGAATGCACGATTCTGTCAGGCCACCGCCGTGTGCCGCCGTTCGGGCTTGCCGGCGGCAGTGACGGCGAAGTTGGCCAAAACTCGGTGCGACGGCGGGACGGCCGCGTGGAAAAGCTCGGCGGCTGCGACGCGACGATGATCGATGCCGGCGAGGCGATTATTATCCAAACGCCGACGGCGGGCGGATACGGGCCGCCGGCGGCCAACTCGCGATAGGAACGAGCTCGCTCATGCAGCGAGACGCGCCGTCGCCCGGCGGGGCGCGGTCGGTGCGCGCTCGCCTTGCAGCAAAATTGCGAATATCAGCCCATGCGTAATGAATAGCAGCGGCACGAATGCGGTTGGAATGAAATAAGCGGCGCCGAGTTGACCGGGCTGCAACCCGGCAGCGTTGCGCCTGGTAAAACGCGTTGAGAAGGTCGAGGGTGCCCCAGATGTTGAACAGCCAAACTACGACGATCCCCGCTTTGGTGCGCAGCGCTGCCAGCGAAAGCAAAGCCAGAACCGCGGCGATAATGTCCCCAAAGGCCGCATCTCGGGCAAATGCAATTGGCAAATCCGGCGAGACGACGCCTGGCATCAAGAAGGACAATCCGCCGAAACGAAAGGCGTTCAGCACCAGCAGAGGACGCAACGCCTCGATGCGCGGCCGCGCGCGCAGTGCCGGCCAGATATACAGCGCCGTGACCACGGCCCAGGCGGTAAAAGCGAAAGCGATATTTATTCCGAACAGCGCGATGGTCGGCATGGGGAGCTCCTACGAGACGCTTCAGTCGAGCTAATGCGCGTCGGGCGCGGGGCCGGTCACCGGCGGCGGACGGCGCATGAACCAAACGAACGGTGCAAATACCAGGAACAAGAGTCCGAGCAGCAGGAACACGTCGGCAAAGGCCATGACGATGCCCTGCTGACGGGTGAACATGAATAGATACTTGAGCGCCATGTTTTGGGCGTCGGAGCCCGGCATCCGCGCGGCGAAATTATGCAGCGCCTCCACGACCGGCTGCCGCGACCAGGTGATGGAATCGTGCAGACGCGCCAGATGCAGGTCGATGCGCTTGTCGAGCACGGTGTTCAGCCCCGCGAGTCCGACGGCACCACCGAGATTGCGCATCAGGTTGAACAGCCCCGAGCCGTTCTTGAGCATTTCCGGCTTGAGCGTGCCGAGCGAGATGCTGGTGATCGGCACAATCGCGAACATCATGCCGAAACCGCGCAGCACCTGCGGGATGAAGAGTTCCCCGAATTCCCAGTTGCTGGTGATGTAGGTCGCCTGCCAGTTGCTGATTGCAACCACGGTGAAACCAAACGCCAACATCAGGCGCGGATCGAGCTTGGTCATCAGCCGGCCGACAATCGGCGCGGTGAGAAACATTGTGGCGCCGGAGACAAACAAGGTCTGGCCGACCAAGAGTGCGTTGAAACCGCGGATCTGACCGAGAAACACCGGATAGAGATACGTCAGGCCGTAAAGGCCGATGCCGAGGACGAAGGAAAACATGCTGCCCAGCGCAAAATTGCGGTCGGTGAAGGCGCGGAGGTCGACGATCGGCTGGCCGGCGGTCAGCACCCGCATGAAGAACAGAACCGCCGAGCATGCTGAAACGATCGCGGCGAAAGCGATGGTGGAATCCTCGAACCAATCGTAGCGCGGACCGTCCTCGAGCACGTATTCAAGCGTGCCGAGAAACAGCGCCATCAAAATCAGCCCGAGAATGTCGAAGCGCTCGAACAGCGACCAATTCGGCTTGTCGAAATCGATCAACGCCGCCGCGGCGAGCGTCACCACAATGCCGGGCACGATGTTGATGAAGAACAGCCAATGCCACGACAGCAGGTCGGTCAGATAGCCGCCGACCGTCGGGCCGATGGTGGGCGCGAGCGTCGCGACCAGCCCGATCAGCGGCGTAATCACCGGCTGCTTGGAGCGCGGGAATATGGCGTAAGCGGAAGCGAACACGGTCGGCACCATGCCGCCGCCGATAAAACCCTGCAGCGCGCGCCAGACGATCATTTCGCCCATCGATGACGACAGCCCGCACATCAGGCTCGCAATGGTGAAGCCGGCGGCGGCGGTCGAGAACATGATGCGCGTGCCCAGCGCGCGGGCGAGAAAGCCCGACAGCGGAATGGCGACCACCTCGGCCATCAAATACGAGGTCTGCACCCAGGTGATCTCGTCGCTTGAAGCGGCAAGCCCGGCCTGGATTTCCGAGAGCGACGCCGACACCACCTGGATGTCGAGGAACGCCATGAACATACCGAAGCACATGGCGAGGAAGGCAAGCAGCCGGAGCGGATCGACCCGCTCGGTCTCGGAGGGGAGGGCGGCGGAAATTCCGGGGGTGAATGTGGTGGCTTCGGCCATGACCGGCCTCGTGCTTTTAGCGCGCTGCGCTATGCGACACGTCGGCGGCGGCTTTGTTCGCCTTGGTGTTGACGCTCACCACCACCGACATTCCCGGCCGCAGCAGGCCCTCGCGGGCGACGGCGGGCGGCACGTGGATGCGCACCGGCAATCGCTGGACGATCTTGGTGAAGTTGCCGGTGGCGTTGTCAGGCGGCAGCAAAGAGAACACCGCGCCCGAGGCCGGCGAGAAACTCTCGATAGTGCCTTCGATGGAGTGTTCGGGCAGCGCATCAACCGCAATCGACACCGTTTGGCCGGGGTGAAGGCGCGCGAGCTGCGTCTCCTTGAAGTTGGCGTTGATGAAAACATCGTCGAGCGGCACCAGGCTCGCGACCCGTTGTCCCGTCTGAACGAAGTCGCCGGTCTGCATGGCGCGATTGCCGATGACGCCGTCAATCGGCGCGCGGATGACAGTGAAGGACAAGTCGCGCTCGGCCTTGGCAAGCGCGGTCTTGAGTTCGTTCAGCGTGCTAATCGCTTCCTGTTGCTGGCCCTTGAGCACGTCGACGTTGGCGGCGGCCGAATCGATCGCGGCTTGCGCGCCCTGCACGCCGGCGACGGCTTGATCGCGGTTGGCCTGAGCCTGTTCCAGAAGTTGCCGGCTTGAAGCGTCGCGCGCGACTAGCGCGATCTGGCGGTCGAGCTCGAGCTGGGTACGCGTCTGCGCGGCTTGCGCGGAGACGAGTTGGGTTTTGGCTTGAGTGACCGCGGCCTCTTGCGCCTCGATCTGGTGGCCCATCCTCGCGATGGTCGCCTGCTGGGTGGCAACTTTCTCACGCGCGGAATTGACCGCGAGCTTGTAGTCGCCGTCGTCGATGGTGGCGATCACGTCGCCGGCATGCACTTGCATGTTGTCGGTCACCGGAACGCTGGCGAGATAGCCGGAGACCTTGGCGGCGAGTGTCGTGTTGTAGGCTTGCACGTAGGCGTCGTCGGTCGAGACCGTGAACCGGCCGACCGTCCAATATTCGTAGCCGAAGTAACCGGCGACACCGATGGCCAACAGCGCGACGGCGCCAAACACCAGGCGGCGGGATCGCTTGCGCGGCGCTTTGCGGGCCTGGGTTGCCGTTGGTGCCGCTTTTACCGGCAAGGGTTGAAGTGGCGCTTCTGCCAGCGGCGGCCGCGGCGACAGGTCGCCGGCATCGGCCGCCGGAGGTAGGGGTTCGCTGGCTGGCACGATCTGGAAAGGCGATGTCGCCTCGGCGCGGTTGCGATACATCTCGCACTCCTCAAAGGGTCCGTTAACTGACCGAACCGTTCGGTCACTAATAAGCCGGCGAAAGACGGAAGTCAATATTGACCGAACCGTTCGGTCAATATATATCAGCCATCAGCGATTTGCCGAATGAATACGGTGCGTTAGGGAACGAGACGTTTTGTCTAGGGCGCCCGGAGGATCGAAATGACCGCTGTAGCCACACTCGAACGCCCCGAAGCCAGCCCCGCGGAGGACGAAAGCGCTAAGCGGCGTCAGATCATTGAGGGGGCGCGCGCCGTATTCCTGGCCAAGGGTTTTGACGCGGCGAGCATGAACGACATCGCCCGTGCGGCCGGCGTCTCGAAGGGCACGCTCTATGTGTATTTCAAGCACAAGGAGGAACTGTTCGAGGCCATTGTCGAGCAGGAGTGCGATGCCCAGGCCGAGGGTATTTTCGATCTGGATCCCGACGATCACGATGTCGAAGCCGTTCTAACGCGGCTGGGAGTGGCCTACGTCAAATTTTTGTGCCGGCCGGAAAAGGCGCAGGCGATCCGCACCGTCATTGCCATCGCGGATCGCATGCCCGAGGTTGGCCGCAAATTTTACGAGAGCGGACCGGCACGCGGAATCGCCCGGCTCGCCGAATATTTCTCGGCGCAGGTCGAGGCCGGCGTGCTTGTGGTTGAAGACGTCAACATCGCGGCGGCCCAATTCATGGAATCGAGCCACGCCGCACTGTTCAAGCCGATCGTCTTCAACTTTGCGCCGGCCCCGAACCTCGACCAGATCGAAGCGAACGTTGGCGTTGCGGTCCGCGCTTTTCTTGCCGCCTATCGCGCTTAAGCCGGTTATTGGTCCGGCGCTCTTGCGCTGGCGCCCTCTCGGGCTTTGGCGATTTTTGCAAATATCGGACTACGAGGCGCGTCACATCGTTGACGAGCTTCGCTGCTTGTTCGTCGGTGAGTCTTTCAGACCGCCGCACGACGGCTGCATGGGTGAGCGCTTCGACGGCGGTCACGCACACGAATGCAGCGAGACTCGTGTCGGCGACATCGAGCTCGTCGCGATGCGCTTCGAGATAAGCGCGAACCAGCCCGTAAGCCTCGCGTTCCACGGCCTCGACGTTCTCCAGCTTGCCGGTCCGCGGCGTCTGCTCGACCAGGATGCGGTGCAGTTTCGGATTGATGCGGTGGGCTTCGATCATGACCGAAACTAATTCGCGCGCCGCGGCTTCAATGGGGTGGGTCGTCACTTTGACGAGCGCTTCGCGAACCAGCCGAAACATCTCATGCATATGAAGGTCGATGACGGCCGCGACCAGCGCCTCCTTGGTGGGGAAATACTGGTAGAGCGAGCCGATGCTGACGCCGGCCACGGCCGCGATCTTATTTGTGCTTGTTTTGTCGTAGCCTTCCTTGATCAAAACGCGAGCAGTCGCTTCGAGCAGCGCATCGACGGTTTGACGCGATCGCGCCTGCGACGCTGATTTTCTTGGATTTGTTGCCGGCCGACGGGCCACGAAATCGCTCCGGTAATGCGAGTATGAATTGTGAGCAATTACTTGTATTTTGTCGATGCGGAAAATGAAGGAGGATGCCATGTCGGTACAGGCCCTCGGTCAGGCACACAAGGCAGTCTATGAGGCGCCGCCGGCGCCAACCCCCGCCAGCGCGCTCTCGCACATTCCCGGCGACGAGGGTTGGCCGATTCTCGGACAGACCTTGCCGCTTCTCGCCGACCCGAAAGGCTTCGTCGAGCAGCGGGCGCAGCGGTACGGCCTGGTCTATCGCGGGCGGGCTTTCGGCCAGAGCAACGTCTCGTTGCTTGGCCCAGAGGCAAACGAATTCGTTCTGCTCGATCAGCAGAAGATTTTTTCTTCCGGTCTCGGCTGGGACGTTATCCTCGGCCGGCTGTTTCCGCGCGGGCTGATGCTGCTTGATTTTGACGAGCACCGCCTGCATCGGCGCGCACTTTCGGTCGCGTTCAAATCCGGCCCTATGCAGTCCTATCTCGCCGAGCTCAATGCCGGCATCGCGCGCGGCGTCGCGCAATGGCCCCGCGGGCGCGAAGTCAAGTTCTACCCTCTGATCAAGCAGCTGACGCTCGACCTGGCAGCAACCTCGTTCCTCGGCGGCGAGCTTGGCGCCGAGCTGGAAACGATTAAACAGGCGTTCATCGCCATGTTGGCGGCCTCGGTCTCGGTCATCCGCGTGCCGCTCCCGGGAACGCCTATGCGGCGCGGCATGCAAGGTCGCGCGGCGCTGGTCGAGTATTTCAACCGGCAGATTCCGCTCCGTCGCGAGGGCGGCGGCGAGGATTTGTTTTCACATTTGTGCCGCGCCACCTGGGATGATGGCTCGCTTCTGTCGAACGACGACATCGTCAATCACATGATCTTTCTGATGCTGGCGGCGCACGACACGCTGACGTCCTCTTTCACGTCGCTGGTCTATCGCCTGGCGGCAAATCCGGATTGGCAGGACAAACTGCGCGCCGAAGTCTGCGGGCTGGGGCTCACGGCGGGGGAGCCGCTGGCGTTTGAACGCCTTGATCACTTGCCGCTTGCGGAGATGGCCTTTAAAGAGGCGATGCGGATGGCGCCGCCGGTGCCTTCCATGCCGCGGCGCGCAATGCGCGATTTTGAATTCTCCGGTTATCGCATCCCGGCGGGCACCGGTATCAACATCAATCCGCTGTTTACGCATTTCATGCCGGATATTTGGCCCGAGCCGGATAAGTACGATCCGCGACGCTTTGAGGTTGAGGCGTCGCGCGGCCGGCACAAATTCGCCTACGTGCCGTTCGGCGGCGGCGCGCATATGTGTTTGGGGCTGAACTTCGCCTACATGCAGGCCAAATGCTTCAGCCGACACTTCCTCAGCAACGTGCGCGTCTCTATCGCGCCGGATTATCGACCTGAGTGGCGGATGTGGCCGATCCCGTTTCCGCGCGACGGATTATCGGTGACGCTTAATTCGATTTGAGTTGGCTCGGCTTATTCGGAGTGCGGTACGCTCGCCCCGGACGCCTTCGGGTCCTTGCGCGAGATTGAGTATTTCATTTGCGCCGCGCTGCCTTGCCAAAAGAACCGATAGTCGATGTTCAACGTCGCGCCGTCGGAAAGCGGCAACGCCGCGTTGCACACCACTTCTTTCTCGGTCTTCGAAATGGTTTTGATCGGCTCGTAGCGCAGCGGCACGGAATCGACGCCCTTGAGAACGTTCGCCAGCGTGTCCGTGGCGCGGCTTGAGTCGCACTCAGGTAGGTAAAACCGGTCCTGCACGCCGCGATAGATAAGCACACCCGCCACTGCCAGCACCGGGATGGCGATGAGACGCATCAGCCAGCGATTTGGCCGGCCGGCCGAAGATGACAGGGGAGAGCGCCGTGACGGCGATTGTGGCGGTGGAGGAGCTGCGTTCATCAGCAATTAGATCAGATCGCGCTCGCCATTGTGCAACCGCGCTCAGATCGCTTTGGCGATTTCTTCCGTCATCTTCTTGGCGTCGCCAAGAAGCATCATGGTGTTGTCGCGGTAGAACAGCGGATTGTCGATGCCGGCATAGCCGGACGCCAGCGAGCGCTTGTTGAACATCACCGTGCCCGCCTTCCACACTTGCAGCACAGGCATGCCGTAGATCGGCGAAGTCGGATCGTCCTCGGCGGCGGGATTGGTCACATCGTTGGCGCCGATGACATAGGCGACGTCAGCCTGCGCGAATTCCGAATTGATATTCTCGAGCTCGAAAACCTCGTCATAAGGCACGTTGGCTTCGGCGAGCAGCACGTTCATGTGGCCGGGCATGCGGCCGGCGACCGGATGAATGGCGTAGCTGACGTCAACGCCCGCGGCCTTGAGCTTGTCACCCATTTCACGAAGCGCGTGCTGCGCTTGCGCCACCGCCATGCCGTAGCCGGGTACGATGATAACGCGCGAGGAGTTCTTCAGCAGATAAGCCGCATCTTCCGCCGAGCCGAGCTTGACCGGACGCTGCTCGGCAGCCCCGCTCGGACCGGCTACTTCGCCGCCGAAGCCGCCGAGAATGACCGAGATGAACGAGCGGTTCATCCCTTTGCACATGATGTACGAAAGGATCGCGCCGGAAGAACCGACCAGCGCGCCAGTGATGATCAACGCCGAATTGCCCAGCGTGAAGCCAATGCCAGCGGCGGCCCAGCCGGAATACGAGTTGAGCATCGAGATCACGACCGGCATGTCGGCGCCGCCGATCGGGATGATGATCAAAACGCCGAGCAGGAACGAGACCGCCGCGATCAGCCAGAACGCGAGATGCGGCTGATCGAGGAAAAACCAGACAACCAGCGCGACGAGCGCGACAGCGAGCGCAATGTTGATGACGTGCCGCCCGGGCAGCACGATCGGTTTGCCGCTCATGCGGCCGGACAGTTTCAGGAACGCAATGATCGAGCCAGTGAACGTGATCGCGCCGATGGCGACGCCGAGCGACATTTCGATCAGACTTTGGCCGTGGATGGCGTGCTCGGCGCCAATGCCGAACGCGGCGGGAGCGTAGAGCGCACCGGCCGCGACCAAGACCGCCGCCATGCCAACCAGGGAGTGAAAGGCGGCGACGAGTTCCGGCATCGACGTCATCGGCACGCGCCGCGCGATCACCGCACCGATGCCGCCGCCTAGCACTACAGCCAGAAGCACGAGGCCCCATGCGCCGAGGCCCGCCGGCGGGTGCGCGGCAAGCGTGGTCGCCACCGCGATCAGCATGCCGATCATGCCGAACAGATTGCCGCGGCGGCTGGTGTCCGGATGAGACAATCCGCGGAGCGCCAGAATGAAAAGGACGCCCGCGATCAGATAAGCCAGCGCGGCGAGATTGGCGCTCATGTTATTTCGGTTTCCGTTGGAACATGGCGAGCATGCGCTGGGTCACGAGAAAGCCGCCGAAAATATTGACGCAGGCGAACACGAGCGCGACGAAGCCGAAGGCGCGAGCCCAGATCGGCCCGCTGTCATCCGCCACGAGTGCGACGCCGACCGCGAGCAACGCACCGACGACGATGACCGACGAGATCGCGTTGGTCACCGACATCAACGGCGTATGCAGCGCTGGGGTCACCGACCAGACGACGTAATAGCCGACGAAAACCGCGAGCACGAAGATGGAGAGCCGGAAGACAAACGGATCGACGATCTCGCTCGCGGCGCCGCCTTGGGCAATCGATATGATGTCGAGCTGGGCGAGGACCGAAAGGGTCACCATGGCACGCCTCTTCCTGGCAGATTTCCTGGCGGCCGCATTTACGCGGCGCTCTTGGGCTTGAAGTTCGGATGCACGATCGCGCCGTCGCGGGTCAACGCGGTCGCCTTGACGATCTCGTCATCCCAGTTGACCGCGAGCGACTTGGTCTTTTTGTCGATCAGCACGTCGAGGAACGCGAGCAGATTCTTGGCGTAAAGGCTCGAAGCGGTCGCTGCGAGCCGCCCCGGTACATTGCTGTAGCCAATAATCTTCACGCCGCCGACATCGGCGACCGCGTCGGCTTTGACGCCTTCGACGTTGCCGCCGCGCTCCACGGCGAGATCGACAATCACCGATCCCGGTCGCATGGAGGAAACCATGGCGGCGGAAATCAGCCGCGGAGCCGGGCGACCGGGAATGAGCGCGGTGGTGATCACCAAGTCCTGCTTCTTGACGTGCTCGGCGACGAGCGCGGCCTGTTTAGCCTGGTACTCCTTCGACATTTCCTTGGCGTAGCCGCCCGCGGTTTCGGCCGCGCGGAATTCGTCGTCTTCGACGGCGATGAACTTGGCGCCGAGGCTTTCGACTTGCTCTTTGGCAGCCGGCCGCACGTCGGTTGCGGTGACGATGGCGCCGAGGCGGCGTGCCGTCGCAATGGCCTGAAGGCCGGCAACGCCTGCGCCCATGACGAAAACTTTCGTCGCTGGCACTGTGCCCGCGGCGGTCATCATCATCGGCAGCGCGCGTCCGTACTCGGCCGCCGCGTCAATGACCGCCCGATAGCCGGCGAGATTGGCCTGGCTCGAGAGCACATCCATCACCTGCGCCCGGGTGATGCGTGGCAGTAATTCCATAGCGAATGCGGTGACGCCGGCGTCGGCCATGCGGCGAAGCGCGTCCTCATGCCCGAACGGATCCATGATGGCGACGACGATGGCGCCTTTTTTGTACCGGGATAATTCAGACGCCTCCGGGCGTCTCACTTTCAAGACGATATCGGCGTCGGTGACGGCATTGGCGGTAACTGTAGCGCCGGCCGCGGTGTAGTCCTGGTCGAGGATTCCGGATTTTGTGCCGGCGCCGGGCTCGACAGCTACCTCCGCTCCGAGGCCCAACATTTTCTTGACCGTTTCAGGCGTGGCGGCGACTCGCGGCTCGCCTGCATCGATCTCGGCGGCGACCGCAATTTTCATAGCTCCTCCGGTCACGACAATCACATCCGCGATTGGTCCGCGGCGGACCGCGCGGCGTGCAGGTTCAGGTTAGGCGAGAAAAATCGCGAGCAGGATCACGATGACGATCACCACCGCGAGGCCGGTTTTCACCAGAGTTACGAAGTTTTTGTAGGTCTGCTCATGCGCGGCCAAATCATTGCCCGTCGCTGTCGCGTATTGGACATCGGCATGGTCGGCCATCGCTTCTCTCCGATTGGGTCTGTTGTCGCGGACTTAGCGTAATTGTGGCCGCAGGGCAACGGTGCGGCTCGTGAGCCGCCGCGGCGTTTTTGCGGGCCTTATCCCGCGTTTTCAACAGCGGCGCTTCGGCCCGCGATGAAGCCCTGGCAAATGGCGCGGGGAAGGCCGTGCAGGCTCAACCCGCCGGCCAACTCCCCGCCGCAGTACAGTCCGGGGATCGCGGCGCCGTTTAAGTCGAGCACTTGGCAGCGCGCGTTGATGCGAAGCCCCGCGCGGGTGTCATGAATGACCGGCGTCGCCCAGGCGGCATGGAAAGGCGGCTTTTCAATTTTGTAGCGCGGCTTTGGCTTGCCGAAGTCGGTGTCCGTGCCGGTATCCACGAATGTGTTGTAGCGGGCGATGGTCGCTGCGAGGTTTCGCGGCGGCATCGGCACACGCTGGTATTGCATCACGATCTTCGCGGCCAACTCCTCAATCGTGTTGGCGCTGAAGAAAAAGCCGGCCGCGGTGTCTACTTGCGGTGGCGCCGGATCCCACCGCTCACGCGTTACTGCGTCGGCGTCAAAGATCGCCCAGATTGGCCCGCCGCCGTTTTTGCCGTCGCCGATGCCGGCGAGCGCGGCGTTGATGAAGTTACTCGGATTGTATTTGATCGCCGTGGCGTTGCGGTGGTCGCCTTGCCGGTAATCCGCGTGATGGCCAAAAATGCTCGGCGTGAACTGGCGGCCGGTCTCGTCATAGAAACGGTTGCCCAGCATGTTGACCAGGATGACGTCCTGCCAATCGGCGACCTTGAGCCCGGTGGCGCGCGCCTTGTCGAACACTTCGCTGTCCGGCAGCCATCGCAGGTTTCCGTAGCCATACTGGCAGCCGATCGAGCCCGCCTTGGTTACGCCGGTGCCGTACTCGCCGGCGAAATTGGTCAATCCCCACAGCGACGCGCCGATTGCCATAGCGGCGAGCTCGCCGCTTGCGTCCTGATCCGACCACGGCATGCCGGCGAGGCCGCAATATTCTTCGGTCAAGCGAGGATCAAACATGCGGCGGAAATTGACGTTACCCGACGATCCGCCGGTGCCGATGATGACCGCCTTGTGCGCTCGAATGTTGCGTTCGCCGCCGCCGTGTTCGACGGCGATGCCAGTGACGCGCCCCGAATCTTTCTCGCGATGAAGTGCCGTCATCCGGTGTTCGAGCAGGATTTTCACGCCGAGTTTTAGTGCCGCTTCGTAAAGCGGCTGCATCAATCCGCTGCCTGACGATGTTGTTGCCTGCGCGCCTTGTTCGACCGGCCTGCCGGTCTGGACCAGAGGCCAGTGCATGGCGGCGCAGTGCAACGTACGCGGCACCGAAATGCCGATTTCGTGTCCGCTCAAGTTGTCCGGCGCCTTGTCGACGATGGTCACGCCATGCGCGAGCAGGAAGTCGAATGCCGCAACGCTGTTGTCGGCGAACGCGCGCGCCAACTCGTGGTCGTTGTAGCGGTATGGCGGTGCGCCGTTCGGTTCGACGACGGTCCAGTCAATCAAATCCCGAAACAGCAGATCAGGAGAATCCTCGACAGCATACTTTCTCTGATAAATATTGCCGCCGCCGAACGGCAGGTTGCCGCCGCTGACGATGGCATGACCGCCGATATGGTTCTGCGCTTCGACGATGATGACGGAAGCGCCGGCTTCACGGGCGGCAATCGCGGCCGGCAGCCCGGTCGCGCCCGCTCCGATAACGACAATATCGGCTGCGTCATCCCACCGAGTGTCATGATTTTGAAGTTCGCCAGACATCGCGGCGCATTCTCATGCGAACTTCGGAATCAAAAGGACGGTGGCAAAGATTATTACTAACGTGCCGTGCGGCACATCTACATATCCAGAACCAGGCGCTCCGTCTTGGATCCGCAGCAGCAGATCATGACCTTCTCGTTGGTCGCCTGCTCTTCTTCGCTGAGCACCGAGTCGTGGTGAATGGGGATCCCCGAGATCACGTTGGTAATGCACTCACCGCAGATGCCCAGTTCGCACGAGTAGTCGACGTCGACGCCGGCCTCGAAAAGAACTTCGAGAACCTTCTTGCCTTCGGGAATGAAATACTCTTCGCCGGAGCGCGCCAGCTCGACCCAGAAGCCGCCGAGCGTGCTGCTCTCGATTTCCTCTTTGGGCGTGAAGTATTCGAGGTGAATTTGCGCGCGCGGGCGGCTTGCGCCTGCCGCCTCGAATGCCGCCAGCATTGGATTGGGTCCGCAGCAATAAAAATGCGCGCTCGCCGGCGCCGCGTTGATGATGCCGGCGATATCGAGAAACTTGCCGCTGGCTTCGTCGTCGAAATGCAGATGAACGTTCTCCGCCGGCAGCTTTTCCAGCGTCGCTAGAAACGCCATGTCGGCCCGCGAGCGGCTTGAAAAATAAAGCTTCCACGGCCGGTTCTGCGCCGCGAGCTCTTGCGCCATGCACCAGATCGGCGTGATGCCGATGCCGCCGGCAAACAGAATGATTTGTTCGGCGTTGTCGACCAGCGGGAAATTATTGCGCGGCGCGCTGATTTTCAGGGTGTGCCCGACGCGCAGCTCGTCGAAAATATAGCGCGAGCCGCCGCGGCTTGCCGCATCAAGCTTGATGCCGACGACATAGCTGTCTGGGTCCGTCCCCGGCACAACCAACGAGAACTGCCGCATCAGCCCGTTTGGCAGATGGATGTCGATATGCGCGCCGGCTTTGTAGGGCGGCAAGCGGCCGCCATCCGGCCGGCGGAATGTGTAGATGTTAGTGTCGCGCGCGACGGTTTCGACCGCCGCAAGCTCGACTTCTATGAGCGCCGCGCGGGCGGTTCCCGCCGCTGCGGTTTCGGTGAGGGTATCCATGCGGGGCTTAAATAGGCGGCCGGGGTAGGGGTCCGCAACAAATTCTTCGACCCTTTTCGAGGCCCATGGCGACGGGATTGTTCCGGTTACGCCACGACCCGCAGCCGCCGGCTCCTGCCCAGATGGCTGAGCGCCTCATTGAGCGGCTTTGCGGCGCCGAAGAAAAAACCCTGCGCTTCCGTGCAGCCCGCCTCCTTGAGGCGGTCGAGCTGTTCTGCGGTTTCGACGCCCTCGGCGATGGTCGATACTCCGAGACTGTTGCCCAGTCCGGTAATGGCGTGAACGATCGCTATACTGTCCCTGCCATTCGCGAGATCGCGAATAAACGACTGATCGATCTTGATCTTGTCGAACGGGAACTTCCGCAGGTAACTCAGCGACGAATAGCCGGTGCCGAAATCATCCATCGAGATCGTCACGCCGATTTCGCGCAAGCGACGCAGCGTCGCCGTGGCGGCGGCGCTGTCCTGCAACAGCACCGATTCGGTGATTTCCAGTTCCAAACGCTTTGGTGACAATTGGGCGGAGGACAAGGCGTCGAATACAGACCGCAGAAAGTTCGCACTCTTCAACTGCGCCGGCGACAGGTTGACCGCTACGTGAATGTCGTCCGGCCATTTTGCGGCTCGCGCGCAGGCTTCGTGGAGGACCCATTCGCCGATCGGCACGATCAATCCGGTTTTTTCGGCAATCGGAATGAATTCCGCAGGAGAAAGCAGACCACGCTGCGGATGGTGCCAACGCAACAGCGCCTCAAAGCTGGTTACCTTGTTGCTCGAGATATTGACGATCGGCTGATAAAAAAGTTCGAACGCGTCCGCGCTTAACGCGCTTCGCAAATCCAGCTCGAGTACGCGCCGGGCTTGCATCGTGTCGTTCATCTGCGAGGTAAACAAGGAATAAGTTCCCCGGCCGTCCGCCTTCGACCGATACAGCGCCAGATCCGC
Organism: uncultured Alphaproteobacteria bacterium; assembly: GCA_963846055.1. GTDB lineage: Bacteria > Pseudomonadota > Alphaproteobacteria > Rhizobiales > Xanthobacteraceae > BOG-931. The sequence goes on from CAWJUQ010000003.1 coordinate 228,129, forward strand.
GCTCTTCAGAAGCGCATCCGCGTCACTGCCGTCGGCTGGCGCCAGGGCGATTCCGACGCTCACTCCGACCAGCACCTCCTGATCACCGATGGCGATCGGCTTCTGCATGATCTCCACCATGCGGCTTGCGAGAGCGATTGCGGCCGATGGCTGCTCCTTTGTCAGTTGCAGGATCGCAAATTCATCGCCGCCGATCCGGGCTGCGAAATCATCCTTGCGCAACGCGGCCTGGATGCGCTTCGCCGCAATTTGCAGAAGCGAGTCGCCGGCTTGATGACCAAGCGTGTCGTTGACGATCTTGAAGTTGTCGAGATCGAGGCATAGCACCGCGAACCGCCGGTCCGATCGACCGCTGCTACCGCCGTTTCAAAACGCTCACGAAAGTGCATGCGGTTGGGTAACCCCGTCAGCGTATCGTGGCGCGCCATGTGCGCGATTTTTTGCTCGGCGTTGCGGCGCTCGGTGATGTCTTCAAAAGTATCCACCCAACCGTCCATCGCCGGCATGTGCCGGTGAGACACCGAGTAGACGCGGCCGTCGCCACGTTGAAAAATCGCTTTGCCTGATTTTTTCTCGCGCATCAGGCGTAACCACCATCGCTGCATATTGAGCAGCGTTTCGGCGCCGAATGGGACGGACCGCTCGGCGAGCTCCATCAATTCCCGTGCCGGCATCAGCGGCCTGATCTGATGCTGGGCGATCCCGAACATTTCGAGAAAACGCTCGTTGACGACCATCACCTCGCGCTTGCCGTTGAGCATGCAGAGACCTTGAAACATGTTTTGTAGCGCGGCTTCCAGCAGTTCGGTCTTTTCGCTGATGCGGCGATCGATGATCGATCCGGCAAAGCCGACGGCGAGAACCAGCGCGGTGGCCCCGGCGATGTACAGCGCCAACACGCTGGGGGAGACGGAAAACGGCGTCACGCTGCGGGTCGGATCGGGTACGATTTCGATCGCGCCCATCGCCGTGAAATGAAGAAGTATGATCGCCGCAGAGAGCGCAATCGTGGCAAACAGCATCATGGCGATGCCGGTGCGACGCGCCGTTTCCATAGCTGCCATGCCGAAAGCGGTGGCGAAGGCAATCGCGACTGCGACAAGATCAGGCGACCACGTGATTTGGCCTGGGACCTGTAAAGCTTGCATGCCGATGAAGTGCATCAGCGCGATCGCGAGGCCGACGACGCCGCCCCCGAGCAAAGCGCTCTGCATATTCGCGCCGGATATTGTGAGCGCGATGCCGGCGCTCATCAGGCCCGACGCAACCGCGAACGACAGCAGGGTCAAGGGTAAGTCATAAGCGATCGGAACGCCCGGCTCGTAAGCCAGCATGGCGATAAAGTGCGTCGCCCAGATGCCGCAGCCGCTTGCGGCTCCGGCGGTAATAATCCAGGCCAAACGCGCTCGGTGGCGGGTTTGGCGCGCGCGATGGATCAAATTAACTGCGACGAGGCAGGTAACGAAGCAGACGATGCCGGCGAGAAGAACCAGCCGCAGGTCATGCTGACCGTCAAGACAGGAGAGCACTCGAAACATACGCCGTTCCCGATAGTCAGTCTGTTATCGTCTCAGCCAGATTGCCCGCGGCGCAGGCGACCCAGGAGCGCGCCGGCTTTTTCTTGACGTTGGAGTTGCCGCACCTAATGGGCGGTAAAGCCCAAGCTCCAGACGAGTGCGCGATATGACAACGCCGAGAGCGAAATTTGCCGCCAGCGGGAAGTAGGCGAGCTTTTCTTTTGGTTACTCGAATTTTTTGCTTTGATAAGTGTCGTCCAGGCGGCCGAAACTTGCCGTCGGCGAGATCAAACCAACGAATTCGGGATCAAATAGGCGAATTTTGCGCAGGCACCATCCATTAGCCTTGCTGCCAGAAACTTGGCGGGCGCCCGGCGGGGTTCCGCCGAGCGCCCTTCAAGTTAACGTCAGCCAGCCTATAAGCCGGGTTCTGGAGGGCATGCAGATCGCCGATCTGCATGCGTGATGGCCATTCCTCTTGGACGCCGGTTACCCGGCGTCTCCAGCAACCTACCCGGACGGCGGATCCGGACTGATCTGAAGCTTTGTGCTCGCGCGCAAAGCCTCATGCCGTCCCTATTCGGTCTTGCTCCCGGTGGGGTTTGCCGTGCCGCGGGCGTTGCCGTCCGCGCGGTGCGCTCTTACCGCACCTTTTCACCCTTACCGCGACCGATACACAACGCGCCGCGGCGGTTTGTTTTCTGTGGCACTTTCCCTAGGCTCGCGCCCGCCGGACGTTATCCGGCACCGATTGTCCATGGAGCCCGGACTTTCCTCCCCGGCAACCTTTCGGTTCTCGCCGGAGCGGCCATCCAGCCAACTGACCAGTCAGGAATGGAGGCGCGGACGCACCCCGTCAAGGGGCGAGCGGAGCAAGGTCGCGGGTGCGCCCGGCAATGGTGCGAACGCGGCCGCGGGTGGCGAGCAGATCGCGCAGCGTCGTGCGGGTCGAATCATCGGTGACGCCATCGACCCTCTCCTGGCGGAAGTGCCGCTGGAAGGCCGTCACCAGGTCGTGCATCACTAAATCATAAATGCCGTTAATCACGACGCTATAGCCGTATTGGCTGAGCAAATCCTGCATGGACGATACGGCGTCGCCGCGATCACCGAGCGCGAGCAGTTGCCCTCCATCCTTGATTGGCGCCGGTTTCGCCCAGTGGCCGACGCCGGAATCCCACAGTGTACGCCACGGAAATTTCTCGCCAGGATCGCGTTTGCGTGCGGGAGCAACGTCGGAATGGCCGAGGACACGTGTCGGCTGAATGCTGTGCCGTGTTTGAATGCCGCGGCACAGCGCGGTCACCGCAGCGATTTGCCGTTTGGGAAAATCGACGTAGCCGTAATCGTGGCCCGGATTAACGATCTCTATTCCAATCGAACAGGAATTGATGTCGGTCTCACCGGCCCAAACAAATTCGCCTGCGTGCCAGGCCCGGCGGTTCTCGTGCACCATTTGCACAATCCGGCCGTCCTCGTAGACGAAGTAATGCGCTGAGACTTCGCTGCCCTGCGAGCAGAGTCGTTCGAGCGCCTCGCCCGCTTCCGGCATCCCGGTGTAGTGCAAGAGGATCATGTCGGGCCGGCGGCCGTCTTTGCGCTCGCCATGGTTCGGCGAGGGGCGGAACTCGGCGACCAGACAGGACTCGGCACCAAACGCGTTACGCGGACTCATGGGCCCAACTTAGAACGTGGCCACCCGGCAGCAAACCGGTTTACGCGGGCAAACGCCGGGAAAATCGAAAAAGCGGCGCCCCGTGACCGGTCAGCAACGCCAAAGGGGCAGGCTGCCGGCCACCGAACGACAGGAACCTTTGCCGCGAAAGGAAACTCAACCATTCCTTAAGCTTACGCCTCATTAATCGAATGTAGGCGAAGCGGCACTGGGGCCGCCGCGGTATGCGTTGACGCCCATATTTTCCCATGGTAGCCCACATGATCCCAGGCGCATTATTGTCACCCGAAAGGGGGATCAGCGCCGCGGGAAAGGGGGGCTGCGGCGGGCATCCGCAAGGGGCAAAGGCTCCGCGTAGCCAACGGTCCTATGCACCGGTTTGTCTCGACCCACGTTCAGCGATTGGACACAAAGGGGCGCGTTTCTGTGCCGGCCTCATTTCGCTCCGTTCTGGTGCGCGACGGCTTCGAAGGCTTGTACTGTTACCCGGCATTGGACCGGCCCGCGCTCGATGCCGGTGGCAATGGCCTGCTGGCGGAGATCGAAGCGCTGATCGGTCGGTTTCCGCCATACTCGGAACAGCGCGAGCAGTTTTCACTCGCGCTCTACGGCACCAGCGAGACACTCAAGGTCGACGGCGAGGGACGTGTCGTACTGACGGACGCGCTCAAAGCGCATGCTGGCATCGGCAGCACGGTGACGTTTGTCGGCCTCGGTCACAAATTTCGAATCTGGGAGCCTGGGCGCTTCCGCGCGGAACTCACGGAGGCCACCGAAAAGGTCCGCGCGTTCAAAGCCGAACTGGCAATCCGGATGGCGGGGGAGCCTCCGCACGGAGCGCGGGAATGATGACGAGCAGCGACAGCAACGCTGTCGCTGGCGGACTGGCTCGTCACATTCCCGTCCTCGCCGCCACTGCGGTCGAGTGGCTCGCCGTGCGCAGCGGCGGCATCTATCTCGACGCTACTTTCGGCGGCGGCGGTTACACGCGTGGCATCCTGCAGACCCCCGGCGCGCGCGTAATCGCCATCGACCGGGACAGCGACGCTATCGCCGCCGGTCAATCGCTCGAGCGCGAAGTGCAGGGCCGCCTCACGCTGACCGAGGGGGTGTTTTCCGATCTCGACACTATCGCTGCGCGGCATGGAGCATCCGCCGTGGACGGAGTGGTCCTCGATGTCGGCGTTTCTTCCATGCAAATCGACAATGCCGCACGCGGATTTTCGTTTCGGCTCGACGGGCCGCTCGACATGCGCATGGGGCGCTCCGGCGCGAGCGCTGCTGACGTGGTCGCGCGCGCCAGCGAGCGCCAGCTTGCAACCATCATCGCCGTGCTGGGAGAAGAGCGTCACGCCCGCGCCATCGCCCGCGCGGTGGTCAGAGTGCGCGCGGAACACCCCATCGAAACAACCCGCGCGCTTGCTGACGTGGTCGCAAAAGTCGTTCGCGCGCACGAGAGCGCAATCCATCCGGCGACGCGGACTTTCCAAGCGCTGCGGATTTTCGTCAACGACGAGCTGGGTGAGCTGTCGCGCGGTCTTGCTGCCGCAGAGCGGGTGCTCAAGCCTTCGGGCCGACTGGTGGTGGTGGCGTTCCACTCGCTCGAAGATCGCATCGTCAAGAATTTCCTCGCGACGCGAAGCCGCGCGCCTTCCTCGTCGCGGCATCGGCCGTTGCCGGCGACGGTGCCGCCGAGTTTCCGCGAGCTTACGCGGCGCCCGTTGACGCCGGATGAAGCCGAGGTCGAAGCAAACCCGCGCGCTCGCTCGGCGAAGCTCCGCGCGGCGGAGCGCACAGACGCGCCGCCGTATCCGGCGCCAAACGAAAACCTGGTGCCGCACGTACCCTCGCTGGATGACGTCGTGCGAGGGCGCGCATGATCCTGCGTATCCTCAATCTCGTTGTTGTCGGCGTTCTCATCCTGGCGGCAGCGTATGTGTACCGCATCAAATTCAACTCGACGGTGCAGGCCGAGCGGCTGGCGAAGATTCGCGGCGAAGTGCGCCGCGAGCGCGATGCCATAGCCGGGTTGCGCGCCAAGTGGGCCGAGCTGGATGACCCCGCGCGCATTGAGGCGCTCGCCAAGCGCTATTTGCCTCTCAAACCGATTGAAGCGACGCAATACAGCTCGCTTGATCAGCTTCCCGAGCGCCCGCCTGAATTGGTGCAGCCGGGCAGCCCGGATCCCATCGGCGCGTTCCTTCAGGATACCGATGCATCGTCCATGGCGACGGGCAGCGTGATCGGCGTCGCGAAGCCGCGGGCCGGGACGAACACAAGCGGTGGCGGCAATGCAGACCGCTGAAACAATGATAGCCCTGGTGCGAAGCGCCATGAATAATCCGCGCGAGTCCTGGCGACAGATCGCGCGCGGGGTGCTCTACGGCGCTTCAACCGATCGGGCCGCCAAGGCGCGCGCCCGGGTCGGTTTGGCTATTTTGTTCTTTGCGTTCACCTACTGCGTCATAGCGACGAGGCTGGTGATGTTCGCCGCCCTTCCGGACAGTCGAGCCGCCCACCGCGGCGGCTCTGGCGATGCGATGGCCACCGCGCGGCCCGAAATCCACGACCGCAACGGCGAAGTGCTGGCGACCGACGTGCGGGTGCCGTCGTTGTTCGCCGAGCCACGCCGGCTTATCGATACCGACGAGGCGGTGGAGTTGCTGACTGCCGATTTGCCCGATCTGGACGCCGCCGAACTGCGCGAACGCCTCGCCTCGAAGCGAGGTTTCGTCTGGCTCAAGCGGGATTTGACGTCTGAACAACAGCGGCACATTTATCGGCAAGGCCTTCCGGGCATCGGCTTTCTGAACGAGAACAAGCGCGTTTATCCCAACGGGTCGGAAGTCTCGCACGTGATCGGTCACGTCAACATCGACAACCAGGGCATCGCCGGCATGGAGAAGTGGCTCGACGGCAACGGGCTCGCCGCGCTCCACATGGCGGGTCTTGCCACCGATCGCTTGCAAACGCCCGTCGAACTCGCCGTTGACTTGCGTGTTCAGCATGCGCTGCACGAGGAACTCGCCGCCGCGCACGCCAAGTACAAGACGCTCGCCACCGCCGGCGTCGTGCTCGACGTGCGCACCGGCGAAATCGTCGCCATGGTGTCCGAGCCGGACTACGACCCCAACAATCCCCACGAAGCCCTCGATCCGACGCGCATCAACCGGTTGACCACCGGCGTTTTTGAAATGGGCTCGACGTTCAAGGCGTTCACCTTCGCGATGGCGCTCGATTCGGGAAGGGTGACTCTCAGGTCATCTTTCGATGGGCACGGCCCGATGCAGGTCGGCCGGTTTCAGATCCATGATTTCGAGCCGGAAAACCGGATGCTGACCGTTCCGGAATGCTTCACCCTTTCGTCGAACATTTGCGCCGCGCGGACCGCGCTGTCGATGGGCGTCGAGGCGCACAAGGCGTTCCTGAAAAAGATGGGCCAGCTCGATCGGCTGCGCACGGAATTGCCGGAAAGCGCCGAACCGATCGTGCCAAAGCATTGGAGTGAGCTCAACACCATCACCATCGCGTTTGGCCACGGACTTTCGGTTGCGCCGCTGCAAGCGGTCATGGGCGTCGCGGCGCTTATGAACGGCGGCCTTCTCATTCCGCCAACGTTCCTGAAACGCACGCAGGCCGAAGCCGATGCACTCGCGAAGCGGGTGATAAAGCCCGAGACCAGCGAGATGATGCGTTATCTGATGCGGATCAACGTTGAAAAGGGCACCGCAAAGAAAGCCGATGTTCCGGGCTATTACATCGGCGGTAAAACCGGCACGGCCGACAAGGTTATCAACGGGCATTATTCGAAGAACAACGTGCTGACCGATTTCATGGCCGTGCTTCCGGCCGATCAGCCGCGCTACCTGTTGTTGATCATGCTCGACGACCCGAAGGTGCTGCCGGAAACCCACGGCTTCAAGACTTCCGGCTGGAACGCGGTGCCGGTCGGTGGCGCGGTGGTCGCGCGCATTGCGCCGCTGCTCGGCATCGAGCCGCGGATGGACCTTCCGACCGCCGATCATCTGATGCTGGTCTCGGCGCGGGAAAGCAGGTAAGGCGGGGCCGTTTAACGCCGCCGTGCGGAATCATTGTCGCTTTGGATTGCGACCCTTGATGAAGCTTGCCGACATTCTGCCCGCCGACGCCCAAATCGAGGCTGGCTCCGCCAACCTCGAAGTGAGCGGTCTTTCGACAGACAGCCGCGCAATCAAGCGCGGCGACGTGTTCGTGGCAATTGCCGGCGCCAAGGCCGACGGTGCCAAATTTATTGCAGCGGCGGTTGCTGCCGGCGCCATCGCCGTCGTCGCGCAGACCGACGAGAACACGCCGCCGCCCGGTGGAACTACTTTCGTGCGAGTCGAAAACAGCCGGCGCGCGGTTGCGCAGATGGCGGCCAAGTTTTTCCCGCGCCAGCCGCGCGTCATCGCCGCCGTCACTGGAACAAGCGGAAAAACATCGGTCGCGGCGTTCACGCGGCAGATTTGGAGCACGCTCGGACTTCGTGCCGCCAGTATCGGCACCATCGGGGTCGTGTCTCCACGCGGGGAAACTTACGGATCGCTGACGACGCCAGATCCCATTGCGCTGCATCGTTCTCTCGACGCGCTGGCCGGCGAAGGTGTCACCCATCTTGCGATCGAGGCCTCCTCGCACGGGCTCGATCAATATCGGCTCGACGGTTTGCGTGTTGCGGCCGGTGCGTTTACGAATATCACGCGCGACCATCTCGACTATCATCCGAGCTTCGAAGCGTACCTGGTGGCCAAGCTCCGGCTATTCGGCGAATTGCTGCCACCCGGCGGCGCCGCAATCATCGAAATCGACCACGAGCACGCCGAGGAAGTCATGCAGCTTGCGAAAGCGCGCGAGCTCGCGATCATCAGCGTCGGCCGCAAGCAGGGCAGCGTTATTCGTCTCGCGGAATGTGCCACCGAGGGCTTCGCCCAGATTCTGTCAGTCGAGTATGGCGGCCAAAAATTTCGAATACGGTTGCCGTTGGTCGGCGCATTCCAGATCGAAAACGCGCTCATTTCGGCCGGGCTCGCCATTGCGACCGGCGGCGATCCCGCTTCGGTGTTTCCGGCACTTGAGCATCTCACAGGCGCAAAAGGCCGTATTGAGCTTGTTGGTTCGGCGCGCGGCGCGCAAATCTTCATCGACTATGCGCATAAACCGGACGCGCTGGCCAAGGCGCTCGACGCACTGCGGCCGGTTGTGACCTCGCGGCTCGTTGTCGTGTTTGGAGCCGGAGGCGATCGCGACCGTGGCAAGCGCCCGTTGATGGGCGCGGTTGCCGCCGCCAAGGCCGATCGGGTGATTGTCACCGACGATAATCCGCGCACCGAGCAGCCGGCGGCTATTCGCGCCGCTATTCTGGCGGCCGCGCCCGGCGCCATCGAAATCGGCGACCGCCGTGAAGCGATACGTTCGGCCATCGCCGACCTGCGCGGCGGCGACGTATTGTTGATCGCAGGGAAGGGTCATGAATCCGGCCAGATTTTCGGGGATCGGGTAGTGCCGTTCAGCGATCACGAGGAAGTCGCCGCGGCGCTCAAGGAGCAAGCCGCATGAGTGCGCGCCCGCTGTGGACCGTCGACGAGATGACGGCGGCAATGGGCGCGGAGCGCCAGGGGCCACGGCCAACCGCAATATCCGGCATTTCCATCGATAGCCGCACGGTCGCGGCAGGCGACGCTTTTTTCGCGCTGGCCGACCGCCGCGACGGCCACGAATTTGTCGATGCGGCGCTCGCCGCCAAAGCGGCGCTGGCGGTCGTCGCCGCCGAGCGGCGCGGGCAATTTCCGCAAGATGCGCCGCTCCTCGTAGTGCCCGAAGTCTTGCCGGCGTTGCGCGATCTCGCCGCCGCGGCGCGCCGGCGCACGGATGCGAAGGTGATCGGCGTCACCGGCTCGGTCGGCAAGACCAGCACCAAGGATGCGTTGCTGCTGGCGTTGCAGAAGGAAGGCGAGGCTCACGCCTCGGTCGCTTCGTACAACAATCACTGGGGCGTGCCGCTCTCACTGGCGCGTTGCCCGGCGAGCGCGCGCTACGTGATTCTGGAAATGGGCATGAATCACGCCGGCGAGATCGAGCCGCTGTCGCGGCTTGCCCGCCCGCATGTCGCGTTGATTACGACCATCGCACCGGTGCATTTGGAGTTCTTCGGCACGCTCGCCAAAATCGCCGACGCCAAGGCGGAGATTTTTCTCGGGCTGGAGAACGGCGGCACCGCCGTGCTCAACCGAGACAATTCGCAGTTCGCTCATCTTTCTCGCCGCGCCAAAGAGGCCAGGGTCGCGCGCGTCGTCTCGTTTGGACAGCATCCGAAAGCAGACGCGCGGCTCATCAAGTTCGCGCTGCATCCGGAGTGCTCGACCGTCGAGGCCAACATTCTCGGCACCGAACTCACTTACAAGATTGGCGCGCCCGGCCATCATCTCGTGGTCAATTCGCTTGCCGTTCTGGCGGCGGCAGAGCTGGTCGGGGCTGACCTCGCGCTCGCGGCTCTGGCGCTTGCCGAGTTCAAACCGCAAGCGGGGCGCGGCAAGTTGATCGAACTCGAGTTGCCCGGAGGGACCGCGCTTTTGATCGACGAAAGCTACAACGCCAACCCGGTATCGGTTGAGGCGGCGCTGGCTTTGCTGGGACGGGCGGCGATTGGTCCGCGCGGCCGGCGCATTGCGGTGCTCGGCGACATGCTCGAACTCGGACCGCGCGGCCGTGCGCTTCACCGCGGCCTCGTTGCGGCGATCAACGCCAGCGGCATCGATCTGGTATTCTGCTGCGGGCCACTGATGCGCGCGCTGTGGCAGGCTCTTCCCGCCGGGCGCCGGGGCGGCTATGCGGAAGACGCCGCCGCTCTCGAGGCTCAGGTATTATCCGCGGTACATGCCGGCGACGCGGTCATGGTGAAGGGCTCGCTTGGTTCGCGCATGGGACCTATTGTCGGAGCGCTGCAACGTTCGTCGTCGCTCCGGGAGCCGAACGAAACCGCGCTCGCAATGAGTTGAAACGAAAATGCTGTATTGGCTGGTCGAATTCTCGGACAAGCTCTCGGTTCTCAATGTGTTTCGTTACATCACCTTCCGAACCGGCGGAGCGGTGATTACCGGGTTGGTTTTCGTTTTTTTGTTCGGGCAATTCATCATTGATCGGTTGCGGCTGTTGCAGGGCAAGGGCCAGCCGATCCGTACTGACGGGCCGCAATCGCACATCGTCAAAAAGGCCGGCACGCCGACCATGGGCGGCCTGATGATTTTGTCGGGCATGCTGCTGTCGACGCTGCTGTGGGCCAACCCGGCCAACCCCTATGTCTGGGTGGTGCTTTGGGTCACCATCGGTTTCGGCTTTGTCGGCTTCTACGACGATTATCTGAAGGTCAAGAAGCAGACGCATATGGGTTTTGCCGGCCGCACGCGGCTCGCGATCGAGACGCTGATTGCCGGTACGGCGTGCGTCATGCTGGTCCAACTCGGCCACACGCCGTTTTCGACCTCGATGGTGTTCCCGTTCTTCAAGGAGCTGGTCGTCAATCTCGGCTGGTTCTACGTACTGTTCGCCGCATTCATCATTGTCGGCGCCGGCAACGCGGTGAACCTCACCGACGGTCTGGACGGCCTTGCCATCGTGCCGGTGATGATTGCGGCTGCGAGCTTCGGCATGATCGCCTACCTCTCCGGCAACGCGGTGTTCGCCGACTATCTGCAAATTCATTACGTCGCCGGCACCGGCGAATTGGCGGTGCTGTGCGGGGCGGTGCTTGGCGCTGGGCTGGGCTTTCTGTGGTTCAACGCCCCGCCGGCGTCGATTTTCATGGGCGATACCGGGTCTCTGGCGCTCGGCGGCATGATCGGCGCCATTGCGGTCGCGACCAAACACGAAATCGTGCTCGCCGTCATCGGCGGCTTGTTCGTGCTCGAGGCGGTTTCGGTGATCGTGCAAGTGGTCTCGTTCAAACTCACCGGCAAGCGCGTGTTCAAGATGGCACCCATCCACCATCATTTCGAACAATTGGGTTGGACCGAGCCGCAGATCGTTATCCGCTTTTGGATTGTCTCGGTTGTGCTGGCGCTCGTCGGCTTGTCGACCCTGAAACTACGATGATCCCGATGGCTTGCCGGCCCCGGATTTTGACGTCGTGATTCCGATCACGACGTTTGGCGGACGGACTGTCGCCGTATTTGGCCTTGGCGGGTCGGGGATTGTGAGCGCGCAAGCCTTGATCGCTGGGGGCGCGTCCGTCATCGCCTTCGACGACAACGAGGACAGTCTGGCGAAGGCAAAAGCCGCCGGCATTCATGTCGCCGATTTGCGCAAAACCGATTGGTCGAAGGTCGCTGCTTTAGTGCTCGCGCCTGGCGTTCCGCTCACGCATCCGCAGCCGCATTGGACCGTTCAGGCCGCCCATAACGCGGGCGTAGAAGTGATCGGCGATATCGAATTGTTTTGCCGGGAGCGGCGTCACATCTCTCTTGGGTCACCCTTCGTGGCTATCACCGGCACCAACGGCAAATCGACGACGACGGCGCTGATCGCGCATTTGGCGGCTTCCGCCGGTCTCGATGCCCAGCTCGGCGGCAATATCGGCACCGCAATCTTGTCGCTCGCGCCGCCACGCGAAGGCCGCGTGCACGTAATCGAGTGCTCGTCCTATCAGATCGATCTTGCGCCGACGCTCGATCCTTCGGTCGGCATCCTCATCAATCTTAGCGAAGACCATCTCGACCGTCACGGCACCATGGAACATTACGCCGCGGTCAAGGAACGTCTGGTGGCCGGCGTGCCCGACAATGGAGAGATCGTTATCGGCGTAGACGACAATTGGTGTCGCACCATTGCCGATCGGCTGGAGCAATCGGGAAAACCCGTCACTCGTGTTTCGGTGCAACACGCCTTGCCTGATGGCATTTACGTCGTGGACCGGCAAATCATGAGAGCGACGGGTGCCAGGTCGACGCTCATCGCGCGAACTCGACGACATCGGTTCGCTGCGCGGCCAGCACAACGCACAGAACGCCGCCTGTGCTACGGCGGCGGCGTTGGCGCTCGGCCTTTCTGCCGATGCGGTGCAAGCGGGTTTGCGTTCCTTCCCCGGTCTTGCGCACCGCATGGAGGAGGTGGGAACCCGCGGCGCCGTGCTCTTTGTCAACGACTCCAAGGCGACCAACGCCGATTCCACTGCGCAGGCGTTAGCTTGCTTCGACGACATTTTTTGGATTGCCGGCGGCAAACCGAAGACCGGCGGCATCCAGTCGCTGCGTGAATTCTTTCCGCGCATCCGTAAAGCTTACTTGATCGGTGAAGCGGCGGACGAGTTCGCCACTACGCTCGGCGGAGGCGTGCCGCACGAGACCACGGGAACGCTCGACAAAGCGGTTGCTGCTGCCGCCCGCGATGCCGGGGATTTCAAAGGTGTCGGAGCCCGTTGTGCTTCTTTCGCCGGCCTGCGCTTCGTTCGACCAGTATCGAAACTTCGAAGTGCGCGGCGATGCGTTCCGCAGTCTCGTCCTCGATCTGCCGGGGATCGTTCGTCGGAACGAATAAGAATCCCGACGTTCCCTTGCATCTCGAAATCGTCGGTCCAGACCCCCGAAGCGATCGCCTGTCGTCGTCGCCTCGGTTAGGCTTTTCTTAATCCTCTGGAAACCACCTTGGTGCGAGGACTGGGTGGGGAATTCGTCTCGGGGACGCTATGGCCTCGCGCGCGCATCCGACGCCGTTGAGCGAATGGTGGCGGACAATTGATCGGCTGACGCTGGCGGCGCTCGGTGCGTTGATGCTCGGCGGCATTGTGCTCTGCCTCGCCGCGAGCCCGCCGGTCGCCGCCCGTATAGGGCTCGATCCGTTTCATTTCGTCGACCGTCAAGTCCTGTTTCTGATCCCCGCGACCGTAGTTCTGATCGCAACATCGTTTTTGTCGCCGCGCGACATTCGCAAGCTGGCGCTCGTCGTGTTTTTCGTCAGCCTGATCCTGGTCGCGGCGACGCCTTACTTCGGCGCCGAGATCAAGGGCGCGCGGCGCTGGCTGATCATTCTCGGCATGAACATTCAGCCGTCGGAATTTCTCAAACCCGCATTCGTCGTGCTTGTCGCCTGGCTGTTTGCGGAGTCGAGCAAGCGGCCGGATATGCCGGCCAATACCGCCGCCCTGGTGCTTCTCGTGGTCGTCGTCGGCTTGTTGGTGATGCAGCCGGATTTCGGTCAGACCATGCTGATCACGCTGGTTTGGGGCGCGTTGTTTTATATGGCGGGGATGCGCCTGATCTGGATGCTCGGCTTGGCGGCGACCGCGTCTTTCGGGCTGGTCATCGCCTTCTACACGGTGCCGCACGTGGCGCAGCGAATTAATCGATTCCTCGATCCCGCGTCCGGCGACACGTTCAACATCGATATCGCGACTGAATCTTTTGTTCGCGGCGGCTGGTTCGGCCGCGGCCCCGGTGAGGGCACCATCAAGCGCATTCTGCCGGAAGGCCACACCGATTTCGTTTTCGCGGTGGCCGCCGAAGAATTCGGTGTTGTGCTCTGCCTCATTCTCGTGGCTTTGTTCGCGTTCATCGTCATCCGCGCTTTGCGCAAGGCCATGGGCAACGGCGATCCGTTCATCCGTTTTGCCGCGGCCGGGCTGGCGATCCTGTTCGGTCTGCAATCGACCATCAACATGTCGGTGAATCTGCATCTGATCCCGGCAAAGGGAATGACGCTGCCGTTCATTTCTTACGGCGGCTCGTCGCTCATTTCGCTCGCTTACGGCATGGGAATGCTGATTGCGCTGACCCGCGAGCGGCCACAGGCACGGCTTGCCGGCGAAGGTTTGCTCGCCGCCGGCGCGGCGGCGTAATGCCGTCGGCGGACCGACCGCCGGTCCTCGTCGCAGCCGGCGGGACTGGCGGTCATTTGTTCCCGGCCGAAGCGCTGGCGGCGGCGCTCGCCCAACGCGGCATTGGCGTTCATCTCGCGACCGACCGCCGCGCGGCGCGCCTCGGCGGCGGTTTCACCGAAGACGCCATTCACGTCATCGCCAGCGCGACGGTGCGCGGCCGCGATCCGCTTTCCATGGCAAGGACTGCATCGGCGCTCGGACTTGGCGTAGCGCAGGCCTGGGCGCTGATCGGCCGATTAAAGCCGGCGGCCGTGGTCGGTTTCGGCGGCTATCCGACGGTGCCGCCGGTGCTGGCGGCGTCGTGGCGCGGCGTGCCAACGCTGATCCATGACGCGAACGCCGTTCTCGGACGCGCCAACCGCTTTCTCGCGCCGCGGGTCACCGCTATTGCCACGACGTTTCCGGATGTTGTCCGTGATCGGCCGCAACTCGCGGCGAAAGTGACGTTGACCGGCAATCCACTGCGGCCGGCGGTTTTGGCTGCGGCAGGAACACCATATCCGTCCGTCACCGGGCCTTTGCATCTTCTCGTTTTCGGCGGCAGCCAAGGGGCCCGGGTGATGGCCGATGTGGTGCCATCGGCCATCGGCCTGCTCGATCCGGCCTTGCGCGCGCGGCTTGCCATTGTTCAGCAGAGCCGCGAAGAGGATGTGCAGCGGGTCCGCGCGGCCTACGGCGAGCTCGGCGTCGCAGCGGACGTGGCGCCCTTCTTCTCCGATCTGCCGCAGCGCATGGCGGCGGCTCATTTGGTCATCGCGCGCTCCGGCGCGGGCACGGTGGCGGAACTCTCAGCCATCGGCCGTCCGGCAATCCTTGTGCCGCTGCCGCACGCGCTTGATCAGGACCAATTCGCCAATGCCGGGGTGCTCGAGCGTGCCGGCGGCGCGATCAGGGTATCTCAGAAAGAATTTGCCCCACGGCGGCTTGCAGATGAGATCGCCGCTCTTGCGGCTGCGCCTCAGCGCCTGCAAGACATGGCGGCGGCGGCGCACTCGCTTGGCCGGCGTGATGCCGCCGATCGGCTGGCCGATTTGGTGCTGCGGGTGGCGGGGATCAATTCGAGCGCCTAGGATTTTTGGGGCTTGCTCCGGCCATCCATGTCTTTCATGGATGGGTACGATAAGTGAAGCCGGCGGCGAAGCAGGACTTGTTATGAAATTACCGCTCGATATCGGTCCGGTACATTTCATCGGCATTGGCGGCATCGGCATGAGCGGCATCGCCGAGGTCATGTTGAATATCGGCTATGTCGTGCAAGGCTCCGATCAGGCCGACAGCGCCAACGTCAAAAGATTGCGCGACAAGGGCGTAGCGATCGCGATCGGTCATGCCGCGAGTAATATCGGCGCCGCCAGGGTCGTCGTCGTCTCCTCGGCGGTGAAGCACGACAATCCGGAGCTCGTCGCCGCGCGCGCGCAGCGTTTGCCGGTGGTGCGCCGTGCCGAGATGCTCGCGGAACTGATGCGCTTGAAAAGCTGCGTCGCGATCGCCGGAACGCACGGCAAAACCACGACGACGTCCATGGTGGCGACGCTCCTCGACGCCGGCGGCTTCGACCCAACGGTAATCAACGGCGGCATCATCAACGCCTACGGCACGAACGCGCGGCTCGGCGCCGGCGAGTGGATGGTGGTCGAAGCCGACGAATCCGACGGCACGTTCGTCAAACTTCCCGCCGATATCGCCGTCGTCACCAACATCGATGCCGAGCACCTCGATCACTTCAAGAGTTTCGAGGCGATCGAGCAAGCGTTTCTCGCGTTCATCGAAAACGTGCCGTTTTATGGATTTTCCGTGCTGTGCTCGGATCATCCGGTGGTGCAGAAGCTCATCGGCCGCATCGAGGATCGGCGCATCATCAGCTACGGAGAAAATCCGCAGGCCGACGTGCGGCTCGTCGATGTCTCCCACGCCGGCGGGACCTCGCTTTTTACCGTCACCCTGCGCGAGCGCGCCGCTGATGCCGCGCGCGAGATCAAAAACATTGCGCTGCCGATGCCGGGGCACCACAACGCACTCAATGCGACGGCGGCAATCGCGGTCGCGCATGAACTAGGTGTCGCCGACGAGGTAATCAAAACCGCGCTCGCCAATTTCGCCGGCGTGCGCCGGCGTTTTACCCGCACCGGCACTTGGAACGGCGTGACCATCATCGACGATTACGGCCATCACCCGGTTGAAATCGCCGCGGTGCTTAAGGGCGGCGCGCGAATCGACCAAAGACAAGGTCATCGCCGTCGTGCAGCCGCATCGTTACACGCGGCTTGCGGCGCTGTTCGACCAGTTCTGCACCTGCTTCAACGATGCCGATGCGGTGATTGTCGCCAACGTTTATCCCGCCGGCGAAGCGCCGATCGAAGGCGTCGATCGCGACGCGCTGGTGCAGGGGCTGCGCACGCACGGCCATCGCCACGTCGTCGCGCTCGACGGCCCGGAAAAGCTCGCGCCGCTGGTCGCGGGGATGGCGCAGTCCGGCGATTATGTGGTGTGCCTTGGCGCCGGCTCGATCACTCAATGGGCCTACGCGTTGCCGGCGGAATTAGCCGCTGCGGGATGACGGATGAACTCGAAAAGATTTTGCCTCGCGGTCCGTCACGTCGCTTTTGAAGATCTCGGCCTTCTCGAACCGCTTCTCGGCTCGCGCGGCTATGCAGGTTCGCTATCACGACGCCGGAATTGATCCGTTCGATTCCGGAACGTTGCTGACGCCCGACCTGGCGATCGTGCTGGGCGGGCCGATCGGGGTTTATGAGCGCGACGCCTATCCCTTCATTTCCGACGAGGTTGACGCCATCGCGGGCCGAATGGCGGCGGAAAAGCCGATCCTCGGCATTTGTCTCGGCGCACAGATGATGGCGGCGGCATTGGGCGCGCGCGTCGCGCCAGGTCCGGTGAAAGAGATCGGTTGGGCGCCGCTGCAATTGACGGCGGATGGCCGCACATCGGTGCTGGCGCCGCTCGGTACGACGCCGGTGCTGCACTGGCACGGCGACAATTGCGAATTGCCCGCCGGCTGCTTGGCGCTTGCGTCGACGGCGAACTGTCCGGTGCAGGCTTTCGCGCGCAAGCCGTCGCAGCTTGCGCTGCAATTTCATCTGGAGACCGAGCCGGCGCGCTTCGAGCGGTGGCTCATCGGGCACACCGTCGAACTCGGCAAGGCGGGCATCGATCCGAACGAACTGCGCAAGCAAGCCCGGGCTTTTGCCCGCGCGACCGCCGACGTCGGACGCGACGTGCTGACGGCCTGGCTCGATCAAGCGGCGGGAGCGCAGGCGTGAGCTTTCCGGATATCAGCGCCGATTTGCGTGGCGCAATGCCGAAGCTTCGCGGGCGTCTTCTGGCAAACCAGTCGCTCGCCGAGTTGACGTGGTTTCGCGTCGGCGGTCCGGCGCAGGTTTTGTTCATGCCGGAGGACGAAGACGATCTCGCTTATTTCTTCGCCAATCTGTCGCCAGACATTCCCGTCACCGTCGTCGGTCTTGGTTCCAACTTGATTGTCCGCGACGGCGGAGTTGCCGGCGTGGCGATCAGGCTTGGCCGCGGCTTCGGCGAAATTGCCGTCGATGGAGTCGATGTGCGGGCAGGCGCTGCGGTCCCCGACGTCAAGGTGGCGCGCGCAGCGCAGGAGGCTGGACTTGCCGGCCTGTCGTTCCTGCGCGGTATTCCCGGAAGCATCGGCGGCGCATTGCGGATGAACGGCGGCGCCTATGGCCGGGAAGTCAAGGACACGCTCATTGAAGCTCGTGCTGTCGATCGCAACGGCAAAATCCACCGTTTGAGCAATGCCGACATGGGATTTTCATATCGGCACTGCGGTGTCCCAGACGACCGGGTGTTCACGCAAGCGATCTTTCGCGCGGAACGCGGCGATCGCGCCGCTATCGCCGCCGAAATGGACAAGATCACCGAAGCACGCGAGGCAACCCAACCGGTGAAGAGTCGCACCGGAGGTTCGACCTTCAAAAATCCCGCGGGTCAGAAAGCGTGGCAGCTTATCGACGCCGCCGGATGCCGGGGATTGCGCGTCGGCGATGCGCAGGTTTCGGAGCTGCATTGCAATTTCCTGATCAATCTCGGCAAAGCGACGGCGGCCGAAATCGAGACGCTCGGCGAGACCGTGCGGCAGCGCGTGAAAGAGAGTTCCGGCGTCGAGCTTGAATGGGAAATCAAGCGGATCGGGGTTGCCGCGAGCTAGGTTGGCTTGTTCAAGTTGGCCGGTTCGCGCTCTCAAATCGAAACACACTGGTCGAAAAGCCCTTCAATTGCCGATCGCCAAGGGCGACGAAGCGTGAGGAATCTTCTCCCGACAATTCGCGTATAAGTCCCGAGACTACAATGCCATTCGGCTCGGCTTCGTTGCACAAACGAAATGCCATCTGAACGGTCGTGCCGAAAAGATCGTTGTGCTCGGCGACCGGTTCACCGGCGTGAATACCAATTCGGACCCTCAGGTTTTCAGACGCTTCCGCGGCGTAGCGGCGAAAACGTTCCTGAATGGATGCCGCGGCGCGTACCGCGTTCGGGACGTTGTCGAATGCGGCCATGATTCCGTCGCCGGTGTGTTTCACTTCACGACCGCCGTGCAGGCCCAGCCCTCGTCTCACCATCGCGTCGTGCGCCCGCACCAAGTCGAGCGCCGCTGCGTCGCCAAGGCGCACCGTCATTTCGGTTGAGCCGACGATGTCTGTCACCAACACGGCGCGCAATCCAGCGTCCATGCCCGGAACGATGCTGTCCGGTGCCGCTCGGGGATCACCGATGCGGCCGAGGAAAGCTTCCACCGTGGACAGATCGACCGGGATGATCTCCGATGAGATTTCGCCGTGAGCCTCGCGGTGCACATGTTCCGCAGTGGCGGCGTCGGGCGCATCCACCAAGCAAAAGCCGGTCCCGCGCTCTTCGTCGTACCAATAGGTCATATACTTGACGCCGTACTTGCCCTGGATTTCCAGATCCCGTCGGTGAGCTTCGGCGACGTTCTCAGCCGTGGTGCCGCGCATGTCGTGGCGATCCATGAATATCGGCATGAAATTCTCTCCTGATGGTCTTGGCATTTGCGAGACGACGGCGTGGACATCGTTCTCCGTCTCGCGCTCAATTTGGCCGTGTAAAACGCGCTATTCAGATAGCGTTACGCCCGACCCTCCCATTTCAGCAGGGAAGTCCTTGAGCTTGGGAAGGCCATCCTTGAGGGGCAACACCGTCTCGGCGTAGTTGACGTGGACGGCGGGGACGAAGTTTACGCTCGGTACTGTGGCGGCATACACGTCGACTAGGCCGAGTGGCGGGTGGCCCGTCATGAGATGACCGCCGCATTTGACGCAGTATTGCCGATCACTCATTTTTGTCTTCATGAAGTGCCCCACCAGATCGGCGCCTTTGGTGATACGGACATTTTCGGGCTTCCATAACGTAAAAGCGTTTACCGGAGCAGCCGACCAGGATCGGCACGAATTGCAGTGGCAAAATCCCATCGCTTCCGGCGAACCTTTGACTTCAATTTCGACCGCTCCGCAGAAGCAACGTCCTTGATGTGTAGTCATGGCCCTTTTCTGCCTTCTTCGTTTCATTGCGTCAGCGTGCTGCTTGACGCCGCGATGCCTTGCCAAATTAAGGATGGCGCCGGCTGAGGGAATGATCGCGCGTCCGCACTGCTTGGCAGCGCGTCCGGATTTCGGCAGATTTCCAAGATACCGTCACAGCCGGAATACGCTGGACCGATCAGGCACAACCAGAGCATGTCTGCCGACCCGTTATCCGATTTGTTAAAAGCCGTTCGCCTCACCGGTGCGGTTTTCTTTGAGATCGCCGCAGAAGATCCGTGGGCAGTCGGTTCGCCGGCGCGCGAATTTATCCTGCCGAAAATCCTGCCGGGCGCCGATCATCTGATCGCTTATCACGTCGTCACGACCGGCAGGTGCTTTGCCACCGCAGTTGGAGGTCAAGCGATTTCGCTTGAGGCCGGCCAAGTCATTATGTTCACCAGCGGCCAACCGCATATCATGTCGAGCGGTCCAAATATGCCGGCCGAGCCGCCTATGCCGGATGTGCTCGAAGTCGCGACTTCCGGCGAGAAGCCTTTTTGCATCAATTTCGGGAGCGGCGCTCCATCGGTCAGGCTTGTCTGCGGGTACTTGGCGTGCGACGCGCGCCCTTATAATCCATTGCTGGAGAATCTTCCGCCGATAATCACCGCGGGTAATTCATCCAACGGCGGCGAAGACTTGATCGCCCAATTCGTTCGCTTTGCCGTCGCGGAGGCAGCGGGCAAGCATGCCGGCAGCGAAAGCGTCCTCACCAAGTTGAGCGAGTTGATGTTCATCGACGTCGTGCGCCGCTATCTCGAGAAGCTTCCCTCCGAACAGGCCGGTTGGCTGGGAGGACTGCGCGATCCTCTCGTCGGCAAAGCGTTGTCACTGATGCACGCTAAGCCTGCGCACGACTGGACGCTGGAGGAACTGGCGAAGCAAGCTGGTCTGTCGCGTTCGGTCCTGGCCGAACGGTTCTCGCAGTTCGTAGGAATTCCACCCATGCAGTATCTCGCCAAATGGCGGATGCAAATCGCGGCTGAAATATTGAGCGGCGGCAATACCAATGTCGCTGGCATCGCCGCGCGGGTCGGTTACCAATCTGAGGCAGCCTTCAGCCGAGCATTCAAGAAGACGATTGGTGTTGCACCCTCCGCCTGGCGGCGGCGAGGCTAGCCGGCCAAATCCCGAAATCTGTTACTCTGCAATCATGGCGAATGAACCCATTCTCATTGTCGGCGGCGGTTTAGGCGGCCTCACGACGGCGCTCGCGCTGGCGCAGCGCGGCCGCGCCGTTCGCGTATTCGAGGGCGCGCCGCAATTTGGCGCCATCGGCTACGGCATCCAGTTCGGCCCGAACGTTTTCCACGTCTTCGATCGTCTCGGTCTCAGCGAGCAGGTGAAAGCGATCGCCGATTTTCCGAAGGCGCTGTTGCTGATGGATGCGCTCGACGGCAAGAATTTGTTCCGCATCCCGACCGGGGCGTCGTTCCGCGCACGCTTCAAATATCCGTACATCGTCGTGCATCGCATCGACGTGCATAACGTTTTGCTCGACGCCTGCCGGGCGAATGGCGCGATCGAACTTGTCGCCGACGCGGCCGTGACGAATTTCGAAGACCGCGGCGACGGCGTCGCGGTAGAAACGGCCGACGGCCGGTCTTTTACCGGCGGCGCGATTGTCGGCGGCGGACGGCTTCCGTTCCATTTTCCGCGCCGCGCTGATCGGCGACGGCGAGCCGCGTCCGACGGGCTACGTTGCGTTTCGCACCATTGTGCCGATGGCGGAGTTGAAAGCCGATGTCGCCCGCGATTGTGTGGCGCTGTGGGGTGGCCCCGGCATGCACGTCGTGCACTATCCGCTCCGTCACGGCACCGAGTTCAACATCGTCGCAGTATTTCGCACCGAGAGCCACGCCGAGAAGGGAGATGCTGCGTCGTACCGCGCCGAACTTGACCGCACCTATCGCGACGCCCATCCAGACATGCGCGCGCTGATCGGCATGCTTGATTTGCGCTGGCGCCGGGCGGTCGCCGACCGCAATCCGGTGCGGCATTGGCACCGCGGCCGCGTGGTGCTTCTCGGCGATGCCGCACATGCGCCGTTGCAGTCGTACGCGCAAGGCGCAGGCATGGCGATCGAGGATGGCCTATGCCTCGGCGAACTGATCGCCGGGGAGGGCGACTTCACGACGGCGTTCAAGCGCTTCGAGGCGGCGCGGGTTTTGCGCACCGCCCGGTTGCAGCTTGAATCCCGCACGCTGTGGGATTTCTTCCATCTCGACGAAGGCCTCGCCCGCGACGTGCGTAACGCCACAATCGCGGAGTGGGACGAGGCGCATGTGTTCGACTGCTTGTCCTGGCTTTACGACGGCGCGCCAGTGCCAGGTGCAAAAGGTGGCTCGAAGAGAGCAAAGTCCGGCGGCGCTTGAAGAGCTGACGCCAATCAAATATTTTGAGCACTCAGGGGAAAACGCAGGCTCCCCGTCAGACGGTCACCGTCCAAGCTCTGCGCAACGCTCGATGTCGTCGAGGTGATTGCGCATGGACGAAACATCCTCTCCCGAACAACGTGGTCGGTGGCTCGAACTCCTGCTTTATTTTCTCCGGCTTGGTCTGTTGGGATTCGGCGGTCCGGTCGCCCTCGTCGGCCAAATGGAACGCGAAGTCGTCGCCGAACGCGGCTGGCTGACAAAGGAGCAGATGCGCGAAGCCATCGCCATCTGCCAGTCATTGCCCGGACCATTGGCAATTCAAGTCGGAATTTACATCGGTTTTCTCCGCAGCGGATTTTGGGGCGCGTGGGTCAGCGGTTGGGCTTTTATCTTTCCAAACTTTGTGATCGTTGCCGCGCTGGCTGCGTTGTACGTCTATCTCGGCGAGCTCAAGGCGGTCACCGCGATTTTCTATGGTGTGAGTCCTGCCGTCATCGCGCTGATCCTCCATTCTTGTTACCGGCTCGCGAAGCTTGGAATGGAAGACTGGCTGCAGTGGATCATTGCGGTCACATGTCTGGTCATCACAGTGGTCATGCGGGCCGAAGTGGCGTTGGTGTTTATCGGCGCCGGCATCGTCGGCATCCTCTATTACGGCAACGTTTTGCGCCGGCCGCCAAAAGGTGGCGCGTTGCCGGTAATCGTCGTGCCGGCACTGATGCCGGTGGCACCCGTAGCGTCAGGCTCGACGCTAGGGAAACTTTTGTTGTTCTTTCTCAAGGCGGGTTCGCTCACGTTCGGTAGCGGACTTGTCATTGTTCCGTTCCTTGAGCAGGGACTTGTCCGGCAATACGGCTGGCTCGATCAACGTCAGTTTCTGATCGCCGTAGCCGTTGGCATGATCAGCCCCGGCCCAGTGGTGATCACCGCGACGTTCGTCGGTTACCTGGTGGCAGGCTTCTGGGGATCGCTGGTTTCGACGGTCGGCATCTTTTTCCCTTCTTTCATACTCGTATTGATCGCAGCGCCGTTGCTCGCGCGCCATCGGTCCAACCCGAATGTCCAGGGTTTCATCCGCGGAGCCTACGCGGCGGCGATCGGCACCATCCTCGGGGCCGGTTTTTTACTTGGACGTGTCGTCATCGGCGATCCGCTCACCGCAATGATCGGTGCAGTCTCGCTTGCTGTCCTGTTTCGCTGGAAGGTGAGCAACCCGCTCCTGCTGGCAATTACGGCGGCCATCGGCTTGATCGCGTATCCGATCCTGCAGCCCGCCTGGGTCATGGTGAAATAGCGGCCGCGTCCGGCGCTCGACGGCAAACCTGCCGATCGTCCTCGACCTTTCCGCAATTGTCGATTCTATTGGGGAACGTTGCGAATCAGGCAATTCCGCTGAGGCATCTGGCTGGGCATGCCCAAGCACATCGCCGTTCTCATGGGGGGCTGGTCGGCCGAGCGCGAAATCTCGCTGCGGTCGGGGAAAGCGTGCGCCGAAGCGCTGAAGCGCCTGGGCTATAAGGTCACCTCGATTGACGTGGGCCGCGACGTGGCGGCGGCGCTGGCAGCGGCCAGTCCGGATGCGGCCCTCAACGTTCTCCACGGCCGTCCAGGCGAGGACGGCACGCTGCAGGGCGTACTCGAGATTTTAGGCATTCCTTACAGCCATTCCGGCGTGCTGGCTTCGGCGGTGGCGATGCACAAGGTGTATGCCAAGTCGGTGTTCCGGGCCGCCGGGATTCCGGTGGCGGAGGATATCGTCGCGTCGCGGTTTGAGGCGGCCGAGCGCCACCTGATGACCCCGCCTTACGTCATCAAGCCGATATCGGAGGGGTCCAGCGTCGGCGTCTTTATTGTGACCGAAAAGCATCCGCACCCGCCGCAGGAGCTTTATCGGGACGATTGGCAATTCGGCGAACAGGTACTGATCGAGCGCTACATCCCCGGCAAGGAACTGACCTGCGCGGTGATTGGCGACCGCGCGCTCGACGTCATCGAAATCGTGCCGGCGACGCGCTTCTACGATTACGAAGCGAAATACGCCACGGGCGGTTCCAAGCACGTGCTGCCGGCGCAAATTTTACTAAATGTTTACCAGGAAGTCCGCAGACTCGCCTTGGCTGCCCATAACGCGCTTGGCTGTCGCGGTGTGAGCCGTGCCGACTTTCGTTACGACGATCAGGGGACGGGAAAGCTGATCTGTCTTGAGATCAATACACAGCCGGGCATGACCGAAACTTCGCTCGTGCCCGAGCTCGCGGCGTACGCGGGCATGACCTTCGATGAGCTGGTGCGATGGATGGTGGAGGATGCCTCGACCAGCCGCTGATGCGGTCGGGGCCAATAGCGGTGGAAGCGATCGGCGCGCCTGATGACGAGCCGTCCACGCCGCGCGCCGAAAATCCATTGCTTCGCAATTTAATTGGCCGCGTCACCGCGGTGGCGGACCATCGCTCCTCGCTGCGCCGTTCGAGCGCAAGGATGGTTCGCTCGTTGTCGCCGTCAGGCTCCGCCATGGCGATTGCGACAGTGTTGCTGGCCGGCGCGGTCGGTTACAGCGTCGTCGCCGGCGGCCATCTCGGCAATATCGCAACCTGGGCGAAGGCCGCGCGCGACGAAGTCGCCAATGCGGTGGGTCTACGCATCGCGGCGATCTCGATCAGCGGGTCGAAAGAAGTCAGCCGCGAAGAGATTCTCAACGCCACAGGCGTAAGCGGCCGCGTTTCGCTGCTCTTTCTTGATGCCGGTGCAGCTCGTACCCGGCTTCTGTCCAATCCGTGGATCGCCGACGCCGCCGTGCTCAAACTTTATCCCGACCGCTTGCAGATCAGCGTGACCGAGCGCCAGGCCTTTGCGCTGTGGCAAAAGAGCGGTCGCGTCAGCGTCATCGCGCCGGACGGCACCGTGCTCGAACCTTACGTCGAGGATCGCTACCTCGACCTGCCGCTAGTTGTCGGCCGCGGCGCCGAAACTCAGGCGAAGGATTTCTTCGCCGTCCTCGACCGCTTCTCCGTTATTCGCACGCAATTGCGCGCGTCCGTTTTAGTGGCAGAACGTCGCTGGGACCTGTGGTTGAAAAACGGCGTCGAAATCCGGTTGCCGGAGACGAATGTCGAACACGCGCTTGAGGTGTTGACCAAGCTCGATCGCGAAAAGCAGCTTTTGTCGCGAGATATCGTTGCCGTCGATTTGCGCTTGCCCGATCGCGTGAGCGTGCGGCTTTCCGACGGCGCCGCGCTCGCCCGCGACGAGGCGCTCAAGGATAAGAAAAAGAAGAAAGGGGGCGACGCATGAGCGCCCTCAACTACGGCCTGACACCAAAGATGAAGCCGATTGCGCCGCGGCGCAGCGCGCTGGTCGCCGCGCTCGATGTTGGTTCAAGCAAGGTCGCGTGCGTCATTGCCCGGTTGCGGCCGCATGCGCCCCAACAGGTTTTGACGCGCCGGACGCACGCCGTCGAAGTCATCGGGCTCGGTCACGCGGCGGCGCGCGGCACCAAAGCCGGCAGCGTTGTCAATCTCGCGCAAGCCGAGCAAGCGATCCGGCGCGCCGTCGATTGTGCCGAACGCATGGCCGGAGTCGAAATTGAATCGGTCGTGCTGTCCATCTCCGCCGGCCGGCTGGCGAGCGAACTGTTCGCCGCCGAGATCGACATGGCGGGTTCGGCAGTTTCCGAGAACGACATCGCGCGCGTGCTGGCCGCCGGAAATAGGCATGCGATGCAGGAGGGCCGCGTCCTCCTTCATTCGCTGCCGATCGGCTATTCGATTGATGGCGGCAACGGCATTCGCGACCCTCGCGGCATGCTCGGCGCCAGCTTCGGCGTCGACATGCATGTGGCCATGACGGACATCGCCGCGGCGCGCAATTTGATGCTCGCAGTCGAGCGCTGTCACCTTAACGTCGAGGCTATGGTGGCCGGGCCTTATGTCGCCGGCCTTTCCGTTTTAGCCGACGACGAGGCCGATCTTGGCGCTGCCGTGGTCGATATGGGCGCCGGCACCACCACCATCGCCGTCTTCCTGGGCGGCCGCTTCATGCATTCTGAAGGTTTTGCGCTTGGCGGGATCAATGTGACCCGCGACGTCGCCCGCGGATTGAACGCCGCCATGGCCGACGCAGAGCGAATCAAGACGCTTTATGGCAGTGTGCTGCTCGGCGGGTCGGACGAAAGCGATATGATCTCGGTGCCGACAATCGGCGAAGATGAGCGCGATCAGGCGCAATTCGTGCCGCGCTCGGCGCTCATTGAGATCATCAGGCCTCGGATCGAGGAAATCCTCGAGATGGTCCGCGACCGCCTGAATGTATCGTCGTTTGCGGCCGAGCCGCGCGGTCGGGTGATCCTCACCGGGGGCGCGAGCCAGATGACCGGACTGTCGGAGCTGGCCGCACGCATTCTTGGGCGGCCGGTGCGCATCGGCCGGCCACTCGGCGTTGCTGGACTGCCGGACGCGGCGCGGGGCCCCGCTTTTGCCGCGGCAACCGGGCTGCTGGTTTATCCGCAGGCTGCACACCTCGAATATTTCGAACCCCGCCGCAGGCGGTATCTGATGGATGGCACGGGTGGGTATTTCTCCCGCGTCGGACAATGGCTGCGCGAGAGTTTCTGATGACCCCAAGACGCGCAACCACACTACAGCGACCGGTGGCGGACCGGCCGGGGTCCGGCGTTCTTGACGCCCGCGTATCAAAGAAGAGGCAATCATGACCATCAACCTGAAAATCCCCGACATTCGTGAGCTAAAGCCGCGAATCACCGTGTTCGGCGTCGGCGGCGCCGGCGGCAATGCGGTGAACAATATGATTGGGGCGGGCCTGCAAGGCGTCGATTTCGTCGTCGCCAACACCGACGCCCAGGCGCTCACCACATCGAAGTCCGAGCGCATCATTCAAATGGGATTACAGGCGACCGAGGGACTCGGCGCCGGCTCGCGTCCCGATGTGGGATCCCAGGCAGCCGAAGAAGTGATCGACGAAATCCGCGATCATCTTTCTGGCGCGCACATGGTGTTCGTCACCGCGGGAATGGGCGGTGGCACCGGCACCGGCGCGGCCCCGGTCATTGCCAGAGCGGCCCAGGAAGCCGGCATTCTCACGGTCGGTGTTGTCACCAAGCCGTTCCAGTTCGAAGGCCAGCGGCGCATGCGCGTCGCCGAAGCCGGCATTATCGAATTGCACAAATGCGTCGATACGCTCTTGATCATTCCCAACCAGAATCTGTTCCGGGTGGCGAATGAGAAGACAACGTTCGCCGACGCCTTCGCCATGGCTGATCAAGTGCTCTATTCCGGCGTCGCCTGCATTACCGATTTGATGGTCAAGGAAGGTCTGATCAATCTCGACTTTGCCGACGTTCGCGCCGTCATGCGCGAAATGGGCAAGGCGATGATGGGCACCGGCGAAGCCGAAGGCGACAAGCGGGCATTGACGGCGGCGGAGGCCGCGATATCCAACCCGTTGATCGACGACGCCTCGATGAAGGGAGCGAAGGGCCTCTTGATCTCAATCACCGGCGGCCGCGATTTGACCCTTTACGAAGTCGACGAAGCGGCCACCCGCATCCGCGAGGAGGTCGATCAGGACGCCAACATCATTGTCGGGGCGACCTTCGACGAAAATCTCGACGGCATCATTCGCGTTTCGGTCGTCGCGACCGGAATCGACAACGCTCGCATCGAGCGGCCGACGATAACCGCGGCCGAAGCTCGGATCGCGGAGGTCGCCCAGCGGCTGCGCGCCGACAACGATCGCCAGCCCGAGCGCGTCGAACGTGTGGAACGCCGGCAGCCTGTACGGCAGGCTCCTCCCGTGCCGGAGCCGGTGCAGCACGCAGCTCCTGCTCCTGAGCCGGTTGCGGCGCCCGCATCCGTCAACGAATCGATCGAGTCAGCCAAGGCAGCGATGGCCGCGGCCATCCTGCCGCATAACAACCCGGAAGTGACCATCCGGCCACTGGGTCCGAAGCCTTCGCTGTTCATCGATCCCGGAATGAGTGCGCCCGAGCCCGAAGAGCCGGAAGAGTTCATCCCGCCGCAGCCGGAACGGATCCCGCCGCGTGCGTTGCGGATGCCGCGAATTGATGAGCTGCCGATGCCGGCGCAAAACGAAATTCGCGCCCAGCGTGGCGAAATAGCTCACGATGAGCATCCGCAAAAGCAACGCATGTCGCTTTTGCAGCGCTTGGCGTCCGTGGGTCTGGGCCGTCGCGAGCAGGATGAGCACGAAGCCGGCGCCGCGCCTCCGCCGCCCATGAGCCGACCTATGCATGGCGCGCCGCTGCCGGCCGCTGAGCGGCTTCCCGGGCGTCCGCTGCCCCGCACCGAGCCGGTCTCCGACTACGCCAAGCGCTCGGCGCCTCAGGGATTGGACCACCACGGCCGGTCCGCCCCTGTGCATAACCACAGCGAGGACGATCAACTCGATATTCCGGCGTTCTTGCGCCGGCAGGCCAACTAGGGCGAATTGCGCCGCAATTGGCAGAACCAGGAAATCGCGGCAAAATCGCCGCGATTTCTGAGCGGTCTCCGGACCGGCTAAATTAAGCAGCTGAATACTATAGAATTTTTCCATCCGACCATGCGAACCCCCCGCACTTTCTTGCCGAGCCACTCGCATGCGGGCCCTGGTTCTGGATTGCCGCCTTCGTGCCCAGAGTGCGGCAGGAACAAGGTAACACTCGGTAAGAAACCGTGAGTTGGCCCCAAACAGCGACGCAAGTATGCTTCGTTTGTCAAAGGGGAGCGGTGTCGGGGGATTGCCATATTGGGGTTAGGAGTTCTGCGGTCCCGTGGACCCAGCCCCCAGCTTGTCGTCCTTCGCTTTCCTTGGTCTTGGGGTTGGTCAGATTGCCTTGGCAATTCGGCCAAATGGTCTAGGGACGCAAGGCATGACGAAGGGCTCGCCCGCCGGCACGCAGACCACTCTGTGCGAGCCAGCAAGCATTGCCGGGATTGGTATCCATTCCGGTTCGCCTGTAACCGTGACGCTCTACCCGGCCGAAGCGAATACCGGCATCGTGTTCTGGCGATCCGGTCTTGGTGGCCGAAATGACCGCGAAATAGTTGCCAATTATCGTTCGGTCACGGCGACGGAATTTGCCACCGTGCTCGGCGATGAATTTGGGCCGGCGGTATCTACAACCGAGCATGTGCTGGCGGCGCTGTATGGTCTCGGCGTCGACAATGCCATTGTCGAGGTCGACGGTCCGGAAGTCCCGATCATGGATGGCAGCGCGGCGCCGTTCGTAGCGGCCATCGACCGCGCCGGCATCACCACGTTGTCGGCCCGCCGCCGCTGCATCAAAGTCTTAAGGCCGGTGCGTATCAGTCTTGACGGAAGCTTCGGCGAACTGCGGCCCTACGCGCGCGGGCTGCGCGTCGAAACCGAAATCCAGTTCGATCACGCGCTGGTGGGACGTCAGACGTTTGCGCTGGATGTGCAACCTGGCCTGTTCCGTCGCGAGTTGTGTCGCGCGCGCACCTTCGGCTTCATGCGCGATGTGACCAAGCTGTGGAACGCGGGCTACGCGCTCGGCGCTTCGTTCGAAAACACCGTGGTCGTCGCCGAGAACCGAATTCTCAGCACTGAAGGCATGCGTTTCCCGGACGAGTTCGTTCGCCACAAGGCGGTCGATGCGATCGGCGATCTGGCGCTCGCCGGTGCGCCGTTGATCGGCGCCTATCGTTCGGTCCGCGGCGGTCACAAGCTCAATCATGCCGTGGTCTCGGCGCTGATGAACGATCAAACCGCGTGGACCTATAGCGATGTGGAAGAGCCGGCGCGCCGGCAGCGCGGTCACGCCGAGTTAACGCCCGCATTCGCCCCGGCATACGGTCCGGACCTCTCTTGATTTGCTTGGCTTTTTTGCCTTAATCCGGGCCGATTGTCGGCCTAATCAGGTCGTGCAATCTGCTGCTCGCCGCTGATAAGCGGGGCTGTTGAGCAGATTTGCCGGGCACGGGACGGGATTTTCATAAAGCTCATGCTGACGCGGTTAAGCGGATCGCGAGGTACAGGTTTGCGGTTGCGCACGCTTGCCTGTGTCGTGGCGCTGGCGGTGCTGACGGGGCCTGTCGCCGGCTGCGCCTGGTTCAAAAAGGAAGAGGATTACGTTCCCGAAGATCCGGCCGACAAGCTCTATAACGAGGGCTTGTTCCTTCTCAACAAAAAGGAACAGTACGAAGACGCTGGCAAGAAATTCGACGAAGTCGATCGCCAGAACCCGTATTCAGACTGGGCGCGCAAAGCGCTGTTGATGTCGGCCTATTCGTACTACCAGGCGCAAAAATATGAAGACTGTATCAACGCCGCCAAACGTTATGTGACGCTGCATCCCGGCAGCCCCGATGCGGCCTATGCGCAATATCTGATTGGTGCCTCGTATTACGATCAGATTCTCGACGTCCATCACGATCAAGCGCGCGCCGACAAGGCGATCAACGCGCTCGAAGAGGTCATTCGCAAATATCCAGACACTGAATATGCGGTCAACGCCAAGAAGAAGATCAACCTGGCGCGGGATCAACTCGCCGGCAAGGAGATGGAGGTCGGCCGCTTCTACATGAAGCAGCGCGACTTCCTGGGTGCCATCAATCGCTTCAAGGTGGTGGTCACGCAATACCAGACCACCCGCGAAGTCGAAGAAGCGCTTGAGCGTCTGACCGAGGCGTATATCTCGCTCGGCATTATGGATGAGGCGCAGACCGCCGCCGCCGTGCTCGGCCACAATTTTCCGGAAAGCTCCTGGTACAAGGACGCTTACAAGCTGGTGAAATCCGCCGGCGGCGAGCCCAACGAAAACAAGGGCTCGTGGATGAGCCGGGCGTTCAAGGGCATGGGCTGACGCGGACGGCGGACGCCGCGGCGCAGACGGCGGAACAGGAATCGCGTATGCTCCGCCTTTCCTTTCTTCGGCGTCCTTGATCCCGGCCCATGCTGTCCCGTCTGTCGATCCGCGACATCGTTCTTATCGATCGCCTGGACATCGATTTCGGCAGCGGTCTTGCTGTGCTCACCGGCGAGACCGGGGCCGGCAAATCGATCCTGCTCGATGCGTTTGCGCTGGCGCTTGGCGCGCGGGGCGAGGCGGCGCTCGTGCGCGATGGCGCCGAACAGGGTCAAGTCACAGCCGCCTTCGACGTCGGTAAAGATCATCCGGTGCGGCAAAAACTTGCGGAACATGGCTTGGCGGAAGGTTCGGCCGGCGACGAATTGATCGTGCGGCGCGTCCAATTCGCCGACGGCCGCACCCGCGCCTTCGTCAACGACGAGCCGGTGAGCGTGCAGGCGCTGCGCGCGCTCGGCGCGGCGCTGGTCGAGATTCACGGCCAGCACGACGAGCGGGCCTTCGTCGATGCCGCCACGCATCGCGCGCTGCTCGATGCGTTCGGCGGGATCGAGGATAACGCCGCCGAGGTGCGCCGGCTTTGGCACGAGCGGCGCACGCGCGAAGCGGCGGTCGAAGCGCATCGCGCCGAAGTCGAGCGCGCGCGGCGTGAAGCCGACTGGCTGCGCCACGCCGTCGAAGAACTCGACCGGCTGGCGCCGCAGCCTGGCGAGGAATCGGCGCTGGCCGCTCAGCGCACGGCCATGATGCAGGCGGAAAAAGCCGCCGAAGATTTGCGCGCGACACACGAAGCAGTCGCCGGGCCGCAATCGGCGGTGCCGCCGCTTGCGACCGCGGTGCGGCGGCTTGAGCGCCGCGCGGCGCAAGCGCCGGCGCTGGTCGATCCGGTCGTCAAGGCGATCGACGCCGCGCTGAACGCGCTCGAAGAGGCCCGGACGCATCTCGAAAACGCGCTGCGCGCGGCGGAATTCGATCCCGGCGAACTCGAACGCCTGGAGGAGCGTCTGTTCGCGCTTCGCGGCGCCGCGCGCAAGTACAATGCGCCGGTCGACGAGCTGGCGGCGCTGGCAGGCCGCTATCGGGCGGATCTGGCATTGATCGATGCCGGCGTCGAGCAACTCGCGGCGCTGGAGAACGAAGCACAGCAGGCCGCGGCAGATTACCGGAACGCCGCGCAAAAACTTTCAGCGGCGCGCGCACGCGTTGCGCAAAAGCTCGATCGTGCGGTGAACGCCGAGCTGCGGCCGCTCAAGCTCGAACGCGCGGAATTTTCCACGCGCATCGAGGCCGTCGACGAAGGGCCTGATGGCGTCGATCGCATTGAATTCTGGGTGCGCACCAATCCGGGCACGCGGCCGGGCCCGCTGATGAAAGTTGCCTCCGGGGGCGAACTCGCGAGGTTTTTGCTGGCGCTCAAGGTGGTGCTGGCCGACCGCGGCTCGGCGCCGACCTTGATCTTCGACGAAATAGATACCGGTGTCGGTGGCGCTATCGCCGACGCCATCGGTGTGCGGCTGTCGCGTCTTTCGTCCAGCGTCCAGGTCATCGCGGTCACGCATGCGCCGCAAGTGGCGGCGCGCGCCGATCGTCACTACCTCATCGCCAAGGATGCGCTCGCCAAGGGCAAGCGGGTCGCCACCCGGATCGCCGAGCTCGCCGGCGAGCGCCGCCGCGAAGAGATCGCGCGCATGCTGGCCGGTGCCGAGATCACTGCCGAGGCGCGAGCCGCCGCCGAGCGTTTGATCCGCGCCGCGGGCTGATGTCAGGCATGGCACGTCGCGACAAGAGCGAAACTTCCGTTGAGGCGTTGTCGGAAAAGCAAGCCGGAACCGAGCACGCGCGGCTCGCGACCGAAATTGCCGCACACGATCGCCGCTACTATCAGGACGATGCGCCGACGGTTTCCGATGCCGAATATGACGGGCTGCGCAGGCGTTACGTCGCGATCGAGACGCGCTTTCCGCAATTGCGGTCAAGCGAAAGCCTGACGCAAAAGGTGGGCGCCGCGCCATCGGCGCGTTTCGCCAAAGTCCGTCATGCCGTTCCGATGCTTTCGCTTGACAACGCGTTCTCGGACGAAGACGTGGCCGATTTTGTCGGCCGCATTCGCCGCTTTCTGCGGCTTCCCGAGGACGAGACGATCGCTTTCTCGGCTGAGCCCAAGATCGACGGCCTGTCGATGTCGCTTCGCTACGAGAACGGCGAACTCGTCACCGGTGCGACGCGCGGCGACGGCGCCGAGGGCGAAGACGTCACCGCCAACGTCAAGACGCTCGAAGACATCCCGCACAAGCTCAAGGGCAGGGGCGTGCCAGCGGTGTGTGAAGTGCGCGGCGAAGTCTACATGACCAAGCACGCGTTTTTGCAACTCAACCGCAAACAGGCAGAGGCTGGCGAGCCACTCTACGTCAACCCGCGCAATACCGCCGCCGGTTCGCTGCGGCAAAAGGATCCGGCGATCACAGCTTCGCGGCCGCTCGGCTTTTTCGCTTACGCCTGGGGCGAAATGAGCGAGATGCCGGAGGACACCCAGTCGGGCATGATCAAGTGGTTCGAGCGTTGTGGCTTCAAGACCAATCCGCTCACCAAGATGTGCCGCTCGGTCGAGGCACTATTGCAGTTTCACCGTGAGATCGAGGCGGCCCGCGCCACGCTCGATTACGATATCGATGGTGTCGTTTACAAGGTGGACCGCCTCGACTGGCAGGAGCGCCTCGGCTTTGTGTCGCGCTCGCCGCGCTGGGCGATCGCGCACAAATTCCCGGCCGAGCAGGCGACGACGATCGTCAAGGACATTGAAATCCAGGTCGGGCGTACCGGCGCGCTGACGCCGGTCGCCAAGCTCGAGCCGGTAACGGTCGGCGGCGTCGTGGTGCAGAACGCGACGCTGCACAACGAGGAGGAAATCAAGCGGCTCGACGTCCGCAAGGGCGACACGGTGCGCATCCAGCGCGCGGGCGACGTTATCCCGCAGGTCCTCGGCGTCGTCCTCGAACAGCGAAAGTCCGGAACGCAGCCGTATAAATTTCCGAACCAAATGCCCGTGCCCTCTGCACACCGATGTCGTGCGAGAGACCATCGCCGGTGGCGAAGAAGGGGCGCGTATGCGTTGCACCGGAGAGTTTCGCGTGTCCTTTTCAGGTGCTGGGACATCTCGAACACTTCGTCTCACGGCGCGCCTTCGATATCGACGGACTGGGCGAGAAGCAGATCGAATTTTTCCACGAGCAGGGCTGGGTCAATGAACCTGCCGATATCTTCACGCTAGAAGCGCGCAACGGCAAACTTCAGCTCAAGGAAACCGGCGAAAAAATCCGCCTCGAAGACGTCGAGGGCTTTGGCGCGACTTCGGTGCGCAACCTGTTCAGCGCCATCAACGCGCGGCGCCAGATCGCGCTTGAGCGGTTCATTTACGCGCTCGGCATTCGCCACGTTGGCGAAACCACGGCCGTGGCCTTGGCGCGCGGCTACGGGACCTGGAAGGACTTTCACGACGCGTGCCTGAAGCTCACCAAGGGCGATGACGAGGCGAAGCAGGACATGGACGCGCTCGATCAGATCGGCGACACCGTGATCGAGAGCCTGAGCGAATATTTTGCCGAGCCGCATAATCGCCGCCGCGTCGAGCGCCTGGCGGAGGAAGTAAAGATTATCGATGCGGAAAAGCCGCGCGCGGATTCTCCCGTCGCCGGCAAGACCGTGGTGTTCACCGGCACGCTGGAGAAGATGACGCGCGACGAGGCCAAGGCCTCTGCCGAGCGTCTTGGCGCCAAGGTCTCAGGCTCGGTTTCGAAAAAGACGGATTACGTTGTCGCCGGTCCCGGCGCT
The DNA here is from genome assembly GCA_963846055.1 of uncultured Alphaproteobacteria bacterium. Classification (GTDB taxonomy): domain Bacteria; phylum Pseudomonadota; class Alphaproteobacteria; order Rhizobiales; family Xanthobacteraceae; genus BOG-931. The sequence continues at coordinate 262,842 of CAWJUQ010000003.1, forward strand.
GGCTCGAAGCTCACGGAAGCCAAAAAACTCGGCGTCAACGTGCTCACCGAGGACGAATGGGCAGAACTCATTCGTTGAGGGTTTGGATTCGCTAAAGCCAGCAAACACCGGCGTGTAGAAAAGCGAAGCGAGGGCCAACCTTGCGGGCAATCGCGCCCTCTCGGATGGCCCTCGCTTCGTCGGTCTCACTCAAACGATAGTCCGCGCCGCTAAATTCTGCCGACCAAGACTAATATGATGACGATAATCAGGATAAGGCCGAGACCGCCGCCTGGGTAATAGCCCCAACCGGTGCTGTACGGCCACGTCGGCAACGCGCCGATCAATAGCAGAATAAGAATGATAATCAGGATAGTGCCCAACATTGTCCTCGCTCCTTGGCCCGGCTTTCGGCAAGTACGTCCCGACTTTCATTGGCCGAGACGATCCGTCCGACTATCGCGAGCCGTCAAAGTCCAACCCGCGTGAACAAACAAACGGCGTGAGCGCGGGAAAGTTCCATGATGGGTTCCGCGATCGGTGAATGCGCCGGCGCGCCAATTAACCCATTGTCGCAGGCGTTTGCCGCAGCGCACGGACAGCCGCGGATAGTTTTAAGACGACGCTTTTTTCAGCGCCTCGGGCGGGATGGTCGCAGCGAGCAGCCACGCACGGGTCGACAGATCGACCAGCGGCGCGATCTGTTCGCGCACGCGCGAGTGGTAGGCGTCGAGCCACAGGGTCTCCTCGGAAGTGAGCATGCCCGGCTCGATCAGGCGCATGTCGATCGGCGCCAGCGTCAGCGTCTCGAAAGCATTAATCTGCTTTTCCGCATCGGCTCCCGCCGGCGCCTCGGTCACCAGGATCAGATTCTCCAGCCGGATGCCGTAGGCATTGGCGCGATAGTAGCCGGGTTCGTTGGAAAGGATCATGCCGCGCTTGAGCGGCACGGTGCCCAGCTTGGAAATGCGCGCCGGCCCCTCATGCACGGACAAGTAACTGCCGACGCCGTGGCCGGTGCCGTGATCGAAATCGTGTCCGGCCTGCCAGAGAAACTGCCGCGCGAATAAATCGATCTGGGCGCCCGTGGTGCCCTCCGGAAACACCGTGCGCGCGATAGCGATATGGCCTTTCAGCACGCGGGTAAAATTTTGCCGCATCTCGGGGGAGGGGGTGCCGACCGCAACGGTGCGGGTGATGTCGGTCGTGCCGTCCTCGTACTGTCCGCCGGAGTCGAGCAGAAAAACCTCCCCCGGCTCGATGCGGCGATTGCTTTTGCGTGTCACGCGGTAGTGCACAATGGCGGCGTTCGGTCCGGCGCCGGCGATGGTGGGGAAAGATATGTCCTTGAGCAGGCCCGTTTCGCGGCGAAAGCTTTCCACCGCCTCGACGGCTTCGATCTCGGTCAATTGGCCGCGCGGCGCCTGCCGATCGAACCACGCGAGAAAGCGGGTTACCGCCGCGCCGTCGCGCTGATGCGCGGCGCGCGCGCCGGCGATCTCGGCGGAATTCTTCACGGCTTTCATCGCCGCGATGGGATCGGCGCTGCGCACGATCTCGCCGCCGTTCTCGACAACGAGGCGCGCAATCGCCTCGGGACAGGACGAGGGATCGACCCGCAGGCTGCGCCCATCCTTGCCAAACGCCGTGAGATCGCGTTCGAACGCCGCGTTCGGGCGCACGTCAGCGACCTCTTCGAGTCGCTGGCGCATGCCGTTGCCGAGCTTGCGCAGATCGACAAATAAAATCGGCCGGCCTTCCCGCGGTACGGTGGCAAACGCCAGCACCACCGGCGTGTGGGCGACGTCGCTGCCGCGGATGTTGAACAGCCAGGAGATCGCCTGTGGATCCGACACCAAAAGCGCATCGCCCGGCTGTTTCTGCGCCTCAGCCCGAACGCGCTCGAGCTTCGAGGGCACGTCTTCGCCGGCGTAACGCATGTCGTGCGGCACCACCGGGCCTAGCGGCGGCGGCGGGCGGTCGGTCCAGATGGCGTCGATGGGATTGTCTTCCACCGCCACGAGCTGCGCATCGGCGAGCGCACAGGCCTTGGCCAGCCGTTCGGCGCCTTCGATGGTGTGCAGCCAGGGCGAATAGCCGAGCCGCGTGCCGATGGCCACGTTGGCCTCGATCCAGACCGTCGGTGGCATCTCGATCAAATGCTCGATGCTGAAAATTTCGCTGTCGACTTCATCGCGCACCTGGACCTGATATCGGCCATCGACGAAGATGACGGCGCGATCCGCGAGCACAATGGCAAGCCCGGCCGATCCGGTGAAGCCGGTGAGCCAGGCAAGCCGCTCGTCGCAAGGCGGCACGTATTCGTTCTGAAAACGATCGGCACGCGGCACGACGAATCCGTCCAGCCCCCGCAGCTTGAGTTGCGCGCGCAGCGCCGCCATGCGCGGCGCAGTTTCGCTGCGGTCGGTGCGATCGTCGAACGTTTGAAAACGTGCCTCAAACATGGCCGCAATCTAGTGCATGAAGCCGCGAGGGGAAACCGCATTGCCGGGAAAATCGGGTTAACAAAAAAACCGGTCACCGCGGCCGTGCGTTGCGCGAATCACGCTTTTGTGCGCGGTCTAGGAGGTGCGAGCGAAAGCGCGGCCTGGAACGTCGCGCGAAAACGAGTGTCACCCAGCCGTCAAGCTCGATGCGGTTTTCCAGCGCCAGCGGACGATAGGCCGCAATCACAGCGTTAGCCTGTGCGCGCAATAGGCCCGAGAGCACGATCCGTCCGCCGCGAGCGACCCGTTGCCGCAGCGGCGAGGCCAATCGTAGCAGTGGCGCAAGCAGAATATTGGCGAATATGACCTCGAAGCCGGACGCCGCCGACAACCCGGCCGCGCACAGGCCGTTCGCTCTCTCGAGTCGCACCAGCGCCGCTGCGCGGTTCAACCGCGCGTTTCCGCGCGCGACTTTCACCGCTTCCGGATCGATGTCAGTGGCGAGAACCCGCCGGTGCAGCGTTCGCGCGGCGGCGATGGCGAGAACGCCGCTACCGGTGCCGATGTCGAGGATTTTCGGCGCCGTTCGGTGGGAGTGTACGCGCTTCGGCTTGCGCAGCGATTTGCACATCCGGTCGAACGCGAGCAGGCAGCCGCGCGTCGTGCCGTGATGGCCGCTGCCGAAGGCGAGCGCCGCCTCGATTTCAATGCCGACGCTGTTGGCCGGAACGCGGCCGCGATCGTGCGCGCCGTGCACCAGAAAACGGCCGGCTTTGACCGGCGCCAGGCCTTGCAGGCTTGCGCCGACCCAGTCGGCGGCATCGAGCCGCGAGAAGCGCAGCGTGCGCGCCGCTTTGCCGCCGGCGACCGCGCCGACGGCTTCGCGCACTCTGTCTTTGTAAAGCGGGTTACTGAAATAAACCGAAAGCTCGCACGTACCCTTACCAGTCTCGGCGGTGCTTACCGCGATACCGCTAGCCGCGAGCCGATCAGCCAGGTGATCTGAAATGTTTTGCCCAACTTGTGCAGCGGTTGTCAGGCGGGCGACGAACGTCGCCTTGCTGCGTGACGCATCTGCCAACACGCGTAATCGCCTCACGTTTTTGCGACCATCCACGCTGTTAACAGCGTCGTCGCGCGCGAGCCCAACGGCCTGCCGCAAAGCGTGATTTGTCCACGCGTCCGTTCACCAGTTCCACATTACTTATCCAGTGGAAACCCGCCAGCTTGTCCACAGGTTTTTCCGGGGGCTGCCGTCATGGCGTATCATGCCAACTGATTCTCAAACGCGCCGCGCGTCGGCTTAAAGCTTGGGGAGATCGGCATGAACGTGGTGGTGTTCGCTTCGCGCAAGGGTGGTTCGGGAAAAAGCACGCTGACCGCGCATCTCGCCGCGCATGCGCATAAGCCGTCGCGGAGCTGTTTGCTCATCGACGCCGACCCGCAAGGCTCGCTGACGCTTTGGCACAAGCTGCGTAACGCCGAGGCGTTGCCGTTAAAGGCCGCCACGCGTGACGTCGTCGACGTGATCAAGGCGGCGAAGCGTGCCGGCTTCGACTGGGCGCTGGTCGATACTCCGCCGACAATGACGGCGAGTGTCGCCGACGCCATGCGCATGGCGACGCTGGTGGTCGTGCCGTGCCGGCCGAGCGTGTTCGACATCGAAGCGGTCAAGGAAACCGTCGCGTTCGCGCGCAAGATGCGCAAACCCTACGCGGTGGTGATCAACGCCGCGCCGCCGCGCCGCCAGGACGTCAAATCGCCGATGGTGACCTACGCGCGGGAGAATCTGCTCGAGTTTGGCATTCCGGTGTGGGGCGGCCAGGTCACGCAGCGGGCGAATTTCTCGCTGGCGTTGGCGGAAGGCGAGGGGGCCAGGGAATACGCGGCTGATTCGCCGGCGGCCAACGAAATGGCGCGGCTGTGGATCGCGATCGAGAAATCGGTCAAGGCGATCACGGGCGCGCGCGACGGCGCGTCCATGCATCGCGCCGCCGCTTAAGAAAACTTAGTTGCCCTGAAACAGGAAAAATCCCTGCTGCGGGGGCGGCGGCTGAACCGGCTGCCGGTAATAGCCCTGCCGCGCGTCGTAGGGCTGCGCCTGCCGATAATAGCCCTGCTGCTCATATGACGGAGGCGGCGGGTAGCCCGGCGGCACTTGCGCCTCCGCATAGCCTTGCTGCGGCGCGTAGCCGCGCTGCCGGCCCCACGCGTAATCTTGTGGCTCCGGCGGCGGGTATCCCGGCGCGATCTGCATCGGCTGGCCGCCAGCGTCGGCCGGGGCGGGTTCCGGCGAAACTTGCCGCCGCGCCACTTCCGGCATGCGTCCGGCCGGAGCGTGGCCGGAGACGACGACCGTCGTCTCCTTCATGCCTTCGGTACTGACCAGCTTGAACAGCGTCGCGGCGTGATCCGGCGACAGCCGCACGCAACCGTGCGAAACCGGGCTGCCGAGATGTTTGACGTCGAAGAAGCCGTGAATGGCGTGACCATTCATGTCGAAGAAGATGGCGTGTGGCATCGGCGCATTGTCCCATTCCTGGGACAGATGGTCGGCATCCATGCGGTTCGGTTTGAACGTCCCGTTAGGCGTGTCGTAACCCGGACGGCCGGTCGACACCGGCCAAACGTAGCGCTGCGCGCCGTCGACCGCGACCGTCATGGTCTGCGAATTCTTGTCGATATTCACCGTGATTGCGGCGTTGGCCGGCCCGGCAAGAACGGCCGCGAGGAGCCCGCCCAACGCGGCGGCAAGCACATGAGCTGAACGCATAAACACTACCCCGACTTGGCAGGTGCAACATCGCCCTGCTGTAAGAAATCTGGCGGCCGTGATTGGTTCAATCAAGGCACGGCCATGCGCAACGGCAACGATGCTTTACCGGAGGGGCGAAAGGTTGAATGAAATATGGCCGGAACGGGCGGCTCAATGCCGCTTGAAATATTGTACCGCGCGCTCGTGCTTCTCCGCCGCGGCGCGGCTTCCGAAAGTGCCGAGATTGCGGCGTTTGCCGGTCTTCGGATCGGTCTTGCGCGAATAAAGCCGGTATTTCCCGGAAGGCAGTTTGCGAATCATGGCGTCGGTCCGCGGAGATCTACTTCCTCATTAAGCGGCGCGACGCCGACCCGGTTCCTCTTTGCCTTAATTCACCGGTGACCCGGCCTCCCGGGAGCGGCGCTGAAGCTCCGTGGCTTCAGCAAAACCGCGAGCACCCCCAGCCGCGAGGGCAGGTGGCCGGCGGGATCACCCAGCGTCCGTGGTGGCAGGTTTGCGTCAGGCACGACGCAAAGCGGCATTCGAGCGTGCAGAATTCGCCATTACGGTAGAAGTGTCCGCCAAAGCCGCAGCCACGCCCGTAATGGGCCCGGTGCCTGGCTTCCATTCCGTCAGCGTTGACCACGCCCGGCGCAGCACAGGCTGCGATCAACAGCACTACGGCGGCAATCTTGCGCATGAGCCCTCCAGCCGGTCGGTAGCGTAACGTAACCAAAGGCGGCACCCACATCCATGGCAAATCCGCCGGCATCCCCAAAAGCCCGCGCCCAACGCGCCCCGCGCTTCTCGGGATCAGGTGAAAGCAACGTTACTGAAAGCGCCCTCAGGCCGCCTTGGTGTCGAAGATGAACATGTCGGCGCCGCCGGTGGCGAAATTGCCGACGTCGGCCGCAGCGGCTTGCCCTTCGGGTGTGCCAAACGCGGTCTGAATAGCGGCGACGTCGTCGAAAGTCAGCGTCGCCACCAGGTGATAGCCGGAAGGACCGGCCAGCGTCGCCACCAGGCCGGTGCTTACTTCGTATTTTCGCAAGCCCGGAATCTTCTTGGCGATCGGAATGTGTTTTTCCGCATAATGCTTGTCGAACGCGGCGGCGTCTTTTGGTGTTTTGTACATGACGACGAGCTGGGCCATTGGGCGCTTCTCCCTTGTTTGCTTCCGTCTTGCAATAACGGGAACTCGGAGACGGGCGAGCGGGACGAAACCGATCATCACGCGCGAACAAGAAATCGGCAAGATGATCGAGCCGCCGCTAAAGCGCCGCGGCGGCTTCCTTGAGGCGCCGGTTCATTTCCGCGCGGCCGGTGGCGCTCACCGTCCACCCGCGCATCACGGCGCCCATGCCGCCGTCGACGACGATGTCCTGGCCGTTGACGAAGCTCGACGCATCGCTGGCGAGAAACACCGCGGCGCGCGCAATGTCCTCCGGCAGGCCGGCGCGCGGGATCGGCTGCAACGTGGCGAAGCTGACCTTGAGCATGTCGGTTACCTTCTCGGCCTTCGAGCCTTCGATGCCGGCATTCTTGGCGAAGATGCCGGTGACGATGCCGCCGGGGATCAGCGCGTTGACGCGGATGCCCTTTTCGCCGAGCTCGGCGGCCGCCGAGCGCGACAGCGCATGCACGGCGCCTTTGGTCGCTGAGTAGATGTGTCCCGACGCGCCGCCGCGCAGGCCGGCGATGCTGCCGACATTGATGATGCTGCCGGACTTCTGCTTCAGCATCACCGGCGCGACGTGCTTGAGGCCGAGCAGCACGCCGCGCACATTGACCGCCAGCAACTGATCGATGGTGGCGGTGTCGATCTCGGTGATGCTTATCATCGGCGAAGGAATGGCGGCGTTGTTGACCAGGCAATCGACGCGGCCGAACGCTTTCACCGCGTCATCGATCATCGCCTTGACGTCGGCTTCGTTCGACACGTCGGTACGGATGAACCGCAGCCCGAGCCGTTTCGCCAGCTTGTCGCCTTCCGCCTGCCGGCGCGCCGCGACCACGACGCTGGCGCCTTCCTCGACGAACAGCTCGGCGATCCGCTCGCCGATGCCGCTCGATCCGCCGGTGACAATGGCGACCTTGCCGTTCAACGCGCCCATTTGGTTCTCCGGGTTTGGGTGAATTTGTTTGCGATATTAGTTTGTAGGATGGGTTGAGCGCCGCCAAACCCATCATCAATCGCATAAGAAAATCTCAAGACGATGGGTTTACTTCGTTCAACCCATCCACGGGTTCGTCACCACCGGCCTGAACCGGTGGTCCATGCTGAGCGGCCTTTGAAAAACTGGCCGCAACGTTTGATAGAGCGTCTTTGCCGGATGGATGGCCGGGACAAGCCCGGCCATGACGGCTCAGAGTGGGCCGCTAGGCGCCCCAAACCCACCGCGGACAAGCCGCACAATGGTGCGATCGAGTGCGGACAGAAATGCCGAGCGGTCACGCGGCGCGAACGGCTTTGGGCCGCCGGTGATTTCGCCGGCGCTGCGCAGCGAATCCATCAGGTTGCGCGTCGCCAGCGTCATGCCGATCGAGTCCTTGGTGAACGGCCGGCCATTCGGGGCGATGACTTCCGCGCCGGCTTTGATGGCACGGCTGGCCAGCGGCACATCCGCCGTGAACGACAATATCGCCTTCGTGGGCGCGTTCCGCGATCCAGTTGTCGGCTTCATCCATACCCGCGCCGACGACGACGCGCTCGATCATTTCATCTCGTCGGCACAGCAATCGGGGCGTTGCTGACCACAAACACCTTAAGCGCGACGCCCTTGAGCGCGTGCCGCTCGGCGACACGGTAAATCTCCTGCTTCACCGGGCAGGCGTCGGCGTCGATGTAGAGGGAGATCATTGCTGCGTTCCGGGGCCGATATGTGCATGCCAATGGTCTGCCACGCAAACCAAAGGCCGCCATTTCGATTGGTCGGCGTTGCGCATTTTGATAGCGTTTTCGAGTTCAGCCACCGCCGGGGAGTTGTCATGATTATGCGCAATATCGTCGCCGTCACCGCATTCGCTGGGCTCGCGTTCGTGGCCTCGGTCGCCGGCGCATCTGCGGAGACCGCAAGCGCGCCGCAGGGCCGCGACATACCGGCCTACACGCTGCCGGTGCCCGAGGACATCAGCCCCGAGATGCGCAAGTTCGTTGGCGCGCCGCCGCTGCCGTGGGACATTCACCCCAAGAGCATCGCCGAATGGAAGGAGCTGGTCGCTAAAGTCGCGGCGCCGGCGAAGACGCTGCTGCCGGCGATGCGCGAGAAGCTCGGCGTCAAGCAGGAGCAGGCGACGATCGGCGGCGTCAACGTCTTCATCCTGACGCCGCAGACCATCGCTCCCGAGAATCAGAACCGCGTGTTTATCCACTTCCACGGCGGCGCTTACGTGCTCCAGCCCGGCGAGCCCGGCACGCGCGAAGGCATCCTGATGGCCGGCTTCGGCCACGCCAAGGTGATCTCGGTCGATTACACGACCAGCAGCGACGCGCCTTATCCGGCGGCGCTGGACGACTGCGTCAAGGTGTACCGCGAGCTGCTCAAGACCGTGCCGCCGCAAAAGATCGCGGTGTTCGGCACCTCGACCGGCGGCGCGCTGACCATGGCGCTGGTGTTACGCGCGCGGCAGGAGGGACTGCCGCTGCCGGCGGCGCTGGCGCCGGGCTCGCCGTGGTCGGACATGACCAAGACCGGAGACACCTTCCACAGCCATAACCTGGTCGACAACTTCCAGGTTTCCTACGACGGCTATCTCAAAGACGCGGCGCTACTTTACGCCAACGGGCACGACCTGAAAGATCCGATGCTGTCGCCGGTCTATGCCGACCTTAGCGGCTTTCCGCCGACCATCCTGACCTCGGGCACGCGCGACCTGTTTCTCAGCCTGACGGTGCGCACCCATCGCAAGCTGCGCCGCGCCGGCGTCGACGCCGCGCTGCAAGTGTTCGAGGGCCTCTCGCACGCGCAATACACCGTCAGCGCCGATCCGCCGGAGACCCGCGAAGCGTTCGAGGAAATCGCGCGCTTTTTCGATAAGCACATGGAGCGGTAGCGCGGGGATCGGGCCCTTTAGTATCCATGGCGCCCTCGCTGCATAGCTGGAGAGTATCGCCTTTTTATGCGACTAGGCCACTGAACTCACACCCGCTCCACGAAACTATCCACCACGCGCTTTTCGCCGGCTTTGTCGAATTGAATCGTGAGCTTGTTGCCGTCGACGGCGACGACGTTGCCGTTGCCGAATTTCTGGTGGAAGACGCGGTCGCCGGCGGAGAAGGCCGACACCGTGCCGGTGGATTTGGCGACGAGCTCGCCTTCAATGATGAGAGGCAGTTTGCGCGGGGCGAAGGGTCGTTCCCCCTCACCCGATCGGGCGTTGCCCGATCGGCCTCGCGCCTCCGGGGAGAGGCCATTTTCGATGTCCCCCTCACCCGGCCGCGCGTCGCGCGGCCACCCTCTCCCGCGAGGGGAGAGGACAGAAGAGTCGCCCGTATCGTCCGGCTCATAATACGTGTCGCCGTCGTCATCGAAGCCGCCGCTGCGGTTGCGTTTTTGCTGCGCGCGCTGCCAGCCGGGAGTCGAGTAGTTCGAGCCGAACGAAGTCGTCGCGTCGAAGCGCGACGCGCCGTAACCGCCATAGCCGCCGAAACCGCCTTGCGACTCGGTGACCTCGACATTGTCTTCCGGCAGCTCGTCGAGAAAGCGCGAGGGAATGTTGGTCTGCCACAGCCCGTGCATGCGCCGGTTGGTGGCGAAATAAATCTTCGCCCGGCGCCGCGCCCGGGTGATGCCGACATGGGCGAGGCGGCGCTCTTCTTCCAGGCCGGCGCGGCCGGTCTCGTCGAGCGTGCGCTGGTTGGGAAACACGCCTTCCTCCCAGCCGGGCAGGAACACCGTCTCGAACTCCAGCCCTTTGGCGGAGTGCAAGGTCATGATGCTGACGGCGTCCTCGGCGGCGGCCTTCTCGTTGTCCATCACCAGCGAGATGTGCTCGAGAAAGCCTTGCAGGTTCTCGAACTCCTCCATGGAGCGGATCAGCTCTTTCAGGTTCTCCAGCCGGCCGGCGGCGTCGGCGGAGCGGTCCTTCTGCCACATCTCGGTGTAGCCGCTTTCGTCCAGAATGGTCTCGGCCAGCTCGGTGTGGGCGAGCGTGTCACGCTGGCCGCGCCACCGGTCGAGCGAGTCGAGCAAACCGCGCAGCGCGCCGCGCGGTTTTGGCTTTAGCTCGTCAGTCGCGAGCATCGCGCGCGCCGCCTCGGTCAGCGGCACACGGCGCTTGCGCGCGTGATCGTGCAGAAGCTGCACGGTAGCGTCGCCGAGGCCGCGCTTCGGCACGTTGACAATGCGCTCGAAGGCAAGATCGTCCGACGGCGAATTGACGATCCGCAGATACGCCAGCGCATCGCGGATTTCGGCGCGCTCGTAGAAACGCGGCCCGCCGATCACGCGATAGGGCAGGCCGAGCGTGACGAAGCGGTCTTCGAACTCGCGCATCTGAAACGAGGCGCGCACCAGAATGGCGATCTGATTCAGCGCGTGGCCGCCGCGCTGCAATTGCTCGATCTCCTCGCCGACGGCGCGGGCTTCTTCTTCGGAATCCCAGGCGCCGGTGACGCGTGACTTTTTCGCCCAGCTCGTCGTCGGTGCGCAGCGTCTTGCCGAGCCGGCCTTCGTTGTGGGCGATCAGGTGCGCGGCGGCGGCGAGGATGTGGCCGGTGGAGCGGTAATTTCGTTCCAGCCGGATCACGGTGGCGCCGGGAAAGTCGTGCTCGAAGCGCAGGATGTTGTCGACCTCGGCGCCGCGCCAGCCATAGATCGACTGATCGTCGTCGCCGACGCAGCAGATGTTTTTCGGCTGAGTGCCGCTGCTCGGATGGGAAAGGTTTGAAGTTAGTTCGCCGGCGGCGCCAGTTTCCCTCTCCCCGTTTACGGGGAGAGGGTGCCGAGCAGTTCCAGACTGCGAGCGCGGGTGAGGGGGCCTCGCCGCTTGGCTCAGGCAGTTCTGCCGCCCCCTCACCCGGATCGCTGCGCGATCCGACCTCTCCCCGCGCACGGGGGGAGGTGAGATTAGTGCCAGTGAGTTGCGAAGTCCGCTGCGCCAGTAGTCTGAGCCAGAGATACTGCGCGACGTTGGTGTCCTGATATTCGTCGACCAGAATGAAGCGAAAGCGCGCTTGGTATTGGCGCAGCACTTCGGGATGCTCGCGGAACAGCCGGATGTTCTCAAGGAGCAGATCGCCGAAATCGGCGGCGTTGAGGATTTTCAGCCGCTCCTGAAACGCCTTGTAGAGTTTCAGCCCCTTGCCGTTGGCGAACACGCCGGCCTCGCCCGGCGGCACCTGCTCGGGCGTGAGCCCGCGGTTCTTCCAGCCGTCGATCAGCGAAGCGAGCACGCGGGCCGGCCAGCGCTTTTCGTCGATGTTCTCGGCCGCGAGCAATTGCTTCAACAGCCGCACCTGGTCGTCGACATCGAGAATGGTGAAGTCGTTTTTCAGGCCGACCAGCTCGGCGTGGCGGCGCAGGATTTTCACGCCGATGGAGTGGAAAGTGCCGAGCCACGGCATGCCTTCGACGACGTGGCCGACAATCTCGCTGACCCGCGCCTTCATTTCGCGCGCCGCCTTGTTGGTGAAGGTGACGGCGAGGATTTCACTTGGCCGGGCGCGCCCGGTGGCGAGAATGTGGGCGATCCGCACAGTGAGTACGCGGGTCTTGCCGGTACCGGCGCCGGCCAGCACCAGCACCGGGCCGTCGAGCGTCTCGACGGCGAGCCGCTGCTCCGGGTTCAACCCGGCGAGATAGGCTTCGGCCGCGCGGTTTCCCGGCCGCGCGCGCGCGGCAATGCCGCCGGGCACAGGCGCCGGCGGGTCGCGCGGATCAAAACTCTCTCGCAAGGGGTCAGCCAAGGGGCGGATTTTCCGTGATTCTCTGAAGTCAAAGATGGCACTTGCCAGAGGCTTTTGCGAGGCGACGTTTCCCGGACGCGGCGCAGCGCGGCAGCGGTGCGACGCTGATCCGGGACCGTCCCAAACGCCGCGTGAATCGCGATCCCGGGCCTGCGGCGCACCATTTCGTGACGCGCCGCGCCTGGGAAAAGCGGTTACTTCCCCGGCATCGCGATCCGCCGCCCGACGCCGTCGGGAACCGGCAAAGGCGCGTGGGCGGTTTTCATGCGCGCCAGACGCGCAGCGATGAAATCGGGAAACGGCGCGGTCTTCTTTGCCGTCATGTCGACGTGCAGCGTCATGTTCTCGGAGGTCGCCGACAGCCAGCCTTCCTCGGCGTGGCGCAGCTCCTGGAAATAATGGATGCGCTTCGCGTCATAATCGAGAAGCTGAAAGGTCGCCCGCACTGGGTCGCCTTCGTGAAGCTCCCGCAGGTAACGCACATGCACTTCGGCGGTGAAAGTCGAATGCCGGGTTTGTTCGAGATAGCCGAGCCCGCAGCCGATCAGTTCGTAAGCCTCGTCGACGCAGCGGTCGAACAGCACATTGTAATAAGCCATGTTGAGATGGCCGTTGTAGTCGATCCACGCCGGTTCCACGCGCATCACCGAAGAGACGAACGGCGCGAGGAAGACGGGTTCGGGCACAGGCTCAGTATTTTGGCGGTCGAGCATGACGTGCAGCCTGCAATGGTCCGGGCGCGCAATGTGGCCGAAACGGCGGCCAAGCGAAAGCGCATCGACGGGCCTACTTGACCGTTTTGGCCGTGGCCGCCACCTTGCGGAAAAGGGTCAATGACATGGTCATCACCGAAGCCTGGGAGGGCCTCAAGCGCGACGGGCGGGCGGTCGATCGCGTCATTGCCGCGCTGGCGGCGAAAGTCGGCAACCGGCTCGTCACCTCGCAGGCGGTGCGGGAGCAGCACGGCAACACGCTCACCTGGATTCCCAATCAGCCGCCGGACGCGGTGGTGTTTCCACAGAGCACCGAAGACGTGCAAGAGGTCGTGCGCCTGTGCGCCAATGAGCGGGTGCCGGTCATCGGGTTCGGCACCGGAACTTCGCTCGAAGGCCAGATTAACGCGCCGCGTGGCGGCATCTGCCTCGATTTCCGCGACATGAATTGCGTGCTTGCCGTGCACGCCGAAGATCTCGATTGCGTCGTCGAACCTGGCATCACCCGCAAGGCGCTCAACGAATACCTGCGCGATCAGGGAGTGTTCTTCCCGATCGATCCCGGCGCCGACGCTTCGCTCGGCGGCATGGCGTCGACGCGCGCATCGGGCACCAACGCGGTGCGCTACGGTACTATGAAAGACAATGTGCTGGCGCTCAAAGTCGTGCTGGCGAGCGGCGAAGTCATGACCACAGCGACACGGGCGAAAAAATCCTCGTCCGGTTACGATCTCACCCGGCTGATCGTCGGCTCCGAAGGCACGCTCGGCATCATCACCGAATTGACGCTGCGGCTTGCCGGCATTCCGGAAACCATTGCCGCCGGCACGTGTCCGTTTCCTTCGGTCGAGGCCGCGTGCAACGCCGCCATCATGGCGATCCAGAGCGGCATTCCGGTGGCGCGGGTCGAGCTGCTCGACACGTTGCAGGTACGCGCCTGCAATAATTACTCGAAGCTCGGCCTGCCGGAGACGCCGATGCTGTTCCTCGAATTTCACGGCAGCGAGGCGGGCGCCGCCGAGCAGTCGCAGCGTTTCGGCGAGATCGCGCGGGAGCTCGGCGGCGGGCCGTTCGACTGGGCCACCAAGGCCGAAGACCGCTCGCGGCTGTGGCAGGCGCGGCATGACGCGTATTGGGCGCAGTGCGCGCTGCGCCCCGGCGCACGTTCGCTGGCGAGCGACGTCTGCGTGCCGATCTCGCGGCTCGCCGAGTGCGTGACCGAAACCCAGCGCGACATCGCCGAGAGCAAGTCTGCTGGCGCCGATTGTGGGGCATGTCGGCGACGGCAATTTCCATGTCGGGCTGTTGGTCGATACCGGCGACGAAGCCGAGGTCGCGCGCGTCGAGGAGTTTCTGGAGCGCCTGGTCGAGCGTGCGCTGCGGATGGGCGGCACCTGCACCGGCGAGCACGGCGTCGGCCAGGGCAAAATGAAATACCTTGCCGCCGAGCACGGCGTGCCGGCACTCGATGCGATGCGCGCCATCAAGCGGGCGCTCGATCCGCTCGACATTATGAATCCGGGGAAAATTTTCAGCCTCTAAGCGCGCCATCCGGACCGGGGAGGGGGATATGGCGACGATGACTGCGGCACACGGCGCGCCAAAATCCGATGGGCCTTTGGTGCGCCTGGCGATTGCGTTTACCGCCTGGGCCGAGCGCTGGTTTCCCGAAGCTTTCATTTTCGTCGCCGTCGCCGTCGTGATCGTCGCGCTGGCCGCGATGGTCAACGGCGCTTCGCCGCTGGCGGTCAGCGAAGCGTTCGGCAACGGCTTCTGGAGCCTGATCACGTTCACGATGCAGATGGCGTTCATCGTGATCGGCGGCTACGTCGTCGCCACCTCGGCGCCGGCGCAGCGGCTCATTCGCGCGCTCGCGCGATTGCCGAAGACCGGCACCGGCGCGGTCGGCCTGGTCGCTGCCGCGGCGATGATCGCCTCACTGCTCAATTGGGGCTTCAGCCTGATTGTCGGCGGGCTGATGGTGCGCGCGCTCGCCGAACGGCGCGAGCTGCGCATGGACTACCGCGCGGCCGGTGCCGCGGCTTATCTGGGTTTAGGCGCCACCTGGGCCATGGGGCTCTCTTCGTCCGCGGCGCAATTACAGGCCAATCCCGCCAGCGTGCCGAAGAGTCTGCTCGCGATCACCGGCGTGATCCCGTTCACCGAAACCATCTTCATGTGGCAGTCGTTTTTGATCACCGCGGTTCTGTTGGTGATCTCGATCACGATTGCGATTTGGTCGGCGCCCGGGCCAAATGCCGCTGTCACCGCGGAAGTGATGGGGATCGAAGTCTCTCACGACGACGCGATTACAGTTCCGCCGCAGACCAAGCCCGGCGACTGGCTGGAATATTCTCCGCTGCTGACCATTCTTCTCGCGCTGCTCGCGGCCGGCTGGCTGTACTACGAATTCTCCCGGCAGAGTGTGATCCTCGCCATCTCAAATCTCAATACCTACAATTTTCTGTTCGTGATGGCGGGCTTGCTGCTGCACTGGCGGCCGAAGCGTTTTCTGGCGGCGGTGTCCAAGGCGGTGCCGGCAACCGCCGGCGTGCTGATCCAGTTTCCGCTGTACGGGGCCATTGCCGCGATCCTCACGCAAGCCAAGAACGGCGCCGGCGTCACCGTCTCCGACCAGATCAGCCACGCCTTCGTCAGCATCTCGACCGAGCATAGTTATCCGCTGGTGATCGGCGTCTATTCGGCGATTCTCGGATTTTTCGTACCGTCGGGCGGCGGCAAGTGGCTACTCGAAGCACCCTACGTCATGCAGGCGGCGAACGATCTGAAAGTCAATCTGGGCTGGGCGGTGCAAATCTACAACGCCGCCGAGGCGCTGCCGAACCTGATCAATCCATTCTGGATGCTGCCGCTGCTCGGCGTGCTCGGGTTGCGCGCCCGCGACATTGTCGGCTTCACGTTTCTGCAACTGACCGTGCACTTGCCGCTGGTGCTGTTCCTGTTGTGGGCGCTGGCTTTTACGCTGCCTTATCACCCGCCCGTGGTTCCGTAGCTACGCGGTCACGCTTTCTTGCCGGGCGCCTGCAGCGGCGTTGCGCGTTTCTCGACGAAGTCGCGCAAACGTTGCAGCGATTCCGGCGGCCGCTGCACCGACGTATTCAAATATTCCATGAACAGGCCGTCATCGTGCGACAGGTCGTTGATGCGCGGCAGCACGTTGGTGATTTGCCAGTTGGTCAGCGGCGTGTTCTGCGCGATGCGCGCCGCAAGCTCTTTGGCTTTGGTCAGTGCCTGACCTTCTTCAACCAAATAACGCACGATGCCCAGCCTTTCGGCTTCGTCGACCGAAAGAATGCGGCCGGTGAGCATCATGTCGGCCATGACCGAATAGCCGACAATGCGTTGAACACGTACCGAACCGCCGCCGCCGACAAAAATGCCGCGCTGGCCTTCCGGCAGGCCGAAAAACGCCGTGCGGTCGGCGACGCGGATATGGGCGGCCGCGGCAAGTTCGAGGCCGCCGCCGACGACGGCGCCGTGCAACGCGGCGACAAACGGTATCGGGCCGCGGGCGATGATGTCGAACACCGTATGCCAGGCGTGGTCGCGCTTCTTGCGCGGCAGCGGCGACTCCATGTTCTTCAGCAGTTGCGCCAAATCGAGGCCGGCGGAGAAGTTCACGCCGTGGCCGAAGATAACGCCGGCGTCGGCTTCGTCGCCGGCGCGCACCACCGCGTCGCGCAACGCCATCACCACATCGTCGTTGATGGCGTTGCGCTTGTCAGGGCGGTTCAGGCCGACGACGGCGACTGCGCCCTCAAGTTCGTAGCTAATCAGAGACGAGGTCATGTGACGATTTCCTTTGCAAGGCCGTGAAATGAATCTCGTCAGTCTCGCGGTGCAGCCGGCTCAAGAGCCGCGCTGCTCCGCGCCGGCGGTGACGATGAGAGCATCGAGCGCGGTCGCGCCGTGGCCGGCGGCATGAACCATCAGCGGATTGATGTCGATCTCGACGATCTCGGGGTGGGCGCGCATTAGCCGGCTCACTGCCGCCGCCGCAGCGGCGGCGGCTTTGATATCGGCGGGCGGCGTATTGCGAAAGCCGCGCAGGAGCTTTGCCGTCTTCAGCTTGCCGAGCTCTTCGGCAATTTCTTCTTCGGTGAGATCGGGCGGCATCATCCGGACGTCGCCGAGCGCTTCGACCCAAATCCCGCCGAGCCCGATCAGGACAACCGGTCCCCATCGCGGATCGCGGCGCCCGCCGACAACAAGCTCGAGGCCGCGCGGCGACATGGCTTCCACCAGGACGCCATCAAGCTTCAACCCGGGCTGCGCACGATCGACGTTTCCGTGCAGAGCGTTCCAGGTCTTGCGCACGGCATCGGCGTCGGCGACGCCGAGCGCCACTGCGCCGGCCTCGGTTTTGTGCAGAAGCTCCGCCGCCTGAGCCTTCATGGCGACGGGAAAGCCGATGCGCTGGGCGACGGTGACGGCCTCCTCTGCGCTGCGGGCAAGCTCGCCCGCCGGTACGGTGACGCCGAGCGCCGCCAGTACTTTCTTGCCAAGCCATTCAGGTTGCGGACCGCTGCCGAGTTTCGGGATCGAAACCTGAGGGGCGGGCACCGGTTTGCGCGCCGCCAAGGCCGAATTACGTTTGCCGTAGCCGATGACTTCGCCCATCGCGCGCATCGTGCGATCCGACGAGCGCGACAGCACGATGTTGTTTTTCCGCACAACCGCCATGAAGTCGGGCGACAGCGGCGATCCGTCGCCGAGGATCGCCAGCGCTACCGGTTTGGTGCTGGTCTTGCTCGCCGCCGCGATGCCTTCGACATAGATCACCGAATGGCGCGGGCTGGTGGCCGGTATCGAAATCAGGAGAGCACCGATGGCGGGGTCGTGTAGCAGCGCTTTCACACACATCTCCAACAGCTCCGGCTGCTGGATCGTCTGCGTCCCGAGATCGAGCGGATTCTTTGGCGGCAAAAAATCCGGCAACAATGGCTTGAGATAGTCCACCGTTTCCTTCGACAGCGGCGGCAGATGCACGCCGATGTCCTCGCAGAAATCGTGGGCGATGCCGCAGAAAGCGCCCGAGAAAGTCAGGATGCCGAGATCGCCTTTCGATGGTGTAGGGAAGCGCGTGAGAATTTCGCTGACATCCATGAGTTCGTCGAGATTGTCGACGACCACCACGCCGGCACGTTCGGCAACGGTGCGCATAACGGCGTGATCACCGGTTAAAGCGCCGGTGTGCGAGCGCGCGGCCTCCTTGGCTTTGGCGCCGCGGCCGGGATGCAGCATCACAATCGGCTTGCCGCGTCGCATGGCTTCCCCGGCGATGGCGATGAATTCCTGCGGCCGCCTGATGTCCTCGGCGTAAAGTGCGATGACCTGCGTCACCGGGTCGTCGAGCAGATATTGAATGAAATCCGCGAGGCCCAGCCCGGCCTCGTTGCCGGTCGAGATCCAGCACGAGACCGGCACCCCGCGGGCCTCCAGTCCGGCTTCCAGATGGTTACCAAGACCGCCGCTCTGCGCAACAATGGCGACGGCGCCGCGGGTTCCTTCCGGCAGACGTTTTATCGGCGCGGGCGAGAAAAACACCGCCGCAAAGCCGTCGACAAAGTTCATCAGTCCGAGGCAATTCGGCCCGACCAAAGCGAGGCCGCCCGCCCGCGCAATCGCGCCGATGCGATCCTGCTCGCTATTGCCGTCACTGCCCACTTCGGCAAAACCGGAGGCGAAAATCACCGCGGCCTTCACCTTGCGGCGCACGCAGCCTTCGACCGCCTCGCGGACCGCGGCCGCCGGCAGTGTGAGAACGGCGAGATCGAGATTCTCCGGAAGGTCATCGATGCTGGCGAGGACCTTATGCCCCTCGATGTCGGCCGTGCTGCGGCCGACGATGTGAATGGGTCCGGCGAAATTGTTGTTGTGCAAAAGTTCGAGGACGACGCGGCCTGCCGAGCCGGCCTTGGCCGAGACGCCGACAATCGCGACGCTGCTCGGGCGCATAATAGAATTGACGACGGAACTCGCGTGGCGGGCCCGGTCCGCCGAAGTGCTTGGCGTGGTGTCCAAAATCAGTCTCCGCTCGGCTGCTTCAGGGCACCATGATAGCCGCCACTTGGTGCGAGCGGGAAGCGAACTGGAGCGCACGGCGTCAAAGCCAATAGGCCCCTAGTTTTCGTGTGGATGCAGAATTCCACCTTTGGTCGTGGGCCGTTCAGCCGCAGCCTTTTTGCGGCCCGACCGCTACTTTGCGACACAGAATCGCCCGCTACTGCCGTCAAGTTGCCACGCGGTCGCGTGCATTCGGCAAAAGCTTGCTCTAAGAGTGCGGCAGGCCGCCTTGGTCATCATGTGAGCGCTTGGAGGGGAAGGACCCCGTGCAGACGACGCTGCTCGGAATAGCCATCTTGATTATAGTGGCGCTGGTCTCTGCGCTCGTCGCCCCGCTGGTGGTCGATTGGAACCGCTACCGCTCGACCTTCGAGCAGGAGGCAAGCCAGCTTGCCGGCTTCCCGGTCCACATCCGCGGCCCGATCGAAGCGCGCATTCTGCCGGCTCCGCACATTACCCTGCACGACGTTGACGCCAGCGTGGACCGGGTGCCGTGGCTGCGCGCGCAAACCGTCGAGGTCGAGGTCGGGCTCGGCCCGCTGATCCGCGGCGAGTTGGAGGCTACGTCGCTGCGGCTGGTCGCCCCGCAAATCGCGCTCGGGCTCAACCGCGCCGGCGCGCTCGATTGGCCAGCGGCATCTGCGGCGGTCCATCCGGATTTAGTCTCCATATCCCGGTTCGAGATTGAAGACGGCCGTGTCACGCTCGGCGACGCCGCGTCCGGGTCGCGCCTCGCCCTGCACAAGGTCTTCTTTCAAGGCGATATCCGCGCGTTGCCCGGCCCGTTTCGCGGGGAGGGGTCGTTCGTCGCCGGCGACGAACTCTACGGTTACCGGATTTCCGGCAACCGGCTCGACGGAGATTCCGGCCTCAAGCTTCGCCTTGGCATCGATCCCGCCAATCATCCGTTGACCGCTGAGATTGACGGCACGCTCAAGACGGATCGCGGCGTGCCCAGTTTTCAGGGCGCGCTCACGCTGGAGCGGCCGGTGGGCGCAGCGCTTGCGGGCGGCGTACGCGTCATCAACAATCCTGTCCGGCTCACCGGCAAGGTCGCGGCGACGCCGGCGTCGGCGACGCTTGAAAATCTGGAATTACAATACGGGCCGGATGAACGTCCGATCAATCTCGCCGGCAAGGCGGAAGTTGTTTTCGGCGCGCATCCGCGGCTTTACGGCAGTGTGTCGGCCCGACAGGTCGATCTGGATCGGGCGCTGGCGGCGCCCGATGTTACCCATCGGCCACCCTTCGTCATGCTGAAGGATTTTGCGGAAGCGTTGATCGGCTCGGCCAAGTCGCCGCTGCCGGTGACCACAAGCGTTGCCGTCGACGCGTTGACGATTGGCGGCACCACGCTGCAATCGCTCGCCGGCAAAGTCATTGTCGACGATAAAGGCTGGACCGTGCGCGACGTTTCATTCCGCGCGCCCGGAGGCAGTGAAGTCAATCTCAGCGGCCAGCTCGACGCCGGCAAACAAGGCCTGGTCTTCCGAGGCCCGGCGACTTTGACATCGGCCGACGTCAAAACATTGATGGCCTGGCTCGAGGGCGGGCACGACCAGGCGTCCGGCGTGAGCGAGCCGCTTACCGCCAGCGCCGACGTCAGCGTGGCAGCGGACCGTTTCGCGCTTGACCGGTTGGCGGTGACGCTCGGGCAGGAAAGCATCGACGGGCGGCTCGCCTATACCTGGGCGGCGGGGAGACCAGCCGGCGGCGCTTGACGGCGAACTCCACGCCGCGACGCTCAACGTCGACGCGCTCACCGCGTTCGCCAAGGCCGCGTCAATCGATCATGCGCTGGAAATCCCACGCCGCATCGCGGTCGCGCTCGACGTCGGTCGCGCCACGTTTGCCGGCGTGGATGCGCAAAAGATCAACACCCGGCTTAAGCTCGACTCCGGAATCTTGCGCATCGACCGCATGTCCATCGGCGATCTGGGCGGTGCCGCGCTTGATGTCAGCGGCAGCGTCGAGGAATGGTCGTCGCAGCCGCGCGGGCGCTTCACCGTCGACCTTGATGCCAGAACGCTTGCGGGCCTCACCGATACGCTGCATGGCGTAACGCCGAAGGCGGCGGATGCGCTTCATCCGTTCGCTGATCGGCTGGCGCCGGCCAAGGTTCACGCCGTTCTCAGCTTCGAGCGCGCGGGCAATTCCGCCACGCTTGCCAAGCTCGATCTGGGCGGGTCGGTCGGCGCGATGCGTCTCGCCCTGAACGCGGAGGGGACCGGTGAGGCGGCTAATCCCGCGGCCGCAACAATTCGCGTCGCCGGAAAGCTCGACGCCGACGACGGCTCTGCACTCACCCGTCTGCTGGCGCTTGACCATGTGCTGGCGGTCGATCAGTTGCCCGGCCAGATGACTGTCTCCGCTACCGGGCCGCTCGGCGGCGACGTTCGCGTCAACGCCCTTGCCAGCGCCGGCGGCTTTTCTGCAACCGCCAACGGCGTACTGCGTTTGACCGCGCAACCCGGACCGGTCGGCAGCTTGCAGGTCAAAGCAACGGCGGCTGACTTAAAGCCGCTGCGCGTTGCCCTGACGGGTCAGCCCGGCGATACCGTTCCGGTTTCGGCAAGCGCCGCCGTTGGCATCGCCGGCGCCGATCTCGCTCTGACAGATCTATCGATGACGGTCGGCAAGTCGGCTGTGCGCGGCCGTCTCAACCTTAAACTTTCCAACCCGGTCGGTATCGGCGGCGAGATCGAGGCAGATCAAGCCGACGTCGCAGCGATTTTGGCGATGTTGACTGGAACGGTAACCGCTGGCGGCAATGTTTGGTCACCGGACCCGTTCGGCCCGGGCGCTTTCGGCCGTGAAGCGGGCGACATAAGTTTCATCGTCCGTCGCGCAGCGCTCAGCCCCGCCTATGCGGTGCGCGACCTGAAGGGCACCGTCCGATTTGCACCGCTCGGGATCACGTTGAGTAATCTGGAAGGCGGCATTGCCGGCGGACGCCTCTCCGGCGAACTTTCGCTTCAGCGCAATGCCGACGAGTTGAGCGCGCGCGGCCGTGTCACGTTGACCGGCGCCAACGCCGACGCCGCGTTTGCGTCGAAAAAGAACGGCGTCGACGGCCAGGTTACGTTCACGCTGCAAGGCGACGGCACGGGATTGAGCGCGATCGGCCTGATTGGCTCGCTGCACGGCAGCGGCAAGATCGCGCTTCGCGATGCGCGGTTCGGCGGCGTCGATACGGCGGCGTTCAATGCCGCCGCCCATGCCTCTGAAGACAACGGGCCGCTCGACACGGCCAAGATCCGTGCCGCGGTCAGTGCAGCGATGGAAGGCGGCCGCATTGTCGTTCCGCAGGTTGACGCCGACATCACTATGGCGAGTGGACAAATCAACATCGCCAACGCCACCATGCGCGCGCAGGGTGGCGCCACGCTATCGTTGAGCGGCATGCTTGATCTCAAGGACGAAGCGGTTGATGCCAATCTGAAGCTGACGCAACCGTCGCCGGCTAACGCGTTAACCCAGCTTCCCCCGGAACTCACCGTCGCGGTCAGAGGGCCGTTGGCGGCGCCGGAACGAACGCTTGATCTTTCGGGGTTGATGGGCTGGCTGACGTTGCGTGTGACCGAGCAGCAGACCCGGCGGCTGGAGTCTATCGAAGCGAACCGGCGCAACGAGGACGTTGGCTCCGTTGTTCGCCCGGCCTCGCCGGCGATACGTTTTATTCCCGCAGGTGTGGCGTTGGAGACCGCAAACCGCGTCGACGCCGCGGCAATCTTCGGATCGCGAACATTCGATCGGATAAAGGCCGAAGCATCGGTGGAAACCCCGCCAGCCCACGGCGATCAAGGATCGGCGTCGCTCACCGGAACGCCTGCGTCGGGTAACCCACCGGGGCCGCACAACGATAAGTCAAACACCACGTCGGGGACCGCGCGAGCGCCGTCTCCTTCGTTTCTGCATTTGCCGCTCGATTTGCTATTCCACTCGCAGAACTGACGCCGGCGTTTGCGACGCCGCAGCTACTTTGCCGGTCCGCTCGCTTTCACCATTGCCGCCAGACGGCGCCCGATAGTAATCGAGCACGAACAAACGAATGGCCGACGACAAGTTGCCCTGCTTGCGCTCGGAATCGATCGCGCCGACCAGATCGGACAAAGTTTGCTGCCGGCTGGTGGCGATGTCCTTTAGCGCCGTCCAGAACGCGCCTTCAAGGCTGACACTCGTCTTGTGCCCCGCGACCACGATGGAGCGTTTGACGACGGCGGAATTCATTCCGAGTCCCCGGTGTCGATCCGGTGTGCGTCAAGATCGCGCTCGATTTTAGCGCTTTGCGCCTTCTCCAGCGTGCGCTCGGTCTTTGCGCGCCCATGTTCCAATCGATTGGACGCCGCTTTTTGCTCGGCGCGGCGGCGCTTCGCCTGTTTGCGGGCATTGCGCAGGTTGATCACATCGCCCATGTCGAATCCCGTCTACGGTTGATTCGCCATCACTTGGCCGGCAAGGCTTGGCACATTTCGTTTAATTTTGACAAACCTCGTCTGCATCTCCGCCTTGGCCGGATCACGGTTGCGGCGGTTATTATGCCGGCGTGTTGTCTTTCCCGCTACGGACAGTCGCACGCTGACGTGAAAGTGACTTGAAAATAACGTGGCGCGGAACGACACCCAATGCGGCAACTTGATACAGTGACGTTCGTCAGAGCGATTCCAATATCCGTCTCCCAGCGCAGGAGCTCTCAGAAAATGTCGCGCCCTAAGACATCTGCAAAGCGAAAAATCCGCAGCAACGCCGGCCCGGTTCTGGGCGTAGCGGGAATGACGTTGCTGGCTGGGGCGTCGGCTGCGCTCGCCCTTCCGGCGATGGAACAAGCAACGGACAGCCGCAGTAACAAACTTATCCTTAGCGAGGAGGAAATCTCCGACGTCACCTTGGCGACGTTCTACGCCATTGACCACGAAGGCCAGGGTCAAGGTCAACGCGCGACGCGCCGGATACGGCTGGCTTTAGGCGCGTGCGGCTGCGGGTGCGGCGCCTGCGGCGGTTGCTGGGGCGGAAGTTATTTTCCGCCCGGTCCTCCGCCCGTTTTCGGAAGCGCCTATGCGCCGTTCGAACCGGTCAGGCCAGTGCAAAAATATCGGCGGCCCTACAAGCGCACCGACATGCGCTAGCCGTTCGTTGAGCTTTCAGCGCGCCGGAATTGGAAACAGCAACCCGGTGGTTACCCCCAGCGACTGTTGGCTTCCAGGGCCGAATGAATTGCTGAAGCTCGGCTCGACGAACCAGCCGAAAGCTTGATTGTGCGGACGGATCATGAACTCAAATATGACTTCGACCGCGGGGTTGTCGGTCGTCCGGCCGCCGGCGAGAGTGTGTTGCCATGCCGGTCCGATGCCGGGTTCAAATTCCACGGTCGGTGAGAGGTCGAACGGTTTTTTGAAGATCAGATCCGTATCCCATTCGGTTTGACCGCGGCTGAAGAGCGGCGAAACCCCTGGCTCGATCACCAGCCAACCCTTGATGACGTCGAATTCGACGGCAACGCTCGGGCCGAAGGCGGCGCCGCCGTTTGGCAAATTCCATTCGGCGGCCGCGCCCATTTCGACCGTGGCGAACGGCTCCTTTTCTTCCGCCAGCGTGTGTTTCGGCGAAAGGACTGCGAGTGCAACGAGCACCGCCGTCAAGGTAGACGCGGTCGCGTAAACGTTGGCGAGTTTTCCGCGGTCATGCATAAGCAATATCGCCCGACGCTGACGCGATCGCGACCGGCGGCGAAAGGCGCCTCGTCGAAGCCGATTATGCCGAGCGCCGCCGGCGCAGCAACCAGACCAGCGTAACGATGATGGCGGCGATGAGCCAGATTCCGAACAAAGTCGATCCCGCCGGCACGGTCCAGAAGGCCAGGTAGCCGAAGAAAACCGCGATGGCGAGCGCCGCGCTCAGATCGGCACCCATCAACAAACACGGCGCGGTCGCGGCAATCGGCATGTTGCAGCCGAGCGCATCGGCGACGGCGCCGCCAAGCAGCAGCGCCACCAGCGGACCGAAGCTGAACAACAAAATCAGCGCCAGCGGCAGCCCGAGCCAGACAAACGGATAGTGCGGCCGCAGGCTCACAAGGCGGCCAGCTTTGTTACGGCTTGCGGCTCGGCGCGACGAACGGATTGGTGTCGATGCCGCTTCGGCTGTTCTTGTCGAAGCATGCTTCCAGACGCGCGAGCGCTGCCGTGCTGCCGTCGAGCGGCACCCGCAGCGTTGCGCCTTCGCCTTTGACTTCCAGGACGTTGGCGATGCGCAAACCTTCGTTGAGAGCGCGATCTGCTAGCGCGATGGTTACGGCTTTCGGTTCGGCCAACGCCTTTGCGTCCATCACGCGCGGCCCCGCAATGAGGCGCACGGTATACGCTTTGCCGGGGTCGAGCTTCCATTTTTGCGAGCCAAGAAGTAGCAGCAAGCCATCCTGAGACCGCGCGAATGTAATATCAAGCTCCGGCACGGAGCGGCTCATTGAGCAATTGTCGAACCTGTCGCCCTTATACGAGGCGGCAATGGTCCAAGGCCCGACCGTGACGGTCTGTTCTTCCGCGTAGGTCATGGCGGAGGTTGCGACGGTGGCAGCGACGGAGAGCGCAAGCGGTCCTCGCATCGGTTCCTCCTTGAGAATACGAGGGGTGATCTGCTGGGGAAGGTCCGCTTCAAGCGTGTTGGCGGCCGGACGCGGGCGCGGCAGCGGAATATCGCCGGCGCCCGCTTCCGCCATTTCCGCCTGGGCGTGCGCGGCGGCGGCTTTCTTCGCCGCAACCGCGGCGGCTTCGGCGGGATCGAGAACCTCCCACTGGCACATCTTGTAATTGTTGTGCCGTTCCATCAGGTCGATGTGAACGTGCGACTCGTGGTAAGCGTCGGCGCCGTTGCCCAGCACGGTATCGAAGCGGGCGCACGCGCTCTCGCGCAATTTCTCGCGCAACGGTTTAGATGTGCCCGCGCTGGTCAGCTCAAGGACCGCGCCGCCGCTCACCCCAAGCGCGCGAACGTCGAGCGCGTTGGCGCGGCCATGCTCGCTGACCGGCGCGCCGGCAACATTGTTACGCGGCCGGCAATCAAACGAATCCAGTGTCTCGATACTGCGTAACGATGCACCGGAGGCCGCGATCGCCGGCGCGACGTCGTTGATCATCCATTGCGCGACCGCTTCAGCCATGGGGCAGCGCAGCGTCGCCGGTGGCGAGAGGGCCACGCGGCTTTTGTCGGCCAACAAGACCGCGTCGAGCGTGACGACATCGCTCGCCGTGCATTCACCGGGGCCGGCAATGGTCGGGGCAGGCTTGAAGCTCGCGAGTTCGCGAAGCCGCATCTGACACGGCGAGGGGATCGCGTCGGGCTTGGCCGCCGATGCTTGCTGTTTTGGAGCGCTTTCCGGCCGCTCGCGCGGCAGGGGAGGATCGGGCGCCGCCATTGCCCCCGTCGTGAGCACGACGCCGGTAACGCAGAGAAAGCTTGCCGAAAAATTCCTGCACGCTTTCATTCGGTGACCGCTTATGAAGCGCCAACCCCCGAGCCCGGCACGCGCGAACCGCGATTTTCAAACCGCCAAGCCGCCAAAAAAGTTCCGCCGCCAACGACCGCCTGACGGCTAAGGACTGATCCTCGATTGCCGCAGCGCTCACTTTTTCTTCAAGCGCATCATGAACGCCTTCTCTTCCGGCTGTAGGTAAACCAGTTCGGTCAGGGCGCCGATGACGTTCGAGGTGTCGAAATAGGCGAACCGCGTTTCGTTATGGCGTCCGCCCTGTACCAGTCGAAAGCCGGCGGTCTCCATTTCTTTCACGCCGTTCGCGTAGTTTGGAACTTCGATGCCGTAGTGATGCAAGCCGCCTTGCGGATTGTGCTCGAGGAATTTCGAATACGTGCTGACGCCTTCGATGGGCTGAATGAGCTCAAACTGCATCTCGCCCGCCCAGCCGAAGGCGAGGTGCAAGCGCAGCGGCGCAGGTTTGCCCAGATAGGTTTCGTCCTGCAGTTCCGGCTTTTCGATAAACAGGAATTCAGGAACGCCGATCTTGTCCTTGAAGAACGCCATGCCCTTATGGATGTCGGGTACGACGATGCCGAGTTGATAGGCGCCTGGGGCCAAAGTGCCGGGCATTATTCTCTCCCTTCGCTGTTCATGCTGATTGATGTGGTGGGTTTCGCTACCACGCCGTGGTGCCGCCATCGACGGGGATGTCGGCGCCAGTGACGAATGAGCTTTCATCGGACGCGAGATAAACGGCGGCGGGCGCGACTTCTTCCGGTTTGCCGACCCGGCCGAGCATCAGCTTCTCCATCATCGGGTTGATGAAGCTTGGCTCCTTCAGCAGTTCGCGCGTCGCGCCGGTTTCGATCAGGCCTGGTGAAATGGTGTTGGCGCGGATGTTGTGCTTGCCGCCTTCCATGGCCAGCTGCCGCGTCATGGCAAGAACGCCGCCCTTGGCGGCGGTGTGGGCGATACCCGGCAATGCCTTATAAGCGACCTTCGCCGAGGTCGAGGCGACATTGATGATCGAGCCGCCGCCGCGGGCGATCAGGTGCGGCCATACCGTCTTGCAGAAGCGGAACACGATCAAAAGTTCTTCTTCGATGGTACGCGCGAATTCATCGTAGGTGAACTTGTCCATCCAGCCGAAATAAGCAGTCGCTGCGTTGTTATAGACGACGTCGATCCCGCCATAGGTTTTGAGCGCGAGATCGACCAGGGCGTCGCAGCGCTCCTGTTTGGTCAAATCGGCCGGTTGCAGCGACACCATTTGCCCTCCAGCCTTCTGGGCGTCGCTCAGCGTCGCCTTAGCGTTGTCAGGGTTGATGTCACAGCCCACCACCTTGGCGCCTTCCTTGCAGAACAGCAGTGCCGCGGCGCGGCCCATGCCGCTTCCAGTCCCGGTGATGATGCAAACTTTATCCTTCAGTCGTCCCGCCATGGTTCTCCCCAATTCCTGCCGGTCTGAAGCGCGCCGACGCGGGGAATGTCGGCCGGGCGTGGAGATTTCGCAAGCCGTCGCGCAGGCGGGGCTGCCATAATCGGAGTAGTCGTGGCGGGGATTGGGAAAATGCACGGACAAGGCGTAAGATGTGGCCATTCCGATATGCGGAGAGAAGCCAATGGACGAGCGGGTAACAACGACGATCGAGAACGAAGGGCAATTGCGCGGGCTTTATAAAGAGCCGATGGAGCTGGCACTGCTGAAGCAGCTCGACCGGCTCGACGAACACTGCCGCAACTTCCTCGCTCACTCGCCGTTCGCCGTGATCGCCTCGACGCGTCCGGGGCGCGGCACCGATGTCAGCCCGCGCGGCGACGCGCCCGGATTTGCCCGCGCACTCGACGCCAACACCATCGCCATCCCGGACCGGCCGGGCAACAACCGGCTCGACACCATGTCGAACATCGTGGCCGATGCCGAAGTGGGGTTGCTGTTCTTCATTCCCGGCATCGATGAAACGCTTCGCGTCAACGGCACGGCGCGGCTATCGCGTGATCCTGAACTTCTCGCCGCCGCCGCGGTCAACGGCCGCGAGCCGCGTCTGATCATTCTGGTGACCGTGCGCGAGGCGTTCCTTCACTGCGGCAAGGCCTTGAAGCGGTCGCGCTTGTGGCACGACGATTACCGCGTGGAAAAGAAGGACTTCCCTTCGCTCGGGCGGATGATTGTCGAGCAGACAAAGCCGAAAGCGATCACCGTCGAGCAGGCCGATGCGGTCGTCGAAGACGGCTACGTCAACGGGCTCTATTAGGACGCATCCGCGCAAGTCCAGCTATCAGCGGGCGAAAAGCAGAAATCCGGGTTCGTCGCCGACGACAGTGATGTGCCCTTTGCAAGGTGCGACGTCTTCCAGCAGCACCAAGTCGCCCGGATGCAGCACTCGCGTTTCGCCATCGGTCACGGTGACCGAGAAGACACCCCGCAGCACCGTGATTTGCTGAACCGCCGGAGTCGGGTGGGTGAGATGAGTTTTTAAATCGGCGGCGCCCCAATGCGCCGCAAACCCGCCGATGAAAGCCTTTGAAGCGTGCTTGTTGCCGCCGATGGCGACCGGCGCTGCGGGAGGCGCGAAATTCTCTTTGGCAAGCTTGGCGGTCACGTCGGCGAAGTGCGACTGATGGTCAGGAGTGCAAAAAAGCCGCGCGTAGGTGAACCGCGAAGCGTCATCTTCCGCCTTTGCAGTGGAGCTTATGACACTTCCACCAAGCGCCACGACTGACGATATCATCAGCGCGCCGATTTGGTCGCTCAGTGCTTTTCCCGCCACCATTATCTATCCTTTCAAGTGCCGCGATATTTAGCAGACGCTGATAAAACCGAACTTTAAGAAGGAAAATAAAAAGCGGCGGATATTCGCCAATCGCTCAATTTCGACGATACGCCCGACCGCGCCGCAGCTTCGCCTGCTTCAGGCCGCGCCAAATTATCGGCGACTCATGAGAAGCAATTTCAAGGATCCGGCCGGGTCATCCGCTTCGGCCGCACCAGGCGGTCGAATTCCTTCCCGGAAACGAAACCGAGCTTGATCGCTTCCTCGCGCAACGTGGTGCCGTGGGCGAGCGCGGTTTTGGCGATTTTAGCGGCGTTGTCGTAGCCGATGCGCGGCGTCAATGCGGTCACCAGCATGAGCGATTGCTCCATCAAAGCATGGATGCGCGGCTCGTTGGCGCGAATTCCGCTGACGCAGTGATCGGTGAATGACACGGCGGCGTCGGCCAACAGCCTGATTGATTGCAACATGGCGTAGGCGATGACCGGCTTGAAGACATTGAGCTCGAATTGCCCCTGGCTCGCGGCAACCGCGATCGTGGTTTCGTTGCCGAACACCTGGCAGCAGACCATGGTCAGCGCTTCGCACTGCGTCGGGTTGACTTTGCCGGGCATGATCGACGAGCCCGGTTCGTTCTCCGGAAGAATGAGTTCGCCGAAACCCGAGCGCGGTCCGGAGCCGAGAAAACGAATATCGTTGGCGATCTTGAAGAGGTCGGCGGCGACCGCGTTGAGTGCGCCATGCGCGAACAGGTCGGCGCCGTGCGAGGCCAGCGCTTCAAATTTGTTTTCGGCGCTGTCGAAGGGCAGACCAGTGATGGCGGCGGCTTTCTTGGCGAACAGCCTGGCGAACGGCCGTCGTGAGTTTAGGCCGGTCCCCACGGCGGTACCGCCCTGGGCCAGCGGATAAAGCTCCTTCAGCACGGCGCGCACGCGCGTGAGCCCGGACTTTACCTGCGCCGCGTAACCAGAAAATTCCTGACCGAGCGTCAACGGCGTCGCATCTTGGGTATGGGTGCGCCCGATCTTGACGATCGGCGCGAAGGCTTTGGTCTTTATTGCCAGCGCGGCGTGCAGATGGGTCAACGCGGGAATCAGCCGGTGCGTTATTTCCTCCGCCTCGGCGATGTGCATGGCGGTCGGAAAGCAGTCGTTTGACGACTGGCTCATATTGACGTGGTCGTTGGGGTGGATCGGCGATTTGGCGCCAAGCTTGCCGCCCAGGCGCTCATTGGCGCGGTTCGCGATGACCTCGTTGACGTTCATGTTGGTTTGCGTGCCGGATCCGGTCTGCCAGACCACGAGCGGGAATTGATCGTCGAGCTTGCCGGCAATGATCTCGTCGGCCACGGCAATGATCGCTTTGGCGCGCCGCGCGTCGAGCAATTTCAGTTCGTGATTGGCCTCCGCCGCGGCGCGCTTGATAACGCCGAACGCCTTGATGATCGGCAATGGCATGAGTTCGTTGCCGATACGAAAGTTTTGCCGTGAGCGCTCGGTCTGCGCTCCCCAGTAGCGTTCGGCGGGCACATCAATTGGACCGAAAGAATCGGTTTCGCTGCGGGTGCTGCCGGCCGATTTCATTTTTTACGGAAGCGGTCGAGCCGCACGACTTCTCCGCCGCCTTCAGCAGCCGGGGAGGGAGGCGCGAGCGGAGCGACCGGCGCGGGAGAAGGCAACACGTCGCGCTTGGTATTCGAGTCTTCCGGCGCCCCGGCATCGTCCGCTTTAGCTCCGGCGTTATCCTGGCCAGCGTCGGCCACCTCGAACTGGAAGCCGAACTGTACCGAAGGATCGACGAACGCGGCGATGGCATCGAAGGGAACGCCGAGGCGTTCGGGAACGCCGCCGAACGATAGCCCCACCTCGAAACTCTGCTCGGTGACGGTCAAGTCCCAAAACTGATGTTGTAGGACGATGGTCATCTCCTGCGGATAGCGTTCGAGCATGCGCTCGGACAGCTTTACGCCCGGTGCGATAGTTGAGAACGTGATCTTGAAATGGTGGTCGCCCGGCAGCCCCTTCTTGGCGACGTCGGCAAGCACGGTGCGCACCACACCGCGGAGCGCGGCTTGCGCGAGAAGATCGTAGCGGATGTGATCGGTGGCCATGTCAGGAATCAGTAATCGGACATCAGTAATCAGATAGGGCAGCGGCACGCTGCGGTCCAGACCGCGTGGGCTTTGATTGCCGATTACTGATTACCGACACTTGGGAAAGTGGAGGCTTCTGTTGCCAGGTGCCTCCGAACCCCGCCTGACGGAGCTTAACCCATCAGGGCTTTAGGTCGGTCTTTCGGACTGCTTACGCAGCCAGAGCAACCGGAGCATAGTTGTCGTTTGCAACTATGAAACGGCCCGATAACGGCGGAACCATACCGAGCAAAAGCACGCCCTTTACGCCCTCGTCGATCCTATTTCGACCCCGTTGGTGGAGTCGCCGGGTACTGCCCCCGGGTCCGAAAGGTTTATTACGACGCCCGTTTATCGCCATAGCCGGCTTGCGCCGGCACCAGGAATATAGGCGCAAAAAGTTGATGAAAAAAGAGGGGTAATTTCAAGCGCTTGGGCGCAGCTTTTGCGGGACCGAAGTGAAGGGTGGGCACCGCAATCGTGCCGAGCGACAAGTTGTGATCGGGGTCACTTCTTTGCCCGCTGAGCGTTGGTACAGAGGAAATGGAGACGGGCTACAGGAGCCAACAGATGATCAGCGCACAAGAGCTGACGTTGCTGAAGCTTTTCAGTGCGGCCGTCTTTCTGGCGGCAGTGTTGCTGGCTTTCGGCCCCAGCCGCTCCGCGTCCGCCGAGCCTTTCGAGCCCTTTACCGTTGGTCACGTCGATCTCTGCCGATAAGCAGCGAGGTCGGAACCGTCGGATTAGCGCGCCCGGGCGATCTTGAAGCCGGTCTCCAGATTGGGAAGGAAGGCGGCTAGAAGTCCGATCGCGGGAAGGAACGCGCAGATCCGATAAACAAAATCGATGCTGGTCCAATCGGCGACTTCGCCCAGCACCGCGGCGCCGATGCCGCCCAGGCCGAATGCGATGCCGAAGAACAACCCCGACACCATTCCGACGCGACCGGGCATCAACTCCTGCCCGTAGACGACGATGGCGGAAAACGCCGACGACAGCACCAATCCGATGATGATGCTGAGCGCAACCGTCGCTTCGAGGCCGACATAGGGCAGCGCCAGCGAAAACGGCAACACGCCGAGGATCGAGCCCCAGATCACCGTCTTGCGACCGACGCGGTCGCCGATCGGTCCGCCGATAAACGTGCCCACCGCCGAAGCGGCGAGAAAGACGAACAAATAGATCTGCGCCGTCTCGATCGGCAGGTGGAAGGCGTGCATCAAATAGAAGATGTAATACGTGGTGATGCTGGTGAGATAGACCATTTTGGAAAACAACAGCGCGACCAGCACCGCAAGCGCCCGCCGCACTTGTGCGGCGGGCAACGTTTTCTGGTGCGCGATATTTGCTTTCGCTGCCGGGCGCGCATGACCGTTATTTTTGTACCAGCGGCCCAGCGCCGCCAGGATTGCAATGCCGACGAGAGACATCACCGCAACCCAGGTGAGGCTTTGCTGCCCGCGCGGCAGAATGAGAAACGCCGCCAACAAGGGACCGGCTGAGCTGCCGACGTTGCCGCCGACCTGAAACAGCGATTGCGCGAGCCCGTGCGCGCCGCCGGATACGGCGCGGGCGAACCGCGACGATTCCGGATGGAAGATCGCCGAGCCTAGTCCCAGCAGCGCGCCGGCGCCGAGAAGCGCCGGAAAATTCGGCGCAAAGGCGAAGGCGAGCATGCCGAGCAAAGTGCAGCACATACCGAAGGCCAGCGAATACGGGCGCGGCCGGCGGTCGGTGAAATGACCGATAATCGGTTGCAGCAGCGACGCCGTGCCCTGCCACACCAGGCCCAGGAGGCCGATCTGACCGAAGCTCAATCCGAAGCCGCTCTTGAGCATCGGATAAATGGCGGGCACCACCGACTGCGCCAAATCGTTGAGGAAATGGCAGAAGCTGATGGCGCCGAGCAGAGTAAACAATGTCGTGCCGGCGTTCGGCCGGTCAATGACGACCTGAGTCACGGGAAAAACCTTCGTTATCCGCGGCAATCTATATTGTGGCCGGCGCCCGCCCGCCATCCTGTTTGGCGCATTGGACCCATATCAAACGGGCGGGTGTCGAGCGGCCGGCCTCGGTCACACTCCGAAATTGTATCGCCGGCTCAGCGTCGACAAAGGCGCAGCCGGCGGCCAAACCCGAACGAGACTTATGGTCCCGCACACCATACCGCGCGAAAAACCGCACTCGGCTTCGTTCGAAAAAGATCGTGAGCGTCTCTTGTCGTATCAGGCGGAACGCTCGCATAATCGACCCCCGCCGGGCGCAAAAACACAATGAGTCCAAATGTCCTCAACGATAATGAAGTCAATTCGAATCGCGGTTGTCGGATGCTTGTTCTTTCTGACAACTGCCGCGGCACTCGGCGCCGAAATCGCGACTGCCAACGATACGGCACGTTTTTTGGCCGGGTTACCGCTGTCATCGGAGTCGCCCCTTGCCGCGCTCGCGAATGATCCGGACTGGGAGCAGCACGCAAAAACTTTCGACGCTCTTTTCGGTCGGAAGGAAGCAAACTCTCTTTCCAAAGTCCGCGCATTTTCGGAAGCCCAGTTGTCTCGCAAGCGCGACACGATGTTTTACATGTTTGGCGGTCCGGATTTCCTCTACGCCACTTCGTTTTTTCCAGCCGCCTCCACCTACGTCTTGGCGGGCTTGGAGCCTCCAGGCGAAATGCCGCAAATGACGATCCTCTCACATTCGGTCGTCGCCCGAAGCCTACGAAGCCTAGAGAACTCGTTGCGTTCACTGCTAGGCATCGGGTTTTTCATCACCAGTCGCATGCAGTCTGAGCTGTACATGGGGCCGGTCCACGGGACGCTGCCGGTGCTGTATGTGTTTTTGGCGCGCACCGGCAAGACTATTCACGAGATGAGCTACGTAAACCTTGATGGCAACGGCGAACCTCAACCGCAGAGCTATCCGGCAGGTGAGAATAACCGCAGGAACGTTGCGAAAAGCTACGCCAAGGGCGTCAGGATTGTATTTTCAGATGGCGATGGCCCGAGGCAAACGCTGTATTATTTCAGCACCGATCTTAGCGACAGAGGACTGGCAAGAAGCGGTTTCCTGAAGTTCATGGACAAGTTCAACAAGGCCGACAGTCTTGTTAAAAGCGCTTCGTATCTGCTTCACGGCAGCAATTTTTCGATGATGCGGAATTTCCTTCTTGATCACAGCGCAACGATCCTTCAGGACGACACGGGCATCCCGATCGTCGATTTCGATCTTCAGAAATGGCGGGTAAAGCTGTTTGGCCATTATTCCCGCCCTATTCGTGTGTTTCACTATGCCTATCAAACTCGCATGGCGGAATTGTACGGCAAGGACAATCCGACGCCGATCGACTTCGGTATCGGTTATCGATACTCGAAGGGCCAGTCGAATCTGTTGCTAGCTGAAAGATCGGCGCAAAAAGACCTGGTAGACCAGCCCGCGCCAAAATAGTCAGGCTGATCCTGCGATCGTGCGATAGCCGTAAGGTCTACGGTTTGCTTTTCGCGAGTGCCGCTTCGCTATGCAGGTCCTCGACGCGATCGCTCGGGCGCACGGCGATACCGTAGTACCGTTTGTGGTGTCGCCTACAGACCGGCTGGGCGTGCATCCACAGTCGAGCGGCACGCTCGCGAAAGAGATCCGCGAGCATTTTTAAGCACGGTGTTGAAACCCCGGCTTACACCCAAAAGTCGGAAGCACCGCTTATTGCAGGCTCAACGCCACAAAGCGCGTTTCGCCGTCGGCGTTGGAAACCAGCAGCACCGCCACCTTCTTGCCTTCGGTCTTGAGCGACGCGATGCGGCTCTGCAGGTCGGCCGGGTTGCCGACGGCCTCGTACTGGACCTCGACAATGACGTCGCCTGGCGACAATCGCTTGTCGGGTGAGGCCGAGCCGACATTCGGATCGACACCGGTGACCAGGACGCCTTTGACGTTGTCGCGTACCTTGAACTTCTTGCGCAGGTCGTCAGACAGGCTCGAGAGTTCGAGGCCGAGCGTCTTCTGGACTACTGATTTTTGTTCCGGAGCCGCGTCCTTTTTGGCGTCGGCGGCCGCCGCCTTCTCGCCGTCTTCGAGCCGGCCGAGCTTGACGGTATGGGATTCCTGCTTGCCCTTGCGAATGACGACGACTTCGACGTCTTTGCCGACCGGCGTATCGGCGACAATCCGCGGAAGATCGTGCATCTCTTTGATGTCATGACCGTCGAACTTGACGATCACGTCGCCGGGCTCGATGCCGGCGGGCTTGGCCGGGCCGCGTTCGTCAATGCCGGCGACGAGTGCGCCGTGCGTCGGCTTGATGGAAAGGCTCTCGGCGATGTCATCGGTCACCTGCTGGATGCGCACACCCAGCCATCCGCGCCGCGTCTCGCCAAAATCGCGCAACTGATTGATGACGGCAACCGCCGAATTCGACGGCACGGCGAACCCAATGCCGATCGAGCCGCCGGACGGTGAAATGATTGCGGTATTCACGCCGACGACGTCGCCGTTGAGATTGAATAGCGGGCCGCCGGAATTGCCGCGGTTAATGGCGGCGTCGGTCTGAATGTAGTTGTCGTAGGGGCCGGAGTTGATGTCGCGATTACGCGCCGAGACAATGCCGGCCGTCACCGTGCCGCCGAGACTGAACGGATTACCGATGGCGACAACCCACTCGCCGAGCCGCAGCTTGTCGCTGTCGCCGAATTTCACCGCCTTGAGCGGCTTGTCCGCCTTCACGCGAAGCAGCGCGAGATCACTCTTTGTATCCTTGCCGACAAGCTGCGCCGGGAGCTTGGTGCCGTCGTTGAGGATGACGTTGATCTCGTCGGCGTCGGCGATGACGTGATTGTTGGTGACGACGAGACCGGACGAATCGATGATAAAGCCCGAACCGAGCGAGGTGATGCGGCGTGGCATCTGGCCTTGGTCGCCGCCTGGTCCGCCCGGGCCACCTGGTCCGCCCTGGCCGCCGCGGCGGTTCTTGAAGAACTCCTCGAAAAACTCCTCCATCGGGGAACCCGGCGGCAGATCGGGCATGTTGCCGAGCCGTGCCTCGACTTTTTGCGATGTGGAGATGTTCACGACGGCGTCGATGACCTGTTCCGCTACGTCGGCGATGTTGTCCGGGCCGCGCGCCGAAGCACTCCAAGCGGGCAAAGCCACTGCGGCTGTCGCGAGCGCGGCGATCAAAGCCCCGCGCTGAAAAAGACGGGAGACCGGATCGATCAAAGTCGGGCAAGCCATGACGGGGTCTTCGCTCCTGAAGGCGCAAATGGGGCGCAACGTTATCGAAAGGTGGCCTCGCCCGCTTGCCGACGCAAGGCCGCCGAGGCCGTGTGCGCCGCTATTAGCTGACGGATTGGGGCGGAAAAGCGACTCAAGAGACGAGTAGGGTGACTGCGGGCCCGTTCGCGCCGTTCTTATCGCCGGATCAGCCAAACGATCAACACGCCGATGATGGCGCCCGCCAGTCCGGCAATCCGCAGCCGGCCATCGGGAATGTCCAAGGTCGCCGCCATCGCCCGCTTCGCGCCGAGCGGAAAGGCGGCAAAGATGATGCCTTCAATCGCGAAAACAAGCCCGATCGCGGCGACGAGGTCGGCCATGAACGCCGTTCCTCGTCGTCTATTTGCGGCCTGGCTGGCTGGACGACGGCGCCGCTGAAGCACCCGGGTTAGCCTGAGCTTCCGGCGACGATTGGCCGGAAGGGTCGGAGAAGAAACGGAAGAAGTCGGAATTGGGTTTCAGCACCATGTGCGTGTCGCCGCGCAGCATGCTCTTATCGTAGGCCTGCATGGAGCGGTAGAACGCGAAGAAATCCGGATCGCGGCCATAGGCGTCAGCGAAAATGCGGTTGCGGTTGCTGTCGCCCTCGCCGCGGATTTGCTCGGCGTGCGAATTGGCCTCGGCCAACAGCACGGTGACGTCTCGGTCAGCCCGGGCGCGAATTTCCTGACTCTTCTGGCTGCCCTGGGCGCGAAACTCCGCCGCCTCGCGCTGCCGCTCGGTTTGCATGCGCTGATACACGGCCTGGCTGTTTTTGGGCGGCAAGTCGGCACGTCGGATCCGAACGTCGACAACCTCGATGCCGAACGGCTTGGCGTCCCGATCGATCTGATCGCGCATTTTCACCATCAACGCGTCGCGTTTGTCGCGGACCACATCGTCAAGCGTGGCGGCCCCAAGCACACGCCGCAGCGCCGAGTTGAGCAGGATCGACAGCTGCGCGTCTGCGCCGGCCGCACCGACCGTCTGGTAATATTTCAGCGCATCGGTGACGCGGTAGCGGACAAAAGCATCGACCACGAGGCGCTCGCCCGCGAGCTCGGCCCGGGATGAATTGTCCTGGCTCGAAAGGGTTATTTCCTGCGACGGCGATTCGACATTGAGAATGCGCTTGTCGATATAAATGACGCTGTCGACAAACGGCACTTTGACGCTGAGGCCGGGTTCGGTGATGACCCGCACCGGCTTGCCCAGCCGCACCACCAGTGCCTGCTGCGTCTGGTTGACGGTAAAGAACGTGCTGTAGCCGACGATGACGACAATCAGCAGGATGACGGCGAGCGCGCCGCCGGCGAGGCCCAGTTTCATTGGCTGCCTCCCGCCGAGGTACCCCCGGCCGCGGGCGCGCCCGCAGGCCGCTGCGGGCGCGGCGCGAAATCGTTAAGCGGCAGATAGGGCACCACCCCCGGGCTGCCCTGGCCGGTGTCGATGATGGTTTTGTTGTTGCTGCCGAGAATGCGTTCCATGGTTTCCAGATACATGCGCTCGCGGGTCACGGCGGGCGCCTTTTTGTATTGATCGTAAATCTGCAGGAAGCGCGATGTCTCGCCCTTGGCTTCGGCGACGGTCTGCTCGCGATAGGCCTCGGCATCCTGCGTGATCTTGGCGGCGCGGCCGCGTGCTTCCGGCACGACGCGGTTGGCATAAGTCTGCGCCTCGTTCTGGGCGCGTTCGGAATCGGAGCGCGCCGCCTGAACATCGAGGAACGAATCCATGACCTCTGACGGGGGATTTACCCTTTGCAGCTGTACGTTCTGGATCAGAATGCCGGCGCGGTACGAATCCAGCGTCTTTTGCATCAGGTCTTGCACCGCGCTTTCGACGTCGGTTTCGTTCTGCTTTCCAGCCGCCGACACTCGGGTCGTCGAGCCGCCGCCGGTCAAGAGCCGTTCGGCGTTCGAGCGACCGATCACCTGGCGCATGGCGCTTTCCGCCACCGCCTTCACGGTCCCTTCGGGATTTTGCACGTTGAACAGATAATCGCCGACTTCGTTGGGCTTGACGCGCCAGAGCACCGAAAAATCAACATCGACGATGTTCTGGTCGCCGGTGAGCATCAGGCTTTCTTCCGGTAGCTCGCGTACCGACGTGCCGCGCCGCAGATCCTCGACCGCGCGCGTGCCGACATCGGTCTTGTTGACGCGCAGCGCCGGCGGCGTCAGCGCGGTCTCGATCGGGTAGGGCAGGTGGTAGTTCAATCCCGGCTGCACCTCGCGGGTGAATTTGCCGAAGCGCAACACCACGCCGAGTTCGTCCGGCTCGACGCGGAAAAACCCGGAGAAACCCCAGAGCACCACGACGACCAGCACAATCAGCGCAATGCCGCGGCCACCGAGATTGCCGGGAAGAAACGAGCGCAGCCGGTCCTGGCTCCGTCGCAGAATCTCTTCCAGATCAGGCGGCCGCGATCCGCCTCCGCCCGATGGCTGCGGCCCCGAGCCCCAGGGTCCTTTCGGGCCCGAACCCCACGGTCCCCCGGGTTGGTTGCTCCACGGCATTTATTTTTCTCCTCACGGCCGAAGGGCCGGATGGCAGCGGGGTTATAGGGGAGCGCCGCGGCCCTTACAACGCGCAGTTATGCCGCGCTTATTCAGAGTTACGCGAGTTAATTAATGCGCTGGTAGTTCACGAAACTGAAAGCGGCATCATCTCCATCAGCCGGCACGTGCTCGTCACGAGCCGTTTCGCGCCAGAGCGTCTGATCGATTAATGGAAAATAGGCATCGCCATCGATTTGTTTATTCACTTTGGTGATTGCAAGACGCACGGCCAGGGGCAATGCCTGCTCATAAATTTGTCCACCGCCGGCGACAATGATGGTGTGGGTCCCGCGGCGCAGCGCGTCGCCCTGCGCCACCGCGAGCGCGGCGGAGAGGCTTGCCGCCACGACAATGCCGGCGGCGGCAAAGTTGTGGTCGCGGCTCACCACAATGGTGGTGCGTCCGGCGAGTGGTTTGCCGATCGAGAGATAAGTCTTGCGCCCGATGATGACCGGTTTGCCGAGCGTGAGCGCACGAAAATGCTTGAGGTCGGACTTTATGCGCCACGGTAGCGCATTGCCGCGACCGATCACGCCGTTTTCGGCAACGGCGGCGACGAGGACGATTTCCATCACACCGCCACGGCGGCCTTGATGTGCGGATGCGGCTGGTAGCCTTCGAGCGAAAAGTCTTCGTAGCGGAAGGAAAACAAATCCTTCACCGCTGGATTGATGCGCATGGTCGGCAGTGGCCGCGGGCTGCGGGAGAGCTGAAGCCGCGCTTGCTCGAGATGATTCAGATAAAGATGCGCGTCGC
This sequence comes from uncultured Alphaproteobacteria bacterium, assembly GCA_963846055.1. GTDB lineage: Bacteria > Pseudomonadota > Alphaproteobacteria > Rhizobiales > Xanthobacteraceae > BOG-931. The sequence goes on from CAWJUQ010000003.1 coordinate 302,667, forward strand.
CGAAGCTATGGATGAACACGCCGGGTTTTAATCCGCTTACCTGCGCCACCATCAGAGTCAGCAGCGCGTAGGATGCGATGTTGAACGGCACGCCGAGAAACACATCGGCCGAGCGCTGATAGAGCTGACACGACAGCGCGCCTTCGGCGACGTTGAACTGAAACAGGCAATGGCACGGCGACAGCGCCATGCGGTCGTTCTCGCCCGGATTCCACGCCGTCACGATGAGCCGACGCGAGTTGGGGTTGCCGCGAATTTCGGCAAGCACATCGGAGATCTGGTCGATGCTGCGGCCGTCCGGCGCCGGCCACGAGCGCCACTGGCGGCCGTACACCGGACCGAGATCGCCGTTCTCATCGGCCCATTCGTCCCAGATGGTGACGCCGTGATCGTCCAGATATTTGACGTTGGTGTCGCCGCGCAAAAACCAGAGCAGCTCGTAGATGATGGATTTGAGGTGGAGCTTCTTGGTGGTGACCAACGGGAATCCGGCGGCAAGATCGAACCGGAGCTGATGGCCGAAGATCGATCGCGTGCCGACGCCGGTGCGGTCGCCTTTTTCGACGCCCTCGCTCAGCACGCGTTCCATCAAATCGAGATATTGCCGCATCGTCGGGCAGGTCCCGCAAAATCGAACCCAAGTCTACCGCTAAATGAGGCGCGTACGAAGGTCGCACAAGAGCATGGTGGATATCATTGCTTGCGCCGGTTGACCTTGAATCCGGGCTGCGAACGGCTGTGCGGCAGCGATCACTCCAGCAGGCTCTCGAGAAAGCTGAGCAATTCCTTGTAAATCCCCGGCGCTTCGCTTTCACGCGGGCCGCCGATCGCGAGTTTCAGATCGCCGCCTTGCCTGGCCTGTTGCACGCGCAGCCACAGCCCGGCCTGCTCGGCGGTCTTGGAATCGCGCAGGTTCACGATCAAAACCGGCTTGCGATAATGGTGTGCGAGTTCGTTGGCGCGTTTGGTCCCAGCAGACGCGTCCAGTCCCGCCGCATCGATCAGGATCAAACAGGCGTCGGCGTCGCGCACATTCCATTCCGTACGCTGCGCCGGTTCAGAGAGCGGCGTTTCCTGCAAGCTCGGGTATTTCGCTAAAAGTCCCGGCGGATCGGGAAAGTCTTCAGCCCAGCCGCCTTTGGGGCACCAGCCGCCGTAATCAATGCCGTGCGCCAGCGCGGCGTCGAGCGCGGCGCGGTCGACGCCACTTTGGCCGCCGGAAATGATTTTCATCTGGACCAATCGGCGCTGATACTCACCGCCGAAGTATACTCAAAAAGCCGATGGCCGGGCGAGCCGGCCATCGCACCGCTTATCTTCGCCGATGAATGCGGCCGTCAGTGCGCCGGGAGCTTGTCATCGATCCCGGCGACGTACCAGTTCATGCTGCGCACCTGGCCGACGTCGAGATGATCGCCAGCCTTGCATTCGACCATCTGGCCGTCCTGGTTTTTGATCGGGCATTTGAACACGTGCAGCTTGCCGGACTTGATGTCGGCTTCGGTGTCCATCGCCATTTTCTTCACGTCGTCGGGCATATTGGTATAGGGCGACATCACCACCATTCCCGAATCGATGCCGCCATAGGTGTCCTCGGACTTCCATGCGCCGTCGAGGACGGCCTGGGCGCGTTTGGCGTAGTAGCCGCCCCAGTAGTCGGTGACGGACGTGAGCTGGGCGTGCGGGCCAAAGCGGATCATGTCGGTGTCTTCGCCGAACGAATGAATGCCGCGTTGCTCTGCGATCTCGGTCGGCGCTGGCGAATCGGTGTGCTGGGTCAAGATGTCGGCGCCCTGGTCGACCAGCGTCTTGGCGGCGTCGGCTTCCTTGCCCGGGTCGAACCAAGTGTTGACCCAAATGATTTTCAGCTTGATGTCCGGCCGCACCGATTGGGCGCCGAGCATCATGGCGTTGATGTTGGCAAGGACCGGGGGAATTGGGAACGGCACGATGTAGCCGATGACTCCGGTCTTCGACATCTTGGCGGCGATTTGGCCGGAGATGTACCGGCCTTCATGGTCGCGGCGGTCGTAAGAACTCATGTTCTTGGCGCGCTTGAAGCCGGCGCAGTGCTCGAAGAACACGTTCGGATATTTACCCGCGATCTTGAGCGTCGGCTCCATAAAGCCGAACGAGGTGGCGAAGATGAGCTTATGGCCGGTGCGCACCAGTTGCTCGATGGAGCGTTCGGCGTCGGCGCTTTCGGGAACGTTCTCGATGTAAGTGGTCTCGATTTTGTCGCCGAGCTCTTTCTCCATCGCCTTGCGGCCGAGGTCGTGCTGGTAAGTCCAGCCGAGATCGCCAATCGGTCCGATGTAGATGAAGCCGACCTTGAGCTTTTCGGCGGCATACACGCCGCTGAAGGTTGCGCCCGCGAGCCCGATCACTGCGGCAACGGCGGCGACGTTCAACTTCTTCATGGTCTAACTCCGGATTTGAAATTCGGGGATGTGTTCAATATCCCCTGATCAAGCCAGACGGCGGAGCCACCCGCACGACGTTCAGTCTCGGCACAGCCCGTCGCCGAGTGACGTTGGCGCGGCGGACCCGGACACGCCGCGCGTTCTGGAAATAGATACGAGAACGACAGGTGTGGCAAGACGGCACGCGTTGGCGCACCGTTTCTCTCCACACACCGGCTGTGGCGCAGTCTGGACAGCGTTTGTCTGCGGCTTCAATATACCGCGAACTTCATGCGGCGAACTTCATTTGGTTAGATGGAGGGCTCAATCGTGCCGATCGTGAAATCCGAAGCTTCCGAGGGACGAACGATACCCGTTATCGATGTCTCCGGCTTGCAGGGCGGGGCCATCGATCGCAGCGCCGTCGCGCGAGAGCTGCGCCTTGCCTGCGCGAATACCGGCTTCTTCTACATTTCGGGGCACGGCATTTCGAGCCAACTGATCGATCGGATGTTGGCGCAATCGCACGCGTTCTTTGCGTTGCCGATGGAGCAGAAGCTTGCTTTGTCGATGGCGCAATCGTCCTGCCGTCACGGCTACGAGCCGTTGAAGGCGCAGACACTCGAAGTCGGAGCGCCGCCCGATCTGAAGGAAGGATTTTTGGCGGGCGAGGATCTCGCCGCCGATCATCCCTCGGTCCGCAACGACCCGGCCAATATCGGGCCCAATCAATGGCCGCCGGAGCTTCCCGAATTCAAGCAGGTCATGATCTCTTACATTCGGGAGATGAAGAATCTGACCAAGACGTTGATGCGTGGTCTGGCGCTGTCACTCGATCTCGATGAAACTTATTTCGACGACTTTTGCCGCGATCCAATCCTGACGCTTCGGTTGTTGCACTACCCGCCGCAGCCGCCCAATCCGGCGCCAAACGAAAAGGGCTGCGGCGCACACACCGACTGGGGCGGAATTACCGTGCTCCTCCAGGACAGCGCCGGCGGGCTGCAAGTGCAGCACGCCGATGGTTCCTGGATCGCGGCGCCGCCGATTGCCGGCACGTTCGTGGTGAATATCGGCGACCTGTTCGCGCGGTGGACCAACAATCTGTATCGCTCCACGATGCATCGCGTGATCAACAAGTCGGGGCGCGACCGTTACTCGGTGCCGTTCTTCCTCGACGGGCGTTCCGACCACATGGTGTCCTGCATTCCGGGATGTGCCGGCGACAAGCGGCTGTTCGCCGACACCACGGTGCGCGGGCATCTGGAAGAGATGGTCAGGCGGACCTACGCGGCGGCCAGCTGATCAAGCAGACAGCCGTTTGCATTCCACAATCGGCTTTAACGCGAGGAGACGCCTCGATGGCTGAGCTCGGCTATCTCAACATATTTGCGCGCGACATCCAGAAGATGGCGGATTTTTACGGCGAGCTTTTTCAGCTCGAGGAAATTCGCGAAAGCCGTTCGCCAATCTTTCGGGGCTTGCGGACTGCCCGGGCCAATCTCGGCTTTAATGCTCATGACGCCTATGCGCTGCTCAATCTGGAGAGCGCGGCGAACAATTCCGGAGTGAAAGCTTTTGCGACCTTCGACGTCGGCGCCGCCGCCGAGGTTGACCGGCTCACGCCCATAGCCGTCGCGCGGGGCGCCAGTCTGCGCAAAGCGCCGTTTGAGACTTATTACGGATGGTACCAGTCGGTTCTGCTTGATCCGGAAGGCAACGCGTTCCGGATCAATTTTGCTCCTTGACCAAAAAGGCGGCCAAGACCGTAACCGATTTGGCTCGGCCAAGGCCGCCTGGCCCGGAGTACCCCCGTACCCTCTGAGCCAAACTCTTTCTAAGCCTTTGCCGATTGGTCCGGTTTGACTTGGGTCAAATGTCACGACTGCTTTATCGAAGCCAGATACGCCGCGCTCGCCGCGTCATCCACATTGACCACCGTCCGCTTTTGGCCCCTTCCAGACCTGAGTGGGCGTGTGCTATTTTGAGAATCGCGGGGTGATTACGCGCTGGCGCACTTTGCGCGGAAGCGGGGATGATCGGTAGGGGACGCAGATGACACTTTATTCGAACAAATTTGCTCTCGTCGCTGCGGCGATGTCGGTAATGCTGATGGCATCCCTGCACATAGCGAGCGCTCAGGACAAGCCAATGTCGCCGCCTCCTGCCGCTACCTCGTCTCCGCCAGGCGCCCCGGCAGCCGCGCCCGCAGTGCCGAAAATGAAAGAGGCGTGCGGCGCGGACATGACGAGCTTTTGCCCAGATCAGAAGGGCGTTGAAGCCAGGAAGTGCTTGCGGTCGCATCGCGCCGAACTGTCGCCGTCGTGCAAGGCATACTTCAAGGCGCGACGCGAGGCAGCCAAGGCGAAGGCTATGGCCGCGCCGCCGGCCGGGGGCGCGCCGCCGGCTGCGCCGCCTCAACAATAGAACTGCAACCGCACGAAGCTGAGTACAGCTTCACTGTACGGTCACGCTTCGCCGATCTCGCGTAAAATTTCCTCGGTGTGTTCACCGAGTCGGGGCGAGGGATGCTCCGCCGCCATCGGCGCGCCGTCGATCATGATCGGGGTGCGCAAGCCTGGAATGGCGCCGCCTTTGGCGGCCGCACTCGGGCGCGAAATGCGCATGCCGCGGTGAACGACCTGCGGATCGGAAAACACCTGTTCGAGATTGTTGATCGGACCGGCCGGCACGCCGACCGCTTCGAGTTTTTCCAGAAGCTCCGCGCGCGGAAATTTTTTGGTGAGCTCGGCGATGCGGCCGACGAGCTCGGCGCGCCGCGCCAGCCGGCCCTTGTTGTCCTTGTAGGCGGGGTCGCTGGCGAGCTCGGGCACGCCCAGCACGCCGCACACTTTGACGAACTGACTGTCGTTGGCCGAGGCGATAATGATTTCGCCGTCGGCGACCGGAAACACCTGGTAAGGAACGATGTTCGGGTGCGCGTTACCGATGCGGTCAGGTACCTTGCCCGATACGAAATAATTGAGTGCCTGGTTGGCCAGCGTTCCGACGGTGGAGTCGACCAGCGCGGTGTCGACCAGGCCGCCGCGGCCGGTTTTTTCCCGCCGCGCCAGCGCCGCCAAAATGCCGACCGTGGAATAGACGCCGGTGAAAAGGTCCGAAGCCGGCACACCGATGCGCATCGGCTCGCCATCGGCCGCGCCGGTAAGACCCATGTAACCGCCCATGCCTTGCGCCATGAGGTCGTAGCCGGCCCGTTTAGCGTAGGGGCCGTCCTGGCCGAAGCCGGTGACGGAGCAGTAGATCAGCCGCGGGTTCTCGGGTGCGAGACTTTTGTAATCGAGCCCGAACTTGGCAAGTCCGCCGACCTTGAAATTCTCGATCAGCACGTCGGAACGGGCGGCGAGTTTTTTCACAATGCGGCGGCCGACGTCGCTCTCGAAGTCAACTTCGATCGATCGCTTGCCGCGGTTGGTGCCGTGGAAGTAAGCCGCGCCGAGATGGCTGCCGTCGGTGGCTTCGATGAACGGCGGTCCCCACGAGCGGGTGTCGTCGCCGGCGCCTTTGCGCTCAACCTTAATGACGTCGGCGCCGAGATCGGCGAGGATTTGGCCGGCCCACGGCCCAGCGAGGATACGGGCAAGCTCAAGCACGCGCAGACCGTGCAATGGACCCGGCATTGACGCTCCTTTGATCGCCGCGGCGTAAAGCGCCGCGCGCCCACATGACGGTTAACTGACAAAGCAGGATGGTTTTGTCTACCCGCCATCGATGCGGCAAGCTTGTCATCGCAGTCTTCGGCCATTAGCTGTTTGTTGCCGGGGCAAATGGCGGGACCACTGTGGCGGTGAATACCTCTTTCTTCAGCGACATGCTGCAAAGCATCGCCGAGCGCAGCCGCGCGCTGATCGGGCGCGAGCGGCGCGAGGGCGCAGGCGCGCGGCGCTCGGACGGACTGGCCGAGCTTTGCGAGGCGCTGTTATCCGGACGGGGCGAAGCTTCCGGCGTCGCGCTCGCCGATCAGATTCTCGCCGAGTATTCGGCGTTGACCACCGGCCCGCGCATTGCCTTTTTCGAGACGCTAGCGAAAACCTTCGGCCATGACCGCGAGCGCATCGAGGCCGCTGTCGCGGCCTGGCGGCAAGCGCCATCCGCCAAAACCGCCGGTGAACTTCATGAAGCCAGCGAACCGCGGCGGCTCGAGCTTTTCCGCCGGCTCAATCTCGCGCCGGGCGGCACCGCGGCGCTGGTGCGGATGCGCGAGCAGCTTATGGACGCGATGGATCATCGCGAGGACCTCGCCGAGATCGACGCCGACTTTATCCATTTGTTCTCGTCGTGGTTCAATCGCGGCTTCCTGGTGCTGCGGCGCATCGACTGGTCGACGCCGGCCATGATCCTGGAAAAGATCATCCGCTACGAGGCGGTGCATCAGATCCGCGACTGGGACGACTTGCGCCGCCGCATCGATCTACCCGATCGGCGCTGCTATGCCTTCTTTCATCCGGCGCTGGTGGACGAGCCGCTGATTTTTGTCGAGGTGGCGCTGACCCGCGAAATATCCGGCGCGATTGCGCCTATTCTTTCCGAGAAGCGCGAAATCGTCGAACCGGAAAAGACGACGACGGCGGTGTTCTACTCGATCACTAATTGTCAGCGTGGCTTGGCCGGCGTGAGCTTCGGCGCTTTTCTGATCAAGCAGGTGGTGGAAGAAGTTTCACGCGACATGCCGCGCATCTCGACCTTCGTCACCTTGTCGCCGGCGCCGAATTTTGCCGCTTGGCTCAAGCGCGAGCGCGGCAACGAGGCGTCGCTCGCGCTCGATGCCGAGGATCGCGAGGCACTGGCCGCGCTCGACCGTCCCGATTGGTGGCGCGAGCCGGCCACACTGACGCAAATGCGCGAGCCGTTCTTCCGTGCCGCGGCCTGGTATTACCTGCGCGCGCGCAACAGCCGCGGCCTGCCGCTGGATGCGGTCGCGCGTTTTCATCTCGGCAACGGTGCGCGGCTGGAGCGGCTCGACTGGCCGGGGGATGTATCCGAACGGGCGCTGACGCAGTCGTACGGCTTGATGGTCAATTACCTCTATGATCTCGATTACATCGAGCAGAACCACGAGGCCTATGCGCAGCAGCACGCCGTGGTCGCGGCAAGCGCGGTCAGCCGGCTGGTCCGTACGCCGATACGCGAAATCGTCCCGGTTTCGGGGTAGCTCGCAGCGTCACTGCCGGGCTTGACCCGGCAATCCAACTTTCCTTGCATCAGTACGGATCACCGGACCGCGGCGCTTGCGTGCCGGCCCGGTGATGACCCGGGAGTGTGAAATGCCTAATCTGCGACGCATTCTGGAAACTTCGCTTTACGTCGATGACTTCGCGCGCGCCTGCGCGTTCTACGAACAGGTGCTCGGGCTCAACAGCATCTACCGCGATACGCGGCTGTGCGCCTACGATGTCGGCGGCCACGGCGTGCTGCTGCTGTTTCTGCGCGGTGCTTCACTGGAGACTGTGCAAATGCCGGGCGGCACCATTCCCCCGCATGATGGTCACGGATCGGAGCACGTCGCTTTTTCGATTGCCGCCGACGAACTCGCCGACTGGGAAGAGCGGCTCAAGGATGGCGATGTTGAGATCGAAGGCCGCACTAAATGGCCGCGCGGCGGCGAGAGCGTCTACTTTCGCGATCCCGACGGACATCTTCTTGAACTCGCGACGCCGGGTCTTTGGCCGGGTTATTAAACACGCGTCAAACACTGGGCAGATTATCGTCACCAAGCGCGGTGTGCGCCGGCGCGAACGGACACGGCTTGGGAATGCGACACAAACTCGTTCGCCTTTTCTGATACGCGTTCGACCGATTGCGCTAGTTCGGGCCCGTATCTCTGGCTAAAGTCTCATGGAGGTTTGATCGCCTCTTTAGACATCCGCTCACAGGTCGGACATGTTTGATACCGCGCTGGTGCTACTCGTACTTGCCGGTCTGCTGATCATCGTGGCGATAAGCCAGCCGCTGGCGGCGCAGCTGAAACTGCCACAATCTGTGTTACTTGCGGGCTTTGGTATTTGCATTGGCGCGCTGCCGGTAATCGCCGGTCATTTCGGTCTTCACGGCCCCGTCGACGTTGCGGCAGCTCTTTTTGCTGAGTTGCCCGTTAACTCCGCCATATTCATTTACGTGTTTCTGCCGCTGCTCGTTTTCGAAGCGGGAGTTGCCACCGAAGTCAATCGCACGATCGAGGACGCCGCGCCCATCCTTGTCCTTGCGGTGGTGGCAACCCTTATCACGGCTGGGGCAATCGGTTTGGCATTGTGGCCGTTTGCGCAAATGCCGTTGGTTGTTTGCATGCTCCTAGGTTCAATTGTCGCAACCACGGATCCGGCCGCGGTCATTGCAGTCTTTCGCGATCTCGGAGCTCCGCGGCGGTTGACTTGGCTGGTGGAGGGCGAGGCGCTGTTGAATGATGCGGCGGCCATCGCGCTATTTATTCTGCTATTGGGATTTATCGAGGCCGGCCGGCAGCCAAGCGCGGTCGCAGGCCTGAGCGAATTCGTCCTGTTGTTCGTCGGCGGAGGCGTTTTTGGCTATCTCACCGGCCGCCTTTTGCTGTGGTCTATCCGCCAGGTTTCGGGCGAACGGTTGGCAGAATCGACTCTTACGATGGGCTTTGCCTATTTTTCTTTCGTCGCAGCCGAGCGACTTTTCCATGTCTCCGGCGTGGTTGCCGTCCTGACGACAGGGCTGACGTTGAGCGCGCTTGGACCTGCACGGATAAGTCCTGCAAACTGGTCTTTCCTCTCAGAACTTTGGGAGCAGATCGCTTTCTGGGCGCGCTCGTTGATCTTTGTATTGGCCGCTATCCTTGTGCCGCGCTTGCTGGCGGACGTCGGATGGCACGACGTGCTTCTGCTCGGCATACTCATTGTGGCTGCTTTCGCGGCGAGGGCTTTCGCGCTCTTCGGGCTGCTGCCGCCCCTTGAAGGCCTCGGTCTAACTCAAAAAATCGATCTCAGTTACAAGCTGGCAATCATTTGGGGTGGGTTACGGGGTGCTCTGACTCTGGTGTTGGCGCTGGCCGTAACAGAGCATTCGGCGGTACCACCGAACGTGCAGCGCTTCGTTGCAGTATTGGCGACGGGCTTCGTGCTTTTTACGCTCTTCGTCAACGGAACCACTCTGCGTCTTGTCATTCGCCTGCTGCGACTTGATCGCCTCTCGCCAAGAGACGAGGAATTACGCGACTATATCCAGGTCTTGTCCTTTGCCGAGGCGCGCGAATCCGCGCTCGAGATCGCACGCACGCATGGCCTTTCGCCGACGGTGCTCGATCGCGTTACGGCGCCATACCAAACAAAGCTCGACGCCGCGCAAGCCGATCAGGACGCGAGAGCGCGCAACCTGACTGGCGAAGACCAATTGGCGATCGCGCTCACTTCCCTCGCCAACCAGGAGCGCGTTTCGGTCATAGAGATGCTGAGGCAGGGCGTCGTTTCGCCCGGGCCCGCACACACGATATTGGGCAACGCCGAAAAATTGGCCGAAGCGGCGCGAACTGACGGGCTGCCAGGCTACCAACGGGCGAGCGACGCCAGCCTCGACCATCCGCTGGGTTTTCGCATAGCGCTCTTCCTTTATTCGCGGCTCCGCATCGTGCGGCCACTTGCCGAGCGTCTTTCCGAGCGATTGGAAATCCTGCTCGTCACGCGCATCGCACTCGGGCGCCTGGCCGAGTTCAACTCTCTGCGGATCACGAAGATTCTCGGTGAACAAATCGCGGCCAGGACGCGGGAGGCGATTTCCCGCCGGCAAGAAGCTGTTGAAAACGCGCTGAATGCGCTTCGCCAACAATATCCCGACTATCTCACCGAACTGGAGGTTCGGTTTCTGATGCAATCCACGCTGCACCACGAGATGGATCGCTATCAGAGCCTTTTTGATGAGGGCCTTATTTCGCGCGAGCTGTACGAGGATTTGAAACGCAGCACTCTGGGTGAAGCTACCTACAGGCGACGCCCGCATTTCGATATCGGGCTTGATGCACGTAAACTCGTGCGCCGGCTTGATCTTCTGGCCAGCCTCGATGACAATCAGCTGGAGATAGTTTGCGGGCTGCTGCGCCCCCGCTTGGCCATCCCGAATGAGCGCATCATCCGCAAGGGCGACCCCGCCGACGGCGTCTACTTCATCGCATCAGGCACGGTCGATGTGATCTTACCCGGTCACAGTATTCAGATCGGCTCCGGCGCGTTCTTTGGAGAAATGGCCTTGCTCGGCGGCCGGCCCAGGCAAGCGGACGTGGTTGCCGTCACGTATTGCCAGCTCCTGGTTTTGCGCCGCTCGGATTTTGAACAGTTTATGCGAGAAAATCCGGATGCGAAGGCTGCAATTGTCCGCGTCGCTAAGGCGCGGCAACTTGCAAACGCGTCTGATCGAGGGACGGCGATGTGAACCGGCGCTGGCGATGCTCGCGACGCCCATTTGAATTGGCGATTCGAAGACCTACCTACCGGATGACGCCAGTTGGCAAATCTTAAAGCCGGGTCGCGGTTACGCCCGTGTTACAATAAGCATGAACATCGGCCGCTTTTCGCTCGATTTAAACCCCGTTCCTAAACAGGGTGCAAAGAATGACGACCGGCGGAAGCGCCGTGGACGTTAATCCGAGCCTCAAGCCGCCGATCGCGCACGGCCCGTTTGGCGCGCTCATGTTGGGCGCGCTCGGGGTTGTCTACGGTGATATCGGCACGAGCCCGCTCTACACGCTCAAGACGGCCCTGGAGTGGGGCGGCGGCGCTACCGCCGAGGTGGCGCTCGGCATGCTGTCGCTGATTGTATGGACGCTGCTGATCACGACATCGATCAAATACGTTGCCGTCGTTATGCGTGCCGACAACGACGGAGAGGGCGGCATTCTCGCGCTGATGTCGCTACTCGGCGTCAAGCATGGCGAGCGCGCCGCCGTTATCGGTGTCGGCATTCTCGGCGCAGCGCTGCTGTACGGCGACGGCGCGATTACGCCGGCCATATCGGTGCTCAGCGCGCTGGAAGGCCTCAAGACTCCACTGCCTTCAATCGCGCCTTACATCGTTGCGCTGGCGGCGATCATTCTGGTCGGGCTGTTTGCGTTGCAATCTCAGGGGACCGACCGCATCGGCAAATTGTTCGGGCCGATCATGACCGTGTGGTTCGTGACCATCGGCGTACTCGGCATTGGCGGAATATTGCGCCACCCGAGCGTCCTGGTGGCGCTCGATCCGCGCTACGGGTTTGCCTATTTATTTGGACACGGCTTCACTGGTTTTTTGGTTCTCGGTGCGGTGTTTCTGTGTGCCACTGGCGCGGAAGCGCTCTACGCCGACATGGGCCACTTTGGGCCTCGGCCGATCAGGTTTGCGTGGTACGGGCTGGTACTGCCGACGCTGTTACTCAGTTACGCCGGTCAGACCGCGGTCGTCGTCGACGGCGCGGCGCGGCAACAATCCGTTTTTCTCGCTCTGCCCGCAGGCATTTCAGATCGCTCTCGTCGGTCTTGCGACCGTTGCGACCATTATAGCCAGTCAATCCATTATCAGTGGCGCGTTTTCCATGACGCGGCAGGCCATCCAGCTCGGATTGTGTCCTCGCCTGCACATTGTTCAGACCTCCGCCTCGGGCTATGGCCAAATCTACATCGGGTTCATCAACTGGGCCTTGATGGTGCTGACACTCGGGCTGACGCTGGGCTTTGGTTCGTCGGACAGGCTTGCCGCCGCGTTCGGCATCGCCGTGTCGATGACAATGGCGCTGACGACGGTGCTGTTGTTCCTGACCATGCGGGAGATCTGGCGCTGGAGCTTGGCCGCCGCCGTAGCGCTGTCCGGTGTATTCCTCATCGTCGATCTGGCGTTCGTGTCGGCCAACATGACGAAAGTTCTTGAGGGCGGCTGGTTCCCGCTGGTCGTTGGGGCGCTGGTGTTTTTCCTGATGTACACGTGGTGGCGGGGCCGCCACGTGCTGTTGCGCGTGCTGGAACGCGATACATATTCGCTCGAAAGCTTCATCGCTCAGGTCAACGATAAAACGCGGGTGCGGGGCACCGCCGTCTATCTGACCAGCCGCACCGACATGGTGCCGGTGCCGCTTCTGCATAATCTGAAGCACAACAAGGTACTGCACGAACGTATTGTGCTGCTGCGCGTCGTGACCCGGAACATCCCGCGTGTGCCATCCGAAGATCGCATCAAGGTCGCCGACCTCGGCAGTAATTTTCATTCCATCACCGTGTACTACGGCTTTATGCAACAGCCGAACATTCCCAGGGCGCTCGAGGACTGCCGTGCAAAGAACCTCGTCTTCACCATGATGGATACGTCGTTCTTCGTCGGGCGGGTTTCGATCATCGGCGCGAAGCATTCGCGCTTCAGTTCGTTCAGGCGCGGGGTGTTCGACTTCATGCATCGCAATGCGCTGCCCGCCACGGAATTTTTCCGCATCCCGCCAAACCGCGTGATCGAACTCGGCGGCCAGGTCGAGATGTAGCTGGGCTCGTGGTGCAAGCCTAAATCCGCGAACAGCGATCAGCGTCTGGCGCGCCCCTCAGCTTTGGCCGCGACGCGCATGTTGTCGACAAGGTTCGGGTACTTGCGGCCGGCTTGTTGCGCGCGTTTCCTCGCTTGCGCCTTCTGCGACGGCGAAAGCTTTTTTGACGGCCGTCCGATTTTCTTGCGCGGGTTACTTCGTTTCCAGGGCGGGCGGCGCGGTGATTTTCCCATGCAGGCGGAAACGCGCCGGGTGAATCAAGGTTGCGCGCGCGATTGAAGATTTCTTTGCCGCTCACCGTCACCGCGTGCGGCCGCAACGGTGGGCGTCGCGGGAAACTGCCGCCAGACTTGCGCGTTGTCGGCTACTTCCTGTAGAGTGAACAAAACGGGAACTTGTAGAGTGCCCATGGCAGCGACCTTATTGCAGAAGCTGGAGATTTTGGCGGATGCGGCGAAGTATGACGCCTCGTGCGTCTCCTCCGGCGGCGCCAGGCGCAACGCCGGAAAAGGCGTCGGCTCGGTCACCGGCGCGTGGCATTTGTCATGCCTTCACGCCCGACGGCCGCTGCGTGTCGCTGCTCAAAATCCTGCTCACCAATTTCTGCCGCTACGACTGCGCCTATTGTGTCAGCCGGCGGTCGAGCAACGTGCCGCGGGCGCGCTTTGCGGTCGAAGAGGTGGTGCGGCTGACGCTCGACCTTTATCGCCGCAATTGCATCGAGGGCTTGTTTCTTTCTTCCGGTATCGTCCGCTCGCCGGACGAGACCATGTCGGACCTTATCCGCGTTGCGCGTTCGTTGCGGCAGCAGCACGCGTTCCGTGGCTACATCCATCTGAAAACCATTCCAGGCGCGAGCGAAGAGTTGATTGCGGAGGCGGGCCTGTACGCCGACCGCCTGTCGATGAACATGGAGCTGCCGACCGAGCCGTCGCTGAAAACGCTGGCGCCGGAAAAATCCGCCGTGGAAATCAAGAAAGGCCTCGCCGGAACGCGCGCCCGGATTGAAGCCAGCGGCGAGCGGTCATCGGGCAGAGCCCGTCCGCCACGCTACGCGCCCGCCGGGCAAAGCACGCAATTGGTCGTGGGCGCCGACCCGTCTTCCGATCTGGTCATCCTGCGCACCAGCACGCAGCTCTACGCGTCTTACGCGCTAAAGCGCGTCTATTACTCGGCGTTCAGTCCGACCGGGCACGCCTCCGCTCGCCTGTTGCCGGAAGTTGCAACGCCGCTGATGCGCGAGCACCGGCTTTACCAGGCCGACTGGCTGCTCCGTTTCTATGGCTTTGCGTTCTCGGATATCGAATCCGCGGTGCCGACCGGAATGCTCGACCTGAACGTCGATCCAAAAATGGCGTGGGCGCTGGCGCACCGGGCCTTCTTCCCGTTGGACCTCAATCGGGCGAGCCGTGAGCAATTGCTTCGCGTCCCCGGGCTTGGCGTGCGCGCGGTGGATCGAATTGTTGCGTCGCGCCGCCATGGCAGCTTGCGCCTTGCCGATTTAGCGCGGCTGACGTCTTCAATCGCGCGCGTACGCCCATTCATTGTCACGCCGGATTGGCGCCCCGGTCCGCTGCTCGACAGCGGCAGGCTCGCGCAGCGGCTACGCTCCGCGCCGCAACAATTATCGCTGGCGCTTGCATGAAAATGCTGTCGGTAACGCTTCCGGAGTTCTGTAGCGAAGAACGGTTTCGCGAAGTGGCGCGCCGCTGCCTCGCCCAGAAAATCGGGCCGGATGAGGTTCTGTTTGTGTCCGGCGAGACTGCGTCGTTGTTCGATGCTTTGCCGGAAGGCGAGAGCGCCGCGATTCCCATGCCGCGGCGTTTCCACGAATTGGCGTCCGACCTCTTGTGTCACGCCGCGCCGGACCGGTTCGCGCTGCTCTATCGGCTGTTGTGGCGAATTCATCACGGCGAAAGACATCTGCTCGACCGCGCCGCCGATCCGGACGTGATACGGGCGTCTCGCTACGCCAAAGCCGTGCAGAAAGACGTCTATCGCATGCACGCCTTCGTGCGGTTCAGCGAGCGGCAGGTCGATGGCAAACCGATGTTCGTCGCCTGGTTCGAGCCCCAGCATCGCGTTCTCGAGCGGGCGGCGCCATTCTTCGTCGATCGCTTCACCAACATGGATTGGATCATCGCCACGCCGTTTGCGACCGCGATCTGGAAAAATCGCTCGCTCGCCTTCGCGCCGCCGGGGCCGCGTCCCGCGACCGGTGGCGATCCCGTGCTGGACGATTTCTGGACGACCTTCTATCGGGTCACGTTCAATCCTGCGCGGTTGCGGGTCAATGCGATGCTCGCGCAAATGCCGAAAAAGCACTGGGCGACCATGCCGGAGACGCGGCTGGTGCCGAGCCTCGTGCAAACGGCGGGGACGCGCGCCGAGGCCATGATTGAGGCTGTCCCGCAGTTGCCACCGGCATACGCGCTCGCACTGGAGCGTCGCTCGTTCGCCCCGCAGGAACTCGCACCAGCCGATGAGCTTGCGGCGGTGCGGCGCGAGGCGGAGGCCTGCACCCGGTGCCCGTTATACGGACCCGCGACGCAGCTCGTGTTTGGCGAAGGTCCGGCCGACGCGTCCATTATGTTTGTCGGCGAGCAGCCTGGCGACCAGGAAGACCTGGCCGGGCGGCCGTTCGTCGGACCGGCAGGGCAGGTGTTTGATCGTGCACTCGCCACCGCGGGTATTGTCAGGAAAGAAGCCTACGTCACCGGCGCCGTCAAACACTTCAAATTCGAACCGCGCGGCAAGCGCCGCATCCACAGGACACCAGGCCGAACGGAAGTTGTTTCATGCCGCCACTGGCTCGATCGCGAGCTTGCCACCGTGCGTCCGAAACTTGTGGTAGCGCTGGGCGCGACGGCTGCGTTCAGCCTGGCCGGGCGGCCTGTCGCGGTAACCAAAGAGCGCGGCGCAATCCGCCAACTGGGCGACCGTGCCATGCTCGTAACTCTCCACCCGTCTTACATTCTGCGGCTCACCGACGCGGATGCCGCGGCGCGGGCGTATGACGAATTGGTTTCCGATCTTAAGCTCGCCAAGCGGTGGCTTAACGGGCAATCTCACTCCGAAGCGCCGCAGTTCTTGCAAGCGAGCTAGCCGGCGCGGGTACTGCACGTCGCAGTGCAGGCGGAACAGGCTTGCCGCGCGGCGGGCGTCGGAGAATTGCGTCATGACCCTGTTTGACATCGCCCGCGATGCAGCACGCGCCTTCGCCGTCCTGAAGGCGGGCGGCATTGCGATTGTGCCGAATGATATTGGCTATTCCGCGCTCGGCGGCTCGAAGGTTGCGCTCGAAAAAATCTTCGTCACCAAACGCCGCCCGCCGCAAAAGCTCAACGCCATGGTCGCCAATGTGGCCATCCATCGCGAGCTGCACGCGTGCGGCGCTCGCGGCCGCGAGATTGTCGATGCGATTGTCGGCGATTACGATCTGCCGCTCGGCTGCATCGCTCCATACCGGCCGGACCATCCAATGCTGCGAGGGCTCGATCGCGAAACGCTTGCCGCCTCCAGCCTCGGCGGAACGCTCGTCATGCTGCTCAATGCCGGCCGCTTTCACGCGGCGCTGACGGCGCTTAGCGCCGAAGCATCCTTTCCGCTGTTTGGATCATCCGCCAATATGACGCGAACCGGCACCAAATTCCGGGTCGAGGACATTGAACCCGAAATCAAGGCGGTTGCCGACGTGATTATCGATCACGGCCTGCAGCGGTTTCACCGCTACGCGGCATCTTCGACGCTCTTGAATGTCGAGACGCTGGAGGTTGTGCGCGTCGGCTCGTGCTTTGAAGATATTGCCTATATTCTCCGGCGCCATTTTGGCATTGAGTTGCAAACCCGTCCGCAGAACTGACGGCGGAGCCGATCGCGATGGATCTCGGTTTGACCGACTGCAAAGCCTTTGTTGCCGGCGCCAGCAAGGGACTTGGCAAAGCCTGCGCCAAGGCGCTGGCGGGGGAGGGCGCGCGGGTCTTTATCTGCTCGCGCAACGCCGAAGAGATAGCACAAGCCGCAGCCGAAATCGGCGCGGCCGGATTTGCCGCCGCCGATGTGTCGAAGCCCGCCGATGTGGAGCGGGTTGTCGCCGCCGCGGTCGCCGCACTGGGCGGTCTCGACATTCTGGTCACTAACGCCGGCGGTCCTCCGGCCCGGGCTTTCGAGAAAGCCGGGGACGCCGACTGGGATATTGGCTATCAGCTTAATCTGATGAGCGCGGTGCGGCTCATTCGCGCGGCGCTGCCCGCGCTGAAAGCATCGGGGCGCGGCCGGATTGTCAATCTCACCGGTTACGGCGTGAAGGAGCCGATGACCGATCTCGTGGTTTCCGACGCGGTTCGCGCCGGCGTCACGGTGATGGCGAAAACCATCGCGTCCGATCTGGCGCCGTTCGGCATCACCGTCAACAACATTGCGCCCGGGCCGATCAGGACCGATCGCCTCACCGCTATCCACGCCGCCCGCGCCAGGAGCGATGGCATTACGCTTGAGGAGCAGTTGCAGCGTTTCAGCAAAACCATCCCGGCGCGGCGCGTAGGCGAGCCGAACGAGATCGGCGACCTTTGCGCCTATCTCTGCTCGGTACAGGCCGGCTATCTCACCGGACAATCAATCGTCGTTGACGGCGGCATCAATCGCTCGATCTAGCGCACGCCAACAAAAGCGCAAACGGCGCGATTGCTACGACCCCAAAAGGACCGAATCCTCGCCGATCGAGTCGGAAGCATAGTCCGCGTCGACCGGGTTCAATTGCCCTGCGGCTTGCCGCCGAAGAGCCATGGCCCGCAGCGCGACATAACGGCTCAATCGTTGCGCCCGCCACAAAGGCGCCGGGTCGATAGACAGCGACCGCACGGAAAAGGCTCGGGCAAGAGATCGTTTGTCACACGCGACCTTGTCCGGATCTTCATAGAAGGCGGAAATCTTCCCCTCATCCATTCCCGGAGTCGCGAGCCAACGCGGGACGTAAACATTGCAGAGTCGTTCGACGTCGGTAAATACCTTGCTTACGCCGGTACCCGCCGCGGGGCATGACGTGGAGAACGCATCGCCGACCAGCACGACGCCGGGCTTCCGGCAATTCAGGGTTACGGACAAGTCAACCGGCCTGATCTTGACCGCACCCGCTACTTCGATATCGCCGATCAAGCGGTGCAGATTTGGCAGGGCCGTGAATAGGGTCTCCACCGGCGCTTCGCGGAGCTGGCGCAGCCATGGATCTTGCATGTGGCGGTAGAAGAACAAGTTCGCCCGCATTGTTGAGTTGACCAAAAAAAGCGTCAAATAAGCGACGCGACTTTCGGGCTGCTCGGAATAGTAAGTCAGCGATCGGAAATTAAAGCTGGAACGGCCGACCGGGGTAACGTTGAAACCGGCGCTGATCGAGTGGCATTCGCTCAACACGGCCGCTTTCATGCCGAGACTTTGGCGCAAGGCGGTGTTCAGCCCATTAGCCAAAATTACAAGCCGTGCGGAAATCTCCCGGTCATTTGACAAGACAAGCCGCTGCCGGTCGGTGCTCAGCTCGATGCCCGCCACCTTCCCATGAATAAACTCGATGTTCGCGGGAACGTCCGCGCGCACCGCGTTGACGAGCGTATCGTAGAAAATGTTGTATTGGCCATTTCGTCTCGCCTCGACGATCCGGCCGAAACAGGCGATCCAGACCTCTTCATCGGCTGTCGCCGCGCTCAGGACCGACTTGGCAACGCCCGTGCTTTTCAGAAGCGGGATCTGTAAATCGACAATCTTTTCCGCGCGGAAGTCGTTCGGGTAGGCCTGATGCACATCGATCAGCACCGCGCTGATACCGGCTCTGCCGAGCATGGCCGCGGCAGTCGAACCGGATAGACCACCACCGACAACGGCAACGTCGACGCAACTCATCTTTGCTTCTCCGAGTTGCCATCATGCCGGCCAAATTATTTAAGGAAGCTAAACCGACGGCGCCCGGAGAATTTCCCCCGCATCGCGCGCGGTCTGGTTGTCAAAAAGGGCGCGCCGACGCCTAAATTGATGGTGCGGGCGAGGGCTCGCCGCGCATACCCTCCGAGCCGGCGCTCAGAACTCGATGACGCTGCGAATGGAGCGTCCGGCGCGCAAATCTTCAAAGCCGCGATTAATCTCATCGAGGCCGATACGCGCGGTAATCAATTCATCAAGCTTAAGGCGGCCGTCGAGATAGGCTTCGACCAGCATGGGAAAGTCGCGCTGCGGGCGCGCGCCGCCGTAGCTCGATCGCCGAAACCGCTTCTCGCCCATCAGCGATCCCCACCGGAAGGCGACATCGCTGGCGACGTCGATCTTGCCGAGCCAGATCACTTGTCCGCCAACGCGCACCAACTCGGCGCTCTGGCGGAATCCGACTGGACTACCGGCGGCTTCCAGCACGACGTCGGCGCCGCGTCCGTTGGTCAACGATCGCGCAACTTCGACCGGGTCACGCTGCCTGGCATTCACCGTTTGCTGCGCGCCGAGTTGGCGCGCCAGCGCAAGCTTTTGGTCATCCAGATCGACCGCGATCACGGCGCCAGCGCCGGCCATCACCGCGCCTTGCAACGCGGCGAGACCAACCGCACCACACCCCAACACCATGACGGTGTCGCCCTCAGCGATATCGGCAACGTTGAGCGCGGCACCGACACCGGTCATAACGCCACAGCCGATCAAACAGGCGCGATCGAACGGGATGTCTTTCGACACGACGACCGCCTGCTGCGCCGGCACGACGCAAACTTCGGCGAAAGCGCCGAGAAACATCAGGTGCGTCAACGCGCCGCCGTTATCGAGCCGCGCTTTGGAGTGCCCGTCGAAATGCAGTCCTTTGGGTCCCTCGCTCAAATAGGTGTCGCATAGAATTGGCTGGCCGCGGTCGCACTGGAAGCAATGGCCGCAATGCGGATTCCACGACAGGATCACATGGTCGCCAACTTTTGGCGTGTCGACTTCAGCGCCGACATGTTCGACCACACCAGCGGCCTCATGGCCGAGGATCATCGGCAGCGGATAGCGCAACGACCCGCCGATCACCTCGAGATCGGTGTGGCACAGGCCGGCGGCACGGATGCTAACGACCACATCGCGCGGCGACGGATCGATGACGCAGACGTGCTCGATCGCGAGCGGTGTGCTGGCCCGATGAAGCACGGCGGCACGGTGTGTTGAACTCATGGGGCCGCTTTCCGGAAAGCCATA
This sequence comes from uncultured Alphaproteobacteria bacterium, assembly GCA_963846055.1. Taxonomy (GTDB): domain Bacteria; phylum Pseudomonadota; class Alphaproteobacteria; order Rhizobiales; family Xanthobacteraceae; genus BOG-931. The sequence continues at coordinate 322,745 of CAWJUQ010000003.1, forward strand.
TACGGAATAAGCGAACCGCCACGGTATGCCAACCGCGAGCCGTCCAATGATCTGGCAAACGACTGCGTCAACCTCGGTAGGCCGCCTCATGGCGGCTACTGAGATCGGGCCCGCTTTGCTATTGTTGTCCCTCGATCCGAGCCAATTCTGCAATCGGCAAAACGAGTAAAGTTAGATTTTCCGACAAATGACAAAAAGTGAGCGAGCGACATTCATCGACCGACACGGCCTTTGGAGCGACGAGCAGCGGCGGCTGGCCGCCGACGTTATCCGACGCGTCGAAACCCAGAAGTTGCGTTTTGTCCGGCTGGCTTGGGGCGACACCCACGGGTATTCGCGCGCGAAAACGCTGACCGTCCCGGCTTTTCTTTCGGCGCTGACCAACGGCTACAACATCGGTGTCGCCACCACGACGCTGGATTCAGCCGGCGCCCGCATTTTTGCTTCATTCACACCCGGCGGCGGGATGCGGCTACCGGAAATGACCGGCTCCCCCAATCTGACCATTGTGGCCGATCCGGCAACCTTCCGCGTCCTGCCGTGGACCGATGGTGTCGGTTGGATATTGGGCGATGAATATTTCAATGACGGCCGGCCATTTCATTTCTCGCCGCGCCAGATTCTGCGCAAGACGCTGAAACGGCTTGCCGAGGGCGGCTACAAAGCCGTCATCGGCCCCGAGATCGAATGGTATCTTCTGCGCGTCGCCGACGCGCAATTAGACGACGAAAATATCGGTGCGCCCGGTCTTCGCGGCCGGCCGATCAAGACCGTGCCGGTTGAACCCGGCTATCATTATCATTCCGAGTCCAACATGGACCTGATGCACGAGGTCTTTGATGCGCTCGGCGCCGCCTTCGATGCGCTGGGATTGGGGCTGCGCTCCATCGAAAACGAATGGGGCCCGGGGCAGGTCGAATGCACTTTCGCGCCGCGCAGCGCGCTCGAAGCCGCGGACAACGTGCTGCTGTTCCGCACCGCCACGCGGCAGATCTGCCGGCGGCTCGGATATTTCGCCACCTTCATGTGCCGGCCCGCGCTGAAGGGTTTTTATTCCAGCGGCTGGCATCTGCACCAATCGCTCGTCGATGCGGCGACCGGCGAAAATTTGTTCATGCCACGCCGAACCGGCGAGGTTCTTTCGCCAATCGGCCGGTCCTACCTCGCCGGTCTATTGCAATATGCGGCGCCGGCCACTGTTTTCGCGACGCCGACCGTCAACGGCTATCGGCGGTTTCGTCCGAATTCGCTGGCGCCCGATCGCGCGACCTGGGCCTACGATCATCGCGGCGCCATGATCCGCGTGCTCGGCGGTGTCGACGATCCGGCAACGCGGCTGGAGAACCGCGCAGGGGAGCCGGCGGCCAATCCTTATCTATACGTGCTGTCGCAGGTTGTGACCGGTCTCGCCGGCATCGAGGCCAAAGCGGCGTTGGCGCCGCCGAGCGAGGAGCCGTACGCGGCGGAACGTCCGCTGTTGCCGAAGAGTTTGACCGAGGCGTTGGATGTGCTCGACAAGGAGCCGTTGTTCCGCCAGGCGCTCGGCGATATCTTTGTCGATTATTTTATCAAGCTGAAGCGAACGGAAGTCGGCCGTTATCAAAGTTCGCTGCAGGAGACGCCGTCGGGCGACGAGCCCAGCGAGTGGGAGCAGAATGAGTATTTCGATTTCTTCTGAGCGCAACATGGCGGCGAAACGGCGGAGCAAAAGGTGACCGCGCTGGAGAAAGTCGGGGCCCAGCCGACCCGCATCGCCGGGACCGCGCTCTACGACTGGGAGTTTCTCGTCCAGGAGGATCGCGCCCACCGGCTCATCTACACCGATCCCGCGATCTTCGAAGCCGAGATGACCCAAATCTTCGGCGGCACGTGGACCTATATCGCGCACGAAAGCGAAATCCCCAACGTCAATGATTTCATCACCCGGCGCCTGGGACTGCGTCCGCTCATCGTGGTCCGCGACGCCGAGGGAAAAATCCGCGCGCTCTACAACCGCTGCACCCATCGCGGCACCACGCTTTGCCGTTGGGACAAGGGTAACAGCAAGTCGTTCCAGTGCCCGTACCACGGCTGGAACTTCCTCAATAACGGCCGGCTGCGCGGCGTACCCTGGCCGGAGGGGTACGCCGGCGACATGCGCGATCCGAAATATAATTTGGCGCAAGTGCCGCGGGTCGAATCCTATCGCGGCTTCATCTTCGCTACGCTCAATCTCGACGCGCTGCCGCTCACCGAGCATCTCGGGCCGATCGCCACGGTTATCGACGAGTGGCTCGACCGCAACCCCGGCGGCCGGGTGGTGGTGTGCGAGGCGAACCGTTTCCGTTTCAAAGCCAACTGGAAGCTCGCCTACGACAATTCCTGCGACGGCTATCACGTCGCTTATTCGCACCGCTCGTTGTTGGAAACTGAGAACCGCTTCGCCGGCGAGAACGCCAAAGGCATGTCCTATTATCGAAACTCGCCCGACTCCCAGCCGATGTACATGCGCTATACCGGGCGCGGCAATCACTACAAGGACAAGCGTCCGAATCTGGAAAAACGGCCCGGCGGCTTGTGGGCGCTGGAAAGCGCGCATCCCGGCATGGAACACTACGAGGCGGACTTCATCCGCCGTTACGGCGACCGCGCCTTTTCGCTGCTCGACCTCGCCGGCTCCGAGCCCGTCAACATCAACGTCTTTCCCAACCTCTCGCTGCTTGGCAATCATATCCAGGTGTTCGAGCCAGTCAGTGTCGATGAGACCAACGCGATTTGGTATGGCACCATGATTGTCGATGACGGCAGCATCGGCGCCGACGGCGTGCGCGACATCAACGCGCTGCGCATGCGCACCCAGGAGGGCTTCCCGAATTTCGGCGAAGTCGACGACATCGCCAACTTTGAACAGATCCAGCGCGGCCTGATGGCGGTCGAGGACGAATGGGTTTACATGAATCGCGGCCTCGGCATTCCCGATCGCGTCAAGACCAATGACGACGGGACCATCACCGCGCCGGCGACCGACGAAGCGTTCATGCGCGAGCATTTCAAGGAATGGAAGCGGCTGATGCAGGCGCGCGCCAACCTCGCGATCCGCCGGGAGCCGTGAGGTGAACGCGCCCAAGCCGCCCGATCCGTCGCGCAGCTCGTATTACGTCAGCGACGCGTTGTACCGCGATTTGGTCGCCGACTTTACCGACTGGCAGGACGATGCACGCGCGGTGACCGACGGCGCGACGCGCGACGAATTCCGCCGCCTCATCGAGCGCGAAGCGCGGCTTCTCGACCGGCTCCTTTACGACGACTGGCTCGCGATGTATGCGCCGGAGTGCGTTTATTGGGTGCCATCGACGCCGAATGCCGGCGATCCGCGCCGTGAGATCGCGGTGATGTTTGATGACCGCCGCCGGCTGGAAGACCGGATCTATCGGTTACGGACCGGCTTCGCCTGGTCGCAGGCGCCGCAGTCGCGAACCGTCCGTCTCATCACCAATGTCGAGGTATTTCTCACCGGGCGCGAAGATGCGCGCATGCTGCGCTCGAATTTTCTCATCAGCGAATTCTGGGACAAGGAAACCCGGTTGCTGACCGGGTGGGCCGGTCATCGGGTCGTGCGCGATCCCGGCGGCTGGAAGATCGCAGCCAAGCAGGTCAATCTGCTCGAATGCGATCAGGCCATTCGCAACCCAAGCATTATTTTGTAGGCGCCTTGCGCGTCACGACTTTCCGTACACCGGCACGATGGCGCCACGGGTGACGCGGTTTTCCGGCGAGGCGAGAAACAGGATGGTCGCGGCGACCTCCTCGACTTTGGGCCACAGCGCAAAGTCGGCTTTCGGCATAGCGCTGCGATTGGCCGGCGTGTCCATGGTCGATGGCGCCACTGCATTGACGAGGATACCGTCTTTGACGACTTCCTCGGCCAAGCCCGCGGTCAACGCCGCGACCGCTGCTTTACTTGCCGCGTAGGCGACCATGCCGGCGCCGGTTCGCCATTCCAGCGCTGGACGGGCAGCGACGTTGACAATGCGGCCGCCATTTTGACCGAAGGCTTGCACTGCAGCGCGGCAGCACAACAGGCAGCTCAAAAAATTCATATCGATTTGCTGGTGCAGCGTGTCGACGCTGGTATCGCGCAGCCGCCCGGCGGCAAAGCCGCCGGCAAGATGAATAGAGGCCCAGAGCGAGGGAACAGCGCTATAGAAGCGCGCGACCGCCGGCTCCTCGGTGAGGCTGCCAGTCACGGCTAGCGTCACCCGGTTGTGGTCGCGCAGCGGAAATCGCTGGGCTTCGGCCTCGTTGTGGCACGGCACGTGACAGTAAGCGCCGGCGTCCAGCAACGCGCCGACCACACCGCCGCCCAAGGCGCCGGCGCCGCCGGTGACGACAACATGAAGATCGCGAAAATCCATCGCCAACATCCTCGGTGCAAAAATACGGCCGCATGGCCGCCGGCTCGTTGCGAAGGCGGCGGAGCAATCTTGCTATGCCGCCGCGTGCTAAATCAACGCCCGATTTCAATGCTGCGACCATTGGGATGCCGGCAACATGGGCGGCGCGACTAGCTGATAAGCGCGACTCGCATTACAAGGGGCTTCCCTGAAACGTTCCCGCCGGCCGCCGGACGCGGAGATGCACAGCATCGAAACGAAGCAGGCTTTTGCGCCGGTAACCGAACCAAGCTCGCGTCCGCTGCTGCGCATTGAGTCGGTGACCAAGCGTTTTGGCCGGACCAGCGTCGTCGATCAGCTGTCGCTCGATATTTATGAAGGCGAGTTTTTTGCGCTGCTCGGGCCTTCGGGCTGCGGCAAGACTACGCTTCTGCGCTTGATCGCCGGCTTCGAGCGGCCGAATGCCGGCCGAATCGTGCTTGACGAAATCGATCTTGCATCGGTGCCGCCCTATCGGCGGCCGGTGAACATGATGTTTCAAAACTACGCGCTGTTCCCGCATCTCGATGTCCGGGCCAACGTCGCCTTCGGGTTGAAGCAGGAGCGCCTGCCGCGGCGCGAGATCGCCTACCGGCTGGCGCATATTTTGGCGCTGGTCAAACTCGACGGCTTGGCCAAGCGCCGGCCGCACGAACTCTCCGGCGGACAGCGCCAGCGCGTGGCGCTGGCGCGCTCGCTAGTTAAGCGCCCGCGCGTACTTTTGCTCGACGAGCCGATGGCCGCGCTCGACAAGAAGCTTCGCCGCGAGACCCAAGCGGAATTGATTGCGCTGCAGCGCGAGCTGAAGCTGACCTTCATCATCGTCACCCACGACCAAAGCGAGGCCATGACGGTCGCCGATCGCATCGGCGTCATGGATCAAGGGCGCCTGGTTCAGGTCGGCGCGGCCCCCGAAATTTACGAGCAACCGAAATCGCGCTGGGTGGCGGACTTCGTCGGCGAGGTGAACTTGTTCGAGGGGAAGCTTGGCGACGACCGCCGCAGCGTCGAGGGTACCGCCGCCGGCACCTTACTCACGGCGCTAAAGCCGGATGCGACGCCCGGCGCGGCGGTCGGCGTGGCGGTGAGGCCGGAAAAGATCCGCGTCGGCCGGGAGCCGCCGTTGCCGGCGCCGGAAAATTGCACCACCGGCAAAATCGTCGAGGTCGGCTATCTCGGTGACACTTCGATCTACAAGGTGCGCGTCGGCGAAAGCTGCGTCATCAAGGCTGCGCTCGCCAATGTCGGCGGCGGCGGCGGTTATCGCGTCGCGGCCGTCGGCGATGAGGTGTGGGTGAGCTTTCCCGCCGACGCGGCAATCGTGCTGACGCAATGAGCGCGCCGGCGACGATGGCGGACGAGAGTGCGGCCGCGCGGCCGCAACTGCCGCTCTGGCGTGAGGTGGCGGTCCGGATTCCGTACATCTGGCTGATTGTTTTCTTTCTCATTCCTTTTCTGATCGTTCTCAAGGTCAGCCTGTCGCAAACCGCGCTTGCCCAACCGCCCTATGTGCCGGTGCTTGACCTGGCGGCCGGCTGGCAGGGAGTGGTCGCGTTTTTCACCGGGCTGTCGTTTGAAAACTACCGGCTGCTGGCGTCCGATCCGCTTTACGCGCTGTCGTACGTCAAGAGCGTGGAGATCGCCGCCTTCTCGACGCTGATCCTGCTCGTTATCGGTTATCCACTGGCTTACGCAATCGCGCGCACCCCGCGCCGTTGGCAAGCGGTTCTGGTGCTGCTGACCATCTTGCCGTTCTGGACGTCGATGCTCATTCGCATCTACGCCTGGATGAACATCTTGCAGCATGACGGCCTGCTCAATCAGGTACTGATGGCGCTCTCGATTGTGAAAGAGCCGCCGGTGTGGCTCTCGACCGAGACCGCGATCTATATCGGCATTGTCTATTCTTATTTACCGTTCATGGTGCTGCCGCTCTACGCTTCGCTGGAGAAGATCGACAAATCGCTGATCGAAGCGGCGGCGGATCTCGGATGCCCGCGCTGGCGGATTTTCTGGCTGATCACGCTGCCGCTGTCGGGCGCCGGCATGGTCGCGGGCGCGCTCCTTTGCTTCATCCCTATTGTCGGCGAATTCGTCATTCCCGACCTTCTCGGCGGTTCGAGTGAGCCGATGATCGGGCAGACCATCTGGATGGAATTTTTCGGCAACAAGGATTGGCCGGCGGCGTCGGCCGTCGCCGTCGTGCTGCTTTGCCTCCTGGTAACGCCCATCGTCGTCTATCAGAGTCAGACCATGCGGACGGTGGAACAATAGCCAAATGCGCAAGGTATCCGCCTTCAACATCGCAACCGTTTTCGCCGGCATGGCGTTTCTTTATCTGCCCATCGCCATTCTGGTGATCTACTCGTTCAACGACTCGCGGCTGGTCACGGTCTGGGGCGGGTGGTCGACGCGCTGGTACGAAGAACTGTTCTCCGATGCTCCGCTGATCGACTCGGCGTTGATCAGCCTCCGTCTGGCGCTGATTTCGGCGACGGCGGCGACGTTCCTGGGCACGCTGGCGGCGGTGGCGCTGGTGCGGTTCGGCCGCTTCAGCGGCCGGCTCTTGTTCTCGGCGATGATCTACGCGCCGCTGGTCATGCCGGAAGTCATCACCGGGTTGTCGTTGCTGTTGCTGTTTGTGGCGGTCGCGGTAGATCGCGGCTTTTGGACGGTCGCGATCGCCCACACCACCATGGCGATGTGTTTCGTCACCATCATTGTGCAGTCGCGGCTCGTCGATTTCGACTCGAGCCTCGAAGAAGCGGCGATGGATCTCGGCGCTCCGCCGTTGCGCACCTTTCTGTCGGTGACGCTGCCGCTCATCTTCCCGGCGATTGCGGCGGGCTGGATGCTGGCGTTTGCGCTTTCGCTCGACGATCTGGTGATCGCGAGCTTCACCACCGGCCCGGGCGCGACAACGCTGCCGATCCGCATCTATTCGGAGGTGCGGCTGGGCGTGAAACCGGAGATGAATGCGGTCTGCAGCATCATGGTCGGCGTCGTTGGCGCTGCCGTCATTCTCGCTTCGCTGTTCGCGAAACTTACCGGCGCCCGCGGTGCGCCGAGCCAGTAACAGCCGTCAATCGCGGCTCTCGCCCGGCGGCCGAAACAGATAAATCAGAAACCACAGCGGCACGATCACCACTGCGCCGAGCAGGAGATTCGGCAGCGCCCAGGCGAACCCGGCGCGGGCATACTCCGTCACCCGGTCGGAGGAGAACCCGGTGGTCTTTATCAATTCGTCGGTGGTGATGCCGAAATGCGCGAGAATTGTCCCGACAATCAACGACGCCACCACCACCTTGACCAGTGTGCGCGTGAGCCGGTTGAACATCCTGCCCTCGTCGCGGGAGGAAGCCCGCACTGATTCGCAAAGTGCGGCAGCATAATCCATCGCTGGAGCAGGGGCACGCCGGAGGCTGATCGGCCGGTTGGTCCGGGTGCTAGCGTGCCGGGGCCGGCGTGTTGGTCACCGCCGGCGCCGCCATCAGCTTGTCGATCACCGAGCGCACCGCGGCGCCGGCGTTGTGCGCTTTGATGGCATCAAGGAGCGGTGCGGCGGCGCCGGAGCGGCGGATCAGGCTTTGGGCGTCCGGCAGCATGATTGGATCATCCCATTGGCCTTGCACCACGAAAGGCAGGTCGAATTCGCTGGCGCTGGCGCTCGACATCAGCGTCGCCACCCCTTTGAGGTCGAGATCGCGGGTGGGAACGGACACCTGGCCGGCGACCGCAACCTTCACCGTCGGGCCCTCAATGTGCATGTCGTCGACCGATACCTGCCCTTGGTCGATCTTCAGGTTGAGCGCCAACTTGTCGAACGGCGTGCGGCCGGTGCGGAAATCGCCGTTGCCCGACAGCGGCCGCCGCTCGAGGCGGCGCAGCAACTGCTCGACATTGATGCCGGCGAGCGCGCCGTCGTGAGCCGTCAGGCTCGCCGTCCCAGCGAGCGTGCTGGTGACCGCCAGCACCGACGATCCCGATCCCTCGACATTGAGCGCAAGATTGCCGCGGCCCTCGAGCTTGCGAATGCCGAACACTTGAGAAAGGCAGTTTTCGAGGTCCACTTCGGCAAACTGAACGTGTGAGGTCACCGTTATTCCGGACCCGTCGCGGGCAAGACCGAACGAGCCTTTGGCGACCCCGCCGAAGGCTTGCAATTCACCGATGGTCACATCGAGCTTGCCGTTGCGCATGTTGGCGGCGACCGCGGTTCGTCCGAGTTGTGCGGTGTTTATTTTCACGTTGGCGGCCGAAAGCCGAAGATCGAGATTCAAATCGTCCAGGCTGTCGACGCCAAGCGGCAGCTGGTCCCAATTGCGGTCGTTTTCGGCCAGCAGATGAATTCCGGACACGTAAGGCGTGAGGTCCAGCGCATCGGCCGCGAGCGTGCCCTGCACGGTGTGGCGGTCGGTGGAAAGCGTGATAGCGCCCTCGGCTACATTGCCGTCGAGTTCGACGTTGACTCCCGACATCGACACAATGCCGTTGGCCATGCTGCTTTCGGCCCGCAGCGCGAACCGGCCGAAGCCGCCGAACGGCAGCTGCCGCGCGTCCGCCCAGCGCAGCGCCTCGCGCAGCGACGGGGATTCGGCGTTAAGCGTGCCGTCGAGCTTGAGCGATGACCGATCGCTGGCGGTCCCGTCGAATGTCAACTTCGCGGGCGCGCTGGACAGCCGCATTTTGACCCCGCTGCTCTCACCGTTGAGGGCTGCAAGGAAATCGCTTAACGCAAAACTCGCATCTACCGGCTGGTCGTGCCAAACAAACCGGCCTTTGGCGCCGAAGCTCCGCGAGATCGACGGCCACGCCAGCTGGAAATCGACCTCGTCGAGCCGATCCGTGACGGCGCTGCCCGCATAGTTGCTGCGCACGATCACCACGCCTTGGTGGATGCCGATTTCAGAGAATGACGTGGTTCGGTTGGGATCCGGCTCGAGCGCGCGCGCGAGCGACCGGATCAAGCCCGACCAATTCGACCCGCCGTCGGGTTTGATGGTCACCGTTATGGTCGGCCGCACCAAAGTCACGTCCGAGATTTCGATGTGGCCGGAGAGCAGCGGAAAATACCGCAAATGCGCTGTCAATTCCTCGGCGACCAGTCCAGGGTCGCCGCTCCGATCGCCGCTAAGCAGCACGTTGTGGAAAGTCACCCTGCCGGAAGGGAACAGGGAGACCGCGACGTCCCCGCTGAGTGCCGGGTCGAGGCCGGTGACGGTATGGATCTCGCGGGCAACCGCGTCGCGCACGGCACTGGCCGGAATCGCGAATGGCACGGTGACCAATGCGATGACCACCGCGGCAGCTGCGACGGCGCCAGCAATGACAATACGTTTCAGCCCAGTGGCCGCGGTCACAACAAGCGTTCCCCGGATCGCTTCAGCCGATCGGATATTAACTGTTTGGCAGGCAAGCTGCACATTTGCCAGACATCTGTGTCCCTTTCGTGGCCTCGGGTTCCCTACTTCTGGCCCAAATCCTTGCCAGTGTTGGATAAAATCGTCCGCCTCTGGCCGGCCGGCGTTCGGCGTGCATCATGGCGCGCGTTGCGGGAAAAGCCGATAATGTTCCTGTTGAGGGCAGGCGCATGTTTCATCGGTTGATGACGATTGCATTCTTGCTTGCTTTGGCGTGCGGCGAGGCCCCGGCGCAGGAGGCAATCGGCACGGTGAGCCGCACCCAGGGAGAGGTGAGCGGAATACTCGGTGGCGCGACAATCCCGCTCAGCCCCGATGCGTCGGTTTTTCTCAACGAGGTGCTTTCAACCGGCGAAGCAGCGCGGCTTGAAGTCACGTTCACCGACCGCACGCGACTTACGCTCGGTGAGAATGCGAAGCTGACGCTCGGCACTTACGTATTCAATCCGGCCGCGGGGCGCAGAACCATCAAGTTCGCATTGGTCGGCGCCATCCGCTTTGTCACCGGCAAACTGTCGAGGGGGATGCTTTCTCGCGTCAGCCTGACGACACCCGTCGCCAGCGTCGGCATTCGCGGTACGGATTTCTTTGCCGGACCGATCGACAACCAGGCGCTCGGCGTGCTCCTCATCGAAGGCGCGGTGAGCGTATCGAACCCAGCCGGGCAGCGGACGCTGAACCGGCCCGGACAAGGAACCAACATCGGCGCGCCCGGTGAGGCTCCCGGGCCAGTCACGATCTGGCCGCAGCCAAAGGTCGACCGGGCGCTGGCGTCGGTGGCGTTTCAATAGCGCGCAACGACAGCCTGCTTGATCGAACTTGGGCTTATTCTTACGCTCGTTTGCCGCCGCGAGATGCGCCGCGCTCGATGGCTTCCGCCTGGGCGAGCGACTCGTGCGCCATTTGCTCGATATCGTCGGCAGCAACAGAAGCACCGCGACTTTCTCGCAGCTTGATCGCCAGAGCGAACAGCTTCGCCGCGCGATCGCGTAATTGATCGGCATCGCCCACGAAGACACTCCGCCCTCACCGACAGTAGTAACAACGGGTTACATGTTGTTAGGTTCAGTATCCTGCTGTGGTTTGCGCTGGTTCCGTGCGCCCCGCAGCACTGCTAAGCTGGATTTGAAGGCGATCCCGGAGCGACCCGCCAGCACCGGCCGATTGACGAGGCCGAACGTGGCGAACGACGAGGCGGCAGCCGCTTGCGAAAGTTTTGCGGTCCGGCCAAAGTTCCAAGACGTGCTGACGCGGGTCGGCGCGATGCTGCGAGCAAACAAACGGGAAGGCAATCATGAGCATTCCGTTTCCTGAAACACCGTTCTTCTCTGGAAATTTCGCGCCGGTGACGTTCGAGGCCGATGCGCCCGATCTACCGCTGCGCGGCGAGTTGCCGAAGGATCTCGCCGGCACGCTCTATCGCAACGGACCCAATCCGCAATTCGCCCCCCGCGATGCCTTTCATCACTGGTTCATCGGCGACGGCATGATCCACGCCTTCGACATCGCCGATGGCCGCGTCTCCTATCGCAATCGCTGGGTGCGTACGCCGAAGTGGGAGGCGGAGCATGCCGCACACAAGGCGCTGTTCGGCAGTTGGGGTAATCCCGTGACCAGCGATCCTTCCGTGCTCGGGAAGGATGGCGGCGTCGCCAACACCAACATCGTCTGGCACGCCGGCAGGCTGTTTGCGCTGGAGGAGGCGCATCGGCCGTTCGTGGTCGATCCGGTGAGCCTGACGTCGCTCGGCTATTCCGATTTCGACGGCGCGTTCAGGGCGGCGCGTTTCACCGCGCATCCCAAGATCGATCCGGAAACCGGTGAAATGATCTTTTTCGCTTACTCCGCCGCCGGACATTTTACGCCGACGCTGGGCTACGGCGTGATCGACAAAGACGGCAAGCTCGTGCGCTACGACCAGTTCGACGCGCCCTACGCCAGCATGGTCCACGACTTCATGGTGACGCGCAACTATGTGCTGTTCCCGGTGATGCCGCTCACTGGCAGCATGCAGCGCGCCATAGCGGGTAAACCGGCATACGCCTGGGAAGCCGACAAGCGCGCTTACGTCGGCGTGATGAAGCGCGATGCCGGCGTCGCCTCGGTACGTTGGTATGAGTGCGACCCCTGTTTCGTCTTTCATCCGATGAACGCGTACGAGGACGGCGACAAGATTGTCGGCGACGTCATGCAGTACGAGGCTGCGCCGTTGTTCACCGATCCGGATGGCCGGCCAGGCGATCCCGCGAAGGCCGTGGCGCGGCTGACGCGCTGGACCTTCGACCTTGCTGCGAACACCAATGGCTTCAAGCGTGAGACGATCGACGACCTCTCCTCCGAATTTCCGCGGTTCGACGAGCGCTTCGCCGGGCTCAATTATCGTCACGGTTATTTCGCCGCGAGCAAGCACAGCCAAAACCTCGATGTGTTCGACACGCTCGCCCATGTCGATCTCAAAACGGGCAAGCGCTCGGTCTTTCAGCTCCCGGCGGGCGATGCGGTCTCCGAGCCGATCTTTGTGCCGCGCGGGGAGGGCGCCGCCGAAGGAGACGGTTATTTGCTCGCCACCGTGTATCGCGGCGCCGAGCACCGCAGCGACCTTGCCGTGTTCGACGCCGCAGCTTTGGAACGCGGACCACTGGTCATTGCGGAGCTTTCAACGCGCGTCCCGTTCGGCTTCCACGGCAACTGGCGGCCGGCGGCATAATCTGCCGAATCACCCTCGCAAATCAGCGGGCCGGCGCCGCGTCCCAGGCGTTAACTGGCGTTAACGAACGCGGTCGCCATCGCCGATTTCCGCGTGAGAACACGCGTGCTGTGTATCGATTCGGCACAAGCCTGTGATAAAAAAACAACAGGAAAGAAGAAAAACAAAAATTTCCGCGTAGTCCACAAGCTAAGCGCCACGCTTCCGCCCGCATTCGCCGCTGCCCTTATGGTTAACGCGGGGGATTGCACATGCTTTTGGGGAAACGCGCCTCACTGCAACGCTTCACTCAAGTCGAGACAAGATCGTCTGATCGCCGCGACGTGTTCTGGTTGGGGCTTCGTGCGGTCGCGCTGCTGGGTGCGGGCGCTGTAACTGCGGCGGTGGTCGCGGGCTGCGCCCAATCGCCGGCGGTCCATACGAGCAGTCTCCGTCAGGCCGCGCCTAACCAGCAGGCTTGGCTGCCGACCATCGTGAAAAGACCTCGCGGCGTATTTGCCAAAACTGACGCGCTGCCGCACAGCGCATCGGCGAATCTGGCTTCGCCGCCTGCCATTGAAAAGCGGCATCGCGGCGAAACGCTCACGACCGGATCTCTACCGCATGGCACCTCGGTCGGTGTTGCCAGCTTTTATACCGAGGGCGCGCGTACCGCGAACGGCGAGAGACTCAATCCGAACGCGCTGACCGCGGCTCATCCGTCGTTGCCGTTTGGTACGCGTCTGCGGATCACCAGCGTTGCCAGCGGGCGCTCCGTCATTGTTCGCGTCAACGATCGCGGACCTTTCATCAAAGGGCGCGCTGTTGACGTGTCATATTCGGCAGCGAAGGAGCTCGGCATGACCGAGCGCGGCGTCGCCAAGGTGAAGATGGAAGTCGTTGAGGTGCCGTGACCTTTCACGGCGCCTTATAGCGGCCTAACTCCTTAAAGAACAAAGCCAATCCGCTTTTGCCCGGCGTGGAACTTTCGCTGGCCGGCCGCGTTTTTTTATGCGCGGGCGGGGTGGTCGATTTCCCGCTTTTCTTTTTTTGCACCCATCAAATAGGCAGCGGTGATGCCTGTACTTTCCATTGTCTCGCCTGGAATTGATCGACTTGTTCGGGGATCCGAGCCCAACGTGGTCCCGAAGGGCGGCTTGCGCGCGCTGCTGAGAGAAAAGACGGCGGCCGCTCACGCGCGCCTCGACTTGAGCATTCAAACCGTCGAACTGCGAAGTGCTCCGCAGTATTGCCGCTTTCTCGAAGCGCAAGCCGAGGCTCTGCTGCCGCTTGAGGCAACGCTCGTCCAATCCGGTGTCCGGCGATTATTTCCCGACTGGGATGAGCGCGTTCGATCACAGGCGCTTTTGGAAGACGTCGCCCGGCTTGGCGGTGTCGTGCGGCCGTTCGAGGAACTGGAGCCGTTGGATGACGCCGGCATGCTCGGCGCGATGTATGTTTTGGAAGGTTCGCGCCTCGGTGCGGCCGTGCTGCTCGATATTGTTTTGCAGTCTCCCGATCCGATCGTGCGCAACGCGACCGGTTATTTGAGCCACGGCGCGCAAAAACGGCTGTGGCCGAGTTTTCTGGCGATACTCGAACGCCGCGGCACGACGCTCGATGATGTCAACGCCACGGTGGACGCGGCGCGTCACGCGTTCGCTATTTTTGAAGCCGCGTTTTCGCCTGTCGCCCAGTTTTCAGCCGCACCAATGGCCGCATCGGATCGCCCATGAACCTTCAGGTCGACCTCACCAACTGCGACCGCGAGCCGATCCACGTCCCCGGCAGCATCCAGCCGTTCGGATTTTTGCTGGCGCTGCTGTCGGATTTTTCGATCTGCATCGCCTCGGATAACGCCGCGGCTTATCTCGACTTGCATCATGCTGACTTGCTGCAGCGGCCGCTTGCCGACATATTCCTCGACACCGCGATCAGCGCCATTCGCACGCGCGTCGATTATCTTACGGGCAAGGACGCCGTCGAGCGCATCTTCGGCCTGCAATTGCAGACGGGCGGCAAGCTTTTCGACCTCGCCATTCACTTCTCCGGCGTCTACCTCATCATCGAAGCCGAACCGAGCGTAGTCGAAGCTGACGTGAACTCCGGCGAGCTGGTTCGGTTGATGCTGGGCCGCGTGCGCAAAACGGCGACGCTGCGCGATCTGGCGCAGGAATCCGCCCGGCAGATGAAGATCCTGACCGGGTTCGACCGCGTCATGGTCTATCGTTTTCATCCCGATGGTTCGGGCGAAGTCATCGCCGAGGTCGCGAATAGCGGTCTCGAGCCGTTTCTCGGTTTGCACTATCCGGCGTCTGACATTCCGCGTCAGGCGCGCATTCTTTACCAGCGCAACTGGCTGCGGATCATCGCCGATATCGGCGCCCGTCCGGTGCTGCTGACATCCTCCTCCGCGCATAGCGCGACGCTGCTCGACCTATCGATGAGCGTGCTGCGTTCGGTCTCGCCCATTCATATCGAGTATCTGCAAAACATGGGCGTCGGTGCGTCGATGTCGGTGTCGATCCTACGCGATGGCGAGCTGTGGGGCCTGTTTGCCTGCCACCATTACAGTCCGCGCCACATCTCTTTTGAACGCCGCACCGCGGCCGAGCTGTTCGGCCAGATGTTCTCGTGGATTCTGGAGAATCGCGAGCGCGAAACCGACGTCGCCTACGAAGCGCGCGCCCATCAGGTCCAGGAACGGATGATGGAAGTCGCCGCCTCGCACGCGCATTCCAGCGGCGCCATCGCTGACTTTCTTTCGGACTATCGCAAGATGATCGATTGCGATGGAATCGCAGTCTGGTCGGACGGCCACATCACGCTTGCCGGAGAGACTCCTACCGAGGCAGAGGTTCTCGATCTCATTTCTTTCATCAATCGCACCACACCGGGGCGCATTTGCGCCAGCGCGGAAATTTCGAAGGTTTATGCCGCGGGCGAATCATTTCGCGACCGAGCCGCCGGTTTTCTTGCCATCCCGATCTCGCGGACGCCGCGCGATTGCCTGGTGTTTTTCCGCCGCGAGATTTTGCGCTCGGTGAACTGGGCAGGCGATCCCAACAAGTCTTATACCGTCGGACCGCACGGGCCGCGCCTGACGCCGCGCAAGAGTTTCGAGTTGTGGCAGGAAGTGGTGCGCGGCCAGTCGAAGCCGTGGTCTGCCGCTGACCTGCGTATAGCCGAAGGCCTGCGCGTCACGCTCCTCGAAGTGATCCTCCAGCTCGCTGATCTTGCAGCGCGCGAGCGCCGTGCCGCGCAGGAACGCCAGGAGCTAATGATCGCCGAGCTCAATCATCGGGTTCGCAACATTCTGAGCCTGGTGCGGGGACTGATCGCTCAAAGCAAAGACGCGGCGGGAAGTCTTGAAGAATTCGCTAGCGTGCTGGGCGGACGAATCCAGGCATTGGCCCGCGCGCATGATCAGATCACAAGTCTCAATTGGGCGCCGGTCGCGCTCAAGTCGCTGGTGGAATCCGAAGCCGGGGCCTATTTGGGCTCGCGGGCGGGAAGGGTGCGTCTGGAAGGACCGGATGTGGCGCTTGATCCCAAAGCGTTCTCCACGCTGGCGCTGGTTGTCCACGAGATGATGACGAACTCGGCGAAATATGGCGCGCTCGCCGACTCGACCGGCCAGGTCGCGGTACAGTGGTCCCTCGATCAAGGCTCGCGTCTGATCATTGAATGGAAAGAAAGCGGCGGCCCACCGGTGCGGCCCCCGGCCCGGCGCGGCTTTGGCACTACGATCATTGAGCGCTCGATCCCGTTCGACCTCAACGGCGACGCCGAACTGCGCTTCGATCTGTTGGGCGTGCAGGCGCGTTTCGTCGTGCCGGCCAACTATGTGCAGATCGTGTCGTCAATGCCCGGCGCTGCGCGCGTCGTGGCGGAAAAACCCGTGGCGCCGCGGCTGTCGGAGACGGTTCTAATCGTCGAAGACAATCTCATCATCGCCATGAGTGCGGAAGTGATCCTGCTGGAGCTAGGCGCCCGCCACGTCGAGACCGCGGCATCGGTCGCCGATGCGATGAAGTCGATTGAGCGGGTCAAGCCGAGTTTCGCGCTGCTCGACCTCAATCTCGGCGGCGAGAACAGCATCGCCATCGGCAAGCGGCTGGCGGAGCTGAAAATCCCGTTCCTGTTCGCCACCGGTTACGGCGAGCGCGCGCCGATTCCGGCCGAGCTCGATTTCGCGCCGGTAATCCAAAAGCCATATACCCGCGACACCATTGAGCGGGCGCTGACCAGATTGCCGGGACTTAGCGAAGCCGCTTCCGAGTAGTTCTTAAGCCCGAAAACGCTGCCGCGCGCCGGCGTCAGAGGTGCAGCGTCACATGCAGGCGAGCATGATCGCCGCAGCGACTAACACAATGACGGCCGGCGTGAACAGCGAGACATTCGCGTCGGTGGTGAAGCGGTGGCCCATCAGGTTCCACTTGAAATCCGGCACGCCATTGACCTTATCGACCAGCCAGCCGCCATACGCCGGGCGCGACGCGTAAGCAGTCCAGAAGCCGCCATACATGCAAGCGGCGGTGATGGCGACGATCCAAAGCAGAAGCTTTGTATCGCTTGTCGGTATCCAGATCAGGCAGAGCATCAGAACGGCGACGTACACGTAGGAGCTTACCTGCCAAACGACATGGTAACGCGCGTGACCTGTCCAGGAGGGATTGGTGGCATGCGTGTTGTTGGAATCAAAAATGCCGGGAATCGCGCTGTAGCCGAGCGTCGCTATAGTGAGCAGTATTTTTATCGCCAGCAGCATGAATGTCCTCCCGTTTTAAGAACGAAAATTATGGAGTTTTCTAAAAGCGCGCAACATGGCTGCATGGCGCGACGACGGTGTGATCTGCGACACGGGTGAGGCTTCTCGCAGGTCAGTTTCCGCATTTCGTGGACGTGGGCGCTTTTGCCGAGTACGGCCACCGGTGCGTCGCGACCCCGACACGCAAAAGAGGCCGCTATCGGGCGGCCTCTTCACATTGCCTTGTCGCCTTTGAGCTCGCGCCAACTTTGTCCGCGCGGCAGGCAGGTCGTTGGTTACATCTTATGGCAGCGGTTGGTCGCGATCGCTTGCCCTAAGGCGGCTTCCGCAGCCGGCCGGACGGCAAACATATGCTGCCACCAGATATGGGGCGGCCAGCCGCGCCGGAAGGCGAGATACTGGAAGTCTTGCGGCGGCGCCGCAGGCGGTCCCCAGACCCGGCAATAGCCGCTCTTAAAGCGGACGACGGCGAAATCGGCGTGCGCCAGCGTCGGCACGCTCAAGACCAAGATACCAAGTGCAAAAGCCAGTTGTTTCATTGTTGCCACCCTCGCTTGACGGTTGCGCACGGCGCCATTGGCGCCGATCGCGTACCCGCGCATTATGCGCGCTCGGGCACAGAAATGCTACTCGAATACCGTCAAACGGCCACTTAGTGCACCGACGCCTGTCGCGTTTTCCCCGGCGGCGCCGAGGCAATCTCAGCAATCAGCTTTTTGATGATGGCTTGGCCGAACGACGCGAAGTTCTCCGCCACAATTACGAAAGCGCCGGTGCCGCCGATGACGTGGTCGCGATAATATTTGTCGAGACCGCCGGCCGGATTGGTGTGGTCGGGATTCCAGGCCAGCGGGGTTTCGCTGAGGATTACCAATCCGTTGATGGTAACGCCCTGCGCCAGCGCTTCGTCGCGCGCCGCCGTCACGTCGCGGCCGGCATTGTTGGTGCCATCGCCGGAAATATCGATCGTGCGGCGCTCGGAATCGAAAGGCGCCTTGGCGAACTGGCCCATCGAAAAATCGATGGCGCTCGAGATCGAGGTGCGGTCGGCAAACGAGCGTGGCGCTTCCAGCAAATGGTCACCGAAGCTTTTCGCCTCGTCAGCGTTGCCAATGCCGGTCCAATCGATCAGGACCCGCTGCGAACCGGCCCCCGACCATTCGACGAAGCTGACCGCGATGCGGCCGGTGCGGCCGGAGCGAATCGCTTCGAGCACGCGCGGGTCCGAGATCGCGGCGGCATAGCCATCGCGTTGCAACTGGAATTTGCCGCTGTCCACGCTGCGCGAAACGTCCGCCGCCAGCACCAGCAGCAGGTCGACTTTCTCGGCGGCGGCCGCCGCGGCGGGAAATGCCGCGATGGCGGCAAAAATCAAAGCGATGAGAGTTTTGCCCGAGCGAAACGCCGTCATCTCATCCGCTCACGCATTGGCCAGGGCGTGAATGGCGGTGCGGATTTGCTGATAAGTCCCGCAACGGCAGATATTGGTGATGGCCTCGTCGATCTCGGCATCGGTCGGCTTCGGCTTTTGCGCGAGCAGCGCCACGACCGCCATGATCATGCCGCTCTGGCAGTACCCACACTGCGGCACGTCGAACTCGACCCAGGCTTTCTGCACCGGGTGAAGCTTGCCGTTCTGCGCCAAAGCTTCGATGGTGGTGATCTCGCTCGCGCCGACAGTGCCGACTTCGACCTGGCACGATCGCGTCGCCACGCCGTCGATGTGGACGGTACAGGCGCCGCATTGCGCGATTCCGCAGCCGTACTTGGTCCCGGTGAGCCCGATGGTGTCGCGCAATACCCACAGCAAGGGCGTGTCGGACTCGACGTCGACCTCGTGGAATTGTCCGTTAACCGAAATGCGCGTCACGTGCCCGCCTTTGTCGCCCGCCTTTCGTCCGATTCCGGCAACAGCCAGTGTAGCGCGACGCGGCGCCAAGGCGAAATTACAAATCCGCGAGTCGGGGATGCTGGGCGGGGACGGCAGCGAAATGTGGCGCGCGCCGCTCACATCCGCCGGTAATCGTAGACCGCGTCGGTTTGAACGGCCGCGAGCGCGGCGACCCGGTAGTGGTTCGGCGCCAGGTGGCAGACCGGATCGGTGGCGCGGGCATCCCCGGTCAAAGCGAACGCCTGGCAGCGGCAGCCGCCGAAGTCGATCTCGCGCCGGGCGCAGGATTTGCACGGCTCGGCCATCCACGCCGTGCCGCGGAAGGCATTGAAGGCCGGCGAGTTCGCCCAGATGTCAGCCAACGAATGTTCGCGCACCGACCAGAATTCCAGGCCCGGAATCGATTCGGCGGCGTGGCAGGGCAAAACCTTGCCCGCCGGCGTGATATTGAGCGAACGCCGGCCCCAACCGCCGACGCACGGCTTGGGTAGCCGCGCATAGTAATCGGGCACCACGGCGTCGATCACGATCTCGCCGCGATGTTTTGCGCGCAACGCCTCGACCTTGGCGGCGGCGCGTTTAACCTGCTCGGCGCTCGGCATCAGCGCGGCGCGGTTCTTCAGCGCCCAGCCATAATATTGCGCGTGCGCGATCTCGACCCGGCTCGCGCCCAAGCGTCAGCGCCAGCGCCACCATTTCTTCCAGCGCGATCGATGTTGGCGCGGTGGATGACGGCGTTGACCGTCAGCGGAATTTTCAGGCGCACGACTTGTTCGGCGAGCGTCCGTTTGCGGGCGAAAGCGCCTTCATAACCGGCAATGTGGTCGGCGCTCTTGGTTTCGCTGTCCTGAATTGAGATCTGCACGTGGTCGAGACCGCCGTCGGCAAGCTTGGCCAGCGTGGCCGCGGTGATGCCGACGGCCGACGTGATGAGATTGGTGTAGAGGCCGGCCGCGTGCGCCGAGGTCGCGATGTCGACCAGATCGCGCCGCGCGCCGGGCTCGCCGCCGGAGAGATGGACCTGAAGCACGCCGAGCCCCGCGGCTTCGGCGAACACCCGCGCCCAGGTCGCGGTATCGAGCTCGTCTTGCCGCGGATCGAGCGCCAGCGGATTGGAGCAATAAGGACAGCCGAGCGGACAGACGTGGGTCAGTTCCGCCAACAAGCCAAGCGGCGCGTGCAGCGCGCCGCCGTCCTTTGCGGCGCGGATTTCCGTCAGATCGCCGGCTTGCGCCACTTCACTCACTTCGGGCTACTCCGCCGCCTGTCGCGGCTGTCTCTATATACTCCGCGAGGTAGGCGGCGGCATCCGCCGCCACAAGTCCCGCGCGCGCCGATCAAAATTCCAGCAAGCGCTTTTCCGCCAACCCCTGCAACAAGGTCGTGACATCACTGAGGATGCGCTCGCGCGGCGCCGAAAAGGTTTTCGCCAGGTCATCGACGATTGCCGCGAGCGTCGCCTCGCCGGTGCAGCGTTTGACAATCTCGACCGCGATGGTGTCGGCCTTGAATACCCGCTCCGGCGCGAGCAGCACCCAGCCGCCTTGCGCTTCGCTATGCACAAGCCGGACGCCGCGCGGTAGCCGCGGCTTGCAGTCGGGATCAAGTGCGGGCGCGGGGTCGCTCACCAACTCACCTAGTCTTGTGGCACGAAGGCGCCGGGCGGAATGTGCCTGGGCGCGACGTAAGCCGAATAAAGCGCGTCCAGCATCGCCCAGAGAACATCGCATTTGAACTCGAGCGCCGCCAGCACCGCGGCTTGCGCGGCCTCGGTCCGCGCGTGCGCTTTCACATACTCCAGAGCGAAGCGGGAATCGCGCTCAGCCTGCGGCGGCCGCTGCGAGAAATAGGCCAGCGTCTCCGCGGTGACGAAATCGTAGTTCTTGAGCATGCCCTCCATGCGCTCGGAAATGATGACCGGCGAGAACAGTTCGGTGAGCGAGGAGGCGATCGCTTCCAGCAAGGATTTTTCGCGCACGAAATGCACATAGGCCTCGACGGCAAATCGCGTCGCCGGCAGAAGTCCGCGCAGCGAGGTGACGTACTCGCGCTCGAGACCCAACCCGCTGGTGAGTTTCAGCCAGCGCGCGATGCCGCCGTCACCCTCATGCACGCCGTCATGATCGACCAGGCGGCTGCGCCATTCGCGGCGAATGGCGCTATCGTCACAACGCGCGATCAGGCTCGCATCCTTCACCGGGATCATGGCCTGATAGTAGTAGCGATTGAGCGCCCAGGCCTGCACCTGGCCCTTGCTGCACGCGCCGCCGTGCAGCAGCTTGTGGAACGGGTGCAAGCGATGATAGCGCCGCGCACCGATGTCGCGCAGCCGCGCTTCGAGCTCGTCGGTGGAAAGCGCGGTCACAGCACAATCTCCATTCCGTCCTCGGCGACTTCGAAGCCCATGGCCTCGACTTTACTCCGTTCCGGCGAGCCTTCGATCAAAATGGGGTTGGTGTTGTTGATGTGGGTCAAGATGCGGCGGCCGCGAAGTTCGGCCAGCTCGGCGAGCGAGCCGCCGTCACCGGTCAGCGGCATGTGCCCCATGCGGCGGCCGGTTTTCTCGCCGACGCCGGCGGCGATCATCTCATCGTCGGCGAACACCGTGGCGTCGAACAGCACCACGTCGGCTTTGCCGAGACGTTCGCGCAGGGCAGGGGTCATGGCGGCTGCGCCGGGCACGTAGGCCAGCCGGCGCGAGCCGAAAACGATTTCAACGCCGGCGTTGCTGTCGTCGTCCATCGCCGGTGGTGCGTCGCCGCTTTCGAGGTAAAGCGGCACCTTGCCGGGCACAGCGAACAGTTCGACCGACAGGCCGCCGGGCAAGCTGAAAGGTTTTTCCGGCGCGACCTCGGTGCGGGTCACGACATCGGCGGCCAGCACGCCGAAGATCGGATTACTCTTCAGCGTCGCCAAAGTCTGCGTGGTGGCGAACAGCGCAAACGGCGCCCGCTCGCGTAACGTCAGCAGGCCCGCGACCTGGTCGACTTCAGCGCCGGTGAGAACGACCGCCGCGATCGGGCTGCCGCGCGCTCCGCCGCGCGGACGCAATTGCGCGGTGGCCATGAGCTGGGCGCGCAGATCGGGCGAGGCGTTGATGAGGGTCCAGCTTTCGCCGTCCGCCGAGACGGCGAGGCTTGCCTGGGTGCGGGGTTTTACCCGCTTATCGCCGGCCCAGGCCAGTCGGCACGCTGGGCACAAGCAATTCCATTGCGGATAACCGCCACCGCCCGCGGAACCGAGGACGATTGCGGTTAGCCGCCCCATTCACTGGGGTCACAGAAGACTGGAAGAGGAATTACAGCTCGGCCGGGAGGTAGCCGTTGATTTCGAGGCCGATGCAGATTTCCACGAGGGTCGGGGTGGTCCAGGCCATGGTCGCGTTCCCTTTTTAAACTTCCCTACGATCCGGAGGCGCCGCCAAATTGGCCTACGCAACCTCAGGTACGCTTAAATTAAATCGAACTCCCGGCTATCGGCAAGGCTTTTCAGGCCGTTATTCCTCACGGTGTCGTGTGATCGGTTGGGCAAGCGCCCCTAAAGGGTGCCAGCTAACCAATTTTAGGGCCAATTGCCGCTCCGCCTTTTGGCCACCTTTCCATCACCTGCCAAGCAAGGCATGGTGCCCACGGATACGCGCGCCGGGCTTGACCGGGGGCCTCTTGCTGGCGCGCCGCCGGATAAAAAAGTCTTTGAGGAGGAAACCATGAACCACCACCTGACGCGCCGCGGCGCCGCAGGTCTTGCCGCCGCGCTGCTTGTCGGCGGTGCGTTGTCCGCAGCCCCCGCGCTGGGGCAGAGCGGCGATCCGATCAAGATCGGGTTTTCCATGGCGCTGACCGGGCCGCTGGCACCTAACGGCAAGCAGGCGCTGCTCGGCGCCGAGATCTGGGCGGAGGAGATCAACGCCAAGGGCGGATTGCTCGGCCGCAAAGTCGAGCTCGTCCACTATGACGATCAGTCCAACCCGGCGAACGTGCCCGGCATTTACACCAAGCTGATGGACATCGACAAAGTCGACGTCGTCATGGGGCCATACGGCACCAACCTCAACGCCCCGGCGCTTCCGGTGGTGATGCAGAAGGGCCGGACCTTCCTCGGGTTCTTCGCCCTCGACATCAACAGCGAGTTTCACTACCCGAAATACTTCTCCATGCTGCCGACCGGCCCGAAGCCGCGCGAAGCGTTTACCGAAGGCTTCTTTGATGCGGCGGCGGCGCAAAACCCGAAGCCGAAAACCGTCGCGCTGGTTTCCGAAGACGCCGAGTTTGCCCGAAACGCCTGCGACGGCGCGCGCAACAACGCCAAGGCCGCCGGCTTCTCCATCGTCTACGACAAGACCTTCCCGCCGGGCACGACCGATTTCTCGCCGATCGTCCACGCGCTACAGGCCGCCAATGCCGATATTGTCGCGGTGTGCTCGTACCCGCTGTCTTCGGTCGGCATCGTGCAGTCTATCCGCGAGCTGAATTTCAAGCCGAAGATGCTCGGCGGCGCCATGGTCGGATTGCAGGCGCTGGCGTTCAAGGAAAAGCTAAAAGCCAAGATGAACGGCATCGTCAACTACGAGACGTGGGTGCCGTCGGAAAAGCTGATGGCGCCGGCCGCGGACTTCTTCAAGAAGTATCAGGCGCGCGCCAAGGAAGCCGGCGTCGATCCGCTCGGCTACTATCTCGGCGGCTGGGGCTATGCCGACTTTCAGCTCATCGGCGAAGCCATCGCCGGCGCCGGCAGCACCAACGACGACAAGCTCGCCGACTACATGCGCAGCCATGAATTCAAGACCATCATGGGCGACATCAAGTTCGGCAAGAACGGCGAGTGGACCAAATCCGGGATGCTGCAGGTGCAGTATCACGGCATCACCGACGCCGCGAACCTCGAGACCTGGCGCGGCATGAGCTACCAGACCGTGATCTCGCCGGCCGATCAAAGCACCGGCGCTTTGATCTATCCCTACGAGAAGGCCGCGGAGTAAGACCGCGCAAGCGAGTCTTCAATGTCGTCATTGCCGGACTTGATCCGGCAATCCATGCTGCAAGAACGCTTGCTCGGTTCGCCGCTCTGTTTAATTCGTTGGACGTCAGCATGGATCACCGGGTCAAGCCCGGGACGAACTCGGCAGTGCTGTCGGCCTAAAGCCGCGCCGGATGAGGGGGCTTGGCCGCTTGGCTCTGCAAATCCGATCATTGCCCCCGGGCCCCCCGGGATGGGTCGGCGTGCCAGGCTTGGTCGCGCACAACCCGCTCTTGCAGGAAGGCGGCAATAATTGTCGGGTGACAAACAGGTGGCGTTTCTGCGGATGGTACACGATGGGGTTATGGCTCGACCCGGCGCCATGATACGGATCGGTCGTGCTTGGACTTTGTGGATTGTGGCTTGAGCCGGATCCATGGACCGGATCGCTGCTGTGGGCTGCCGTCACCTTGTATCTGCCCCGACAGTTACGCCTTTCCAGATTTTTGGAGTCCGGTCACTGCGTCGTCTCATTGCTATCCCCCTCGGTTGCCGGGGAGAGCCAGCAATGATGGCTTCCAGGCCGATAGCCCGGACGCGCGAAGTTTGAATTTTGTCGCTAGCCACTGCAGTTTCGCCCCGCTGTAATTTTGGCAGGTTTGTTTGGCTCAGGCAACGGAACGCGCTGGCGTTCAAGGTCGTTGAAAAATGCTCCTCCCTACCTCCCTTGTCGGCTCCTACCCGCAGCCGGATTGGCTGATTGACCGCGAGCGGCTGTCGAAAGACGTGCCGCGCCTGCGCGCCGAAAATCTCTGGCGGGTCGCGCCGGATCAGCTTGAAGCGGCGCAGGACGACGCCACCATCCTCGCCATTCGCGACCAGGAGCGCGCCGGGCTTTCCATCATCACCGACGGCGAGCAGCGGCGCGAAAGCTACTCCAACCGCTTCGCCACCGCGCTCGACGGCATCGACGCGGAAAATCCCGGCACGACCATCAACAGGAACGGCAAGCCCATTCCGGTGCCGCGGGTCGTTGCCCCGATCCGGCGCAAAGCTCCGGTGCTGATGCGCGATCTCAAAGTGCTGCGCGCCAACACCGATCGTCCGGTCAAGATGACCATCCCTGGCCCGTTCACCATGAGCAAACAGGCGCAGGACTTTTTCTATGGCGACGGCGAAGCCGTGGCGTTCGCCTTCGCCGCCGCGGTCAACGCCGAAATCCGCGACCTGTTCGCCGCCGGCGCCGACATCGTCCAGCTCGACGAGCCGTGGATGCAGCAGCATCCGGACGACGCGCGGCGCTACGGGCTAAACGCGCTTAACCGCGCGCTTGACGGCGTCACCGGCACGGTCGCGGTGCATTTGTGTTTCGGTTATGCCGCCCTGGTGCGCGGCAAGCCGTCGGGCTATTCGTTCCTGCCGGAGCTGGAAAAATCAAAGGCGGCGCAAATCTCCATCGAAGCGGCGCAGCCGCACCTCGAACTGAACATCCTCAAAAACCTGCCGACCAAGACCATTGTGCTCGGCGTCAACGATCTCGCCGACGAAAAGGCCGAGACGCCCGAAGTCGTCGCCGCCCGCATCCGCGCCGCGCTGGCTTATGTGCCGGCGGAGCGGCTCGCGGTCGCGCCCGACTGCGGCATGAAATACCTGCCGCACGCAGTCGCGTTCGCGAAGATGAAAGCGCTGGCCGATGGAACGGCGATTGTAAGGCGCGAATTATCCGGCAACTAACATCATCCTGAGGTGCGCGCCGTGGCGCGCCTCGAAGGATCGAGGTTGGTCGCGCCCGATCAGACGGCCACGGATTTGCAGGAATATCAGGGCGCGAAACTCGATCGCATCCGCACGCCCCAATGGCCATCCTCGTTGGTGACCACGTAGAGTGAATTGAACGAGCTGAGCACGCTGCCGTCGGCGCGATAACGAACGAACCGCGTCTGAATGTGAATCTTATTTGCACTTGCAGCGACGACCTCGCGCTTGGCCCAGCCGGAATGGTGCCAATCCTTGAGCTCGGGTGCGTCGCGTCTCATGTCGTCAAGCTGCTGTTGGGTCATTTCGCCTTTCGCGCTGGGCTCCAGAACATTATCGCCGTTGAGCCGCACATGCGGAAAGTTCATGGTTGCCTCAAGCGCCCTGGCGTCCTGCGCATTCCACGCCGCCATGAAATCGTCCAGGCACCGCATCGCGCCGGCGATCGCCGCATCCGTATCCATGATCGTCCTTGGCTGCTCCATCTGGCGGGCTCAAAGGCTTGCCGTCGAACACCATTGTATCCCGCGCCAACGATCGTGCCGACGAAAACGCCGAGACGCCTGACCTCGTCGCACGCCAAGCGCGTAGGATGGGTTGAGCGGTAGCGCGAATTTTCTTTTGCTGTTTGAAATTGTGGACCGTGAAGCTGGCGCGGAAATAGCGGCGTCAGCTTACGCGCTTGGTCACGGCCGCGGCGTTGGCGGCGACCGCAACGACGAACAAGAGCGACAGCAAGAGCCACCAGACGAACGAACGGCCTCGCAGCCATTCTTCCAGGGTGGTTGTGAGCATCATGCCGAGAGCGACGCTCAACAAGATGACGCCGATCAACCGTCCGAGCGTGAGCGAGTGTGCGGGAGATGAAGTCATACGAAAGTGTCGCACGGATTGAGAAAGCGCGAAAGAATGTGACGGACTTGAGTGAAGAAGCGACACGCCCGCGACAACGCTCTTTCCCTCTCCCCTTGCGGGAGAGAGTGCCCGAGCGACGCGAGGGCGGGTGAGCGGGTTCTTACGAGCGTGCCGTCAACGACCCCTCACCCGGCTCGCTGCGCGCAGGCGCGCAACTCGCCAACCCCTCCCGCAAGGGGAGAGGGGAGGAAGGGGACAGCCAACAAACGCAGCAAAACGGCGCATCCCATAAAGCAAGCCGTAACCGTATCCCGCGTTGCGTAGATTTACGGAACTGACGGTTGAGCAAAAGGCGCTTACGGAACCAAACAAATAACGCGCGGCGTATGCGCCGCGCAGCGGGCGGGGTGTTCGCAAAGGTCTTCCCAACAACGTCGAGGCCATCATGATATCGAGATCGTGCGCTGCTTTTGTTATCGCAGGTTCGGTGATCGCAGCGGCCCTGCTGCTGCCGTCCGCTGCGCCGCCGGCGTGGGCCGGCGTGTCGCTGCCGCCGTTCTATGAGGCCGTCGCCAAAATCATTCCCGACGGAAAGCTTGGCGATATCGTCATGAAGGAAAGAGTGCCGACGACGATCGCCGGCGCGCAGGCCTGGCGCATCGCCTATGTCTCGTCCGACATCGCCGACCGCAAAACCGTGGTCACGGCGCTCCTGATCGCGCCGACCGGCGAGCCGCCGCCAGGCGGCCGCCCGGTCGTGGCGTGGGCGCACGGCACCACCGGGACGGCGCAGAATTGCGGCCCTTCCCAGGTGCCGAATCCGGCGCAGCCGCTGAACGAATACTTTTTGCTCGGCGGTAATTCGTGGACCGATTACGGCGTGCCGGCGGCCGAAGAATTCATCAGAAGCGGCTACGTGCTGGTCGCCACCGATTATCAGGGTCTCGGCGGCGGCGGCCGGCACCAGTACATGGTCTCGGTCACGCAGGCGCGCGATGCGATCGACTTCAATCCGCGCCGCCGGCGCGCTGAAGGAAACCGGCGCCGGCAAAGAGGCGCTGATCTATGGCTGGTCGCAGGGCGGCAGCACGGTCATCAACGCCGCGAGCATGCCGGATTACATCGGGCGAGCCGGGACGGCGTTCGACGGTATCCACATGACTGGCTTCGTCGCATTGGCGCCGGCGGATATCGCCGTCATGGCGCCCGCGGGAAATCTCGACGAGGTTTCGGCCAACACGTTCATTGGCGGTTTGCGAACGACATTTGCCGAAAACATCCCGCAGTTCACGCACCTGGCGATGTCGTTTTGGGCCATCCCGGCGGCCTTCCCCGAGCCTCGAGCTGGAGGACGTCTTTACCGAAGAAGGCGCGCAAGTGGTCGACGAGGTGCTCGGCAACAAGTGCGTCCACGCCGCGGCCGACACGTTCAATTATCTTTACGGCAAAAATTTCGGTTCGCTGTTGCAGCCCGAACCAGGCAACGCCAAGGGCTGGGCGCAAGCACTGTTGAAATCGAGCGTGCCGCCGGTCAAACCGGTGGCGCCGGTGATCATCTATTGGGGCAACAAGGACGTCGTGGTGCCGCCGGTCACGGGCGAGCTTTACCGCGCGCAGATGTGCAAGCGCGGCGGCAACGTCGCCCGCGTCGAGCTTGCCGGCGAGCAAACGCATTTCACCACGCCGCCGACCGCGGAGCCGCTTTACGTGCCGTGGATCAAGGACCGCTTCGCCGGCAAGCTCGCGCCCGACGGCTGCGCCGCGCCGTGAGTGGGAACGCGGTGCCGTTTGAAATTGTAGGGCGGGAGTAAGGAGTGGCTCTCGGTTTTTCCGTTCGTCATTGCCGGCAAAAGGCGCGAAGCGCCGTCTTGGCGTCAAATGGACCCGGCAATCCATGCAGCACCGACCCGTCACAATGGACCACCGGGTCAAGCCCGGTGGTGACGAGGAGAAAGTTAGCGCGTCTTCTGGATTGCTTCGCTACGCTCGCGATGACGCTCGTACTCAGCGACCGTCGCGTTTGCGGCCCAGCACGGCGCCAAGGCCTTTGCCGATGACGTTGCGCAACGGCTCGGGAAGGAGCGCGGCGGCGGGTGCGAGACCGGCTTCGTCGGTCGGCACGAACGGAATGGTGGCGTCGTAGTCGACGCGCCGCACGGCAAGCGTCCGCTGCGCAAGGTCGAGCAGCATGTAGGAGGCGCGCGGGTCGGCGCCGGGCGGCGCATCGACCGCGCCGGGATTGACGAGGTAATAGGCGTCGTAACGCAGTTCGATCTCGTCGTGAGGCAACGAAACGGTTTTGCCGCGGTGGCGTTCGTAAATTGCGAGCTCGTGGGCGTGGCCGAATGCGCAAATCCGCGCGCGCGACGGGTGCGAGATCAGCGCTGCCATAGAGAGCGCGCGCCGCGCATCGGTGTCGAGCCGCACCGTCTCGGACCCGGCATCGAGGTGCAGCGCGCCGTGCACGGCAATGAGCTTGTTGTCGACTACCGCTTTGACCGGCAGGCCGGCGAGGAAGGCGATATCGTCATGGCGCAGACGCTTGCGCATGGCTTCCACCGCCGGCGCGGTTGTGGCGCCCAAGGTCTCGGCGGTGGTTTGGCCCGCGACCGCGCGGTCGTGATGGCCGGCGACGCACAGCGCGCCGGCGGCGCGAAGCAGCGCGATGCATTCACGCGGCTTGGTGTTGTAGCCGACGATGTCGCCGAGGCAGACAATGCGATCGGCGCCGTGCGCGGCTATATCGTCGAGCGTTGCCGCCAGCGCTTCGGCGTTGGCGTGAATTTCGGCAATCAGCGCAAGCTTCACGGGCGGGCCCGCTCTTGCTTGCGCCCAGCGGGCTTTTTCGGTTTGGCGGCGTCGGAGCGAAGGTGTCGCCGAAAACAAGGTCCGCCGCAGCGCCGCTGGCGACACCGAGCCGAGCCGGGAGCGGACATTTTCCGCGAGCCGCCACAGCCACGGCGTTTGCTTGATGGTGCGCTTGGTGCGGCGGTAAAGCTCCGACGCCAGGGCTGCCGGCGTGCCGAGCCAGGTGACGGGCGCGGTGAAGTCGTAGAGTTGCGTATCGGTATCGGACCATTCGAGCTTGTAGGGCTCGTCGCCGATGGTGAAGTCGAAACGCTTAAGCCCGCGGCCGATGGCGTAGGCCATCATTTCGCGCAAGTGCAGGTTGCCCGGCCCGAAAGTGGCGAGCTCGTTATCGGTGTAACTCGCCAGCACGTGGTAGTAGCAATCGCCGGACACCAGCGCGAAATTTGTCGCCGCGATTGCGTCGCCGACTTCGGTGCGGCTGATATGGACGAGCTGCCGCGCCGCCGGATTGGTGGCGAGATCGAGAAAAAATTCGCGATGCCCCGGCCGGGCAAACAGATCCGGGATGCCCTTGCGGGCGAATGAGCGGCTCTTTTGTTCCATCAGCGTTTCGACGGTGCGGCGCGCGTCGTCGCTGTTCGTTGCGGTGATGAAACGGATGTCGCCGTGTTTATTCATGTGCGCGCGCTTGGTGCGGTCGCGCCGGCGGGTCGAAGACGACCGCTTGGCGACGTAGAACTTTTCCCAGTCGTCGGTCAGGTGCGCCAAATGCACGCCGCTCGCGTTCGGCGTGACCTTCAGATAAGTGAAGGGATTGATTTGACTGCCGACCTGTTTCGGCATCTTGGCAAAATCGATCCAGTCGTGGCGGAGATGCGGATCGCTTTGCAGTTGGGCTTCGACAACTTGCCAGACGGTCAGGAAGCGATCGGGTTCGACGCGCTCGGTAAAATCGCAGGCCAGCAGCGGGGCGTTGTAGTCGCACAAATCCTGGCCGAGCCAGCGCAGCCGGCGCAGGCCGTAATGCCGTTCGATGCAAAACGGCAGCAGGAACGCGATGTCGTTATTGGCGAAACGGCCGACGATGATCGCCGGTTTGACGCGCTGCCGCGCCCCAATGTGTTTTTGCCAAAGGCTGAGCCAATCGAACGTCTGGAATACGGTGCAGTCGGCAAATTCTTCGAAGCGGCGCCATTCGTGTTCGGCGGCCGCGAGCTCGCGATGAATGGTCAGTCGCACCTGCGTTGGCAACACGTCGCGAGGCACGCGCAACGCGGCGGTGCCGGCGCCCGCGGGCTTGGGCGCTGTCGGCTCCTTGAGCGCCGTCAATGGCATCACGCCCATCACGCATCCACTTGAGGTAGGCAAAAAGCTTCGCGCCCCACCAACTAGGCGAAAATAGCTAAGGTTGCCTGCCCGGGCGGACGCAACATTGCGTTAAGGTAAAGCGGCCATTGCGCCGCGCAGGACCGCATAAAAGCGGCGAACGAACCGGAACCATCGGCGCGAAGGTTAAGATGCGGCGCGGACTTTATTACTCGACCAACGCGGTATTTGGGGAGCCGATGGTGGCGACCCCCGCTGGACAATTGTTTTGGAATTTCGAACCGCCGGTCAACTCGATGGTTCCGGCAATAAGCTGGGTGCAGCCCGACGGATTGCTTGAGCCGTTTTGAAAGACGATCGACTGGGAAGGAAAGTACACCGCGCCGGTGATATTCACGGCTGCGCCGCCGGTCAGATTGCTGCTATTTGCCGCCGGCGCTTTCCGGTCGCCGAAGAACACAATTCCCGCGGTTGTGCCGCTGCCCGGCGCGCTGAGGGTGACGGTGGCGCCATTGCTGATCGTCACCGTCGCGTAGTTGCCGCTGGTACTGCTGGTGAGGATGATGGTGACGCCGGTGCCATTCATGACAACGGCGCCGCCGACACTGAAGTTTCCGCCGTTGACGTAATAGACGCCAGGCTGGAGCAGCACATTGGCGTCGTTGGTGAACGAGACGCCGTCGCACCACACTCCTGGCGATATGGTCTGAACGCCGGAATTGCTATGTGCGTATTGCGTACTGATGCCGTTAGTGCAGCCGCCGGGCAGGGCAGGCATGGTCACGTTCGCATAAGGATCCGCGACGCCGGCTTGCCCGGTCTTGAGCGCGGTCGATGGATTGATTGCCGCGCCGTTGCTGATCGACGCCTTACCGGCCACAGATACGGATTGCGCGTTTAATGTTGCTCCGCCGGTCATCGACAATGCGGAATTGCCGGTGCCATCCACCGCGAGCCCGCAGCTTGAAAGCGTCGCGGTCGCGCCGTTGCTCATGGTGAAGCCGGTCGCCGGATTGAGCTGCAACACGCAGCCGCCTCCGGAACCGGGCGTCGCCACCGCACGCGCGACAATGGTGAAGGGCCCGCTGGTGAACAAACTCGCCAGCGACAGCGCCTGCGGCTGGCTGATTATTACTTCCACCGCGCCCGTAGTTTTAGCGTTGGGACCGCTGCTCGGCGGACTGTTGGCGGTGACAGTGACTCCGTTAGCGCCGTTTTGCTCGCCGAGCGAAGCCGCCACAGCTTGCGCCTCGATCGTGAAATTCGGATAGCCTTTCTGCACCGCGATTGCGGCGTCGAGTGCCGCAGCATCGGCCACAATTTGCAATTGCCGGTGCTTAACAAGGGAGAAAGCGATTTCGGTGCCGAGCGCCGCCAACCCGATAACGACCGGAAGCGCGACGCCAAGCATGATGGCGACGCTCCCAGAACGCTCACGCCAAAGCCGATGGAATAGCCTGGCGATTTCCGACGAAAACTTACGCCGCAGTTGCATGCCGCTCATGCCCAGATTAGCCGAGCACCAACATACGCCTGATCTTCGGACGATTGATTGAGTTGCATCAAACAGCGCCAGCGGGGTTAAGCGCCGTTTAGCTAAAATTTTAGCTATTGATGAAACACAACGCCGACCGGCGAAATTCGGTGTATCGAACAAAAATCATGGCGGGTCGCAAGATCAGTAGGTTTGCAAGCAGGCCGATCCGGTTCGGTTGCGATTGAGTTCGGGTTGTCGTTGCCGCTCCTCGCATTGTTATTTGTAGGAGTGGCCGAGATCGGCTTCACCGCCTATCAATCGCTGCAAGTTCAAAATGCCGTTGAAGCGGGCATCGTCTATGCCATGAAAAATGGCAGTGACAGCAATGGGATTTCGGCCGCGGTCGTGAATTCAACCAGCATTGCCGGCGTAACAGCAACATCCGCCCCGGCGCAATTCTGTGGTTGCCCGGCCACTTCGGGAATAACGACGACTTCGTGCACCGCGACGTGCTCCGGCGGAAACTCCTCAGGCCGATACTTGCAGATCAATGCCTCACTGACCCGCCAGTCGATCTTTCCGGGTTCTGGATTGCCGCTGCCGGCGACGCTTTCGGCCAAATCAATCGTCAGGCTGAATTGAGATGGCGCGCAACAGGCTTTCTCGCCTGACCGGCGACGCGGCAGGGGCGGTTGCAATTGAATATGCAATCATTCTGCCGGTGCTGCTGATCGCCTTGCTTGGCGTCATGGATCTAGGCCGATTGTTGTGGGGCTACGCCTCGGTGAGCAATGCGGCTCAAACCGCAGCGCGGTGTTTCGCAATCAAAGCCACAGCCTGCCAGACGACGACCGCCACGCAAAATTACGCGGCGACGCAAGCGTACGGCGTGACGATTGATGCGTCGGCGTTTACCGTCACGACGCCGGCATGCGGTGTGCAAGTGGCGGCGAGTTACGCTTTCAACTTCGTTGTGCCGTGGTTCTACGTGATGCCGTTTGGCGGCTCCAATACAATTAATCTTTTGACCACGACATGTTATCCAGCCTGAAAGTGGACTGATTGGCCGGTAGTCGCGTCACTGAACCGCCGCCTGGCGGCTAACGCCAAATGTCCATCAGTCTCAGGAAGGCCGGTCCGCCGATAATCAAAAAGATGGTTGGCATTATCAGCACGATTAGCGGAACGGTAAGCAGAGCCGGAAGTTTGTTCGCCTTCTCTTCCAGTTTGATCAGCGCCTCGTTTCGCATCTCCGAAGAGATGGTCCGCAGCGATTGGGCGAGCGGCGTGCCGTAGCGCAGCGTTTGAATGAGCGTGCCGACGAACGCGCGAACGCTGGGCAAATCCAGCCGGTCAGCCATTTTCTGCAACGCCGCGTCGCGGCTTGGCAAGACCTGCAAGTCGGCGGATGTGAGTTCAAGCTCTTCGGCGAGCGCGGGCTCGGCTTTGCGAATCCCCTTAACGACGCGCGCGAGAGCATCCTCCAATGAGAGGCCGGCATCCACGCAGATGACCATGAGATCGATCGCTTCGGGAAGCGCAGCGGCCACGGCCCGCGCGCGCTTGCGCAGGTGCAATCGGATCATCGCGTCGGGAACAAACCATCCGGCGATGGTGGTCGTTACGGCCGCCACTGAAGGGACGAGGGGCAAATCGGCAAACGCCGGAATGCGCCCGACAAAGAGTAAGACGATTAAGCCAAGGCCGACAGCGGCGAGAAATCGCCCCGCTGCGAACAACATGGACGCCAGCTTACTGGAAATACCGAATCGGGCGACCCGTTGAATAATGGAGCGCTGTTCGAGGCTGCGGGCGCTGGATTCTGTTTCGCGGAATAAAGCCGATGCCAAACGTCGTTTCGAAGACTTGGTGCCAGATACGGCCGGGATCGCAAGTTCCACCCGGCGACTCAACGCGTCCTTGTCCATGCGCATGCCGGCGACCACGATGACCATGCCGGCGCAGAATATAAAAGCACTGACTGCCATGGCCATGGTGCTCAGAAAGCCGACATTGAGGACAATCAGGGACATTTAGGCCGCCGTCACTCTGCGGACCATTCCGCGCATGGTCATAAACGCGAGTACGAGGAGTATCGCGGCCGCGGCCAAAATGTAGTTGCCGCGGCGATCGTGGAAAAGCGGGGCGACATATTCGGGCCGAAATAACAGCAACGCTCCCAGGGTGATGATCGGCAATGCGCCGAGCACGTAAGCCGACATCCGCACTTCGGCGGTTGCGGCAGCCGCCTTCAGGCGAAGCGCCCTCTGCTTTCGAATAAGTTCCGACAGGTTTTGCAGCGTCGCCGCGAGATTTCCGCCAGTGCTGTGCTGTACGTTCAGGGCTACGGCAAGGAAACGAAATCCGGCCAGTCCGATGTGCTCACTCGCGGTCTCCACCGCGTCCTCAAACGGAACGCCGAGAGCAACTTGATCGGCTATCTCGCCGAATACCGTGCTCAGCGGAGCCGGCGAATCCGCCTGAATGTTGCGGACGGCGGCAGAAACGGGCATTCCGGCGCGGAGCATTCGCACCATCATGTCGATCCCATTCGGGAATAGTTCCATGAATTGCCGCTCGGCGCTTCGCTGCTGACGAACGAGAACGATGCGCGGCACGAAATAAAATGCCGCGGCACCAGCCAACGTCGCGAGCCAGACCGAATGTCCCAGAGCGCGCTCCGCGACTATCCAGGCGCATATGGCGGACGCGCAGGCCCAAGCGAGAATGAGGAGCGCGCCCGCCTGCATTCCCCAAGTGCGAGCCGACTCCAACGGTGAAAATTCGCGTGACAAATTCGTTTATTTGGACTTCACGCTTCGGCTGCGGATTTTTGCTGTCGCTCGGACCGTCGGTCGCGGCGGGAGCAACCAGATCAAGGTGGCGGCGAAGCGCCAATCTTTCGGTCCGGCGCGCTTCAAAGACAAGCGCCATGAGCGCAATCGCGCCGAGGATCGATACGAGACCAATGATCTGCAATTGCGGCATCAGGCCCGTTCCAGCTTTTTCGCGTTGAGAGTTTCAAGGAACGCATCGGCCAATCCATAATATTCAAGCCGCTTAAGAAAGCGCGGCTGGGACGGGTGTTGCTCGAACACGCCATGCAGCGTGCCGTCCGGATTCTCGCCAAGATATTTGAAGGTAAAGAGCTTGCCCAAAAGGATGGTATCTTCCTCGAGCCCAGCGACATAAGCGACTTCGGTGACCCGGCGGACGCCGTCGCGCATGCGCTCGATATGGACCACCAAATCGATGGCGCTGACGATCTGTGCGCGAATGGCGCGGCGTTGGCAGGCTCAGATTGGCCATGCAGAATCATATTTTCGATGCGCGCCATCGAATCGCGCGCCGAATTGGCGTGTATCGTGGACATCGATCCATTGTGGCCGGTATTCATGGCCTGCATCATGTCGAACGCTTCCGGGCCGCGGACTTCGCCGACAATGATGCGATCCGGCCGCATACGTAGCGAGTTTCGCACCAGGTCGCGCTGCGTGACTTGGCCTTGTCCCTCGATGTTGGCAGGGCGGGTTTCGAGCTGAATGACATGAGGCTGCTGCAGTTGCAATTCGGCCGCGTCTTCGATCGTGATAATTCGCTCAGTCCGTTCGATCATGCGCGACAGTGCGTTTAGCAAAGTGGTTTTTCCCGATCCGGTGCCGCCGGAAATCAGAGATATTTAGCCGGCAACGCGCTGCGATTTCGAGCGCTCTGCGAAGTTCCGGCGAGACCGTGCCAAGTTCGGTGAAACGCGATAACTCGACGACGTTGTGGGAGAATTTGCGAATGGAGACGCATGCTCCACGCAAGCTCAGAGGGGCGATTATGACGTTGACACGGCTGCCGTCGGCAAGGCGCGCATCAAGCATTGGGCTTGCGCCGTCAACGCGTCTTCCGATCGACGACGCAATGCGCTGTGCGACATGCAGCACATGGGCATCGTTGCGGAACCGCAGTGATGTGAGCTCGAGCTTGCCGTGACGCTCGACGTAGATCATAGCGGGGCCGTTTACGAGGATGTCTGACACTGACGGGTCCCGTAAAACCGGCTCCAGCGGCCCGAGGCCCACCATATCGTCAACAATCTCGACCGCGAGGGCTTGCTGCTGCTGTTGATTGAGCGGAAATCTTTGCTCTGTGGTGATGACCGCCACCTGATCATGAACCCGCGATCGCAATTCATCGCGGGGCAGTTGCACGGCGACGACCGGGTCAATTCGCGTCAATACCTGGTTATGAATGAATTCCGTGGCTGAACCGACGAGCGGGCACGAGACGGCATCCATCTCCGTTGGGAGCCCCTCACAGCAGTCCTTGATGTTTATGGTTATGACGCTTCGGTGCAGGTCGCATCGGAGCAATCCGCGTTGCCACTACATCAAGGCTGCGATCGGCGAGCGCGACGGCGAAGCCCGTATTGAACTTTACAACGGTTACGAAGCAAAGGTTTCATCGACCGGCTCGACTATCGTTGCAATGCACAGGCTGGATACACTGTATGCCCGGGGCGAACTGCCAAAAGCTGATTTCATCAAGATCGATTGCGAGGGATATGAACCGCAAGTTCTTCACGGTGCAGAAGCGTATCTGACTGCATCTTGTCCGCTAGGCGTAGACGTCGAAACGACCTTCAACGTCTATCCGACGCTACCCAACTCGCATTTTGGCGAGATGTTCAAGTGTCTTAATCGACACGATCTCTTCGTCGCCGATTTTGCATTCTCGTCGGCCGCCGGCATTTCTAAGCTTCCTTGGCCGGGAACTTGTAACGCGCTTTTTGCTCGCAAGTTCGCAAAACAAACTGACGCGGATACGATCCTCAAAATGATCGCGGTTTGCGATATTTATGCTCTTTACGCGAGGGCGCGCACCTTGATCGCGGAGTATGGCAACCTTATCGATTTGCGCGTTGACATTTGCAGACTGCGTTCCGCGGTAGCCCCGTCCAAATCCGCCGCACTGATTGGCGAACTGACGCATTTTGTGCCGCACTTAGGGTTGGGCGTTCTGTCGACCGTTAGCTGACTTTGCGCCGCCGCCTCGCCATGTCTGCTTGCGGAGAAAAAGCAGACGTTGCGATCTGACCGCGTCATGTCGGCTAATGACCCCGCAGCCGACTTCGGCGGCTCTACGGGCGGCAAGCGTACGGTCCCCGCTCCGCGCGAGTTCATCGAGCGGAGCGGGACCGCAACTATTTCTACTTAGACATCGCGCGCTCGGCGATGGCTTTGTCGATTTGCGCCTTGACAGCCGACATATTGAAACTGGCTCCGCCCTGCATCGGTGGGAAGTCGATCAGCGTTTGCGCCGCCTTCCCCACTACCTGCTGGACGAACACGAAACGCCAGAACTCGTAAGCGAACCAGTTGTAATACGCGATCGAACCATTGTCCTTGCCGTTAAACATACCAGTGCGTTCGTACGGATCGAGGCGCAGATTGGTCAGGATCGGCCAATCGACTTTCACCGTCGGACCGAGCCAACCGCCGGGCTGGTCGGTGAAGCGATACTTGAAGTCGTCGATCCGCACCGCTGCCAACGTGCCTTCGGTGAGATAGAAAATCTCGTGCCGAGCCGACGGGGCTTTGCCGGTAATCAGGTCAAGCTGATTGTAGCCGTCCAGATGCACCTTGTAATGTCTGATCACCGATCTTCTTCCCGGTCAGTAATTCGGTCGACGATATTTGGATTGCCTGCTGCGGCAACAAAGGTCGGGAACCAGTCAAGCCCGGAGAAGATGCCGTTCTCGACCTTGCCGGCAGGAACCTTGCCCGGCCAGCGCACTATCGCCGGCACGCGAAAACCGCCTTCCAGGCGCGGTACCTTTGCCACCTGCAAACGGGGTCTGTCCGCCATCCGGCCAGGTGAAGTTCTCGGCGCCATTGTCGGTGGTAAACACGACGATGGTGTTGTCGTCGAGACCGTTGTTCTTTAAAATACTGCCATGACCGAGCCGACAACGTCGTCGAGTTGTGCCATACCGGCTTCCTGGATACTCCAGCCGTTTTCAGAGTTACGCATGGATTCGTATTTTTCGGACAGATGCGTCACGACGTGCATGCGCGTCGGGTTGAGCCAGACGAAGAACGGCTTTCCGTCGGTGCTGCGCTTTGTCCATGAACTTGATTGTGAAGTCGAGGATTTCGTCGTCGACCGTTTCCATCCGCTTAGGATAGAGCTCACCGGCGTCCTCAATCTTCTGCTTGCCGATCTTGCCCCAGCGCGGCATCACCGTTGGATCGTCCGTTCGGTGGCCCAGCAGTGGAGCATGTTGCGCGGTCCGACCTATCCTTAAGCGCCTGCGGATAGTTGCGGTGCGACGGGTCTTCCATCGCATCCAAGTGGTACAGGTATCCGAAGAATTCGTCGAAGCCATGCACGGTCGGCAGAAATTATTCCGGTCGCCGAGATGATTCTTGCCGAATTGACCGGTCGCATAGCCCATAGACTTGAGCGCCTGCGCGATCGTGACAGCCTCGTCCGGAATGCCGAGCGGCGCTCCGGCCTGTCCAACGGTGGTCAGGCCAGTCCGGATCGGCAGTTCGCCGGTGATGAAGTTGGCTCGGCCGGCGGTACAACTCGCTTCGGCATAATAGTCGGTGAACCGCATGCCCTCGTTAGCGAGCGTCCAGGTTGGGTGTGCGGCCGGACATCATGCCTTGATTGTAGACACCGATATTCGACCATCCGATGTCATCGCCCATGATGAAAATAATATTCGGTTTTTGCCCGCTCGGCGGAGTTCGAGCCGGTTGCTGCGCTTGCGCCGAAGTCGCAAAGCCTGCGCCGGTCAGCGCCGAAACGGCTACCAGCGACGTGCCGCGGAGCAGCAGATCGCGCCGTTTCAATCCATCGCTACTTTGCGTGATTCCGTCCTTTAACTCCCCCGAGCATTCATCCTTGCTCATCACGTCACCCTTCTGTTGCTTTCTGGTAATGCACTTGAAGACGACCACCTTGTCGAAGCGTTCCCCGCCTCGGCATGGCGCGCGACCGGACGATGAGAGCGGAAAAGTGTGCTTGCAGAAGGCGGCACACTCTCCCGCAGTCGACATACGACGACATTATTCCGGCGTTGTGAGCGGCTAATGCGCATAACGATATTGGCCTTTCGGCCAATGCCTGCATAGGTTCGGCGGCGCCCTCGGTTGCCGGACCCGGCGGCCGCATGTACTGGTTTTCTAGATAGGCCGTCGCCCGGCAGCACGCTTGCCGCAAGATTATGATGCACGTGCGGCGGCAGCGCTGACGTGCTTAACGAGGCGTAAAAGCCCGCGTCGTAGGCCGGATTGATCGACGCTATTGGCCCTGAGCTGACCTAATTCAATGTCCGGTGTTCAGTAGCTATCGGGGGTAAAACGGACATGACGCGCATGTCCTAAAAGGTCCGAGTCTGACCCTAAGGCGACATCGGAGCACGCGACACTGCCGGCAGTTAGCGTTTGTTCGTGAGAGCGTGCTGCAATGCCATTCTCAAG
Source organism: uncultured Alphaproteobacteria bacterium (assembly GCA_963846055.1). Lineage (GTDB taxonomy): Bacteria > Pseudomonadota > Alphaproteobacteria > Rhizobiales > Xanthobacteraceae > BOG-931. Next base: position 362,583 of record CAWJUQ010000003.1, read on the forward strand.
GCGTCGCAATTCTTGGACAGTCAGTGCCGCTAGTCTCGCCATGGTTGCGCCTTTAGCTCCCAGGCATTGGAATTGCGCGGCGCGGCCGCCCCCACGCAGCCAACATTTGATGCGTGCGCAGTATTGAACCGCCCGGATTGAAGGCGAGTAAGAGATCGTAGAAACTGAATTAATACCGGGGTGGCGCCTTCGTTAGCATCGCCGATGGCGCAGCGGCCGGTGCGGGCGACAATACGAACGTGAGCCAAACGTTCCAACCGTCTGGCCGGTTGGCATTATCGAACTCGCCATAGGCTTTCAGGTTGAGGTAGCCTTGCATCCCGCCCACGGGAAAAATATAGCCGATTTGCGGGCCCACGCCGAGGCCGCGCGATTCGAATGGGCAGATGACCGGCGCACAGCCCCGGTCCGGCGTCACCTGATCGTAGACGTAGCCGACCAAGCCTACCATCAGTTGTTTGGTCAAAAATTGCGACGCTCCCCAATCGAGGGGCCAGTCGATGCCACTTGTGTAGTTGGTGGAGGGATTTTCGAAGTTACCGGTCAATCCGGTAACAAATGAAAACTCGTGGCCCGTTTTAGGATCAAGGTAGGTATAGCCGACCCCGCCATCGATCGCGCCGTGACCAAGTCCAATATTCGCGAGATTAGTAGGGCTGTACTGGCCGACCGGGACATCGCCGGTGATGTAGGTCATGTAATTATTGACACCGGCATTCCAGCGTATCGCGAGTTGCGGAATGAGATCGCCAATCCGCTAGTGGTTTGTTGCAGGTCAATCGTCCGCGCAAACGGAAGCCCGCCCAATGTCCCGCCTAGCGTCGCGTTCAGCCCGGTGTCGTTGACGCCGTATATTGTGAGAAGAGCCGCAGATAGTTGGCCGCCGAGGACCGGCGTTGCGAACACGTAGCTCGGAGCGAAGGCCTGAAGGTCTACAGTTGCGTGGACGTTGGCGCTGACATTGGCATTAAGGGCCGGATTTAAACTGTCCGATCGAGACTTCACGGGCAACAGCGATATTGCCGCTCCCCGAAACGTCAGTGAAATAGTTGAACGTACTAAGTGACCAACCGGGCTGCTGCGGTGCGGCGGCCAGACTGCCAAAGAAGCCCGGTATCCAGAAACTGATCCCGTTTTCGTCGGCGACCGATCCCGTGACAGACACCGCGAGGGAATGCACAAGCGAATAACGCGATTGCCAACCATCGAATTGATCGTCGATCCGACAAGCCTCGGTCACTTGTCATCATCAGGGAGCGTTCCGTGCAAAGCTTCCTTCGCATTGGCCACCCCGATCGCCGACTGAATTGCGCAGAGTAACGAGACATCGGCCGCCGCGGCTATTGGACCGTATCGACAGGTAGTCTTACTAGCAAAGCATTGGCCGCGCACGCTAGACCTTGGTGCTATAGACTCTCCCGCCGGCCCGCCATCCAGCATGACAAGACGGTGTCCAGAAGCGTTTAGCCGCGCCTCCGAACTCCGTGTTGCACTTTGGTAAGGCAAGGCACAGTCCGATGGAGCATTCATGAGAATGAACAAAGCGATCCTGCTCGGTTCGCTGGCGGTGGTCGCCACGTTAGCGGTGACGAGTTTGCCCGCGCTCGCGCAACAGAAACGACCTAACATCGTCATGTTGATGACCGACGATACCGGTTGGAATGATTTTGGCGCCTAATTCTTTGGGCGGCGCTGCTTTGGGTCACCCAACACCGAATGTTGACCGTATCGCTAAGGAAGGAGCGGTTTTCACAAATTGGTATGGCCAAGCAAGTTGCACGGCCGGGCGGGTTTATTCATCACAGGGCGCATCCCCATCCGGTCGGCGCTGTCGATAGTTGTGGCGCCGGGCGACGAAAATCGTTGCGCAAGAGACGCCCACGATTGCCGAGTTCTTTCAGAAAAACGGCTACTCGACCTATTTCTCAGGGAAGTGGCATCTTGGTGATAAGCCGGATTCCTATCCCACGGCGCACGGCTTCGATGAAATGAAGCATTTCGCCGCGTACTACGCGGGGGTCTATGCCTACGACGATACCGACAAAAACTTCCATCCCTGGTTCCCGTCGTATAATCCCGACTTCAAAAAGATGTTCGACGACGTTGTGAATTGGGCGAGTGGGAAGGTACGGCCTCTCAGCCGGCTCGGATGGTCGGTACGATCACCTACGACAGCTTGAGTACGTTTGATGTCAGGCAAAGCGATCGGCGGTCAATTACATCAAGCAACACGCAAAGGATGCCAAGCCATTCTTTATGGACGTTAACTTCATCAAGATGCACAACCCCACAAACGCATCGCCCGAGTTCCGGGGCAAGTCGCATCTGGGTGACTACTCCGACTCGCTGATCGAGATGGATGCCGACATCGGGAAGATCATGGATGAAATCCGTGCCGACGCTCCGAACACGATCGTGATCGTCACCGCGGATAACGGCGCTTGGCTGGATGCTTATCCTGACGCCGGTACGATACCCTTCCGCGGTGAGAAGGGTTCAGCATTCGAGGGCGGCTGGCGTGTGCCGGGCGTCATGTGGTGGCCCGGTCACGTCCCGGCGGGCGTCCACTACGATGAGATGATGTCGCATATCGACTGTTGGGCGACGCTCGCTGCGATGGTTGGCTTGACCCCGCCACCTCACGACTGGGTCGGGAATGACGGCAAACCCATCTACTTCGATAGCATCGATACCAGCGCGTATATCCTCGGCCAGGCACAACACTCGGCACGAAACTCGTGGATATACATAGATGGCGAGATTTTCGAAGGCGCCCGCGCCGACATTGGCGGCGATCCTAACAACCCTGCTCTTCATATCGCCTGGAAGTTCCTCTACACGGCAAAATACTTCTGGCTCGGTGCGACTGCCAATCTCGGCTCTATCGGCGCCCTCTACAATCTGACCATGGACCCCTACGAAAAGTACGACATGGTTTTCAATTGGAGCGGCGCCGGCGCGGGTGCTGACTACGTCGCCGGGTAAATATGCTGGCGAGGACAACGGCTGGGCGTTATCCCTTATCTACCCGGTTATCGTCGACTTCGATAAATCGATCATCAAATATCCTAGCATCACCCGTTTTGTTGGCGGCGCGTCTAACGATCTGGTACCTAATCTTCAGCATCCGGAAAATCCGGTGCCGCTGTTGAAGGAACAAATCGACCGGCTGCACATCGGTGGTGGCGGCGGCTAGCGTGCCTTCGGGGGGGGGGCGGCATGTCCTCCTTTTCCCTACAGCTCACTTTGGCCGGTATTCGCACAAAGCAGACGTCAGGCCGTGGTGATTTGATGTCCGCTAATGACCCGTTTGAGACATAGGACGGGCTTCCCGGCATTCTCGCGGCCATATTTCCGTCGCGACGCAACTGGCATATCGATGCCGCAGCCTACTTGCGAAGCGACAAAATCCGGAAGGAAGTAACATGAGTTGAAGCATCACATTCCTCGCCACCGCGAGCATTGTCGCGCTTGCTACAGCCTTTGCCCTACCGGCACGAGCGCAGGACGTGCTGCCCCGACCCGAGCAAAACTTCAAAGGGCACATCGGTCGCACGGTCGAGGAGTTCACCAAGGATTTTCCGCAAGAGGTCCAAGCGCCCAAAGGTGCCCCGAATATCCTGCTGATCCTCACGGACGACGTTGGCTTCGGCGCAAGCAGTAAATTTGGCGGCGGGTTCCCACGGCAACGATGGATCGACTTGCTAATGAAGGTCTCCGGTACACAGAGTTTCACACGAC
>CAWJUQ010000004.1:0-327135 GCA_963846055.1 uncultured Alphaproteobacteria bacterium
AGGCTTTCGCCGATGCGCGTGCCGCCGCCAATCCCTTGCGCCATCAACGCGAGTTTTTCCACGGCGCGGGTGACGTCGCGATCGCGCAACGATGGCGAAACATGCGCCAGCCGGGTGTGAAAGACGAAGGCTTCCGCCTCGCGAAAGGCATCCACCACGCCATGCAGGAAGCGGACGAAGAATGCGGTGTAAAGATTCATCGAGCCCGAGGCGTCGAGCAGGACGACCAGCCGCAGTGGCTTGATCTTGCGCCGCCGCCAGGCGAGCTCGATCAGCGTACCGCCGTGCGAGACGTTGCGGTGAATGGTGCGGCGCAGATCGAGGCGGCGGCCGCGGCGGCGCACTTGCTCGCGCCGCACGAGCCGCGCGCGCATCGAGCGGGCAAGCCGCGCAGCGAGCGCATGCGTCGCAGCGATCTCGGACGGGATCGACGATGTGGCGAAGATCGGTCGTCGAGAGGTTTTGCGCCGATGATGCGCCCTCGCGGCGGCCGCGGCCTTCGCCCGCGGCGTTGGCATCGCTTTCGTTGCGCCGCTCTATGCGGTCGAGAAGCCCGCGCGCCTCTTCCGGTACCTGCGCTTCGGCGAGCTTTTTCGGCGAAAGGCCACTCGCCTGCGAATGGCCCGCCAAGGTCTGCCTTTGCCGCATTCCCTCGCCGCACCAGAACGCGTCGAAAATCTCGTCGAAGCGCTCCCAGTCGGAATGCGTGGCGCAGAACAGCGCGCGAAACGCCGGCATCAGCGATGCGGCGCGCGCCGCCGCGGGCGAAGCGAGCACTGAAAGCGCGTCGCCCGTTTCCGCAAGCCCGACACGAAAGCCGTTGTCTCTTAAGGTGCGGGCGAAATCCAGCGCAGCCGGCGGCGCCGCGCCTGACAACCATCGCGGTCCCGCGACGCGGGACGGACGCCGGCCATCACGCTACCTTGCCGAGGAGCCGTTCGCTCACCTCACGCGTGACGCGGGAGCGGTCCTCATGGGTCTTCAGCAAACAAATCATGGTTTCATAGATCGTTTCAGGCTCTTGCCGCAGATCGTGGATTTCCAGGCCGGCAAGCGTCGCCGCCCAATCGAGCGTTTCGGCGACGCCCGGCATCTTGCGCAAATCCTCCTTGCGCACCTGCCGCCACCATGCGGGCGATCTGCAACGCCAGCGTCGTCTCGATTCCGGGCGTGCGCGTCAGGATGATTTTTGCCTCGCGATCGACTTCCGGAAAATCGACATAGTGATAAAGACAGCGCCGGCGCAATGCGTCGGAGAGTTCGCGGGTCCCGTTCGACGTCAGCACCACGCGCGGGAATCGAGATGGCCTTGATGGTGCCGAGCTCGGGAATGCTGACTTGAAAATCCGAGAGAAGCTCGAGCAGGAATGCCTCGAATTCCTCGTCGGCGCGGTCCACCTCGTCGATCAGCAGCACCGGCGGCTTTTCGCGCCGGATGGCGGCGAGAAGCGGCCGTTCCAGCAAATATTTTTCCGAGAAGATGTGCTCTTCGATAGCGTCAGCTTTTTCGCCGGCGCCTTCGCGCGTCTTTATTGCCAGGAGCTGGCGCTGATAATTCCACTCGTAAAGCGCGGCGTTCTGGTCGAGGCCCTCGTAGCATTGCAGGCGGATAAGGTCGGCACCGTGCACCGCGGCCAGCGCCTTGCCGACTTCGGTCTTGCCGACGCCGGCTTCACCCTCGAGCAACAGCGGGCGCTTGAGAAAGTCCATCAGCCAAAGCGCGGTGGCGATATCGTGGTCGGCGACGTAGCCGACAGCGGCGAGTTTCTCGGCGATTTCTTCGCGCTTCAGATTCATGGGTCAAGCGCCTTTACTTCGTCATGCGCGGGCATAGCCGGTCGAAGAACGGCGTCGCGTCGCTCGCCTGTGCCCGCGCATCCATCTTTCTTTGCTTCTTTAAGATGGATTGCCAGATCAAGTCCGGCAATGGCGAGGCGGAAGCGCTGCGCACCAACCTCGCCCGTCATCGCTAGCCGGCATGCAAACCCAACTTCTCCGCGGCCGTCCAGGTCCGCCAGTTGTCGTGCGGCATCTGGATATGCGTCGAGCCGAGGAACGCAAATGCATCGTTCACGGCATTGGAGAAGCACGGCACGCCGCCGACGTTCGGGCTCTCGCCGACGCCCTTGGCGCCGATCGGATGATGCGGCGAAGGCGTCGTGGTCCAGTCGGTCTCCCAATGCGGCGTCTCCACCGCGGTCGGCAGGAAATAATCCATGAAAGACGCGGTGGTGATGTTGCCGTCCTGGTCGTAGTGCAGTTCCTGGCCCATGGCGATGCCGAAGGCTTCGGTCAGACCGCCGTGGATTTGGCCCTCGATGATCATCGGATTGATGCGCGTGCCACAATCATCGAGCGCGTAAAAGCGCCTGACTTTCACTGATCCGGTATCAACGTCAACATCGACCACGCCGATGTAGGCGCCGAATGGGAATGTGAAGTTGGGCGGATCGTAATAATTGATCGCTTCCAGCCCCGGCTCCATGCCCGGCGGCACTTCGTGATAAGCCGCCCAGGCCAACTCGGTCATGGTCTTGGAGCGCTCGGGATTTCCTTTCACGCGGAAACGATCGACGTCCCATTCGAGATCGTCGTCGTGCACTTCAAGCATGTAGGCGGCAATCATCTGCGCCTTGGCCTTGATCTTCCGGCAGGCCATGGCGGTGGCCGCGCCGGAAACCGGCGTCGAACGCGAGCCGTACGTGCCGAGGCCATAAGGCGCGGTGTCGGTATTGCCCTCCTCTACCATGATGTTGTCAGCCGGCAGGCCAAGCTCGGTCGCGATGATCTGGGCGTAGGTGGTTTCGTGCCCCTGCCCTTGCGATTTGGTGCCGAGGCGGCAGATGCCGCTGCCGGTCGGGTGAATGCGAATTTCCGCGGAATCGAACATGGCGATGCCGAGGATGTCGCAGGCGCGCGACGGACCGGCGCCGACAATTTCAGTGAAGAAAGCAACGCCGATGCCCATCAGCTCGCGCGTCTCGCCACGCTTGAAAGCTTCTTGTTTGGTCTTTTGCTCCGCGCGCAGCTTTTTGTAGTCCACAGACTCCATCGCCTTGTTCATGGCGGTGTGATAGTCGCCCGAGTCGTATTGCCAACCGAACGCCGAGGTGTACGGAAACTGCTCGCGCCGGATCAGATTCTTGATCCGGAATTCAGCGGGATCCATGCCGAGCTTTTGCGCCATGATGTCCATGGCGCGCTCGATACAATAGGCCGCTTCGGTGACGCGGAACGAGCAGCGGTACGCCACCCCGCCCGGCGCCTTGTTGGTGTAGACGCCATCCACCACACAATGTGCGGCCGGAAAATCGTACGAGCCGCTGATGATGCTGAACAGGCCGGCCGGCCATTTGGTCGCGTTGGCACAGGCGTCGAAAGCGCCGTGATCGGCAATGGTGTAGCAGCGCATCGCCCAGCACCTTGCCGTCTTTGGTCGCGGCGATTTCCATGTCCATGTAGAAATCGCGCGCAAACGCCGTGGTCGACAGGTTCTCGATGCGATCTTCGGTCCATTTCACCGGACGCCCGGTGACAATCGATGCGACGATGGCGCAGATATAGCCCGAGTACGCGCCGACCTTGTTGCCAAAACCGCCGCCGATGTCCGGCGCGATGACGTGGATCTTGTGCTCGGGAATTTTTGAAATCAGCGAGCCGACCGTGCGGATCACATGCGGCGCCTGGAACGTGCCCCAGAGCGTCAGCTCGCCTCTGATCTTGTCGAACGAAGCGACGCACTGGCAGGTTTCGAGCGGGCACGGGTGCACGCGCGGATAGGCAATCATCTCGCGGATCGTCACGTCGGCCTTGGCGAAAGCGGCATCGGCCGCCGCCTTGTCGCCCGCCTGCCAGGTGAAGATGTGGTTGTAGTGCTTGCGCTTGCCGTGGGCGCCGTCGGTCTTATCCTTGAGATCCTCGCGGATCATCGGCGCGCCATCGCTCATCGCTTTGAACGGATCGACGTTGCAGGGAAGCTGCTCGTATTCGACTTCGACCAGATCGGCGGCGTCGGCCGCGACGTAGCGGTCCTCCGCGATCACGAAGGCGACTTCCTGGTTCTGGAAAAGCACCTTGCCGTCGGCCAGCACCATCTGCACGTCGCCGGCGAGCGTCGGCATCCAGGCGAGGTTCACGGTCTTGAGCGTTTCCGCGGTGAGTACCGCGACGACGCCGGGGACCGCAGCCGCTTTCGCGGTGTCGATCTTTTTGATGCGGGCGTGAGCATATGGCGAGCGCGTGAAGTCGCCATAGAGCATGTTGGGCATTTTCAGATCGTCGACGTAGTTGCCTTTGCCCTGGACGAAACGGATGTCTTCGACGCGCTTTCGCTTGCAGCCCATGCCTTCGAGTTTGGCGGCGCGTTCTTCGGACGTGGGGGTCATGTCGTTCATTCTGCGGCCTCCTGGAACGGCACGCCGGCAAGTTTGGCGGCGGCGAATTGAATGGCCTTGACGATGTTCTGATAGCCGGTGCAGCGGCAGAGGTTGCCGGAAATGCCGTAGCGGATTTCCTCCTCGGAAGGATTGGCATTCTCCTGCAGCAGCCGATACGCGCGCATGATCATTCCCGGCGTGCAGAAACCGCATTGCAGGCCGTGCATCTCGCGGAAGCCTTCCTGCAGCGCGTGCATCGTTCCGTCGGCGTTCGCCATGCCTTCGATGGTGCGAATGTCGATCCGTTGGCCTGTACGGCAAACACCGTGCACGACTTCACCGACTTGCCGTCGAGATCGACGGTGCAGGCGCCGCAATGGCTGGTTTCGCACCCAATATGCGGGCCGGTAATGTTTTGCTGATCGCGGAGAAAGTGAATGAGCAAGTGTGCGCGGCTCGACCAGCGCATCGATGGTCTTGCCGTTCACCTTCATGGAGACTTGCGATTTGGCCATCGGAATTGTCCTTTGAAATTATTTTGCGCGGGATTTCGCGCGCGCCAGCGCGCGGGTCAGCATCACGCCGGCCATCTTGGTGCGATAAGCCGCAGGGCCGCGCGCGTCGCTTGCCGGCGCGGTGATCGCTTCTGCCGCCGCCACTGCTTTTTTGATAGTGGCGGCGTCGAGCGCCGACCCGACGAGAATCTCGGCGGCCTCTTCGGCCCACAACGGCGTTTCGGCGACGTTGGTCAGGCCGATTGAACAACTCGCAACCTTCCCGCCCGCCATAGTGAGAACGACGGCGGCAGCCGCAGTCGCGTAGTCGCCGATCTTTCGCTTGAGCTTCTCGTAGGCGTAACCGTGTCCTGCCGGCGGCACTGGAACTCGGACGGCGGTAAGCACATCGCCCGCTTCCAGGGCGGTGAAATAAGCGCCCTGATAAAACTCCCGCGCCGCGATGCGGCGATCACCGCCCTTGCCGCTAACTTGAAACGACGCATTCAGGCACATCATGACCGCGGGCATGTCGTTACCCGGATCGCCGTTGGCGACGTTGCCGCCGAGCGTGCCGAGATAGCGCACCTGCGGGTCGGCCACTTGCAGCGAGGTTTCGCGCAGGATCGGCAGTTTCGCGCTCAACAGATCGGAGGCGATCAGTTCGTGCTGCGTGGTCATGGCGCCAATAACGAATGTCGCCGCCGTCGGCGCGGACGCCCTTGAGATCGGCGATGCCGGCGAGGTCGACCAGGTGGCCGGGCGTGGCGAGCCGCAGTTTCATCATCGGAATGATGCTGTGACCGCCGGCAAGCGCGCGGCCGTCATCGCCGTATTGCGCGAGCAGACCGACGGCTTCCTTGACGGATGACGGGCGGTGATAGGCGAAGGCGCCGGGTATCATGGGCATGCTCCCTAGGCGCGGCGGCCAAGGGGTCATGGTCGTCACCAAGCCCGCTGCAAAGCCGCACGCGAATTAGTGCTTAGGGTTTAGATTTTGCCGATTTGTGCGCCGCAGCGGCAAGAAGACGTGCACCGCCGTCGCTTTCATTGCACGAAAGGCCAAAAGTCTGCACGAGAAGCGGATAAATTTGCACGAACTGCGTCAGCTTTGCTGACACAATGGGACACAAGAAGCACCGGCTATTGCGCTGCGATACGGCCGTGGCTCGGTTCAAATTCCTCGCCCGCGCCGGTCAAACTCGCAACGCGCGACTTCAGTGATGCGAGACGGCTGCGGCTGACCGGCACCAGATAGTGATGTGCGGCGGCCATTCGCACCAGTTCGTTGTCGCCGGAGCGCTTGTAGCCGACGACGCGATCGATATTGACGATGTGGCTGCGGTGAACACGCACGAAGCGCCCTCCATCGAGCCGCGATTCGACTTCACCGATGGACAAGGGACAGAACAGCTTGTCGCCGCCATCGAACACGTACGTGTAATGCGCGTTGGCGTGAACGGCGACGATGTGATCGACGGCGACAAAGTGTGTTCCGCCGTCGCGTTCGATCGGCAATTGCCTGGCGAACTTGCGCGGCGGCGCGCCAACGCCGCCAAGAGGCGAAAAAGTGCCACGACCGAATTGCGGGGCATCCGTTGCGGCGATTGAAGGCTGTGGCGTCGGAGATGCGGTCGGCATCTGCGCCGCCGCAATCTGCGGCGCCTCGCGCTCTGCGGCCTCGAGCGAAGGCTCAGATGAACGCGACGCGTCGGGAAGAAGCAGCAGGAGAAACATTCCGGAGATCCCAAATGCGACGACGGCGACAACAATCGCGAGCAGATCGACAGAAAGCGCCGGCGCGCCGGGCGAGGCCGTGCTGTAGGAATAAAGCGTAACTCCGGTCATCGCCGTGTAATGCATGCCAGAAACGGCAACGCCAAACGCCGCCGCTGAAAGGATGAGCGGCGGACGTCCGCCACGCCCGGCGGCAAGCCAAAGCGCCAATCCGGAAGCCGCGATGGCGATGGCCATGCTGGCTGCGACAAACGGCGGATCGTGAATCATCAGCGCGCTCGCATCGAGCGCGTTCATGCCGATGTAGTGCATCGCGAATATGCCGCCGCCCATCAGGCAGGCGGACAACGTCAGCCGCAGCAATGTAAGCGGTCCGGCGCTGGTCGCGTAAACCGCCGCCCCGACAACAATGGCGCAGACGAGGAACGATAACAGCGTCGGCAAGGCGAGATAATCAACCGGGAACGGGACGCGCACCGCCAGCATGCCGACGAAATGCATGGTCCAGATGGCAACCGCCAGCGACGCGGACGCACCGGCAAGAAGGAGCCGCCGCCGCACGCCGTGTGCGTCGCCGATCTGCACGGCAAGGCTCAAGCCCACATAGGCGCCTTGAGTCGCCATCACGATCGACAGCAACACGAGCCAAGGCTCGTAGGTCACCGGCATGCCGTCATCCCTTCGCTGTATGGGACGGCTGACTTCACCTGATCGGGTCGTCACCCCATCAGGCCTGGAACTATTATAAAGCAAATTGTGCCCGCCGCCGAGAACTTCTCAGCGCGACCGCCCGTTTTCGAGGCCTGGCTTTATCTCAATAGCCGACGGTGAAGCGCCGCCGCGAATGGGCGGGTTTTTCGAGTTCGTCGACGAGCGCGACCGCGTAATCCTCGTAGGAAATGCTGCTTTTGCCGTCGGCGGCGGTAAGGAGCTGGTCACCGCCGAGGCGGAATTTGCCGGTGCGTTCGCCTGCGCCGATCAGCGCCGATGGCGACAGAAACGTCCAGTCGAGTTCCTTCTCGCCGCGCAAAATTCCGAGAAACACCCCGCCTGCCCCCGCTTCCGGCTTGTAGGCCGCAGGGAAATTCGGCGTGTCGATCAGCTTTTGGCCCGGCGCCACTTCGAGACTTCCGGCGCCGCCGACAACGAGATAGCGCGGCACGTGGGCTTCTTTGATCGCCGCGATCAACAGATGCGGATCGGAAGCCGAGAAACGCACGGCACTGATGACGGCGTCATGGCCCGCGAGCAAGGGCGCAACCGCTGCCTTATCGTGAACGTCGCCGCGCTTCGGCGTGACGCCTGGCCGGGCCGGCACCTTCTCCGGATTCCGGGCAATCGCCGTGACGGCATGGCCGCGTGACAATAATTCCGCGAGTATCCGGCTTCCGACATTTCCGGTCGCGCCAATCAAAGCAACTTTCATAAGTGATTTTCTCCAGCGGCGATTGCAAACTTACATGAGATCGCGAACGTACCTGCCCTCGCGCATCCGGTAAAATGGCGCCGGCGCGTCCTGCGGAAAACCGGCCTTGATGCTGGCGGCAATATCCGCAAGCACGATTTCAGTGATATCGGGCAGCGGCAGCCGCATCGCCTCGTCGAGGCCAACCCAAACGACCTCGACAAGTTCGGCCTTGGCGTGCACGACGCCCTCGTTCTGCGCGGCAATGGCGCTGGCGTCGACAGCCAGAAAACGGGCATCGAAGCGGCGTTTGGTTCGCGGTGGCGCAAGTGCCCGCGCCATAAAGCGAAGCGCGGAAAGATCCGGCAAAAACCCGGTCACGAAAAAGTCTCCCCATTGGTCAGGCGCGGCCGGCATGGCGCCGTTGTGCTTTTGTCCGATCACAATGCCGGTTTCTTCAAAAGTTTCGCGAATTGCGGCAAGCCCGAACGCCCGCGCTATCTGGTCGTCAATGTTCGAAACCTCTTTGGTCAAGCGCGTTGCGACCGCTGGATGCAGCTCTGCGGCGGCCGGCACATGACGGTCGCTTTCCTCAATTCGCCCCCCCGGGAAAACGAAGTGCCCTGGCATGAAGGCGTGCCCTTCATGGCGCTTTCCAAGCAGCACCTTAGGCTCGCCTCCTGAACGATCTACCAGGATCAGGCTGGCCGCATCTCGCGGCTGCGAATTGGGATACGTCAGGCTGTGGGCACGTTGCCTGATAGACGCAAAATCTTCCATTCCATGCCGTCCAAACCGGGGCAAAAAGGGCGTGAGCCCAAGACCTCTTGGAATTAACAATAAGGCTATAATTGAATTTTGAAACCGGCGGGCGTGACGCTTGAAGGCGCGTGGCCATTGGGAGGCGCCTTCATTGTGCGATAATCCGTCTAACGTGAGCTAAGGCTTGCTGCAAACGCAGAGCTACCGATGATTGATCGGCTCGAATTCATTATTGCGCTGGCGCGTGAAAGTCACTTTGGACGCGCGGCAGAGGCCTGCCGGGTCAGCCAGCCGACCTTGTCAGGCGGCATAAAATATCTGGAGGACATGTTCGGCGTGCTGCTGGTGCAGCGCGGCTCGCGATTCCACGGCTTCACGCCTGAGGGTGAAAGAGTTCTGGAATGGGCGCGCCGGATCGTCGGCGATGCGCGCGCCATGCGCCAGGATATCGACGCGCTGAAGCGCGGCCTGGTCGGCCACGTCAAGATCGCCGCGATACCGACGGCGCTTGCCATGACGGCGATGTTGACGACGCCCTATCGCGCCAAACACCCCAGCGTTCGCTTCAGCATCGTGTCGAAGACGTCAATCGACGTGCTGCGGTTGCTCGACGATCTCGAAGTCGACGCCGGCCTCACCTACCTCGACAACGAGCCGGTTGGCCGGGTGAATACGGTGCCGCTCTATTACGAAGAGTATCGGCTGCTGACGTCGCCTGCCGGCGCATTCGGCGATCGCGACAGCGTGACTTGGGCGGAGGTCGGCCAGGTGCCGCTTTGCCTGCTGACACCCGACATGCAGAACCGGCGCATCATCGATGCGCTGTTGCGCTCGGCCGGACAGGAGCCGTCACCCACCCTCGAATCGAATTCGATGATCGTGTTGTTCGCGCATGTGCGTACCGGCAAATGGGCCAGCATCATGCCGGCAAAGCTCGCCGAAACCCTCGGCCTTACCGACAACGTCCGCTCGATCCCGATCGTTGAACCGGCGGCAACGCACGCCGTCGGACTCATTATCCCCCACCGTGAGCCTATGACGCCGCTGATCACGGCACTCGTGACCGAGGCCCGCGCGTTGGCCAAGGTCTTGGGCCAAGCGCCGGCCGCGCTGCAAAAACCAAGCGAAAACAAAACGTTAGGCGAGAAGCGGAAAAGACGCGGGGCCAAAACGGCACGCGCCAAGCGGCGCTCATTGATCGGTTCGATCAGAAATCCTGATCGAACCACGGATCAGCTTTATTGATCCGCGCCGCGTAGTGCATATTTTATAATAGTTCCAATATCTTGAGCGCGATCGACCGGCGGGACGGTCGCGCGGAGCTGGTACTGAACGTGCCGAACTACGAACCATGGAGCGCGGAACGAACCGCGCAAATCATTCGAGAGCATCAGGGTCTTGAAGGCCCGCTGTTGCCGATCCTGCACGCCTTGCAGGAGAGCTTCGGCTACATCGATCAAGCCGCCGAACCGATCATCGCCGAAGCGCTAAATATTTCGCGGGCCGAAGTGCACGGCGTCGTCACTTTTTATCATGACTTCCGGCGCGCTCCGGCCGGCCGCCACGTCCTCAAACTGTGCCGGGCCGAGTCCTGCCAAGCCGCCGGAGGCGACGAGCTTGCCGCCCGCGCCGAATCCCGGCTCGGCGTCGCGCTCGGCAACACCACGGCCGATGGGCGCGTCACCGTCGAAGCGGTTTACTGCCTGGGACTCTGCTCGGTATCGCCGTCCGCGATGATCGACGGCAAAGTGGTGGCCCGGCTCGACGCCAAGAAGCTCGATGGCCTGTTGGCGGAGGTCGACCGATGAGCGCGCTTCGCATCTACGTGCCGGGCGACGCCGCCGCGGTGGCATGCGGTGCCGACGAGATTGCAGCCGCCATCGCCGCATTGGCCGCGAAGCGCAATGTCACAGTCGAGATTGTGCGCAATGGCTCGCGCGGCATGCACTGGCTCGAGCCGCTCGTTGAGGTCGCGACCGACAAGGGCCGCATTGCGTATGGTCCCGTCGAACTGAAAGACCTGGAAGCCATCTTCGAGGCCCTGATCGCCGGTGGCGGCGATCACAAATTGCGCGTCGGCGCGCCGGAAGAGCATCCGTTCCTCAAGAAACAGACCCGCCTCACCTTCGCCCGTTGCGGCATCGTCGATCCGCGCTCGCTCGATGACTACAAGGCGCACGATGGCTACAAGGGTCTCGCAAAAGCGCTGGCCGATCCCGGCGGCATCGTCGAAGAAGTCACCCAATCGGGACTGCGCGGCCGCGGCGGCGCGGGATTCCCGACCGGCATCAAGTGGAAGACGGTCGCGGACGCCAAAGCCGACCGGAAATACATTGTCTGCAATGCCGACGAAGGCGACAGCGGCACCTTCGCCGACCGCATGATCATGGAAGGCGATCCGTTCGTGCTGATCGAAGGCATGACCATCGCCGCCATCGCCGTCGGCGCGACCAAGGGCTACGTTTACATCCGATCCGAATATCCGCACGCCATCGCCACCATGGAGGCGGCTATCGCCGCGGCACGCCGCGGCGGCATACTGGGCAAACGCGTGGCCGGCTCGTCTTATGCGTTCGACATCGAAGTTCGCGTCGGCGCCGGCGCTTACGTGTGCGGCGAAGAGACGTCGCTGCTCGACAGCCTCGAAGGCAAGCGCGGCCAGGTCCGCGCCAAACCGCCGCTGCCCGCGCACAAGGGGCTGTTCGGTAAACCGACGGTCATCAATAACGTGCTTTCGCTCGCGACCGTCCCGGTGATCATGGACAAGGGAGCGGCGTTCTACAAAAATTTCGGCGTCGGCCGCTCGCGCGGCACCATGCCGATCCAGCTCGCCGGCAACATCAAATATGGCGGCCTGTTCGAGACGGCATTCGGCATCTCGCTGGGCGAACTCGTCAACGATGTCGGCGGCGGCTCCCGCACCGGCCGGCCGGTAAAAGCGGTGCAGGTCGGCGGACCGCTCGGCGCCTATTTCCCGCCAGCGCTCTTCGATACGCCGTTCGACTACGAAGCTTTCGCCAAGCGCGATGGGCTCATCGGCCATGCGGGCGTCGTCGTGTTCGACGACACCGTCGATATGGCCAAACAAGCGCGCTTTGCCATGGAATTCTGCGCCATCGAATCCTGCGGCAAGTGCACGCCATGCCGCATCGGCTCGATCCGCGGCGTTGAAACGGTCGACAAAATCAGAAGCGGCGTCGAACCTGAAAAGAATCTCGCGGTGCTCGTCGACCTCTGCAACACCATGAAATTTGGATCGCTCTGTGCGCTGGGCGGATTTACGCCATACCCGGTGATGAGCGCGGTAACCCATTTCCCCGACGACTTTAAGCCCGCGCCACGTTTGCAAGCTGCGGAATAGGAGACAGCCATGTCGCTCGTCCACGAGATCGACTACGGCACGCCGAAATCGAAGGCGACCAAGAGCGTCACGCTGACCATCGACGGCCAGCAGGTCACGGTGCCGGAGGGCACCTCGATCATGCGCGCGGCGATGCAGCTCGGCACGCAGATTCCGAAACTCTGCGCCACGGACATGGTCGATGCGTTCGGCTCCTGCCGGCTGTGCCTGGTCGAGATCGAAGGCCGCGCCGGCACCCCCGCTTCCTGCACCACACCCGTCGCCGAAGGCATCGTGGTGAAGACGCAGACCGAACGGATCAAAACCATCCGGCGCGGCGTGATGGAGCTTTACATCTCCGACCATCCGCTCGACTGCCTGACCTGTTCGGCCAACGGCGATTGCGAATTGCAGGACATGGCCGGCGCGGTCGGCCTGCGCGATGTGCGCTACGGTTACGCAGGTGAAAATCACGTCTTCGCCAAGACCGGCGACGCCGCGAACCCGAATTGGCTGCCGAAAGACGAGTTGAATCCGTATTTCACCTACGAACCGTCGAAATGCATCGTCTGCTCGCGCTGCGTGCGCGCGTGCGAGGAAACGCAAGGTACGTTCGCCCTCACTATCGCCGGCCGCGGCTTTGACAGCCGCGTGTCGCCGGGCATGGAAGAGCCGTTCATGACCTCGGAGTGCGTGTCGTGCGGCGCCTGCGTGCAGGCCTGTCCGACCGCGACGCTCAACGAAAAGAAGGTCATCGAGATCGGCAAGCCCGAACATTCGGTGGTGACAACCTGCGCCTATTGCGGCGTCGGCTGCTCATTCAAGGCCGAAATGCGCGGCGAGGAGCTCGTTCGCATGGTGCCGTACAAAGATGGCGAGGCCAACCGCGGCCACTCGTGCGTCAAAGGCCGCTTTGCCTGGGGTTATGCGACCCACCGCGAGCGCGTGCTCAAGCCGATGATCCGCGCCAAGGTCACCGATCCGTGGAAGGAAGTGAGCTGGGAAGAGGCGATCAATTACTCCGCTTCCGAGTTCAAGCGCATCCAGGCCAAATACGGCAAGGATTCGGTTGGCGGCATCACCTCGTCGCGCTGCACCAACGAAGAAACCTTTCTGGTGCAGAAACTGATCCGCGCCGCCTTCGGCAACAATAACGTCGACACCTGCGCGCGGGTGTGCCATTCGCCGACCGGATATGGCCTCGGCCAAACCTACGGCACATCGGCCGGCACGCAGAATTTCGACTCGGTCGAAGACACTGACGTGATCATTGTGATTGGCGCCAATCCGGCTGCCGCGCATCCGGTGTTCGCCTCGCGCATGAAGAAGCGGCTTCGCCAGGGCGCCAAGCTGATCGTGATCGATCCACGCCGCACCGAGATGGTGAGATCGGCGCACGTCGACGCGTCCTATCACCTCGCGCTGAAGCCCGGCACCAACGTCGCCATTGTGACGTCGCTGGCGCACGTCATCGTCACCGAAAAACTCTACGACGAGAAATTCATCCGCGAGCGTTGTGACTGGGACGAATTTCTGCACTGGGCCGATTTTGTTTCGTTGCCGCAGAATTCTCCGGAAGAGGTCGGGAAAATCTCCGGCGTTCCGGCCGAAACTATCCGCCGGGCCGCGCGCCTGTTCGCCACCGGCGGAAATGGTTCGATTTACTACGGCCTAGGCGTCACCGAACATAGCCAGGGTTCGACCACCGTGATGGCAATCGCCAATCTGGCGATGGCAACCGGCAATATCGGCCGGCCCGGCGTCGGCGTAAACCCGCTGCGCGGACAGAACAACGTGCAGGGCTCGTGCGATATGGGCTCATTCCCGCACGAACTTTCCGGCTACCGTCATATCTCGCTCGATGGGCCGCGCACCATGTTCGAGAAGGACTGGGGCGTGACGCTCGACAAGGAGCCAGGCCTGCGGATCCCGAACATGCTCGATGCCGCGGTCGATGGCACGTTCAAGGGCATTTACATCCAGGGCGAAGACATCCTCCAGTCCGATCCCGACACCAAGCACGTGTCGGCCGGTCTGGAAGCGATGGAGTGCGTCGTCGTGCAGGATCTGTTCCTCAACGAGACGGCGCGGTTTGCACACGTGTTCTTGCCGGGCTCAACGTTCCTTGAAAAGAACGGCACCTTCACCAACGCCGAGCGCCGCATTCAACAAGTGCGCAAAGTGATGGCGCCGAAGAACGGTTATGAGGACTGGGAAATCACGTGCCTGCTCAGCAATGCGCTGGGCTACCCGATGCATTACGACCATCCGTCGCAGATCATGGATGAGATCGCCCGCCTCACCCCCGGCTTTGCCAATGTCTCGTTCAAGATGCTCGATGAACGCGGGTCGGTGCAGTGGCCGTGTAATGACAAGGCGCCGGAAGGTTCGCCGATCATGCATGTCAACGGCTTTGTGCGCGGTAAGGGCAAGTTCATTGTCACCGAATACGTCGCCACCGACGAAAAGACTGGCCCACGCTTTCCGCTTCTGCTCACGACCGGCCGCATCCTGTCGCAATATAATGTCGGCGCGCAGACCAGGCGCACCGACAACTCGCTGTGGCACAAGGAAGACCTTCTCGAAATTCATCCGCACGACGCCGAACAGCGCGGCATTCGCGACGGCGATTGGGTGAGATTGAAGAGCCGCTCCGGCGAGACGACGCTGCGCGCCGAGCTCACGGACCGGGTGGCTCCGGGCGTGGTTTACACCACGTTCCACCATCCCGACACGCAGGCGAACGTCATCACCACCGACTATTCCGATTGGGCCACCAATTGCCCGGAATATAAGGTGACGGCGGTGCAGGTGTCGCCGTCAAACGGCCCGTCGCGCTGGCAAGAGGATTACGAAAAATTCTCGCAAGAGAGCCGCCGCATCGCCGAGGCGGCCGAGGCCGCCGAATAAATATGCGCGAACCGACCGCCGCCGTCGCCGAAACGGTCTGGCGCCAAAGCGGGGTTACCGACGGCAAGCGCGTCATTCCGGAGGAGACCGCAGTCGCTCTTACTTACGACGGCGGCTCCTACGCGGTGATGATGGCAACGCCGCGCGATCTGGAAGATTTCGCGCTCGGTTTTTCCTTCACGGAAGGCGTCATCTCATCGCCCGCCGATATCAAGCAACTCGAAGTCGTCGACCACGATTCCGGAATCGAGCTGCGGATGTGGTTGACCGATCCGCGCGCGACGGCGCTCGGCAAGCGCCGCCGTTATCTCGCCGGTCCGACCGGGTGCGGGCTTTGCGGCATCGACAGCTTGACGGAGGCGGTGCGGCCGACGGCGCGCGTCAGCGATGGGGCGACGTTCAGTCCGGCCGAGATCATGCGCGCGCTCGCCGCATTGTCGCCCCGGCAAGAATTAAACCGGCAAACACGCGCCGTGCACGCTGCGGCATTTTGGTGCCCGGAGTCCGGTTTGGTGGCAGTGCGCGAGGATGTTGGCCGCCATAACGCGCTCGACAAACTCGCCGGCGCGTTGCTCAAAGCGCAGGTACGCAGAGTCGACGGCATGATTTTGCTGACTAGCCGGGTGTCGGTGGAGATGGTGCAAAAGACCGCGGCTATCGGCGCGCCGCTCCTGGTTGCCGTCTCGGCACCGACCGCGCTTGCCTTGCGGACTGCGGAAGCCGCCGGTATTACCCTCGTCGGCGTCGCGCGCGATGACGGGTTCGAGGTGTTCACGCATCAGCGGCGCATCAAAGACATGACCAAACAAGCTGTGACCAATGTCGTCGCCTGACAAGCTCATCTATATGGCCAATCAAATCGCCAGGTTCTTTGAAAGTCAGGGGCCAGATAAAGCCGTGGCCGGCACCGCCGAGCACCTCAGAAAATTCTGGGATCCGCGAATGCGGGTTCAGATTGTCGCGCACCTGAAAGCAGGAGGCAGCGGCCTCGACCCGGTCGCCCGCGCGGCCATTGAACATTTCCCGGAAATGAAGCCCTCAGCGGCGGCGGCAACGCAACCGCAATAGATCGAGCCGTGCAAAGTAATTTTTGTTGCTTTGCACCATTTGATAAGCACCGCGGTGATCCGGTCAATCAAAACTTATGAGCGATTTCAGTGGGTTATATCGCCAGTGCGACGCCGCGCGCGGTAACGATTGCATGCGATATTTTGTCAGCTCGAGCCAAGATCGCTTCAATCAAGGGCGAACGTGTGATTGAGTGATTTGAGGTTGTCGAGTCTTCGGCGGCACGCCGGCACGCTTGCTCTCGAGCATCTGAAAGTAACGGACTCAGAAGCACGCGGGGACCAACGCGCGCCGCAGAAGTAAAGCAAGAAACGTCCATTTTTGAGAATAAGAAGCTACGGAGGAGGAAACTGATGACTATGACCGCGGCGCAAGCCGGGGCATCGTGGGGGCATCTCCGGTTTTCTTGATCGAAGCCGTACCATCGCCAGACCTGGTTTTAATCGATGGATGGTGCCGCCCGCGGCCCTATGCATTCATTTGTGTATCGGCCAAGCATACGCTTTTAGCGTGTTCAATTTGCCGATGACCAAGCTTCTTGGCATTAGCAAATCGGCACCCGGCGATTGGAGCATTCCCGAGCTCGGCTGGATCTTCTCGGTTGCCATTTTCGTGCTCGGATTCTCCGCCGCGATCTTCGGCCGCTGGGTCGAGGAAGGCGGCCCGCGGCGCGCCATGTTCACCGCCGCCTTGTGCTGGGCCGTCGGGTTTTTCATCTCGGCTATCGGCGTCTACGTCCACAACATCTGGGTCGTCTATTTCGGCTACGGGCTGGTCGGCGGCTGCGGATTGGGCCTTGGCTACATCTCGCCGGTCTCGACCCTGATCAAATGGTTCCCGGACCGCCCCGGCATGGCGACCGGCATGGCCATCATGGGCTTCGGCGGTGGCGCGTTCATCGCCTCGCCGCTGTCGGTTTGGCTCATGAACAGGTTCTCCACTGCCGACGCACGTCGGCGTTGCCGAGACATTCATCGTCCTGGGCGTCCTCTATTTCATATTCATGATGGTGGGCGCGTTTATTGTGCGGCTGCCGGCTCCGGGCTGGAAACCGGAAGGCTACGTGGCGCCGGTTCAAGCCTCGAAGCTGATCACCACCAGCGACGTCTATGTCTACGACGCACTGAGAACTCCACAGTTCTGGTGCATCTGGATCGTGCTCTGCATCAACGTCACCGCAGGCATCGGCGTCATCGGCCAGGCGTCGGCAATGAGCCAGGAGATGTTCCCCGGCCACATCACCGCGATCGCAGCGGCAGGCTTCGTCGGGCCTGATGAGCCTGTTCAACATGCTCGGCCGGTTCTTCTGGGCATCCACTTCAGACTATATCGGACGCAAGAACACCTACTTCGTGTTCATGGTGCTCGGCTTCGCGATGTATTGTTTGGTGCCCTACACCGGATCGGTCGGCAGCATCGCCGGCTTCGTGCTTTGCTTCCTCGTGATTA
Organism: uncultured Alphaproteobacteria bacterium; assembly: GCA_963846055.1. Classification (GTDB taxonomy): domain Bacteria; phylum Pseudomonadota; class Alphaproteobacteria; order Rhizobiales; family Xanthobacteraceae; genus BOG-931. The sequence continues at coordinate 17,542 of CAWJUQ010000004.1, forward strand.
TCAGCATGTATGGCGGCGGTTTCGCCACCGTGCCGGCCTATCTGAAAGATATGTTTGGCACGCGGTACGTCGGCGCCATTCACGGCCTGTTGATCACCGCCTGGTCGATGGCCGGGATCTTCGGGCCAGTGCTGGTGAACTACATCCGCGAGTACAATATCACCCACGGCGTGCCGAAGGCGCAAGCTTACAACGTCACCATGTACATCATGGCGGCATTGTTCGTGATCGGCTTTATCGCCAATTTCTTGATCAAGGCCGTCAACCAGCGGTTCTACATGAAGCCCGACGACAATGCGTTACCGGCCGCCGCGCAGGCCGGCAAGGACTTCGCCGAGTCGCTAACCCGCAAACCGGCGAGCGCCTAAAGGAGAGCCCATGACCACACAAACCAACAGCACACCGGCGTGGCAGCTTGTGCTCGCCTGGGGCTTCGTCGGCATCCCCCTCATTTGGGGGGTGTCGCAAACAATCGCCAACGCGCTAAAGCTTTTCCAATAAGGCAGGTCTTTTGAGCGCGGAATGCGGCGGCTTCGGCCGCCGCATTCATTTTGTGGGTGGGTTGGCGCACTGAGAAAAGTCCCTTGACGGCCGCGGCACTATCGGCGTGACTTCCGAGGGGCTCGAAAGGCATCAGGCATATGGCCGGCACACACCTTTCAATCCGCATCGATCTTGCCTCGGGCGCACGCATCGGCCCCGGCAAGATCGCGCTTTTGGAGGCTATTCGTTCGATGGGTTCGATCTCGGCAGCGGCGCGATCGTTGGGCATGTCGTATCGCCGCGCCTGGCTACTGGTAGAGGAGATCAACCAGACGCTGCGCGAACCGGCAGTCACAGCCGAGACCGGCGGTGCCAAAGGCGGTGGCGCGGTCGTAACCCCGGTCGGCGAGCGCGTCGTCGACCTCTATCGCATTATCGAGTCCCAAGCCCGAACCGCCGCCGGCGGCGAATTTCGCGCCATCGGCAAGTTGATCCGAAACCGCGCCAATACAGGCTAGCGCACGCACACAACCAGGAAAAAGAGATGACCGAGCATGTCCTCGTGACCGATGAGGGTGCGGTGCGCATCGTCCGGCTCAATCGTCCGGAGAAAAAGAACGCGCTGACGCTTGCGATGTACCAGCAAATGACCGCGGCGCTCCATGACGCCGACCGCAGCGATGCCGTGCGCTGCATCGTGATCGCTGGCGCGCCCGGTGCGTTTACCGCCGGCAACGACATCGGCGATTTCGCCAAAGCCGCGACCGGCGGCATTCCTTGGGATGGAGCGGCGTTATCCTTCCTTGATGTGCTGGCGCGTTGCCGCAAACCGATTGTCGCCGCTGTCGGCGGCGTGGCCGTTGGCATCGGCACCACCCTCCTGTTTCATTGCGACCACGTCGTCATGGCGTCCGATGCGACCCTTTCCACCCCCTTTCTCAAACTCGCACTCATTCCCGAAGCGGCATCGACCATGCTGGCGCCGCTGCGCATGGGTTATGCGCGCGCATTTTCGCTGCTGGCCATGGGCCGGCCGCTATCCGCCGCCGAAGCCAAGGAGGCCGGTCTCGTCAACGCCATCGTGCCCGCAGCCGATGTCGATGCCGTTGCCGTCGGCGCTGCGCGCGAGATCGCGGCTCTGCCGCCGCACGCGCTCGCTGTGACCCGAGGGCTGATGCGCAGCAATGTCGATGAAGTGGTGAAGCGAATGGCGGCCGAGGGCTCGCATTTCAGTGAGCTTTTGCAGTCCGACGAAGCGCGCACCGCCTTCGCCGCGTTTTTCGCGCGTAAAAAGTGAGGTTTTGCGATGTCGCTTAAAGGAAAAACCCTGTTCATCACCGGCGCTTCGCGCGGCATCGGGTTGGCGATCGGGCTTCGCGCCGCGCGCGACGGCGCGAATATCGCCATCGCCGCCAAAACGGCCGAGCCGCACCCGAAGCTAGCGGGGACGATCTACACGGCAGCGGAGGATATCGAGCGCGCCGGCGGCAAGGCGCTGCCGCTCATCGTCGACGTGCGCGATGAGCGGATGGTCAAGGAAGCGCTCGACAAAACGGCGGCGCATTTCGGCGGCGTCGATATCGTCGTCAACAACGCCAGCGCCATTTCGCTGTCGCCGACGCCAGCGACCGACATGAAGCGGTTTGACCTGATGCACCAGATCAACACCCGCGGCACGTTCGTCGTGTCGAAATGGGCGATCGGTCACCTGGAAAAAGCGGAAAATCCGCACATTCTGATGATCTCGCCGCCGCTCGACATGAAAGAGAAATGGTTTGCGCCGCACACCGCTTACACCATGGCGAAATTCGGCATGAGCCTCGTCGTGCTGGGGCTTGCCGGCGAGCTTCGCCGCAAGGGCATCGCGGTCAACGCGCTATGGCCGCGCACCGTGATCGCGACCGCGGCCGTGCAAAATTTGCTGGGCGGTGACGCGCTGATGCGGCAGTCGCGCAAGCCGGAGATCATGGCGGACGCGGCCTATGCCGTATTCAACAAGCCGGCGCGCGAATTCTCCGGCAATTTCCTCATCGACGATAATTTCCTCGCGGACAACGGCGTAACCGATTTCGAAAAATATCGGGTCGATGCGGGACAAAAACTGGCGCAGGACTTCTTCGTGCCGGAAAATATCGCGCCGCCAAAGGGCGTAAATATCGAGGCCGGGTTCCGCTGATCACCCCCGCGCCGCAAACGCCCCTCGCCGCTTAAGCGAGCCAGCGCTTGCGCCGCTTGTAGTGCTTGCCCTCGCGGAAGGATTTGCGCTTGCCTTCGGCAATGCCGAGATAGAATTCCTTGACGTCCTCGTTTTCGGCGAGCGCTGCAGCGGTGCCGTCGAGCACGACGCGGCCGTTTTCCAGAATGTAGCCGTAACCGGCGTATTTCAGCGCCAGATGCGTGTTCTGCTCGGCCAGCAGAAACGACACACCCTCATTTTGGTTGAGGTTCTTCATGATGGTGAATATTTCCTCGACGATCTGCGGCGCAAGGCCCATCGACGGCTCATCGAGCAGGATCATTTTCGGATGCGACATCAGCGCCCTGCCGATGGCGCACATCTGTTGCTCGCCGCCTGAGGTGTAGCCGGCGAGCGACTGGCGACGTTCACGCAGGCGCGGAAAATAGCCGTATACCTTCTCGAGATCGGCGCGGATCGCTGCAGCGCCTTCGCGGCGGGTGAATGCGCCGGTAAGAAGGTTTTCCTCGACTGTCAGGTGCCCGAAACAATAGCGGCCTTGCATCACCTGGATGCAGCCGCGCCGCACCAGATCATTCGGCGACAGCGACTGTACCTCCGCGCCGTCGAACAAAATCGCACCCTTGGTGACTTCGCCGCGTTCCGAATGCAGCAGATTGGATATCGCCTTGAGCGTCGTGGTCTTGCCGGCGCCGTTTGCGCCAAGGAGCGCGACAATCCCGCCATCCGGCACGGACAGCGAGACGCCCTTCAGCACAAGGATGACGCGGTCGTACACGACCTCGATGTTGTTCAGCGAGAGAATTGGCGCCGCCGCGGCGCTCGCCGCATTCGGGGATTGCGCCGGCTCGACAGCGGCCATAACCATTTCCCCTCGCTGAACATTTCCCCGGGCGCGGCGCGGCACGTTAGTGGTGCACCGCAGCCCCGGGATCGCAACAGACGTTACGGCTGACCTACGACGACTTGTCGCAAGGTTCGGTGCGCTTCGGCCAGCCAGCGTTGGCCTTGACGTAGTCTGCCGCCGCCGAATTGATCAGCGGAAGCACCTTGTCCTTGATCGGCTCAATCGAGGGCACCGCGGTCTGCCACTTCGTGCCATCCCACTGCACCACGGAAATGCCGCCGTGGCCGTTGTGGTCGGAGCAGCTGACCTTGATCGGGCTTGCGAAATTCTCCAGCCCGATCTCCTTGAACCGCGCAGCCGAGATGCTCAGCGTTTCCATGCCGCGGCGGAAGTCTTCACCATCGATGACTTTCTTGCCGGTCAGATGCTGGGCGTTGCGGATCGCTTCCGCCATGATGACCGAGTTGAGGACGGCGCGGTTATAAAAATTCTCGCCGACCTTGTCCTTCGAGGCGACCTGGCTTTTGCCCTTGTCGACGACGTATTTGACGATGTCCTGCAATGCCGGGAAGTTCGCGCCGACCGCATTAAGGTCGAGCGATTTGTAGCCCTTGGCCTCAGCCCCGGTCGGGCGGGCATCGTCATCGCTGCCGGCCCACCAGTTGCCGACGAAGTGATCCATCGGATAGCCGACTTTGCTCGCTTCCTTCACCGCCGTCGGATTCATCGCGCCGAAGCCTTGCATGTAGATCCAGTCGGGCCGATCGCGCCGGATGTTGAGCCAAAGCGAGCCCTGGTTCTGCATCTCAGCCACAGGGACCGGATAGAGCTTCAGCTCGAAGCCGTAGTCGGCGGCCAATGCCTGCAACAGCGGGATCGGCTCCTTGCCGAACGGCGCGTCGAGGTGAACGAGACCGATCTTCTTGCCTTTAAGCTTGTCGAAGCCGCCTTCACTGTCGGCGACGTGTTTCACAAACGCCGAGGCGCCGTCCCAATAAGTCGCAGGCGGATTGAATATCCAGGGAAAGTCGTTGCCATCAGCCGAGGCAGACAAACCATACGCCATGGAAAGAACTGGAATCTTGTCGACCGAAGCTTTCGGAATCAGCTGCAGCGTGATCCCGGTCGAGTACGGGTTAAGGACGACAGGGTGCTTGCCCTTTACCGTCTCGTAGCATTCGACGCCCTTTTTGGTGTCGTACCCTGTTTCGCATTCGTCGACGATCAGCTTGGCGCCGCCAATGCCGCCATCGCGCTCGTTGAGCATGTTGAGATAGTCCGCCATGCCGTTGGCGATCGGTATGCCGGAGGTGGCGAACGGGCCGGTGCGATAGCTGAACAGCGGAATGTAGATACCGTCTTCCGCTTGTGCGGCGCTGACGGCGACCGGCGCGATGGCTACCGCCAGGCCGAGCGCAATATGTTTCAAATGCATTGCCGTTTCTCCCTTGTTTGCGCCGCATCGCCCGGCCGGCGCATTTGTAATCCTACGAACCTGTCACGAAGACTTCGGTCCGGCCGGCTCGTTTGCCGGAAGTCTTAAGAGTTTGCCCCATCAGGCGTAAAATGGCCACACCCGGGTCTTGCCGCGGTTAAGACCGACGGTCGAGAAACGTCGCCATCAGCCGACGGATGCCGCGGTTTTGCCGCCAACCGCCCTTTCAAGATAAGGCGCGATCTCGTTTACGACGATTTGTCGCAAGCCTCCCGGTTCTAATAAGGAAACGGCCATACCCGCAATTTCTGCTTACCTATTTGCCATAGCCGCGCCAGCCCGCTCGGCTCGACCACCAGGAACACGATAATCAGCACGCCGAGGATCAGGAACTGGAGATGCTCGACGGTCGCGGGATGCAGCGGCAACCCGAACGACTTCAGGCACCAGCCGCAACACGATCGGCAGGATGTAGATCAGCGCGGCGCCGAAGAACGATCCTATCAAGGTGCCCAGCCCGCCGATGATCACCATGAACAAGATCAGAAAGCTCTGGTCGATGGCGAACACGTTGGCTTCAGCGCCGCCGTACCAGAGAAACACCAGCATCGCGCCGGCGACGCCGCAATAAAAGGAGGAAACCGCAAAAGCGAGCAATTTGGCGCGCAACAGCCTGATGCCGATCAATTCCGCGGCAAGATCCATGTCGCGCACCGACATCCACATCCGGCCGATGCGGCCATGCACCAGGTTCGAAGCCACCCAGGTCATCAGCACCACGATACACAGCACGACCAGGTACCGCGTCGCGACAGTCGCCGTCGGACCGGTCAGCGCGTATGCCGGCAAGCGTACGTTTCGGGACTTCGATCGCGCCGGAGATCGCGTAATTGTAAAGCCAGGGGATGCGGATAAAACACCACTCGAGAAAAAACTGCGCCGCCAGCGTCGCTACCGCAAGATAGAAACCCTTGATCCGCAGCGACGGCAGCCCAAACAAAACCCCGACCGCGGCCGAGAAAAACCCGGACACAATAATCCAGACGATGATGTTCACTTGCGGGAAATAGGTCGTGAGTTTCAGGCAAGCGTAGGCGCCGACGCCCATGAAAGCGCCGGTGCCAAGGGACAGGAGACCGGTATAGCCGGTCAGCAAATTCAGCCCGATGGCGGCCAGCGAAAAGATCAAAAACGGGATCATCACCGCTTGCAGCAAGAAGTCGTTGCCGACGAGCGGAATGCCCACGAACGCCACCAATAGAATGACGCCGATGCCGATCCTGTCCTGAAGGATCGGGAACACCGCCATGTCGGCGGCGTAACTGGTCTTGTATTGGCCGACCTCGCGATAAAGCATCGTTCAAATCCGCTCGATGATCTTTTCGCCGAACAGGCCCTGCGGCCGGAACACCAGAAAGCCCAGCGCAATCACGTAGGCGAACCAGGTTTCGATGCCACCGCCCAGCAGCGGCCCCCAGTAGAACTCGCCCAATTTTTCGCCGATGCCGATAATGAGTCCGCCGACAATGGCGCCCGGAATGGATGTCAGCCCGCCGAGGATCAGGACCGGCAGCGCCTTCAGCGCAATGATCTGCAGCGAAAACGAGACTTCCGAACGCGCGCCCCACATGATGCCGGTGGTGAGCGCGACGACGCCGGCGGCGAACCAGACGATCACCCAGATCTGTTCGAGCGAAATACCGACCGACAGCGCCGCCTGATGGCTGTCGGCAACGGCGCGCAACGCGCGGCCAATACGGGTGCGCTGAAAGAACACCGCCAGCACCGCAACCATGAGCGACGCAATGATCACCGCGGCGATGTCGAGCTTCTGAAACGAGACGAAACCGCCTAGCCCTTTGAACCGCATTTCCCCGCTCGGCAGGTAAAGCTCGTTCGCGATCATCACCTTGGGGTTGCCGCCGAACAGGAGCTGACCGAAACCGATAAGGATATAAGTCAGCCCGAAGGTCGCCATGAACAAGATGACGTCGGATTGGTTGACCAGCGGCCGCAGCATCAGGCGCTCGACCCCGAAAGCGAGCACGAACATGACCACAATGGTGAGCCCGAGCGCGAGGAACGCCGGAACGCCGTGCTCATGCAGGCCGACCAGCGTCAGTGCGGCAAACACTACCATGATGCCCTGAGCGAAATTGAAGACGCCCGACGCCTTGAAAATCAATACGAAGCCCAGCGCGATCAGCGCGTAAAGCACGCCCGCGACGAGGCCGTCCCACAGGGTCTGCACGAAAAGGTCCGGCGCCGCGCCCATCTGCACGAACGGATCGATGAAGATTTGGTAGAGGAGGTGCATCAGCTCGTTTCCCCCTCCTCGCAAAGCAGAACCGACTCCAAAAATGTCCTCACACGCTCACCCCGTGCGGCTGGCCCAAATAAGCGCGGATCACGTTTTCGTCTTGCTTGACGTCGTCGGGCGCGGCATCGGCGATCTTGCGGCCGTAATCGAGCACGACCACGCGGTCCGATAAATCCATCACCACGCCCATGTCGTGTTCGATCAGTGCGATGGTGGTGCCGTATTGCTGGTTTACGTCGATGATGAACCGCGACATGTCCTCTTTTTCTTCGAGGTTCATGCCCGCCATCGGCTCGTCGAGCAGCAGCAAATCAGGCTCCATCGCCAGCGCCCGGCCAAGCTCGACGCGCTTCTGCAAGCCATACGGCAAACGCCCGACCGGAATTTTGCGGATCGCGGCGATTTCCAGAAAATCGATGATCTCCTCGACGCGGCGGCGATGCTCGACCTCCTCCGCCAGCGCCGGCCCGTGCCGGATCAACTGCCAGAAAAAGCCGCGGCGCATTTTCAGCGCCCGCCCGGCCAGAATATTGTCCAGCGTGGTCATGCCGCGAAACAGCGCCAGGTTCTGGAAAGTCCGCGCGATACCGCCGCGCGCCGCCGCGTACGGCCGCATGGCCTTGCGCACTTCACCCTTGAAGGTGATCCGGCCGGACTGCGGCTGGTAGAAACCGTTGACGACGTTGAGCATCGACGTCTTGCCTGCGCCGTTCGGGCCGATAATGGCGCGGATTTCGCCCTTGCGGATGTCGAAAGATACTCCGGTCAGGGCGCGCACACCGCCGAACGCCAGCGAAACGTCTTCAACCGCGAGCAGCACCTCGCCGAGCGCCGTGTCGCCCGCCGAAGGCGCCCTCATGCGGCGCGCACCATTCGCGCTGCGGCGACCGGATAGATCTTCATGTCGCGAATAGCGACGCGCGCGGCGATGACGCCTTTGTGGCCGTCTTCGAACGTCACCTGCGTTGAAATCTGCGCCGTGCTCGAGCCGTTGTAGAACGCTTCGACCAGCGGACTATAGCGGTCGATAATGTGACCACGGCGGAGCTTTTGCGTACGCGTCAGTTCGCCGTCGTCCGGATCGAGTTCTTTGTGCAGGATGAGAAAGCGCTTGATCTGCGCGCCCGCCACCATCTCCTCTTCCGACAGCGAGCGGTTGACCTCATCGACGTGACTTGCGATCATGTCGTAGACGCGCGGATGGGCCGCCAGCTCCTGGTAAGAAGCGTAAACGACGTTATTCCGCTCGGCCCAGCTCCCGACCGCAGTCATGTCAATGTTGATCATGACGCTGACGAAATCGCGATCGGCGCCGATCGCCACCGCCTCGCGGATGTTGGGATAGAACTTGAGCTTGTTCTCGATGTATTTCGGCGCGAACACCGTGCCGTCATTAAGCCGGCCGACATCCTTGGCGCGATCGATGATTTTCAGTTGGCCGCTTTTGGCATCAAAGAAACCGGCATCGCCGGTATGCACCCAACCGTCGGAGGTCAGCACCTCGGCGGTCTTCTCGGCATCTTTGTAATATCCCGCGAACACGCCGGGCGAACGAAACAGCACTTCGCCTTTGTCGGATATTTTTATCTCGACGTCGGGAGAAGGCTTGCCGACGGTGTCGGCGAAAATCTCGCCGTCCGGCTGCGCGGTGACGTAAACCGAGGCTTCCGTCTGACCGTAGAGCTGCTTTAGGTTCATCCCCATTGCGCGCCAGAACCGGAAAATCTCCGGCCCGATCGCTTCGCCCGCGGTATAGGCGACCCGAATGCGCGACAGGCCGAACTGATTCATCACCGGCCCATAGACAAAAAACCGGCCGATCTCGTAGAGCAGACGGCCGCCGAGCGGGACCTTCTCGCCGTCGAGGATCTTTTCGCCCCACCGTCGTGCGACGCCGATGAAGAAATCGAACGCTTTGCGTTTGATGGCGCCGGCATCGGCCATGCGCACCATGGTCAGCGTCAGAACATTTTCGTAGACCCGCGGCGGCGCGAACGCGTACGTCGTGCCGATCTCGCGCCTGTCCTGAACGACAGTGTCCGGCGCTTCCGGACAATTGACGCAGTAGCCGGCGACATATGACTGGACGAAGGAAAAGATGTAGTCGCCGACCCACGCCAGCGGCAGATAGGCGATCACCTCTTCGTTTTGATCGAGCCGGTCGAAGTTATTGGCATTGCGCGCCGAAACGATGGTGTTGCGGTGCGTAAGCATCACGCCTTTCGAGCGCCCGGTAGTTCCCGACGTGTAGAGAATAACGCTGAGGTCGTCGGCCTTGCCTCCGGCCACGCTGGCTTCCCAGCGTGAGAGACACTCGCTGTCGTTGGCGATCTTCTTGAGTCCAATCGTCTGGACGTCGGCAAAAGAAATCAGGCGCTCGTGGTCGTAGTCCTTCAAGCCGCGCGGCTCGTCATAAATGAGCTTTCCCAGCCGCGGCAGCCGCTCGGACACCGCGATCACTTTGTCGACCTGCTCCTGATCCTCGACGACCGCCAAAGTCACTTCGGCATGCGCCAGCACGAACGCCATTTCCTCGGCGACCGCGTCGGCGTAAACCGGCACCGGCACGGCGCCGAGTGCCTGGCCGGCGCACATTGCCCAATAGAGCCGTGGGCGATTACTGCCGACGATGGCGAATTTATCGCCGCGTTTGAGTCCGAGTTCCGCAAGCCCGATGGAAAACGCGCGTACTTCCTCGAGCATTTGCGCCCACGTCCAGGTATTCCAGATGCCGAGGTCTTTGTGGCGCATGGCAGGACGCGCGCCGATGACCTTGGCGTTGTGCATAAGAAGCTTTGGCAGCGTATCGAGGCTGCCATCAATCGGCTGCACGGCGCTCCTCGGCCCCCTTTTTCTTACGCGCGCTCACGGCGCGCCCATTAGTAGTCGGGGAACTGGTGAACGCTCTTGTACCGTGCTCGCGCGCCGGACACACCACCTGCCAATGGGACTTACGGCCCCAAACCGGCAGTAAGGTGAACCCCAGATCCCCCAATCCATGGTCACCGCGTATGAATTTTAACTCAAATCCACATGGGAATTCTCGCATTGCCGGCTAAAAACGACAATGCTATTTCCACCGGAAACGCCTAGTCATTTTGACGCAAAAATGCCCTCGCCGTCCCCGATTTCAGGCGAGATCAACCCGGGTCACGCCTCATGCTCGATGTACCTACGGGTGCGGCAACGCGCTTTTCCTTAGGCGAAGATCAAATGGCCGTGCGCGATATGGCGCGCACCTTCGCGGCGGAGGTTTTTGCACCGCACGCACTCGCCTGGGACGAGACCAAGCATTTTCCCGTCGCCGAAATGCGCCAGGCCGCCGCTCTGGGCATGGGCGGAGTTTATGTAGCGTCAGATGTCGGCGGCTCGGCGCTTTCGCGACTTGACGCGACGTTGATCTTCGAGGCGCTGGCGACCGGCTGTCCGACGGTCGCCGCCTACATGTCCATTCACAACATGGCCGCCTGGATGATCGACGCCTTCGGCTCCCCGGCGCAACGAAGCCATTGGCTGCCGAAGCTCTGCGCCATGGAATTTCTGGCGAGCTACTGCCTCACGGAGCCCGGCGCCGGATCGGACGCAGCGGCGCTGGCGACGCGCGCGACCCGTAACGGCGATGGTTACGTTCTCAATGGGCAAAAACAATTCATCTCCGGAGCCGGAGCCGGCGATCTCTATGTGGTGATGGCGCGCACCGGCGGTGCGGGCCCCTCCGGCATATCGACTTTTGTCGTCCCGGGCGACGCGCCGGGAATTTCGCTTGGCGCCAACGAACGCAAAATGGGCTGGAACGCACAGCCGACCCGCGCCGTGGTTTTTCAGGATGTGCGTGTGCCAGCAGAAAACCGGCTCGGCGAGGAAGGCGAAGGTTTCAAGATCGCCATGGCCGGGCTCGATGGCGGGCGGCTCAACATCGCCGCCTGTTCGCTCGGCGGCGCGCAGGTCGCGCTGGAAAAGTCGCTCGCTTACATGAAAGAGCGCAAAGCCTTCGGAAGGCGGCTCGACGAATTCCAGGCGCTGCAATTCCGCCTTGCCGATATGGCGACCGGCCTTGAAGCGTCGCGCACGCTCTTGTGGCGCGCCGCCGCCGCGCTTGACCGCAAGGATGCGGACGCCACGCAGCTTTGCGCCATGGCCAAGCGTTTCGTCACCGACACCTGCTTCGAGGTCGCCAATCAGGCGCTGCAACTGCACGGCGGCTACGGCTATCTGTCGGAATACGGCATCGAAAAAATCGTGCGTGATCTGCGCGTGCACCAAATTCTCGAGGGCACCAACGAGATCATGCGGCTGATCGTGGCGCGCAACCTGGTTGGACGATAAGCGTGACCGTCCTGCAAGACGGCGAAGTCATCGTCCGCCGCGAAGGCATGCTGCGCCGCATCACGCTCAACCGGCCGAAGGCGCTCAACGCGCTCACGCTCGCCATGTCGGTCGAGATGACCGCGCATTTGCGCGGCTGGACGAGCGACCCCAATGTCGGCGTCGTTCTCATCGATGGCGCGGGCGACCGCGCCTTTTGCGCCGGCGGCGATATCAGGGCACTTTACGACGCCGCAAAATCAGGAAGCACCCTTCCCGCGCAATTTTGGTCCACCGAATATTACCTGGATGCTTTGATCGGGCGCTATCCAAAACCGCTCGTTGTCGTGATGGACGGCTTGGTGATGGGTGGCGGCGTCGGTCTGTCCGGCTACGCCGCATTCCGCATCGTAACTGAACGCTCGTCGGTGGCGATGCCCGAAGTCGGCATCGGCTTTTTTCCCGATGTCGGCGCGTCGTTTCTGTTAGCCCGATCTCCTGGAATGACGGGAACGCATCTGGCGCTCACCGGAGATCGCATGAATGCGGCCGACGCGATTTATTGCGGCTTTGCCGATGTCCAGATCGCGAGCGCAAGACTCGCCGAACTTCCCGGCGCGCTCGCCGATTGCCGCACCGCGACCGACGTCAAATGCGCACTCGCCGACATGACCGAGCCACCCGCAGCGAGCCGACTGCAAGTCGCGCGATCTTGGATCGACCCGTGTTACGCCGGCCAGAGCGTCGAAGACATTATGCTGAAGCTGCAATCGAGCGACACCACCGCGGCGACCGCTGCGGCTGCGGCAATGAGCAAGGCGTCCCCGACTTCGCTGAAGGTTACGTTGCGCAACATCCGCGACGCGGTATCATTCAAGCGGATGGAGGAAAGCTTCCAGCAGGACTTTCGGATCGCCCTTGCCGCCATCGCCGGCCACGATTTCGTCGAGGGCGTTCGTGCGACGATCGTCGACAAGGACCGCGATCCGAAATGGCGGCCGAATGAGTTGCAAGAAGTTACGCGCGAGATTGTCGACCGGCATTTTCAATCCGTCGGCGCACTGGAATTGAAATTCCCGAATTAGAAAAGGCGTTGCAGATGTCCAACATCGGATTCATCGGTCTCGGAAACATGGGCGGCCCGATGGCCGCCAATCTCGTCAAGTCCGGCGAGCGGGTGCACGGCTTCGACGTCGTGGCGGATTCGCGCGCGACGTCAGCCTCCGAGGGCGTGCAGATCGTCGCCAGCGCGAAAGCTTGCGTGGAAAACGCCGACGTCGTCATCACCATGCTGCCGGCGGGCGAGCACGTGCTTTCGGTCTGGAACGAGATCGTGCCGCACGCACGGCAAGGCACCTTGTTTATCGATTGCTCGACCATCGACGTCGACAGCGCGCGAAAGGCGCATAAGCTCGCGGCGGCGAGCGGCCTCGCCACGCTCGACGCGCCGGTGTCCGGCGGCGTCGGCGGCGCCAAGGCGGCAACGTTGACCTTCATGGTCGGCGGTTCAACGCACGCATTTGACCGCGGCAAAGCCGTGCTCGAGCGCATGGGCAAGCGCATCGTGCATTGCGGCGAAGCGGGCAACGGGCAAGTCGCCAAGATCTGCAACAACATGATCCTCGCCGCCTCGATGATCGCCGTCTGCGAAGGTTTTGTGATGGGCGAAAAACTCGGGCTTTCGCATCAGGCCCTGTTCGACGTCGCCTCCGCCTCCTCCGCGCAATGCTGGGCGCTGACCAGCTATTGCCCGGTGCCGGGACCGGTGCCGGCTAGCCCGTCCAATAATTCCTACAAGCCGGGCTTCGCAGCGGCTCTGATGTTGAAAGACCTCAAGCTTGCCAAAGCGGCGGCGGATTCCGCGAAGGTAAAAAACGCCATCGGGGCGCATGCCGCTGAAATCTATCAGCGCTTTGCCGACGAGGGTCACAGCGGACTCGACTTTTCGGCGATCATCAATCTCGTCCGCGAGCAATCGAAGGCGCACTAGGCTTACCGACGCCGCCGACGGCGCTATTCACTGTGCCGACTCTAAATTATCGCCAAGTGACGCCGAATCCTCGCCGGCCCCCGTTCGCACGCCGAAAAATCGCCAGATGTTCCAATTCGTTCCCACAAATGCTGTGATAAATCACGGCAAGGGACGAGGGACGATTCGTGCTCAAGGGCCTGCTCGTATTCGGATTGACGCGCCGCCCGCTCGTCCTTTTGGGACTGCTGGTCTTCTTTGGCGCCGGATTATTCACGTTTTCCAAGCTCAACATCGAGGCCTATCCGAATCCGGCCCCGGTTATTCTTGAGATTACCGCCCAAGCGCCCGGCCTTTCGGCCGAAGAAATGGAGCGCTATTTCACCGTTCCGCTCGAGGTAGGGCTGGCTGCAACCCCCGGCGTCGACGTCATTCGTTCGACCTCGTTCTACGGCCTCACCTTCGTTCGCGTCACCTTCTATTACGGCGTCGACTACTACTTCGCGCTGACCCAAACCGCGATCAATCTGCAGCAGAACGTCAATTTGCCCAACAACATCATCCCGACCATTCAGGCCACCAGCCTGGTCGGCGAAATCTACCGCTATCAGGTTACCGGGCCGCCGCACTTTGGCTTGACCAATCTGCGCACGGTCCAGGACTGGATTTTGCAACGCCGGCTGCTCGGCGTGCCGGGAATTGTGCAAATCAACACGTGGGGCGGGACCACCAAAGAATACGACGTCGAGGTCGATTTGCACAAACTCGACGCCTACAACGTCACGATCCCGCAAGTCATTACCGCGCTCGGCAACGCCAACATCAATGTCGGCGGTCGCACCATGAATATGGGCCAGCAGTCGGTGAATATCCGCGGCGTCGGCTTGTTGAACAGCGGCGGCGATGAAGACCTGACGCAGGGTTACAAGGTCGAGGACATCGAAAACATTCCACTCAATCAGACGAACGGCATACCGGTCCTGGTCAAGGACGTTGCCAACGTCACGGTCGGCCACGTGCCGAGACTCGGCAAGGCCGGCCGCGATCATGAAGACGATATCGTCGCGGCGATCGTCGTCATGAACCGCACGCTGCACACCAAGGATGTGATCAAACGCGTTCACGCCGAGGTCCAGAAAATCAACACCGACGGCTCGCTGCCGCCCGGCGTCAAGATCGTCCCCTACTACGATCGCAGCCAGTTGGTCGCCGTCACCACCAATACCGTCCTGCATAATCTCGTGTTCGGGTGTGTCCTGATTTTCTTCATCCAATGGATTTTCCTCGGCGACTTGCGCAGCGCCATTATCGTCGGCGCCAATATCCCGTTCGCCTTGTTCTTCAGCATCATCATCCTGGTCTTGCGCGGCCAGGACGCCAACCTTCTCTCGGTGGGCGCCGTCGATTTCGGCATCATCGTCGACGCCGCCGTTATTCTCGTTGAGAACGTTTACCGGAATTTTCAAGCCAGTCCCGAGGCCAGGCAGCAGCTATTCCGCAATCTCGCCGAGCGGCGTTGGGGGCCCGACCCGACAAGCGACACAGATGCATCGCAAGCCTCGCCATGGAACGACCGGCTACGGCTCATTCTCATCAGTGCCTTGCAAATCGACAAAGCAGTGTTCTTTTCCACCGCCATCATCGTCGCGGCCTTCATTCCGCTTTTCACCATGCAAGGCGTCGAAGGACAGATATTCAGCCCGATGGCGCAGACCTACGCTTACGCGCTGATCGGTGCGCTGCTGGCGACGTTCATCGTGACGCCGTGTCTTACTTCGATACTGCTCCCGGAGCGCATCCGCGAGGTCGAAACCGTCCTCGTGCGCGGCCTGCGCGCCGTTTACACGCCGGTGCTGCGCTGGTCGCTGCGCAACAGGAAGGCCACCATTGCGATCGGCATGGTCTTTCTCGCAATGAGCTTTTTTCTCGGCTCGCGGCTCGGCAGCGAATTCCTGCCGACGCTGGAGGAAGGAAACCTCTGGATTCGCGCCACCATGCCGCCAACCATTTCACTCGACGCCGGCATGCCGATCGTCAATCGGATCCGCGAGATCATTCTCAAGCATCCCGAAGTCGTGACGGTAACATCGCAGCACGGCCGGCCGGACAACGGCAGCGACGCGGCCGGCTTCTTCAACGCCGAGTTCTTTGTGCCGCTAAAGCCATTCGATGAGTGGCCCACGGGCTATAACAAAGCCAACCTCATTAAAGACCTGCAGGACGAATTCGACCGCGAGTTCGTCGGCATCGACTTCAACTTCTCCCAGTATATTCAGGACAACGTCGAGGAAGGCCTCTCGGGCGTGAAAGGTGCCAATTCGGTCAAGATCATCGGGCCCGATCTTGCGCGGCTCGAGAAGATCACGCGCGACATTATGAGCGAAATGGAAAAGGTACAGGGCATCACCGATCTCGGCGCATTCTGGGTGCTCGGACAACCCAACCTGAACATCAAGATCGATCGCGCCAAGGCAGCGCGCTACGGCTTGAGCATCAACGACATCAACAGCGTGATACAAGCGGCGCTCGGCGGGACCACCGCCACCACGCTACTGGAAGCAGACCGCCAGTTCGCGGTGGTCGCGCGGCTGGCGCCGGGATACCGCGGCAATATCGAAGCAGTCCGCAACCTCAAGGTCGCGTATCAGTCCCCAATCGGCGTCAACGCCTACATTCCATTGAGCGAGCTCGCGTCGATCTCGCTTGAGACCGGGGCATCCTACATCTTTCGCGAACGCAGTCAGCGTTACGTGCCAATCAAGTTCAGCGTCCGCGGCAGGGATCTCGCCAGCGCCGTAGCCGAAGCGCAAGAACGCATCGCGCGCAATGTCAAAATCCCTACTGGCTACCGGATCGCCTGGGCCGGCGAATTCGAGTGGCTGCAGCAGGCCAAGCAACGCCTTCTCATCATCCTGCCGGTGACGCTGTTGCTGATCGTCATTCTGCTGTACGGACTTTTCAATTCCTGGCGCGACAGCTTGCTGGCGTTGCTTGGACTGCCGTTCGCGATTTCGGGCGGCCTCGTGGCGCTTTATCTCTTCGGCCTGGAATTCAGCATATCAGCGGCGATCGGATTCATTTCGCTGATGGGTGTGTCGGTAATGAGCGGCATCCTTATCCTCAACGGTTATTATCGCATTGCGACGGCCGGCATGCCGCCGATCGAGGCGATGTTTCATGCCGTCGGCGAGCAAATGCGCCCGATCCTGATGATGACGCTGTCGGCTTGCATCGGTCTCCTGCCCGCCGCGATCTCCACCGGCATCGGCAGCCAGGTGCAGCGGCCGCTCGCTACCGTCATTGTCGGCGGCATGTTGATTGGGCCGATCATGCTGCTGGTGATCGTACCGGCCTTGCAGACTTTCTTTCTGCCCGAGCCGCGTCCATCTGAGCCGCAGCCCTGATATGCTGTGCAAACGCGCACGCGTTTGTTCCCGATGGGCGCCCCTCCGGGTAATATCCGTGCGCCAGTAGGCGAATCGGGGGGAAACAATGGATATGACGCGGCGTCTCGGTGCCGAGTTTTTCGGCACGTTCTGGCTGACTTTCGCCGGTTGCGGCAGCGCGGTGATTGCCGCGGGCTTTCCGACTCTCGGTATCGGATTTTTGGGTGTGAGCCTGGCGTTCGGTTTGACCGTGCTCACCATGGCCTACGCCGTAGGTCACATTTCCGGCGGACATTTCAATTGCGCGGTCACTATCGGCCTGTGGACCGCTGGCCGCTTCAAGGCCAAAGACGTCATCCCCTACATCATAGCCCAGGTTGTCGGCGCCATCGTCGCGGCGGCCGTGCTCTACTTGATCGCATCCGGCAAACCGGATTGGGTCCCGGGCGGCTTTGCCTCCAACGGCTATGGCGACCTGAGCCCCGGCAAATACAATCTGACGTCGTGCTTCTTGATCGAAGCGCTGGCGACGTTCTTTTTTCTCTACGTCATCATCGGCACCACCTCGAAAGGCGCGGCCGTCGGCTTTGCCGGGATCCCGATCGGGCTTTGCCTGACACTTATTCATCTCGTGCTGATCCCGGTGACCAACACGTCGGTCAATCCGGCGCGAAGCACGGGTCCGGCGCTGTTCGCCGGCGCGGCTTACATTTCGCAGCTCTGGCTGTTCTGGCTGGCGCCCATTATCGGCGCGGTCATTGCCGGCCTGATCGGCCGCTGGCAGCATGACGCGCCCGACGTAGCGATCTAGTCAGCAGCGTCGAACAAAGCCGCCCCGTCAGCGCAGTGAAAATCGTATCGGAACGGTGAGATCGAGTTCCGATTGGGTCATGCTCGGCGGAAAAGCCGGCAGCGGCTGCGCGCGTACGACCATTTCCATCACTTCCTGGTCGAGATCGGCGTGGCCAGAACTTTGGACGACGCGACGCGTCAACACGCGGCCGCTGCGATCGACGCTAAAACCGAGTAGCACGACGCCTTGTTCGTGCTTTGCCTGCGCGCCGCCCGGATACCGCTTGTACTGTTGCAGGTGCCGGACCACATCGGCCTGCCACGATGGCGCAACGCGCGGCGCACCGCCTTCGACGCGAGCGGTGGTGCGGGGAGCGGGCGGCCGCTCCTCCTCCATCTTCTGCAGCGGCTTCGGCTCCGGCAATGCGATGTCGGCCGTGGTCGCCGGCGGTGGTGGCGGTTCTTCGATCTTTGGCCGCTCTTCCGGCCGTTTTTCCACTTCCGGCACGGGCTTTTGCTCGACCACGTCTTCCGGCCCAGGCGCGATATCGCGCTGATTGGCGTCGGCGACGCTATCGATCGGTGCAAGGTCCACGGTGACGACGGAAGTCAGATCGCCGATCTCTTCGGCCGGCTGATGCCAGGCGAAGTAGCTCGCGATCAACGCGCAGTGCAGGCCGAGCACGACCGCAGCGGCGGCCGACCAGCGCAGGATCGTCCGCGGATCGTGGTCGTCGAGCCAGTGCAAGTCGCGCACAGTCATTTGGCGTCCCGCGTTTCGAGCCCGACCAGGGCGACTTTGAGATAATTCGCCGCGCGCAGGTCATTCATCACTTGCATGACGGCGCCATACGGCACGGCGCGATCGGCGCGCAGGAAGATGCGCTCGTCTTTGTTTGAATCAGTCGCGGCATCGAGCGCTGCCGCCAGCGAGCTCGTGGCGATCGGCTCGTCGCCGATGGCGAGACTCAAATCGGCCTTGACGGTGAGATAAACCGGTTTGCCTGGACGCGGCTGCTGTTGCGCCGAAGACGACGGCAAGTCGACCGGAATGTCCACCGTCGCGAGCGGCGCCGCCACCATGAAAATGATCAGCAGCACGAGCATCACGTCGATGAACGGTGTAACGTTGATGTCGTGCACTTCGTCGAGTTCGTCGGCGCCGTGATTGATACGAACCGCCATGCGCGCTACTCCGCGGCCATTCCGAGCCGCACTCGGCTGCGGTCGATGTCGCGGCTGACGAGCTTCATCACCTGCGCGGACACGTCGCCGAGCAGCGCGCGATAGTGCGCGGTTGAACGCACCAGCACGTTGTAGATGACGACGGCCGGGATCGCGGCGACCAGACCGAGCGCGGTGGCCAACAGCGCTTCGGCGATGCCGGGCGCGACCACCGCGAGATTGGTGGTGTGCGCATTGGAGATGCCGATAAAGCTGTTCATGATTCCCCACACCGTGCCGAACAGTCCGACGAACGGCGCGGTGGAGCCGATGGTCGCGAGCACGCCGGTGCCAAGCGAAATCTTGCGGCTGTACCTGAGCTCGAGACGTTCGAGTTGCAGCGCGATTCGCTCTTTGACTCCGTCGCCCGGCATATTCCCGGAAAGCCTCATCTCATCGATCGCCGCCTGTACGAGCTGGCCGGCGGCGCCGGACTTTCTGCCCAGTTGCTGGGTGACCTGGCTTAGCGTGATGGCCCCGGAAACGATGCGCAGCGCACGGCGGGCGCTGCGGCGCGCGGCTTGCAGCTCCAGGCTCTTGGCGACAAAAGCGGTCCACGTGACAAGCGATGCGAACGCGAGACCAACGATGACCGCCTTCACGACGATGTCCGCGTGAACGAACATGCCGAGCGGGGAGAGATCGTGCGGCAGGAGCGCGCCACCGATTGTCGGTTGGGCGATCGACGCCTGTCCCGGAGGCGCTGGCGGCTCTTGCGCCAAGGCCGCCGGACCAAACGCCGTGAACGCCAGAACACAGGCGAAGATCAGCGGTATTACCTTGGCCGGCCTTCCGCCCGGACGTGATATTTCGTGCATGATGGATCGTCGCATGTCGCGCTGTTTCATCATACCCCAGCTAGCCGTTTTAATCGCGATAGCGGCGCGCCGCCCCGGTGTTTTTACGGGGCCTTGACGACCGCCCGGCACTGTGCTGGCAGCGCCGCAAGTGTCCCATTATGCTGAGGCTTCGCGGCCGGCAGTGGAGGCGCCTCGGTCTTTCTGAGCCAGGACGCGAGTTCTGCTCCGCATCCATCCCCCGACCCAGTCTCCGGTTGTTGCTTGCATAACGGGCTGTCAGGAGGACAAGCCAAGCGGACGTGGAAATGTTCGTCGTGTCCCCACCACGGCCGCACCTTGGCGAGCCAGGCGCGGTCCGAGCCCGCTTCCCGGCACATCGCCTTCTTGATCGCCGGATTGACGAAAATACGAGCGACGACCGGATCCTGCGCCGCGATGCGGACGAGCTCGGTTCGCTCATGCGACCACGTCGCGGGATCAACGTCACGCCGGTCTTTCGCGACCATCTTCAGCGCCATCTCAAACTCCCGCTCTTCCCGGGTCAGCTCGTGGCTGGGCATGGGCGTGAACCAGATATCCACGTCCAGACCGACTTGATGACTGGCGTGGCCGTTGAGCATCGGGCCACCGCGCGGCTGCGACATGTCGCCGATCAACAATCCGTTCCATCCCGCCTTCTTGGCCTTCTCGCCGAGCCGCTCGATAAATGCGACGAGGATTGGGTTGCCCCAATAGCGGTCGCGTGACGCGCGCATGACTTGCCAGGCCGGCCCGGCGAGCGGCAAAGCCATGCCGCCTTCAAGACAGCCACCGTTGTAGGTTCCGATGGAGCGAGCCGGACCAGCAAGCGGAGTCGTTTTGCGCGCGAAAAGTTCCCTTGCCGGAGTTGGCGGCGAATTGGGATTGGCCAGGGGCGGCAGCGGCTCCGGATTCACGTGTCCCGACGTCCTGCGCGTGAGCCGATGCGATACCGACAATCATAAACAACAGCAGTGGCCGGAACATCGAAGCGATTTTCCTAGCTGGGGGACAACCTGTCTTCCCCGCACCGATCATGACCACTCCGTCCGCAATTTCCAGACCGCCAAATGGCGCACCACCGGGCGCAGTGGAAAACGCTCGGCGTTTTCGACCAGGGTGCGATGGCGATCGAGGCTCTCCGCCCGGATCAGAACATCCCCATGCGCTCGCTCGCCATGTAGCCGGCGAGAAGCGCGGCGCCGAAGACGATGACAAGCACCGCGGCGCCGACCTCGATGCCGCGCAATGCCAGAGCGCCGTAGCCCGGTCGCGTGGCGGCAACTTTCTGCGCCGCCGCGCGCGCCGCGACCGCAAGCGTGGCGATGGCGGCAACCGTGATCGCGGTGCCGAGACCCATCACGAATGTCGAGGCAATTCCGGCCAGGAACAAACCTTGCGCCAGAGCGAAGACGAGAACGATGATCGCGCCCGAACACGGGCGCAAACCGACGGCGACAATGGCGGAAAATCCGCGATACCAGCCGCCCGGCCCGCCTAATTCCTCCGGTTCGGGCCCATGAGCGTGGCCCCAGGGCAGCACGTCGCCGTCTTCTTCAGCGTGGTCATGACCGTGCGAATATCCGTGTCCATGATCATGCGCGTGTTCGTGGGCGTCTGTTGCGGGGTCGTGATGCCATGCATGATCATGCGCCGCATGATCGTGCATGTGGTGTTCGTGACGATGATGTCGATGGCCGGCTGCCGCGCTCGCCTCCGGCGTTGAGCCGATGGCGCGCCACGTGCGCAGGAATCCCCTGCCCTTGACCCAAAACAGCCGAGCGCCCAGGAGCACGATCAGCGCGTAGCTCACAATCTCGATGACGCGGACCGTATCGCCCATCATCTTCGCCGTAGCGCCGAGCAGCACGGCGGCGACCCCGACAATGACAATGGCGGTAACGGCTTGCAGAATCGCCGAAGCAAACGACAACACGATGCCGCGTCGCCACGTTTCCTCGTTGGCGACAAGATAAGACGAGATCACCGCCTTGCCGTGGCCGGGACCGGCGGCGTGAAAGATGCCGTAAATGAACGAAATGCCCATCAGCGCCCACAGCGCCGAACCGTCGGTCTTGGCCGCATGAATGAGGCCCGATAGCGCACGATAGAACCGCGACTGCTCGGCTAGGATCCAGCCGGCGATACCCGTTGCTTGGGGCTCGCGCATAGCCGCAAACGGATTAGGCGCCGCGAGGGCGGACGCGTAGGCGCTTAACGCCAACACGAGAACGACAGCCGCCAGAGCTGCGCCGCGCGCGAGGAAGCCCTGCCGCCGCTGAAGTGGTCGCGTCGTCACGGACATTGGGGTGAAACTCAGCCTGTTCATTTTTTAGCTCAACACGGTCAGGACGCCGGCAATGGCGGTGACGATGGTGAGTGCAGCCGCGGTGATGATCGCGCCGGGCGCCGGGTCGGTCCAAAAAGTGACCGCCCACAACAACAGGGTAAGGAGCACGCAAGCTAGTCCGAGCAGTTTTGTCGTGAGCCGCATAGTGTTCCGCCGTTGAACAAAAATCGGAATGATCGATGAACGGAAGGCGGCAGCACGAGGCACGAAGAAGCCGGAAATGCGAAACGCGCCTCGAGACCTTCGCGCATAGCCGGCGGAGCCGCGGCAATGCTGAAGGTCAGCTGCGACCTGAGGTCATGCGAGCGGCGGGGCGCGCGATTGGAACGCCAATCGGCGCGGCGCGAGGGATATCGCGGCATCGCGATCGATATGATCAATGCCCGTGGAAAACGGCGGTGGCGGCAATAGCGGCGGCGGTGGTACGAACGAATTGGCTACCTGGGAGATGCTGGCGCAGATCGCGCAGTAATCGTCTTTGTCGCCCGATAGCGGCGTCGGCGACGATTGGGCGGTGTGCGTTTGCCGGGTGACTAGCGCGGCCGTCGAACCGACGCGGCGGATACCGTCGAGGTGAATGTGCCCGAACGAAACGGCAAACTGAACGGCCAGCGCGATGAGCGCCAGCCAGCTCGCAAACCTGCCGCCGTACCGACGCCTACGCATAGATGCGATGGTCACCGTTGCATCGGCCCATGTGCCGGGATGTCGCGACTGTACCGATGGTCCGGCGAGGAGTCACGCGCCCTTGCCTGCCGTTACAAAAAGCCGCGGGCCGCTGAAAATTTAGGCACGGCCCGCGGCGTCTTGCTTCGCAAGCTTACTGTGACGGATCCTTCGGCGACCACAGCTTGATCGGCGAGGTTTTTTCGTAAGCCTCTCCGTTTGGATAGCTGATGGCTTCCATTTGCAGGCCCCACGGCGCCAGGAAATAGAAGATGCTTTGCCCGGCCGCAGGCCCCTGGTCGACGGACAGGTTGAAGAACGTCTTCACGCCCTTGCCGTCGAGATAGGCCTTTGCGGCTTTGATGTCGTCGACATAGAAAGCGATGTGATAGCCGCCGATATCGCTGTTCTTGGGCGTCATGTTCTTCTGGTCCGGCGAGGTGTACTGGAACAACTCGATGTCGGAGCCGTAGCCGCAACGTACCATGGTTATTTGTTTGATGACCGCGCGCGGATTGACGTTGAGCAGCGCAGTCATGAACTCGCCCTTCTCGTCGGCGAACGGCCCGAACGACATGGCCTCTTTGCAGCCGAGCACGCCGACGAAAAAGTCGGTGGCCTCCTTCATGTCCGGCACCGTGATGCCGGTATGGTCGTGGCCGCGCATGCCGGGAAGACCGTCGGCGCGGGCTCCTGGTGCGGCCGCGAGCAACGCGGCGGCGGCCGCGGCGATAGCGAGATGACGGGTAAAGCGAGACACAGTTACCTCCTGTCGGGACTGGTTTGAGCATCGCGCCGAAGCTGCCCCGGTTGCCCGCGGCGCGATTTTTCGTCAACCGGGAACGGCGGCCTCCACCGTCGTGCCGCGGGTGAGCCAACCGGGATCGACGGTCGGCAACGGAATGGCGTCGATCAGCATGCGCGTATAGGCGTCGGCGGGCGCCGTGAATACGCGTTCGCACGGCCCTTCCTCGACGACTTTGCCTTCGCGCATGACGACCACGCGCTGGCAAATCGAGCGGACCACCGAAAGATCATGACTGATGAACGCGAGCGCGAGGTGCATTTCGCTCGTCAGTTCCTTGAGGAGCCGAAGCACTTGCGCTTGCGTCGACACGTCGAGGCCCGAGACGATCTCGTCAGCCAGGACGAAATCCGGCTTGAGCACGACCGCGCGCGCAATGCCGACGCGCTGGCGCTGGCCGCCGGAAAGTTCAAACGAATAGCGGTCGACCGTCGCCGGCGACAGCCCGACACGGTCCAGCACGCCGTGCACCAATGACAGCGCCGCCGCGCGGGTTTTGGCGAAACCGTGAAGCAGCAGCGGCTCGGACAGGATACGCCCGATGGTGTGCCGCGGGTTGAGCGACGACATCGGATCCTGAAAAATCATTTGCATGCGGCGGCGTAGCGGCCGTCGCGCCCTTTCGTCGAGCGCAGTGATATCGGCGCCATCGAACGTCACCGTGCCGGCCACTGGCTCGACCAGACCCAAGAGCGCGCGACCAAGCGTCGTCTTGCCGGAACCGGACTCCCCGACAATGCCGACGGTTTCGCCACGGCCGACCCGAATGTCGACTCCGTGCAGAACGGGGACCTGCTGGCGGGCACCGAGAAGCCGCGCCGAGCGGCGGCCATAGGCGACCACGAGCCCGCGCGCGACCAGAAGGTCATCGGCCATGGCGCGCCTCCCCGACCGATCCGCCGGCATCGAAGGCAGCGATCTCGGCGCGCAAAACGGCGACGACCTCGGGTGGCGTCGGCTCCAATCCGGTGTCGGGCCGGTCGTAACGGGGGTTCGCCGCGAGCAAGGCCTGGGTGTAAGGGTGCTGCGGGTTTTGCAGAATGTCGGCGGTCACGCCCTGCTCGACCACCTTGCCCATATAGAGCACGCTCACCCGGTCGCAGATTTGCGCGACCACGCCGAGATCGTGCGATACGAACAGCACGCTGGTGCCGTGACGTTCCTGCAATGCCCGAATGAGCCGCAGAATTTGTTTTTGCACGGTGACGTCGAGCGCCGTCGTCGGCTCGTCGGCGATCACGAGTTTTGGCTCGAGCGCAAAGGCAGCGGCAATGAGCACGCGCTGACGCATGCCGCCGGAGAGCTGATGCGGATAGCTCGACAACACGCGCTCGGGATCGCGTATCTGCACCTCGGCGAGTAAAGCCCGCGCGCGCGACTTCGCTCCCTTCCTCGACAGCCCGCGCTTCAGCCGCAATCCATCCGTCATCTGCGCGTCGATCCGGCGCGAGGGATTGAGCGCGGTGGAAGGATCCTGCGGCACCAGCGCGATATCGCGGCCAAGCACGCCACGAAGCTCGCCCGCCGACAGGGCGAGCAGATCGCGGCCCTCGAACATGATGTTTCCGCCGGTGAGTTTCACTTGCGTCGGTATGATGCCGAGGATGGCTTTGGCGATGGTCGATTTGCCCGCGCCGCTCTCGCCGACCAGGCCGTGCACTTCGCCGGTATCAACCGCGAGCGAGACGCGGCGCAGGATCGGCGCGCCGGCGGCGCGCAACGAAATCGCGCTCAACTGCTCGATGACAAGACGCGGCGCGGTCATCGGCGCAGCACCGGATCGAGGCTGCGCGCGAGACCGTCGCCGAGCTGGTTGAAGGCGACGACGGTCGCGAACAGTGCCGCCAGCGGCACGGCGAGCACCCACCAAGCCTCATGCACAATTTGCCGGCCCTCGGCGATCATGCCGCCCCAGGTTGGCGTATCCGACGCGACCGAAAGCCCGACGAAGGAGAGGATCGCCTCGACCACCACCGCGATGCCCATTTCGAGCGTCAGGAGCGCAATGAGCACCGGAACCACGTTGGGAAAAATTTCGCGAAACAGCGTTGCCGGGCGCGAAAAGCCGATCGTGCGGGCGGCGACCACATAATCCATTTGCGCCTGGTTCATGGTTTCGGTCCGCACCACGCGGCAGAACCGCGTCCAGTCGATGACGACAATCGCGATGATGACCGAATGCAGCCCGGTACCGATCACCGCGATGAGCAGGATCGAGAGCAGCACCGGCGGGAACGCCATCCAGATGTCGACCAGGCGCGAAATGACCGCGTCAGCGGCAGCGCCGAGGTAACCGGCCATCAGTCCGAGCAACGAACCGATCAAGCAGGCAAGACCGGCGGCGACGAATGCCACCGTCAGCGACACCCGCGAGCCGTAGATCACGCGAGAGAGCACGTCGCGGCCCAGCCCGTCGGTCCCTAGTAAAAAGCCCGGCTCGGCATCGGCGAAACCGACCGGCGGCAGCGTGGCATTCAGGAGATTTTGCGCCAGCGGATCCTGCGGCGCTATCAAAGGCGCGCCGATCGCAAGCACCACGAGAAAGAGAATGAATCCGCCGGCACACACCACTTTGGGATCGCGGGCGAGCCGGACATAAACCGGTAGCGGCCGCGGTTCGGACCTGTCGATCGTCAGCGCGCTCGTTATCGGGGTCGAGTGTTTCACGTCGCCGCGCTCAAGCATGCCGCAGCCGCGGGTTAAGCGCGGCCACCCCGAGATCAACCGCAACGTTGACCAGGATGAAGATCAACCCGAACAGCAGCACCAACCCCTGGATCAGCGGGAAGTCGCGATTAATGACGGCGTCAATGGCAAGGTTGCCGATTCCCGGATAGGCAAAAATCCGCTCCACAATCACCGTGCCACCGATCAGGAAAGTGAACTGTACGCCGGTCAGCGCCAGCGTCGGGCCGACGGCGTTGCGCAACGCCTCTTGCAGCACCAGCCGCAGCTCGCGAAAGCCCTTGATGCGCGCCAGCAGCACGTAGTCCTGCAGCATCGCTTCCTTGAGCGACTGTTTCAGCAACCGCACGATCACCGCGGCGAGCGGCAAGGCGAGTGCCAGCGCCGGCATGATCATGTGGCTGAGGATATCGCCGGCGACGCTGAAGCGTCCGGTCAGCAGGCTTTCCGTCAGATAGAATTTGGTGACGAAACCTTCCGCCAGGTCCGGATTGATACGTCCGGTCAGCGGCAAGACCGGAAGCGCGACCGCGAACAACAGGACCAACGCCAGCGCCCAGATGAAATCGGGCACCGCCAGCATGATCGAGTTCAAACCGTCGATGATGGTCTCGCCGATGGTGCGCCGCATCAGCGTGCCGGCAACCGCAACGCTGCCACCGACCACGACCGCAATGAGGAGCGCCAGCAGCGCGAGCTCAAGCGTCGCCGGCAGACGCGACGCCAGGATCTCGGTCACCGGCAAATGTAGAGTGATCGAAGAGCCAAAATCGCCGGTGACGATTCCCGCGGCCCAGATCCGGAACTGTTCAAGGATCGGCGCGTCAAAACCGTAGTGCGCCTTAAGCGCGGCGATGTCGGCAGCCGTGGCGCCCGGCCCGATCATCATCGCCACCGGATCGCCCGGCACGACGCGCAGCAACACGAATACAATCACCGCAACGCCCGCGAGCGTTATCAGCGCCAGCGCCGCTCGTCTGACAATGACGGCAAGCAACATGCACGGTCCTTAAATCTCGCCACGCCCGG
Organism: uncultured Alphaproteobacteria bacterium; assembly: GCA_963846055.1. Classification (GTDB taxonomy): domain Bacteria; phylum Pseudomonadota; class Alphaproteobacteria; order Rhizobiales; family Xanthobacteraceae; genus BOG-931. The sequence goes on from CAWJUQ010000004.1 coordinate 44,853, forward strand.
CGCGGCGGCGGACCCCATCGGCGACCTTTCAAGGCACGGTCCGCGGAAGGCAAAAACCTCCCGCGGACGTCGCGCCTGTTTGGCGGCTACGCTTTCGACACCAGCGTCGCCGGCTGCAAGGCACCGGACGTGTTTGGCGTCACCTTGAGGCTGGCCTTGTAGAGGATCGGCTGCGAATATTGCAGCAGCGGCAACACGTAGCCCTGCTCGGCGATATAGCGGTCGACCGCCTTCCACCCGGCAATACGCTTGGCCTCGTCCTTCTCGCCCCAGAGCGGGCCGATCTTGGCGTCGAGGTCGTCCGAATGCCAGCCCGAGTGCGGCGACTTGGAGAACATGGCGTGACCGGTCGACGTCGACGGATCGCCGATCGCGTTGCCCCAGTTGTAGAACGCCGCAGGCGCCAGCTTGTGCGACATGCGCAGCTCGAAGTGCTTGGCGATTTCGTAGACTTCGATGTCGGCCTCGATACCGACGTTGCGCCACATGCCGACGATCGCCTGGATCATTTCGTAATCCTTCGGCTTGTAGCCGCGCGTCGTCTGGATGGTGAACTTGACCGGCTTGTCTTTGGAATAGCCGCTCTTGGCCAGAAGCTCGGCCGCGAGCTTCGGATCGTGCGCGACCTTGATCGAGGGATCGTAGGCTGCGTATTCCGGCGCCTCGAGCGTGTCGATGCGCGTGCCATAGCCGCGCAGCAGCCGCTTGATGATGGCGTCCTTGTCGACGGCGTGACACATGGCGAGCCGCACGTTCTTGTCGTCCATCACGCCGCCGTTGGTGATGAAGATCATGCCGATGTCGGAGATCGGCTTGCACTCACCCTTCAAGCCGGCCTTGACGCGAAGGCGGTCGTATTCCTCGTACGGGCACTTCCAGCGTGATGTCGGACGAGCCGCTTTCGATTTCGGCGACGCGGCTGGTCGCATCCGGGACGAACTTGAAGACCACCGTCTCGAACGCGGGCTTGCCGCCCCAGTATTTCGGATTGGCCTTGAGCCGGAGGTAGGCGTTGCCCTCATAGGCATCGACCATGTACGGGCCGGTGCCGATCGGCTTTTTCTCGAAACCTTCCGGACCGACTTTCTCCCAATAATTCTTCGGCAAGACATAGCCGGAGAGGAAGGCCATCCACTTGAACAAGTCGGGCTCGAATTGAATGACGTCGGCGGTGATCCGCTGACCGTCGATCTTGTAATTGCCGATGCCCTGCCAGACGAACGCGACCATGTTGCCGTTCTTCGCGTCGGCTTCGTGTTGCAGGCTCCACACCACGTCCTCAGGTGTGAACGGCGAGCCGTCATGCCAGACGACGTCCTTGCGCACGTCCATCCAGACCTTGGACTTGTCATCGTTCCAGCCCCAGGCAGTAAGCAGGCCGGGCTCGAACGCGAGGTTCGGCTTCTGACCGATGTATTGATCGAAGATCGAGCGGTACATCGCCTGGATGGTCGGGTTGACCGACGACGGCCCCGCATCCGGATTGAATGACGGCAGATTGACGTTGTAAGCGATGTTGAGGGTGTTGCCCGCAGCCGCCGTGGCGAAGCGCTGTGGTGCAAGTAACGTTGCCAGGATGCCGCCGCTGGTCGCGAGCGCCTGACGACGCGTGACGTTGAACATGTTGGACTCTCCCCGTTTGAACAGCCGTACGCGCATGCCGTGCGTTCGGCACTTTCCCTGAGCAGTTTAACGGCCCGGAACCGCTGGTCGCGAATACTTTAAGCATAAAGTAAACGCCGGACAAGCTGAAGCCATGGGCTTTTTGCTCCATTTCGTGGCCGTTTGGAAGCGTCGGCTCGTGTCACGGAAATTCCCAATAGCGTGATGACAAGGCCAAGTCGCGACACCGGCCCGGCGCCGAAACGCAAGGCTGATCGCCGGCAAGCGACCATGCGCCGCCGTTGCAAGAACTACTGGAAACACCCATAAATACGAGGAATTGGTCGGCCCCGTTGGCTCGATGGTGCGACCCGGAGGCTTTCATGGCTGAACGCTCGTTTGCACGCGAAGTGCAGGATCTCAAGCTTGGCGACGGTGATGAATTCCGCGGCGAAGGGATCCTCGCCATTACCAAAGCGCTGCTGCAATCGGGCGTGGCTTATGTCGGCGGTTATCAGGGCGCGCCAATTTCACATTTGATGGACGTCCTCGCCGACGCCAAGGACGTGCTCGACGATCTCGGCGTTCACTTCGAGAATTCGGCGTCGGAAGCAGCCGCCGCGGCGACGCTTGCGGCTTCCGTGCACTATCCGATCCGCGGCGCGGTGACCTTCAAGGCGCCGGTCGGCATCAATGTCGCCTCGGATGCGATCGCCAACCTTGCGTCCGGCGGCGTTACCGGCGGCGCACTCATTATAATCGGAGAGGACTACGGCGAGGGCTCCTCGATCATGCAGGAGCGCTCCCATCCCTTCGCCATGAAGTCGCAGGTGTGGCTGCTCGATCCGCGGCCGAACCTGCCGACCATCGTCAAGATGGTGGAAGAGGGCTTCGAACTCTCCGAAGCGTCGCACACGCCGGTGATGCTGGAGGTGCGTATCCGCGCCTGCCACGTCCACGGGCGCTTCACGGCCAAAGACAACAAGAAGCCGGGCTTCACGTTACGTCAGGCACTCGAGAATCCGCGCCGCGACACCCAGCGTGTGGTGCTGCCGCCCGCATCGTATCTTCATGAACGCGAGAAGATCGAGCAGCGCTGGCCGGCTGCGGTCAAGTTCATCAAGGAGCGCAAGCTCAACGAATTCTTCGGTCCCGAAACCGGCGATGTCGGCATCGTCGTCCAGGGCGGCATGTACAATTCGGTGATGCGTTCGCTGCAGCAGCTCGGCTTGGCCGACGTCTACGGCGAGACCGCTGTGCCGATCTACTGCCTCAACGTCACCTACCCGCTGATCGACGACGAAGTCGCCGCGTTCGCCACCGGCAAGAAGGCGATCCTCATGGTCGAGGAAGGCCAGCCTGAATTCATCGAGCAAGCGCTCAATACGATTCTCCGGCGGCGCGACATCCAGACCAAGATCAACGGCAAAGATGTGCTGCCGATGGCCGGCGAATACACGCCGCAAGTCGTCACCAAGGGGATCAAGGCGTTCCTCGAACTGCACGGCAAGAACCTGCTCGGCAATTCACCGCCGCCACCGGACGCCTCGGCCGTCCTCGCCGATCCCAAAGTACAGGAAATGATCAAGGCGCTGCCGCCGCGACCGCCGAGTTTCTGCGTCGGCTGTCCGGAGCGGCCGATCTTCGCCGCCATGAAGCTTGTCCAGCAGGAGCTTGGCGAGCATCAGATCGCCGGCGACATCGGCTGCCACCTGTTTGCCAGCCTGCCGCCATTTAATGTCGGCGCCACCACGATGGGTTACGGGCTGGGGCCAGCGTCGTCCTCCGCCTTCAACGTCAAGGCCGACAAAAAGCCGATTTCCGTCATCGGTGACGGCGGCTTCTGGCACAACGGCCTTTCCACCAGCGTCGCCAACGCCGTCTACAACAAACAGGACGGCGTGATCATGGTGGTCGACAACTTCTATTCGGCGGCGACCGGCGGCCAGGATATTCCGTCGTCGCGCGCGCTCAACCCCGAGCGTTCAACCAACAACACTATTGTCGACGCCATCAAAGGCGTTGGAGTGAAGTGGGTGCGCCATACTGATCGGACTTATGACGTCGGCTGGATGCGGGACACTTTGCGCGAAGCCCTCACTACCAAGGAAGGCGGGCCGAAAGTCATTGTCGCGTCCTCAGAATGCATGCTCAACAAGCAGCGGCGGGTGAAGCCGCTGTTCAACAAGGCGGTACGCGAAGGCGAGCGCAAAGTGCGGGAGCGCTTCGGCGTCGACGAGGACGTCTGCACCGGCGATCACGCCTGCATCCGCTTGTCCGGCTGTCCGTCGCTGTCGGTCAAGCACACCGCCGATCCGCTTAAGGACGACCCGGTCGCGGCAATCGACCAAAACTGCGTCGGCTGCGGCAATTGCGGCGAAGTCTCGGAAGCGGCCGTCTTGTGTCCGTCGTTCTACCGCGCCGACATTATTCATAATCCGACGGCGTTTGATCGTTTCATGGCCGGATTGCGCCGCGCGGTGATCGGCTTCCTGCAACGCCGCCGCGAAGCGCACCGCGTCGTATTCGCGGATTGAGCATGAACGACCTTTCCGGCACGCCATTGACGACGCCGACGCGCTTCACCGCCGAGCGTCCGATCTGCGTTGCCGTTTTGGCCATGGGCGGCCAGGGCGGCGGCGTGCTGGCCGACTGGATCGTCGAACTCGCCGAGGCCCAAGGCTGGCATGCGCAGTCGACGTCGGTGCCGGGCGTCGCCCAACGTACCGGGTCGACCCTTTATTATGTCGAGATGTTGCCGCCAAAGGCCGGCCGCGCGCCGATTCTGTCGCTGATGCCGGCGCCCGGTGAAGTCGACATCATCATCGCCGCCGAGCTTGCTGAGGCCGGACGCTCCATCCTGCGCGGCCTGGTGACACCCGACCGCTCGACCCTTGTGGCTTCGACGCACCGGCTTTACTCCGTCGCCGAGAAGGAGAAGCCGGGTGACGCCACTGTTGAGCCGAACCTGATTGTCGAAGCCGCCGGCGTCGCCGCCAAGCGCATTCTCGCCTTCGACATGGAGGCGCTGGCGAACAAGAATAACAGTCACATCTCGGCGTGCCTGTTTGGCGCGCTCGCCGCATCCAATACGCTGCCGTTCGACCGTTCTGCCTTCGAGGCCATTATCAAAGCCGGCGGCCGCGGCGTCGAACCGAGCTTAAAGGCTTTCAGCGCCGCCTACGATCAAGCCGCCGGCACCACGCCGGCGGCGCGTCCCGCGGTCAAGCGTCCGGGCAAGCATTTCGCACCCCTGCCCGCGTCAGCGGGCCGCGCCGACCTCGACGCGCTCCTGACCCGCATTCGCGGCTTTCCCGAGACAGTGCAGCCGATGCTGTTTGCCGGCGTCAAAAAACTCGTCGACTTCCAAGATCCCGCTTATGCCGGCGAGTATCTCGATCGCGTCGCCAAGATTTACGAGCTGGACCGCGCGCAGGGCAGCGACAGGAAAAGCTTCGCGCTGACCGCGGCCGCAGCCAAATACATCGCTATCGCCATGGCCTATGACGACGTCATCCGCGTCGCCGATCTAAAGACCCGCGCCTCGCGCTACGACCGCGTGCTGCACGAAAACGCCGTCGGCTCGGATCAGATCGTCTACACGACCGAATACATGCACCCGCGGCTCGAGGAAGTCGCCGGCACCATGCCGGCACCGCTCGGCCGATTCATGGAAGCCCACCCTGCCCTGTTTGGCTGGGCGTTCCGCAGCGGCCGCCGCGTGCGCTCCGGGACGATCCATTGGTTCTTGATGTTGTACGTGCTCGGGGCGTTCAGGCCGATCCGGCGGACGACGTTGCGCCATGGGCGTGAAATGGCGCACGTGGAAAAATGGCTCGCGGTGGCGACCGGGACCGTGGCGCAGAACTATGACGTGGCGGTCGAAGTTCTCAACGCCCGCCGCCTGGTCAAGGGCTATTCCGACACGCACACTCGCGGTGAATCGAAATTTGAGCGCGTCATAGGCGCGGTGCCGCTGCTCGCGGCGCGCGACGACGGCGCCGACTGGATGCGGCGGCTGCGCGACGCCGCCCTGATGGATGAAAACGGTATCGCGCTCGACGGCGCACTGAAAACCGTCGCCACTCTCTAAGCCGCGCGCGCCACCGTCGCGGCTACAAATCAAAGCCCTGCATCGGCAGATCGAAATAAGCCTGCGCGATGCGGCTCGCGACAAAGTCCGGCTGGTGCACCGGATTGTTGCGGAAGGTGGCAAAGTCGCGGAAGAAGCGTTGCATCGGTTCGCCGTCGCGAATACTGGCCGTGCTTGACGCGCGGAACAGATCGTAACCGGCCTCCCAAGCGAGCCGCGACGCTTGATGCTGCATGCCCATCACCAGCATGGTTTCGCGCGGACCGAACTGTCCGGTGCCTTCCATGCGCGCCTTGGCGTATTCGACGTAAAGTTCGGCGGTGCGCAGCAGCACTGCCTCGGCGGCGTTCGTTGTCGTCAGCGCCAAACCAAATATGCGCTGCCAGTCGTAATGCTCATATTTCATGATCGGCTGCGCCGAGAGAAGCGGCTTCGTCGTGCGGATGTGCTTCTCAAATTCTTCGAGCGAGGCCCAGGCGGCGCCGACTTGTGAACAGGCAAGCTCGCCCGCGCCGAACGCCATGAAGATGCCGTTATAGAGCGGATTGCCGTGAAGTTTGGCGCCGGGGGTCAACCCGGTGCCGTCGTCACCGATGATGGTTTCGTCAACGAAATCTTCCGGGATCAACGCGTCGCGGATGACGACGCTGTTCGAGCCCGAGCCTTTCATGCCAAACATGTCGTGCCAGTCGTCGAGCATCTCGAATTGCGCGCGCGGCACCACGACGCTGACCATCTTTCGGGTCGGTCCACCGGGATGCGAACTTTTGAGCGGTGCCATCCCCATGAAATGGGTCGCATAGGGCACGCCCGACGCGTAACGCCACTTGCCTTTGACACGGTAGCCGCCCGGCACGGCGACGCATTCGGCGTCCGGCGAGGGGCCGCTCGGCGAATACGGGGCGATAAAATGGCCGTCGGGGCCAAAGATCTTGGCTTGCGTCGCCTCACCGAAATTGCTGCCGATCTGAAGGGCGTGGCCGCAGGCCAGCGTTAGCCCCCAGCCAATGCCGGGATCGGCGCTCGCGATCTGCACCATCGCCTTAAAGAAAGTCCGTATGTCGAATTCATACCCACCGAACATCCGCGGCTGCAGGCAGCGGTAGAACCCCGCTTTGGTGAACTCGCGATGCAGCGCTTCGGAATAATAGCCGCGCTGCTCGGCGGCTTTGGCTTCCTCACGCACCTTCGGCCGCAGCGCTCGCGCGCGCGCAATCATTTCTTCGGGTTTCAGATCAGGTTCCGGCACTGGTACGCGCGATTTCACCGCTGCATCCACGATAATTCCCTCCCTAAAACCGGGATTTCCCGGCCGCGCTTGAAGTTAATGCAGAGGATGAGCGATTTTTCGGCGCCGGAAAAGGGCCGCGTTCCGGACGCGCCTGTCGCCTCTCGCAATGCGGCGTTGTAAGAAGGCGGCTGATGCTATGGCGCCGCACGCTTGCGCTCATTCGAAAGAGAGAGGGCTTAACCGCGATGTCCAGTCGACAAGGGCCGCCGGCTTCGCCCTCACCAGCGCACCCGCCCAGGGAAAGCGGCCGCTTCGACATTGGCGCGATTGCCGCGTCCTTGCCGGACACCGCGGAGACCTTGCTGGCGGATCACTATTTGACCGATCGCCCCGAAGCGAGTGCGCGGGTGTTTCGCGTTTATCGCCCGGTGCCGCCGCACTATCACGCGACCTGCCACGAATATTTGTACGTCTTCTCCGGCCGCGGCACTTTCTGGATGGGCGATCAAGCGACCGAAGCAGAGTTCGCGCCCGGTCAGTTGCTGTTCTTCTCGCGGCAAACGGTACACGCGATACCGAAGCTGTTCGAGCACCCCGTGGTTTTTCTGTCGGTCGATACCCCGCGCCGGGACCCGCTCGACGTCATCTTCGTCAATCCCGAAGACGGGTCACCGCAGACCTTCATGGCGCGTAACGCCGGCCGCAAATCGGGAAGCTAAAATAACGACACTCGATCGTGTCGGGCACGGTGCAGCTCTGTTGCCGGACGGGATCCGTCTGCGGCTGGCGGGATTTCAAATCGGTCGGGCGCGGCTCTTCTATATCGACCGCCTCCCCGGCTATGCCCGCAGTTTTATTGGCGTGATCGAAATTGGCCAGCTTCAGCAGTACGTTCTTGCTGTAGTCAGGAATGAACAAATAGACGTTCGGAATGCCATTGGGACCCTCCGGAACGGTGATTGTGAAAGTCGGGTCAGCAAACGAACCTAACGGCGGTTCCGTCTTTATGTTTATTTTCTGGAAAAACGTTTCGCCGGGATGGGAGACCACCCCGTGCTTATCTATGACGCGGAGCGCTCCCTTGATCGTCCAGACCGGGTGCAAGTAAGCCATCGCTTGATTGGCTTCCCGGTCCGCTAAAGGTTTGGCGACGAGCAATACAATCAAATAGGCCGCAAATGCGCCGCCGGCCTTTACAGTCAAACCCGCCAGCGTCCCGTGGACCCACGCGGGGGCGTTATGGGGAAACAGCCAGTAGATCAGTATCGCCGGAATCAGCGGCAGCACGATCCAAAGCACGAGGATGCTCCACGCGACGAATTCGTATTTTTCCATTGCCGATCTCCCCGTCACCCCGTCTCATTTTTTCGGCGCGTATATTGCGATTGGTTGCCTATTGCACGCCGTAGTCCTGAAATTCGCTCGCAATTTTTGGCTGAAGCCTTTTCGCCGCTTCGGCGTCGGCATCCGCCGCCGCGGCATCGCCTTTCTTTCGCTTGGCGATGCTTCGTCCATACAAGGAAGTAGCGTGTGAAGGGTCGAGGAAAATCGCAGCATTGTAGTCGGCGATCGCGCGGTCGAAATCGTCAAGCTTCAGATATGTAAAGCCGCGGCTGTCCAGAAATCTCGCGTCACTCGGTCGTAGCTGCAGTGCGCGATTACAATCCGACAATGCCTCCTGCAATTGCCCTTTGAGAGCTCGCGCCCAGCAGCGGCCGTTCCAGGTGGAGTCTATCTTATCGTCGAGTTGAAGCATCGCGCCGTAATCGCGGATCGCGCCGTCGTAATCTTTCTCGCTGATACTGGCGGCGGCCCGGCCCCTTAACGCCGACAAGCTGCTTGGATCGAGCGTGAGCGCGTGATCGTAGTCTTAAATCGCCAGATCATATTCGCGCTTGCCGTAATAAGCGTTGGCGCGTCCGAGAAAACCATTGGCGAGGTGGGGATTGAGCCGGATTGTTTGGTCGCAGTCGCGAAGGGCGCGCTCGAAGTTTTCCTTGATGTTGTAGACGTAGCAACGATTGTTGAAAGCGAGCGCATTTGACGGGTCAAGTCGGATCGCCTGATCGTACGCCAGAATCGCCGCGTCGAAATTCCGCGTGAAGCTGTAGGCCACGCCGCTGTTGAAATATGCAACCGCGGAGTTCGGATCGAGTTCGATGGCTCGCGCATAATCCGGAATGGCGAGATCGTATCGTCCCGTCTTTTGGTATGCGACCCCGCGATCGATGAACGCTGCGACGTAGTTTGGATCGAGGGAGATTGCGGTATCAAAGTCGGCAATCGCCGAATCGGGGCGTCCCTGTCTTTCCTGGATCAGCCCGCGATTAAGATGAGCGACAGCCAGCGCGTGGCCTTGCAGCTTTCCGGATTGGATAGCGGCGTCGCAAGCGGCAACGGCCACGTCACCATATGCCGTGGTGCTACAGGTACGCAGATCGTCGGCTCGAGCCGGAGCAACGAGAGCCAACATCGCGACATGGAAAATCGCACCCGCGGTCACGAAAACAGGCGCTCGCTTCCAACCAAAATCGCTCATACGCCGATTACCCCTTCGCGGCGCACCCCGGCTGGTCGGTTAGATTCGCCCTATTTCGCTTCGCGGCCGGGATAAAGCGCAACCGACGAGCTGCCGGGCTTAAGGCCCGCTTCCCTCCGCAAAAGCGAGAACGGTTGGAGCTAGCTGAAACAATGCAACCAGCAGCATGGTCGCGAAGACGGTCACGTGTACCTTGGACATGGCGGCAATCCCCTCTGGCAAAGCCTACCCATGCTGCATGTTATAATTGCATTATTTAAGAATTGCAACTTTAAATAGTAACTGTGAAAACAGCTATAGGTGCGTCCTGCTCACCCGATATAAGCGACGCCAATTTTCCGGTCGGATGTTGAAGGACCTGGCGGCCCATCTTGAGAGAACCGCCCGCTCAATGCCGGTATCGCCATTAGCGAGTAAAACGCATCGCGCGTCAGAAATAATAATCGCCGCTGGTGAGCGCGCTGTTGTGCGACAAGGCCCAGTAATCGTCCTCTACCACTCTGACTGAATCGTAGGCGGGGTGAATCGCGCCATAGGCTTCCTGAACGTAGGACCCATTGGCGCCGGGAACGTCGTTGGTCCACATGCCGATCGATTGCGCGGATGCGAGGCTGGCCGCCGCGCCGCCGGCAAAGATTGCGCTGACATCGTGGAAGGCGACGGGCGTACTGGCAAAGTCGCTCAACAGCGGTTGTGACACGCTGCCGCCGCTGATCCATTCCGGCGTTTCGACGATGACTTCGGCGCTGTTGCCCTGCAAGCTGACACCGCTTGGGGCATGCAGGCTGGTCTCGTAGCTCTTGCCGGTGGTTACGTCGTGGAAGATGAAGTTGGCTTCGGTCGAACCCGCACCTGCGGTTTGAACCGTGACATTTATGATATCGCCCGGCTTTACGTGGAAAGACGCCGCCGAGATGTTCTGTGAGTAGGCCGGATACCATTCGTCCCATGCCGAACACGTAACGCTCTGGTGGCCGTTGGCCAACGTGTGCACGACCTCCATAACGCCGGCCTGACACACGTCCGATGAATTGAATCCGTCGATACCAACCCATTCGGAGATATCGGTGGTCTTGACGCTTTCGATCGGCACCTGTGTGACTTTGGGCACCTGCCACTGCGCCGAGACGGTGCTGAAGCTTTCACCCGCGTGAGCCGTGAAGACAGCGCCGGACCAGTTCGTCTAATTCCAGGTTGGTCGGTCTTGCCATGGACGATAGTTCCCCTGTCGGATTTGTTCGCCTGCGCCGATACCGTTTTTGATTGGCGTTTGTCGGCCGCGGCGAGACCTTGGGCGGCGACAAATTAAAAGCGCGTTAAAAGCGCCTTCCGAGCAAATTCAATTAAAATTTGAACTTTCTCGCAGCGATTTAAACGCTGAAATCTTGAACGCCGCTCGGCGACGGCAGCCGTCGGCACATCGCCTAGATCGCCGCTTGTGTGCCCACGTAAGCGGCAATGACCGCGGGATTATTCAGTACCTCGGCCGCGGAGCCTACGCCCAGCGTGCGGCCGTAATCGAGCACGTGAATGCGGTCGGCGAGGTCGGCGACCATTTGCAGGTCGTGCTCGATCCAGATCATCGGCAGCTTGAACTCGTGCTTGATGCGCAGAATGAGCCGCGCGAGGTCTTCACGCTCGGCGCGGTTTAATCCGGCCGACGGCTCGTCGAGCAACAACAGCGTTGGTTCGAGCGCCAGTGCGCGGGCAAAACCGACAAGTTTTTGAATGCCGAACGGCAGCGTGCCGACCGCAGCGCCGCGATGCGGCGCCAAACCGCAGAAGCCCAGCACGATCTCCACTGCCTCGCGGTGCCGCAACTCCTCGCGGCGCACGGACGGCAAATAGAACATCTCGCTCAGGGCGTTCGTGGCAATGCGCGAGTGCCGCCCGGTCAGTACATTCTCGACTACGGTCATGTGCGGGAAAATTTCGCCGTGCTGGAAGGTGCGGGCGATTCCGAGGCGGGCAATGTCGTACGGCGCGCGGCCGTTGATCTCCCTGCCGCGCAGCCGGATCGCGCCCTCACCGCGATAGATCCCGCTGACGCAATTCAGGACGCTGGTCTTGCCGGCGCCGTTCGGGCCGATCAGTGCAAACAATTCACCGGCTTCCACCGCAAGCGACACGTCGGTGAGCACGGCAAGCCCGCCGAACCGCAGCGACAAGTTCTCGACGGCAAGTTCACTCACGGCGACCCTCCGACTGCGCAGCGTCGGGCCGCGGCGCGCGATAGGAGCGCCGCTCCGCGCCGCCGGCCTGGCCCAGATACGCCTCCTGGACTTCGCGACGCCCGCGCAACTCGGCGGCCGGGCCTTCGAGCACCACACGCCCGCTTTCCAGGATGTAGCCGTAATCGGCAACCGCGAGCGCGACATTGGCGTTCTGTTCTACCAGGAGAACCGTTATGCCGAGTTCGACGCGCATCGCTGCAAGCCGCCGGGTCAAATCTTCGACCGCGACCGGCGCCAGGCCAAGCGAGAGTTCGTCGACCAGCAGCAATCGCGGATTGCACAGAATGGCGCTGCCGATCGCCAGCATCTGCCGCTCGCCGCCGGAGAGAAGGCCGGCAAGCCGTGAACGCAAGCCTGCCAATGTTGGAAAGAACTGGAACACGACTTCTTCTAGTCGCCGGCGCTCGGCGGCGTTCGCACGGGCCGGCGACGATGCGGTCAAATTTTCCGTCACCGTCAGGTTGGGAAACACCTTGTCGCGCTCGGGTACAAGCACAATGCCGCGCGCAGCGTTGGCATGCGGCGGCCGGTTCTCGATCCGCTCACCGGCAAAACGGATGCTGCCGGCCACGACCGACGCATCGTCGAGCCCGATGAAACCGGAGATCGCGCGCAACGTCGTGGTCTTGCCGGCGCCGTTGTTGCCGAGAATGGCGGCAATGGCTTGTGGCAAGACCTTCAGCGATACGCCGTGAAGCGCCACTGCGTTGCGGTGGTACGCGACTTTCAGGTCCTCGACTTCAAGCAGCGGTGCGGTCATCGCGGAGCCGCCGACGATTTTGCACCAGTTCGGCGCATGGCGAATGAACTTCGCAAACTGTGCCACAGGCCGATCAAACCCTCCGGCTCAAGCAACAAAAACAAGATCATCACCACACCGAAGGCGGCGTAATCGAGCGCGAACACCATGTTGCCGAACCGCGCCGGCAGGTAAGCAGCGGCCGCTTCGATGCCATAGGGGAAAAGCACGACAAAGGCCGCGCCGAGAATGGCTCCGGCAAGCGAGCCCATGCCGCCGATAATGATCATGGCGACGTATTGCACGGTCAGATAAAGCGAGAAGGCGTCGATGGATACGAAATTGCGGAAATAAGCGAATAGCGCGCCGGCGGTCGCCGTCATCGACGCGCTGATCACGAACGCCATCAGTTTGAAACGCGTCACGTTGATACCGAGCGCGGCGGCGACCACATCGCGCTCGCGCAACGCACGCCAGGCACGGCCGGTGCGGGTACGGCGCAGGTTGACGCTGATCAAAAGCGCGAGCGCCGCAAAGGCGAGCAGCACAAAATACCACGCTCGGCCGGAGCTTATCGTCCAGGCGCCGATCGACGGTGAGTCGACCATGATGCCGGTCGACAGCGTCTCCCGCGCCTCGTATTCGCCGCCGAGATAGACCACGACGAAATGCAGTCCGAGCGTACTGATGGCGAGATAAAGTCCGCGCAGCCGCAGCGACGGCAGGCCGAAAATCAACCCGAGAAAAGCGCCGAGTACGGCCGCCGCCGGCAAGGTAATCCAGAACGGCGCGGCGAATTGGCGAAACAGAACACCGACGGTGAAGGCGCCTGCGGCAAGCAGCCCCGCGGTGCCGAGCGAGATCAAGCCGGCGAAGCCGGTCAGCAACATCAGCGCCAGCGCGCTGATGGAAGCGAGCAGTACTTGATTCAAGAGATCGAGCTGAAATGGCGACGCCAGGAACGGCAAAATAAGCAGCACTACAAGTGCGAGCATCAGCCGAAGGCGGCGCGCTGGCGTGCCGAACAACGAAAGTTCTTTCACAAGTGCGCCGCGGTCGCTCATCTCAGACCCGGTCGAGCTGTTCGCGGCTGCCAAACAGGCCCCAGGGCCGAATGGCGAGGATGATCAGCAGCACAATGAACGGCACCACGTCCGACAACAGCGGGTCGACGTATTGAATGGCGGAGATTTCGGCCGCCGCCACGATCAGCGCGCCGAGCAGCGCGCCGGGCAGGCTGTCGAGCCCGCCGACCAGCGCCGCCGGAAATGCTTTCAACCCAATGGTCGCCATGTTCGAGTTCGACGCCGGCGTCGAGCGACAAGAGCATGCCGGCGAGTGACGCGGTGAACGTCGAAAGCCCCCAGGCCAGCGCATAGACGCCGTGGAGGCGGATGCCGCGCTGCTCGGCGAGCAGCGGGTTCTGTCCGGCGGCGCGCATCCGCACGCCCCAGCGGGTGAACCGCAAGAACACTAGCAGCCCGAGATAGGCGACGGCGGTGAGACAAACCAGCGCGAGGCTCGCCGAGGAAATCTGCACGCCGCGCAGCAGATGCACCGGAGGATTGCGCCAGCCGAACGACGCGCCGGGATAAAATTGTTGCGTCGTCCAGATCAAAATCGTCAGGCCGCGAAGCAGGATGCCAAGCGCGATGGTGATCAACACCGCCGCCAGTACCGCTTCGCCGGTCATCCAGCGCATCAAAACCGCATAGACGGCAATGCCCATGACGAGGCCGCAGACGGCCGCGAGCAATAGCGCCAGCGGCGGATTGGTTGGAAAAAGCCCGGCAAACGCCACCAGAAGGTAGGCGCCGACCATCATTAATTCGCCGTGTGCGAGATTAAGCACGCGGCTGACCCGATAGATCAGCACATAGCCGGCGCTGACCAGCGCATAAATCGCCGCCAGCACGATGACGTTGGCGAGAAGTTGCAGCGACATGCTGCTAGTGGCCCGATTTTAACATTCGCATCCCTTCTCGGGTGGGCGGCGAATGTCAAATCCGCTCCACTAGCCGCAAGCCCTAATTGACCACGGCGCGCGGGCTTCAAATCCCGCTTGCCGACCAAGCTCTAGTTGACGACATCGATCGTGAGCCAATCGCGCACCCGCACGATGCTCTTTTGCTCCGGGTCATAGCGGTAGAAGCGGTAATATTGCTTGCTGCGGAAATGGTTGTCCGCGCTCCAAACAAGCGGCCCGCCGCGCAGTCCCTCGGTATCGAGGTCGAGGTGGCTCATGGCGTCGGCGATCTTGTCGGCATCGGCCGGCCAGCCTGCTTTGGTCAGAACTTGCTCGAGCGCACGGCCGGTGATCCAGCCTTCATCGGCGTAACTCACCGGATACGAATATTTGCCTTGCGCGGCCGCCGCGCGCATTTCCTGCTGCACCGGAAGATTGTCCTGAAACAGCGCGTTGGCGGAAAACACGTTGAAGCCGCCGTCGGCGACGCGCTTGAGCTCTTCCTCCGCCTGGATGTGACCGTAGCAGAGATACGTTCCGCTCCAGCCGAGCCGGCGCAGCGCTTCGAAGGTGCGCACCTCGGTCTGCCACGGCGAATACGCCAAACCCCAGTTCGGGTCGGCTTCCTTGATCTTGGTGGCGAACGGCGTGTAGTCGGCGGTCGCCGGCGGAATGAACTCGGTGGCCACCGTGGTCATGCCGAGCTTCTCGGCCTGCTTCTGCGCCAATTCGAGGCCGATGCGCGAGATCGGAATTGGCATGCCGATCATGGCGATTTTTACCGGTTCTTTCGCCGCATCCTTGATGGCGTCGATCGCTACCGGAATGTCGTAGCCAAAATCGAACCCGGTGGAACAGAACAGTACCGGATCGGGCTTAGGGGGATGGGTCTCCCTCGGGCAAATGGCGCCAGCGAACCACAGCGGCACCTTGGCGCGCCGCGCTTCGGCAATCACCGGCCCGTAGGTCGAGGACAAGCTTGAATCAATCACCAGGATGACATCGTCCTGGCGCATAAGCTTGGTCGCGTTCGCCGCCGCCTTCGACGGCTCGGCCTGATCGTCTTCGATCAAGAGATTGATGCGGTGGCCATTGATGCCGCCTTTGGCGTTGAGCCGGTCGACATAAATGCGCAGCATCTCAATTACCGGCGCCTGCGTGCCGGCGGCCGGGCCGGTCATGGCAGCAGTCACGCCGATCACGTAGGCGTCCTCCGCCTGCGCAACGGAAACGCCGAGACTTGCGGCGATCAGCGCCGCAGCGAAAGTCGGCGCGGCTATCGTTCGCATGTTCATCCCTCCCCCAAAAACGCTCGACCGGCTTACGCGGCCCTGGCGATCGCGACCCGACGCCTGCGGCGACTATTTGCCGGACCGTTTTTTCCCGAACGCGGCGACCACTTCTTTTTTTCTAATTCGCGCCGCCGGGTTGCCGCGCTCCCCGAGATTTTGCTCCTCGGTGCCGTCGCCCATCATGCCGGGATGAGAGACCTTTGCGCGCTTCCCCGTGCCTTTAGAACTTCGAGATTTTTTAGTCATGCCAATACTCCGTGCGCCGAAAGCCATCGCCGCCCGACGAATTTGATCTTACCGCATCGGGGGCGTCAATCTCGACCGATGCCGAAACCGCGCTTAGCCCAGAGCCTTCGCCAGCAAATAACCCGAGCCGGCGCCGAGCCCCGGACCCGGATGCGTAGATGCGCCGATGTGATAAAGCCGGGGCACGAGCGTGCGGTGATTGATGGAGGTATGAAACGGCCGCCACAGGAAAAACTGATCGATCCCGCAAAATCCGCCGTAAGGATCGCCGCCGACCAGATTGACGTTCATCGCTTCGAGATCGTGCGGCGAGTAGGCTTTGCGCGCGATCACGTTGCCGCGAAAATCTTCGATGTGCGCGGCGAGGATAGCTTCGATCCGGTCGGCGAATTTTTCCCTTACGCTTTCGCTCCAGCGTCCATCACTCGGCGCGGCGATTTCGCCGGCGGCATCGCCTTTGATGAATCGCGGCGCCTCAGGCAATTGCAGCCACAGAATGGACGCGCCCGCCGGACAGCGGCTGGCGTCGAGCGCCGCCGGCTGGCCGACACAAATGGTCGGCACGGCGGGCAGCATGCCGCGCTCGGCTTCGTTTGCCGCTTTCGACACGCCGTCGAGTCCCGGCGTCAGATGGGTCAGTGCAACGCCGCTCAACTCCGGCGCCTTCCACCGCGGCGGCGATTTGAGCGCGTAGTGGATTTGCATGTTGCCCTTGCCGTAGCGATAGCCTGTGACGGCTTCGCCGATCTCCGCCGGCAATTTCGCGTCGGCGAGGAGCCGGCCGTAGAGCTGAGTGGGCGTAACCGAGCAAATAACGCCGGCATTCGCCTCAATGGTGCTGCCATCGGCCAGCCGCACACCCCGCGCGTTGCCATTATCGTCGAGCAGAATGCGCTCGACATCGGCGCCCACAAGAATGTCGCCGCCCTGGTCGCGGATCAAACGCTCAAACGCGCCGAGCGCGTTTTTGGCGCCGCCCTTGACGATCGGCGCGCCGGCGACTTCCAGCGCGAATGCAATCACTTTCGCCATCTGCCCGGAATACGCGGCTTCCGGGCCAAGTCCGGTGTGCAGCACCCACGGCGCAAACAGCGCACGCGTGACTTCAGACTGGAAGCGGCCCTCGAGCCAGCCGCGCGCGGTGCCAAGCGCTTCGCCGAAAAATGTTTTCAGGCCGCTCAACCCACGCCGCCACGCCTGGCGCGCGACAATCTTCAACATGGCGGTCGACCACAGCGAGCCGCCGAGCAGCGCGAAGATAAACGGCGCGTCGGCGCCGACACGGTTGATGTCGGCGTCGAAACGCGCGCCGTCGCCCGGAGCGAGCGCGTCGAACGTCGCCACGTTGGCTTTGCGGTCCATGGCGAGGACGGCGTGGCGGCCGTCCGGCAGAAGCACTGCGGTCGGCGTCGGCGAGTGCGCGAACTCCAGTCCGCGCTTCGCCAGCTCCGGTCCAAGTTCGGCGAAGGCCGGCGACGTCACGAACAGGACGAACGTCGTCGCCATGACGTCGTGAACGAAGCCCGGCGCCGTGATCTCCTCGGTGCGGATGCAGCCGCCGATGCGATCGCTGCGCTCGATCAGCAGGACCTTGCGCCCTTTGCGGCCGAGCATAGCGGCCGCAACCAGCGCATTGATCCCGCTACCGACAATCACATAGTCGGCCGCCGCCATGGTGTCCGCCAACCGCCGGCTTACTTCTTCGGCACGATGGCGAGCACGCGCAGCGGACTGCCAGTGCCCTTGACGATTTTCAAAGGTGCCGCAATCAGGATCGCGCCCTTCGGCGGCAGCTTGTCGAGCTGGCAAAGGCTGGCGAGCCCGTAGCGATTGTTCTTGTGCATGAAGGTATGCGCCGGGAATGGCGGATCCATGCCGCCGGCCGATCCGGCATCGGTGCCTACGGTCTCGGAGCCCCAGCCGATCACGCCTTTGCTGACCAAATAATGAATAGTCTCTGCGGCGGGGCCGGGCGAATGCGGTCCCTTATCGTCGGCATTGAGGAATTTTTCTTCGCTGCTGTTGCGCTTGTACCAATCGGTGCGCATCAACACCCAGCAGCCCGCCGGAATATCGCCGTGAGTTTTCTCCCAGGCCTTCACGCCGTCGACGGTGAGGAGAAAGTCGGGATTTTTCGCCGTCTCCCCGGAGCAATCGATCACGCAGGCCGGCGCGACAAAGTTCTTCACCGGGATGGTGTCGGTAAAGCCGTCTTTATAATCCCGGCCGCTGATCCAGTGCACCGGTGCGTCGAAATGCGTGCCGGAATGCTCGCCGAGCTTCAGCCAATTCCACGCCCAGAACGGGCCGTCCTTGTCATAGTTCGAGATCGCGTGGACCTCGATCGGCGGCGTGTTCTTGCCGATTTCCGGCGGCAGCTTGATCAGCGGCGTATCCGGCCCGAGCGGCGCGGACAAATCCACCACCTCGATTGCGCCGGAAGCGAGCGCGGAAGCAAAATCACTGAGAACTTGCGTGCTGGTCATCTAAGTCTCTCCGGGCGGTGAATGTCGGGCGGTGTCGCCGGCTGCAAGCCTAGCGCAAACATTTTAGTTATGAAATATCTGCGCTGGCAAGCGATGCGGGGAAGCGCGGGAGCACGCGAATGGCCTCATACGACGCGGTCGTGGTCGGCTCGGGCATCAATGGACTGGCTGCCGCGCTGCATCTCGCCAGCAAAGGCTGGAAAGTCGCCGTTTGCGAGCGCGCTGAAACCGCCGGCGGCGCGGTGAAGACCGCCGAAGTCACCCTGCCCGGCTTTCGTCACGATCTTTACGCCATAAATCTCGGGCTGTTCGCCGGCTCGCCATTTTTTGCGCGCCACAAGAACCGTCTCGTCGCTCACGGGCTTGATTTCGTCACCGCGGAACGCTGTTTCGCGACCCCGTTCGCCGACGGCACCTGGCTCGGCGTGGAGAAAAATCCCGATGCCAACGCTGCGCGCATCGATGCATTCAGCGCCGCGGACGGCGCGCGCTGGCGCGCCATGACCGCCGCCTTTGGAGCGGACGCGCCGCATATTTTTGGTTTGCTCGGCTCGCCATTGCCATCGTGGCAGGCAGCGCGCGTGGCGTTCTCCGCCTGGCGCAGGCGCGGCCTGGGATGGGTCGCCGAGACGGCGCGGCTTCTTCTCGCGTCGCCGCGCGAATGGCTCGACGAGAATTTCGAGAACGAAAAACTCAAAAGCATGCTGGCGATGTGGGGCATGCATCTCGATTTCTCGCCCGACTGCGCCGGCGGCGCGCTGTTTCCCTATCTGGAATCCATGGCCGATCAAACCTTCGGCATGGCGATCGGTCGCGGCGGCGCCGGCAACCTCACTGCCGCGCTCACCGCGGCAATCACCGCCGCCGGCGGCGAGGTACGGGTGAACGCGCCGGTGCGCGAGATCGCCACTGAAGCCGGCGCGGCGACAGCCGTTGTGCTCGAGGGCGGCGAGCGGCTCGAGGCGGCGCGCGCGGTGATTGCCAATCTTCACCCGCGCGTGCTGTTCGGCAAGCTGATCCCGGCTTCGTCGCCGGCGGCGAAGCGGCTGGCCAAATTCCGTCCCGGCCCGGCGACTATGATGATCCACTTCGCGCTCAACGATCTGCCGGCATGGAGCGCGAGCGAGGAGTTGCGCCGTTTCGCATACGTCCATCTCGCGCCATCGCTTGGCGCACTGGCGAAAACCTACACCGACGCGCTCGACGGCCTTCTGCCCGTTGAGCCCGGTTTGGTGGTGGGCCAGCCGACCGCCATCGATCCGTCGCGGGCGCCTGCCGGCAACCACGTGCTCTGGGTGCAAGTGCGGGTGCTGCCGTCGCAGATTCGCGGCGATGCCGCCGGCCGGATGTTCGCAACACAATGGAGCGAGGCCAAAGAAGCTTATGCCGACCGCGTCGTCGACATTATCGAGCGCTACGCGCCGGGCTTCCGTTCCAACATCCTGGCGCGCACCGTGCACTCACCGGCCGATCTCGAACGCGATAATCCCAATCTCGTTGGCGGCGACAGCCTCGGCGGCAGCCACCATCTCGATCAGAACTTTTTGTTTCGTCCGGCTTTCGGCTGGTCGCGCTACCGCATGCCGGTAGAGCGCCTCTACATGGTCGGCGCTTCGACCTGGCCCGGCGCCGGCACCGGCGCGGGCTCGGGTTTCATGCTGGCGAAGATGCTGGCCGGCGCATGAATAGAACTTGCTAGAACTCTTCTATTTTCCGCAAACGCGATAGAAATCTCCGCGCTGCTAAGTTAGCGTCCGATCGCGATTCGAAAATTGCAAGTGGAGAGGCTTTACAATGAAGGCAACGTTTGCGCTGTTCGCCGTTCTTCTCAGTTTGGGCCTGGTATCTTCCGCCACCGTCGCACGCGCCGATGCCGATGACGCCGCCTGGATCAAGAAATGCGTCAACGACAACAAGCGTGAGGGTGCGACTCCGGAAGTCGTCGCCGCCTATTGCTCGTGCATGAACGGCAAGATGTCGTCCGACGAAACTCAATCGGTCACCGCCTGGGAAAAGGCGCACCCGGCCGAAATGGCGGCGTGCGACAAGGAAGCCGGTTGGAAGTAATTTGCTCCGCGCAAATGTTTCCCGGGCGCGGCGCAGCACAAAGATGGTGCACCGTGGACCCGGGATCGTCGAACGTGCAACGCTGAGACAGCGAAGAACCCGGATCAGCGGTGCACCGTTACGCAAGTGCTCCACGTTGCACCGCGTCCGGGTGACAAATCGTTTGGGTACTCGACCTAATTCCTCGGCTTCAGCAGCTCGCGCGCGATGATGAGCTTTTGCACTTCGGTCGCGCCCTCATAAATGCGCAGCGGCCGGATTTCGCGATAGAGCCGCTCCACCACCGTGCCGACGCCAACGCCAAGCCCGCCGAAAATCTGAACGGCGCGGTCGATAACGTGCTGCGCGCTTTCGGTCGCCGCCATTTTCGCCATTGCCGCTTCCCGCGTTGTGGCAACGCCCTCGACGTCACGCAGCCAGGCTGCGCGGTAAGTGAGTAACGCCGCCGCATCGATCTCGGTCGCCATGTCGGCGAGCGCCGCCTGCGTGAGTTGAAAGTCGGCGAGGGTTTGGCCGAACATTTTACGCGATGTGGCGCGCGCCAGCGCCTCGTCGAGCGCCCGGCGGGCGAAACCCAATGCCGCCGCGGCGACGCCGGCGCGGAAAATATCGAGCGTGCGCATCGCAACTTTGAAACCTTCGCCAGCCGCGCCAACGAGGTGGCTTGCGGGCACGCGGCAAGCATCAAACCGCAACCGCGCCAGCGGATGCGGGGCGGTAACTTCGATCCGCTCGGCAATCTCAAAGCCCGGCGTTCCCGCCTCCACCGCGAAAGCTGAAATGCCGCGCGCACCGGGCGCCTCGCCGGTGCGGGCAAAGACGACGTAGATATCGGCGATGCCGCCGTTCGATATGAAGGTCTTCTCGCCGTCGAGAATGTAATGGCCGTCGGCGCGACGCGCCGAAAGCGCCATGGCGGCGACATCGGAGCCCGCCTCGGGCTCGGTGAGCGCGAAAGCGGCGATCGCTTCGCCTGCAGCCACTTTCGGCAAATAGCGCGCCTTGAGTTCGTCCGATCCGGCAAGCGTGATCGGGCCGCTGCCGAGCCCCTGCATGGTGAAAGCGAAATCGGCCAGCCCGGAGTGGCGCGCCAGCGTCTCGCGTGCGATCACCAGATAAAGCGAGCGCAGCGGGTCGTGCACGCCGCCGAACCCTTTAGGTACGCAATAGCGAAGCCAACCGCCCTTCCCGAGCATCCGCACCCAAGCTTTGCAGAGCGCGTCGACATCGCCGTGGCCGCGGTCGCCCTCGATTTCGGCGGTCGCCTCCCCTGCCCATTCATCGAGTTTCTCGGCGAAGGCCCGATGCTCGGCATCGAAAAACGGCAACCGCAAATGCCCGGTCCGGCTCATGCTTGTCCTCTTAACTTTTCCGTCATTCCGAGGCTGAGTGAACAAAGACACCCGGAAGGGCGGAAGTGGACTTAAAACTCATAACCATGCCCACGGCAAATCATTGCATTTTTTGCGCTTCCGGGCAGACTGCTGGCGGACTAAAGGCTGTAGGAAGCGTGCGGAGTTGTTGTCTTGAAAGCGATTATCGCAGGCGGCGGCGTGGGCGGCCTGGTTACGGCGCTGATGCTGCATGCGCGCGGCATCGACTGCGAGGTCTTCGAGCAGGCTGACGCCATCCGCGAGCTCGGCGTCGGCATCAACACCCTGCCCCATGCCATCAAGGAATTGGCCGACCTCGGGCTTCTCGACCGGCTCGATGCGGTCGCGATCCGCACCTACGAATTGTTCTACACCAACCGCTTCGGCCAGGAGATCTGGCGCGAGCCGCGCGGGCTCGACGCCGGTTACGACATTCCGCAATTTTCCATTCATCGCGGCCGGCTCCAGGCCGTGATCTATCAGGCAGTGCGCGCCCGGCTCGGCGAATTGCGCATCCACATGAACTGCCGGCTCGGTTCGTTCAGCGAGGATGAAGGCGGAGTGACCGCGTACTTCTTCGACCGCGCCGGCGCGCATCGATTTACCGCGCGCGGCGATGTGTTGATCGGCGCCGACGGCATCCATTCCGTGGTGCGCGAAAAGCTTTACCCCAAAGAAGGCGTCCCGACCTGGAACGGCCTGATGCTGTGGCGCGGCGCCCAGGACTGGCCGGCGTTCCTGACCGGACGATCCATGGTCGTCGCCGGCGGGCTCGCCGCCAAACTCGTGATCTATCCGATCGCGGAAGGTTCGCGCGCCGATAAACGGCTGACCAACTGGGCGGTGATCGGCCGCGTCGGTGACGGTACAACGCCCCTCCCACACAAGAATGACTGGTCGCGGCCCGGGCGCTTCGAAGATCTGATGCCGCACGTCCAGCGTTTCCGCATTCCGTTCGTCGACGGGCGGGCGCTGATCGAGGCAACGCCGGAATTCTGGGAATATCCGATGTGCGATCGCGAGCCGCTGCCGCGCTGGAGTTTCGGCCGCGTCACGCTCTTGGGCGACGCCGCTCATCCGATGTATCCGGTCGGCTCAAACGGCGCCTCGCAGGCCATCCTCGACGCGCGCTGCCTCGCTGACCGGCTGAAAGATGCCGACAACCCGGTCCACGCGCTCTGGCTCTATGAGCAGACGCGGCTTCCGTACACCACCGAGATTGTCCGCATGAACCGCAAGGGCGGGCCGGAGGGCGTTATCGACGCGGTCGAGGCCCGTGCGCCGGATGGTTTCACCAACATCGACGACGTTTTGTCGTTCGAACAGCGCAAGGCGATTGTCCGCGGTTACGCCTCGGCGGCGGGTTTCGCCCGCGAGCAAGTCAATAAGGCTGCTTGATTCCGCCGCTCATCGTCCCGGACTGCATCTCGGCTCGGCGAAAACGGCCCGATCCACGGGCGGCGTGCGATCAGGATTGTCGTTTAGTTACAAAGCCCTGAGTATCACTGTGATAAGTCACAGTTGCCAGCCTCCCGCCGCCTCAATCATTAAGACGGCGGGGACCGTTGGCATCCGTCGCCCCCGCTGACGGCTCTCCAAAGGGGATGGCTTCATTCGCATTCGTGAAGCTATCCCCTTAGCTTTTTGGCCAGGGTGCTTTTGTCCGGCCTACCTTCTCGCCAATTTCATCGTCTGCTGCACGATACGGCGCTAAATATCAAGCGCACCCTGATCTTTCGTGCAACTACCCGAGAATTTGTGCGAACTCGTCGATGCTCGGCTGGAAAATCGGAAAACGGAATATCAAGTTCAAAGTCACCAGCAGTCCGATGAGACAGAAGGCCGCCAGGATGATGAGGTTGCGGTCACTGATCACCGTGCCGAGCCAACCGGCGGCCGAATCTTTGCCAGTGCGGAGACGCGAATAAGCGGAGCGCGGCGGAACCCGGGTTACAGAAAAGTCCGTCATCTGCAGCTCCCTCTCTTTTCCACCGAGTATCGGCACTTTAGTCCTCCATTCGCCCATATCTGTGACGCCAGTCACACAACGGGCAGCTCCCTTCGCCAACTCATGAGTTTTCCAGCGTAGCGTGGCGCCCCGGAGTCGGTTTCATTCCGCAGCGAAGTCACGCGGCGCGGCCAAGCGCCGTCACCAGCATGTCGATTTGTTTTTCGATCGCCGCGAGCGCTTCATCCGGCCGGACGTACTCGACATCCTCCACTTGCCAGAACACAACGCGCGCTTCCCATTCAGGAAACCGGTCGCGCATCAGCGGCCGGTGCTCTGGTTCATTAAGCGCAATAATCCGATGCGCAGCCTCAAGATCACGCGCATCGCACTGAAGCGGCATGCGGTCGCCTCCCCGTGCTGAACAGCCGCGCGCCGCAAGGCCGTGCAGGGTAAACGGCGACAGCGGACCCACGTTGTGGACGCCGCGTTCGATGGCGAGCGCCCGCGACTGGGCCAGCCAGCCCATACCGGTGGCGGACGCTTTGTGATTGAAAAGCTCTTCCGCAAACCGGCTGCGGTAATAGTTGCCGGTGCACAGAAAGAGTACGGTCTGATTCATGGATGCGCTGATAGCAACCCTTAACGACGAAAATCTGACCGCGAACATTCAAATTTGAAGACGCAGCATAAGACCACGACCATCCGCCGGCGGCCTAATGGACTGCCCGCATCGCGCCATTTGTTAAGCCCGCTAAAGCGGCGGCGCGCAGCTTGCCGATATCGCGCTCCCCGCTCCGGGCGGCCGAAATGATGCGCCGGGCCATCACTTCATGAACGACGGGAGGCTGACCGGTATCGTGCAGCGCCCGGCATGCCGAGTCGAATGCTTGGCCCATTAGATTCGTCGCGACGTCATCGAAAACGCCGCGCGGCAGAAACGGGATGATCGAAGCCACGAGCGCACCCTCTTTCGCGCCCTGATCTTTATTATTCTTCTATGACCGTTCGAGTACAGCCGGTCGTCTTTCTTCCACGCTGATTAGTCGCGATCTATGCAGCGCGGTCATTTGAAGTTAGTCGAGACGTCGATAATCGGCTGCGGCTGATTCATTTTGATGTACCGGATCTTGCCCTGCGCCGCCGTCATCGCTCTTTCGAGATCGACGGCATGGATCGACTGGTCGTCATAGGTTTTGAAATACCAGCGGCTTGATTTTTCAGATCCGATGCGCTGGTCCAGATGGTCGTTTCGGCGTGCGTCGACGCCGTTCTCCGTGTCGCGCACCGCGCCATAAGGAATGTCGAAGTTGTTGAGGATGTGAAACGCCTGAAGCACCGCTTGCGGCGCGGTATCCGACGGCAGCGCCGATTGCGAGAAAGCAACCGCGCGCACAAAGCGCGACGGCGGCGTGAAGTCGCCGGGGAGACCGCGCAAACCGGAACCCTGGCCGAATTGCGCGAGCTTGATGCCGCCCAGGTTTAGCGGCGGCACATTGTCAACGGTGAGATTGACGTAATTGCGCAGATTGGTCATGTGCCAGTCGAACGTCGGCGAGTTCGTGACGACGCCGAGCGGGTTGTCAAAGATCTTCAGCGTCTTATCGGTCGGTTCGATCACCACCGCCGCCCCGCTCGCATCGTGCACGACGAAGTGCACGGGCGCCGGCTGTTCGATCGCCTCCAACACGGTCGGCACCAGGACGACCTTATTGAAGTTCGCTTTGACTTCTTCCACGCTGGAGAAATTGCCGAGGAGCCAGTTGGCGTATTCATGCGGCGCCATCGCGCGCGCGGCATTGTCCTTGGTCGCCTCGGCATAGCTGGCATAACCTGGGAAGTAGAACAGCCCGACATAAAGGCCGCGCTCGTTGATGCCGTCGACGATCGCCGTCAACCCCTCGGCGTTGGCGCCAAGAAAGCCGTACTTGCTCTTGTAGCTGATGCCCTTGCCACCATCGGGCAACGTGCCGGTGAGCGAGGTGCCGGCGGGAACGACCAGCACTTCGGAATGCAGATCGAGGCCGAACTCCAGCGTTCGCGCCGCGACGACGCCACGATCCTTGGCGACCAGGCGGATGCCGGTGCAGGCCTGCGCAATGGGCGCCCAGCACAAAGCCACGGAAACGGTGCCGGCAAGAAGCGAGCGAAACATGGAGTTTCTCCGAAAAGCGGGAAACTCAACTTGTAATCGCTTGGACTTAGCAAACGGTGTCGGAGACCGCGCGATCCGTCTCAAATTCATTCACTACCGCTTAAATGACACGGCCGCCTTGAGGGCACTGAACGCATGGTTGCATTCGCCGCGATGCTTGCGCGTATGCGACGTCATTTTTCTAGGTGAAGTCGTCACTTGATGCTGTTTCAGCCAGCGCGTGCTGCTTGCTCAGGCGAGCGCGAACGTGGACAGCCCAATTCGCCGTTGCTAGTCATGCTTAATATTTTCCACGCCACTGCAGCGCTTAGGGTCTTTGGTGCAGGGAAATTAGACCGGGAATACGTTGCCTCCTCCAACCGAGTTGACCTCATGAAAAAATCGAATGCCTTTGCGTTGGCCGCGGCCATAACGCTTGCTGCGACCGCATTTCATGCCCGCGCCGCTGATAAACTGAAAGTCGGCTTCGTCTATGTCGGACCGGTCGGTGACTTGGGCTGGACATATCAGCACGATGTCGGCCGGAAAAATCTGCTGGCAGCGCTGGGCGATAAAGTCGAGACGACGTATCTCGAGAACGTGCCTGAAAGCGCCGACGCTGAGCGCGCCCTCGAGCGGCTTGCGCAGTCCGGCCACAAGCTGATCTTCGGCACATCTTTCGGCTACATGGAGCAGACGCTCGCGGTCGCCGGAAAGTATCCGAAAGTCGATTTCGAACACGCGACCGGTTACAAGCGCGCTGCGAACGTCGGCACCTATGACGCGCGTTTTTATGAGGCCGATTACATCCAGGGCGTCATTGGCGCAAAAATGTCGAAGTCCGGCGTACTCGGTTGGGTGGTTCCGTTTCCCATCCCGCTGGTGATTGCCGGCATAAACGCCTCGTTCCTGGGCGCGCAAAGCGTCAACCCGAACATCAAGTTCAAGATTGTCTGGGTCAACACCTGGTTTGACCCGCCGAAGGAAGCCGACGCCGCGAAGGTCCTGGCCGACCAGGGCGCCGACGTACTGATGTCGTACACCGACTCGCCCGCGACCATGCAAATCGCCGAGCAGCGCGGCATTCACGCATTCGGCCGCAGTTCGGATATGACCAAGTTCGGGCCGCACGCCCAGCTCAGCGCGGCGGTCGACAACTGGGGGCCTTATTATATCAAGCGCACTCAGGACGAACTCGACGGCAAGTGGAAATCCGACGATACTTGGAGCGGTCTGGACTCCAGCGTGATCGTCATGGCGCCTTATACAAATATGCCGGACGACGTGAAAAAAGTGGCGTCCGAAACCGAAGCGGCGATAAAGGCCGGCACGTTGCATCCGTTCAAATGTCCGGTCATCGATCAGGATGGCACGACAATGGAATGCAAGGACGGCAGCCATCTGGACGCTGGCCAGATCCGGGGGATGAGCCACTACGTCAAAGGCATAGACGACAAAATTCCGGGAAAGTGAGTTTACCGCCCGCGACTTGCAAACCGTCCTCCATCGCTTCCAACACGGGGGATTGATCCCGTATGTTTCAAGTGGCGCGGCGAAAGCCGCGCCATCGGCTCTCCGGGCTTGCGACGCGGGGTTTGCAACTGTTGTTGCGCTGGCTGGCACCATCCGGGGGTAAGCTGTCTGTCCGTCAGCAGCCGCCTACGGCGTTTTTCGTTCTGACCCAAATATTCTGTCGCAGTGAAAAAACCGAGGGATCCGTCATGACCATCAGGCCCCCAACGCGCGGAGAACTCGCGGCGATTGCCAGGGACTTCGGCTTCGTCATGACGGATGCGGAGATCGATGCCTACGCCGAAGCCGCCGCGCCGGGCGTAGCGCTCTACGAAGCCGTTGACGCGTTATCCGACAATCTGCCGCCGGTGATGTATCCCCGAACGCCCGGCTATCGGCCGGACGGCGAAGAAAACAAATACAACGCCTGGCACGTCAAGGTGCGGATCGAAGGCAAGCCGGGCGGCAAACTCGCCGGCAAGACCGTCGCGCTGAAGGACAGCGTATGCCTCGCCGGCGTGCCGATGATCAACGGCAGCACAATCCTCGACGGCTACGTACCCGAAGTGGACGCGACCGTCGTGACACGCATTCTGGACTCAGGCGGCACCATCGCCGGCAAAGCGCATTGCGAATTCTTTTGTCTCTCCGGCGGCAGTCATACCGGCGCGAGAGGTCCCGTTCACAATCCGCGGCGCATGGGTTACTCGGCGGGTGGCTCGTCGTCCGGAAGCGCCGCGCTCGTTGCAGCCGGCGATGTCGATATGGCGATCGGCTGCGATCAAGCCGGTTCGATTCGGATCCCGTCGTCTTATTGCGGCATCTACGGCATGAAGCCGACTTTCGGCCTTGTGCCCTATACGGGCATCATGAGCATCGACCCGACCTTCGATCACGCCGGACCGATGACGGCGAATGTGGCCGACAATGCGCTGTTGCTGGAAGCGATCGCCGGCCCTGACGGCATCGACCCGCGGCAAAAGGTGCCGGGGCCGGTTGCTTATACCGACGCGCTCGGCAAATCCGCGAAAGGCATGCGCATCGCTGTCGTCAAGGAAGGTTTTGGCCATGCCAACTCCGAAGCCGAAGTCGACGCCAAGGTGCGCGAAGGCGCCGCGTTGTTCGCGAAGCTCGGCGCCACGGTCGACGACGTCTCTATCCCGATGCATCTGCTCGGACCGGCGATCTGGGGGCCGATCGGTTTCGAGGGCGCGCTATCCACGATCTTGAAAGGCAATGGATTCGGCACTGGCATCCAGGGTCTCTTTTTGCCGGGCATGCTCGACGCAGTCTCGGTTTGGCGCGAGCGTGTCAACGAGCTGCCGCCGACGTTGCGGATCGAGATGCTGGTCGGCGAATATTTCGCCCGCGAATATCGCGGCCGCTATTACGGCAAGGCACAGAACCAGGCCCGGCGGTTGCGCGCCGCCTACGACGAAGTGCTCAGTCACTACGACCTCTTGCTGATGCCGACCATGCCGCTGAAGGCGCCGCCGCTCCCGCCCAGCGACGCGCCGGTGTCGCTGTATTTGCAGCGAT
Organism: uncultured Alphaproteobacteria bacterium; assembly: GCA_963846055.1. GTDB lineage: Bacteria > Pseudomonadota > Alphaproteobacteria > Rhizobiales > Xanthobacteraceae > BOG-931. Next base: position 73,854 of record CAWJUQ010000004.1, read on the forward strand.
CGTTCGAGTTTCTCGTCAACACCCCTTCATTCGACGTCACGCATCACCCAGCGATGACGCTGCCTTGTGGGACCAGCGATGGGCTTCCGGTGGGGATGATGCTGGTCGCAGCGCACTTCAACGAAAGCGCGATCTACCGCGCCGCTCACGCCTTCGAGCAGGTCAGCGCCCAGATCAATTGATGGTGGGACAGCGCGATCGCGCGGTGTATCACTTCTGAAATAGCCACCGCGCCAGCGCGGCGGCCGCGAACGCGCCGACTATCTGAGCAGCAATAAACGCGAGCACACCCGCCGGCGCGATACCCGCGTAGGTATCCGAAAGCGCGCGGGCGATGGTCACAGCCGGATTGGCGAATGACGTTGACGCCGTGAACCAATAAGCGGCGGTAATGTAGAGGCCAACCGCATAGGGAATGGCCGCCGGTGTCCGCGCCGCACATCCGAAGATAGTCAGCAACAGCCCGAACGTGGCAACAAACTCCGCGAACCACTGGCCGGGTCCTGTTCGCGCATTCAGCGACACTTGCCACAACGGCAACTCGAACATCGCATGCGCGGCGAGCACGCCGGCAATCGCGCCGGTGATCTGTACGGCGATGTAGAGTCCCGCGATGGGCAGGGGCATTTCCCGCCGCCACGCCATTGCGATGCTGACAGCCGGATTGAAGTGCGCACCCGATACCGGACCGAAGGTCAGGATCAAGACCGCAAGAATGGCGCCGGTCGGCAGCGTGTTGCACAGAAGCGCCAGCGCGCCGTTTCCGCCGGCGAGCTTCGCGGCCATAATGCCGCTACCGACCACGGCCGCGAGCAAAAACGCCGTTCCCACGAATTCGGCGGTGAGTCGCTTCACGTTCGGCCGATTTCTCTGAGTTTGTTTTGCAATGTCAGTTGATCGAGCGAGCGGATCGGCAAGGCACTGAAAATGCAAATGCGCTGATGGAGCATCCGGTAGGCGTCCTTGAAAGCGAGCGCGACTTCCGCCTTTGTACCCTTCGCCGCAGCCGGATCGGGCACGCCCCAATGCGCCGTCATCGGTTGACCGGGCCAGACCGGGCAGGCTTCGCCCGCCGCGTTGTCGCAGACGGTGAAAACAAAATCGAGCGGTGGCGCATCCGGGCTTGGCAAATTCGCTCCACGATTTTGAACGAAGGTCTGCCGTGTCGTGGCCGAGGCTTTGCAACAATCTGATCGTCTCGGGATGCACCTGCCCCTTGGGCTGACTTCCGGCGCTGTGGGCGCGAAATTTTCCCGCGCCCAACTTGTTCAAGATCGCTTCCGCCATGAACAGAGCGGGCCGAATTGCCCGTGCAGAGAAACAGCACATTGTAGAACCCGGGCATGTCACGCCTGACAGCCGCACGCCTTCAGCCGCCTTCAGCGCGGGCGCGCAGCACGACTTCTCGTGAGCGACCCGCGCCACGCGTTCGCCGGTGCCGTCGCCATAGTCGATGCTTTCGCCGGTGGTGTGGAAGGTCTCCCAGGAGATCCCGGCTGGATCGTCAATCCAGGACTTTTCAGACTTGGCGTAGCAGCACGACGTTTGGCCCTGCTCGACGATATTGCCGCCGGCTTCATGAAGCCGCGCGTAAATCTCTTTCAGTTCATCGCCGCTGTCGGCCTGGATGCCGAGATGATCGAGGCCCGGTTCTCGCCCACGCGTCGAGATGGCAAAGTTGACGCGCGGGTCGTCGAGCATCCACTTGGCGTAATCGGTCTTCACGACGGAGGGTTCCGCCGCGAACAGCGCCGAATAAAAGCCGATCGAACGTTTCAGATCACCCACGGCGACGTGCACGTGAAACCGCTTCACGACGAACCTCCTTCGGCTTGCAGACCGCCGCGGGCGCGCAGTCTTGTGCGCCCTGGCAGCAATTCTCGGTGAGGAAGGAAACGAGACCGTTCATAGCGTCGTACTGCGCCGCGTAAATCATGGAGCGGCCGTCGCGGCGGACGGTGACCAGTCCCGCAAAGCGGAGCCGGTCGAAGTGAAACGTCAGGGTGTTGGGCGCGAGGTTTAGCTTTTCAGCCACCTGCCCCGCAGCCATGCCTTCTGGTCCCGCCTGGACAAGCAAACGGAAGATTTCCAGGCGGTTTTCCTGCGCCAGCGCAGCCAGAGCCGCGACCGCTTTCATCGTTTCCATATTTCAACGATTATTGAAATATGGATTAGAAGTCAAGCACTGCGCGTCACCTTTTCCTTGACACGAGTCACCGTTTTAGTTATTGATCAAATCACCTCGCTTTGTGCAGGGCGCCGTTCCGGACGGCATGCCGAAGTGGCGAAGGCGAGGTGCGGCGCCCGCGCGCGGATTTTTGCCGATCCGCTCCCGGGCGGCCCTGGGTCCCCGGTCGACCGGCACAAAGACCGGTCCGCACGGAGCGTGCTTAACCGCGGCCTATCTTTGCTGGCGAAGCGGGAGAAACGCCTGTTTCGCGGCAGCCTGCGGGAAACCCGGTTCTGGGGCTGAGCCATCGGGGTAGAAGCCGGTGGCGAGTGCCGCGAGCGTGAGCGCCGAAAGGTGGGCGCGCAGCTAAACTGCGCGCACGCCGCGCTTGACGCGGTCATTGATGGAACAATGCGCCTTTCGGCGCTCCGCTTCCCTGTTTTTTTGGAAGCGCTTTGTAGGGTGGGCTGAGCGCAAGCGAAGCCCACGCGGACGAAGCGTAAGAGATGGACGTGGGCACGGCGCTTTGCGCCTTTGCCCACCCTACTCCGTCATTGCTTGGCAAAACCCGGACGCGAAAAACGCGCCGCGGGAACGATGCTTTTACCCCGGCGGCGGCAGGAACATGACTTCGTGCTTGGCGGACAGCGCCACCACGTCTGGCGGGTTCTGCTCTTTCATGCTGTGGATGGCCCAGAACAGGTCGTAAAGCTTGCGCGTCGGCGCCACCCAGAAAAAGCACTTGATGACCTGATCGGATTTGTTGAACAGCCCATGCGGCGAGTTCATCGGCAAGCGGATGAGGTCCCCGGCGGTGGCGACAAATTCGTGACCTTCATGCACGAGATCCATGCGGCCCTCGAGCATGTAGACGAACTCGTCCTGGGTCGGATGAATGTGCGGCGGCACGAACGTGCCGGGCGGGAAGGTCGCGTGCCACGAAAACGAATTTTCGCTGAGCTGTTTCGGCACATAGGTCTGGCCAAGAATATTCCAGGAAATGCCGTCGATACCCGTGCCGGCCTTGGTAACGCCTCCGGTCATTGCGCTCATCTCACCCCTCGCTCAAAAGCTCTCGTCTTCACTATTCATCGCCATTCAAGCACGCGCGATAACAAGCGCCAACGTTGGTGCGCCGCGTTCGCTCGACAGCGTAAATTTGCCTCAGGTCCACGCCCACTATTAATGCGCCCGGCGTGCTTCCCAAGGCCACTGGTTTAAACTTAAACTATCGCTGACTTCTAGGTAAGGGAGCACGGATTATGGGCAAGCTAAAACTGAGTGTTGCGATCGCGGCCGCGCTCGGATGTTGCTGGGCGGCGAGCGCGCAAGCCGAGGACAACCTCAAAGTCGGCCTGATCTCCACCCTGTCGGGGCCCCCCGCCGTGCTGGGCCAACAGTTGCGCAATGGGTTTTCGCTGGCGCTCAAGCAGCTCGGCGGCAAGCTGGGCGGCCGCGAGACCGACCTCATTGTCGCCGACGACGAGCTCAAGCCCGACGTCGCCGTGACTAAGGTCAAGGCGCTGCTCGACCGCGACAAGGTCGATTTTGTCGTCGGTCCGGTGTTCTCCAACATTCTTGGCGCGATCGAAAAGCCGGTGACCGAGGCCGGCGTCATTCTCATCAGCCCGAATGCCGGCACCTCGACCTTCGCCGGCAAGGAGTGCAACCCGAACCTGTTCGTCACCTCCTATCAGAACGACCAGGTGCACGAAGTGCTCGGCCAATACGCCCAGTCCGCCGGCATGAAGAAAGTCATTATCATCGTGCCGAATTATCAGGCCGGCAAAGATGCCGCCGCGGGTTTCAAGCACAAGTTCACCGGCGAAGTGCTCGACGAGATGTATGTGCCGCTCGGCCAGCTCGATTATTCGGCCGAGCTCACGCGCATTGCCGCGGCAAATCCCGACGCCGTCTTCGCCTTCCTGCCCGGCGGCATGGGCGTGAATTTCGTCAAGCAATATCGGCAGGCCGGCCTCGCCGACAAGATTCCGTTCCTCTCGGCGTTCACCGTCGACGAATCGACGCTGCCCGCGCAACAGGACGCCGCGCTCGGCATGTACAGCGGCGCCAACTGGGCGCCGAACCTCGACAATCCGCAGAACAAAGCGTTCGTCGACGCTTATCTGAAAGAATACAACGCGGTGCCCGCGACCTACGCCTTTCAGGCCTACGACACCGCGATGCTGATCGACAGCGCCGTGCGCGCGGTCAAAGGCAACATCGCCGACAAGGATGCGCTGCGCGCCGCGCTCGCCAAAGCCGACTTCAAGTCGCTGCGCGGCGAGTTCAAGTTCAACAACAACCACTACCCGATTCAGAATTTTTATCTGGCCAAAGTCGCCAAGCGCCCTGACGGCAAATACGAGACCGAGATCGTCAAGCCGGTGTTCACCAACTACGGCAACTCGTACGCCAAAGACTGTCCGATGAAGTGACGGAAGGCGCGCCCCGTCCTTCCCCGCGTAGCGTCCCCTTCATCGCGCTTCGCGGGGGAGGATGAGTGATGTCGGTCACGCTGTTTTTTGTCCAGGTCCTGAACGGATTTCAGCTCGGCGTCCTGTTGTTTCTGATTGCGGCGGGATTGACGCTCGTCTTCGGCGTCATGGATTTCATTAATCTCGCGCACGGCGTCCAATACATGCTCGGCGCCTATCTCGCCGTGGCGTTTTACGGCGTGTTCGACAATTTCTTCCTCGCGCTGGTGGCGGCGCTGCTCGCCGCGCTGGCTTTCGGGCTGCTGCTGGAATTTCTGGTCTTTCGCCATCTTTATGCGCGCGACCATCTCGACCAGGTGATTGCCACTTTCGGCATCATTCTTTTCCTCAATCACGCGGTGCGGCTGGTTTGGGGCCCAGCGCCGCTCACGCTGCCGATTCCGGAGTTGTTCACCGGGTCGATCCGGCTGATGGACGGGCTTCTCTATCCGGTGTGGCGCCTTGTCATCATCGCCGCGGGGCTCGGCGTCGCCGCACTGCTCTACGTATTGGTGTCGTTCACCCGGCTTGGCATGCTGGTGCGCGCCGGCTCGACCAACGCGCCGATGGTGTCGGCGCTCGGCGTCAATATCGAGCGGCTGTTCATGTTCGTATTCGGCTTCGGCACCATGCTTGCGGGCTTTGCCGGAATCATGATCGCGCCGATCATTTCGGTCGAACCCGGCATGGGGACCAACATCCTCATTCTCGCGTTCGTGGTGATTGTGATCGGCGGCATCGGTTCGATCCGGGGCGCATTCATTGCCGCGTTACTGATCGGTCTGGTCGATACGCTCGGCCGCTCGTTTTCCATCGATATTCTGCGGCTGTTCATGGCGCCCTCGCCGGCGCGCACGGTCGGCCCGGCGCTCGCCTCCATGCTGATCTACGTGCTGATGGCAATTGTGCTTTACGTGCGGCCGTCCGGATTGTTTCCGGCGAGAGGCCGCTAATGGCGACCGCGCTCACGGCCGAAGCGGCGAAACCCACGCTGTCCGTGGCACGCCGGGCGCTTGTGCCGGCGGCAATCTTCGTGGTGCTGGCGTTGCTGCCGGTCGCGGCCGCGTTGACGCGGCAACAATACCTGCTCGACCTGGCGACGCGCGTGATGGTGTACGCGGTCGCCGCAGTCGCGCTCGATGTACTGGTCGGTTACGGCGGACTGATTTCCTTTGGCCACGCCGCTTTCATCGGCATCGGCGCCTATGCCGTCGGGATTCTTTCCGCGCACGGCATCGGCGACGCGCTTGTCGCGCTGCCGACGGCAATCATTACCGCCATGTTATTTGCCTGGCTCACCGGCATCGTCTGTCTGCGCACCAAGGGCGTCTATTTCATCATGATCACGCTCGCCTTCGGGCAGATGATCTACTTCATCGCCACATCGCTTGCGCCTTATGGCGGCGACAACGGGCTGACGATCGCGGCGCGCAACACCGTCGCCGGCTTTGCGTTGATGAAGACCGACCGCGCCTTTTATTACGTCACGCTCCTTTGCCTGCTGGCGACTTATCTGTTTTGCCGCGCGCTCGTCGCTTCGCGGTTCGGGCGCGTGCTGCGCGGCGGCAAGGAGAACGCCGTGCGCATGGCGACGATCGGCTTCACCGTTCGCCGTTTTCAGCATATCGCCTACATCATTTCCGGCGGTCTCGGCGGATTGTCGGGGTTTTTGCTCGCCAACTCGGCCGAATTCGTGAGCCCGGCCTATATGTCGTGGCAGCAATCCGGCGAATTGATCGTGATGGTCATTCTCGGCGGTCTCGGCTCGCTGCATGGCGCTATTATCGGCACCGCCGTTTATCTCGTCGTCGAAGAATACCTCTCGGGCGTCACCGAAAACTGGCAGGTGATTTTCGGCCCGCTGCTGGTGCTCGCCGTCCTGTTCGCGCGCGGCGGCCTTCTTGGTGTCGGCTCGACCTTGCGCCGCCTTCTTTCCGGAAGCGTCGCCAATGGCTGAATCGCTTCTCCGCCTGCAAGGCTTGAGCAAGAATTTCGGCAGCCTGGTCGTGACGGACGACGTCACGCTCGACGTTCAGGCCGGCGAAATGCATGCGCTGATCGGGCCGAACGGCGCGGGCAAGACCACGCTGATCAACCAGATATCCGGGCTGATCACGCCCGATGCCGGCGCTGTGTTGTTCGCCGGCGCTGACGTCACCGCGCTGCCGCCGCAGAACCGCGCGCTGCGCGGCATGTCGCGGACTTTCCAGATCAGCTCCATCCTGCCCGGCTTTGCGGTGCTGGAAAACGTTGCGCTCGCGGTGCAGGCGCGATCCGGATCGAGCTTCCGCTTCGTTGGCAACGCGGCCGCCGAGCCGACGCTGAACATTCCCGCCATGGCCGCGCTCGAACAGGCCGGCATCGCGCACCGCGCCGGCGCGCGCGCCGGCGAACTTTCTCACGGCGAGAAACGCGCGCTCGAGCTTGCCATTGCGCTCGCCATGCAGCCGCGGCTTCTTTTGCTCGACGAGCCGATGGCCGGCATCGGTCGCGACGAGACCGAGCGATTGGTCGATTTGTTGCTCCGGCTCAAAGGCCAACTGACCATGATCCTGGTCGAGCACGACATGGCCGCGGTTTTTGCGCTCGCCGACCGCATCTCGGTCCTGATCCGCGGCCGGTTGCTCACGACCGGATCGCCGGCGGACGTGCGCGCCGACCCACAAGTCGTGGCCGCTTACCTCGGCGAGCAAATGGAGTGATGGCGGCGTGCTGACGGTCGAGAACCTGCAAGCCGCTTATGGCGCCGCGCGCGTCCTGTTCGACGTCAGCTTCCGCGTCGGCGAAGGTGAAATGGTCACGCTCCTTGGCCGCAACGGCATGGGCAAGACCACGACCATTTCGACGATCATGGGGCTTTTGCGCGCCGCGGCGGACGCATCACCTTCGGCGATATGCGCCTCGACGGCCTGCCGCCGTACCGCGTCGCGCAGGCCGGTTTGGGTCTCGTGCCCGAAGGCCGGCAGATTTTTCCGACGCTCAATGTCGAGGAAAATCTGATTGCGACAGCGGCTGCGCGCTTCGGGCGGCCGCGCTGGCAACTCGACGATATCTACCGATTGTTCCCGGTGCTCGCCGAGCGCCGCCGCAACATGGGCAACGAGCTCTCCGGCGGCGAGCAGCAAATGCTGGCGATCGGCCGAAGCCTGATGACCAATCCGAAGCTCCTCATCCTCGACGAGGCGACGGAAGGTTTGGCGCCGCTGATCCGCAACGAAATCTGGGCAAGCCTGAAGCGGCTCAAGGCCGAAGGCCAGGCCATCCTGCTGGTCGACAAGCACATAGACGCGCTGATGAAGCTCGCCGACCGCCACGTGGTGATCGAGAAAGGCTTTACCGTGTGGTCCGGCTCGTCGGCCGAACTGGCCGCCGATCCGACGGTGCGGCAGCGTTATTTGCAAGTGTGAAGCGCGCGCGGCATCGCGAGCTTCGGTCCGCTAATCCGGCACGACCGCCGTCGTCTCGATCTCAAGCCGTGCTTCCGGCTCGACCAGGCGCGTGACCGCGACCAGTGCCATGGTCGGATAGTGGTCGCCCATGACTTCGCGGTAGACGCTGCCGAGTGCCGGGCGCGCGTTGAGATATTCGTCCATGTCGCGGACGTACCACGTCATGCGCACGACGTGCCGCGGCGCGGCGCCGCCTTCGGCGAGAACCGCGACGATGTTCCGAAGCGCCTGGCGGGTCTGGCCGACGAAATCCGGCGGGAAGCGGCCTTGCTCGTCCCAGCCGATCAAGCCGCCGATGAACAAAAGCTCGCCGCGCGCTTTAATGCCGTTCGCGTAGCCTTTCGGCCGCGGCCAGCCGGATGGTTGCAAAATCTCGTTTTGCCCGGGGCGCGCAGGCAAAACGTCGATCGGACTATCAGGCAATTGCGCCTCCTCGGGAATGCATCAGGGAAGTAAGAAATGACCTTGAGCAAAGATTATGCGAGGCCGCTCAGGACGCAAGCCTGCCGGCGTCGGATTCGGCGGCACGCCGCCGCAATTCGAAGCGCTGCAGCTTGCCGGTTTCGGTGCGCGGCAGTTGCGAAACATACTCGATGGCACGGGGATATTTGTACGGCGCGACCGTTGCCTTGACGTAATCCTGCAAGGTCCGCGTGAGCGAAGCATCCCCGCTAAATCCCGCTTTCAACACGACGTAGGCCTTCACGATCTGACCTCTTTCCGCATCGGGCGCGCCGACTGCGCCGCACTCGGCAACCGCCGGATGGGTCAGCAGCACCGCTTCTACTTCGGGGCCGGCAATGTTGTATCCCGCCGAAATGATCATGTCGTCGGAGCGCGCCTGATAGTGGAAGTAGCCGTCGGCATCCTTGATATAAGTGTCGCCCGTGAAGTTCCAGCCGCCCTGCACATATTCCGTCTGGCGTTCGTCGCTTAGATAGCGGCAACCGGTCGGACCGCGCACAGCCAAACGCCCGGCAGTACCGGCGGGAACTTCGCGGCCAGCGGCATCGACAATTCGCGCCTCGTAGCCGGGAACCGGTTTTCCCGTCGCCCCCGGCCGCATCTCCGCCTCGGGCGAACCGACGAAGACGTGTAGCATTTCCGTGGAACCGAGCCCGTCGATAATGCGAATTCCGGTCGCGCCATGCCAGGCGACGAACGTCGCCGCGGGTAATGTCTCACCGGCTGAAACGCATTTACGCAGCGACGCGAGATTGTGATCGGAAATTCTGCCAAGCATGCTGCGGTAGGCGGTAGGCGCGGTGAAGCAAATCGTCGCGCCGAAAGTCTCGATTGCCGGCAGCAAATCCTCCGGCGAGGCCCTCTCCAGCAGGATCGCCGCGGCGCCGACGCGCAGCGGGAACAGGACGAGACCGCCGAGTCCGAAAGTAAATGCAATCGGCGGCGAGCCAATGAAGCGATCGTTTCCTTCGGCGCGCAGCACGTATTTGCCGAACGCATCGCAGATCGCGAGCATGTCGCGATGGTAGTGCATCGTGCCCTTCGGCACGCCTGTCGTTCCCGAAGTAAAAGCGATCAGGCAAACATCATCGCTTGCAGTGTCGCAGGCCTGGAAATGTTCATAGCCGGGTTTTCGCATCAGGCTTTCGAGATTGTCGGCCTGCTGGCCGCCCCAATAGACGATGCGCGTGAGATCAGGCGCGAGCGCCTTCGCTTTTTCCATCTCGTCGGCGAGACGGACATCGCAAAGTGCCGTGCCAATTTTGGCTTTGCTCAGCGGGAAAGCGATCTCCTTGGCGCGCAGAAGCGGCATGGTCGCCACCACAATGCCGCCAGCCTTGATCACGGCAAAATAGGCCGCCACCATCATCGGGCTGTTCGGGCCGCGCAGCAGCACGCGCTGTCCGGGGACCACGCCGAGATCGCGCGTCAGCACATTGGCAATTCGGTTCACGCGCTCGGCGAGGTCGGCGTAAGACAGGCGCTCGCCGGGCGAAATCAGACACTCGCGCGCGCCATTGCCGGACGCGACCCAATCGTCGACAAATGCCGAAACGCAATTCAGCCGCACCGGATATTGCAGCTCCGGCAGCTTGAACAAAAAGTCCGGCATTTGCTCGGCAGGCGGCAAGTGATCGCGGGCAAACGTGTCAATATGAGCGGAGCGGTTCATGATCGATTTTTTAGGTCTTTCGCGATCAAGTCCTCGACCAGTCAGTCGCCCTCGAACACCGGCTTGCGCTTTTCCGCGAACGCGCGAAACGCGCGGCCGAAATCTTCGGTTTCCATGCACAGCGCTTGCGCCACGGCTTCGGCTTCGATCGCGGTCTCAACCGACATCGCCCATTCCATTTCCAGCATGCGCTTGGTCATGGCGTTACCGAATGTCGGTCCGGCAGCGAGCTCGGCGGCCAACGTCTGCGCATCCGCAAGCACTTTCTCCGGAGCCGACAACCGGTTGAAGAAGCCCCAGCGCTCAGCCTCTTCGCCAGCCATAGAACGGCCGGTAAACAAAAGTTCGGCGGCGCGTCCCTGGCCGACGATCCGCGGCAGGATTGCGCACGCACCCATGTCGCAGCCGCCGAGACCGACGCGGTTGAACAGGAAGGCCACCTTGGCATTCGGCGTGCCGATGCGAATATCCGACGCCATAGCCATGATCGCGCCCGCGCCGGCGCAAACCCCGTCGATGGCGGCAATGATCGGCTGCGGCGCGGCGCGCATCGCCTTGACCAGTTCGCCCGTCATGCGAGTAAAGTCGAGAAGCCCGCTCGCGTTCATTTCGGTCAGCGGCTTAATGATTTCGAACACATCGCCGCCGGAGCAGAAATTGCCGCCGGACCCGGTGACGACAATCGCCTTTACGCTTTTGTCGCGTGCCGCGGCGCGGAAAACGTTGCCGAGCTCCGCGTAGCTTTCGAAGGTCAGCGGATTCTTTCGCTCCGGACGATTGAGCGTGATAGTGGCGACCGTGCCGGCGACGGTAAGCAGCACGTGCTGCGCCGTGTAAGTCTTGAGCGGCACTGTTACGGGATTGGCGTTCATCATCGCGGTTGCGCTCCGGCGACGGCGGCCCGCGCCGAGGTCTTGGCCTTTGCGAGAAGCCGCATCAAGGTTTCGACATCGGCCGGCGCGAGTTCGGAAAAGATCTCGGCGATCCAGCCCTCATGGGCGCGCGCCATGGCGCGAAACACGCGGCGTCCTTCGGCCGTGAGACTGACGATTTGGGCGCGCCGGTCGCTGCGCGATTGCCGGCGGTCCAGTAATCCAAGCGCCACCAGCCGCTCCGACAAACCGGTGACGTTGCCATTCGACACCATCATGCGGCGCGACAGCTCGCCCAGCGTCATTCCGCCAGGCGCCTTGTCGAGTTGCGCCATGAGGTCGAACCGCGGCAATGTGACATTGAATTCCTGGCGCAGGCGGCGGCGCACCTCGCCTTCAATCAAGGTCGCGCACGTCAAAAGCCGCAGCCAAAGCCGCAACTCGCTTTCGTGATCGCCTGGACGCTCGGTGACTTTGGTTTCCGCGTCCAGCGGAACGCTCGTTGTTTCCTGCACGCGACGCCTCTAATATTGCGGGGGTTCGCATCCGTGCGGCCGAGTCGCAAGCAGCCCAACCGAAAATCATTTTAAGATTGAAATTTATAAGCTTCAAGTACTTTAAGCAAAGTCCGGTCTAGCCGACCATCACTTCACCACCGGCTATCGCGATCGCTTGCCCGGTGATTGAGCGTGCCGCGGGCGAAGCCAGCCAGAGTACGGTTTCGGCAACCTCCTGCGGCGTGATGACCCTGCCCTGCGGGTTCGATGCGGCCAGCGTCGCGCGCGCTTCGTCGGCGCTCCGCTTGGTCTTTGCGACAATGTTGGCGACCGCCTGCTCGAACATCGGTGTCTCGGTATAGCCGGGACAAACGGCATTGACGGTTATTCCGGCGCGGGCAAATTCGAGCGCCAGCGCGCGCGTCAGCCCAATGACGCCGTGCTTCGCCGCGACGTAGGCGGAAACATAAGCGTAGCCGACCAGACCGGCGGTCGAGGCGATGTTGATCACGTGGCCGGCACGCTTTTCGATCATGTCGGGTACGATCTCCCTGGTCACGAGATAAGCGCCGGTGAGATTGACGGCGATAACCCTGTTCCAGGTCGCGAGATCCGTTTTCACGAACGGCGCACTCGGTGCTTCGCCGGCGTTGTTGACCAATATTTCGACGGGACCGAATGCACGACGCGCGGCGGCCACACCTGCCCGCACCTTGTCGGCGTCGGTAACGTCGAAATCGGCCACGGCATGCGCACGCTCAGGCCCGAGCGCCGCTTGCAGCGCCCGCAAAGGATCGCGGCGGCGCCCGGCCAAGCTGACGCGCGCGCCTGCTTGCGCACACGCGGCGGCAATCGCCGACCCTATGCCGGTGCCAGCGCCGGTGACCAGAACATGGCGATTGTCGAGCGAAAGGTCGGCCATGCCGCCGCTCCGTTTTCAGTTCGGCCGCGGAGTGGCAGCACGCGCCAGATTGGTTTCGTATTGCAGCTTCGCGGAAAGATACTGCTTCGGCCAGGCAACGGATTTCACACCGATCCTGGCCGCCTCATGCAAAATCCACGCGGTATCGGCGAGATGCGGCCGCGCGATGGCGCAAAGATCGGCGCGTCCGGCCGCAATGATCGAGTTGGCATGATCCGCTTCCGAGATCGCGCCAACCGCAACTGTCGCGATACCGACCTCGTTGCGCAGCTTGTCGGCGAACGGCGTCTGGAACAAACGGCCATAGACCGGCTTCTCTTCCTTCGAGACCTGCCCCGAGGAGCAGTCAATCAGATCGGCGCCGGCATCCTTGAACATCTTCGCATAGATCGCGGCGTCCTCCGGCGTGTTGCCGCCTTCGGTCCAGTCGTGACACGACAGCCGAACCGAGATTGGCTTGTCCTGCGGCCACACTTCCCGAATGGCGCGGAACACTTCCAGCGGATAGCGCGCATTGTTGTCGTGCGAGCCGCCGTATTCGTCGGTGCGATGGTTGGTCAACGGCGACAGAAAGCTCGACAGCAAATATCCATGGGCGCAGTGCAATTCGATAATATCGAAGCCGGCCTCCATGGCGCGCTTGGTCGCCGCAACGAAATCCGCCTTCACGCGATCCATGTCGGCCCGCGTCATGGCACTCGGCACCTGGCTGACCGTCATGTAAGGCAGCGCCGATGCAGAAATCAGCGGCCAATTGCCGTCGGGCAACGGCTGATCAATTCCCTCCCACGCCACACGCGTCGAGCCTTTGCGGCCGGCGTGACCAAGTTGCAGGCCAAATTTTGCCGCGGTCGTACCGTGGACGAAGTCGACAATGCGTTTCCATGCCGCCGTCTGTTCATCGTTCCACAGCCCCAGGCAACCCGGCGTGATACGCGCGTCCGGCGAAACGCAGGTCATCTCGCCGAAAATCAGCCCCGCGCCGCCAAGCGCGCGGCTGCCGAAATGCACGAGATGAAAGTCATTCGGCACGCCGTCCTTGGCCGAATACATGGCCATCGGCGACATGACGATACGATTGGCGAGGCTCAAACCGCGGACGCGATATGGCGTGAACATCGGCGGCACCGGTGGTCCGTCCGGGTCGATATTGATGCCCGAGCGCGCCGCAAACCAGCGTTCGTAGCTTTCCAGCCATTCCCTGTCGCGCAGCCTTAAGTTCTCGTGACTGATGCGCTGCGAGCGCGTCAGCAGCGAATACATGAACTGTTCGGGCTCAAGCGTATCGGCATAGCGGCTGCCGACGACCTCGAACCATTCCATGGCATTGCGCGCTGCGTTCTGAATGCGCGCCACGTCGATGGCGCGCACCTCCTCATAGGCATCGAGCACAGCCGGAATCTTGTCCGGCGTATCGCCGATCTTTTTGAACTGCCGGGTCAACTCAATGGCGTCTTCAAGCGCAAGCTTGGTGCCCGAGCCAATGGCGAAGTGCGCCGTGTGCGCGGCGTCGCCCATCAGCACCACATGGCTCTTGCCGTTGAAGTGACTCCATTTGCCGCAAATCAGCCGGTTAAAATTGAGCCACGCCGAGCCCCGCAGATGCCGCGCGTTGCTCATCAGCTTGGCGCCGTCCAACACTTCGGCAAACATTTTTTCGCAAAACGCAATGGAAGTGGCTTCATCAGCCTTGTCGAGGCCATGCGCCTTGAAGATGTCTTCGGTGGTTTCGACAATGAAGGTCGATGTTGTGTCGTCGAACTTGTAGATGTGCGCCTGGAACCAGCCGTGTTCGGTGCGGCGGAAATCGAACGTGAAGGCATCGAACAGTTTGTCGCTGCCGAGCCAGATGAACCGGTTCGGCCGCACGACCATGTCCGGCTTAAAAGACTCCTTGTAGCGGTTGCGAATCTTCGAGTTCACGCCGTCCGAAGCAATGATCAGATCGGCGTCGGGAAATTCAAGATCGGAATCGACCTCGCGTTCGAAGACCAGTTCGACACCTAGCGCTTCACAGCGCGACTGCAGGATATTGAGCAGCTTTTTGCGGCCGATGCCGACAAAGCCGTGGCCGCTGGTCCGCATCCGCCGGCCCTTGATCAAGACCTCGATGTCGTCCCAGTGGTTGAATGCATTCTCAATCTCGTTGGCGCTCTCGGCATCCCATGCGCGCATGTTGTCCATGGTGGCGTCGGAAAAAACGACGCCCCAGCCAAAGGTATCGTACGGCTGGTTGCGCTCCACCACCGTTACCTGGTGCGCCGGGTTTTCTTTCTTCATCAGGAGGCCGAAATAGAGCCCGGCAGGCCCGCCGCCGATGCAGACAATGCGCATTTGCCTTTTTGCTCCTTACGGCGTTGGCCGCGAACGTCATATACGAACGCGCCCGCACATTTCCCACCGCCAAAGCGGCAACGGCGCCGCGACCGCCACGCTTAACATTCATTGGCAGCCGTCGCCATCGGCAAACGCGATGTGTTAAGACGCTTCCCGCCTGGACTGTTCAGGCTTGTTGTCAGCGGCACAACACAACGTCTACGGCGTAATTCGGATGTAAAAGGTCCGGCATGACCGATATCATTGACTCCCATCATCACATCTGGCACCGGCGCGACCTGCCTTGGCTCGAGGGTCCGATGCAGCCCCGCATCTTCGGTCCCTACGAGCCGATCCGGCGCGACTACCCGATCAGCGAGTACCTCGCCGACATCGCCGCTACCGGCGTCGTGCAGTCGGTTTACGTGCAGTGCAATTGGGCCAAAACCGCCTTCGAGGACGAAGTCGCCTACGTGCAAAAAGCTGCGGATGAAACGGGCTTTCCGCAAGGCATTGTCGGTTACGCCGATTTCCTCGCCGACGACGTCCGGCCTCAACTCGATCGGCTGAAGAAGTATCGGGGCATGCGCGGGTTGCGGATGCAATTGCACTGGCATGAAAACCCGCAATATGCCTTCGCCGCTGAACCGAACCTTGCCGGCAATCCGACCTTCCGGCGCAACGTCGCGCGACTTGCCGACTATGGCTGGAGCTTCGACCTTCAGGTCTTTGCCGGCCAGATGGCCGGCGCGGCCGAGCTTGCAGCGAGCGCGCCGAAAGTCACTTTCATCCTCCAGCACGCGGGCATGCTGGAAGATACATCCGAACACGGCCAGCAGGTGTGGCGCGACGGCATGCGCCGCCTCGCCGCCACCCCCAACGTCGTAACCAAGCTCTCGGCGCTCGGGACCTTCATTCACAAGAACGATCCGGATCATATCGCCGGCATTGTGCGTGAGACGGTCGAGATATTTGGTCCGGACCGCTGCATGTTCGGCTCGAATTTCCCGGTCGAAAAATTGTGGACCGGATACGGAGATCTAGTCTCGGCTTACCGCAAAGCGGTTGCGCCGCTGGGAGAGGCGACAAGCCGCGCCATCCTTTATGACACCGCGGCAAGGGTCTATCGGCTTTGACGTCAGAAACGGCCACGCAGACACGCTCGCCGCGCGCCAGTCCGTCCTCAACGGGCTTTAATCGCATACTTGGCGAGACGCTTCGGCAATTACAGGCTTATTTGCAGCGGCCGGGCGTCGTTCCTTTCCTGATCGTTCTGGTGTGGGCTTGTGCCACGCTTCCCAACCTTTCGGTGCGGTCGTTCATTTACGAGGAAGGCACCAACGCCGAGATCGCCAAGGATGTACTTGCCCACGGGCATTTTTTGCAGCCGATTGTTTACGGAGTCATCTGGCACGATAAGCCCTCACTTCTGAGCTGGCTCATTGCCGGCGCGGCATTGGTCACCGGCGGCGTCAATGAATGGTCGACACGGCTTCCGATTATTTTCTCGGTGCTGATCACCGCGCTTGTCGTTCATCGGGTCACGCGCCGATATGCCAGTCCGGCGGCGTCGCTGTTTGCTTCACTCTCATTTTTGTTCTGTCCGCTGCTGTTGCAGAAAATAACCGTGTCCGAGCCGGACACACTCGTCACCCTCCTATCCTTTGCTGCTTTGGTCGTTTGGTGGGACGGCGCGGCTCTGGGCAAGGTGACGCTTGCACGCTGGGGCGCGTGCGGGCTTCTGCTTGCCGCACTGGCGCTGGTCAAGGGGCCGCAGCCTGCGGCTTTCTTTGGATTTGGAACGGCGGCTTATTTGCTTATTGAGCGGCGATGGCGAGATGTGCCCGGCTGGGTGATGTGCATGATTTTCCCGGCCGCGGCTTTCGTTGGCTGGGCTGCCGCGGTTTACCAGCCGGGCTACGAAGACACATGGCTCGGCTACGGCAGATTCCTTTATCGGCCGACGCTCCTCGATTACCTCACGCGCAACACCCGCAACACCGGCAGCCTCCTTCTTGAGCTCCTGCCCATATCACTCTTGCTCCCATTCATTCCCTGGCCGTGGCAACGGCGTGCCGATGCATCCGCCGTTCCCGCAGTTGTCGCGCCATTCTTGCTTTATTCCAGCGTTTGTACCGTGATCCTGGTGCTGTGGCCCGGCTTCACGACGCGTTACGCCATGCCGATGGCGCCGTCGCTTGCCGTGCTTGCCGGCATCGCCTGGGATCGTCTGGAAAAGTCGCGCTACGCCGTGATGCGGCGCGTTTCAGCGATCGTGCTGACCTTGCTCACGGTTTATCAGGTGCTGCTCGCCGTCGCGATCATGCCGCTGTTTGCGGATCGGTTCGGTGAGACGCGCATTGCCGGCGAAGCTATCGGACGCGCCATCCGCGCCGACCCGGCGCCGGTTTACGGAGTTTGGCTCGACACCGACGTTCTGTTCTTCGCGAAGGTCCCGTTGCAGCGCCTCGAAATGAATGAACTTGGCGTCATATCGCCACCGGCATGGCTGGTGATTCCGACGCGGGATGTCGCGGAGTTCGGCCAACGCAGGCCTGACTTAAAGCTAAGCGTCGCAGCCGGTCCTTTGACCGAAGGACAATTGATTGCAGCGCGTGTTGAGCGGAAATAAACGCCGCTTTCGCACTTCCAGCCGTTCACGAAACTGCCTACCATCCCCGAACAAAAGAGCGCGCGCTGCGGTTTCGTCAGCGCAAAGCCAGACTTCATGGGGAGGAGCCGGTCATGCGCGAGGCCGAACGCGTCGCGACCATAACAACCATTGGCGATATCACCCGTCATCACGTCGCCACGCGGCCGGACCATACCGCCATCCACTACGAAGGACGGGACATTAGCTTTGCCGAGCTCGACCGGTGTGCCAACCAGGTCGCCAACGGGCTGATCGCCGAGGGGCTCAAGCCGCAAGCGCGCATCGCGATCCTGTCGAAAAACGCACCTGCTTTTTTCCAGCTATGGTTTGGCGGAGCAAAAGCTGATGCTGTTCTGGTCCCCGTCAATTTCCGCCTCGCTCCGGCCGAAGCGGCTTTTGTCATCGAAGATGCCGGCGCCGATCTTTTGTTCGTCGGTGCGGACTTCTATCCGGTTATCGAAAAGGTCGAGCGCGACCTGAAGTCGGTTCGCCGCATCATTGCGCTGGATGGCGGCCATGCTTCCTGGACCAGTTACGCGGAATGGCTCGAGGCGCAGCCGGCAAACGACCCTGCCCTGCCGATTGCGCCGGAGCACTGCGCCATTCAAATGTACACCAGCGGCACCACCGGCCATCCCAAAGGCGCGCAGCTCAGCCACAACGGGTTGCTCTATCTGACCCGCGTCGCGCTTTCGTCTTTCGGCGCCTGGCATGAGAACGACGTCAATCTCGTCTGCATGCCGCTGTTCCACATCGGCGGCAGCGGCTGGGCGCTGATCGGCTTGTTCCGCGGCGTGCCCACGGTGCTGCTGCGCGACGCGGACCCAGCCGTCATCCTCCGCGTCATCCCGGAGCAGAAGATCACCAAGGCGTTCGTGGTGCCGGCGCTCCTGCTGTTTCTGTTGCAAAACCCGCAGTGCGCGAAGACCGATTTTTCTTCGCTCGAACTGATTGTGTACGGCGCGTCGCCGGCGCCTGTCGAGCTGGTGCGCAACTCGCGCAAGGCTTTGGGTTGCGAGTTGGCGCAGGTTTATGGCTTGACCGAAACCACCGGCGCCATCACCTACCTGCCGCCCGAGGATCACAGCGCTGAGCGCGCCGAGCGGCTGAAATCTTGCGGCAAGCCGATGCCCGGAATCGAAATGCGCGTCGTCGATGCCGCTGGCCAGGACGTCGCCACCGGCGATGTCGGCGAAATCATCACGCGATCGCCGCAGACCATGTTGGGGTACTGGAACCGGCCGCAGGAAACCGGCCGCGCCATCCGCGACGGCTGGTTCTACACTGGCGACGCCGGTTATCTCGATGCCGATGGCTACATTTATATCTACGACCGCGTGAAGGACATGATCATCTCCGGCGGCGAAAACATTTACCCCGCCGAAGTCGAGAACGCGCTGTTCGGCCATCCTGCGGTCGCCGACGTGGCGGTGATCGGTGTTCCCGACGAGAAGTGGGGCGAGGCGGTCAAGGCCATCGTCGTCAAGCGCCCGGGCGCGCAAGCCAGTCCCGATGAACTCATCACCTTCGCCCGCGAGCGCATTGCCCACTACAAGGCCCCACGCACGATCGATTTCGTCGACGTGCTGCCGCGTACCCCGACCGGCAAAATCCTCAAGCGCGAGTTGCGCAAAAGCTTCTGGGCCGGCCATGACCGGCAAATCTGACCGTCGCGTCGCTTCGCGAACCAAGCGAGCGCAAAATCAAACTGAAGTTGGGAGGGAATGTTGAGTTTGCAATTCGGAGTTTTCGACCATCTCGACGACAACGGAATACCGATGGCCGATCTGTTCGAAACTCGGCTGAAGTTGACCGAACAATACGACAACGCCGGTTTCCGCTCCTATCACATTGCCGAACACCATTCGACGCCACTCGGGCTGGCGCCGTCGCCGAGCGTGTTTCTTGCCGCTGTGGCGCAGCGCACGACACGGCTCCGCCTCGGCCCGTTGCTCTACGTCACGCCGATGTATCATCCGCTTCGCGTCGCGGAGGAAGTGGTCATGCTGGACCACATGAGCCGCGGCCGCCTCGAACTAGGGCTGGGCCGCGGCGCTTCGCCGATCGAAATCGCGGGCTTCGACGTCGATCCGGCGAAGGCGCCGGCCATGAACCGCGAGGCGACCGAGCTCATTCTGAAAGCGCTCACTTCCGACGTGGTCAACCACGAGGGCCAATTCTACCGGTGCAAGAACGTGCGCATCGAGGCAAAGCCGCTGCAACAGCCATATCCGCCGCTGTGGTTTGCGCCGAGCGAGCCGTCGCGCGCTGCGGACGCCGCGCGGTTGAAGGGCCACATCGTCATGCTCATTCCGGACGCTGGAGTTAAGGCGGTCGCCGACGCCTACCGCGCGCAATGGAAGGCGCAGGGCGGAAACGATGCCGACATCCCGCGCATCGGAGTTTTCCGCCATGTCATCGTGGCGGCAACCGATGAAAAGGCGCGCGAGGCGATGCGTTCAGCATACCGGCAGTGGCGGCACCATATGGCGTTCCTGTGGGAATGGGGCGGCATTCCTTTCCCCATTTCCGCGGTTTATCCGGAAGAATTCGAGACACTTGAAGGTATGCATATGGGAGTCGCCGGGACGCCCGAAACCGTCCGGCGTTACATCAGTGAGACTGTCGAGCGCACCGGAATCAATTATTTCGTGGCCGACATGGTCTTCGGTTCGCTGCCATATGAGGTCGCGGCGCGCTCGGTCGACCTCTTCGCCAAGGAAGTCATGCCGGCGTTTCGCTGAACGCCGGGACACTCCTCTCAGTGCGCGGCGAGACCCATCAGCGATCTCGCTTCCGCCGGAGACGCGACGACGCGGCCCGCCTCGCGTGCGTAACGCGCCAGCATTTCGACCAGCGCTCCGTTTGACGACGCCTTGCCGCCATTGGGCAAATAAAACGTGTCTTCGAGGCCGGTGCGCAGGTGTCCGCCGAGCTCGGCCGCGCGGCGGTGCAGCGGCCAAATCGCCTCGCGCCCGACCGCGGTGACTTGCCACGGCGCGGCGGCAACGACGAGCTTACGAAGGATCGGCAACAAATCGGGATCGGCGGGCATGCCGGATTCCACGCCCATGACGAAATTGTATTTCGGCACGCCCCTGAACATGCCGTTCCTAGCGTACATTTCGACACAACGTACAATGCCGAGATCAAAGCATTCGAATTCGGGCTGCGTTCCGGTCTCCGCCATGACGTCGAGATACGCCTTCACTTTCTCCACCGGATTGTCGAACAAATGCGGCGGCCACGCCCACGAGCCGTCGGCCCGCACCTTCAGATAATTCAGCGAGCCGGCGTTGCACGCGGCGATCTCCGGCCTGACCGCGCGCAGGCAAGCGAGCGGTCCGGAAATGTCCGGTCCCATCGTGCCGGTCGATTCATTGAGGATCACGCCCGGGCATGCGTCGCGGATCGCCTGCATGATGGAAACCGCCAATTCCGGCTCCCACGATGGCAGATGACCTTTGCCGGAAGCTTGCTGGCGGAAATGGACATGCATGACCGCCGCTCCGGCATCGAACGCCGCTCTCGCCTCGCTCGCCATTTGTTCCGGCGTGACCGGCACCGGGTGTTGCTTTGGATCGGTGAGCACGCCCGTAAGAGCGCAAGTAATTACAACCTTGTCGCTCATGAGACAGACTGTCCCTCGCGCTCTCCGGCGGCGATCGACTGCGGTTCCAGTTCGACCAAAAGCTGGCGCGTCGCCACCTGCTGGCCAATCGCGACCAATACTTTGCCAACGACACCGTCGCGCGGCGCACGAATTTCATGCTGCATTTTCATCGCTTCGAGCACGACGAGCCGCTGTCCGCGGACGACCCGGTCGCCGGCCGTGACGTCGACGGCAATAATGGCGCCGTTCATCGGCGCGACGAGTTCGGTAGCATCGTTGCGGCTCTGTGCGCGGGACGTTCCCAGCGTTGTTTCGCACACTGCCGCAACGAGGCCGTCGAGAGCAAGATGAAGCATTCCGTCTTGCCAGGCGAAACGCGCCGTCTTTTGCACGCCGCCTTCGGTGAAACGGACCGCACCATCCTGGCGCTGCTGGATCGAAACCTCGATCATGTGATTGCCCAAAGCTACTAAATAATGGTCGGGGCCAAGGACCGCGACGACCGTTTCCTGATGGGAGCTGCCGACCGTCAGCCGCAACGGCCAATTCGCCGTGCCAGTCGATGACCATGAACGGGAGGCCGCAACCGTTCCGCTCTGATCACGCGCCCGCGCCTCGAACGACAATACTGCGGCTAACGCGGCAATGCGGAGATTAAGCTTTGGACGCCGCATGGCGTCGCTGCCGGCGGGAAAATGCTGCTCGATGAAGGCCGTCGTCTCCTCACCGGCGATGAAGGCTGGATGCCGAAGCGCCGCGACGAGGAAGTTGCAGTTGGTGTTCAGCCCAAAGACAACGGTATCTTCAAGGGCGACAATCAAGCGACGCCGCGCTTCCTCGCGCGCCGCTCCGTACGCAATCACTTTCGCCAGCAGCGGATCGTAAAACGGCGTCACGGCTTGCCCGGAAGCGACGCTGTGATCGATCCGCACGCCCTCGCTTGTCGCCGGGCGCCAGTCGACGAGCGTGCCGCTTTGCGGCAGAAACTCCGCGTAGGGGTCTTCGGCGTAAAGCCGCGCCTCGATGGCGTGGCCGCGGAACTGAATGTCTTGTTGTCGCAGCGGCAGCGATTCGCCAGCGGCGATGCGCAATTGCCAGTCGACCAAATCGATGCCGGTGACGGCTTCCGTGACCGCATGCTCGACTTGCAGGCGCGTATTCATTTCCAAAAAATAAAAATTGCCCGAAGGGTCGAGCAGAAATTCCACCGTCCCGGCGCCGACGTAAGAAACCGCGCGCGCTGCGGCGATCGCCGCCTCACCCATGCGGGCGCGCAATTCGGACCCGAGCGCAGGCGACGGCGCCTCCTCAATCACCTTTTGATGGCGACGCTGGATAGAGCATTCACGCTCGCCAAGATGAATGACGTTGCCGTCGTGATCGGCAAAAATCTGAAATTCAATATGGCGCGCGTCACCAATCGCTTTCTCCAGGATCAGGTCATCCGAACCGAAGGCACCCGCCGCCTCGGAACGTGCACGCGCCAGCGCATCTGCCAGCTCGTCCTCAGAGGCAACGAGCCGCATGCCGCGGCCGCCGCCGCCGGCTGCAGCCTTGACCATCAGCGGAAAGCCGATGCGCCGGCCCTCCTTCATCAGTCCATCGTTGGATTGATCGGCCTCATGATAACCGGGAATGCATGGTATGCCGGCCGAAGTCATCAAGGCTTTGGCCTTCGCCTTGTCGCCCATCGCTTCGATCGCCGCCGGCGGCGGGCCGATAAAAATCAGGCCGGCGGCGGCACAGGCGCGCGCAAAGGCCGCGTTTTCAGAGAGAAATCCATAGCCGGGGTGAACGGCATCGGCGCGCGTGAGTTTCGCCGCTGCGAGAAGCGCGTCAATGTTGAGGTAACTCTCCTTCGCTGCCGGGGGTCCGATTCGGACCGCTTCGTCGGCCTGTTGAACGTGCAACGCGCCGGCATCGGCGTCGCTGAACACAGCGACCGTGCGATAACCCAACGGCTTGGCTGCACGAACGATGCGGCAGGCGATCTCGCCCCGATTGGCAATGAGGATTTTGCCGAACTCAATCATGGGCTAACGCGGCGCGCTGAACGGACGTTGCGCTTGCAGCGGCTATGGCGGACGCGTCGCCGACCGACATCGTCTCATCCCACCCGCGTCACCCAGGACGGCTTTCGCTTTTCCACGAATGCTGCCGTGCCTTCCCTGCCCTCGGCACCGCGAACCGAAGCGGCAAAGCTTTTAGCCGCGTCATCGAGAAGGTCGGCGAGGACATCGGAGCCTCCGGCGCGCAGCATCAGCCGCTTGGTCGCCGCGATGGCGTGCGGCGCGCATTTGAGCGCGTGATTGCACGCGTCGCGAACGGCGGCATCGAGCCCGGCGCGGTCCTCCACCACGATGCTTGCCAAGCCGAGCGCCAGCGCCTCGGTCCCATCGATCCGCACAGCCGTCACACCGAGCCGCCGCGCCGCCGCCAAGCCGATGCGCTGGACGACGAACGGTGAAACCGCTGCCGCCACGACGCCGATGGTCGCCTCGCTGAGCGCGAAGCGCGCGCCTGTTGTCGCGATCGTAATATCGGCGACGCAAGCTAGCCCAAACCCGCCGCCCATGGCGTAGCCTTCGACTGCAGCGATTACGACCTGCGGCGCCGCGTTGATCGCTTCCAGCAAAGCGCCGAAGCGCCGGTTGTTGTCTCGCAGTTCGTCGGGTGCGCCCGGCGGGAGCGCGGCTTGCGCCGCCGACATGCCGGCAATGTCGCCCCCGGCGCAGAAAGTACCGCCGGCGCCACGCAAAATCACGATGCGCACGGTGCGATCGGCCGCGATGGCGGCGAACGTCGACGCGATCTCGGCGACCATTTGCGAACTCAAGGCGTTCCGCCGTTCGGGCCGATTGAGCCAAAGATGCAGCACTCCACCTTGCAGATCGAGCTTGATATGCGAGGTTTGCGGCAGCTCAGCCATTGTCCGCCTGTTGCTCGGCGACATTTCCCGTGCCGGGAAGCGTTCCCATCAGCTTGCAGATAATCGTCAGCATGATCTCATCGGCGCCGCCGCCGATCGACATCGAGACGGCCGTCGCGAAACTCGCGGCTCACCGGCGTCTCGTTCATGTAGCCCATGCCGCCCCAATATTGCAGGCAGGCATCGCTGACTTCGCGGCGCAATCGCCCCGCCTTGAGTTTGGTCATCGAGGCAAGCCGCGTGACATCGGCGCCGGTGAGATAAAGTTCGCAGGCGCGGTAAACCAGCGCGCGCAACAGCTCGATCTCGGTCGCAAGTTCGGCCAGGCGGAAGTGAACCACCTGATTGTCGAGAACCGATTTGCCGAAGGCTTTCCGGTTGCGCGTATATTCGATGGTCTCCTGCGATAAGCTGCTCCAGGCTCTTGAGCGCGGCCGCGCGCCGCCCACAACCGCTCCTCCTGGAATTGCAGCATCTGATAGATAAAGCCTTTGCCCTCCTCGCCGATCAGATTGCGCTGCGGCACCCGCACGTCGTCGAAAAAGATCTGCGCGGTGTCCGACGAGCGCATGCCGAGCTTGTCGAGCTTGCGGGCGACCTCGACGCCTTTGGTTTTCATCGGCACGCAGATGAGCGATTTATTCTTGTGCGCCTGGCCGTCGGACGTGTTGGCAAGGAGGCACATCCAGTCGGCCTGCGTGCCGTTGGT
The DNA here is from genome assembly GCA_963846055.1 of uncultured Alphaproteobacteria bacterium. GTDB lineage: Bacteria > Pseudomonadota > Alphaproteobacteria > Rhizobiales > Xanthobacteraceae > BOG-931. Next base: position 98,598 of record CAWJUQ010000004.1, read on the forward strand.
CGTCCACATCTTGCCGCCGTTGATGACGTAGTCGCCGCCGTCCTTGCGCGCGGTGGTCTTGACCGAAGCAACATCGGACCCGGCGCCGACCTCGGAGACGCCGAGGCAAGCCACGTAATCGCCGGCGATCGAAGGCGCGAGAAATTCGCGGCGCACCTCGTCGGAGCCGAAGCGCGCGAGCGCCGGCGTCGCCATGTCGGTGTGGACACCAATCGCCATCGGCACGCCGCCGCATTTGATGGCGCCGAGCTCTTCGGCCATTACCATGGCGTAGGAATAGTCGAGGCCCTGCCCGCCATATTCGACCGGCTTGTTGAAGGCCGAGAAAGCCCAAGTCGCCCATCTTTTTGAAGAGTTCGTGCGCCGGAAAGATGCCGGCCTCCTCCCACTCGTCGACATGCGGGTTGATCTCGGCGGCAATGAATTTTTGCAGGCTGCGGCGCAACTCCTCGTGTTCGGGCGTGAACTGCATGGCGTTTCCTTTTTCCTCCTTGTTATTACATACGCGCGACGCCGAAGGTGCTGGGCTTGAGCGGGCGAAGTTCTGCCTCGCGGCAGATCGAAAGACAGAACCCCAGGACTTTGCGGGTATCGCGCGGATCGATCAACCCGTCATCCCACAACCTGCGCGGTGGCGTAGAGCGCGGTCGAATTCGCCTTCCATCCGCTTGATGATGGCCTTTTCCATCGCGCCCAGCTTGGTCTTGTCGACCGGTTTGCCCTCGCGCTTGAGCTTTTCCTCGGTGACGATCGCCATGACCTTCGCTGCCTGCTCGCCGCCCATGACGGCGATGCGGTTGCTCGGCCAGGCGAAAATAAAACGCGGATCGTAGGCGCGGCCGCACATGCCGTAATTGCCGGCGCCGAACGATGCCCCGACGTGAATGGTCAGCTGCGGCACCGTCGCGTTGGCCACGGCCTGGATCATCTTCGAGCCGTGCTTGATGATGCCGGCTCTGCTCGGCTTCGCGCCCGACCATGTAGCCGGTCGTATTCTGCAGATAGACGATCGGCATGTTGGCCTGGCAGCAAAGCTGAATGAACTGCGCCGCCTTGCTGGCGCCGTCGGCGTCGATCGGCCCGTTGTTGCCGATAATGCCGACGGCGTGACCTTCGATTTCGGCGTGACCGCAGACCGTATGGACGCCGTAGCTAGCCTTTGAAGTCGAGAAAATCTGAATCGTCGGCGACGCGGGCGATCATTTCGCGCACGTCGTACGGCTTGCCGATAGTCGACCGGAACGACACCGGCGAGCTCTTCGGTGGCGTACCGCGGCTCCTTGAAGGATTTGTGCTGCGCCGCCGGCAGCTGCTCGTTCCACGGCAACTTCGCCATGACCTCGCGCGCGATGCGGATTCCGTCGGCATCGTCTTCGGCCAGATATTCGCCAAGGCCCGAGACGGTGGCGTGCATCTCGGCGCCGCCGAGTTCCTCGTCGGTCGCGATCTCGCCGGTCGCGGCCCGCAATAACGGCGGACCCGCCAGGAACACCTTGGCGCGGCCGCGCACCAGGATGACGTAGTCCGACAGTCCGGGAAGATAGGCGCCGCCCGCCGTCGATGAACCGTGCACGACGGTGACTTGCGGAATGCCCGCAGCCGAAAGCGCGCCTGGTTGGCGAAACCGCGCCCGCCTTCAACGAACATTTCCGCTTGATAGAGCAGATTGGCGCCGCCGGATTCGACCAGGCGCACGATCGGCAGCTTGTTCTCCAGCGCGATTTGCTGGATGCGCAAGTGCTTCTTCACGCCCATCGGCGTCGAAGTGCCGCCTTTGATCGCGCTGTCGTTGGCGGAAACGATGCAGCGGATGCCGGACACATAGCCGATGCCGGCAATGCCGCCGCCGCCCTGAATGCCTTCAGCGCCATCGTCGTCGTGCATCCGAAAACCGGCGAGCGTCGAGAGTTCGAGCCATGGCGCGCCGGGATCGACGACCAGCGCGACCCGCTCGCGCGGCAGCAACTGCTTGCGCGCCCGGAAGCGCTCGCGCTTCGAATTCGAGACGTCGCGCACCTTCTGCTCAAGCGCGCGGAATTCGCCAATCAACGCCAACATCTGCTCGCGGTTGGCGCGGAACGTCTCCGACTTCGGGATCGATGTTGCTCTCGATAACGGGCATGGCTGCTCAGCGGCGTAACATCCAATCAACAATCAGCCGGTCGGAATGACCGGCAGCAGCAAATGCGAAGGATGAGCGGCGTCGTGGTAGATCGAGTGAACCACGGTGCGGCTCGAGCACACGTGATAAGGGATGTATTCGACGTTGGTCGCGCCGAGAGTGCCGGTCGAAAGATCGAGGTTCGTGATCTCGACACAGATGCGGTGGTTCTTTCGGAAGACGTTGGCTGTCGCCAGCAGCTCGATCGAATATTCCTCGATCTTGCCCGGCGTCACCTTTTGCCGCGCCTGACGAGTGAGCTTGTGCCAGGGCTTCCAGGGTTTCGACCGTGTGGGATCGAGCGCACGGTTCGACGCCTTGAGCCAGCCCCGCGTCAACTCCCGCTCCGGCAAATCGGTCGAGATTTCGCGCTCGCCCGGGCGCGCCGTTCGTACCGATGGGTCCGGCCCGACATCCTTCAGGATAATGATCCAGTTGGTATCGTCCTGGTCGATGGCCGCGAACAGGTTGAGCACGCTCGGCCCTGCCACAAGCAGGTCGTTCGGCAACGGATCGCTGAGGAAGCGCAGCTTTGCGATCCTGTTGGTCTGCGTAGGAGGCATCTGCGCGAATACGTCAGGCGGAATGTAATTGTCGATGCTTCCGTCGATATAAGGTTCAGCCGTCAACCGCTCCCAGCTCGCGAGGTAGAGCTTGGTCCATTGCGTCTCCGGCAACGGCCAATCATCGCCATGATGCCATTGGTTTTCGCCCATCGCCCAATAGCTGACAGCCGGCTCGCTCATGATTCCGGTGTCGATGCCTTTCAGCCAATGATCGTACCAGCGCAGCATTTCGCCGCGCAGTGACCGCAATGGCCGGTCGTGCGACGACGGACCGGTCAACACCATCTTTTTCGGCGCCGGAATTTTGCTGAAGTAGGTTTGCGCACCGGCAAGATGGGTCTTGTACGTGTAACCATACCATCCGGCGCCGGTGTAGGTGGGCACGGTGATTTTCTCGAACTCTCTCTCCGCCTCGATGATCGTTTCTTCTCGGTCAAAGGGATCGATCATCACGTCGAAATAGCGTGGCATGTGCTGGCCACGCTGGATCAGAACATTTTGCAGATGCGGATACATGCGGATGTCCGGATCGGCCATCGCCTCCTGCCAATTCGCTTCCTTGTCCGGCGGCAAATCCGCGGGCGCGCCGCGCGCGGTATGCACGGAGGAGAAATGATCCATCAGATAACGGAAAGCGTGGAGGACGCCGCCCGGATATTCCTCGCGGAAGCCGCCGAATTTGCCGTAGGCGCCCCGCGGATCGTAAGCAAAAAGCGCCTTGAGTTGCGGCGGCTGCTGGCGCGCCAGATGGAATTGCTCGGAAGCGAAAGCGCCGATTCCGACCATGCCGATATTGCCGTCGCACCACGGTTGTTTGGCGATCCACTCGAGAACGTCGTAGCTGTCCCATTCGCGCGAGCCACCGTCGCCGGATTTGAGATAGCCGCGCGGCGTTCCGACCACGTGAATGTAGCCGCGTGAAACAAAAAACTCGGTGTCGCCGGCCTCTGCATGGCCGAGCCAGAGCGTCGACCACGATGGCTGCGGTGGAAAGTGTTTTGGCAGTTCGTGGCCTTGCAGCTCCTTGGAATGCACGCCGAAGGCGAAAAGGACAGGGAAGCGTCCGGGCGCGTCTGGCCGGTAAACGTCGACCACGACGTTCACTCCGTCGCGCATGCGCACGGCCACATCCTGGTCGCGAACGATCTTGTCATGCAGCGGCGGCCGCCCATAATTGGAAGGCGGCTGATGCCCCGAGGTAAACAACTCTTCGGCCGCGCGCGCGTCGTTCTCTTTCATTGCCCAGTCCATTGCCATGCTTACCAAGCCGTCCTCACCCTTTAGGACGGCCAATCCCGGCCGGGCTAGCCCGGCACGTTGCGGCATCGTATAGCGGCGCGGCGGGCGGCGAAAACCCCGTCTGCGAGCCGCGCGGGAGGATGCATGGATTTCGAGTACTCGACTGAGCAAAAGCTCCTGCGCGACAGCGTCCGGACGCTGATGCAGCGGCTCGCAACACCGGAAAACCTGCGCCGCCTCGACCGCGAGCGGCTTTATCCTTACGAGATTTACGACGCCTGGGTGGAGGCCGGGGTGTTTGCGCTACCCTTCCCGGCTGAGTATGGCGGACTCGGTGGCAATGTCCTCGATCTCGCCATTGTCGCCGAAGAGATCGGCCGCTACAGCGCCGACGTGGCGATGGCCTTTGGCGGGAGCATTTTTTGCGCGCTGAATGTTGCGCGCAAGGGCTCGGAAGAACAAAAGCGCTACTGGCTACCGAAGCTGATCTCCGGGGAAATCCGCATGTCGATCTCCATGTCGGAGCCGGATGCCGGGTCCGACGTCGGCGCCATGCGGACGCAAGCGCGCCGCGACGGCAACGAATATGTCATCAGCGGGCAGAAGATCTGGGCGACCGGCGCGGGCGCGAAGAACAATTTCATCAATGTCTATGTGAAGACCGACCCGAAAGCACACTACCGCCAGGGCATGTCGCTGTTCCTGGTCGACAACACCACGCCCAGCCTGGAAATCCGCAAGCTCGACATGCTTGGCCGGCGCTCGGTCGGCACTTACGAGCTCACTTTCAACGACGCGCGCATCCCGCCGGATCGGCTGATCGGCGGCGAGAACAAAGGATGGGAGTGCATTCTTTCCGGTCTCCAGGCGGAACGCGTGGTCGCCGCCGCTTGCGACTGCGGCAGCGCACGCGGCGCGCTGGATATGGCGATCGCCTATGCCAAGGACCGGCGTCAGTTCGGCCGATCGATCGGAACGTTTCAAGCCATCGGGCACATGCTTGCCAACATGGAAGCCGAAGTGGAAGCCGCGTGGGCGGTGACACTAAAAGCGGCATGGCGGGTGAGCCGGAATGAAGACGCCCTGAAAGAAATTACCATCGCCAAGCTTTTGGCCGCGGAGGCCTATGTGAAGGCCGCCAACGTCGGGATGCAGGTGATGGGCGGCTTTGGCTACAACATGGAATTCGACATGCAGCGGCATTTCCGCGACGCGCGCGCCGCGACCATTGCGGCGGGCACGTCCGAATTGCAGCGCAACATCATCGCTGGCCAACTGGGCCTGAAGGTGCAGTGACGACGCCATGAGTGCGGGTCTGCCACTCACGATTCCGAACAGCTTCGCGCGCAACGCACGCTGGTTTGCCGGCGCCGAAGCGGTGGTCGATTCAGGCACACGGCTCACTTATGCAGATCTCGACGCGCTATCGCTGCGGGCGGCCGCCTTGTTCGCGCGGCTTGGCGCCGAGCCCGGAAAGCCCGTGGCGCTGCTTTGCCCGCCAAGCGCGATTTATCTGGTCGCGTGGCTCGGCGCGGTGCGACTGGGCGCTTTGCCGATGGCGCTGCATACCCGCGAGTCCGCGGCAACGCTCGCTGCCATCTGTCGCAAGATGCGGCCGAGCCTTCTTATCTACGACTCCTCCATGGAGGAATTGGCGGCGGGGACAGCCACCGGCTACGGCGACTTTCGCGCTTTGATCGAGGCTCGCTCGGCGATTTCCGCAAAACAAAGCGGCACCGCGCGCGCCGCCGCCTCTATTCCCGGCGATCTTCACGACGTCGAACCGACGGCCCTGCAGGCGACGCCAAAGGAGGACGATCCGGCAATGATCGTTCTGTCCTCGGGCACGACCTCGGTCGCCAAAGGCGTGGTGCATACGCATCGCGGCTTGATCGAGAACGCCCGCAGCAATCTTTACATGTATCAGGGCATTCTGCCCGGCGACCGGTCGTTGGTGCCGCTCAGCACCGCGTTTATCGGCTGTTACAACGGCTGGTTTCCGTTTTTCAATGCGGGCGCCTGCACGATCTTCATGGAGCATTTCGATTTAGTCGCAGTGCCCCGTCTGGTCCGCAACGAGCGCGCCACGCACGTCTTCCTTACGCCGACGTTATGGCGAAGAATCCTCAACGCCGAAGACGCCGGCGAAAATTTCCGCTCCGTCCGCCTTATCGGTTTCGCCGCGGAGCCCATGGATGCCGCGACGCTCAAACGCCTTCGCGAACGCATCAGCCCGAATATTGTGCAGGTCTACGGTTCGACCGAGATCGGCGCGGCTGCGACCTGTATCGGCGCCGATGAAATGCTCGGCGAACGCCTCATCAGCGTCGGCCGCCCCTTGGTCAACAGCGAGATCAGAGTTGTTAAGCCGGGTGGAGCGCCGGACGACTCCGTTGCCGACGGCGAGGTCGGCGAAGTTCTGATCAGCAGTCCGTCGCTCGCGGCGGAGATTTGGGGCGACGCTGAAGCGACTGCCGCCGCCTTCGTGATCGACGGCGAGCGGCGCTGGTGGCGCTCCCGCGATCTGGGCCGCTTCGATGCCGGCGGCTATCTCTATCTCGAAGGCCGCCGCGACGATATGATCATCTCGGGCGGTATCAACATCATGCCCGCGAGGGTCGAAGACGTTTTGCTCGCCCATCCGGGCGTCGCCGAATGCGCAGTCGTCGGCGTGCCGAGTGCGGAATGGGGCGAAGAGGTGCAAGCTTTCATTGTCGGCCGCGATGCAAATCTCGATGCCGCGGCCATCGAGGCGCATATTCGCGCCAGCGAGCTTTCGCCCTATCAGCGGCCGCGCGTCTATCATTTCGTGAGTGATTTGCCGCGCACCTCGACCAACAAAGTGCTGCGGCGAACACTTCGGGAAACGGCCGTTGGCTTACGTTCAACGAAATCCTAAGAACAAACACCATCAATCGACAGGAAGACTATGAGCAAGACCGAACCAAATTTGTTGATCGAGCATCGCGGCGCCATCGCAATCGTTACACTCAATCGGCCAGACAAGCGCAACGCGCTGAGGGAATCCCTGTGGCACGACTTGAAGAACACGTTCGACGGCTTCGGCCCGGACGTGCGCTGCGTCGTGCTCGCCGGCGCCGGCAAGCATTTTTGCGCCGGCCTGGATTTGTCAGAGCACCGGCATCGCGAAGCCTTCGAGAGCATTTTCATGTCGCGCTTCGCACACGCCACGCTTGACTCCATCCAGTTCGGCGGACGGCCGGTCGTGACTGCAATGCAAGGCGCCGTCATCGGCGGCGGCCTCGAAGTCGCAACCGCCACTCACGTTCGCGTCGCCGACGCGACCACGTTTTATCAATTGCCCGAAGGCCGTCGCGGATTTTATGTCGGCGGCGGCGCCAGCGTCCGCGTCGCCCGCATCATTGGTTCCGGCCGTATGGTGGAGATGATGCTGACCGGCCGGACGCTCGATGCGGAGGCCGGCGAGCGTCTCGGCCTCTCGCATTATCTGGTCGAGCCCGGCAAATCGCTGGAAAAGGCCATTGAGCTTGCCGAAAACATCGCCAAGAACGCGCGTATTCCCAACTATCTTATCGTCCAGGCGATTCCGCGCATTGCCGACATGTCGGCGTCCGATGGTCTGTGGACCGAAAGCGTGGCGCAGGCCGTGAGCATGACGTCGGAAGACGCCCGCGCCGGCATCGATGCGTTTTTCGCCAAACGCAAGATCGACTTTTAGAACGCCCCGCGCTCAAATCAGCGGCGTCAGGTCGTTCTTCACGCCGAGCAAGGCCTTGCCGTAGAGTTCGTAGCCGATCTGCGGTAACGCCACGGCGTGACGCGAGGCAACAGCGGCGTCGCGCCAAATCCGCTGCAACGGACTTGTATCGGCGAAGCCCGCCGAGCCGTGCGCGAACAACAGCTTGTCGATCGCTTGCGTGATCTTTTCGACGGTGTAGCCGGTATCGGCGCGCACCCGCGCGCGAGTCAGCATATCGGGATAGACGCCGCGCGCTGCAGCCTGGTCGACGTCGTCGGCGGCCCGATAGGCGTGAAAGTGCGCGGTATCGATCATCAGCGCCGCATCCGCCAACTGCAGCTGAAACGCCACCGATGCGGCTTGTTTCTCGAAGAACGTGTAAGCGATCGTCCGTGATGTCGCCTTTTGCCGCACAAGTTCCAGCGCGGCGCGGCCCAGTCCCAGAATGGGACCAACCAGGATGATGGCGAGAAGCGCGACAAATGGCGATCGATAAAACGCCTCGTCCTTCATCTCCGTCGGATAATTGCCTTCGGTCGCCTGCGTTATTGACAATGTGCGATGTTCGGGAATGAACACGTTCTTGGCGCGCAAGCAGATGCTGCCGCTCGACTTCATGCCCGCAACGAACCAGGTGTCGACCCGCTCGAGATCCGACATCGGAATCATCGCCATGCCTTGGTCGATCGTCTCGCCGGCGTCATTCACAATCGGCATGCCGAGCACCGCCCACTGCGCGTGCCAGCCGCCGGAATTGTAGTGCCATTCGCCCGAAACCATGCGGTAGCCGCCCGGCTCCTTCTTTATAGTGGCGGTCGGATTGAGCACGCCGGACACGCCGGTATCGGGGTCAGCGCCGAAAACCTCGTCTTGCGCCTTCACCGGAAACAGGCTCGTCAGCCAGCAGCAGACGTTGTTGAGATTAGCGACCCAGGCGGCGCCGCCGTCGCCTTCCGCAATCGCCGAGCTGACATCGAGCATGGCGCGTGCATTCATCTCCCAGCCGCCATATCGCTTTGGCGTGCACACCCGCATCAAACCGGCCTTCCGCATCGCCTGGATCGTCTCCTCCTCGACCCGGCGGTTGGCTTCGCTCGCCGCGGCATTCTTGCGCAGCATTGGCGCGAGTTCGCGCGCGCGATCGACGAGCTCGGCGACTGTCGGCGAAGCGATGGCGTGCACACTTGCGATCTTGTTCATGATCGTTGACCTCCCACTCTTTCGTCTGCGAATACCAGTTCGGTGTTTTGCCTTGTGATTTGCCACTCACGAAACCGTGGCGACGTCAAAAGTATCTCGGCGGTTTGCTGGAGATGATCCTCGATTGCCGTACAAGCGCGTTCGGGATCGCGGGCGAGACAGGCGTCGAGGATGCGTTTGTGCTCGGCATCGACGTCGCGATTCTCGCGCGCCAGCGCCGCCGACAAGTGCCGGTAGCGCTCGCTCTGGGCGTACAACATCGATCGCAAAGTAAGCATCCAGGGGCTGTCGCATCCGGCAACGAGGGCTGCATGAAACGTCGTGTGCGCGGACGCCCAGGCCGGATTGACGCGCGAACTGGTGTCCATCATCGGAATCCGATGCAGCCGATGATAAGCGGCGACAAGATGGGTTTCCCATTCGACGTCGCCTTGGGAAATGGCCGCGCGCAGGCAAAGCTGTTCGATGGCGATGCGGGTGCGGGTCAGGTCCTTCAATTCGTCGGCCGACACTTGCGTGACCGAATATCCCTTCTGCGCAGTCGCCACAGTCCACTTTTCCGCCGCCAGCCGCGATAGCGCCTCACGCACCGCGCCGGGGCTGAAACCCAGGCGGCCGGCAACATCGCTGATGATAATCTTGGCGCCGGGCGCCAGCCGGCATTCGAGGATTTCGGCCAGCAACGCCTCATAAGCGAGGTCGGATTGGGTCGACGGCCCTGTCCGCTTGGGCGAGCTTGTCCATTCGACGATCTTGGACGATTGTGAGCCTGCAAACAAGAATAAAATATTTTTATGTTGCAAAAATTTTTTGCTGCAGGATTGAATTCAGGGTAATTCTCGGGAGGATGCGATGACGGCCATAACAGGGTTCATCGAGCCAAACCGCCGCCCCGGCGAGCTTGGCGTTCACTCCGTCGACCGTTTCCATTTCTTCGTCCCAGATCTCGCCACCGCAAAAAATTTCTACGGCGAGTTCGGGCTTGAGGTTCGCGAAGGTGGCGGCGTCCTGACACTGAACACCCATGGGCATCCGCATTCCTGGGGCACGGTGGGCGAAGGGCCGCGCAAAAAATTCGGACATCTGTCGTTTGGCGCGTTCGACGAAGACATTGAGCGCTTCTCGGAGCGGCTACAGCGCGCGGGGATCGCCAGGCTCGATCCGCCGGCCGGAATAGAGTCGAACGGTATCTGGTTTCGCGACCCGCACGGCGTACTGATCGAGATCAAGGTCGCGCCGAAATCATCCCCGGACGAAAAGACCCGGTTTGGATTTAACTCGGTGCCGGCCGGCGAGCGAGGCGCGCTGCTTCGCAGCGCCACGCCGCGCACGCGTCCGCGGCGACTAGCTCACGTGCTGCTGTTCACACCCAACGTGGCGGAGGCGATTGCCTTCTATACCGGCGTGCTGGGGCTGCGCTTGTCCGACCGCTCCAGCGACAACATCGCTTTTCTGCACGGCATCCATGGCAGCGATCATCACATGATCGCCTTCGCCCGCTCAGAGGCGCCGGGCCTGCATCACTTGAGCTGGGACGTCGGATCGGTCGATGAAATCGGAGCCGGTGCGATGCACATGCTGGACAAGGGCTTCGCCAAAGGTTGGGGACTGGGACGTCACGTGCTCGGCTCGAATTTCTTCCATTATGTCCAGGACCCTTGGGGCAGCTTCAGCGAGTATTCCGCCGATATCGACTATATCCCGGCGACCTGTGACTGGCCGGCCGGCGATCATGCCCCGGAGGACTCGTTTTACGCGTGGGGACCAAACGTTCCGGAGGACTTCGTCCACAACTACGAGGCGTGAGTTCAATGGGACCTGCGGCAAACGACCCCAAGCCGCTCGCGCAGGCCTGCGTTTGCTACTTGGCTCTGCGGTTGGCCTTGCCGCCGACCACCGCCGCCATGTCGTGCCGAAACTCCAGAAGCGCTTTGGCCAAATGCACCCGGCGTTTTTCAAATCGCGACCAAGGCACCGGTATCGACACGGCGACCGGCCGCCCAAACGAATCGAACACCGCGATGCCGATCGCGCCGATACCCGGATCGTGCTCGCCCAGATCGAATGCGAGATGCCGGCGTCGTGCCGTCTCGATCTCCTTCAGCAACTTTGCGCGAGCGGGCGGCGGATGATCGGCGTGGCCTGCTGCGCTTTTGTCGACCAGATGCGCCACCTGCTTCTGCGGATAACAAGCGAGCATGGCTTTGCCGTTGGCGGTGCAATGCAGCGGGAAGCGTTGGCCCACGGCCGACAGCGCGACCAGCCGTTGTCTGCCGGGAATCTGGTCGATGAAAACCGCTGACCCGCCGGACAGGATCGACAGATCGACCGTCTCGCCGACTTTCTCGCTCAAGGCAACGAGACGCGTGTGGAGAACCTCGGTGAGGTTCGAGGCGAGCGACGCCGCTATCCGCGCAAGTCCCGGGCCAATCCGCGTTCCTCGTCCCGGCTGCGCTTCGATGACAAAATCTTCCGCGGCTAATGCTGTAATTATTCGCTGCACCGTCGAGCGCGCCAAATCGACCTTCTGCGCAATCTCGTTCAGCGTCAGGCCCTCAGGCCGGTCTTCGAGCACGCGCAAAATATTGGCGGCGCGGGCAATGACCTGCACCCCACCTTGGCCGCCTGAGTTGTCGTCGCTGCGCTCCATGCGCCGCCGCAATATGCGCTCCCCCTCACCCGGCGCTTTGGAGATTCTGAGCTAGTCCCCACGCCGACCCGATACCGGGCGTATGTTTGACCTCGTTGCGGGCCGTCACCTGTACATGGCGGGACGAGAAAACTCAAAAAAACTTTAGAACACGGCCCGCGCTGGTATCCGTCCCGGCTCCCCGCCAAGGCATCGTCGCGCACCGGCTTGTCCGGTTGGCCGGAAGCCGATACAGATGTACCATATCCTGGTACAAATGGCCGGAACGCCCCTTTTTGCAGCGGGCGAGCCTAGAGGGAACGCGGAGGGTTTAAGTGGCGAAGAAGATTCGCGGCGTCTCGTTCGAAGAGAACGAGAACAACTCGATGGGCCTGTCCTTCTACAATCTGTCCCATCGCTTCGGTTACCAGTCACCGAACTGGCCGTATTTCGAAGACGTCAAGATCGAACGAATCCACTACATGGCGAAGTCGGGTGTGCTGTCACAGCGCATCACGACGTCCATGCATAACACCACGCATATCGATGCACCGGCGCACGTCGTGCAGGGCACGCCGTTTATCGATGAAGTGCCTTTGCCGCATTTTTTCGGCACCGGCATCGTGATTTCGCTGCCCAAGAAGAAATGGGAGCAAATCACCTACGACGATCTGGAAAAGGCCGCCGGCAAGATTGTGCGGCCGCGCGATGTGGTGATCGTCAATACCGGGTGGCACAAGAAGTACGAGGATAGCGAAGACTATTTCTGCTACGCGCCCGGCTTCGTGGCTTCCGCCGGCGAGTGGTTCGTCGAGAAGAAGGTCAAGGTGGTCGGCCACGATACCCAGGCCAACGATCATCCGCTCGCCACCGCCATTGGGCCGCAACGCAACGGACCGCTCCATCCACATCTCGCCGCCGAATACAAAAAATGGTCAGGCGGCCGCGACTGGAAGGAAGATTTCCCGGATTGGGAGCCGGTCCACCGCATCCTGTTCAAGAACGGCATTCTCGGCATCGAGAATGTCGGCGGCGATATCGACAAGGTCACCGGCCGGCGCTGCACCTTCGCGTTTTTTCCCTGGAACTGGGAGCGCGGCGACGGCTGCATCATCCGTCTCGTCGCTATCACCGATCCGAAGGGCGCTTATCGAATCGACAAGGGGGAGAAGTTCTGATGGAGGTCAGGCGTTTTGACGCGGCGAAGACCTACGAAGCGCCGAACCACCGTGACTTCACCGGCTTGCGGCTGTTCGGCGCCGAGGCTGGCGGGCCCAAGGGTTTGATCGTCGGCATTTCGCATTTCCTGCCCGGCGGCGGCGCCGGTCCCGATGCCTCGCCTCCGGAGAAAGTCTACTTCGTGCTCGAAGGCGAGCTGACGGTGATCATCGATGGCAAGGAAACAGTGCTGAAAAAAAATGATTCGTGTTTCATCGGCACGAACGAGAACCGCGAGATCGTCAATCGCACCAACAGTGTGTGCTCGATCCTGGTGGCGATCGCACCGGCACCAAAGTGACGCCGAAGGCGGGTGAGCTCATGGCCGAAGATTTTCTCAAAAATCCGCTTTCGCTGTTCGACATCCGCGGCAAGACCGCGATTGTTACCGGCGCCTCAGGCGCCTTTGGCGCGCTGGCGGCGAAAACCCTGGCAGCCTCCGGCGCCAACGTCGTCATAGCCGCCAGCAACGCCGAAGGGCTCAAGAAGATCGCGGCGGAATGCGTCAAACTCGGCGGAAAATGCGAAGTCGTGGCCAAGCGTCCCAGCTCGGAGGCGAATTGCGACGCGTTGGTCGCGGCCGCCGTCGAGAAGTTCGGCGGTCTCGACATCCTCGTCGTCGCTTCAGGACAGAACAAGGTTTCGAAAATCGTCGATCAGAAAGCCGAAGACTTTCTCGACGTGATGGACGCCAATGTCACCCAGTCGTGGCTGATGGCTCGCTCGGCAGCGCGGCAGATGCTGAAGCAAGGCCGCGGCGGCAAGATCATTCTGATGTCTTCGGCGCGCGGGCTTCTCGGCCATCCGGCCGGCTATAGCGCGTATTGCGCGTCGAAGTCGGCAGTCGACGGCATCACCAAGGCGCTTGGCTGCGAACTCGGTGCGAGCGGCATCACGGTCAACGCACTTGGGCCGACGGTTTTCCGATCGCCGCTTACCGAATGGATGTTCGCCGACGACGAGCGCGGCAAGACGGTGCGCGCGGGCTTCCTCACCCGCGTACCCAGAGGCCGCCTCGGCGAGCCTGAAGATCTCGCCGGGCCGCTGCTGTTCCTAGCCTCCAAGGCTTCCGACTTCTATACCGGCCATATCCTCTACGCCGACGGCGGATACACGGCGGGCTGAGCATGGCCAAAGCGCGCATTGCGGTGATTGGCGCCGGCCTTATGGGTCACGGCATTGCGCAAGTTTTCGGGCTCGCCGGCCATGACGTGACCATCACGGACGCCGCCGCCAATCTTCTGAATACCGTCAGGGAGCGGATTGCCGCCAATCTGCGCGAGCTTGGCGAAGACGAGAGCGCCGCTGAGCGCGTGCGGCCATGCAACGATCTCGCCGAAGCGGTACGCGATGCCGACTACGTGGTGGAAGCGGTTTCCGAAGACTTGGCGCTCAAGCAGAAATTGTTTGCCGACATTGAACCCCATGTTCGCGCCGACACCGTCCTCGCCAGCAATACTTCCGTGATCCCGATCACCTCGATTATGCAGGGACTGACGCGGCGCGAACGCGCGCTCGGGACGCACTGGTGGAATCCGCCCTTCCTCGTACCGCTTGTCGAAGTCATCGAGACGCAATGGACTTCGCCCGACACGGTGGCGCGGACCATGCGGCTCCACGAAGCGGCTAACAAAAAGCCGGCGCACGTGAAAAAGGACGTGCCGGGCTTCATCGGCAACCGTTTGCAACATGCACTTGTGGCGGGAAGCCATCTCTCTCGTCGAGAACGGCATCTGTGATGCGGAAACCGTCGATGCCGTCATCAAGGCCTCATTCGGCCGCCGCCTCCCCGTCCTCGGCCCGCTGGAGAATGCCGATCTGGTCGGCACGGACCTGACGCTCGCCATCCACAACGTGGTGTTGCCGGCAATCGATAGCCGGCCGCGGCCGTCGCCTTATCTGGAAGGACTCGTCGCCGAAGGAAAACTGGGCTTCAAATCGGGTGAAGGCTTCCGCAAATGGAGTGCCGGGGAACAGGCGGCCTTGCGGGCCAAGGTCGTGCAGCATCTGAAATCGGCACAGCGAGCCGACGCATGACGGCTGCGGTAACCAAACCGACGGCTAACGTCGACCGCGTCATTGTTGCGGGCGAAAAAGCCCTAGCCTCGCCGTACTATTTGTGGGACTTCTTTGGGGTCGGTCCCACCTTTTAACATTGAAGACCCTGGGGAATTTAGGGAGGAGCAGAAATGACAAACAAGCCGGAAATGAAAGGCAAGGCGCGGCCTAAGGTCGATATTCAGCGCCGTCGCGTTGTGAAGGGCATTGCCGCCAGCGGCGCCGCCGTCATCACTTCGCCGTGGACGTTCCAGTCGTCGCGAGCGGCCACCAAAGTCATCAAGATCGGTCAGATCACGCCGGAGACCGGCCCGATCGCCGCGTTCGGCGAGCCGTCGAAATGGGTTGCGGAAGGCGTCAGCAAGGCGCTCGGCGACGGCATCGTAGTCGCCGGCGAGAAATACAAGGTTCAGATCCTCAATCGCGACAGCCAGTCGAACCCGAACCGCGCGTCGGAAGTGGCGACGCAACTCATCAACAACGACAAGGTCGACATTATGTGCGCCTCGTCGACCTCGGATACGACCAATCCGGTGGCCGACCAGTGCGAATTGGCCGGAGTGCCTTGCATCACCTCCGACGACCCGTGGCAGGCCTATTTCTTCGGCCGCAAGGGCGATCCCAAGAAGGGCTTCGAGTGGACCTACCACTTCTTCTGGGGCTTCGACATGGTCGCGAACATGTTTGCGGAGATGTGGAAGTCGATCCCGACCAATAACAAGGTCTGCACGCTGTTCACCAACGATCCGGACGGTGTCGCGGCCAGCGATCCGGTCCATGGCATGCCGGCGACCATCAAGGAGCACGGCTTCGACGTGCACCACCTCGGTCTCTATCCGCCGCTCGCCGACGACTTCACGGCCCAGATCACCGAAATGAAAAAGGTCGGCGCCGACATTGCTTGCGGCATTTTCAATCCGCCGCAATTCGCGATCTTCTGGACGCAGTGCGCGCAGCAAGGCTACAAGCCGAAGATCGTGACGCCGCCGAAGGCGCTCCTCTTCCCGACCGCCGTCGAGGCGCTCGGCGATCGCGGCGCCGGCATGTCGACCGAGGTGTGGTGGTCGCATCACCATCCCTTCAAGTCGACCCTCACCGGCCAAACGGCTCAGGAGTATTGCGACGAATACGAGAAAGCGAGCGGCAAGCAATGGACGCAGCCGCTAGGCTTCAAGCTCGCCAACCTCGAAGTTGCGATCGATGTGCTCAAGCGCGCCAAGAAGCTCGATGCCAAGTCGATCCGCGACTCCATCGCCCAGACCGATTATCAATCGATCGTCGGCCCGATCACCTGGAAGGGCGGACCGCTCAATCCGGTGCCGAATGTCTGCCTCACGCCGCTGGTCGGCGGCCAGTGGGTGAAAGGCAAGAAGTGGAAGTACGATTTGGACATCGTCTTCAACAAGACCGCGCCGAACATTCCGCTCGACAGGCCGTTCTTTGAGATCAAGTATTCCTGAGGCCTCTTAGCGGCTAGCAAACTGTTGCCGCCGCGCACTTCGCGCGGCGGCTTTCTAATAAAGTCCCCGTATGACGACTCTGCTGGAGCTTAACGCGGTATCGAAGTCCTACGGCGCGCTGAAAGCCGTAGACACCGTCAGTCTCACCGTCGCGGACGGTGAGGCGCTGGCGGTGATTGGGCCCAATGGCGCCGGTAAGACAACCTTATTCAATCTCATAACTGGCGACGTCCCCCCAAGCGCGGGACGAATGACCTTCGGCGGGACCGATGTCACCGCGTTGCCGCCGCACTCGCGCTCTCGCCTCGGCATCGGGCGCTCCCACCAGATCCCGCATCCGTTCGCAAACATGAGCGTTTTCGAGAATCTTCTGGTCGGCGCAATCTTTGGCGGCGGTGTCAGCGAGCGCGAGAGCTATAAGCGGAGCAGCGACGTTTTGAAGGTCACCGGTCTTTATGACAAGGCCAACGTGCCGGCGCGAACGCTGACGCTGCTGCAGCGCAAGCGGCTGGAGTTGGCGCGCGCGCTCGCCATGAATCCGAAGCTTTTGTTGCTCGACGAGATCGCCGGCGGCCTGACCGATTACGAATGCAGCGAATTGGTCGGCACCATCAAACAGATCCATGCCCAGGGCACGACGATCGTCTGGATCGAGCACATCGTGCACGCGCTGTTGTCGGTGGCGAGCCGCCTCGTGGTGATGAATTTCGGTCAGCTCCTGGTTCAGGGCGATCCGCACGAAGTGATGAACGATCAGCGCGTACGCGAAGTTTATATGGGCATGCCGGTCGAATGACGCTTTTGCAGACCCAGAATCTGTCGGCCTTCTACGGCGACTTCCAGGCGTTGTTCGACATCAACGTCACCGTGGAAGAAGGCGAAACAGTCGCGATCATCGGCGCCAACGGCGCCGGCAAGACCACTTTCCTGCGCACCCTCGCCGGTTCGCTTGTCACCTCGCCGGAAAGCGTCATGTTCGACGGCAAGGCTATCGGCGACAAGACTCCGCACGAGATTGTCAGGCTCGGCATCGCCCTGGTCCCGGAAGGGCGCAAGCTGCTTCCAGAGCCTGTCGGTGGAAGAGAATCTACTGCTCGGTACCCACAGCGAGCGACGCGGGCCGTGGAATCTCGAACGCATTTACCGGCTGTTTCCGCGCCTTCACGAATTGCGCCGGCTGCCGGCGCCGTCGCTGTCAGGCGGACAGCAGCAGATGACCGCGGTCGGCCGCGCCTTGATGTCGAATCCGCGGCTTCTTTTGTGCGACGAGCTTTCCCTCGGCCTGGCGCCGGTGGTAATCCGCGATATCTACGCAACGCTCGGCACCATAACCGCCGAGGGCACGACGATTGTGGTGGTCGAGCAGGATATCAATCGCGCGCTGGATGCCTCGTCGCGGTTTTATTGCTTCCAGGAAGGCCGTCTGGCACTGACGGCGCCGACCAAAAATTTCGATCGGGCCGCGATCACCGCGGCTTACTTCGGGTTACAGGGCCGCGCCGGATGACTTGGGTCAACATCATCGTTCAGGGCGCCCTGCTCGGCGGCTTTTATGCGCTGTTCGCGATCGGCCTCTCGATGTCGTTTGGCATCATGCGGCTTGTCAACATAGCCCACGGCGACCTGATCGTGCTTTCAGCCTACGTCGCGCTCGTGGCCACCTGGTATACCGGCCTCGATCCGTTCCTGAGCCTCGTCATCGTCCTGCCGGTGATGTTTGTCGTCGGCTATCTTTTGCAGCGGGGACTGCTCAATCAGACCTGAGCGGCGGCTTGCTGCCGCCGCTGCTCGTGACCTTCGGCATTTCCATCATCATCCAGAACGCTCTGCTCCAGGGGTTCGGCGCATATGACCACCGTTTGCAAGAAGGAGCGGTCGAGACCGCAAGCCTGCAAGCCGGCGGGTTTTACGTCGGCGTTTATCCGCTGATCGTCTTTGCGGTTGCGGTCGCCTGTATCGCGGGTTTGCAGTTCTTGTTTTACCGCACGCGCCTCGGCCGCGCGTTTCGCGCGGTGTCGGATGATTCGGACACTGCCGAACTGATGGGCATCGACAACCGCAAGCTCTACGCCCTGGCATTCGCGATCGCCATGCTGTTTACGGCGCTGGCCGGAGTGCTGTTCGGCATCCGCACCATCTTCGCACCGTTGTCCGGACCAATCCGGCTCATCCTGGCCTTCGAAGCCGTGATCATCGGCGGCCTCGGCAGCATGTGGGGGACGCTAATCGGCGGCGTTGTCCTTGGCCTGGCGCAAGCGATCGGTGCAGCGTTCGATCCGACTTGGCAAATCCTCGCTGGGCATCTCGCGTTTCTCGCCATTCTGATTGTCCGGCCAAGCGGACTGTTTCCGCGGACGAGGGATTGATGGAAACCGTCCGCGTCGATCGCGCAACCCGAGCCAGCCGCCTATTCGCGGTTGTCGCGCTCTTGGCGCTGGCCGCGCTCGTTGCCATGCCTTGGTGGAGCGACGACGCCGGCAACATGCGTCTTGTGGGGGAAATGGCCTACTACGTCGCCCTCGCCCAGCTTTGGAATTTGCTCGCCGGCTATGCCGGCCTCGTCTCAGTCGGCCAGCAAGCTTACGTCGGGGTCGGCGGATACGTCTTGTTCTATTTGACCGGCGTTTGGGACATGAATGTCTATCTCGCCATGGCGATCGCTGGGCCGGTTGCCGGATTGATATCGATCCCGGTTTCCTTCGCCGTGTTTCGGTTGCGCGGAGCCTATTTCGCGGTCGGCACCTGGGTCGTCTCCGAGGTGTTCTCGCTTCTGGCGAGCCTGATCGCAGTTCTCGGCGCCGGATCGGGCCTTTCGCTCACCCCTGCCATCTTGCGCGAGATATCAACCGACCGCGACACCCGCGACATTATTCTTTATCTCATGTCGCTTGCCATCGCGGTTTTCGTCTTTGCCGTGGTCTATTTGCTGTTGCGTTCGCGCCACGGGCTGGCGCTGACTGCTATTCGCGATTCCGAACGCGCGTCCGCGAGTCTCGGCGTTAACACTTTCCGCACCAAGTTCATCATCTACATCGTGACTGCCGCATGCACCGGCCTGATCGGTTCGCTGATCTTCCTGCAAAAACTTCGCATCTCTCCTGAAGCTGGTTTCTCCATCAACGACTGGACGGTGGTGGTGATCTTCATGGTGGTGATCGGCGGCATCGGCACCCTCGAAGGCCCTTTCATCGGCATGCTGATCTTCATTGTGTTGCGCGAACTGTTGGCGGACTACGGCACGTACTACCTCATATTGCTCGGGGTCATCGCCATCGTGGTGATGCTGAAAGCGCCGTACGGGCTTTGGGGCTGGGTCATTCAGCGCTTCGACTTGCAACTATTTCCGGTCGGTCGCCGCTTGGCGCTGGCGCCAACGGATAAGCAGGCCGACCCTTCGCCAAAGGTTTAGGCACGCCAGCGTGGCCGTCGCAGCGATAAACTAGCGCAGCTGTTTATGGTGGAACTTTTTACCATCGCAGAAGTTATTAGCCGGGGTCTTTCCGTAACTTCCGGGAACTGCTGAAGTTTTCTGAGATGATCATTGCTTCGACAAATTTGCCGCCGAGAATGCTGCGCTGATCCGTTGTGCCGTTGTTGCGTGCCGCGCGGTGCCCGGCAGTCCGTCATTCTCACAGCAAACCAGCAGGCCCGGTAGGCAATGCAAACAGACACGGCACAGCGTTCACCATTCAACGGCACCGTTCGGCCTGGTCCGCGCGATCTGCGATCCATCGCGCTTCTACTTGATGTCGATGGGACCATTGTCGATATGGCCATCACGCCTGGCAGCGTGACGGTCTCTGATTCGTTGCGAAAGTCGCTTAGCGAGTTGCACAAAAGGTGCGACGGAGCGTTGGCCCTGGTGAGCGGCCGGCTCATCCGCGACATCGACAATTTGTTCGCGCCGCTGCTGTTGCCGGCGGTGGGCGGGCACGGCGCCGAAATGCGGCCCACCGCAGATTCGCCGATCTTTGCGCGTACCGCCGACGCCATCGGCGACGGCCTGCGCAAACTGGTGACGGCAGCTGCGTCCGCCGACCCGCGCGTCATCATAGAGGACAAAACATCCTCGCTCGCCGTGCATTACCGGCTCGCGCCGCACATGGAGCAGCCGCTAAAGACTAAAATTGCCGCGATCGTCGCCCGCCTCGGCCTGCGCGATCTGGAAATCCTGCATGGCAAGGCGGTGATCGAGATCAAATCGACAGGGTTCAGCAAGGGGGTGGCGGTCCGCGAGCTGATGAAGATCCCGCCGTTCCAGAACAGGAAGCCGGTGTTTCTCGGCGACGACACCACCGACGAGACCGTGTTCGAGATACTGCCGCCGCTCGGCGGGCTCGGCTACTCGGTCGAACGCAACATGCGCGGCGCCAACGGCATGTTCGGATCGCCCCATGACGTGCGCGATTGGTTGTCGTCTCTGTGCGGGAACGCCGGAGCCTGAGCAGCAATGAATGATTTTGGCCTCGACCTTGCGGTAATCGGCAACGGGCGAACCGCAGCGCTGCTTGAGCCATCGTCGCGGCTGGTCTGGTGGTGCTATCCGCGCTTTGACAGCGATCCGATATTTTGCCGCCTCGTCGCCGGCGACGAGGAAAAGGGCTTCAGCGACGTCGTCCTCGACGGGATGGCCCATTATCACTCGGAATACGAGCGCAATACCGCCATCGTCACGACGGTCCTGACGGATGACAAGGGCGCGTCGATCAAGATCACCGATTTCGCGCCGCGGTTTCGCGCATTCGATCGCATTCTCCGCCCGCCGCAGCTATTTCGTATTATCGAGCCGATCTCCGGGATGCCGCGGATTACAATTCGCTTCCGTCCCACCAACCAATACGGCATGCCGATGGAGACAAAATCTATCGGCAGTAATCACATCACGCTGCGCGGATCGCACACGGTTGTCAGATTGACGACCGACGCGCCGCTTTCTTACATCGATCGCGAAGCGCCGTTTGTGCTGACACGGCCGGTGTATCTGGTGATGGGTCCTGACGAGCCGTTCCCGGCGGATCTGTCGACGACCTGTCGCGAATTTGCCGATCGCACGCGGGCCTATTGGACTGAATGGGTGCGACGGCTCTCGATCGCGTACGACTGGCAGGATGTCATCATTCGCGCCGCCATCACGCTCAAGCTGAGCAACTTCGAAGAAACCGGCGGCATCATTGCCGCGCACACCACGTCAATCCCCGAGGCGCCCCATTCAGGCCGGACCTGGGATTATCGATTTTGCTGGTTGCGGGACGCCTATTTCGTCGTCAAGGCGCTCAACCGCATCGGCGCCACACAGACCATGGAGGACTTTATTTCGTTCATCCTTGGCATCGCCTCGGAGGAAGTCATCCGTCCGGTCTACAGTATCGTCCCAACCGACAAAATGGACGAGGAGATCGCCGAAAACCTGAAAGGCTATCGCGGAGACGGACCGGTACGTGTCGGCAACGCCGCGGCCGGAATGTTTCAGCACGACACGTACGGCAGCATCATTTTGGCCGCGATGCCGATGTTCTTCGACCGCCGTTTGCCGCGGCAGGCCGATGCCGGCTTATTTCACCTTTTGGAGCGCGTCGGCTCGCTCGCGAAACGCTCAGCCTTTGAGCCCGATGCCGGCATCTGGGAATATCGCGGCCGCGCGCGCGTGCATACTCACTCCGCCGCCATGTGCTGGGCCGGCTGCAATCGCCTTGCTGCAATCGGCAAGCATCTCGGCTTGAAGGAACAAGCGGCCGAGTGGAAAACCGTGGCCGACAACATCCAGTCGAGGCTGCTCGAGCAGGCCTGGAACGCGAAACGTGGCGCCTTTACGGCAGCGTTCGGGGCGGATGAGCTCGATGCCAGCGTCCTCCTTTTGCCGGAAATCGGGTTGCTCGAAGTCTCTGATCCGCGCTTCGCAAGCACCGTCGAGGCCATCGAAAAGGAACTTTTACGCGGCAAGCACGTTATGCGTTACGCCGGGGAAGATGACTTCGGGCTGCCAGAATCTGCCTTTTTAATATGCCGGTTCTGGCTGATCGACGCATGGTGGAAGCTCGACCGCCGCGAGGAAGCCATCGATATGTTTAACGATGCCTTGCGATATCGCAATCGGTACGGGCTGCTTGCTGAGGACGTCCACCTACAGACCGGCGAAATGTGCGGCAATTTTCCGCAAACTTATTCAATGGCTGGGTTGATCTTGACCGCTATGCGCCTGTCGCGAAGTTGGGAGGATCGGTATTGGCACGATTAGTCGTCGTCTCGAACAGAGTGTCGGTTCCGAGTGGCGACGGCGCGAAGCGCGCCGGTGGCCTTGAAGTGGCGCTGCGGCCGGCGCTGCAAAAGCACGGCGGTCTTTGGCTCGGATGGAGCGGCAAAGTGGCCGCCACCGATGAAGTGGAAATCCGATCAGTCAAGGACAAGAACGTCGAGTATGTCGTCACCGATCTCCTGAAAGATGACTATCAGGAATATTACAACGGTTTTGCCAACCGCGTGCTGTGGCCGATCCTGCATTACCGGCTCGATCTGGCGGAATTCGCCCGGCGCGATCTGAGCGGATATTTCCGCGTCAACGAGCACTTCGCCACGCAATTGGAGAAGGTACTTCTCGAGGACGATCTGATCTGGGTTCACGACTATCACATGATCCCGATCGCCGCCGCCTTGCGGCGTCGCGGCCATGCCAACCGCATTGGCTTCTTCCTGCACATTCCGTTTCCGCCGCCCGAGATCCTGACGTCGTTGCCCAACCACGAACAACTCATTCCGTTGTTACTCGAATACGACGTCGTCGGGTTTCAAACCGAAAGCAATTCGGGGAATTTCGTCCGCTACCTGATGTCCGAGTGCAACGCGATGCGCGACATGCGCGTCTTCGAAACTTCCGGCCGCCAGATCACCATGCGGATCAACGGCAAGCAGACCCAGATCGGCAGCTTTCCCGTCGGGATCGAACCGCGTGCGTTCGCGCGCCTGGCGCGGCGCAACAGCCGCTCGCCCATGGTCAAGGAGCTCGTAACCAGCCTCGGCAATCGCGCCTTGATGATTGGCGTCGATCGCCTCGATTATTCCAAAGGCCTCATCCAGCGGCTCGACGCTTTCGATAAATTCCTGGCGAGCCACCCAGAGTGGGTGGGCAACGTCACTTATCTGCAAATAGCACCGAAGAATCGCTCGGCGATTCCCGAATACGCCGAACTGGAAGAGGCGGCGAACTCCGCAGCCGGCCGGCTGAACGGCAAGTACGGAGAGGTGTCGTGGACGCCGATCCGCTACGTCAACCGCGTGTACAGCCGCTCCGCCCTGGCCGGGCTTTATCGCACGGCGCGGGTCGGCCTGGTGACACCGTTGCGCGACGGAATGAACCTGGTGTGCAAGGAGTACGTCGCGGCCCAGGATCCGGAGGATCCGGGCGTCCTCATTCTCTCGCGCTTTGCCGGTGCCGCGATCGACATGCGCCGGGCACTTCTCGTAAATCCCTACGATACGGAATCGGTAGCCAACGCTATCGCACAGGCACTCAACATGCCGCTCGAAGAGCGCCGCGCGCGCCATGAGGCGCTGCTCGCCGTGGTTTCCAATTACGACATCGATCGTTGGCAACAGGATTTCATGAACGCGTTGCGCGGCGACAACGGGCGGGCGCAGGAACTGGAAAATTTGCCGGCGGTCGCGGGCTCTACGGGAGGATGGCCCTCCAGAGCTTCCTACACTGGCGGAACAGCGGTAGCGGCCAAGCGGCCAGATCTCTAGATCACGCCCGCAACTTCCAAATGCTGCTCATGGGCGCGGAACGGACCGCAGCCCTGAACGTTGGCGAAGCGTGATGGCCGAGCACGCGCCCGCGGCCGCTCCTGTAACAAAAAAAGGAACAAAAGCGATGGGAATGTTCTCCAAAGACATTAAAAGTATGAACGACCTGTTCGTGCACACCCTGCGCGACATCTACTATGCCGAAAAGCAAATCGTAAAAGCGCTGCCCGATATGGTCGACAAGAGCACCGATCCGCAGCTCAAACAGGGATTTCAGACGCATCTTCGCGAAACGGAAAACCACGTGAAGCGGCTTGAACAGGTGTTCCAACTCATCGGCGAGAAGGCTCAAGGCGTCGACTGCCCGGCGATCGACGGCATTCTCGAAGAAGCCGACGACGTTGCCGGCGAGGTGGAGCAAAAGTCGGTGATGGATGCTGCCCTGATCGCGGCGGCACAAGCCGTCGAACACTACGAGATGACACGCTATGGAACGCTGATTGCGTGGGCCAACCAGCTCGGCCGCAGAGAGTGCGTAACGCTCCTTCAGCAAACGCTCGACGAAGAAAAGGCGACCGACAAGAAACTCACGTCGATGGCGGAAACTCAGGTGAATCGCAAGGCGGCGTGACTATAAAGATAGCGCAGCCGAGAAACGCACAGACGGCGTGGCCCGATCGCCACGCCGTCTTTCTTTCTAACGATGAGCATAGGACTCGATTGGAACTCTCAGCGCCATTTGCAGGTTGGCAAAGACAGGAAATGTAATTGCGAGCGGCGGAATAAGTCCAGATACCCGAGCCCCGGAATATAAAGAGGCTGATCGTCGAGCGTCCGCACAAACGGATGCCGTTCCCGCCCCTCGAGCACGGCAAGGTGTCACCGGACACAACGTCCGCTATGTGCTCGGCTTCGGTCTCGCGGCGGTCATTGTCGCGTTCGTTATCGTTTACTTGATCTTCTTCGGGTGACGTTTACCCGCCGTGCCCGTTGCTTGTGGAACTCGCGCGCATTTGCCAAGTTTCCTCATGACGTCAGACCGCCGCGAACGGCGGCTGCTTGCAGATCAAGCAGCGCAGGCAGACTTCGGAGGAAGCGAAATGGCCAAAAGTAGAAAGCGCAAGTATTCACCGAGCGCAGGAAACGACGTGAAGCGCGAGATGGAGCGCTACAAGCGCGGCACGGCGCGGAGCGGTCGCGGCGGCAAAGCGGGCAAGGTCAAAAGCCGCAAACAGGCAATTGCGATTGGGCTTTCAAAGGCCCGCAAGAAGGGCAAGAAGGTGCCGCGGAAGAAATCAGCCTAACCGATCGGCCCACTTGCGCTAGATCGTAACGACTACGTCGCAAGTCAGACCTTCTTCACGCCAATCAAACTGCACTTCGCCATCAAGTTGGCCCAGCATACGCGTAATGGCGCGCGTACCGAACCCCTCCTTACGAGGCGCGGCTACCGGCGGACCTCCGGTTTCCCGCCAGGTCAAGCGGAGCTTGTTGCCATCTTGCAACGTCCACTGCACGCGCACCCGGCCATTTGAAGTCGACAATGCTCCATACTTGACGGCGTTGGTCGCAAGCTCGTGCACGGCCATGGCGACGGCTTGTGCGCCGTCTGGCTTGAGCAGCACTTTCGGACCGTCGATTTGCGCGCGCGGATCGCCGTCACGAAAATACGGTGATAACTCCATGCTCACGAGCTGACGCAGGTCGGCGCCAGCCCAACGCGACTGCGCCATCATGCCGTGGGCGTTCGCCAGGGCACGCAACCGTCCTTCAATCGCTTTTTTAAGATCTTGCGCAGTTTCCGCATGCGTGAGATGCACGGTGGCCTGCGCTACCGCGAGCAGGTTGTTGGTCCGATGGTCCGCCTCGCGCGCAAGCAGCGTTATCTGCTGTTCGCGCCGCTTCTGCTCGGTGATGTCACGGGCGATTTTCGATGCGCCGATGATACTTCCCGTCTCATCAGTCACAGGCGAAATCGACAACGAAACATCGACCAAGCGTCCGTCTTTGCGGATACGCTGCGTTTCAAAATGATCGATAGGCTCGCCACGCCGAATACGATCGAGGATGCCGACCTCCTCATGCTGACGCTCGGGCGGGATGACGATCGTGATAGATTTGCCGATGACTTCTTCGGCGACGTAGCCGAATAGGCGCTCGGCGCCTTTATTCCACGTTGCGATAATACCGTTGAGGTTCTTGCTGACGATGGCGTCGTCGCTCAATTCGACAATTGCCGCCAGCCGACGAGCCACCCGTTCCGCGCGCTGATGCTCGGTGAGATCGACCAAAACGTTCACGGCCCCGACAAGCGCTCCTGATCGGTCGTAAAACGGGGTCGGAAAAGCGGTGAAGAGCACACGCGTTCCGTCCGGGCGTTCTGCGATAGCTTGCTGGCCGCGGCAGGATTTCCCCTCCTTCACGGTCATCGCCATCGGATCTTCCTCGTGCGGAAGCGGCGAACCATCGGGACGGAAGAGCTTCCAAGCGCCGCACCATCGGTCAATATGCAGCTGCGGACGACGCCCCCAGAGCTGCGCTGCGGCGTCGTTAAAGTAGGTAATGCGGCCAGCGGCGTCGGTGACGTAAAGAGCGGCTGGAAGTACATCGAGCAATCGACGCGGGTCATTGAGGTCGCCGGCCCGGCCCTCGTCGACTTGAGGCGACCGCACGAGCGACGGCCACATGCCTAGCGCAAGCTCCGCCAAACCGACCTCAACTTGAGACATAAGATGTTGCCCCGCCTGTGACCCCTATGGTTTTAACTAGGGGCAAGGCGATCGGTTCCATCGCGAGAAAGAATTTTCCTTTTGCGCCTGGGGCCTTAGCCGGTTTCGCTCCAATATCGCTGTCCCGTCACGACACTAAACGCGATCATCGGCGATAACAGCGGAACCGCCGCACGATGTCCGCGTTTGTGGCATGGGCCATCGGCGGGCACTCGAGGGGAGAGAGTTTTGGACTACATCCGCGCCACCAAAGAAAGGCGCCTCGCGCTGGACATCAACGATCCGCAGCCGCTCGCCAATTCGCAAAGCTTATGGCAATCGGCCGGGCGCGCGGCGACGGTCGGAATCTTTTTGCTTTTGATTGGTGCGGTTCTCTACGTCGGCCGGGCCATTCTCTTGCCGATCTTCGCCGCTGCCGTGGTCGCGATGACACTCGCGCCGGTAATCCGCTTCGCGCAAAAGCGCGGCATTTCCCCTTGGATTACGGCACTGGCTATCGTCGCTTTCGCACTCGCGGCCTTGGGCATTGCCGCCGTCGCGATGGCAGGCCCGGTCAGTGAATGGATCGCACGCGCGCCTGAGATAGGCGCCACCATCAAAGAGCGACTCTCAGTGCTTGACGCGCCGCTGGCGGCACTTCGCGAGCTGGAACGCAGTTTTTTTGGAAGCAACAACGCGACTTCTCCGCCACCAAACATTGTCTTGCCGGCAGTCGCCTTCGTCACTCCGGCCGCCGGTGAGCTTCTGCTGTTCTTTGGCGCGATGGTTTTCTTCCTTGTCGGCCAGGGCGCTCTTCGCGCGCAGTTCATCGCCATGTTTTCCGTACGCGAGTCCAAATTGCGGGCGCTCAAAATCCTCAACGACATCGAGCACAACCTCACCGGCTATTTGACGGTCGTCACCATGATCAACGCGGCGCTGGGCGCGATCGTGGCGATCGGCGCATGGCTTCTGGGCTTTCCCAGTCCAGTCATTTTCGGCGTTGTCGCAGCGGTGTTGAATTACGTCCCATACGTTGGGCCGGCTGTCATGGTGGTCGCTTTGTTCGGCGTCGGGCTGATTACCTTTCCTTCGCTCGGACATGCGCTGATCGCGCCACTCGCCTTCGTTACGCTGACGACCGCGGAAGGCCACTTCATCACGCCGACCATCGTCGGTCGACGTCTTACGCTTAATCCGCTTTTGGTATTTTTAGCGCTGGCGTTCTGGACCTGGATGTGGGGGCCGATTGGCGCCTTCCTGGCGGTGCCCATTTCAATCATTGGCCTTGTCGTCGCCAACCACTTGTTCCCCGCGACCGAAGGCCATCTTCCAGAGTGAACTGGACGAAACGTATGCTGCAAAATTGGAAGCACGATCTCGTCCTTCTCATTCAAGCAAGGACCGGCGCAACGCCGGCTCTTTTAGTCTGGGCGGCTTTGGTGGCGCTTTCTTCGCTGACCGCGTTCGTTTTTCTTTGCGTGGCGCTTTACGAGTGGGTGGCGCTGCAACTCAACGACGTCTTCGCCGGCCTGATCGTCGCCGCGTTTTTTCTGGCGGTCGCTGCGATCGCGACGCTCGCGGGCGCATTGGCGCGGCGGCGCGCCCGAGCTCGCGCCATTCTCGAGCGCGCCGCGCGGGCCCAGGCCCCTTCCCGGCTGGTTGATCCGAGAATTATCGGCCTTGCGCTCCAAGCCGGCCGTAGGTTCGGGTGGCAGCGCGTCTTGCCGCTCGCGGTGCTGGCCTTGGTCACAGCACAATGGGCGCGCGCGTATCAGGCCCGCGGCGACGACGGCCACCTTTAGGATCCTTGCGGCCCATCGCCCGAACGCAGGCCCTTCACCGTTAGCCGTTACATAAATGTCCCAACGCAAGACTGCTTGCGGGGACGCTCGCTGCCGGGTAGGCATTCATCCGCAAGCTATTGAGGCAGCGTATGAACGTCTACGATTTGAAGGGGCAGACCGCGATCGTCACGGGTGGGGCGCAGGGCATCGGCTTGGCGGTCGCCAATCGAATACTCGACTCGGGCGGACGTGTCGCCATTTGGGACCGCGATCGAACGCTGCTGGAAAAGACTGTCGCCACATTGGCCGCACCTGACCGGGTCGAAGGTCTGCCGACCGACATCGCCGATCTCGCCGCGGTCGAAGCATCTACTGCCGCAACGCTGAAGCGGTTCGGCAAAATCGACGTACTCATCAACAACGCGGCCATCGTCGGGCCCAACGCGCCGACCTGGGAGTATCCGCCCGAGGCGTTCCGCGATGTCGTCAGCGTGGGCCTCTTCGGCACTTTCTACTGTTGCCGCGCGGTTGTTCCGCACATGATCGCAGCGAACTACGGACGCATCGTCAACATCAGCTCGGTTGCCGGCAAGGAAGGCAATCCGAAAGCGCCAGCTTATAGTTCAATGAAGGCCGCGGTGATTGCGCTGACGAAATCGCTCGGCAAGGAACTCGCCGGCTATAATATTGGCGTCAATTGCGTCACGCCCGCCGTCGCCAAGACGACCTTGGCCCTAAGCCAGGCGCCCGATTTCCTCGCAATGATTGTTTCCAAAATTCCGCGCGGCCGTATGCTGGAACTTGAGGAAGCGGCATCGATGATTTGCTGGCTCGCCAGCGCGGAGAACTCGTTCACCACCGGCGCTGCCTTCGATTTGTCCGGCGGTCGCGCGACGTACTGATGATCAGATGTTCGAGGGGCGCGCACAACCATGAAGCTCTATTACGCGCCGGGCGCATGTTCATTGGCTCCTCATATCGTGCTGGAAGAATCCGGCGCGCCGTTTGAATTGTCCCGGGTCGACCTCGGTACCAACCAGCAAAACAGCGCCGAATATCTCCACATCAATCCAAAGGCGCGAGTGCCCGCGCTGGTCGACGGCGATTGGGTATTGACCGAAGCGCCGGCCATTCTGCGTTACATCGCGGCGCGTCATCCCGCTGCCGGACTTTGGCCTTGGGAGCCGCGCGAGGAAGCGCGTTGCGCCGAATGGCTTAATTGGCTGTCATCGACCATCCAGGTCGCGTTCGTTCACGTCCGACGCGCGGCGCGCTATGCGAGCGATCCCCGCGCGGTCGAAGACGTCGCGGCCACCGGTAAAAGGACCGCGCGCGAACTTTGGCAAACAGTCGATCAGAAAATCGGCCAGGGGCCTTGGGCGGTCGGAGAGCGCTACAGCGTCGCCGATCCGTTGCTGATGGTTTACTGGCACTGGGGTCGCGGTCCGGTCCTCAGCTTCGACATGGAGCGCGAATTTCCGAACTGGACAGAGCATGCGCGCCGTCTTGCCGCACGGCCTGCGGTACAACGCGCCTTCACCAGCGAGGGACTGACGCTGCCGTCTTAAGCGGTTGCGCTCACGCGTCTGCGCCGGCTACTGCGCGCGTCGTGAGCGCCGTCTCTGTATCCAGCTTGCGCAATTCGCGGCGCATGATCTTCCCGGTCGATGTTTTCGGCAAATCTGGAACGAATTGTACGGCGCGCGGGACTTTGTAGGCGGCAAGCTCTTTGCGGCACAGCGCGATGATATCCTCGGCGTCGGCAGCAGCGCCCGGCTTGAGCACCACATAGGCCTTGGCGATCTCGCCCTTGAGCTCATCCGGCTGGCTACCAACCGCAACCATCGCGACGGCCGGATGAGCAGCGACGACGCGTTCGATCTCGGCGGGAAAAACTTTGAAGCCGCTGATGTTGATCATGTCCTTGCGACGATCGACAACGAAGATCGCGCCTTCATCGTCCATGTGAGCGAGATCGCCACTGTGCAGCCAGCCGTCTGGTTCGATGGTCTCGCGGGTTGCTTTCTCGTTTCCGTAATAGCCCTGCATCACGATCGGACCGCGGATCATCAATTCACCGACCTCGCCACGTGGCATGGTTTTGCTGGGGTCGCCGACGTCGGCGATGCGGGCCTCGACATGAGGGATCGCCATACCGATAGAGCCGAGCTTGTGCGGCCCGTACGACGGAAAAGTCGTGCCAAGGCCCGCCAATTCGGTCATACCCCAAAGCTCTATCAGCGGACAGGCGAAGCGCTCCTCGACTTCTCGCATCTTGGCGACCGGCATGGTCTGCCCGCCGACCGCACAACGCGTCAGCGACGAAAGATCGAATTTGCCGAAATCGGGGTGCGCGAGCATGTACATGTACATGGTGGGCACGCCGTCGAACATGGTTGCCTTGTTCGCCTCAATGCTTGTGAGCATTTCAGCGGCATCGAAGCGCGGATGCAGGACAAGTTTTAGGCCGCAAAGCATGGCGCCATTAAAGACAACGTTGCCGTAGACGTGCGGACACGGCAGCGCGTTGACGGCAACGTCGACACTCGACTTCGCATGTAGTTGGGCGGTCATCGCGGCGTTGAGCATCACCGCGCGGTGCGACTGCATGGCACCCTTCGGATGGCCGGTGGTGCCGGAAGTGTACCCGATGGTCGAAAGCGCGTTGGGATCAACCGAGGAGACATCGAAGGCGATCGGTTTGGCCACGAGCTCGTTGAACGCCGTCGTGTCCGGCACGGCTTTGTCGCCAAATACGATGGTACGTAGTCCGCTTACGCCGGCCGCGAGAGCTGGCGCAATCTTTTCGGGGCTGCCGATCAAGACCTTGGCGCCGCAGTCCTTGGTGACGTAAGCCACCTCGGCCGGCGTGAGCATAACGTTCACTGGATTAATGACGGCCGCGGCTTTCAGCGCGCCGTAGTAGCTGACGATCCATTCCCAGGAGTTAGGCGCGTAGAGCGTGACGCGATCGCCGGGTTTGACGCCAAGCTCGACTAGACTCGCAGCCAGCGCGTTCGACAGCTCGTCAAGCTCGCGGAAGCTGAAGCTTCGCCCTTCGATGACGAGCGCGATTTTATCGCCGAAGCGGCGCGCCGCGCTCGGCAAGACCTCCCCTAATGAGTTGAGCATTTGCTGATCCTCGCCTCAATCTATTGTTCTTCGAACTCCGCAAGATGAACGCGGAATTTGGCGCTGAGCATAACGAGTTCCCCGGCACCTCGGAAGTGCCGCCCGCGGCAGGCGCCAAGCAGGCTTCGCGCTCGCAGACTAACCGAGCGCCGCGATCACGTCGCCCGACTTTGTCACTGCCGCAACGTTCTGCATGGCATACTGAATGGACGCACGGTGCCAATCGGCGTTCATGGTCGAGCAGCAGTCTTCAGGAACTACGACAAAAAAGCCCTTGTCAGCGCCGGTACGGGCGGTGTGCTCGATCGACATGTTGGTCCAGGCGCCGGTGTCGATAATGGTGTCGCGCCCGCCGGATTTCAGCACGATTTCGAGTTTGCTGCCCTCGAACGCGCTCATGCGGATTTTTTCAACGACAATGTCGCCGGGCTGCGGCTCCAGTCCGGCGACAGGCGCAGCGCCCCAAGTGCCGCGCACCATGGCTTTGGCGTCCGCCAGTCCCTCGAACAGCGGTGCGTTTAGGGTAAAGCCCGGCGCACCCGGCTCGACCACAAACCAGACGTGGATCACCATCACGCCCCGCGCCCGGCAAGCTTCCGCGAGGCGCCTGATATTTTCCACGACATTCTGCTCGCGCGCGTGCTGTGGCGAACCCGAGGACGCGAACGCACCCCCGTCCATCATGACGTCATTCTGCATATCCTGAATGATCAGGGCGCAACGCGAAGCATCGAGCGAAAGGCTTCCGGAGGCATCACGCGGCGGCGCGGAAGCCGCAGACGCGGGCGCGGAGGATGGCGCGGACGCCGCGGCCGAGGCGGCGCTGGCGCGCATAAAAGGTTCCAAGCGTGGACCGACCTTGGTGCGCACTGAGTAGAGCGAGTGCGTTGCGCACATAAAGAGCGTGCGCCAGTCGGATTTGCCCCAGTGCAGATTGGCGACAAGCTCCGGCACTCGCACCTTCCCGAGCAGCGCGCCGGAGCGGCCATAGACCCAAACGCCGCCCGGCGCGGTGACCCAAATGTTTCCGGCGCTGTCGCACTTCATTCCGTCAGGTACGCCAGGTTCGAGTTCCGATCGGATACCGGAAGCGAAGATCCGATCGGGCCCAAGAGAACCGTCGTCATTGACATCGAAGACGCGGATCAGCGCCCTTACCGTATCGTTGACGTAAAGCTGCCGCTCGTCCGGCGAAAAGCACAGTCCGTTCGGCTGATCGAACAGGTTGCGATCGACCAGGAGCTGCGGCTGTCCGCCCGGCACGAGGCGGTAGACGCCCTGAAAGCCGAGCTGGCGCGGCCGCTCGACGCCGTAAACCGGCATGCGCCCATACCACGGATCGGAAAAATAGATCGAACCGTCCGAGCGCACGCAAACGTCATTCGGACTATTGAGCTCCTTCCCCTCGAAATGCGACGCGAGGACGTCCCGCCGCCCGTTGGATTCGCGCACCAGGCTCGACGTCGCATGCTCGCAAACAATTAGGCTCAGATTGGCATCGTAGGTCATGCCGTTGCATTTGTTCGACGGCTTCATCACCTCGCGGACACCGCTGCGCTCGTCGTAGCGGCGGCGCACGTCGGCGGGCATGTCCGAGAACAAAAGAAACTGATCGCGCGGATGCCAGATCGGGCCCTCGGTAAAGGTGAATCCGCCGGCCAGCCGGTCGACCGGTGCATCAAGGTCGATCAAATCGGAGAATTCGCGCCGCAGAGCGGTGTGAACTCATGATGTGCTCCCCTCGCCCGCTGCGCTAGGCGGCAAACCACTGCCGCTTGGGCAGCGATTGTACGATCGGCCCCGGAACCGAATCCTGCAAACGGCCGACAACCTGGCCAGCCTCGATCATGGCGGGCCGATCGTGGATCGGCAGGACAAAGCGCGATGACGCCACCACCTTTTTGATGGCGGCTTTCTCGTCGCGCTTGCTCACGCCGTGATTGCCGGTGACGCGCGGCTCCATGTCGCTGATCTCGTGAAATGGCTCAACCAGCTGGTCATTGATGTCGTAGAGCACGTCACCGCAAATGGTCGCCGTGCCTTCGGCAGTTTTGACAATGACGTTCATCGACCCTTCGGTATGGCCGCCGGCGGCCTCGCAAACCAGACCCGGCATCAGCTCGGTCGGCCCCGATATTTCCAGATCGAGAAAACGCAACGCGCCCTTGGTATGCAGACGGTCGACGAGATGCTTGATATCGACGGCCGGATATTGCGGGTGCATCAGACCGGACACCGAGTATTCCAGCTCACGCCGGTTGACGACCACGGCCGTGTTCATGGGAAAGAGATCGTCTTTGCCGGCATGATCGATATGCAGGTGGGTGTGCAGCACATAGCGCACGTCTCCAAGCCTCAGCCCGTGCTTCTTCAACTGGTTCTCGATCATATTCTCCTGGGATTGCATGCCGCGCATGCCAAGAGTTTCCATGATCTGATTGGAACGGTAGCCGGTATCGACGACGACCGGCCAAGTGCCACCGAGGATGAGAAATCCCAGAGTCGGCACGCGCCGCGTCCGGCCGCAATCGCGCCCCAATACCAGAAAGCTCGATTCCAGCTCGATATCGCCGTAGTCGAGAACCTTAATTTCGAGCGCCATTCACCCCTCCCTACGCAACCTGCTTTTGTTCGATTTGAATTTTCGTTACGCCGCTCGCACCTCGGCCAAGTCGAGAACGTGAGCGCAAATTTTGTCGATCGAGCCCCCGTCTCCGAGTTCATCGAGGTAGGGCCGCGCGGCGACCAGACCCGCCGTGCGCGGCTCGAAGCCCGGATCGGCGGCAAGTGGCGTCAGCCAAACAATCCGCCAAGCAATTCGCGAGAACCGGGCAACCGCATCCGCCATGGCCGTTGGATCGCCGCGCTCAAGCCCGTCCGAAAGAACCAGCAAAACCGCGCCATGAACCAGTGCGGAAAAGCGCGGCACAGCAAGGAACGCGTTCAACGCGTCGCCGATCCGAGTGCCGCCGTCCCAATCGGCGACAAGAAGCGAGGCAGTCGCGAGTGCCTGCTCGCGGCTCTTCAGACGCAGCGGCCGGGTGATCCGGGTGAGCCGCGTACCCATTGTAAAGACCTCGACGGAATCGGCGGCGCGGACCAGCGCGTGCGCAAAAGCGAGATGCGCCTGGGTGCGCTCCTTCATGGAGCCGGAAACGTCGATCAGAACGACAATGCGGCGCTGTCGCAGACGCCGCCGGCGGCGGCGCAGCCTGACGATTTCGCCGGCGTTTCGCATGGCGTCGCGAAACATCCGCCGCGCGTCGGCGCCCGTACCGGTGCGCGCCGACCGCCAGCGATAGCCGCGTCGAAGTGGCATACGGCTCGGTAGCGCACGGGCGAAACGGCGCAGCGTGTTTGTCTCTTCGCCTGCGGAAAACCGGCGCGCCAAAAGCCGCTCGGCACTCGTGGCCTCAGCACCCGACTCGTGTGTCTCGTCGCCGAATTCAGGTTCGGGACCGATTGCCCCGTCCTCGGCGGCGCGCAGCGGTTCTTCGTCACTGGGTTCACTCTCCTCGAGCCCAGGCACGATCGAGCCGAGAAAATGGGCATCGAACAGCGCGTCAAAATCGGCGAACCGTTCCGGCGGCGGCGCAAGTGTGGCGCGCGCCGCGCGGCGGATGTCTTCCATCTCGTCAGGCCCGAGCAATTCGATGGCCGCGAGCCAGGCCATGCTCTGTTCGGGCGCCACTGCAAATCCGGATCGCCGCAACAGCGCAGTAAAGCCGAGAAAGTGCGCGATCGTGGCGGTGGCGTCGGTCATGCTTGCGCCTCGGCAAGAATGGCTTCGATCCGCGGCGCGATATGCACGAGGTCGTCTTCGTCCTTCAGCACGACGCCGAGCGAGCGGCGGAACGCCTCCGGCCAGCGCTCGCCTTGCTCGTTGAGCAATGTGGCCGCTTCGGCCCACTCGACCGCCTCGGCGATGCCGGGAAGCTTGGCGAGCGGCTCGCGGCGCAATCGTCCAACGGCGGCGACCACAGCGCGCGCGGCGCGTTCACTCACCCCCGACGCCCGCATCATGATGATGCGCATTTCGCGTTCGGCCGACGGGTACTCGATCCAGTGATAAACACAGCGGCGGCGAAGCGCCTCATGCAGTTCGCGCGTCCGGTTCGAGGTGAGGACGACGACCGGACGCTCATAAGCCTTAATCGGTCCGCGCTCCGGTATCGAAATCTGGAAGTCGGACAAAAATTCGAGGAGGAACGCTTCGAATTCATGATCCGAGCGGTCGATTTCGTCGATCAGCAGCATCGTCTCGTGCGGCCGCCGCAAGCAGGCCAGCATAGGCCGCTCAATCAAAAATTCGTCCCGATAGATGTCGATAGTGTCGCCGTAGGCACCCGCTTGGCGGAGCGCCAGCATCTGCCGTGGAAAATTCCATTCATAAAGCGCTGCCGCCGCGTCGATGCCCTCGTAACATTGCAGGCGGAGTAGACTGCGGCCGAGGACGCCTGCGATCGCCTTGGCGGCTTCGGTCTTGCCAACGCCGGGCGCTCCCTCGAGCAACAACGGCTTGCCAAGTGCGAGTGCGAGGTAAGCTGCGGTCGAAAGCTCGTCGTCGGCGAGGTAGTAAGCCGCCCGCAAGGCCTCTTCGAGCTCCTGCGGGCTGCCGATGCCGACGATTTTCTGACGCACCGCCATGGCAGCTATCTGGTGCGCACCGTTGGCGAACTGCCGCGTGCCTTGATGGCGCGCAAGACTTTCTCCGGCGTGATCGGCAGATCGTTGATCCTGACGCCGACCGCATTGAACACAGCATTCGCGACCGCCGGCAGCACCGGATTGGCGCACATTTCGCCAGGCCCCTTGGCGCCGAACGGACCGTCGGGCGCCGGACGCTCGAGCACGGTGACATGATGGGGACTAATATCGCCGGGGCCGGGCATGAGATATTCATTGAAGTCGCGCGGCCCATTGCGGGTGTTCGGATAGTAAGGCTCCGGTGTCTCGTAAAGCGCGTGGCTCATGCCCATCCACGCGCCGCCGACAAGCTGCTGCTCGACGAGCTTGGGATTAATCGCGCGCCCGATCTCATACGTGCTGTTCATATTGAGAACCGTGACATCGCCGGTTTCGTCGTCGACTTCGACTTCGGCGATGAGACACGCGTGTGCGTAGCAAGTGGCGGGCGACATTTCGCCGGTTTCAGGATCGACGTCGGAAAGCGGCACTAGAAAAATGCCGCGGCCGGAAATCGTCTTGCCTTGACGGAATTGCGCGGCGATGGCGACGTCGCGCACCGAGATCGAGCGGTGCGGCGCGCCCTTGACGCGAATGGATCCCTTGCCGTCAGTCTCAAGGTCGCCCGGGTCTACTTCAAGCTCTTCCGCGGCAGCTTCCAGCATGACGCCACGCGCTTCGCGCGCCGCCGTCATGACGGCGTTGCCGACGCGATGAGTTCCGCGCGACGCGAATGAGCCCATGCAATGCGGCCCGGTGTCGGAATCC
This sequence comes from uncultured Alphaproteobacteria bacterium, assembly GCA_963846055.1. GTDB lineage: Bacteria > Pseudomonadota > Alphaproteobacteria > Rhizobiales > Xanthobacteraceae > BOG-931. Next base: position 135,668 of record CAWJUQ010000004.1, read on the forward strand.
GCAGTATCGACGTAAACATCCTCGACCGGCACACCAAGTGTCTCGGCGCAAATCTGCCGCGTCACCGATTTCATTCCCTGGCCGAGGTCGATGGACGAAAGCGCCACCGTGAATTTCCCGCTCGGATTTGAATGGACCAGCGCCTGGCTCGGGTCGCCGCCAAGATTCATGCCGATCGGATAATTGATAGTGGCGACGCCGCGCCCGCGATGTTTCGCCATGATCAGCGTCTCCTCGTGCCGAAGACCGAAGAAAAGCGTTGCGCACCGTGAGTCGATCCCGCTGGCGCCGGAGCGACAGCCGGTTGAGCGGGGCGCGGCGCCGGTTGTTGCGCGGCCGGCGCGGCGCGCGGAGGTGTGGCTGGCGGCGGCCGTTCGTACGCGACGCGCTGCGGCACTACGGGCGGCGGCGCGACGCTTGGCGGGCGCGTGCGACCGGCGCTGGCGTCCGCTGGGACGGGCTTCGGAGCGGACGCCAAGGACGGTGCGCGGGTGCGGTCGATGGCACCACCACGCTCCGGGCTGCCGCCTGTGCGCGAAGACATCCGGCGGAATTCGTCACGCAGCGGCCAGTTCGCCTTCTCCGCGGTGACCTGGGCACATTCGATCAGCGCGCAGTTTTTCGCCTGCCGGCGATGCGCTTTCATGTCACCGTCGCGGTACATGTTGAGCATGCGGAATTCGAGCGGGTCCATTCCGACCGCGACCGCGCCTTTATCAATGTGACACTCCATGGCGAAATCGACGGCGGTGACACCGAAGCCGCGCATGGCGGTGGCGGGCGTGCGATTGGTGAACACGCAGTAGACGTCGGCATGGACGTTCGGGATGGTGTACGGCCCCGGAATGTGCGCTACACACTTCACAACGGCGTAGCTCGACAACCGCGTATAAGCGCCGGAGTCGAAATAGGCACGCACCTGGCGCGCGATAATGCGCCCGTCCTTCATAATCCCATCTTTGACGTAGATACGTTCAGCGCCGCGCGGTGCGCCAAATTGCATCTCTTCATGACGGTTCAAGCGATAGCGCACCGGCGCTCCCGTCAATCGCGCCGCGAGAATCGAGAGCGGCTCGGTCAGCGTATCCACCTTGCCACCAAATCCGCCGCCGACCGTGCCGCCGATGAAATGCAGCTGGTTCGACTGCATGGCGTTGATCTTGGCCGAGGTGTCGAGGGAGAAGAACAACGCCTGCGTCGAGGTGTAGACGATGAAGCGGCCGTTGGTGTCGGGGACGGTAATGGAGCCGTTGGTTTCGGTCGGCGCATGCTCGATCGGCGACATCTGATAGCGATCTTCGACGACAATCTCGGCTTGCTTGAACGCGGCGTCGACGTCGCCGTAGCGAAGTTTCTGATGATCGTATTTGCCGTAGTATTCGAACGTGTTCTTCGGATAAGCGGCATTGACCGACGGGGCGCCGGACTTGAGCGCTTCCTCGACGTCGAACACCGCCGGAAGCTGATCGTAGGAGATGCGGACCAGCGCCATTGCCTCGATAGCGGCGCGCTCACTGGTGGCGACGATCCCGAGGATCGGCTCGCCGACGTAGCGGACCACGTCGGATGCCAGTGACGGCTCGTCGTCCTTGCCGAACTGTATAAGACTCAAGAGTGTGTTCAGATTAACCGGCACGTCGGCGGCGCGAATGATGCGCTTCACGCCGGGAGCGCGGGCGGCAGCTGAATCGTCGATGGAGCGTATCCGAGCATGCGCGTGCGGGCTGCGCAAAATTTTCAGATGTAGCAGGTTGGCGAAGCGATGGTCGTCGTAATAGGGCGAAGTCCCGGTGACGTGGCCCAAAATATCCTGACGCGCCGTCGGCTGCCCAACCTCGATCAGATTGTCATCGCGCTCGTCGGCGAAGATGTCTTTGCGAAATTCAAGCATGTTGCTGTCCCTTAGGCCTGACGGCGCGCATCGCCGTGCGCTGCGTCAAGCACCGCTTCGATGATCGGCTCATACCCGGTACAACGGCAGATATTCCCACAGATCGCATCAACCACATCGGCGCGGGTTGGATTGGGATTGCGATCGAGCAGCGCCTTGGCGGCCATCAGCATTCCCGGCGTGCAGTATCCGCACTGCGCGGCAAAGCGTTCCATGAAAGCAGTTTGCAAGGGATGCAAATCGGCGCCGCGGCGCAATCCCGCCGTCGTCTCGATCGATTTTCCAGCGCACGTCTCCGCCAAGGTCACGCAAGAAACGCGGGGCACGCCGTCGATAAGCACCGTGCAGGTCCCGCAAGTGCCCTGCCAGCAGCCGCCTTTGACCGACAGATCGCCGACCGATTCGCGCAACGTGTCGAGCAGATTGGCCCCGCTGTCGACGAAAGCGGCAACGTCTTCGCCGTTGAGAATGAACTGGAGTGGGGTTTTCATCGATCCCTCATGCCGCCGTGCCAAGCAGCAATCGTCGCAAATGAACGGGCAAAATTTCGCGCCGCCACCAGGCGCTGGCGATGGCGTCGTCGACCGGCGAGGTACCATCGGTCGCGACCGCAAGCGCCGGCGCAATACCGGCGGCGTCGAGTGAACGGCCTTCAAGCGCGCGCTCCGCCGCTTTGGCGCGCACCGGCGTCGGCGCCATGGCACCGTAAGCGATGCGCGCTCCGGTAATACGGCCGCTGGCAGACGGAACCTGCGCGGAGATCGACAAAACCGAAATGCCTTTTGGATGTACGCGCGTGACTTTGACAAAACGGAAGCTATCGCCAAGTGGCCGCTTGAACGCGATCGCAGCGACGACGGCCTGTCCGCGGTCGCGACGGCCGAGAAATTCCTCCAACGGCAGTTCCCGCTGGCTGAACCCGCCGGCGAAGCTGACGGTTGCGTCGAGCGCGAGCAGTGCTGCCGCGAAATCGCCGTAAGGGCTATGGGCGAAAAGGTTGCCGCCGACGGTCGCGGCCTCGCGCACTGCCGGGCCACCTACCGCGCGCGCGACTGGATGCAAAAACGAAAGTTCGCGCTCGGCAAGAATCGCAGCCATGGTGACGCCGGCGCCCATCTCGATGCGGCCAGACGACGTCCCGATGTGCTGAAGCGCCGGGTCGGTCGAACGAACGATGGTCTGCACGCCCGGATCGGCCTCATTGACGGCACGCATGATCAGTGTGCCGCCGCCAAAAAAGTGCGCCGCGCGCTCGCTCGAAAGCGCGCTTGCCGCATCGGCGAGGCGAGCAAAGGTTTTGACGTTGATGCTCACGCCCTACCCTCTAATCTGGTCGAGGCTGCCAAACGATTGCGAATCGCCAAAAAGCCTGCGTCATAAATGTCTTCGCCGACCATCCGGGCCATTTCGGCCTCCTCGCCTTTGCGGGTCGAAAACGAACAACGCCAATCCCAAAAGGTCCGATTGCCGTCAGTGACTGGCGCGAGCCGTACATGGGCGACGTAGTTGAATAAAGGAACCGGCGTGTCCAACAAGCAGTAGCTGAAGCTTTGTTCCAAATCCGATAACGTGAGCAGTTGCTCGCGCAACTCGGCGCCGTTGCGCAGAAAAAAATGCCGGACGCAGCCGACCTTGTCGGAACTTTGTCCGCGCTCGATCGCGCTTTTTCCCACTGCTGGGTGCCATTGATCGTGACCGTTAAAATCGCGAAGCAACGCCCACACCTCGTCCGTCGGGGCATCGATGATGGTCGAGCGCACGACGCGAATCACGCTTTAGCCTCCGAACTGGCGCTTTAGCGCGTCAAAACCGCCCTGGAACACGCCGCCGCCGATGTTCGAAACAAGCTCCGCTTCACGCTCGGGCGGACAATCGAACTCCGCGGTCCATTCCGCGAATGTGCGGTCGCCATCCGTGATCGGCGTCAGCCGCAGTGTCGCGACGTAGTTATCCACGCCCATCGGCGATTCCAGAATGGAGTACGTACAGAACAGATCAAAGTCCGACAGCCCGAGAAGCTTTTCGCGGATCCGGTCGCCGTTGCGCAGTCGAAAGTCGCGGACGCAGCCGATCTTGTCCGACGGTTCGCCGTTCTCGATCCGGCTCTCCGCGATACCCGGATGCCACGACGGCAACCCGTTGAAATCGCGGACTCGCTGCCAGACGCGATCGGACCGGCTGTTAATGACGCTTGAAACATAGACCCGGGCCATGTGCCTCTCCCCTCCTTTCCTTTTCTTTCCGCCGCCGGGTTAACCCGACGATCCGCCGCCCTCCGGCGGCTTCTTCGGCGCGGCCTCTTTGCGAATGCCCTGCATGTCGCGCGCCTCGCGAATGAGGCCCGGCATGCGTGACAGGCTTCCGCCTTCGACGCCGATCTCGGAAAGGATTTGGTCGATGAGCGGCGCCTGCACGCGATAGCGCAGCGCGGAGTCGATGACTTCGTCGGTAGCGCTGCGTCCACTCCCGCCGCCGCCACCACCACCGCCGTTGAGACCGTCGACATGAAGGATGCGAATACCTTCGATCTTCTCCATCGGCCTGACGCTCTCGCGCACGATGCCTTCGATGCGCTCAAGCAACCGGCGCCGGAACAGAGACGCACGAGCCGAATCGGAGAGCACGTTCTCGGCCTCGTTGAGGAGCCGTTGCGATTCCGCCTCGACCGCAGCTCGCACCTGTTCGGCCGCGGCCGCGATGCGGGTTTCTTCCGCCTCCTTTTCGGCGATCAAGACTTCGACCGCATGCCGGCGGCGTGCTGCTTCGCTTTCGCGAACTGTCTTGACCCTCTCTTCGGCTTCGACGGCCTGCGCGCGCGCCGCTTCGGCTTCAGCATGGGCCGCGGATTGTTCGAGCGATTTTCGATTAATCTCGATGTTGCTCTCCATCCGCGCGGTTTCGACCGCGGTTTCGCGGCCGATCTCGAGCTGCCGCAGCTCGCGCTCACGGATGATCCGAGCTTCGTCAAGACCACGATCAGACGCAATGCGCGCGCGCTCGACCTCCTCGCGGGCGGCAATCTCGGCCTCCTGCAACGACTGCACGCGCGAGACCTCGAACTGCTCGACAGCACGGCGCCGCTCAAGCCGTGCGACATCGAGAACCTGCTCGCGCCCGACGTCGGCCCGTTCGACGTGCTGTGTAGCGACGATGTTGGCTTCCTTGACCCGGCGATCGGCGTCTGCGCGCTCGACGAGCTTGGCCGCGACCTCGATGGAACGATCCTGATCGGCAATCTCAACGATTTTACGCCGCTCGGTATCGAGGATGTCGCGGTCTTGCGACGAGGTAATCCGCTCGCGCTCGAGCGCAAGCTCGGTGGCGATACGCGCCGTCTCTATGGCCTCGCGGCGCTTGATCTCGGCGTCCTCGATCGCCCGTTCGCGGGCGATATCGCGCGACTTGGTTTCCTGCTCGGCGGCGATGCGCTCGGCGGCAAGCCGCTTCTCCTGGGCAATGCGGGCTTCCTCGATTTTCTCACGCGCGGCAATTTCGGCGGTGTCGACCGCGCGATTGCGGGCGATCTCCAGCGACCGCACCTCCTCATCGCGTGATATTCTTTCACCGGCGATCTTGCGGTCTTGGGTGATGCGGATCGACTCGACGAGTTGACGCGCGTTGATTTCGGCCGAACTCGATGGCTTCGTTCCGGGCGATTTCGCGGCCTCGGGTATCCTGCTCGGCTTCGATACGGTCCGCCGCGATCTTTTTATCGAGCGCGATGCGGGCGGATTCCGTCGATTCACGCGCGGCAATCTCCGCCGCCTCGATCGCCTTTATACGTTCGATCTCGCGGTTGCGCGTCTCTTCTTCGGCCACGATGCGCTCGACCGCGATTTTCTTTTCCTGCTCGATACGCGAAGCTTCCACCGCTTCGCGCGCCGCGATTTCGGCTTCTTCGATCGATTGGGTACGGGCGATGTCGAGGGCGCGAACCCGCTCCTCCTGAGCAATGCGCGCCGCCGCGGTCACTTCGCGCGCTTCGATGTCGGTCTTTTCCAGCGCGCGCGTGCGCTCGATTTCCAAGGTGCGGGTCGCGAGCTCGGCCGCGATGCGTTCCGAGGCGAGCGCCTTTTCCCGGGCGATGCGGGCCGCTTCCGTCGCTTTGGCGGCGGTAATCTCCTCCTCCTCGACCGCGCGGTTGCGCGTGATTTCGCGGCGGCGGATTTCCTCTTCGAGTGCGATCCTTTCGTCGGTGACGATGCGCTCTTGGGCTATGCGGGCGCGTTCCGTGGTCTCACGGGCGGCGATTTCCGCCTGTTCAAGGTTGCGGGTCCGTTCGATTTCAAGCCGCCTGTTCTCCTCATCCATTGCAATGCGGGCGCTCGCGACCGCCAGTTCTTGCGCAATGCGGGCCTTCTCCGTTTCCTCCCGCGCGGCGATTTCGGCGTTTTCGACGTTACGCTGACGTTCGATTTCGCGGCGCTGGTCGTCCTCCTCGCGCGCAATCCGGGCCTCGGTAACGACCCGTTCCTGGGCGATGCGCGCGCGCTCGACCCGCTCGCGCGCCGCGATTTCGGCTTCGTCGAGCTGACGACTGCGCTCGATCTCGCGTTCACGGACTTCCCGCTCGGAAACGATGCGTGCTTCTGCGATCGCCCGTTCGTGCGCGATGCGCGTTTTCTCGACTTCTTCGCGGGAGGCAATCTGGGCTTGTTCGGCCTCGGTATCGCGCAACGAGCGCTCGCGTGCCAGTTCCGCGCGCTGTACCGCGCGACGGACCTCAATGTCGCGCTCCTGATTGAGGCGCGCACTTTCGCTCTCGCGGTCGATTTCGAGAGCCTGTTTCTCCGCCTCAAGATTGCGGCTGCGGATGAGAATCATCGATTCTTGTTCGATATCGTTGCGCACCTTGCGGCGGGCTTCGATGTCCTCGATCAACTTGGTCAGACCTTCGGCGTCGAATCGGTTCGACGGGTTGAAAAACTCAAGATCAGTCTGATCGAGATCGGTGATGGCGACCGACTCGAGCTCCAGACCATTCTGCTTGAGGCTCTCCTTCGCCGAATCCTTGACACGCGCGACGTATTCGCCGCGCCGCTCGTGCATCTCTTCCATCGTCATCTCGGAGGCGACCGCACGGAGCGCCGAGACGAATTTGCCGGCGAGGAGCGCATCGAGCTCGGCGACACTCATGGTTCGCCGGCCAAGTGTGGCGGCGGCAATGGTCACCGCGTCGCGGGTCGGCGGGACCCGGACATAAAATTCCGAACTCGATGTCAACGCGCATGCGGTCCTTCGTGATCAGCGCGTCCTCTTTGTTGCGCACCACCTGCATGCGCAGAACGTTCATGTTCACCGGCGTGATTTCGTGGATGAACGGAAGAACAAAGGCGCCGCTGTTGATTACGACCTTTTCGCCGAACAGGCCGGTGCGCACGAACGACACCTCCTTCGACGAGCGGTGGTAGAGCCAATTGACGAAATAGACCACGACGGCGATCACAATGATCGCGACGATCAGCCAGATGATCAGGCTGCCGACAATGGCTGCGGACATCTTCCTTCCTCCCTGCCCCGCCGGATGTTCGATCCGGAACGGGACGTTCTTTGCTCTGCGTTATGCTCTCTTGATCGCCTTGAACTTTGCCACCTGCTCGAAAAGCGCGCGCTCGACCGGTAGACGCTCCATCGAGGAAGCGCCGTAAAAGCCGTCACAGTGCCGGGCGTGCTTAAGGACATAATCGGCGTCCGCCGGTTCCGCGATCGGTCCGCCGTGCACGAGGATTAAAGCGTCGCCATTGACCGCCAGCGCCGCCTTAGCCATTTCGTCGGCGAGCGCCGGGCAGTCTTCCAGCTTGGTCGCTGTCTCGGCGCCGATCGATCCGCCGACCGTCAGCCCGAAGTGACAAACCAATATGTCGGCGCCGGCCCGCGCCATCGCTTCCGCCTCTGCGGGATTGAATACGTACGGCGTGGTGAGGAGATCGAGGGCCCTCGCCTTGGCGATCATCTCGACTTCGCATCCGTAGCCCATGCCAGTTTCCTCGAGACCCATGCGGAAGGTGCCATCGATCAATCCGACGGTTGGGAAATTCTGCACACCGCTAAAGCCGAGGCGGATGACCTCTTCCAAAAACACGTCCATTTGCCGGAACGGATCGGTGCCGCAGACGCCGGCAAGCACCGGCGTCGAACTGACGACCGGTAGAACTTCACGCGCCATTTCCAGAACGACGCCGTTGGCGTCGCCGAACGGCATCATGCCCGCGAGCGATCCGCGGCCGGCCATACGGTAACGTCCCGAATTGTAGATCACGATGAGATCGGCGCCGCCTTTCTCCTCCACCTTGGCGGAAATGCCGGTCCCGGCGCCGGCACCGATGATCGGCTCTCCCCGTTTTTTCATGGCGTGGAAACGCGCCAGGATGTCGGAACGCGGAATGCGAGGCACGCTTTATCCCCTTGCTCGCCGGCGGCTGAGCCGGCCGCCGAACAGGCGGCGAAATTCTCCGGCAATATCCGCGGAAAATTGCGCGTCATTGATATTTGCCGGCACGCGGATCAAGCGGCGGGATGACGTCTGCCGCACAGTCGTTTCCAGCGCCTTGAACAATTCCTCATCGGCGCGCGGATCCGAGAACGGGCGGCCGGGCGCATCGAGCGCAGAGAACCCGCCCTCCGGCAGGAAAAACCGCACTGGTCCTTCCATCAGGTTGAGCCGCTCCCCAATCCACCGCCCGATGCGGGTGCTCTCCTCGGGAGTGGTGCGCATCAGCGTGACGGTTGGGTTATGGACGTGCAGCGTGCGGCCGCGGTAGCGCTCGGGAACGCTCGCCATGGGTCCGAAATTTACCATGTCGAGCGCACCGCACGAACCGATATACGGCACGCGCGTACGAATGATCGCGCCAAAGCGATCTTCGGTGGCGGGTAGCACGCCGCCGCAAAGAAGATCGCAGACTTCTGTTGTCGTGATGTCGATCACGCCGGCGAGATCACCGGAATCAACAAGCTTTTCCATGGATTGTCCGCCGACGCCGGTGGCGTGGAACACAAGGCACTCGAAATCGTCTTCAAGTGCGTGAACCACTGCATCGACGCAAGGCGTAGTAACGCCAAACATCGTCAGCCCGATTGCCGGCTTTTCCCCGCCGCGCCGCGCCTGGCGATGATCCGACTCCGCCGCTGCGGCGCCGCGCGATTTCACCATGCCGACGATGGCCGCGGCGCCGTTGGCGAGGATTTGCCGCGTTACTGAATTCAATCCGGCGATGTCGGTCACCGAATAGAGCATCAAAATGTCGGATGGTCCGACATAAGGCGCGACGTTGCCGGAAGCGACCGATGAAATAAGAACTTTCGGCACTCCGATCGGCAGCGCCCGCATGGCTGGCGCAACCAGCGAACTGCCGCCGGAGCCGCCGGCGGAAATCAGTCCGCCGACCCGGTCCTGGCGGCGGATCCAGGCCTCGAATGCTTCGGCCATTGCCGTTATTGCGGCACCTCGGTCGCCGGTGAAGACGGCATTGGGACCGCCGCGGTAATACGCAGCAATATGATGCGGCGGCACATCGGCCGGTGACGGACCGCCGGAGGTTGAAAGGTCGACCAGGACGACGCGCACGCCGGCTGCGGCGATCTGATCGCGCAAAAAGCGCAGCTCTGTTCCTTTTGTGTCGAGGGTACCGGCGACGATCACCGGCGCGACGCCACCGCGCTGCATCGGTCGCAATTCGACCGCGGGCGCGATCGCGCCGGATGTCACCGCATCCGGCGCAATGGTGCGCGTGCGCGCGGCGCTCTCGATTTGGGCCGCGGACACCGGCTGCGACCAGCGTGTCGGCAGTGCCGGGTTCGAAACGAAAACGCGCACCGGCCCGCGCGGTCTCGTCCCTCGATCGTTCTCATCGCCCTGCACCGCAGCGGCGATCTCCTCGCGTATCTCGTCTTCCTCGGCATGCTGGCCGACGCCCAGCAAGCGCTGTTGCAATTCACGATCCGCTTCGAGCCGGGCCGCCTCCATCAGCCGGTTGACGCGGCCGTTGATCATGATCGCGACTTTTTCGGCGACCGCGCAGGCGACGCCGATGTTTTGCTCGACAACCAGAACGCCGATCTCGCCTTGCTCACCGAGATTGACCAAAATTTCTTCGACGCGCTGAACGATGACCGGCGCGAGCCCTTCGGTCGGCTCGTCCATGATGAGCAAGCGCGGGTTGAGAAGAAAGGCGCGCGCAATGGCGAGCATCTGCTGCTCGCCGCCGGAAAGCTGATTGCCGCGATTGGTGCGCCGCTCGGCCAAGCGGGGAAAGGCTTCGTAGACGCGCGGAATATTCCAATAAGCTCGCCCGCTGCTGGCGGCGAGCCGCAGATGCTCATCGACCGTGAGCGAAGGCCACAATCGCCGGCCTTGTGGCACATAGGCGATTCCGAGCCGCGCGATTTCCGCGGGTGATCGTCCGACAATCTCTTCGCCCATGAAGCGAATTGAGCCGCTCGCGATCGGAAGAAGACCGACGATTGCGTTGCACAGCGTCGTCTTGCCCATTCCGTTGCGGCCGACAAGCGAGAGGATTCCGTTCTCGATCCGCAAATCCACGCCCTGAAGCGCGTGGCTCCGGCCGTAAAAGACGTTCAAGCCCCTGATTTCCAGGAGATCGGGGGTCCGGCGTTCAGGCATGGCCGGTGCTCCCTAGGTAGAGTTCCTGGACTTCCGAATCCGCCTCGATCTCGGTAGGCGTGCCTTCTTTGAAAATGCGGCCGTTGTGCATCATCGTGACGCTTTCGACGACGCGTAATGCAACCGCCATATCGTGCTCAATGATGATGTAACCGATGTGCGCGGGAAGCGCGGTAAGGATGGCCACCAGATCGGTGCGCTCGGTCGGCGAAAGCCCGGCCGCCGGCTCGTCGAACAAAATAAACCTCGGCGCTCCTGCCAAGGCGAGCGCGATCTCCAGCTGGCGCTGTTGGCCATGCGCCAGCTCGCCGACGGGACGGTCGCCTACATTTTCCAGGTGAACAAGGGAAACAAGGTCCGCGACCGATTGCATCAGTGCGTCCCTCGCGCGCGTCCGAATGAACGAAAAGCGACCACGCGAAACGCCGCGGCACGCGAGATAGACGTTGTCCCTCACGCTCAATCGGGAGAACAGAAGCGAAATCTGGTAAGTCCGCCGCAAGCCGCGGCGAATGCGCTCGTGCGGCGGAAGCGTAGTCACATCCTCTCCGAAAAAGCGCACCGTTCCCGAGGTCGGCGGAAAATCGCCGGTCACGCAATTAAGCAGTGTCGTCTTGCCCGCGCCGTTCGATCCAAGCACGGCACGGCGCTCGCCGGGACGCACGCTAAGGGTAACGTCGGTCAAGGCCGCGAGCGCGCCGAACGTGCGGCTCACACCACGCAGCTCGATCGCGTTGCCGGTGCCGGCTGCCGCCATCCGTTCGGCGATTGAGCTCATGCGCGGGTTGTCCTCTGCGATGAGCGCGCACGGTCGCGCAAGCGCCGCCAAATCCCGACCACGCCATCGGGCGAGAACAGAACGATGACGAGAAAGCCCAGGCCGATAAGCGTCTGGAAACGCCGCCCATCGAGACCGACCGCCACAAGCGCATCAAGCGCGAACGTCCGTAGCATCACGTAAATAAGGGCGCCAATGAAAGGGCCGATCGGGTGACCGAGGCCGCCGACCACTGCGATGATCAGAAGGTTGATGACGACGTCCACACCGACGGAGAACGGCGAGATCTGATTGTTCTGCCAGACGAGCAGGATGCCGCCGATCGCCGCAATGACTGCCGCAAATGCATAAGCGGCGATCCGATGTGCAGTAACGTTGTAGCCGATCGCTTCCATGCGGCGCGGATTGTCGCGCACACCTTGCAACGCCAGGCCGAATGGCGCGCGCGAAACGTAAAGCACCACGGCATAGCTCAGCGCCGCGAAAAACAGGATCAGGTAATAAAGCGGAACTGCCGCGCCCCAATTCACCCCCAAAAAATGCGGCGCCGGAATAGTCGTAAAGCCGCTGAAGCCGTTGAAGATCGGCCAATTCTGCAGAGTCAGGTAAAAGAAGGACGTCGCCAGTGCGAGCGTAATCATGATTGTATAGATGCCTTCGGTGCGCGCCGAGAGCGCGCCGGCGAGCGTTCCGAAAGCAGTGGCAATAATAATCGCAAGCGGTGCAGCCGCCCACCACGGCAAAAACAGGCTGACCTTCGGAAGCGAACTCACGCCCAGCACCGCGATCATATAACCGGCGAGCCCGGCCACCGTCATCTGCGCCAAACTAACCATGCCGCCGTAGCCGGCAAGGAACGTCAACGACAGAGCGATCATGCCAAGGATCATCGTCCAACCGGCGATTTGCCGGAGGAAAAAATCGTTAGCGATGGCGGGAAACAGGATCATGAACAAGCCGAGCAGCAGTATCGCGGAATTCCGCGAAATCCAGTCCGCAAAAGAGCTGCTTCGCGGCGGCGAACCTACGCCCAGCGTCCCTTCCTGCGTGGTCTGCAGCAGCGCCATCTAACGCCTCCCCAGCAAGCCCTGCGGGCGCAGCGCGAGCACGACCACCATGATCAGGAAGCTCAAAACAGTCGAATAGTTCTGAAAATAGACGGTGCCGATTTGTTCGGACACGCCGATGATAAGTGCACCGAGCGCCGCGCCGGGTATCGACCCCATCCCGCCGACGATGACCACCACCAGCGACGCCAAGAGGAAGTGCGAATCTTCGCCGAGCGAAAGCGATTGAAACGTACCGCCAACTATGCCGGCCATGCCTGCAAGTCCGGCGCCGAATGCAAATACCAACACGAACAGCAGTTGAACCCGATATCCGAGGACCGAGAGCATGTTGCGGTCGTCGACACCGGCGCGGATCATAACGCCCACCCGCGTCCGGTTGAGGGCGAGCCACATGGCGATGCCGATCACGACCGCCGCGGCAAAAATCACGAGCCGGACCAGCGGATAGTAGAGAAAAACGCTTTCGCCACTTGATTTCACCGCCACAATGATCGGCGTCGGGATTGGCCCCTCCAAATACTCGGGTGTGTCAATCTGGATGGCGTTGCCGCCCCAGACCCAGACCATGAGGTCGGAGAAAATGATCGACAGCCCGAGCGTAACGAGAGTCTGGCGAAGATCCTGGCCCTCCATGCGCCGAAAGATGAAGAACTGCATGGCGACGCCGACGATCGCACAACTTATGAATGCGATGACATAACCAAACAGCCACGACCCGGTCAGATCGCCGGCCTCGTAGCCCATATAGCCGCCAAACAGGTACAGCGAGCCGTGCGCCAGGTTGACATTGCGCATCAGTCCGAAAATCAGCGTGAAGCCGGTTGCTACGAGAAAATAAAGTCCGCCCAGCGTGATGCCGTTGAAGAGTGCATTGATGAAAATCAGCTTCTTGCCGAAAACGTCTTCGAAGCCCGCCGGCCAGGGCGCGAGCACAAGCCACACGAAAAAAATGACGACGACAGCAATAATAAGCGCCCAGACCGGATGATGTCCGATCCAGCGGCCGAGCGCATCAGCGCGTCCGCCGCCTCGAGCTGCTCCGTCGTCGCCGAAAATGGTCGACACCTGCCACTCCTGCGCTGCCGAAAGCTAGCCGAGTGGACTCGCAGTCGCGTGTTTTTCAGTCTGATTTTTCGCGTGCCGGGAAACGCGCTTGATAGGCCGGTTAATCGCTTACGACCCGAGCAATTGTCCGGTACAGCGTCGGCGCTATGCCGACATTAGCCGCGAAGAAATGGGTGAAATGGCTTTGCGACGAGAACCCGAGCTCGAATCCGATATCGGTGACCGAGATCTGGGATGAAGTCAGGCGATCGAGCGCGCGTTCGACCCGCATGGTATTGGCGTAAAGGGCCGGCGTGACCCCAGTATTCTCACGAAACAGCTTATAGAAATGCGGCCGCGAGAGCCCGGCACCACGCGCGACGGTGTCGAGTTCGAGGCCCTGAGCGATGCCGTCATCCAATAACCGCAGCGATTTGCGCACCCTGAAGTCGATCGGCATTCGCTGTTTCGCGTTTAGGCCGCCACGTATGCCCCCGGTCCAGGATTCATCAAAGCTCGCATCAAACAACTGGTTCAAGTATCGGTTAATGATGCGATAGCTCGCGTTGGTCACGAGCGTGTGCGCCAGGCTGACGGCAATGGAACGGATCGTAGTTCCGACCCGGATACCGTTCTCACCAAACCGCAGACTACCGCGACCTTCCTGGTCTCGGTCCAACCAGCGATCACAGATATACGCCACAAGATAAACTGAAGGCTCATCCGCGGCGGTGGGCTGAAACGAATGCGGCTGCCACGGGTTGATAGCAACCCCTGCCGTCTCGTTAACCAAATGCGGCACCCCCGAAACCGTCACGATCGCGGGCGCTCCACTGAGCAGGAAGGTCAAATGGCCCTCACGATGCGCATGCGTTCGCATCGGCTTGTCGAGGCGATAGACGGTTACTCGGCCGAACGTGCCGTGACACACGGCCAAAGCCGTACTCATTCGCGTCCTCCCAAGGCGCACGACATAGGTGCACGTTATTGTTTTGTTTGAGGGATTAAACGACTCCGAGCGTGCGTTGACAAGTGGGCAAATCGACACGAAGCAACCGTGGCATTCCGTCGGACGTGCCCGCTGATCTGAAGAATCAGACTAGCAGACACGGTTGTGGGCCCGGCTTTAGCCGCTGGCGCACTTGTGGAATTGGGCCAGCCACTGATACGATTTGACGTCGGCCGGGCACGGGGCGACGGCCCCTCAAGAAAACGCATCAAAATGCATTCGGCCGGCGCGACAGCGCTGTAAACAGGAGGGAACCTCATGCGCAAGGGCTTACTATTGGCAACCGTCGCCGGCTTTGCCGCGATGGTCGGCACCGGGTCGGTCAACGCCGCCGACAAACTAAAAGTTGGCGTTACCGCGACGCTCGAAGGCACATACACCGTTCTCGGTGAGGACGGCATGCGCGGCTACGATCTCGGCGTCGAAGCGCACGGCGGCAAGGCCGGCGGCAAGGAAGTCGAGACCATCGTAGGTTCAACCGACGCCAGTCCGGACTCGGCCGTTCGCGCGGCCAAGAAGCTCGTCGAGCAAGACAAGGTCGACGTTCTCATTTCGCCGCTGTCGGGCTCCGAAGGCATCGCCATCCGCGACTATTCAAAGACTCAGCCGCAGATCACCGTCATGAACGCAGCATCCGGCGCGCTCGAGACCACCTACGGCGATCCGTCCGCTGGCGTTACTCCGTCGCCGACCTTCTACCGCACCAACATGGACGGTGCGCAATGGCACGCAGGCCTTGGCGATTACGCCTATAACGTCAAGGGTTACAAGAAAATCGCGACCATCGGCGAAGACTACGCCTTCGTTTACACGCAGGTCATGGGGCTGACGGTTGAATATTGCAAAGCGGGCGGACAGATCACCAAGCGCCTCTGGGTTCCGCTCGGCACCAAGGACTTCGCTTCTTACATCCCGCAGCTTCTGTCGGAAGACGTTGACGCGATCTATCTCGGCCTCGGCGGCGCCGACGCCGTCAACTTCCTCAATCAGTACCAGCAGGCCGGCGGTCACGCCCACCTGATCGGCGGTTCCATCATGGTCGATCAGACCGTTCTGTCGTCGAAGGGCAAGGCGAAGGAAGCGTTGATCGGCACCATTGCCGCGAGCGGCATGGCGGACAACGATCCGAATCCGAAGTGGCAGGCCTTTGTGAAGGCCTACCAGCAGCATGCCAAGACCGGTTACTTCAAGAACGCCTTCGCCGGTCCTTCGCTGCTCGCCATCAACTACTACAACTCGGTCGACGCCGTGTTTAAGGCGCTCGACCAAGTGAAGGGCGATCTCAGCGACGGCAACAAGAAGTTCCGCGAAGCCTTGAACAAGACCGATCTTGACTCGCCGAACGGCCGCATAACGCTTGACGAAAACCGCCAGGCGATCGGCACCAACTTCATCACCGAAGTCGTGAAGGACGAAAAAGGCGACCTGATCAGCAAGGTGGTGAAAACCATTCCGAACGTGCAGGAACGCCTCGGCTTCTCCAAGGCGGTGTTCGACAAGTTCGTCCCGCCGGGCCGCGACAACCCGCCGTGCAAGAAAGAATATAACTAATCGTCACGTCCTGACATGAGACTTCCGGCCGCGCTCGCAAAGCGCGGCCGGACTGCTTTTGGAAATGTCAGCGCGACGCTTTTGGCCGTCCGTTTATGTGGTGAGAACTGTTCTTATTCACGTAGAGGATTAAGTTCGGGGTCGCCCATCCTGAGGCTTGGGACAGCAGGGATTTATGCTTCCGCCTCGTGTTCACCTTCTGCTTGAACTTTAGGTTTTCCTCGAGGCACGGCGGTTCACCCGCTCTCCGGCTCTTCCATTTCCCATTGCAAATTACCGGTGTGGGTGACGGCGCCAAGATGCGCGGATCCGACCTGCGACGCGTATTTCTCCAGCGCGCCAGCGAGAGGAACTTTGGGAGCGCTCGGCCTCCATACCGTCCGCCGGCTTGCAAGCTCTGTTTCGTCCACCAGGCAATCAAGCCGCCGGGCGATGGCGTCAATCCGTACGCGGTCGCCGTCCCGCAAAAGTGCGATCGGGCCGCCCGCGGCGGATTCCGGGGAGACATAGCCGACGCACATGCCTCGCGTTGCACCGGAGAAACGTCCGTCGGTAACAAGCGCCACCCGCTCGCCCATGCCTTGACCATAGATCAGCGCGGTCGGCCCGAGCATTTCACGCATGCCCGGACCGCCTTTCGGACCCTCATTCCGGATCACCAGCACGTCCCCCGCGGCGTAAGCGCGCGCACGAATGACCGCCATGCACGCTTCCTCGCTCTCAAACACGCGCGCCGGACCTTCGTGCATGAGGGAGCCGAGCCCGGCGATTTTGATGAGCGCGCCGTCAGGCGCGAGATTGCCTTTGAGCACGACTACGCCGCCGGTCGGCGAGATCGCGTTGTCAGGCGCGCGGATCACCTCCCCGTCCGGATCGGGCGCGCCGGCGCACGCCTGCGCCAAAGTCTCGCCACCAAGGGTCAGCGTTCCGCCTTTAATGTGCCCGCTCCCGATGAGGGCCTTCACGATCATCGGCACGCCGCCGACGCGATGCACGTCCTGGGCATGATAGTCACCGGCCGGCCGCAAGTTGCCGATCAGCGGCGTCCGCTCGAATACGGCAGCAACATCGTCAAGGGTGAAACGGATGCCGGCTTCGTGCGCGATGGCAGGAATATGCAGTGCCGCGTTTGTCGACCCTGCCGTTGCCGCAACGATGGCACAGGCATTTTCCAGGCTCGTCCGCGTCACAAGGTCCCGTGGTAGCGGTCCGCCAGTGTTCAGAATTTGCATCACCATGTGGCCGGCCCGCTTTGCAATCGCGGCGCGTTCTTCGTCGATGGCGGGTACCATCGACGACCCTAACGGTGCGAGCCCGAGCACCTCCGAAACCATGCCCATGGTATTGGCCGTGAACTGTCCCGGGCAGGCGCCTAATGTCGGGAGGGCGGCGCGCTCAATGGCATCGAGTTCGCTCGCCGGCATGGCGCCGGTCATGACCGCGCCCGCGGCCTCGTAGGCGGTCAGGACCGAAACGGGCTTACCGTGCAAGACACCGGTAAGAGCCGCGCCGCCAAACACGAAAACCGAAGGCACATTGCAGCGGACCATGGCCATCATGATGCCGGGAAGATTTTTGTCGCAGCCGCCAAAGCCAACAAGGCCGTCATACGCGTGTCCACGCACAACGAGTTCGATTAAATCGGCGATCACCTCACGCGATACCAGGGAGCATTTCATGCCCTGGTGATTCATGCTGATGCCATCCGATACCGATATCGTCGTGAAGGCTCGCGGTGTGCCGCCGGCAGCGGCGACGCCGGCATGGGCGAGCGCCGCCTGTTGGCCGAGATTGCCGTTACAGGGGCTGGTCTCCGAGGCCGTACTCACAATGCCGATGAAGGGCCGTGCTATCGCACCGTCGTCGAGCCCCATACCGCGCATGAAGGCGCGATGCGGCGCCCGGTCGATACCTTGGGTGGTAATCCGTGAGCGAAGAGGGCGCGATGTCTGCTTCATAATGCTTTTCAGCTACCTAAGACCAATTGAGGCGGCAGATTAGCAGGAATTACCCGGAGCAATTGGCGGTTCCCACAGAGCGCGCAACCGCGCCGAGTTGCGGGCAACAGCTCCTGCCCGCGTGCGCGGCAACCGGTGGCTAACAAGCGGCCTTGACAGCTTCGGTCCTGCGCGGGAACAATTTCCGCGCAATCTGCCGGCCCAAGTGGGGGTTCTGCGGCGGGGCGGCGGTATGGACACCGTTATTCGCGACATCACCGGCGACGAGTTGCGCCTGTTCGGCGAGATCGTGGCCCGGCTTGAACGTCTCGGGCCGCAGGTGGACGCCCGCGCTGAAATCTTTACCGACGTCATGCGGTTGCTGCGCGGAGATTTCGGCGCTTCGTACGTTTGGAATTCGCACAAGCAGCGTTTCGACGAGGCGCTCAGCTTCAACATGGCCCGGGGCAATCTGCGCCGCTACGAGGACTGGTATCAGTTCCGCGATCCGATGACGTTCCAGCTCCGCGCGCGCCGCCGTGCGACGCTGGTCGATGAAGTCATTCCTCACGAGAAGCTGGTGCGCACCGAATTCTACAACGATTTTTTGGCGCGCGACGGCCTGCATCACGGCGTCAACATGTTCATCTTCGACCAGGAGCGCGATCTCGGCGATCTGCGCATCTGGCGCGGGCGTGGCCGTCCCGATTTTTGCGAACGCGATACCGGGTTGCTTGATGCCCTGGAACCGCATTTGCGGCGGGCTTTACTCCGCTGCGAGGGGCGCAACGGACTAACGCCGCGAGAAAACGACGTCGTCGCCCTCGTCGCTCGCGGCTGTACTGACCGGGATATCGCGCGGATACTGGACATCAGATTTGGCACCGTCCGCAGCCATATCACCAACGCCATGGCGAAGACCGGCTGCGCCAACCGTGCAGAACTTGCGGCAGCGTTTTCCCGGCAGCAGCCGCAATGATGGATCAACATTTATGCTGATGGTCGCAGCCCAGGCGGCGATCCATTAAAGGCTGCGGAGATTGGGGAAAACCCCGGTCAGGGGCACGCTTTGCGGGTACTTGAGATGGCAACGCTTCACGACCTTGGAATTGGCGCAGCGGCGAAAGCAATCCGTGCGGGCGACATCTCCGCGGAGCAATTGGCGGACGCGTTATTGGCTCGCGCCGCGACCTTCGCCGGTCTTAATGCGTTCATTACGCTCGATCCCGACCGCGTCCGCGAAGCCGCGCGCCATGCGGATCGGCAGCGCGCGGCAAACGCATCGCTTGGCCCGCTCCATGGCGTTCCGCTGGCACTTAAGGACAATCTCGACACCGCGGACATGCCAACGACCGGCGGCACGCCGGGCCTTGCCAACAATCGCCCCAAGCGCAACGCCGTCATCGTCGACAAGCTGTTCGGCGCCGGCGCGATCAACTTCGGAAAGACCAACCTTCACGAACTCGCGTACGGCATCAGCAACAACAATGCCGCCCACGGACCGGCCCGCAACCCGTATGCGCCGGATCGTATTCCCGGCGCCTCCAGCGGCGGGACCGGTGTCGCCGTATCAACGCGGATCGTGCCGGGCGGTATCGGCTCGGACACCGGGGGATCGGTCCGTATTCCGGCGGCGTTGTGCGGGATCGTTGGCTTTCGTCCAACCACGGGCCGCTGGTCGCAAGCCGGTATTGTGCCGATTTCACATACGCGCGACACCGCCGGCCCGATGACGCGCAGCGTCGCCGATTGCGCGCTCCTCGACGGTGTCGTGACCGGCGGCCCGACCGAGGTGGCAACGGCGACGCTCAAAGGATTGCGCCTGGGCGTGCCACGGCAACACTTCTGGGAAAATCTTGACACTGAACTCGAAAAAATTTGCAAGAGCGCGTTGACGCGTCTCACAGATGCAGGCGTCGAGTTGGTCGACGTCGACATGAGCGACGAGGCCAAACTCGATCATGAGGCCGGCTTCCCCATTGCGCTTTACGAAACCGTGGCGGACCTGAATGTCTATCTGACCGAGCATCAAGCCGGGTTCGACTACGCCGGGCTCGTCGCCAAAGTGGCGAGCCCCGACGTCAAAGGCATTCTGCAAAGCCTGATCGGCGCCGGCGCGGTGCCCGAGGCGGCTTACCGCCAAGCTCTGGAGCAGCGAAAAGTCCTGAAAGATACTTATGCTCGGCATTTCCGCGAGCATGGCATCGCCGCCATTGTATTCCCGACCACGCCGGCGCCAGCCGCAAAAATTGGAGACGATGAGACGTTTCTGCTCAACGGCAAATCGGTGCCGACATTTCCCACTTTCATTAGTAACACCAGCCCCGGAAGCGTCGGCGGCATACCCGGCATCAGCTTGCCGGTCGGCATGACGGCTGCGGGTTTACCGATAGGCATCGAGCTATCCGGTCCGGAATCGAGCGACCTGCAGCTACTGGCCATCGCGACAGCGGTCGAGAGTTTGTTTCCGAAACCGCCGGCACCACGCGCACCCTTATGATCATCGTTCTGCAAACTACAAACAGGAGGAGAAGCAAATGAGCATGCCCAAACAGGGACCAACGCGGCGAACGCTTCTCGGGGCGGCCGCCGCCGGCGCCGCCTTCGGTACGTTGCCGGGGCTGATCCGCCCGGCCGCCGCCGCCAATGAGTTCAAGATCGGCCTGTTCATCGCGTTGAGCGGCCCCGCATCTCTGTTCGGTCCCACCCAGCGCGCCAGCGCCGAACTTGCCGCCGACGAGATCAATAAGGCCGGCGGAATTATGGGGCGCCAGATCAAGCTCATACCCACCGACGCCGGCGGTCCGCCCGCCGAGACAACGAAATCGGCGGTTCGGCTGATGCTCGAGGAGAATGTCGACGTCTTCGTCGGCTCGCATGACAGCGCCACCCGCGAGGCGCTGGTCGGCACCATCAAGGGCAAGGTGCCTTACGTGTATACGCCGGTCTATGAAGGCGGCGAGTGCGCGTTCAACACCTACGTCACTGCGGATACGCCGGAGCAGCAGATCCGGCCGTCGCTGACCTGGATGATGAAGGACAAAGGCGCGAAGTCGATCTACATGATCGGCGACGATTATGTTTGGCCGCGCAAATGTAACGAGCAGGCCAAGAAATACATCGCCGAGAACGGCGGCAAGGTAACAGCCGAAGAATACGTGCCGTTCGGCGCGCCCAACAAGTTCGAAGAGGTGGTCACTCGCATCAAATCGGCCAAGCCGGATGCCGTTCTGATCACACTCGTCGGCGCCGACAATGTCAACTTCAACCGCACCTTTGCCGGCTTTGGCCTCGATAAGGACATCGCGCGTCTCTCGCTCTTACTGGAAGAGAACACGCTGCATGGCATCGGCGCCGACAGCAGCAAAAATCTTTATTCCTGCATGTCGTACTACGAGAATGCGCCCAGCGAGGCTGCCAAGAAATTCAAGGCCGCCTACGTTGCCAAGTTCGGCGACAAGGCGCCACAGCTCGGCCGCATCGGTGCCGACTGCTATGAAGGCGTTTATTGCGCACACGCGCTGGTCACCAAGGCCGGCGGCACTGATGCGAAGAAGTGCATGGCGGCATCCGAAGGCATAACTTTTCCAACCGCTTCCGGCGAAGTCACCATGCATGGACGTCACGTCGACAAAACCATGTTCCTTGCTGACTGCAACGGCACCGAGTTCAACATCATCAAGACCTTCGCCGACATTAAGAGCGGCGATGAGTGCAAGGCCTAACGAAAACCGCGCTTATGGAGGTCGCGTGAATGGACCCGTTGATCGTCACACAGGCGATCAACCTCGTTTACGCGATCTCCACGCTTGCGGTCCTGGCCCTCGGACTGGCGGTCATCTTCGGCCTGCTCGGCGTGCTCAACATCGCGCACGGCGAATTCATCATGATCGGCGCGTATTGCGCCTATGTCACGCAATCCGGCGGCTGGCCGTATCTGGCAGCGGTGCCGCTGACCCTGATCGTATGCGGCATTCTCGGCTGGGCGGTGGAATGGATCATGATCCGCCCGCTCTACCGCCGGCCGTTCGACACGCTGGTTGCGACGTGGGGGTTGAGCTTATTGCTGCGCAAAATCGCCGAGGCGATTTTCGGGCTGGGATATTACAGCGTGAATATCCCGGTTCGCGGGACCGTTAGTCTCCTTGGCACGGAATATCCGATTTACCGGCTACTGCTGATCGCCGTCTCCCTCCTGATCGTGCTCGGGCTTATCATCTGGTATGGCAGGAGCCGCACCGGCAGCCGCATCCGCGCCATGGTCAGCAATCCCGAGCTCGCGCAGGCGCAAGGGATTTCAGTTCGACGGCTTGCTGCGGGAACGTTCATTGTCGGCACGTGCCTTGCCGGTCTTGGCGGCGTGATGCTGGCGCCGCTTATTCCAGTGCAACCTTTTATGGGGCTGGATTACGTGCTGCGGGCGTTCTTTGTGCTGATTGTCGGCGGCCTCGGCAGCGTTGCCGGCCTGCTGTCGGGCGCAGCGGTGATCGGTGGAGTCGACAGCCTCATCTCGGCCACGAGCAGCGCGACCGACGGCTATTTTGCGGTATTGGTCTTGTCGATTTTGTTTCTTTGGTTGAGGCCGCGAGGCATCGTTGCGCACAGCTAGCCTTATTGTCCTGATCGCGATTGCGCTTCCGTTCCTTCTCGGACAGTTCTGGGCTTACCAGCTCGGCCTCTATGCACTCTATGCAGCCGCCGCGGTTGGCGTCGGACTATGCTGGGGCCAGGGGGGATTCCTGCCACTCGGCCAGGCTCTATTCTTTGGTTTGGCTGCTTATCTTTCCGGGCTCACCTTCATCGCCTTCACAGATCTCCCGATCGTCGCTGTGCTGGCGATGCCGGTTTTCGCCGTCGTTTCGGCATTGCTCGCTTATGTCATCGGCGTATTGGTTTTTCGCCGCCGCGGCGAAAGCGGCCCCTACTTTTCGATGATCACGCTGGCGCTATCGCTCTTGGCGTTTCAGATCGCGACAAGCTGGAACTCCGTCACCGGAGGCTTCAACGGTCTCAAAGGAATTCCGGGCCTGCCGGGTCTGAATGATTTCTCAGACGTTTATTATGTGTCGGCCGCGGTGCTGCTGATGGTGCTGGGAATCGCCGCTTGGCTTTACAATGCACCGATCGGCGTACTGTGGCGAGCGCTGGCGCAGAACGAGCGCAGGCTTCAACTTTTCGGCTTCGATACCAATCAGCTAAAAGCGTTCGCATTCGGCATGAGCGGATTGATGGCTGGTATCGGCGGCGTGATCTATGCGCCGCAGCAAGGAATCGTAACGCCGCAGGCAGTGGGCTTCGGCCTGTCCGCCGATCTTGTGATTTGGACCGCGGTCGGAGGCCGCGGAAGTCTGCTCGGCCCAGTCATCGGAACATTGCTCGTCGGATCGATGACCGCACAATTGCGCGACACATTGCCGTTCTGGGAAGTGCTGATGGCGGTGTTTTTTATCGTCATCGTTTTGGTGTTTCCAAGAGGAATTGCCGGGCTTGCCGACCCATTAGCGCGCTTCCTGAAGAGTAGCCGGAAACGCCCGGCTATCGCCGCTCCAAAACACCTGACCCAGGGCCCGCCCGCCCGGCTCGTCCTCAACAGCGTTGGCGTCCGCGCCGGCGAAGTCACCATTCTTGACCGGCTGTCGCTCGACTTTGAGCCGACCGGAATATTTTGCGTTATCGGGCCGAACGGCGCGGGTAAAACATCAATGTTCAACGCGGTCAGCGGCGAACTTGCGACCGTGGCCGGGTCGATCGATCTCGGGGACGCCGCCGTTGGCGGGCTAACGCCGCACCGTGTCACACGCCTTGGCGTCGCGCGTAAACTTCAGATTCCGAGCGTGTTCCAGGGCCTGTCGATCGCGGACAATCTTGCCGTGGCGTTGTGGAGCGGCAGGGCAACCAAATTACAATTGCTCGATCCGCGGCTGCGGCGCTGGACGAGCCCGATGCTCGAGGATTTGCAGAAGCGCTATCCCTTCCTCGCATCCATTGAGCGCAAAGCCAGCGAGCTGTCGCACGGCGAGCAGCAAATTCTCGAACTCGCGATGGCGCTCTTGGCCGAGCCGCGCGTCTTGCTGCTCGACGAGCCGTGCGCGGGCCTCTCGCCCGAGGAGACGGCTGCGGTGATCGGCATTGTGCGCTGGGCGGCGACACGTCTGGGGGGCGCTATCATCGTCATCGAGCACGACATGAGCTTGGTCAAGGAACTCGCCGAAGTCGTCTACGTGCTGCACAACGGAACGCTTTTGGCAAAGGGCAGTGTCGCCGCGATCCAGGCGGATCCGGCGGTGCGCGCCGTTTATGTCGGGGGCGAGAAATGATCCGTGAGCGGCTCGCCTTCGAAGACCTTACCGGCGGCTATGGCAGCACCACCGTTGTTCGCGATCTGACCGGCGTTGCAGTGGCCGGTGAAGTTCTCTGCGTGCTCGGGCGCAACGGCGTCGGCAAAAGTACGCTGATGAAACTGCTGCTCGGTTACTTGCCCTGCAACCGGGGACGCGTTCTCCTCGATGGCAAGCTGATTTCTCAGATCGACCCCTCCGCTCGCCGCCGCAGCGGCATGACGTATTGCCCACAGGAGCGCCCGGTATTCGACGATCTCTCTGTTCGCGACAACCTGACGCTGATGCGCGCAAGCCGCCAGCTCGCGCCATTGCGTCCGTACTTCGACCGCTTTCCAATTCTCGAGCGACGGCTCACGCAGCACGCCGGCACACTCTCCGGAGGAGAGAAAAAGATATTGTCGTTCGTACGCGGGCTCGCCGAAGATCAGCCGGTCGTCTTGCTCGATGAGCCGAGCGAAGGCGTACAATGGGAAAACATCTTGCATATGACCGCGACCATCACCGAGAAGAAGGCTGCAGGCACTGCCTTTATCGTCGTTGAGCAGAATCTCGCATTCGCCGAGCGGATTGCCGATCGCTATTTGGTCATGGACCAAGGTCGTGCAGTTCTTGAGGGATCGAGCTCGACCATCACGCGAGATCGGATCCTCGATCATCTGCACGTGTGACCTTCAAAATTCACGCCAGCATTTTGGAAAGAACCGCGTAAGCGTCGTTGATGTCGGCGCGCAAGGCCCGAACAGCTGCCTTGCCATCATGCGCGGCTAATGCTTCGACCATTGCGCGATGGGTCGTGTTCGATGCAGCATAATTTCCCGAGCCGCGCAAAAGATTGAGGTACGGTCCTATTTGCAGCCAGAGCGTTTCGATGACGGCGACGAGAGCGGGCGATCGCGCCGCGTTGTAAATAATAAAATGAAAGGCGCGGTTGGCGCGCAGGTAATCCTTGACGTTCTCATCGTTCGCGGCACGGCTGAGAAGAGTGCATTGCCGCCGCAAACTCGCTAGTTCCTTCGGCTCAATCAATTCCGCGGCCCATTCCGTCGCCGTTCCTTCGACCGATAAACGTACACGGCGCAGGTCGGCGAGCCGTTCAAGCGTCAGGCGCGGGATGCCCATGGAACGTCCCGTCACCAAGCTCAGCGCCCCGGCCGCGGTCAATCTTTTCAGCGCTTCGCGGACTGGCATTGTGCTGACGCCGAAAGCTTGCGCCAGGTTCTGGATGGTGACGACCTGGCCGGGAGCGATTTCACCGTCGAGGATCAAGTCGCAGATCCGCCGGTAGGCGCGTTCGTGCAGCGTATCCCGCACCAATGGCGCCACGCGCAGCTCCGGTTTTCTCGCTGTCGCATCCATCGTGCTCGACAAAGTCACGTCACCACCGCCCTTCCCGCTCGCCACTGTCGGCCAGCCGACGCTTTCAATACGTCCGGCTTGTGCTCCACATCTTATGATCTATGATCACGAGATAGACCCCAGTCAATTGGGGCGAGTCCAAGAAATGGGAGGACACGATGACGCCGGGATATCGATGGCTTCTGGTCGGCGCTTTGGCCGTAGGCGTTGCGGCTGCACCTGCCGTCCACGCCGCGCAAAAGCATAAGATCTTTCTCAGCATGAGCTACATCGGCAACGACTGGCAGGCCGAGGCCGCCAACATGGTCAAAGCCATGGCCGCGCATAAGAGCCTGGCCGACAAGGTCAGCCTGGAAGTGCAGGTCGCCGGGCCGAATGCGCAGCGGCAAATTCAGCAGATCAATGCGATGGTTCAGGCCGGCGCCGAGGCGATCGTCGTTTTCCCGATTTCGCCGACCGCGCTGAACCAGGTGGTCAAAAGCGCGTGCGATAAGGGTGTCAAAATTTTCGCCTATGACGCGGAAATTACTGAACCCTGCGCCTACAACGTCCACATCGATCAGGAAGAGGCCGGCCGCAAACCTGCCGAGTGGCTGATGGACAAGCTCGGCGGCAAAGGCAACATCATCGTCATCACCGGCGTGCCGGGAACGTCGGTGGACACGCTTCGCACCAAGGCGGCAAAAGAAGTGTTCGCCAAGCATCCCGGCGTAAAGGTCGTCGCCGAAGCGGTCGGGATGTGGAGCCAGGCCGTCGCGCGCACCGAACTCTCAAAGATACTTGCCACCCAGAACTGGGACCATATCGACGGGCTCTGGATGCAGGTCGGCTGCTACACCGCCAACGCCATGCAACTTGAGGCGGGCAAAAAGCAATCGCAGCTTCTGCCCTGCGCCGGCGAAGGTTCCAACGGCGGCCGGATCCAGATGTTGCCTGCCGGAACGGAAGTCGAGGGCGGCAGCGTTCCTTACGCACCGCTCGGCGCGCCGCGCATTTCCTACGCCTCGCCACCCTATTCCGGCGGCCTCGCGTTAAAGCTTGCCGTTCAGGCGCTGGAAGGCAAAGACGTTGCAAAAACGACCATCTTGCCGCTCCCGCTGGTGACCAACCAGACCATCAAGCTTTGCCAGGAAGGTACCTGGGAGGAAATGAAATCGGGCTGCAATGCCTTCAAACCCTCGATCGTACCTAACCCGGGCTGGTTCGCATCGATCTTCTCCGAACAGACACCTGAAATCGGTTTGGCGGCCGCGCTGGTAGGTCAGCCAGAGAAGCTAAAAACCACTCCCTCGCCCGCGGCGCAGCGAGTTTCTGCGTCGCGGGTTTTCAGCGAGCCGCAGCCTGAGGACGCGATGACGGAACCGGCCGCGAGCGCCGTCGCAATCCATGAACTGCGCAAGGCGTTTGGCGCAACGGTCGCGGTTGCCGATGTCAGCTTCGCTGTAATGCCGGGCGTTGCCCATGCGCTGCTGGGCGAGAACGGCGCCGGCAAATCGACGATCGTCAAGCTTCTGTCTGGATTAATCGAGCCCGATCACGGGACCATCATTCTGTTCGGCGAAGAAGTGCGACTATCTTCGCCCAGAGTAGCGCACCGGTTGGGCGTTCAGACCGCCTTCCAGGAAATGACGCTGACACCGGACCAAACGGTGCTGGACAACATGCTCCTGCCTTACGGGCCGCAGGGATGGACCGGCATGATCCGCCGACGCCAGGCGGAGCGGGCAGTTCGCGAGCATTTCGACGATCTGGGCCTCGACGTCGAACTTTGGCGCGAGGTCGGCCAGCTCGATCTCGCAGTCCAGCAAAAAATCGAAATCGCACGTGCCATTTTTCGCAAGCCGCGCCTCCTTTTACTTGATGAGCCAACATCGACTCTTGCCGGCCGGGACGTCGATTGGCTCGGCGAAATCATCGGCCGTCTCAAGCAACAAGGGGTCACTATTCTGTTCATCTCGCATCGCATGCGGGAGGTGCGGGCTTTCTGCGAGCATGTGACCATTCTTCGCAACGGTCGACACATCGCGACCGCGCCGACGACTCAACTGAGCGATTCGCAGATCGTGGAAATGATCATCGGGAGATCGCTCGACCAAACCTTTCCGGCGCGGCCGGCGCGGCAGCCGACCGATGCTTCGGAGGTCTTGGGCGTTCGCGAGCTTGCCGCCGGAGAGCGCTTGGAAGCGGCAACGTTTTCACTCAAGCGCGGCGAGATTCTCGGGATTGCCGGCCTGCAAGGAATGGGACAGCTCGATTTGTTTCAGGCCTGTTTCGGCATGGCCGATGTCCATCGCGGCCAGATCCTCGTCGATGGGCGCGCGGTGACGATCACGTCTCCGACGGACGCGCTCCGCCCGAACATCGGTATCGGCTTCCTGCCGGAAGACCGCAAGACCGAGGCCTTGTTCGCGGAACTGGACGGCAAACACAATGCCTCGTTACCCGTCGTCGACCGCTTTTGCCGGTTCGGTCTGGTGCAAAGCGCAATTGAGCAAACCGCCGTGGATGGTGCGTTCGCGCGCGTCGCGGTCGACCGTCGGGCGCTATGGACTCCGGTCAAATCTTTTTCCGGCGGCAACCAGCAAAAAATCGCCGTCGCCAAATGGCTTCTCGCCCAGAGCCGCATTTTGCTGCTGTTCGATCCGACCCGCGGCATAGACGTCGGTACCAAGCACGAACTCTATGTTCTGATGCGCGCTTATGCCGCTTCGGGCGGTTCGATCCTGTTCCATTCAACGGAAATACCGGAGCTCGTGCACCTATGCGACCGCGTACTTGTGCTTTACGCCGGTGCAATCGCCGAGGAGATCGATGCCAAGGCGCTGACAGAGAATAGAATTATGCATGCCGCTTTGGGCGGCGATGTCAAAAGCATTGCCGCGTGAGCGTCTCTACGACCTTTCAGTCCGCAAACGTCGGCCGAGCACGACCGAGCGCCGGCGTGTGGCTGGCGCGCCGTCGCGGGCTGCTCACGGCGATAGTTGTGTTTGCTCTGCTCTTCGCGCTCGTCAACGCGATCAGTGCAGGTCACCTCAGCTATTTCGACATCAGCTTTATGGCGAGCGGTTCGGCGACGCTCGCCATTGCCGCGATAGGCGAAACCGTCGTGATCCTGACAGGCGGGTTCGATTTATCGGCCGGCGCCGTCATCTCCCTCGTCAACGTGGTTCTGGCCTCGAGCATGGATCCCGCTTCCACGCACGAGTCGATCGTGGTGTGGACGCTTGCCGGAATCGGCGTCGGCATGGCGGCGGGCTGCTTCAACGGAATCTTCATCGCCTTTCTTGGTCTGCAGCCGATTGTGGTGACCCTCTCCACCATGTTCATCGCCCAAGGCGTGACGTTGCTGGTGATGGAAAAACCCGGAGGCTTTGTCGCGAGCCAACTTGGCAGCTTTTACCTCGGCGACGCCATTCCGAATGTATTGCCGATGCCGATCCTGCTGCTCGCGTTCGTTCTGTTGTTGTGGGGCTGGCTGAAATCGACTCGGTTTGGCGTCGCGCTGTATGCCATCGGGAGCAACAGCGAGGCGGCCCGCTCGGCCGGAGTCCGCGTCGATCTCACTCGCTTTATCACCTACGTCATTGCCGGTGGGTGCTACGGCCTCGCCGGGGTTTTCATCAGTGCGCAGACCGGTTCCGGCGATCCATTGGTCGGCAATTCCATGTTGCTGTCGATTTTTGCCGCCGTGGTCCTTGGCGGGACGCGGCTCGGCGGCGGCAGAGGCGGGCCAGCCGGCTCCGTGTTCGGGGCCTACATCCTGATGAGCGTGGTCAACGTCCTGCTCGTCCTTAACGTCTCAGCTTATTATTCCACCATAGCTGAAGGTATTATTCTCATTCTTGCGGTGCTTGCCGCGTCGCTGAGCAAAGATTCCGAATTGGCGGCACAGTTGCGATTTACGGCGGCCCGCCTCTCCGCCTGGCGCGCCGGTACTCTTCCCCGGCAGATCGGCGGCGGCGATCGGCGGCTGCAAACGCAGCCTCCGACGGCGGTCATGGTTCAGCGGAATGACGCCGTGCCCATCTGGAGACGCAACGCACACACGCTGCGTTACGCCCTGCCCTCCTACGTATGCTTTCTCGCCGTCGTCGTTGTCACGGAGCTTTGGCTGGGCAGCGCGGTCCTGCATTGGGGCTACTGGAATTCGCTGATCGTTCTGTCGAGCTTCCTTGCCATCCTCGCTTTGGGACAAGGCACCGTCATCCTGACCGGCGGTCTCGACCTCTGCATTCCCTGGATGATCGGGCTTTCCGGCATATTGCTCGCCGGCCTGGTTCAAGGCTCGGACAGGGCGTTGATCTACGCGTTGCCCGCCGTATTCGTGATCGCGGCGTTCGTCGGGTTCGTCAATGGCGTCGGCATCGTCGCACTTGGGATTTCGCCGATCGTCATGACACTGGCGACAAACGGTGTGCTGCAAGGCGCCGCACTTCTCTATTCGGGCGGAACACCGGCCGGATTTTCCTCGCCGCTGCTGCGATGGTTCATGACCGCAAAAATATTGGGCGTCACGCCCGTTGTGATCTTCATCGCGGCTTTCGTTGCAGGTGCCGTTGTGTTGCTTTCGCGCACGCCTTTCGGCCGCCGGATTTACGCCATCGGTAATGGCATTCGCGCCGCGCGATTATCAGGCGTTGCCGTCGGCCAGACGCTGATCTGGGTTTACGTACTTTCGGCGCTGTGTTCCTGCCTGGTTGGCGTACTGCTCACCGGATTCTCTGGACAGGCCAGCCTCGGTATGGGCGACGACTATCTGTTGCCGTCCATTGCTGTGGTGGTCGTCGGCGGCACGATCATCACCGGAGGACGCGGTCAATATCTCGGCATGCTTGGCGGAGTGCTACTGTTGACAGCACTGCAAACCATGCTTGCTGGAAGTAATCTCCCCTACGCGACACGTGCAATTCTCTTTGGCCTCGTCGTGCTCGGGGCGGTAATCGCTTTACGCGAGCGCCGGGTCTAAACGAACGGGCGAAGGAATGGCAGACGAGGTACGGAAGAGAGGTTTGGACGCAGGCCTTGCCGGGCGACGCGTTCTCGTCACAGCCGGCGCCGCCGGTATCGGTCTAGTCATTGTCGAGCGGCTCTTGTCTTACGACGCGCGCGTTTTCATCTGCGACGTCGATGAGGCGGCGCTTAACTCGTTCAAGAAGGCCAATCCGAACGCCGGCACGATCAAAGCTGACGTCTCAAGCGAATCCGACGTCGATCGCATGTTCGCAGCCGTGCGTGCAGAGTTGGAGGGCCTTGACGTGCTCATCAACAATGCGGGCATTGCCGGGCCGACGGGCGGCGTGGAGGATATCGATCCGGCCGAATGGCGGCGCTGCATCGACATTGATCTCACCGGCCAGTTCTTGTGTGCCCGGCGGGCGGTGCCGATGCTCAAATCCGCTGGCGGCGGCAGCATTGTTAATATGTCATCAGCCGCCGGCCGGCACGGCTACGCGTATCGCACGCCCTATTCTTCGGCAAAGTTCGGCATCATCGGACTGACACAAAGCCTCGCCAAAGAACTCGGCCCGGCAAATATCCGCGTCAACGCCATACTGCCTGGCATAATTGAGGGTCCGCGCATGGAGGGCGTGATCCGCGACCGTGCAGCACAACTCAACGTCGGTTACGACGCAATGGAAAAGGTTTACCTCGAACGTGTCTCGCTCCGGCGCATGACCAGCCCCCATGATGTTGCCGCCATGATCGCGTTCCTCATTTCCGATGCCGGGGCCAATATTTCCGGCCAGTCGATTGGCGTCGACGGCAACGTCGAGACACTTTGAGGCAGAAAGCATGGCGCGAGTCGCAATTATCGGCAGCGGATTCATCGGGAGAGCTTGGGCGATCTCCTTTGCGCGTGCCGGGCACGATGTCGCCCTCTGGGACCAAGACCCGGAGGCCCCGCGCCAAGCGATTGATTTTGCCGCTGCGGTCGCGCCCGATCTGGCCAAGAACGACCTGCTAGCCGGGCAGGATCCCCCGCAAGTGCTGGCTCGCCTGCGCCCGGAGAAGACGCTTGCTGCCGCGCTTGCCGATGCTGAACATGTTCAGGAAAGCGCGCTCGAGCGGCTCGACGTCAAGAAAGCGCTATTCGGCGATCTCGATCGTTTGGCGCCGCCAACTGCTGTTGTCGCCAGTTCAAGTTCGGCAATCCTGCCCTCACTGTTCACAGAGCAGCTTCCGCATCGCGAGCGTTGCCTTGTGATCCACCCGATCAATCCGCCGTATTTGATCCCGGCTGCCGAAATAGTGCCGGCGCCATGGACTTCTCCTGAAATCGTCGAGCGGGCGCGCACGTTTCTTCTCGCGGCCGGCCAGGCACCGATTGTCATGAAGCGGGAACTCGACGGATTCGTAATGAACAGGATGCAAGGAGCGCTTCTCGAGGAGGCATTCCGGCTGGTTGCCGACGGTTTCGCCACGACCGAAGATATCGACGTCGGCATCCGCGAAGGTCTTGCGCTTCGCTGGTCGTTTATGGGCCCGTTCGAAACAATCGATCTAAATGCGCCCGCCGGCGTGCGCGATTACGTGCAGCGCTATGAGGGCATCTATTCAAATATTTTCAAGCAGACGCAGCGTCGCGCCGACTGGGCCGGGCCCGTGCTTGCTCAAATTGAGCGCGAGCGCCGGAGCAAACTGCCCGCCGATCGGCTCGGCGAGCGGCAAAAGTGGCGCGACCGGCGTCTGATGACGCTCGCTGCACACAAGCGGCGCGCGGCGCGCGACGTCGGGATCTGAAAAGCGCAAGAGCGGCGACATGCTTCGCATCGAAGTAGCGTGCGGTGATCACGACCAGCTCGGCGAAGGGCCTCTCTGGGATGTGGGCGAGCAGCGCCTTTACTGGATCGATTCATATGGGCCGGCCATTCACCGGCTGGAGCCGAGCGGCGTCAAGAAGACCTGGACGCTCCCCGAACCAATAGGGTCATTTGCGCTTCGCCGAAACGGCGGCGCGGTCTTGGCTTTGCGCAGCGGCTTTTTCACATTCGATTTTGCCACCGGCAAAGTTGAACTTATTCATGAAACACAGCCGGGCGAATTGCGGCCGCGCTTGAATGACGGCAAAGTCGACCGGCAGGGCCGGTTTATCGCCGGTTCGATGGACTTCCAGGAAAGCTCCGGCGTCGGCAAACTTTTCTGCCTGGATACCGACCTCTCCGTCCGCACGCTTGATCAAGACATCATATGCTCCAACGGCCCGTGCTTTAGTCCCGACGGGCGCACATTCTATTTCGCCGACACCGGCCGACGGGTGATTTACGCTTACGACTATGATCCGGACGTCGGAAAAGTCCGTTCGCGGCGCGTGTTCGCGAGCTTTGAACAGCTGCGAGGATTTCCCGACGGGGCGACGGTCGATGAGGAAGGCTACGTCTGGAGCGTCGAGGTCTATTCCGGCCGCCTGATCCGTTTCGATCCGATGGGTGTCGTCGATCGCATTGTCGGCCTGCCGGTACAATCCACAACGAGCCTGACGTTCGGCGGTGCAAATCTCGACATCGCCTACGTGACGTCGATGGCTCGCCCCATGAACGGGCAATATCATCGAGAGCATGAGGCCGGATGCCTGTTTGCAATTTCCGGGCTCGGCGTTCGCGGCCTGCCCGAACCGCGGTTTGCCGGCTGACAAAGCGAGAGGTCAAGATAAAGCCATGCGTATTGAAGTCCTCGTCGATGTGAAAACGACACTTGGCGAAGGCCCGCTTTGGGACGCCGAGCAAGAGCGGCTGTACTGGATAGACAGCTTTGACGGACGCGTATTTCGCGCCACCGCATCAGGAACTGAAATTCGCTGTTGGGACGTTCCGCAAAAGATCGGCTCGATGGCGTTACGTAAGGACGGCAACGGCGCGATCGTTTCGCTGGCGCGCGGCTTTCACCTTCTCGATTTCCGATCCGGCGACGTCGAACTCATCGTCGACCCCGAGCCCGGCAAATCCAACAACCGGTTGAACGATGGCAAAGTCGACAAACGCGGCCGTTTCGTCGCCGGCTCGATGGATACGATGGAGGAAGGGCCGAACGGCGCGCTCTATCGGCTGGATCCGGATTTCTCGCTGCACAAGCTCGACCAAAACATTATCGTCTCCAACGGTCCGTGTTGGAGTCCCGATGGCTCGACCTTTTATTTTGCTGACAGCTGGAGCGGCGAGATCTGGGCGTACGACTACAACCAATCGACCGGTGCCGTGTCCAACCGGCGCACGTTCGTCAAAGTCGACAGGTCCCGTGGCGGCGCCGCCGATGGCTCCACGGTCGATGCTGAAGGTTATTTGTGGAATGCGCTGGTCTACGACGGCCGCCTCGTCCGCTACGATCCGAACGGCCGTGTCGACCGCATGATCGACATGCCGGTGAAAAAGATCACCAGCGTGATGTTCGGCGGACCGAATCTCGATGTTCTGTTCGTCACTTCGATGGCCAAACCGCCACTGCCGCGCTTTCCCGGCGACGGACCCCTACGAGGCAGCCTGTTCGCAATATACGATCTCGGCATCCGAGGCGTGCCGGAGCTGCGTTTCGCGGCTTGAGTTTCCGCACGTCCAGGTCAATTCATCACCGCGATTTCCAAATCAACGTTCTTGAGCCCCGCGTGAATTGAGACCACCGCTAATTGGTTGCTAAGCAATTCGCCGTCCCATTCAGTAACTTTTTGCTCGTGCGCAGATAATCTAATTTTTCCGGCTGAAATGGGCTTTTCAAAAAGCAGGACAAAAACCAGAGTCTTGGACTTTTGCAGGCAATACCCTGGCTCAATATTGTTCGCGGCGCCGACCGTCGCTGACGGCGGCAACCACGGTCTGTAGACGAACGGCTGCTCACCATTGGGACAATCGCCGTAGAACGGCGCCTTGACCCGCACGCTCGGACCCTCGGTCTCTGCCACGTACCAATTGAGGTTCTGCTTATCGAGTTCTTGCGCCTTGCCGCTATCGTTGAATCGCAACCGCAGAAAGGCGGCGACCTTGCTAAGCTCCAAAGCGCTTTGGCGAAACGATTTCTCGGCATTTTGCGACCGACCAGAAGATCCGGTCATAGCGATTAAAACAGCGGCTAGTAGGAAACTAACGATGGCTTGCATGTTTGGTCCCGCGTCTTACCGCAGGCTGGCATCATTACTTGCGACCGAGAGGCTGACAATCGCGCGCACGAAGGATTGATGACCATTAAGGGCGACGCGTCGAAAGCCCCTGAAACGCGATTCGATTGCGCACCGCCTTAGCTTTTTGACGGCTGTCCGCGGGGGCGTCTTCAGGTGCCGATCGCCGATTTCGGCTTGATACCCAAGCCATATTTCGCCGCGTAGCCCAGCGCATCCCATCTCGGGGGCGCCGAAGCGGGCGCTTCATTGCCGAGCGTGGTAATGGCGCGCACCTGCACAACCGAAACCGGTATTCCGGGCCGCCAGTTCGGCTCAATGACCCATTCGATATCGACCGGGTGCCCGAAATGGCGTTCGATTTGGGTGAGCGCTTTCCATAGCGCATTGATCATCTCATCGGACAGGCACCGCGCGGTGTGAAAACGCACGGGAAGCTCTTTGTCGGCGACGACCCCGAGCGCCCTATCAAATAGAGTTGCAATGCGCTTGTCACCGACGCGGTAGGAAATAACACGGCCATCGGCGCGATCGATCTCAACGTGATCGGGCTCTACCGTTCCCTGCACAATAGCTTCGCCCCACCCCCACGAGCCTTCGACGACGAAGCGATCGAGCTTGTTTCTTACGGGGTCGGCGGAAAACCCAACGCCGGCACAGCGCGCGTGCACCAATCGCAAGACTCCGACTGCCATCGGCGTGTCGCGGTAGTGTTGGCGCTGCCGCAGCCGGTAGCTCAGCGCGCGGGCAACGAACAGGCTGCTCCAAGCCCTGCGAACAGCCGCTAAGACGGCTTCGGTGCCGGTAATTCCGAGATAGCTCTCATATTGTCCGGCAAAGCTGGCCACCGCAGCATCCTCGCCGACCGCCGAACTGCGCACAGCGACCGGCAGCTCAATGTCGCCATAGCGAAAACATAGCTCGTCGTAGGCATCTTTTAGCTGTGTCGCGAAACCGACGTCCAACGGCGCTCGTTCGATCGCGTCGGCGCAAGCGGGCTGCGGCCGTCTCAAGAGAAGCAAGGTCGTCGGCATCGGTGACCGCGGCCAACTCGCGGTCGATCAGCGGCTCCAAAGAGTTCTCGCTCAGAAACGCCCGGAACGCTTCCGTTGTTACCGCAAAGCCATCGGGCACTTCGATCCCGAGCCGGCGTAGCGTTTGCAAACGTGCAACTTTTGGTCCGACGACCGCTGCATCGCGTTCGGTCAGGTCTTCAAGCCAGCGTAACATTTCCAATTGCGTTTCGGCGTTTCCATCGGTGCGTTCAGCCTCGCACATTGAGCATAAAACTTACTTCATTACGGATACGCTTGCCACCAGTTCAATATGAACAGTTCGGTTTCAATTTAACCAGCACAGCTACGCGGCCGGAACAGATCTCATTCGGAATGAGTGGCACAGATGGTCCGGCGGCAAAATTTATTCGTTTGTCCTTGTCGCGCCGACAGGCCGATGTTAGCACGCCTTTGCACCGCTCGCCGAGCTGCTCGCGTTACTGCGCGCACGGCTCGTCACCAAAGCACGGAAAGCCAGCGATGATCACCGAGCCACCATTTCGCGCAGAGCATGTCGGCAGCTTATTGCGCCCTCCAGAAATCAAGGATGCGCGGGCGAAATTGGAGCGGAACGAAATCAGCCGGCCGGATCTGAAGGAAATCGAAGATCAGGCCGTTCGCCGCGCCGTTCGTAAGCAAGAGTCGCTTGGGCTTAAGGTCGTCACCGATGGGGAATATCGGCGCAGCTTCTGGAGCCGCGATTTCTTCCGGCACCTCGATAACGTCGAGACCTTTTCCACGCCGGACGTGAAGCGCTTTCAAGGCAGCCAGCCTAAAACGCTGGCGCATCGCCCGACCGCCAAGCTTGGATCTTTCAGCGGCCATCCGATGATCGATCATTTTCGTTACTTGAAATCCGTTGCGTCGCCGGGCTCGGTACCAAAAATGACCATCCCCGCGCCCAGTGCTTTTTTGGCGCATCGCGGCAAGTCCATTATTGACGGAACGGTCTACGGCTCATTCGAGGAATTTTACGCCGACTTGGCGCAGGTTTACCGTCAAGTCGTGCGTGGCTTCGGCGAAGCGGGATGCCGCTATCTACAACTCGACGAAGTTTACATGATTGTCCTCGTCGACCCGAAGCAGCGGCAATTTTTCGCTGATCACGGAAACGATGTCGAGAAGCTGCCTGAGCTCTACTCGCAGGCGACCAATATCGCATTATCCGATAAGCCGTCGGACATGATCACCGGCATGCACCTCTGCCGCGGCAATTTCCGTTCGACCTTTCAGGGCGCCGGCGGATACGACGCGATTGCCGACATTCTTTTCAATAGGACCAATATCGATGCGTATTTCATGGAATACGATACCGAACGCGCCGGCGGCTTTGAGCCGCTGCGTCTCGTGCCGAAAGGCAAAACAGTCGTGCTCGGACTAGTAACGTCAAAAACCGGTCAGCTCGAAAGCAAGGACGAGATCAAGCGACGCATCGAAGCGGCGACCAAGTTCATCGATATCGATCAGCTCCGGCTCAGCCCGCAATGCGGATTCGCCAGCACCGAAGAAGGAAATCTGCTGAGCGAAGACGAGCAATGGGCGAAGCTCGCCTTTGTTGTTGAGGTCGCGGAAGAGATTTGGGGCAAGCACTAACGGCGCTCGCGCATGCAAGCCAATACCAGCCATATTCAGACCACTCACGTCGGCAGCCTGGTGAGGCCGCCGCAGCTGGTCGCTTACATGCGAAAGCGGCTGGAGCGCGAGGCCATCGACGACGCTGCTTACGAACAATACTTGACCACGGCGATTGATGAGGTCGTTGCCCGCCAGGCAAAGATCGGTCTCGACGTCGTCAACGACGGCGAATATCCGAAAAGCTCCTGGTACCGGTATGTCACCGAGCGTCTTAGCGGATTGGAATTTCGCGCGGTACCGAGCGAAAAGCCAAAACCGACACCGTCCGCCGGCCTCGACTTCGAACGTTTCCGCGATTTTTACGCGGGGTACCAATCAAACCAGCAGGCGAATACCGGAGCCGGCTATTGGGCAGTGACGGGACCAATCAGCTATTGTGGTCACGTCCAAGTCCAACGCGACATCAACAATCTCAAAGCGGCCTTACGTAACCATCCCCGCGTGCGAGGTTTTCTCCCGGTGGTCGCGCCGGCCAGCGTTTTACAGGGATTGCGCGACGAGTATTACGGCACTGAAGAAAAACTTAGCTCCGCGCTCGGCGAGGCGCTGCGCGAGGAATACAAGGCGATCACGGACGCAGGCCTGATCGTGCAACTCGACGATGCCTGGCTCGCCGCCAAGTATGACGTGATGGTGCCGCCCGGTACCTTCTCCGATTATTATTCCTGGGCGGAGCAAAAGGTGGCGGCGCTTAACCGCGCGCTGGAGGGTATCCCAGAACAGCAGAGCCGGTACCACGTGTGCTGGGGAAGCTGGAACGGCCCCCACACCAACGACGTTGCCGCCGAAGATATAGCCGACCTGATTTTAAGCGTAAAAGTCGGAGGTTATTCGCTGGAAATGGCCAATCCGCGTCACGAGCACGAATGGCGCGTGTGGGAAAAAGCCAAATTGCCGCCAGAGCGCGTGCTAATTCCCGGCGTCATTGCCCATACCACCAACGTGGTGGAACATCCAAAGCTCGTGGCGGAACGACTTGTGCGGCTTGCCAAGCTCGTTGGGCGAGAGCGGGTGATCGGCAGCACCGATTGCGGGTTCGCGCAGGGCGTCTTTTATCAGCGCGTTCACCCGTCAATCATGTGGGCGAAACTGGAAGCGCTCACCGAGGGCGCGCGACTTGCTACAGCCGAATTGTGGGGGCGCTCTGCCGCCGCGTAGCGGCAGTGCTCACTCAGCTATGTTCGCGGATCAGCTCACCGACAACCTTTAGGCGCGCCTCCGCCTCGGCGGTCCAGGGAAATGACAGATTGAGGCCGATATAGTTGCGGAAACCTTCGTGAGCCGAGAAAACCGGCCCCGGCGGCAGGCCAACGCCACGGGTAAGCGCCACCCGACAGGCTGCAACCGAGTCGAAGCTCTTCGGTCCCTCGACCCAGACCATGAAACCGCCCGACGGCCTGGTCACTGTGCAGTCCGATGGGAAATACTTTTCAATTAAGGCCATACCGTGCTCCATGCGGGCCTGTAGCTCGGCGCGCAAATTTCGCAGGTGACGATTGAAATTTCCGCTTTGCATGTAATCCGCGACTGCGCGTTGAAAAATTCCTCCGCTGATCAAGTTGCTGGCAAACTTCATTTGCATAATCTTTTCTTGGAAACGCCCCGGCACAAGCCAACCGATGCCGTAGCCTGGTGCAAGGGTGTTTGAGAAGCTGCCGATCTGCAAAACGAGGCCGCCGTCGTCGAAGCGCTTCAACGTCGGGGCACAGACCTTCCCGTATTGCAGGTCCATGTAACCGCCGTTTTCGATAATCGGCAGATTTTTGCGGCGCGCGGTTTCGACAATCCTGCGCACGGCGCTTTCCGGCGTGGATACCCCCGTCGGGAATTGGTGGGTTGGCATGAGAACGCACGCGCGAATGTCGTGCTTGTCTGTCAAATATTCGAATTGGTCCGGGTCGAGTCCGTAGCGAGA
This sequence comes from uncultured Alphaproteobacteria bacterium, assembly GCA_963846055.1. Classification (GTDB taxonomy): domain Bacteria; phylum Pseudomonadota; class Alphaproteobacteria; order Rhizobiales; family Xanthobacteraceae; genus BOG-931. Next base: position 174,976 of record CAWJUQ010000004.1, read on the forward strand.
TGAATACGGGATCTCGATGGCACGCAACCCGCGGTGTTCGAGCGCGGTGAACACCGGAAACATGCCAGGTGACTCGATTAGCACGATGTCGCCGGGCTTAGTCAGGATGTTGATGCAGAGATTGAGCGCATGCATACCGCCGGCAGTGAGGACGATGTCTTGCGGCGATAGCGCGACACCGTGCTCGACATAGCGCCGAGCGATCGCCTCGCGCAGCGCCGGGTCGCCTTGCGTGGAGCTGGCGGTATCTGCGCCCTTTGAGCCTTTCCGATTGCGCAGGATGCGCCGGAAATGCCGATTGACCTCGTCGACCGGAAAAAGGTCCGTGCTCGCGTAAATGGCACCGAACTGCTGAATCTCGCTGTTACTCCACGACGCGAACAAGCGGAGCGTTAGCTCGCTGATGGAAATTTCACGCGCCGGTCCTGAAGACGCCGCCTCATGAACGGCGCCGTTGTCGGCGCGGCCGACCGCGTCATCGATATAGAATCCGGAGCGCGGCAGAGCGACGAAAACTCCGGCACTTTCCAAAAGCCCGTAAGCCTGGTGCACCGTTGACATGCTGCATCCGACAATCCGGCTCATCTGCCGAACGGAAGGCGCCTTCGCTCCAGCTACGAGGGTACCGCTATCAATCCATTGCCGGACAAGATTCACGACCCCTTCGGATCGCTTCATATACCCCTCCCTACCCACGCCACGGCCCGCTCTTCGGCGACGCTCATTTTGGCGGTCGCCATGCTATTCGCAGCACCGGCGACGAGGACAGACAAATTATAGCGCGAGGCCTCCACGCCGCCAGCGGATAAAACGAGGTGATTGTTTGTTCTCAGGGCGCGGCTGGCGGTTGCAGCCGGACAGGCGATTTCAACTGTGCTGCTGGAAACGTGCAGATTCTGTCACTTCTATCGCCACTGGCGCCAACGTAAGGTCCAAGCTCTAATTGGGGCAACGTGCGCCGCCTTCCGCGCAGAGCCTCAAGCTGCCGGAAAGGCGCAGTGGAAGCGCCAATAAACGCACCTCGTGGCGTTGACACGGCGGCGAGGGAGGAAAAGCGTGATCACCTTTGCAGAAATCCTGAAGGACAAAGGCTATCCCGGCTTCGATCCGGTCAAGCACATCGATGCTCCGTGGGTGAGCGATCAGTTGTCGCTGTTCAAGCCGGAAGACGAAGCGCGTTTCTGGTTCAAAGGATTTCAGTGGCCGCGTGCATACCCGCTCAACTTCGTCTGGCTTGAGGACGGCTTCGCCTGGGGCACCCAATCCGCTGCCCACAACATGCCGCTGCCACCGAGCGATGGATTGGCGCCGCGCGTTGCGGGTATTTTTGTTTACGGGTCCGATATTCCCGTCACGCCGTGGGTCGCCGGCAGCCGCGGTGAACGGGTCGGCGCCGTCCTGCCACCATTCCTGCAGAACTTTCCCGCGATCTGGGACGAACGTCGCGCCGAAATTGTCAAAGGCCTGCGGTATCTCGAGACGTACGATTTGTCGGGCAAGTCGCCTGCGGAAATCTGGAAATTCATGGTCGACGCCCGCGCGTTTCACGTACGTGCGTGGGAAATCCACTTCGACTTGATGTATCCGCTGACCGCGAACTATCTCGGCTTTTACGGCTTGTGCAAGGAGCTGGGCATCGCGGCGGCGGACATCCCGAAATTTCTGCAAGGCTATGAAACGCAGCCGATGAAGTCGGATCGCGCAATGTGGCAGCTTGCCAACAGCGCCCGTGGCACTGCGGCTGGAAAGGTCGTTGCAGACGCGCCGGCCGGTGGCATCTACCAGGCGCTCAAGAAAGAACCGTCCGCCGCGCAATGGGTCGCGGCACTCGATACGTTCTTGCAGGAATATGGCTGGCGCAGCGACAGCGTGGTCGATGTCAGTTCGCCGGCCTGGATCGAAGATCCAAATCGTTGCCTTGGCATCATCAAATCGCTTTTGCAAAGCAATGACCCTTACGCCTTCGAGATCAGCCTGAAGGCCGCGGTCGACGAGCGCGAAGGCTTGATTGAGCGCTCTCGCGCCAAAATGAGCACACAGGAACGCGAAGCGTTCGATCAGGCGCTCGCCTCCTGTCAACACGCCAATTTTGCGTGGTGGAACGATGATCACAATTGGTACGTCGACATGCGCTGTACCATTCCGATCCGCAAAGCGGCGCAGGCGATCGCTCGCGCGGTCGATTTCACAGACCCGAACGACGTGAACTTCCTGTTCTATTCGGAGTTGCGGGCGCTGGCGACCGGGAAACACAGCCGCAAGTCCTTCGAACCGGTCATTGGCGAGCGCAAGGCCTACTTCAACGAATGGAACAAGCGCATTGAGGAAATGCCCATCGTGCTCGGTACGCCGCCCGAAACCATAGCCGATCCAGTAGTGATCGAAATCTTCGGCATCACCGATGAGTTCCTTGAGCGCATGCGCATGGGCGGCGGCGATCTCAAGCAATTGTCGGGAGTGCCGGCATCGTCGGGTGTCGCGCGCGGTATCGCGCGGGTCCTGCGCTCACCGGATGAGCTCCCACGTCTGCGCCAGGGTGATGTCCTCGTCTGCGTCGGCACGACTCCAACCTGGACGCCCGCCTTCACTAAAATTTCCGCCTGTGTATGCGACGGCGGCGGCACGCTCACCCATGCATCGGTGGTAAGCCGCGAATATCGGGTGCCCTGCGTGGTCGGAACGGGACTAGCCACGCAAACAATCAAGGATGGCGACGAGGTCACCGTCGACGGCGATAAGGGATTGGTGACGATCCACCATTCCGCATAGCCAACGCAAGTGTTTCAAATGCTCTGCCGCGACCGAGAATAAAGCGCGGAACAGATAAACGGGAGGAACGACAATGGACGATCGCAGAAAAACAAAATCGCCATCGATTGAAGCGCAGAAAGTTGCAGTTTCGCGCCGCAGTTTCGTCAAGGCGGCCGCCGGCGCCGGCGCTATCGCGGTTTCCGGCCGGGCGGCGTACGCCCAAACGGCCGACGTCATCAAGATCGGCTTCATCACGCCGCGCTCCGGTGCGCTGGCTGCTTTCGGCGAGCCCGACGGATTTGTGCTTGATATGGCACGCAAGGCGCTCGCCGACGGTCTCTCCGCAGGAGGCAAAACCTACAAGGTCGAAATACTCGATCGCGATACGCAATCAGATCCAAGCCGAGCCGGACAGATCGCCAAGTCGCTCATCACCGGCGACGGCGTCGATTTCATGCTGTCTTCGTCGACACCTGAAACCGTAAATCCGGTCGCCGATGCTTGCGAAGCCGCAGGGATGCCTTGCCTGTCCACCGGCATGCCGTGGGAGCCTTGGTATTTCGGACGCGGCGCGAAGCCCGGCGAACCATCGCCGTTCAAGTGGACGTATCACTTCGGATTCGGTGTAGCGAACTTCTCGAAAGCCTATATCGCCCAATGGAACGGCCCGGTGAAAACGAATAACCGTGTCGCCTTCCTTATGCCTAACGACGCCGACGGCAACGCGCTGCGTGCGATCTTCAAACCCATCCTCGAAAAGGCCGGCTTCACGGTCATCGACCCGGGCGGATACGAAGACGGCACCAGCGACTATTCGGCGCAGATCGCCAAATTCAAGGCCGAGAACTGCGAAATCTTCACCACCGGACCGATCCCGCCCGATTTCGCGACGTTCTGGCGGCAAGCGGCGCAACAAGGCTACACGCGACAGGTCAAGATTGCCCAAATCGCCAAAACCTGTCTGTTCCCTTCGCAGGTGGAAGCGCTTGGATCGCTTGGCCCGAAACTAGCCACCGTTGCGTTTTGGCATCCAACCTTCCCCTACAAATCGTCGCTTACCGGTCTCACGTCGCAGCAGCTTGCCGACAAGTACGAGAAGGATACCGGCCGGCAATGGAACCAAATGCTCGGCGACAATGTCTCCCTCATGGACGCGGGTGTCGCCGCGCTCAAAGCCAGCGACAATCCAAAGAAACGTGACGCGCTCGTCAAGGCACTGAGCACGCTGAAAGTCATGACGCCGGTAGGCGAACTCGACTTCACCAAAGGTCCCTTCCCGAATGTTTACCCGATGATCTTTGCGGGCACCCAGTGGACGAACGCGAAGCCGGGTAGCAAATTCAAGCTCGACATGGTCGTGACCAACAACGCCGACGACCCGCAGGTGCCGGTCGGCGCGCAACTCGTGCCATACAACGGCTGACATTGATGTCCGGCGTCCGTGGATGCAGTGAATGAATTTTCGCAACGCCGGAACAGACAAGAACCTCCGAGCATGAATGCGCCTGCGAAAAAAGCCGGCGGCGACGGTCGCCGGCCTTACAAAGCTTTGCTGCTCGATTTCGGAAGCGTCATACAGAAAAGCTTTTTTGAGACACGCGGCCCACTTGAGCGGCTGTTGAAGCTTCCGGCTGGCTCGTTGAAATGGGCTGGCCCTTTCGAACCGGAAGGCGATGCGCTTTGGCAACAAGTTCTTTCCGGCGAAATTTCCGAGCGCGACTACTGGGGCCAGCGCGCCCGGGAAGTTGGCAGTATGGTTGGAGAAACTTGGGCCATTCGCGAATTTTGTCTCAAGCACAACGAACTTTCGACCGACGTGACGCTGCGGCCGGAAGTGCTTGCACTCATTTCCGACGCCAAACGCAGCGGCCTCAAGTTTGGCATTCTCACCAACGAGCTGGAGCTGTTCCACGGCGAAAATTGGCTCGAGACCATGCCGTTCGCAGGCCAGATTGACGCCGTCGTCGATGCTACCAATACGAAAATCCTAAAACCCGATCCACGCGCTTATGCGTTGGCGCTCGAGGCCCTGGCGCTTCCCGCCGGTGAAGTTGTCTTCATCGACGACCAGCAACGGAATATTGCCGGAGGAGAGGCGGTGGGGATAACCAGCCTGCATCTGGATATAACGCGGCATCAGGCGTGTGTTGAACGGGCCCGCGCTTTGTTGAATTTGTAGCAACGCTGGAGTTGCTCAGTTCACGCGGCGCTCGTAGCCCGCCCAATAGGGCTCGCGTAGGGCACGCTTGAGCATCTTGCCGCTGGCATTGCGCGGCAGCGCTTCGAGAAAATCGACCGAACGCGGGCGCTTATAACCGGCGAGCTTGTCGCGGCACCACTCGATCAGTTCGTCGGCGGTCAACCCGGCGCCCTTGCGCTTGACGACGCAGGCCTTCACGCTCTCCCCCCACTTGGAGTTCTGGCACGCCGATAACAGCCACCTCGACGATGTCGGGATGTCCGGCCAACACCGCTTCAACCTCGGCAGGATAAACGTTCTCGCTTCCGGAAACGATCATGTCCTTGATGCGATCCTTGATGAAGAAGAACCCGTCCTTGTCGACGTAGCCGGCATCGCCGGTGCGAAACCAGCCGTCGCGGATTACCTGATCGGTCTCCTTCTTGCGGTCCCAATAGCCCGTCATCAGGCTCTCGCCTTGATAGACAAGTTCGCCGATTTCGTAAGGCGGTAGCTCTTTTCCGGCGGCGTCGACCACTTTGGCGCGCGCGCCGAACATCGGCCGGCCGCACGATGACAGCTTCTCTTCGACATGATGCTCATGCGCCAGCGACGTGAACGGTCCGGTTGTCTCGGTTAGGCCGTAAATTTGAGAGAAGCGGCACTTGAACGTCTCGATTGAACGCCTCAGCACCTCCGGTGAAATCGGGGCGGTACCGTAGGTGATATGTTTGAGCGCGGAGAAATCGGCCGTCTTCGATTGCGGAAGTTCACAGAGAAAGAGCATGACGGCCGGCACCAAAAGCGCGGTTTCGATTCGCTGTCCGACGACTGTTCGCAGGAGTTGCTCCGGCACGACTTCGCGCACAACCACAAGGGAAGCGCCTTCCTGCATACTCCAGATGGCCCATCCGGCACCGCCGAGGTGAAACATCGGCATTGCAACCAGAGACCGACAGCCCTCGCGCAACTCCGGCATCTCGATAGCGAGACAGAGGCCAGTGTTGAGCATATTGGCACCGGTCAGCATCGCGCCTTTCGGCAGTCCAGTTGTACCTGAAGTGCAGAACTGGGTGGAGACGGCACCGTCCCGGTCAAGTTTTGGATCTACACCACCACGCGGCAACTCATTGAAAGTAAGAGTGCGAATGCCGGCCGCTGCGCCGTTGGCTTTAAACTCTGGTCCAGTGACGACAAGTTTCGGCTTGATGTCTTCGATGATCGACTTCACCTCGTTCGCGGTGAGCCGCCAGTTAATCGGAGCCGCCACCGCCCCCGCTTTGTCGCAGGCGAAGATCAATTCGAGATAGGCGGCACAGTTCTTGTCGAGTATCGCGACGCGATCGCCAGGCCGGATGTCGAGCTGGGAAACGAGTGCGCCGGCAAGCTGCGAACTCGACTCATCAAGCTCACCGTAAGTCTGGCTCTTTCCTTCGTACCAAACCGCTTCCAAATTGGGATGACGCTGCGCCCGCCAGCGAATGAGCTCCGCGAGTGTTCGCATGGAGAAAGCCCCGACGCCGTCTGCCGCGAATGCGGGCTCAGATATGCCGGCCGCTCGGCTTCCAGCTATGTTCGAGGTTCTCGATCAGTTTTGGATCGTAGAAGCAAAGCGCTTGCTGCCGCGAATAGGTCGCCATGTAACGCCGATAGATCGATAGCGTCTCCTCGCCGACACGCAATGCCTTGCGGTTGCTCACCGTGCTGGTGAAGCCCGCGCGAACCATTTGCGTCGTATTGGCGTCAATAGCCTTGTCCATCTCTTCATACGCCACCGTCTCGTCGCAGATCATCTGGCCCTCAGGGGTATCCGCCATGAACTTTCGCTCGAAGAAAATTCCCTGCCGCGCAAGCTGTATGCCTACAAGGCGCGGCAGGCGCAGCGGCGCGCTGCCGGGAATGAACCCCTCCTTGCTGGCCGGAAGATTAAAATAACTTCCATGAACCGCGACGACGCGGTCCATGCAGCACAAAAGCTGACAGCCGCCGCCGATCGCGTGGCTTTCCACGGCAGCGAGCCACGGCTTCTCCAAATAATCTTCGAACTGCTCACTGTAAGAATCGGAGCGCCAGAGCCCGCGATACATCTTGTTGAGGAGCCCGAGTTCGCGCTCAAGGATGAAATCGGCGAATGCGATCTGGCCGTAATAAAGATGGGTGAGATTGATTCCGGAGTTGAAGATTCGGCGGCCCTGGTATTTCGGGTGATCGACCGGACCGCCGCGCAGAACGCACACCTCGATGCGGTCGTCGAGCAAGGCCAGATCGGTAGCAGTTTCAAGGTCGGCGGCGGTGCGGTCGCCTTCGGCATTGAGGAAACTCGGATTAGTCAGGGTGACGTGCCCTACGCTGCCCTTGCGCTCCACCCGCGCCTCGCCGAGATCGACCGCTCCAGATTTTTGAAATTCCGCAAGCTTCTCGATCGCCTGCCGTTTTGGCCTGAGCATGGCGTGAACGAGATGGAGCCCGCGATCCGGATCGGCCAGAACATGGGCGATGAACAAGCCCTGATCGATCTCGTAGCCTTCTTTGGCGCTTTGCTGCTTTTGCGCGCGCTCCGCGTCGATACTCTGGCGAGTCGGCAATAACCCCGGGAAACGATCGGCGGCCGCATACAGCAGCTCACACACTCGCAGCGTTTTGCTGCGGTCATTGGTCAAGGAGTCATAGATTTCGCCCACATGCCGGCGCAGAAAGTTCTCTTGCGCGGCGCGCCAACGAACCTTGATTTGCTGTGCCTCTTTTCTGGCGCTGTCGCCGCGGGCCGTGGGAGCTCCGAGCGATTTCAGGGCCGCGGTGGCAGTCTCGAAGTATTTCGCGGCTGACGCGCTGTCCGCGGCCAGCGACGAACGGAAATCGATATCGCGCGCTGCGCTCTGGATGTTCATCGGGCGTCTCCCCAGGCGGATGTTGTTTTTGGTATAACGATGTTCTATAAAAAGGCTGCGGCTGTCAACCGCGGCGAAGCGCCGCGAACGCTCACCAAATGGCAGGTCCTTGAAATCGGAATCATATTATTCTAATTCCCGAGCGCTTTCCTGGGGCGGTGGGAAGGCGGCAAAGGGGCTGCGAATGCCGGCAGAGGTCAAGCTTCGTCAGCGCGACAGTGCTCGCGGGGACCCAACGGCAAACATACCAACCACCATAAAAAATCCCGAGAGGGTCGCCCATCGGCGTACGGAACTTATCGAGGTTGCCACCAAGCTGTTTCTGGAGCGGGGATTCCATAACACCTCGATACGCGACATCGTGCGCGCCTGCTCGTTCAATATCGCCAGCCTCTACATGTACGTGTCCTCGAAGGAGGACATTCTTTATCTGGTCGCGCTCGATCTCATGAACAACATCGCCCGTGAACTGGGTGAGACCAAACTCGACCCGAACTCCGCCCGGAAATCACTGGCGGACGGCTTCGCCAGTTATTGCCGTATTTGCGACCGACTGCGCCGCCCTATTCGCTTGCTTTATCGCGAGGTCGGCGTTTTGCCGGACGAGCCTCGCTCGAACGTCCTGCACACCGTCGCCGACGTGGTGTCGTTCTTCGAACGCATCGTCCAACAGGGCATCGAGAGCGGAGAGTTCCGCAATCTCAACCCGCGCATGGCGGCACTCGATATCCTGATGCTGTGCCACACTATCGCGCTGCATACGCGGGAAGTGCGTGAACTCACCAATCTCAATCAATACATCGATTATCAACTCAATATGCTGCTCGCCGGCCTCATGGCCGGACGCGTTGCGAAGAAAAAGACGGCCGTCAAACGCGGAGCAAAGTCGCGTTGAGCGCCCTCAAACGCCGAGGTAGGCGGCGCGGACACGTGGGTTGTTCAGCAGCTCGTTTCCCGGTGCGCCGACCGTGATTTGTCCGGTTTCCAGAACATAACCGCGATCCGCGATTGCCAAAGCCGCGTTCGCATTCTGCTCGACCAGAAGCACGGTAAGGCCGCGGCGCCGAAAGTCGGCGATGAGCGCGAAAATCTGCGCGACCAGCCGCGGTGCGAGCCCCATTGAGGGTTCGTCCAGCAGGATGAGTTTAGGGCGCGCCATCAAAGCGCGGCCGATGGCCAGCATTTGCTGCTGGCCGCCCGACAAGGCCCCGGCCCGCTGATTTCTTTTCTCCGCCAAAACCGGAAACATGGCGTAGATCTCATCGAGGTCGCCAGCGATGGAGCGGTCGCGACGGCCGATCGCGCCCAGCCGGAGATTGTCGGCCACCGGGAGCGACGCAAAGACCTGCCGCCCTTCCGGTACTTGCGAAATGCCCATGCCGACGCGCCGGTGTGGTTTGAGATGCGTAATCGGCGAACCTGCAAACATTATGGAGCCGGCCGCAGCCGGTTGCACGCCCGAGATCGCCCGCAAAAGCGTCGTCTTGCCCGCGCCGTTCGCGCCGACCAGCGTGACAATTTCACGTTCCTGCACCTCGAACGAAATCCCGTGCAGAACTTCGATGCGGCCGTAACGGCTTTTGAGGTTGCTAACGGACAGCATCGGTTTGCTGCTCGCTAGCGCCAAGATAGGCGGCTATCACCGCTGGATTGGACCGAACCGCCGCCACATCACCATCCGCGAGCGTCATGCCATGGTCAAGCACGTGGATGCGGTCGGATATCTTCATAACCAGACGCATGTCGTGCTCGACTAGAACGATGGTGACGCCGCGCTTTGATATTCTCTGAAGGACACCGTCGACTTCTTCGGTTTCGACCGGATTGCAACCGGCAGCCGGCTCGTCGAGCAGCAGAAGGCGGGGCTCCGCCGCCATTGCGCGCGCAATTTCGAGACGCTTTAGCGCACCATAAGGCAAGCTTCCCGCCGACTTGTCGGCCGCGGCTTCGAGACCGACCAGGGTAAGAAGTTCCTCGGCCGCCTTTCGCGTCTGCTGGTTTTGGCGCCGCACCGACGGAAGTGCAAGCATATGCGCCAGCACATCGCGATCCTCGCGCATATGCCGGCCGACCATTACGTTTTCCACCGCGGTCATTCGAAAAAAGATTTGCAAGTTCTGGAACGTTCGCGACAAGCCGAGCTGCGCGAGACGGTGCGGCGGCGATCCGGTGACGTCGCTTCCGTCGAGCTTGATGCGTCCGCCCTGCAGTCGACAAAGGCCCGAAATGGCATTGAACAATGTGGTTTTGCCCGCTCCGTTAGGGCCGATAATTGCGAAAATCTCGCCGCGGCGCACTTGGAGTGATACCCCCGACAAGGCGCGGATTCCGCCGAAGGAGACCGCAACGTCCTCTACGGCGAGCAGGTCGGTCACGCTGGCCGCCGTTGCAAACGGGCAAGCGATGAAGGGACAATGCCCGCCGGAAGAAAGATCATGAACATGATCATGATCAGACCCAGTACGATCTCCTCATACTCGTGAAAGGAGGTAAGCGCCTGCGGAAGAACAACGAGCAGAGCCGCGCCGACGATGCTGCCGAAGACCGAGCCGAGTCCGCCGAGAACGGCCATGACGACGAATTCGATCGAACGAAGGAAAGAAGCGGAGTCGGGCGTCACAAAGCCGTCGAATAGCGACAGGTATGAACCGGCAACCGCGGCGTAGACGGCCGACAGCACAAATGCGAGCAGCTTGTACCGGGCAATGTCGACGCCAAGCGCACGTGCGGCAATTTCGCTATCGTGAATAGCGCGGAAGGCCCGACCAGTCGGACTATTGATCAGATTGAGCGCGAGCCAAGCGCCAAACGCGAGCGTGGCTGCCGAAATCCAATACCAGGTAGAGGTCCCCGCGGCACGCCACCCAAACAATATAAGCCGCGGCACTTGCATACCGTTTGGGCCGCCTGTGAGGTCCGATTGGTTGTTAAAGAACATCCAGATCAGAAGACCTAAACCGAGCGTCGCCACGGCGAGGTAAAACCCGCGCAGCTTCAAGATCGGACGACCGACTATAAAAGCCAAGACGCCGGAAAAAACGACACCGGCGACCAGTGACGCCCATACCGGCAAGCGGAATACCGCCGGGCCGAGGGTAACCGCGTAGGCGCCGATGCCGAAAAAACCTGCGTGCCCGAGGCTAACCTGCCCGGCATATCCCATAAGCAGATTGAGGCCGATAACGGCGATAGCGTTGATGTAGACCAGCGCAGCAACCCGCAGATAAAAGCTGCCGGGGGCAATGACCGGCAACAACACCATTGCAACGGCCAATCCGCCGAGAAACCAGTAAGCATTCCCGAAAAGGCGACTGAGCATCACACGCGCTCGGTACCGGGTTTGCCGAACAAGCCAGTCGGCCTGATAAAAAGTACGAGCAGCAGCACGACGACGGCGATCGCGTCTTTGTACTGCGAAGACAGATAACCAGCGCCGATCTGCTCGATTAGTCCGAGCATCAGTCCGCCGACGACCGCGCCGGCCGGACTTCCCATCCCGCCGAGCATGGCTGCGACGAATCCCTTTAATGCCAGAAAGGTGCCGGCTGAGTAGCTAGTTAGCGCAATCGGCGTCACGAGAATTCCTCCGATCGCGCCGATCATTGCCGAAACCGCAAAGGAGATCTCGACCATCCGCGAGGTATCGATGCCGACAAGCCGTGCCGCCAATGGATTGTCAGCGGTGGCAAGCATCGATTTTCCCGTCAACGTTCGTCGCAGAAACGTCGAGACCGCGGCAACGATAACCACAACGCCGCCAAAAACGAGGAGGCTCTGTGGCAGAATCGCCGCGCCCGCGATCTTCAGCGGCTTGTCGCCGAGCGGCGAAGAGAAACCGTGAAAGTTCTTGTCGAACACGACAGCCGCAATTCCGCGCATCATAATCGAAGCCCCGATGGTGATGATGATCAGCGTTACCGGCGACGCGCCGCGCGCGGGCGCGACGGCGAACCGGTACAGCGCCACACCAAACAAGACCGCGATAACAATGGCGAGCAGCGCGGCAAGCGGCAGAGGAATGCCGGCAGCGGCCCCGAACACGGTGACCATACCGCCGAGCATGACGAATTCGCCTTGGGCAAAGTTGACGACTTGAGACGTGTTGAAGATTAACGTGAAGCCGAGCGCGACCAGTGCATAGATCGCCCCGACAGTCAGGCCCGAGAGTGTAAATTGCAGCAACTCGGACATGATCGTCGATCGCGCGGGCGCCAATGTGACAGCGCTACGGCGCGCCCCGCCGGCGAAGCGCCGCCCGTTCGCTCCTGAACGGCTATTTCACCAAAGCCCAATCGCCATTCCTGATTTCCAGCATGCGGAACGCGGTCAGGTCGAGCCCAAGATGATCGGTCGGCGACATGTTCACCTCACCGCCAGTACCGATGAAGCCTTTAGTTTTCTCGATCTGGTCGCGCACCGCAGCCTTATCCGTGGTTTTTGCCCGCTCCATGGCTTGCACAAGGATCATCAGCGCGTCGTACATGTGCCCGCCGAAGGTCGATACCGGCTCGCCGGTTTCCTTCTCGTATTTGGCCTTGTAATCCATCGCCACTTTCTTCAGCGGATCGCTATCGGGGAGCTTCTCGGCGACCAGCGTCGCGGCGGCCGGCAGACGCACGCCCTCGGACGCATCGCCGGCGAGCTTGATATAACTTTTCGACGACACTCCGTGGCTTTCGTACAATGGCGCGGCAATCGCCAACTGCCGATAATTGCGCGTGACAATCGCCGGCCCTTGGCCGAAACCGCAATTGACGACCGCCTGAACGTCCGGCGTGTTCTTGATATTGGTGAGTTGCGGCGTCATGTCGGTATCCGTTGCGCCGTAGGTTTCGTCCTTGAGGACGCTGATGCCGGACTTCGGAGCCATTTTCAGGCATTCGGCCCGCATCGCCTTGCCCCAACCGTCGGTGCCCGAGATCAAGGCGATCTTGGTGAGATTGCGCTTCTTGAGGTCCTCGAAAATCTTGCCGCAGGACATCGGCTCGGTATGCGGAGTCTTGAACACCCATTTGCGCACCGGCACAACGATAGCCGACGCACCCGCAAGCGAGATGTACGGAACGCCGGCCTCGTCGAACACCGGGGCCATCGCTAAAGAGGGCCCGGTCGCAGAACCGCCCAGCACCGCGTCGACCTTGTCTTCTTCAACAAGTCGCGTTGCAAACGTGCGCGCCTTGCTCGCGTCGCCGCCGTCGTCGTAGATAACCGTGCTCAGCTGCTTGCCGAGAACCCCGCCGCGGGCGTTGATATCTCGAACGTACATCTCCAGCGTTTTCTTCTCCGGTTCGCCGAGAAACGACGCCGGTCCCGTGACAGAAAGCACGGCGCCGATTTTGATTTCGGCATGCGCCAATGCGCTCGTCATCAGCACAATTGCCGCGGATATGGCAAACTTGCGCATGCGTCCTCCCCTTCGTTGTCGCATCAGCCAGTTATGGTTCGGCTGAATTTGGTATAACGCTATTCTAGATTGCTGCCGACGTGGGGGCAAGCGTCGCGCATAGGTTCGATGCGCAGCGCGGCAACTGGCCGTGGCCGCGAGGCCTCTGCGCATTCCCTGGGGGTGCGCTTGACAAGTTGGAACATCGTTATACCATAAATCAACCGCGCTTTTTAACGGCGGCGCGCCAAGAAAAATTTGTGCAGGCAGGGACGGCCCAGGACATGCCAAAAGCTTTCGTAAGCACGGTGATCAATGCGCCGCTCGAACGCGTCTGGCGCGTGGTGAGCGATTTCAACGGATTGCCCGCCTGGATGCCAGGCATGAAGGACAGCGTCATCGAACCGGGCAAGAAGGACAAGGAAGTCGGCGCGGTCCGCAAGCTCTCGATGGCCGGAACCAAAGATGTCTTGCGGGAGCGGCTTGAAGTGCTCTCGCCTGACGAATTTCTGATCACCTATTCCGTTCTGGAAGGTCCCCTGCCCGTCAAAAACATTCGCACCAGCATGCGGCTGCGGCCGATAACCGACGTCTACGGCACGCTCGGCGAGTGGTCGACCGAATTCGAGACGGAAAAAGGCAAGGAAGAGGAGGGCGAACAATTCATGGCGCGCGTATTCCACGCCGGTTTCCGTTCGCTCAAAAGACATTTGGGCGTTTAAGCGCGCCTACACGACCAACAGGTATCGCGTGACCGCATCCTATTCACCCGGCATCGTACCGCCGGCCGATCCGGCACAGTCGCCGGCGCTCGACGGCGCCAAGTGCGACGTCTGTGGTGCGGTCGTGTTTCCCAAAATGCCGGTCTGTCCGTCATGTGGCCGCAATGGCGCAATGCGCGATGTTGCAATCGGACGCAAAGGGCGGCTTTACAGCCACACGATCGCGCGGTTCGCACCGAAGGGCTTTAAGGCGCCCTACTTTCAGGCGTTCATCGATCTCGATGAAGGCCCACGTATCTTTTCACTGATCGGCGCCGAGTGCCCGGTTGAGGCCGGCGTCCTCGAGGACGGGATGGAGATGCGGCTCGTCATCGAACCGCTTGCCGACACGGTCGAGAACAAGGAAATCCTTTCCTACAAATATGTGCCGGCAAAGGCCAACGGCCATGCGTGAAGTTGCCATCATCGGCGTTGGCGCGCATGAAACTGGCCAATTCGCCGGAAAGGAACTGAAGGAAATCGCCTACCCGGCCGTGTGGAACGCCATCGAGGATGCCGGCGTTCAGGCCTCGGATATCAACGTCGCCTACGTCGGCAACTCACTCGGCGGTCTGCTGACCGGCCAGGAAGGCGTGCGCGGCCAGGTTCTGTTGCAGCACTCGGGTATCACCGGCATTCCAATCATCAACGTCGAGAATGCTTGCGCCAGCGCCGCAACGGCGCTACGTGGCGCTTGGCTCGAGGTTGCGTCCGGCGCGGCCGACGTGGCGCTCGCCGTCGGCGCGGAAAAGATGTTCATCGGCGACAGCGCGCGCACCATTGGCGCGCTTTCCGGTGTTTCCGAACTGGATCTCTCCCGCATGGGGATGCAGTTCACGACGAGCTATGCCATCCATCCCAAAATCAACCTCAAGTCACGGATGGCGGAATACGGTTGGACCATCGAGGATTTCGCGAAGCCGGCGGTGAAGAACTCGGCGAACGGAGCGCTCAATCCGCTCGCGCAGCATCGCCGGCCGTTGACTATCGAGCAGGTCGTACAGTCGCGTGTCGTCGTCGACCCGCTTACTCTCTACATGTGTTCGTCGATTTCAGACGGCGCGGCGGCGGCGGTGGTGTGCTCGCTCGATACGGCGAAAAAATTCACCAGCAAACAGCCGATCCGCATTGCCGCCTGTACCCTGCGTTCCGGCGTCTATCGATTGCCCAACGACGAGCGCCTCGACACCGCGGCCACTACAGCGCAGGCGGCCTACGAGGAAGCGGGCATCGGCCCCGAGGATCTCGACGCAATCGAATTGCATGACGCGATGGCGCCGGCCGAGCTAATGCTCTACGAGCGGCTCGGACTGTGTGGTCCCGGCGAAGGGCCACGGCTGATCGACGACGGCGTAACGACGCTAAAAGGCCGCGTGCCGGTCAATCCAAGCGGAGGGCTCTGCTCGCGCGGACATCCCGTCGGCGCGACCGGACTGTTACAGATCGCCGAGTTGGTCTGGCAAATGCGCGGCGAAGCCGGCGAGCGCCAGATCGAGAAACGGCCGAAGGTCACCTTGGCGCAAAATCAGGGCGGACTCCTGCTTGGGCAGGAACTTCGCAGTCTATTGCTGCACGATCTTGAAATCCTGAAACGTAACTTTGAGAAACGAGGGTTGCGGTGAGCAAAAAGAGAAAAGAAGTCGTCAAGTCCATTGAGGATGCGGTGGCGTTGATCAAGGACGGCCAGACCGTCGCGATCGGCGGGTTTGGCGCCGACAATCATCCGATGGCGATCGTGCGCGAGATCATCCGCACCGGGAAGAAGAACCTCACCATCGTTGCTTCGGCGACGGCCGGGCTCGAGATCGACCTGTTGATCGGCGCCGGCTGTGTCAAAAAGCTCATCGCCCCATACGTCGGTCAGGAAATGTACTGCCCGATTGGCCACAACTATCGCAAATACGCCGAGTCCGGCCAGATCGAGATCGCCGAGACCAGCGAATACCTGCTTTACGCCGGGTTCTTTGCCGCGGCTTCCGGACAAGAGTTTTTTGCCTGGCGGGGCGGTGTCGGCACCAGCATCCCAAAGCTCAACAAGGATCTCGTCGAATTCGTCGACCCGATCGGCAAGACGAAAAAAATCCTGGCCGTGCCACCGCTGCGGCCGGACTGGGCAATCATCCATGTCGGCTGGTCTGACGCTTATGGCAACGGCCAACACCTCGGCGCGCGCTTTGGAGACCGCTGGATGGCGCGGGCGGCCAACCGAATCATGACTCAGACCGAGCGCATCGTTCCCAACTCAGTCATCCGCAAAAATCCTTTCATGACGACCATCGCCTACGCCGACGTGGTGGTCGAGGCGCCCTACGGCGGGCATCCCTACGCCGCGCACGGCTTCTACAAGGAGGATGTCGATTTCATCCTCGACTACGTCAAATGCAGCGAGGCCAATCGCAAAGGCGACAGCAAGACGTGGGACGACTATCTCAAGCGGCACGTTAAGGACCACTACGCCTACCTCGATACGGTCGGGATCAAGAAGCTCCTGAGCCTCTACACCCACCCGATCGTCAGCTGGTAGCCCAAGCGATCATGATCCTGCGGTCAAGAAATTGAAGGAACTTCGATAGATGAGCGATTATTCCTGGAAGGAAATGATGGCGGTGGTGTTCTCGCGAGAGATTCAGGACACCGACAAGATCACTTCGGGCGCACACACCGAAATCTTCTTCGCCGCTACGATGCTGGCGCAGAAGACGCACGCGCCAAATCTGAAACTGCAGCTCGGCGGGTCGGTCACGCTTTGCCAAGTCACGGATGTTGACGTGCCGGAGCTGCCAAAGACCTCAACCGGCTATGAACTGATCCGCTACGCTGAGTCCGTTCACGACCATCCCGATACTTACCTCTTCTACGGCGCGCCTGGCGGCAAGGACTACTACAAAGACGGCAGCGAATACCGCGACGTCAATCACTTCTGGTTTGCCGACAAGTTCTTTGTCGGCGGCATCCAGGCCGACAAGTGGGGCAATACCAATATGATCGGGCTGGCCGGCAAGGACGGCAAAATGTCGTTCCGCGGCCCCGGCACCATTGGAATCAACGACATCGCCGTCGGCGTGCGTGACACTTATGTGTTCCTCACCGCGCATGACAAACGCCGCTTGGTCGAGAGCGTCGATTACATTTCGCATCCTGGCAAAAAGGTATGCCGCGAAAACGAATTTTACGGCGATGGTCCGAAATGGATCGTGACGCCGAAATGCATCTTCGATTTCGATCCCGATACGCTCGAGGCGCGACTTTACATGACGTTTCCGGGCGTTACCGTGGACGATATAAAGGCGAATACCGGGTTCGAAGTGAAGACCGCGAAGAAGGTCGGCTCGGTCGAGCCGCCGACCAAGGCGGAACTCGAGGCGTTGCGCACCGAAGTCGATAAGACCGGTGTGCTGCGTCACTAAGCGGAACACGCCGGCCGATCAAAGCCTGACACAGAAGCGAGACAGGAGGACCCCATGAACAAGGTCGAGACGCAGACCGTCGCCGAATTCAAACCGGAAACGTGGGGCGCCTTCATCAACGGCGAGTTCGTTCCGGCGACGAGCGGAAAGACATTCCCCACTTTCAATCCCGGCAATGGCGAAGTCTGCGGGCAACTTGCCGAGTGCGACGAGGAAGATATCGAGAGAGCGGTGCGCGCGGCGCTGGCCGCCTATCCTGCCTGGCGCAAGAAGACCGCGGCGGCGCGCGCCAAGGCGATCATGAAACTCGCCCAGCTCGTTGAAGCACACGCGCCCAAGCTCGCTGAACTTGAATCAATCAATGCCGGCAAGCCGATCCGGGATTCCAAAGCGATCGACGCCGTCACCGCGATCGACGCGTTAGAATATTTCGCCGGCATGGCGACCAAGATCGAGGGCGAGACGGTCCCGGTGCCGGGCCCCTACATTAACATGACGCTGCGCGAGCCGCTCGGCGTCGTTGGCGGCATCATTCCGTGGAACTATCCGTTGCTGCAGGCGATCTGGAAGATCGCGCCGACGATCGCCGCCGGCAACACCGTGGTTCTCAAGCCCGCCGAGCAAGCCTGCCTCTCCGTTATGTATATCGGCAAGCTATGCCAGGAAGCTGGGATCCCGCCGGGCGTCGTCAATATTGTGCCGGGCTATGGCAGCGTCGCAGGGCTGGCGCTGGTGCAGCATCACATGGTCGCGAAGATCATGTTCACCGGCAGCACCGTCACCGGTAAGCGAATTGCCGCGGAAGCCGCAGCCACGCTCAAACCTGTCGGCCTCGAGCTCGGTGGCAAGAGCGCCGTCATTGTTTATGAGGATGCGCCGATCGATCAGGCTGCGTCTGTTGCCGCCATGGCGATCTTCAGCAACCAGGGACAGGTCTGCACCGCCGGATCGCGCTTGTTCCTGCACGAGAAAGTGCACGACAAAGTCCTGGAGAAGGTGGTCGAGGCCGCCAAGAAAGTGCGCCTCGGCTATCAGATGGACCCCGGAACGACCATGGGTCCGCTGATCTCGGCCAAACAGAAGGAGCGCGTCGTCGGCTACATCAATAGCGGTAAGACCGACGCCAAGCTCGTTTATGGCGGTGACGAACCAAAAGGCCTCAACGAAAAAGGACATTTCGTCGGCCCGACCATCTTCGATCAAGTGCAGAACTCGATGAAGATCGCGCGGGAGGAAATTTTTGGACCGGTTTTGTCCGTGCTCACCTTCAAAGAAGAAGGCGAAGCACTGGCGCTGGCCAACGATTGTTCCTACGGACTGGCTGCTTCCGTCATCACACGCGATGTCGGACGCGCGATGCGCGCGGCGCAAGCGTTCGAGGCCGGGAACGTGTGGGTCAACACCTGGGGAGCCGTAAGCTCGATGGCGCCCTACGGCGGTTACAAGCAGAGCGGTTATGGACGCGAGATGGGCTTCTCCGTGATGCGCGAGTTGACGCAGGAGAAGAGCGTTTGGGTGAACGTGAGGTAAGCGCGGGGCTGACGTGCACGGGTACAACAAGCTGCGGGCTCCGGAGCTGACGACCTGGAGCATTCCGCAATGGTTTATCGCCCGTTGCGCGGCGACGCCGGACCGCGTTGCGCTGCGCTATAAGGATCAAGGCATCTACCATGAGATAACCTGGCGGCACTACCGCCGCCTGGTGGCTGAATTTCTTGCCGGCCTTGAGGCACTCGGGCTGCGTCGTGGTAGCCGCGTGGCAGCCATGGCCGACCCTTGCTGGGAGTTCTTGATCGCAGACATGGCGGCGCTTTGTGCCGGCGCCGTCTGCTACGGCATCTACACGACTTGTTCGGTCAGCGAGGTCGAGTACCAGCTCGACAATGGCGACGCCGAGTTCTTCTGTGCCGAGAATCAGGAATTCGTCGACAAGCTGCTGAACATTCCCGGCAGAATGCCACGTATCCGCAAGATCATCGTGTTCGATACGCGCGCGCTATTTCAGTACACCGACGATCGGCTGATCAGCTTTCAGGACGTGCTAACGCTCGGCCAAGAGCGACTCGCAGCGATGTCAAATCGTGAGACGTTCCTGGACGAACGCGCTGCCGCGATCGGCGCCAATGACATCGCTGTTCTGGTCTACACCTCCGGCACGACCGGCCCGCCGAAAGGTGCGATGCACGATCATGCATCGCTGATGTGGGGCTTTGCTAATTCCTATCTGGAAGCATTCCCGGAACTGCGAACCGGCGAACACCGCGCGGTCGCACATCTTCCGATGGCGCATCTGATTGAGCGGTCGATGTCGATTTGTCTGCCGCTGGTCGCCGAGGTCGTCCCCCACATCGGCGAAGAGGTCGAGGACTTGCTCGGCACGCTCTATGAAGTGCAGCCGACCTTCCTGAACGTCGTGCCACGCATTCTGGAAAAGATCGCTTCGCAGGTGGTCGTCGGCCTTCAGCGCAGTTCCTGGCTCAAGCGCCGTTTCTATGAATGGGGCATGGCAATCGGCGCGCGGTATCGCCGGTCGCGCTGGGCCGGGCAAAATCCTGGCGCCGTTATCGTAATGCTGAACGCCGTCGCGGCCTTCGCCGTTTTCCAGCCGCTGCTACGCAAAGTGGGGCTGTCGAAAATCCAGGCAATACTCTGCGCCGGAGCGCCGCTGCCGCTGAAAATTCAGGAGACGTGGCAGATTTGGGGCGTCAACGTTCGCAACCTCTACGGCATCACCGAGGGTGGGTATGTGCTCTGCCAAGGTCCGCCCTTCCCCTTCCCCGAGAAAGGCGGACTGCCGATCCTGCCGCGCGAAGTGCGCCGCGCCGATGACGGCGAACTTTTGGTCCGCGGTCCGGGCCTGTTCCGCGGGTATTGGAAAAACGAACAAGGCACGGCCGCGATGCTGGTCGACGGCTGGCTGCACACTGGCGACGTCGTCGAAACCAATGCTGCCAACGAATGGCGCATCGTCGACCGCAAGAAAGACATCATGATCACGAGCGGCGGCAAAAATATCGCGCCGAGTGAAATCGAAAATCTCGTTAAGAGCAGCCCGTATGTGAGCGAGGCCGCGCTCATTGGCGATGGGCGCAAGTTTGTCAGCGCGCTCATCGAAATCGACTACAGCACCGTATCGGAATGGGCGCGGCGCAACGCGGTGATCTATACGGGTTTCACCTCGCTCGCCTCGCACACGGCCGTCGTCAGATTGATCGAAAGCGAGATCGCTGCGGTCAACGAGCAGCTGTCGCGCGTTGAGCAGATCAAGAAATTCCGCATCATTCCCAAGGAACTCGATCCGGAAGAGGGCGACACGACCCCAACCCGGAAGGTCAAGCGCAAGCACCTTGCGTCGATGTTCGCCACACTGATCGAGGACATGTACGGCGACGACGGCGGATCTGCATCGATCGCTGTGGCGGAAGAGCCACGGCGCAATAAAGAAGAAGTCGAAGCTTAGGGAGGATATGATGTCCAGACTAAAAGGTATTGGCGCGGCTTTTGCCGTGCTCGCCGCCGCATGCGCGGTGACTACAATTGCACACGCTCAAGACTACAAGATCGGCTACATCACGGATTTGTCGGGCCCACTCGCCGGCTCATACACGCCGACCTGGCAAGGGTTTGAGCTTTACATTAAAGCGTTAAACGATCGCGGCGGCGTCAATGGCCGCAAGGTCAATGTGACGATTGATGACGACGGACTGCGCGCCGATCGTGCCGTCGCCGCCGCCAAAAAACAGGTTGAGAGCAACGAGGTGCTCGGCATCTTTGGGCTGAGCCTGAGCAGCACGCAGGCGCCTGTCATCGCCGAAATGCAGAAAGTCGGCGTTCCCGTAGCAAGTACATTCAGCGCCATTCTCGATGCGCTGCCTCCAGCCAAGCCGGACTATTTCAGTACCGGCGTTACATTCGAAGTAGCCGGTGAAGCCATCGGCGTACTTCAGAAACGAATTGTGCCGAACGGCAAGGTCGTCGGCATAACCTTCGACAGTGTCGGCGGCCGCGCCGCCAACATGCACAACAAGCTCACCGTGGAAAAGGAAGGCTATACTTGGGATGAAGTCCTTTTCCCCGTGCGCACCGCGGACTTCACACCGTTCGCGCAGACGGCGGCGGCCATGAAGCCGGCGATGATCGTCGGCCATTACGGCGCCGAGCAGAACATCGGTGTCATCGCCGCGTTGCGCGCGGCCGGCTATACGGGACCTTATATCATCGCCGCGTACGGTGCATCGGAAGACACCGCCCGGCAGGCGGCGGCCCAAGCCGGCAGCGGCGAAAACATTTACATGGTCTCGCGTTACGCGGTGCCAACCGATAACGCACCGGGCATGGCCGATCTAATCGCGGCTGCAAAGAAATACGGTGTTGCTAACCCGACCAGTATGCACGTCACCGGCTGGGTGCTTGGAATGTTCGCTGAACAGGCGTTGAAAAGCTGCGGCGCCGACTGCACACGGGAAGGCCTCGACAAAGCGATGCAGAGCGTGAAGCTCGACACCAAGGGACTGACCGGCGGACCGATCGAGATGTCAGCCGACAACCATTACGGCCCGACCTATTGGCGGCTCTACCACTGGGAAAATGATAAGTTCGTCGGCGTCGGCGATTGGCTGAAGAAAGCCGGTCTCGAGTTTCCGGCAAAGTAAACCTCCCGCGCCGCGCCGTGGAGCTTTTAGTCAGCATTCTTGCGCTGGGCAGTACCTACGCCCTGCTCGCCGCAGGGATAGTCATCATTTACAAGGCGTCCCGCGTCATCAATTTCGCTCACGGCGAATTGGCGATCGTGGGCGCCTATGTATTTCACTCGGCCGGCTTCCTCACCGGTACAACGCTAACCGCGCTTTCGCTGTTTGCGTCCATCGTGATCGCGGCAGCGGCTAGCGCATTTTTCGGCGTGGTTATCTATTTTGCCCTGATGCGTCGACTGCTGGGACGTCCGACTTTCGTTGCCGCCATGGTCACAATCGGTCTTGCGATCATCCTCAAGGCAGCCATCGTGGTGATCTGGAATTCGCGTAGCGTAGGCATCCCGATTGGCCGGCAAGCGCTGTACAATTTTGCCGGCGGCGGACGCATCACCTGGATCGACGTGATTTCGGTCCTGACCTGCGTCGCCGCGTTCGGCGCATTGGCAATCTTCTTTCAACTCACGCGTCTCGGTCGGCAATTCCGCGGCGCAGCGGAAAATCCGCTGCTCGCAGCGCAGCGGCAAGTCAACATCAATCTAATTCTCGCGGTTGCATGGGGCGTGGCGGTGTTCTCCGCATCGCTGGCCGGCGTCTTGTTCGGCTCCCGTTCGATGCTGAGCCCGCAAAGCACCATCATAGGACTGAGTGGGCTGACTGCAGCGCTGGTCGGCGGCCTCGACAGCCTGCGCGGCGCGGCGCTTGGCGGTCTCCTCGTAGCGGCAGCTACCTATCTTACCGCGCGACTAATCAGCCCAACGCTCGCCGAAACTGTGCCGTTTCTAATTCTCTTGGTCGTCATGAGTTGGCGGCCCTGGGGATTGTTCGGCACGGTCGAAGAGATTAATCGCGTATGAGGACGCGCCCGTGACAAAGCCAAGTCCTTATCTTTTAGTCTCGTACGCGCAGACAAACCGGATTTTGCCGGAGCCTTACCAGCGAGTAGTGGTCGGCACCGTTGCCGCGGTGATTTTGTTGCTGCCGGTGGTGAGCGGCGATTACTTTTTACACCTGATGAACCTTTGCCTGATCGCGGCGATCGGCGCGATCGGTATTAACCTGCTGACCGGCTATTGCGGACAACTGTCGCTCGGCCAAGCGAGCTTCATGGCCATAGGCGCCTTCTGCACCGCCATCTTGGCGCAGCGCTATGGCATGCCGTTCTTTGTCGCAATTCCGGCAAGCTGCTGCGCCGGAGCGTTAGTCGGGTTTCTTGTCGGGCTTCCGGCCTTGCGCTTTCGCGGCATTTATCTCGCCATTACCACGCTGGCGATGCATTATGCCATCATCTACGTGCTGACGAATTATCAGGCCATTGTCGGTCCAAGCGCGTCCGCTGGCATCACCGTGCCGCCTCCATCGCTTGGCGGATTCAAGCTCGCAAGCGAGCGCGGCTGGTACTACGCGCTCCTGATTGTCGCGGCCGCCGTGCTGATGTTTGGCCTCAATTTGGCGCGCAGCTATATCGGACGCGCCTGGGTCGCGATTCGCGACCGCGACATTGCCGCCGAGGCCACCGGCGTCAACGTCCCGCGCTACAAGCTTCTTGCCTTCACCGTGTCCTCCGCGCTTGCCGCACTGGCCGGCAGCCTCGGAGCCTATTTCACGACCGTGGTGACCGTTGAGGAATACACACTCGAACTCGCCATCATCTATCTGGCGATGATCATCGTCGGTGGCATGGGCTCGGTCGTCGGCTCCGTGCTCGGTGCGGTCTTCATCACGCTTCTTCCATTCGCGGTTCAGCGTGCTTTCGACGCCCTGCCCTGGCATTTCGGCACGACCATTTTCGGCGTTCAGCAAGCAGCAATTGGGGCGGCGATTATTGGCTTCCTGCTGTTCGAGCCGGACGGCCTTATCGAAATCTATCGCCGCATCGCGACCTATTTCGAGCGCTGGCCGTTCCGCTATCGTGAGATCAAGGCGAGCGGAGCACGATGAGCGAACCGATACCGGCGGCGGCGCTTCTCAATGTGCGCCAGCTCGAGGTGGTGTACCACGACGTGGCTACCGCTATCCAAGGCGTCAGCATCGAAGTCGCTCGCGGTAGCATCGTTGCCATGATCGGCAGCAACGGCGCAGGCAAGACTACTACCTTGCGCGCGGTCTCGGGGTTCCTTCCTGCCGAGGATGTCGCTGTTACCGATGGTGAAATTATGTTTGCCGGGCAGTCCCTTCGCGGCCTTCTTCCCCATCAAATCTCGCGACTCGGCGTGGTGCTGGTACCTGAGCGGGAGAAGCTTTTTGGTACGCTCACTGTCCGCGAGAATCTCGACTTCAGCCTGACGGCAAAGCGGCGCGCGTTACGGGATGCCGTCCTGGATTATTTTCCACGCCTTGCAGAGCGCCAAAAGCAGATCGCGGGCTATTTGAGTGGCGGTGAAAAGCAGATGCTGGCGATCGGAATGGCGCTTATCTGCGAGCCAAAACTTCTTTTGGTCGACGAACTCTCGTTGGGGCTTGCTCCGATCGTCACCAATGAAATCATGGAGATTTTGCGCATTATCAATCGAAACCTCGGCCTGACAATGCTGATTGTCGAGCAGAATGTAGCAGCCGCGCTGCGGATTGCATCATTCGGTTATGTGCTGGAGAACGGCCGCGTCGTGTTCAAGGGCGAAGCGGAGAGACTGCTCGGTCATCAAGACATGCGCGAATTTTACCTTGGTGACGGCAGCGCTGGAAGCTACCGCAATATCCGTCAATACACCCGCAAACGGCGATGGTGGGGATGAAGAAAAAAGGCGTACGCTTGGAAATCAAAGACGTGACGCTGCGCTTCGGCGGCATCCAGGCGCTCCGCTCCGTCTCGTTCGACGCCGCCCCGTCGCAGTTGATCGCGCTCGTTGGCCCAAACGGCGCCGGCAAGACTGCCATGCTCAACTGCATCAACGGCATCTACCACCCCCGCGAGGGGCAAATCCTTCTGGACGGCGAAACGATAGCCAAAGGGCCTCTTTGGCAGATGGTCGACCGCGGCGTCGGCCGGGCGTTTCAACACGCCGAACTGTTTGCCCATCTCACGGTGATGGAGAACCTCCTCATCGGCCGCCACCGCTCGTTCCGCGCCGGCCCTTTGCTGAGCGGCATTTATTTCGGCCGCGCGCAACGGGAAGAAGTCGACGCCCGTCGCAAGATCGAGGCGGTCATCGATTTCTTCGAACTCTATCGGCATCGCAACACGCCGGTCGGCATGCTGCCCTATGGCGTTCAGAAAATTGTCGGCGTGGCGCGCGCGCTGGCGAGCGAGCCGAGACTTCTCCTGCTCGATGAACCATGCACCGGATTGATCCGCGAGGAACGGGAAAATCTTGCGCGTTTCATTCTGCGCATCATGCACGATCTTGGGCCCACTATTGTTTGGGTCGAGCACGACATGCAGATGGTTTCCGATCTCGCAGATCGGGTTGTGGTGCTCAATTACGGCGCAAAAATCGCCGATGGTCTGCCACACGAGGTGACCGCCCAGCCGGAAGTTCTGGCCGCCTATTTGGGTAGCCCGGACGCGCTCGGTACCAGCAGCATCTGAGACAGATAAACGCGCACCGGAAGCAGGGAGCCGAGCGCTCAGACGGCGAGAGCTTTCGGTGAATTCGAGAGCAGCGCTAAAACTTCGTTGGCTGGGATCGCCCGGCCGAACAGGAAGCCTTGCCCATATTGCACGCCGTGGTGAAGCGCCGCAGCCGCCTGCGCTTCCGTCTCAATACCTTCGGCAGTCACCGAAAGATTCAACCCTTTCGAGAGACCGACAATTGCCCGCATGAAAACCTGGCTTTCGCTGGACGTTGCCAGTCCCTGCACAAAGCGCCGGTCAATCTTGAGCTTGTCAAATCGCAATTCGTACAGGTGATAAAGGCTCGAATAGCCAGTTCCGAAATCATCAATTACGACGCGCGCCCCAGCATTGCGCAGACTCTGCAGGGCGTGGCGCGTCGCCTCCAGGTCCGCGACGATGGCGCTTTCGGTTATTTCCACTTCGAGACGATGCGGTGGCAGGCCGGCATCCTGGAGGACCGTGAGGACCGCTTCGGCAAATTTTCGATCGTTGAGCTGGGATGGCGAGAAGTTGAAGGAAAGGGAAAGATCGTCGGGCCAAGTGACTGCATCGCGGCATGCATCGCCGAAGAGCTGCCCCGACACGGCATTCAAGAGACCGAGCTCTTCCGCAAGCGGCACAAATGTCTCCGGCGAGATCAATCCGCTCACGGGATGGCGCCATCGGCCCAGACTTTCAAAACCGACGATGCGCCTCCTCTTGAGATCGACCACCGGTTGGTAGTAGGGCCGAATTTGGTCGCCGCCGATAGCCGCCCGCAAGTCCTTTTCCAAAAGCGACCGTTCGCGGATGTAAGCATCCATTTTCGGATCGAAGAAACAATAGTCGATATGGCTGTTTCTGGCGCGCGACAGCGCGACGTGGGCGCAGCGAAGAAGCTCGTCCACCGTCATATGGCCGCGTCCAGCTTGCGCTATCCCCACGCTGGCGCCCAACGTGTGATACTCGATGCCGATTTGCACCGGCATTTTGACAATTTCGACCAGCGAACATGCAATCTTCCGTGCCGTCTCGGGATCGGCACCGGCCAGGCATAGTGCAAATTCATCATCGCCAATTCGGGCGAAGATGTCGCCTGGGTTGGCGCGCTCGCGGATCCGCGCACCAACCTGCGCAAGCGCTTCGTCACAGCCGACGTGGCCGTAAACTTCGTTGAGTTTCTTGAACTCGTGAAGTCCCAGCAGCAAAACGCTCATCTTGTTGCTGGAATTGTGCAAGGCGGTACTGACGTCGACGTGGAATTGGCGACGGTTGGGCAGCTGAGTCAAAGGGTCGCGCATCAACGCGGCTTGCGCTTGACCTTCGGCCGCTACCCTCTTTGCGCGCTCGCGTCGCTGGTCCACGACGCGCCGAACCGTATAGACGACCAGCGCAATGCCCGCGTAATAAGCAAACGAAGGCTTTTCAAGGCGCGAGCCCGAGATTCGGTCCAGAATCGCGATGCCACCCCACTCCGAGACGGACACGTAGGCGAGTATAGAGATGGAGAAGAGCACCAAAGCATCGGTGATCTCGCGCACCGCCGCGGTAGACCATCCGAGCCTTTTGAAAATCTGCGGGAACTTACGCAACGCTGTCTCCCAAGCGATCTACCCGTTGCACAAACGTTTCACTTTTCTATAAATCGCCGGCCAATCAGCCGTGCCATACGGCGTATTAAACAACTCTTAACTTGTATGGCGCCGCGCGCAGAGGGTTAGCGCCAACTTGTGCTGAATCTCTATTTCTAGAAATCCGGCGACGCGACCATTATGCCTCGAGCTCCCTTTTGACGGCTTCGCCACGTGTCTAGCGACAACTTCATTCGTAAATGAAAGTCCCACGCGACGTGCTAATTGAAGGAGGCGATCGAGGGCCGCGCCGTGCGGTGCAACGGTGTAGCGCGCAGTCCCGACAGTACCAATCTTCTGTCGCAATCGACCGGTGATTGGCCCTGCTCACAGGCTCGCGGCGCAGCTCTTGCACGTTCAACACGCATCCCGTTCTACCGGGCTGCGGCAAGCTCATCCGGTCACGAATTTGCCCAGTCATATTGCCTGGGTGCATTCCAAATGTGTACAGAACAGAATAGGCGCGCCGCGCATCCCGGCGCATTCCAGAAAGGCAAATGTGACTATGACCGACGTCCTAGGCTGGCGCCGCAAGTTTGGAGTGATCGGCCCCTCCACCAACACGGTCGTTCAACCGGACTTCGACGATATGCGCCCGCGCGGCGTCACCAATCATTATAGCCGCATCTTCACGCCGAACGCGAACGCCGTCAGCAATGAGAGCTTCAGGGCGGCCACCGACGTGATTGCAGGCAATGTCATCGATGCGGTGAAAAGCGTCATGACGTGTTTGCCGCACTACCTAGTCATGGGCATGTCGGCGGTGACTTTTATCAACGGCGCGAAAGGAGCCGCCACATTCACGCGCCAGGTCGAAGACGCGTCCGGCGTCAAGCTCAGCATCGGCAGCGATGCGACCACCGCAGCGTTGCGCCGGTATGGCGGCGTTCGACGGATTGCGGTCCTTTCTCCCTACTGGCCCGTCATGAACACGGAGGTTCGCCGCTATTTCACCGACATGGATTTTGAGGTGGTGCGAGACGTATGCCTGCAATGCCGCTCCTGGACGCAAATCGCGGAGCAGACGACGGAGACTCTGCGCGAAGTCCTCCTGAAGCTTGATGGCGACGACGTCGACGCGATTGTTCAAGTGGGGACCAATCTTTCCATGGTCCGTCTTGCGGCCGCAGCGGAAATGTGGCTCGGCAAGCCGGTTATCGCGATCAATACCGCGACCTATTGGCACGCGTTACGTGCCAACGGTATTGAGGATCGCATGGAAGGTTTTGGCCGGCTGTTGGCGGAATTTTGAGCAAAGCTAATGACCGCCTCCGTGACGCAATTCCCGCACATCTCAATCGACCGAATTGTCGATCTCGACCTTTTCGCTATCCCGCTGCAAACAATTTTTCCGGATGGACGACTTCCGGCGCTGCACCCGTTCGCAGACGTCTTGGCCGATCGTCACGTCGATTTCACGACCGGACAAATTCTTCTGACCATTCAGAGCCATCTGGTACGTTTCGGCGGCAAAACGATTTTGATCGACAGTTGCGTCGGAGAACACAAGGCACGGCCGCTCCGGCCGGAATGGAACGAACGCAGCGGCACGCGGTATCTCGCTAACCTCGCGGCGGCCGGCTGTACGCCGCAAGATATCGACATCGTCATGTGCACGCACTTGCACGCTGATCATGTCGGGTGGAATACCCGGCTGGAGTCCGGCCGGTGGGTGCCGACGTTTCCGAACGCGCGCTATGTCATGAGCCAAAAGGAAATCGATCAACGCGCTCAGGAAGCCGCCAAATCGGCGACGGCCAATCATGGCAGTTTCCAGGACAGCGTTTTGCCGATTTTGGAGGCCGGCCTTGCGCACGTGCATGCGCCTGGCGATGAGATCACCGACGGCGCGCTGATCGTCGATCTTGCCGGGCACGCGCCGGGGCAAATCGGGCTCGACGTCGCCGCCGGCCGAGATGCGCATTTTCTTTTTTGCGGCGACGCCATCCACAGCCCGGTGCAGGTATTCGAGCCGGGTTGGTCAAGTGGGTTTTGTCTCGACCGCGCGCAGGCAGCGCTGACGCGCCGAGCGCTCCTGCGCCGAGCCGCCGCCGAGGATCTCCGATTAGTGCCGGGACATCTGCGGGGCATGAGCATGCGCGTGACCGAACGCAACGGCGCTTTCGTTCCCATGGTCGATGACTAGCCTAGGCCCGGCAGCCCCCCAAGCAATCACGCTATTTTTTCTGAATCCCGCAGCGACTAAATCATCGAGGTGCGCATCACGTAGTCGCGATGCTTTGCCGGGTCGGCGACAATGCGGCGCAGGTCATCATAGTAAGCGCGCCGCGCTTGCGGTTCGCGGGTATTTAAAATGGCGCGGTTGCGCAGGGTCGTTTGCTGCACGACATCGAGCGCGACTGCGCGCCGCTGCCTGCTGTAACGGCTCAAAGTCTCGACAGGAGCGCCACGGGTTATTTCGACAAGCGCTCGGCTCAAGTTGAAGGCGTCGTGGATCCCGCCGTTCAATCCCATGCCGCCGAGAGGATTGTTCACGTGTGCCGCATCCCCGGCGATCAACATGCGCCCGACGACATATGTTGGCGCAACCCGCTCGTGCACGCGGTAAGCGGTGCGATGACGCACCTCGTAGGGCTGGCGACGCGGTACGGCACCCTGAAGCAACCGCTCCGCAAGAGCCGATGATGTTACCTCGGCATCGCTAAGCGAAGCCTCAACCGGAAAGAGCGCGCGCCAAAGACCCGCCGTGCGGATGAGCACAAACCATTCATCGGGGTCCGACAGATAAGCGATATTGGCGATATCCGGCATGGCCTCGGTGAAGTCGTAAGTCGTGGACAGGGTCAGAAAAATCTCCGGAATCGTCATTCCCTCAAAATTCACGCCCATGGCTTTGCGGACCACGCTGCCGATTCCATCGGCGCCGACCACGAAGGCTCCGCGGATTGTTTCCTGCCCTCCGCCCGGAACAGTCATATCAACCTCGACACCGTCCGCATTTTGCCGCACACCGATCGCCGTCGTGCCGAAGCGGATCGTCGCATGAGCGTCGGTTCTGAGCTTCTCATAGAGGAGTTCACCGAGCCGCCACTGCTCACACTGTACGCGATAGGGATGATTGGTATCGGGCTTGAGACGAGCCAATTCAAAGGTGGCGATCACGCCCTCCTTGCGGTCGCGAAATTGCCACGTCGGGCAGATCAAGCCCTGCTTGATCATCGCGCCGACAACGCCGAATCGTTCAAGCATATCGAGCGTCGGCGGATGAAAGGTTGAAGCGCGTAAATCGTGTGGCAATTCATTGCACGCTTCGATCAGGACAACGGGGATTCCCTGTTCCACCAGCAGCGCGGCAGTCACCAGCCCGACGGGGCCGGCACCGACGATGATGACACTTTGGTTCACTTCACTCGGCATCGGATTCCTTGACACGTACGGCGGGCCGTTCTTCATTAAGTTGTCCGGACAAAGATATGCCGGGCTTTGTCACGGCGGACAAGCGACCGGAGGCAAATTACCCGAAAGGCGCGTGCATGCATTACCCCTTCGTCCCGTTGCCGCAACGCGGAC
Source organism: uncultured Alphaproteobacteria bacterium (assembly GCA_963846055.1). Taxonomy (GTDB): domain Bacteria; phylum Pseudomonadota; class Alphaproteobacteria; order Rhizobiales; family Xanthobacteraceae; genus BOG-931. The sequence continues at coordinate 205,733 of CAWJUQ010000004.1, forward strand.
GGCTGCAATGGCCCGAGGGCAAAAGGTTGGCGCTGATCGTCACCGTAAATCTCGAATATTGGGATTTGCTCAAGGAAACGCCAGCGCCCTATTACGCCGGCGGCCCCGCCATACTGCCGGACATGCTGCCGGGAAATATCCCTGACTTCCCCAACTTTTCCTGGCGCGAATACGGCCAGCGCGTCGGCGTTTGGCGCTTGTTCGACATCTTCGACGAAGCGGGCGTTCGTGCAAGCTGCACGATGAATGCGAAGATGGCGGTAGAACGGCGCGCCGTGATTGATGCCGCCATCGAGCGCCGCTTCGAATTGATACCGCATAATTATGAGCAGGGCGAACTGCTATGTCACCTGCAACACAAACCCGATGAGGAACGCCGGGTCATCGAAGAAACCCTGAAGATTTACGAGCGCGTCACCGGGCGGAAGCCAAAAGGCTGGCTGTCGTCTTCGCTGCGCGGCACGACCAATACCCCTGCCATTTTGGTCGAGAACGGGCTTCAGTTCTGGTGCGATCTGATGAACGATGATCAGCCTTACATGATCGAAACCGGAAGCGGTCCGATCGTCGGCCTGCCTTACTCGATCGAGATCAACGACTTTACGCTTCTGCTTCGGCGCGGGCTTACGAATGAAGCGGTTCTCGAATGTATGAAAGAGCAATTTGACGTTTTATATGCCGAAGGCGGCAAAACCGGCATGATGATGAACGTGGGCTTGCATCCCCACGTGATCGGCGTTCCACACCGCGCCGGAATACTGCGCCAATTCCTTGCCTACGCGAAAGGGTTCGACGGAGTTTGGTGGGCGACGCGCGAAGAGGTCGCGACGAATTATCGTGCGCAACACAGTACCCACATTCCACAATAGGACCGCGAAGCCGCTATCTTTGGGACGTTGATGACATCCGCGTCGGCATTCTTCAGGTACCGCCCGCTCTTTCAGAGCCCGGCTTTTACCGCGGCTATCATTGCGGTTGCTGTAGTAGCCGGCATCGCTCTCGGCGGCCAAGCCATCGCCCGTCAAGTTGCGTCGGGCCTGCTGCTCGGCTCGATTTACATGACCGTCGCGGTCGCTTTTACGTTGACCATCGGCGTGCTCAATTTCCTCAACTTCACAATCCCGACGCTTTTCATGCTGACCGGAATGGTGGCGTGGGGCCTGGTGAGTAAGGGCTATGTCAAATTTGCCGGCGGTTGGGCCTGGCTGGCCGCGCTCGCGGGTGGTGTCGCAGTCGCTGTTGTCGCCTCATTGATCGTAGAGCGATTTACATTCCGCTACCTCAAAATGAAGCATGGCGACGCCACTGAGCACGCCATTCCGCTTGTTTCGTCGTTGGGCTTTCTCTTGATCTTCGAGCATTTGGTCCTAATTTTTCTCGGTTCGGAGTTCGCAGCGGTTCAGTGTTCCATTCAAAGCCGATGCGCACATCGGCAGTCTTGTGATCGGCGGAGCCCAGCTGGTGAGCTGCGGAGTTGCTGTGGCAGTGGTAGCCGCGCTCAGCTATGTCTTGAGAAATACGCGAACCGGCCGAGCGCTGCGCACTATCGCGGAAAATCCCGATACAGCCACGCTGCTCGGTGTTGAAGTCAACAAAATCGTTCCCGTCGTCTTTATTCTGACCGGCCTTCTCGCCGGCGTGGCGGGCGCGCTGTTCACGGTGAACTATGGCAGCGTTTCACCTTTCATGGGTGACAACGTCGGCACCAAAGCAATTGCCGCCATGGTGCTCGGCGGCGTCGGATCGATCTGGGGAGCGATCGCCGGCGGTTTGATAATCGGACTGATCGAGACCTTTTCGATCTACTTCCTCGGCGGCGATTCGGTGCAGATGGTTGTCTGGGGGCTTTTACTCGCGATCATCATCGTCCGCCCGCGTGGCTTATTTGGAACGGTGACGGCCGCAAAAGGCAAAATGTGATGCGGCTTCTGCCAACCCACTATCGAAGCCGGAAGCCGCGACGATGAGCGGTTATCTAAGCGGAATCGTCGCTATTCTCTGCATCAATCTGATCTTCGCCTACGGCCTTTTTGTTCCGGCGGCCGCCGGGCAGATCAATCTTGGCGGCGCCGGATTTCAAGCCATCGGCGCTTATTCGGCAGCTTGGCTTTCAAGCGTAGCGTTGCTGCCGATGTGGTTGACCATACCGGCCGCAATGCTGGTCGCCGGTCTCATTGGCTTTCTCATCTCTTTCCCGGTGCTACGCACGCGCGGCGTTTACATGGTGCTTGCGACTTTCGCCTTTGGCGAAGTCGTGGCCGGTTTTCTTCTGCGGACCCAATTCTTCGGCGGCGCGATCGGTATGGTCGTGCCTGCGCACGTTGAATTGCCGGTGCTTGTTGCATGCGCAGTCGCGGTGACTTTGCTGGCGTTTTATCTAATGGCAACCCGATTTGGCCTCGCAATGCGATCCATCAACGATGACGAGGCGGCAGCTGTGTTGATGGGTGTTAACGTTCGCGCCGTCCAAGTCGGCGCCTTCGCCATCGGTGGAGCTCTTGCTGGCTTGTCCGGCGCGCTTTACGCGCACAATTTCAGCTTCGTCGAAGCACAATACTTCAATTCGTTCTTGTCGATTTACGTCTTGCTCTTCGTCCTCATCGGCGGCGTGCAGACCGCGTGGGGACCGTTAGTCGGCACGCTGTTTTTTACCGTGTTGCCCGAGCTCATGCGGGTTGGCGGCTCTTGGCGCTATGTGGTCTTTGGCGCAGCCATTGTGATCATGATGACAATTCGCCCGCAGGGGATGGTGACCCGCACGATCGTCGAAGCGTTATCACCACGCCGGTGGACATCGAAAAGATTGGCCGCAGGGGCCGCTCATGGCGGATAACGCCGCCCTTTCCCTCAACGGCGTCACCAAGCGCTTCGGTGGTGTGACTGCGACCGACAATGTCAGTTTCGATGTGCCGGCGGGAGCGCGCATGGCGCTGATCGGTCCAAACGGAGCGGGAAAGACGTCATTGTTCAATCTGATTTCGGGAGTTTATCCAGTCGATGCCGGCTCGATTTTGCTGGAAGGCCGGCCGATTCAGGATATGCCGCCCCGGCGGCGGGTCAGTGCAGGACTGGCGCGGTCATTCCAGAATATCCGGCTAATGCCGCATCTTTCCGTCGTGGAAAACGTCATGCTCGGCCAACACGTGCGAGTGAAAGGCGTGAGGTCGGCGTTTGCCCCCTTGGCGTGGCAGCACGCGAATAAATGGCGACGCCTCGCGGAAAAGAGCCTGCGCGACGCCGGCATCGACGTTGATCCCGATGCGGACGTATCGACACTGTCCTACGGCATTCGAAAACGGATCGAAGTTGTGCGTGCCTTGATGAGCCAGCCGCGGCTTCTGATGCTGGATGAGCCGGCTGCCGGGCTGAATATGCGGGAAACCGCGGAACTATCGTCGTTCCTGAAATCGGTCGCGCGCGACGGCGTCACCCTGTTGGTCGTTGAGCACGACATGTCCTTCATACACGATCTTTGCGAACAGACCGTCGTTCTCAACTTCGGTCGCCTCATCTATCAAGGGCCCACGACGGGCGTTCACGACGACCAGGAAGTGCGCGCCGCGTATCTCGGTCGCCGCCGCGTGGGTGCCGCAGGAGCGTCAACTGCTGCTTGAAGTCGAACATCTCGAGGTGCGCTACGGCCGCACTCACGCGGTCAAAGATGTCTCGCTCGCTGTGGGCGCGGATGAACTAGTGACGGTCCTGGGCGCCAACGGCGCCGGTAAAACATCGTTGCTGCGCGCTCTTCAGGGCCTTGTTCCGGCATCCGGTGGACGCGTCCGGTTCAATGGCGAAGATATTACGCGCCTCTCGCCCGCGCAGCGACTTCGACGCCGGCTGGTGCTTGTTCCCGAGGGCCGGCAGATTGTACTCGGTCTGACGGTGCATGAAAATTTGCAGATGGGCGCCTATACCCGCGCAGACTCCGAAATTGGTCCCGACATCGACGCCATCTACGATCGCTTTCCTAATCTAGCCCAGCGTCGGAAGATGCCGGCTTCCGTACTTTCGGGCGGCGAGCAACAAATGCTGGCGATTGGGCGAGCGCTCATTGCCAAGCCGAGGCTAATGATGCTCGACGAGCCTTCTCTGGGACTGTCGCCGCGGCTGGTGGACAACCTTTTCGACCTCATCGTTAATCTCCGCAGCGACGGCCTCGCGATCCTGCTGGTCGAACAGAATACGCAAATGGCATTGGACGTCGCCTCTCGTGGTTTCGTCATGGAGCTGGGACGCGTCACCATGCAGGGCCTGGCAAACGAGCTGCGCCACAACGAGCACCTTGCGCAGGCGTATCTGGGAAGAACTTAGAACGCGGATTTCAACTTAGGAGACGAGGATGATCAGGATCGCAACTTTGGTCTCGGCGGCGGCCGTATTGGTGATCGCAGCAATAAGTCCAGCCGGCGCGGACGAGATCGTTCTCGGCCTCAACATGGTAAAATCTGGCGTGCTGAAAAACGTCGGCGAGGCGACAGAGACCGCGGTCGATATCGCGGTCGACGAGGTGAACGCGCAAGGAGGAATCGCCGGCAAGAAGATCAAGTTGGTCAAATACGATACCGGTAGTGATCCGAAACAGGCCGCGACCGGCACGCAAAAGTTCGCCGAAGACGACAAAGCGCTCGCCGTTATCGGGCCATTTTCCTCTGGAGAAGCCGCGGTTGCGTTCCCGGTCGGCGAACGGCTCGGTATCGTGCAGATCTCCAACTCCTCGTCGCAACCTGGCCTCACCGCCAACTACTCCTACGCTTGGAGATTTGTCTCCGATGAGGGCAAACAGTTTACGCGCCTCCTCAACACCCTGAAGAGGAAGTCGATCAAGGTCGACAAAGCGGAAATTCTCTACGTCTCGGACGAGCGCGTATCCAACATCTCCGGCACAAAATTTTATCCGGCGATTTTCAAGGCCAACAACGTCGCCTTCGGCGATCCAATCGCGTTTCAATACGCCAGTTTCGATCTCGCGCCTCAGGTCTCCCAGGCGCTCGAGCGCAAACCGGACGTGATCGCGCTCGCCGGAACACCCGACAGCGCCGGCAAGGTGATCAAGGAGTTGCGCCGGCAAGGATTTCAGGGTCGCGTCATCGGATCGCAGATTTTCGCCGATCCGAATTCGATCGACTTGTTCGGCCGCGACGCGGACGGGATGTTGATCGTCGCCGGCTTCTGGTGGGATCGGACCGATGCAACCCGAAAATTCACGCAAAAATTCGCAGAAGAGAATGCCAAGCGCGGCCTGGTATCGAAAAAGATCCCTCATCACACCGACGCCAACGCTTATGACATCGTCTACCTCCTAAGACAGGTGATTGAGAAAACCGGGGTTAGCGGCGATCCGGCAAAATTGGCGCAAGAGCGGACTGCCATCCGCGACGCGCTCAAGACGGTCACTTTCAGCGGTGTGACCGGCGACAACACCTGCTTCGATGCCGAACGCGATGCGAAGCTTCCTGGCTTCGTCATCGAGATAAAGGACTTGAAATGGAACCTGTTCGATTCGTGGCCGGCCGATCCGTGTCCATGAGCAACAGGCAATGGCGAAACGCAGAATAGGCCTTCTCGGCGGCTGCGGCGGCATCGGACGCGCATTGGTCGCCGCTTGCTTAGGCGACGGTCACGATGTCGCGGTGCTCGACCTAAAGTCGTCGTTGGCCCGGCATCCTCCACCGTCCGGAACGGTCGCAATCGAGATCGACGGCAGCGTCGAAGCGTCAGTGATGGAGGCGTTCGAAAATATCGGCAAACTCTGGGGTGCACTCGACGGCTTCGTCAATGCCGCTGGTTTTTTGATAACGAAACAGGATCTTGCGCGTACCTCCGCGAGCGAATTCGATTCCACAATCGACGGCAATCTGCGCACGGCCTTCCTGTGTTGCAAGGCGGCGACGGCGCTACTCGAGCGCGGCGAAGGGCCAAGCCTCGTCAACATCGCGTCCGGGCTCGGCGGATTTATTCGTCCGCAATATGGGCCCTATGCAATGGCAAAAGCGGGAATGATCGCTTTGACGAAAACGCTTGCGCTTGAGCATGCGCCGCGCATTCGCGCCAACACGGTCGCACCGGGACCGGTGGATACGGCATTCCTGCGGGGCGGCACAGGCCGTTCTACGGAGGATAAACCCGTCAGTCTTGATATAGCGGCTTACAACGCGATCATTCCCCTCAAGCGCGTTGCCACACCCGATGATATCGTCGGCCCAGTGATGTTCTTGCTTGGCCCGCAAAGCGCATACATGACGGGGCAAACGCTTTGGGTGAATGGCGGCGCTTATATGCCGTGATTGGACTACGGAGAGCGAAGACTCGCCGACCGCTATTCGGCAGCCGTGTTGATCTCTCGCCTCGCCCACTTCTTTTCAAATTCCCAAACGTCTTCGAATCCGATCAGCGAGTTGAACTCCGCGAATGAGAACAGCGGCAAATTTGGCGACTGGGATGTCCCGTCCCTCTTCAGCACATTCAGAGCAGCTTCCACCGCATGCGCTGCTGCGAGCGCGGTCGTGGCGGGGAAAATCGCGATTTGATAACCGATGTCCATGAGCTGCTTTTTAGATCGAATGGGCGTGCGGCCTCCGTCGGCCATATTCGCCATCGTCGGCTTGTCGATTGACGCACAAGCCCGGCGCATTTCATCTTCACTCTCGAGGGCCTCGAGAAAAACAATGTCGGCACCCGCTTCGGCATAGGCGTGCCCTCTCTTCAGCGCGCCTTCAAAGCCGTCCGTTTGTCGCGCATCTGTCCGGGCGATGATCAGTGTCTCTTCGCTCCGCCGCGCGTCGCACGCGACTTTTATCTTCTCCACCATGTCGATGGCCGGCACGACCCGTTTGAACGGAGTGTGGCCGCACTTTTTGGGAAATTCCTGATCCTCGATCTGAATAGCGACGACGCCGGCGTCCTCGTAGCCGCGCACGGTGTGATGCACGTTCAACAGGCCGCCATATCCGGTATCGGCGTCGGCGATCACGCTTGCGTCTACCGTTCGAACAAGTGTCGCAACGCGATCGAGCATCTGCGTGAAGGTCGCTATGCCTGCATCGGGAAGCCCATAGGCCGAGGCAGTGCCCCAGTAGCCTGACGCATAGACGAAGTCGAAGCCGACTTTGTTGCAGACGACCGCCGCGATCATATCGTGAAGGCCCGGCGCCAGAACGAATTCGCCAGCTTCGAGCGCTTTTTTCAGGCTTCGCTTGCTCATTCGTCGGAACCCTGCCTTTTGGTGTTCGCAACGCCGGAGAATTTCTCGGCGGAAAGATGAAGCCATGGGGCTGTGGCCCGATGGCGATGCTCGAAGTTTTCGATATCAGCCATATCGTCGGCGAGAATGGAGCCAATTTGATCGAGCCCTAGAAGGAGGGCCCGGCGCCGATGCGGATCGACGCGGAAAGCGACGGATTTACCATCCGGCAGCCGGATTGCTTCGGACTCCAAATCGACCGTGAGCGGCTTCTCCGTCAGCGCCGCCGACATCACACGCTTGTGGGGATCTTCAGCCAAATCGACGGCAAGAACGCCGTTCCGAAAGCAGTTCGCGAAAAAAATCTCGCCGAAACTTGGCGCGATCACGCAACGGATGCCGGAATCGGCTAGTGCCCAAACCGCCTGTTCGCGGCTTGAGCCGCAACCGAAGTTCCGTCCGGCCACCAATATTCGCGCTTTATCGAATGGCGGCCGATCAAGCACAAATCGCTCCCGAGCCGCGGACTTTCGGCGCTCGTGGAATAGATGTTGACCTAGCCCTTGGCGATTGAGCAGCAGCAAAAAACGCGCCGGAAAGATGACATCGGTATCGACATCGGCGTCAGGCAGCGGCGCAGCGACGCTCGTCAGGGAAACGAAGCTTTCCATTGCACTTTCCGCCTACAGCGCTCGCACGTCCGTGAGATGACCGGCGACCGCCGCCGCCGCCGCCATCGCCGGGCTCATCAGGTGAGTTCGGCCGCCCTGCCCTTGCCGACCTTCAAAATTGCGATTCGACGTCGATGCGCAGCGCTCGCCGGGACTTAATCTGTCATCGTTCATGGCCACGCACATCGAGCATCCCGATTCCCGCCACTCGAAGCCCGCGGCGCGGAAAATTCGATCGAGTCCCTCAGCTTCCGCTTCGACGCGAACGCTTGCCGAGCCCGGAACCACAATTGCGGTGACGCTTGATGCAACCGCGCGTCCCGCCACGACGGCGGCCGCAGCGCGCAAATCCTCGATCCGGCTGTTGGTGCAGGAGCCGATGAAGACGCGGTCAACCGAAATGGAGTCCAACCGGATACCAGGCCGAAGGTCCATATAGTCGAGGCTGCGGCGCATCCGCTCGCGCCGCGCCGGATCTGGCTCCATTGCCGGGTCCGGAACGGTTGCGGTGATCGGCAAATTCTCTTCGGGAGTCGTTCCCCACGACACTCGCGGCGACAACTTGGAAACGTCCAGCTCCGTCTCGCGATCGAAAACGGCGTCATCGTCAGTGCGCAGCGCCAACCAATCGGCAACTGCCGCGTCCCATTGCGCTTCATCTGGCGCCAAAGGCCGCCCTTTGAGATAGCTGAAGGTGATGTGATCGGGACCAACCATCCCTACGCGGCTGCCGGCCTCAATCGACATGTTGCAAAGCGTCATGCGCGCTTCCATCGAGAAGTCCGCCAACGCCGACCCGGCGTATTCAATCGCGTAGCCGACTCCACCGGAGACGCCGATGTGATTAATCAACGCCAGAATGACGTCCTTGACGGTTACCTGGCGTGGCAAGCGACCGGTCAGATTTACGCGCATCCGCTTCTGCTTGCGCTGACGCAACGTCTGCGTCGCAAAGATGCATTCGCACTCACTCGACCCGATGCCGAACGCAATCGCGCCGAACGCGCCGTGCGTGCACGTATGACTGTCGCCGCACGCAAGCGTGCAGCCGGGAAGCGTAAACCCTGTTTCTGGGCCGATGACGTGCACGATGCCGTGACGGCTATCGGTAATGGGAATGTAAGGAATCGAGAAGCGCTCGGTATTGGCTTCCAAGTGTGAAATCTGCCGGGCCGCCAGACTGTCGGGCGCTATCGCACTCCTCAACCGCGTCGGCACGGCATGGTCGGCGACCGCAATATGAGCATACGGGCGCCGAACGCCGCGATCCTCAGCAATGAGGCCGGCAAAAGCCTGAGGAACTCGAAACCTCGTGGACGATGTGTCGATCGATGTAGAGTAAATCGTCACCGTCGTCGTAGCTCTTGACGACGTGCCGGCTCCAAATTTTATCGTAAAGCGTTAGCCCGCTCATCCAATACGATTTCGCTTTTCTGTCGTCGGCATTTTGCAGTGCGAGATTGTGTGACGCGGGCTCCGCATGACTTTACGCAGACAATTTTATCCTTGCACGTTCGGCAGTGGACAAATTATGCTAGTTTGCATGCGTATTCAATACCGCGCTCACATCGACCACGACGCGATTTTGCGCCGCATGACTGGAGGAATGGCGAAATGAGACTTGGCGTCGATGTTGGGGGCACCTTCACCGATTTGCTGCTGCATGATGAGAAAACGCAGCGCACTTACCAAGCCAAAACGCCGTCCACCCCGCAAGACCAGTCGATCGGCGTTGCGGCCGGCGTGAAGCTGATCTGCGAAAAAGCCGGCGTTTCTCCGTCCGAGATCTCGCTGATTCTTCACGGCACCACTGTCGCAACGAATGCGGTGCTGGAGGGAAAGGGAGCACGCGTCGGCTTGCTCGTGACTGAAGGGTTCGAATACACGCTGCATCTGGCGAAAGCCTGGACGCCGGGTCCGCTATTCGGCTGGATCGTGATGGATAAACCGGACCCGTTGGCATCGCTTGCCGACACCCGCGGGATTCCCGAACGCATAAACGCCCGCGGCGAAATCATCCACCCGCTCGACGTCGCCAAGGCCACCGCGCTCATCGACGACCTGTGCTCGTCGGGCATTGAGGCCCTGACGATCTCGCTCATGCACGCCTACGCAAATCCCTTACACGAGCAGCAGCTGCGCAAGATCGTCGCTGAACGCTTCCCCGAGATTCCGGTATCGCTCTCCTCGGACATCCTCCCCGAATTCAGGGAGTACGACCGAGCGATCACCACCGTCATGAACGACTATGTCCGGCCGATCATGAAACGGTACCTCTCGCGGATCGAAGATCGCCTCAAGGAGGAGGACGTCCGCGCGCGATTGCACATCGTTCGGTCCGACGGCGGACTGATGAGCGCGAGCGCTGCCTCGGAACGGCCGGTGCATACCGTCCTTTCCGGGCCCGCCGGCGGCGTAACATCCACCGTCATGATTGCGCGGCGAACAGGACTCAAGAAATTGCTCGCGTTCGACATGGGCGGAACGTCCACCGATGTTTCGGTCATCTTGGACGGCGAGCCGACGATCTCGCGTTCGACCGAAGTCGGTTATTTTCCGGCCAAAGTCCCCACCCTCGACGTGCGCAGCGTCGGGGCGGGCGGCGGCTCGATCGCGGAAGTTTCGGATTTGACAAAATCATTGCGGGTCGGCCCCCGCAGCGCCGGCGCCAATCCGGGTCCGGTTTCCTACGGTCAAGGTGGAACTGAGCCAACGGTCAGCGACGCTAATCTCGTGCTCGGCTATCTGCCTCCGGTGCTTCTCGGCGGCGACATGGCGCTTGATGTGGCCTCCGCCAAAGCCGCAATCGCCAAGATCGGACAAGCCATCGGTCTTTCGCCTGAAGAGGGCGCCAAGGGCATCATAGATATCGCCAACGAAGTCATGCTCGGCGCGCTGCGGGTGATCACCGTCCAGCGTGGTCTCGATCCGCGCGACTTCGGCATTGTCGCTTTCGGCGGCGCCGGACCACTCCACGCCAATGCACTGGCCGAGTTGCTGGGATGCTATCCTGTTCTGGTGCCGCCGAGCCCGGGCGTTCTGTCTGCTCTCGGCTTCCTCGAAGCCGAGTTTAAGAACGAGTTCGTGCAGACTTTTATCCGGTCCACCGTCGGGCTCGATTCGCAAGACGTCTGGCGGCGCTTTGCTGAGTTGAGCAAAAAAGCGAAGACGTGGCTCGATGAACAAAAAGTCGAACAACGTGACAGGACGATCACCCACTCGCTTGATCTGCGCTACGAACAACAAGGCTTCGAAGTCACGATCGAAGCTCCCGCCGAACTTGTCGCGGCATCCGGGTCGATCGATGAGATACTTGATCGGTTTCACGAGACGCATCAGCGGCTCTATGGTGTTCGGTTTCATGTACCCGTCGAACTGGTCGCGCTTCGCGTCGTCGCGACCGGCGCCACTCCCAAAGTCGAGGAAGCGGTTCCCGGCAGAAAGCCCGCGGATTTGTCGAGCGCGCTCATCGAAGACAGGCCTAGCTATTTCAATGGCGCCTGGGTCGACACGCCAAACTACGATCGAACCAAACTGGGAGTCGGTACAAAAATATCCGGCCCGGCAATCATTCGTCAGTACAACTCGACGACCGTGCTTCTGCCGGCGCATACCGCCGTCGTCGACGACCACGGCAATTTGCTGATTTGGCCGGCTTCAAAGGGAAACTGAACGCCATGTCCGTCAAGGTCGATCCGATCACGCTCGACATCATCGAGAACGCGCTGAAAAACGCCCGGTTCGAGATGGACGGTGTCGTGGTCCGCATTTCGCTGTCGCCGGTTATCCGCGAGCAGCACGACGAATTCCCAATGATCTGCAACGAGCGCGGGCAAATGGTCGTCGGACAGTTCGGCTCCTACATCCCCGCCATCGTCCAGCAGTTTGAGAACGACATCAACGACGGCGACATTTTCGTCTGGAACGACCCCTACGCTTGCAAAGGCTCAATTTCGCACAATAACGACTGGTGCGTGATGATGCCGATCTTTCACGAGCACGTGCTGGTCGGCTTCAGCTCGATCTTTGGTCACATGGTTGACGTTGGCGGCAAGGTGCCCGGCTCCATGCCCGCCGATGCCCGCACAATCTGGGAAGAAGGTTTGCGCATTCCGCCGGTGCGCATCTACGACAAGGGCGTCCTCAACAAGGGCGTCCTCGACATTATGCTGAACAATACCCGCACGCCGGATATGAATCGCGCCGACCTGATGGCTCTGATTGCTGGATGCCGGACGGCGACTACTCGCGTGCGCGAACTTTGCGACAGATTCGGCCGCGAGACTTATATGGCAGCATGCGACATGCTGCTCATGCGCACCCGCGACGCCATGAAAGTCCTGATCGACAAGTACATTCCCGAAGAACCCGTCACTTTTACTGACTATGTCGACGACGATGGCCTTGGCAAAGGCCCGTTCAAAATGAAGCTTTCGATTTACCGTCGCGGCGAAATCGCGGTGTTCGATTGGACCGGCACCGACCCGCAAGCCGAGGGCCCGATCAATTTTCATATCCATGAGGGCCTCTGCAAGCTCTTCTTCGGCGTCTACATGATCATGGCCTTCGATCCTTCCGTGCTGTTCAACGAAGGCTTCTACGATCTCTTTGAAGTCGTCCTGCCGGAAGGATCGCTGCTCAATCCACGATTTCCGGCCGCGCTCTCCAACCGGCTCAACACCCACACGCGGTTTTTTGATTGTCAGGCCGGTGCGCTCGGTCAACGCGCCCCGCATCTCTCCATGGCCGCCGGATACGGCACCAGCCCGCATTTTATTTTCACCGGTTACACAAAGGACAAAAAATACTTCCAGCTGATGGAGCTTTTGTTCGGCGGCGTGCCCGGGCGCCCACGCGGCGACGGTCTCGACGGTCACGCTTGGTGGCCGCTATTTAGTGCGACCCCGATCGAATACATCGAGAACTATTATCCAGTGATGGTCGAAAGCTATCGACCCATCAAGGACTCGGGCGGCGCCGGGTTGCATCGCGGCGGAGCCGGCATTGAGAAGATCTACCGGGTCTTGGAATCCGGCCGGGTGTCGATCCATGACGACCGTGAAATTGTGCCGCCATGGGGAATCAATGGCGGGAAGTTTGGCGGAACGTCGAGCAAGTGGCTGTTCAAGGCAGGTGCGGATAAGCCTGAACGCATCCCGTCGAAAATAGATAATCTCGCGGTTAAATCGGGCGACCGGATCATATTCAAGACCGCCGGATCCGGCGGCTGGGGCGATCCACTCGACCGCGACGCGGAGAAAGTCGCACGCGATGTGCGATTTGATCTGGTCTCTGCGGAGAAAGCGAATTCCGACTACGGCGTGGTGTTGAACGCCGACAACGCCGTGGATTTCGAGCAAACCCAGGCACGAAGAAAAGCAATCCGCGATGAGCGCGGCCCGCCGGAGCCATTCAATTTCGGCTACGAACCGCCGGTGCGCGAGGCTGCAGAATAGGCTTACTGGCTTATCTGTTTTTTTGCAGGTTTTCGCACTATTGACGGTTGCGGAATCGTCTCCCGCCAGATCAGTTCGCCCTTAATCGGCCGATCAATGCCGCGCTCGATCGGATGATGCGGATCGTCGAGGTGAAGAATCGCGAGCGTCTCCTCGACCATGAGGTCGACCGGTTGGCGTACCGTCGTCAACTTATATAAGTCGCGCGCCCCATCGGGGATGTCGTCAAATCCGGCGACCATCAAATCCTCAGGGACGCGAAGACCCAGTTCGAAGCGCAGAACATCCATCGCCCCCATCGCCATGATATCATTGACGCCGAACAGTGCGTCGGCGCGGCGCTTTTGAGCGGCGAACAGTTTGCGCGTCGCCAGCATTGCTCCGTCGTAAGTCGAACCGCCGGCAATTTCCTCGATGTCGGACCGCTTAATTCCCTCTTCCATCAGGCGCTCAACAAAGCCGCGGACCCGGTCCTGGCTGGTCGTTCCGCGCGGGTCACCTGTGATCATCGCGAAGCTTTTTGCGCCAGCCGCCAAAAAGGCTTCCGCAATCAGTCTGCCGCCGGCGACGTTGTCACAACGAACGCCGGACGCGTCGCTCGCCGGGATGTAGCGATTGAACAGAACGATCGGAATTCCGCGCTCGTGGCAAATGGCGGTCATGCGGGTCGACAGCTGGGCGGACGTCAGAATAACTCCATCGATCTGGTATTGGAGCGCCCGCATAATTGCTTCATCGCTCTCCGCGCCGGGCTCAACCGTGAAAATCAAGACCTGCCTTCCGCAAGCCTGAAGCTTCCTGCTGAATTCGTGCAACGCCAACACGTAGAAGGGATTCGCGAGATTGCCCAGAATCAAGGCGACGATGTTCGTCCTCTTGGTCGTCAGACTGCTGGCAATCGAATTCGGGACGTAATTGAGCTTCCGCGCCGCTTCGATCACCTTTTCCCGAGTCTCGGTGGCGATGCTCGACCCTGGTGTGAACGCGCGCGACACCGCGGATTGCGAAACGCCAGCCAGCGCCGCAACATCGAATGAAGTTGTCCGTGAATTAATCCGCCTCGAGGCCATCGAGTGTACGCATCCGACACGCGCTGCGTCCGATCTGCGCGGCTCCTTAAAGTGAGTTAGTGCCTTTGAAAGTTGCCCGAACTTCTTCGTCCATTCAATTGGATTCGCGGCACCTGCCCGGGGCCGCAACATAGCCCCACGCCCCTCGCACGCGATTAACTCGCATTCCTGAATACGCGATTATTTGCATGCGTATTCACGCGAAGATAGTCAGTGGCGTCAACAGCGAAGGGGATGGAAATGACCAGGGAAATCGTGAGAATCTCGCTATTGGCGAGCGCGATGATCGCCGCCGGGACTCTGCCGGTGATGGCGGATGCAGCATCAGACGGTTTGGCGAAAGCTAAACAGAAGCTCGCGGTCTACACGGCAAAACCGGTCTTTAAGGCGCCGGGGGAGGCTTTTGACGCCAAGGCTTGCGCCAACGGCAAAAAACAACTGTCGATTCCCAACTCCAGCACCAATCCGTTTCTGAAGGGCATCATCGATCGCGAGAAGAAGGCCGGCGCGGAAATCGGCCTGCAAGTCAAGGAATGGGAAAATCAGGGCCAACCCAGCCAATGGGTTCAAGGTATGGAGTTCGCGATCCGGGATAAATACGACATTGTCGATCTGATTTCCGGCATCGATCCTTCTACAATTGAACCGCAGGTGAAAGCGGCCAAGGAAGCGGGCGTCAAAGTCATGACGTCACATTTCTATGATCCGTCCGACAAACAAAACCCGTTGGTTTCCAGTTCGCTCACTATCGGCTTCGGCGAAATCGGAACCATCCTCGCGAATTGGGCGGCAGTGGCCACCGATGGTAAAGCCAATATCGTTCTGGTCGTCTCGGACGAAGTGCCGCCGACCAAACCTTTGGTCGCCGGATTCAAGAGCGAACTCGCAGCAAACTGTCCGAACTGCAAAATTATCCAGGAGATCAATGTGGGCGTAACCGAATGGGCCACGAAAATTCAGGCCTCCGTTCAGTCGGCCGTCCAAGCGCACCCCGAAGTAAACGTTATTATTCCGATCTATGATTCAATGTCACAGTTCGTGGTGCCGGCGCTTCGACTGACCGGCAAGGCGGGTGCAGTTAAGGTAGGCACCTTCAACGGGACGCCGTTTGTGCTTGATTACATTCAGCAGGGAACGGTCGACATGGACATCGGCGAGAGCCTCGATTGGATCGCCTACGCCACCGTCGACGGCCACGTGCGCGATCTGTGTGGCTTAAAATCGCCCGCGGCACTCAATGTCCCGTTCTACATTTTCGACAAGTCCAACGCCAAGGACGCTGGCGTTCCTGCCGGCTACGACAAAGGCTATGGCGACGCGTATATTTCCGGCTTCCACCAGGTGTGGAAGCTTCACTAGGATAAAGTAATGTCGACTCCGTCGACGCAGCTTAATGCCGTTGTTGCAGGACCGGGGGCGGCAAAACCGCTCCCGGTTCTGCATGTGGCGAACATCACGAAGAGCTTTGGCGGAGCCAAAGCTCTGGCCGGGATTTCCTTTGAGGTGTTTCCCGGCGAAGTACACGGTCTCTTGGGCAAAAACGGTTCCGGCAAGTCCACGCTGGTCAAAATTCTGGCCGGATTTCACACCCCGGATCCAGGCGGCACGCTTGAGTTCAACGGCCGGGCCGTCGATCTTCCTCTGAAGCCGGGTGATTTTCGAAGGCTCGGAATGAGCTTTGTTCATCAAAATCTCGGGCTGGTCCCTTCCCTCACCGTTCTCGAAAATCTGCGTTTCGCCGATCTGACGACAAAACCCACGCCACTCATCAATTGGCGTAGCGAGCGGAAGGCGGCCGCCGATGCTCTCGGACGCTTTGGCCTCGCGATCGACCCTGACGAACGTGTCGGTCGGTTGTCGCCGGTCGAGCGCGCGCTGCTCGCGATCGTTCGTGCTTTTGAGGAAATCCGCGCCGAGTGCTCGGCGACCGGAAAGCCCGGTCTTGTCCTTTTGGACGAACCCACTCCGTTTCTGCCGCGCGAGGGCGTCGATAAGCTTTTTGGCTTGATGCGATCGATCGCATCGACCGGTTCAAGCGTCATCTTCATTTCGCACGACATCGAAGAAGTGATGGCCATTACCGACCGCATTACGGTGTTGCGCGATGGTCTGGTCGCGGGAGAACTAAAGACTATCGACGCAACACACGATCAAGTCGTCGAGCTCATCGTCGGGCGAAGCCTGGCGAAACGGACGGCGCCTACTCACATCGATCAGATTGAAACCGAACCGTTCGTCAGGATTGAAAATCTTGCCGGTGGATCGCTCCGGGAAACAAGCTTCGCGCTCGCGCGCGGCGAAATACTCGGCCTGACCGGCCTGATCGGCTCGGGCTACGAAGAAGCCCCATATCTGATATTCGGCGCACGGCCGTGCCGCAGCGGAATTCTCCATTTAACGACTGAGGTCGCGCCAATCCCGATCGCGCGAATGTCGCCGGATCGCGCACTGGCACTCGATTTTGCCCTATTGCCAGGCGATCGGCAGAACGCGAGCGGCGTCGATAGTCTGCCGATTGTCGACAACATGCTGCTGCCGGATGTGGCGCGATTTTTCCGCAGCGGTTTTCTTCGCCGCGGCGCCATGATGGGGGAAGCGCACGCCTTGGGCACGCGCTACGAGGTACGGCCGAACGATCCGGCGGCAAAGCTCTCGACTTTGTCCGGAGGCAACGCGCAAAAAGTCCTGATCGCGCGGTGGATGAACCGTAATCCGCGATTGTTGCTGCTGGACGAGCCGACACAGGGCGTCGACGTGGGCACACGGGTCCAAATCTATGCGGCTCTGAAAGAGGCGGCCGCCTCAGGAACGTCCATTGTTTGCGCTAGCTCGGACGCCGAGCAACTCGCCGAGATTTGCGATCGCGTTTTGATATTTGCCAAGGGCAGAATTTGCCGCGAGATTGTCGGCGCTGAATTGACCAAAGATAGCGTCGCCGAGGCGTGCTACGCGTCGCTGAACGCCTCCAACGAAGCTCACGTCCGCGCGGTCGCGAGTTGAGCGATGACGGAAATTACGGACAACGTGCCTATGGTCCGGTCTAGCGGGTTCCGGTTCGGCCGTTTCTTTGAGCGGATCGCACTGCTCGTGGTTTGGGCCGTAGTGATTGCGCTTTACGGCGCGGCTATGCCGCAATCCTTCCTGAACTGGGGCAATTTTGCGATATTGTTCGCGTCGTACGCGCCTGCCGCGATGCTGGCGCTCGCCATCATCGTGCCGCTGACCGCAGGAGATTATGATCTTTCGGTTGGGGCGACGCTGACATTGTGCTCGGCAATCATCGGCGTACTGAACGTGTGGTACCAGTGGCCAATCCTGTTGGTCCTAGCTGTAGCGCTCGCCGTCGGAGTTCTCGTCGGATTGGTCAATGCGCTCTTTATTCTGTTCTTCAGAATTCCGTCGCTGGTGGTGACGCTAGGTACGACATCAGTGATGACGGGCTTGGCGCAATGGATCACCAACTCGTCAACCATCGGCGGTATTGACAACGCGCTGGTGATGGCCGTCGTCGGCGGACGCTTGCTGGGTGTTCCTTACGCTTTCTACTATGCGTTAGGGACTGCAATAGTCATGTGGTACGTGTTCGACTACACGCCGCTCGGCCGCCGTCTTTTGTTTGTTGGTCGCGGCCGTGAGGTGGCACGCCTGAATGGCATCGCCGTGGACCGGGTACGGCTCGGCGCCCTCATCGCATCGGGCGTGTTGTCGGCGGCAGCGGGAATTCTCTATGCCGGCGTTCTGGGTTCCGCCGACCCGTATTCGGGCCTGAACTTTCTACTGCCCGCTTTCGCCGCCGCGTTTCTCGGTGCTACGACCATCTTGCCGGGCCGCTTCAATCCGTGGGGCGTCATTATCGCCGTCTATTTTCTGGCAACTGGCATCACCGGGCTCACCATGCTCGGAATTCCACTTTGGGTGACCAATGTGTTCAACGGCGGAGCGCTCATCCTCGCGGTCACGTTGTCGCAACTGACCCGGGGCCGAGAGGCCATCGAAATCGGTTAGACAGCGCCTGGCAAGAGCCGGCCCAGGCGACGCACGTATCGCCGCCTGCCGGGAGACTCACGTCCCCTTGACGAAGTTTCCAATCTGGCCTGAATGCGCCGAGCAAGTTTCCGCGTCCTTGATTTGAAAAGGCGCGGATGTGCAGTGTTCGGAAAACGTAAATGCCAACAATTCCTCGCCACCCGATGCTGGGGCCCAATCGGCTCAAGCTTGGCGTCTTCTCGATGAACACGGACGGCGGTCTCACCCTGACCAAGGTGCCGGAGCGCTGGCCGGCGCTGTGGAGCGAGACCGTGGAAGTGGCACAGCTTGCGGACCGCGCCGGGCTCGAATTTTTACTGCCGATCGCGCGCTGGAAGGGGTTCGGCGGCGAAATGAACAGCCGCGAATGGTCGTTTGAAACCCTGACGCACGCCGCCGGCCTTGCCGGCGTGACCCAGCGGATCGGCGTCTTGGCGACGGTTCACGTCCCGATGGTGCATCCGGTCTTTGCCGCCAAGGCGTTGGCGACGCTCGACCACATCTCCAACGGCCGCTCAGGGCTTAACATCGTTTGCGGATGGAATCCGGAAGAGTTCGCGCTGTTCGGGTTGAAGCTGATCGAGGACCGCTATTCACAAGGCCTCGAATGGTTCGATATCGTGACCCGCATTTACACCGCGACCGAACCCTTCGATTACGATGGCACCTACTATCAGCTGAAAAATGTCTCCGGTAAGCCGCGCCCCCTGCAATCGCCGCATCCGGTCACGCTCAACGCCGCGTTTTCACCACCTGGCCGCGACTTTGCTGCCAAGGCCGCAGACTTCCTGCTGACGACGTTTGTCACCATCGACAAGGGTCGCGAGCACGTCAAAGAGATGAACGAGCGCGCTACGGCTGAAGGCCGAAAAATCGGCGTCTATACGACCTGCCACGTGGTGTGCCGGCCGACGCAAGCTGAGGCCGAGGACTACTACGAGTATTACGCGGTCACCATGGCCGACGATGCCAGCGTCGACTTCTACACGGGACAAAAGCAGAAGTTCTCCGGTTCGCACGAGGAAGAAGCCTATCGCCTGCACCGCAAGCGCTTTGCGGCCGGCGCCGGTACTTACCCGCTGGTCGGAACGCCTGCACACGTTGCTGAAGAGCTCGTGAAAATCAGCGCGGCTGGCTTCGCAGGCGCGACAGTTTCATTCGTCAATTTCAAGAACGAACTGCCGTACTTTATCGACACGGTTTTGCCCTTGTTGCGCGAAGCCGGAGTAAGAACGACCTGACGTTAGACGGTTAAAACGGTCTTACCGCGGGCGTGACCCGTTTCCGATAGCTGCTGCGCCTTGGCGAAATCGGATAGTGGCAGGACGTGCTCCACGCAGGGTTTGAGCTTGCCGTCGGCAACCAACGCGACGATTTGAGTCAACGCGATAGGATCCGAGAGGACCTGGGGCACCATGACTTTCACGCCGTACTCGGCGCCCAAATCTTCGAACGGTGCGGCCACGAGGCAGACGATGGTGCCGCCGCGCTTGACCACGCGGTAACTCCGCCGGTGCACATCGCCGCCGATGACGTCGAGGACGACATCGACATCGCCTACCGCATCTTCGAATGGCGTTTCATCGTAAGGCACAGCCTTAGCGCCCAGCGAGCGCACAAAATCGACGTTGGCTTGTGAACACGTCCCGATCACTTCGGCACCGCGCATGCGCGCAAGCTGCACCGCCAAGCTGCCAACCCCACCTGCCGCGGCATGAACCAGCACTCTCATACCTGCCACCACATTCGCCGCCTGCACGATGGCAATCCATGCGCTGATGCCGGCAAGCGGTAGCGACGCGGCATGCTCAAAGGACACTGACTCGGGGAAAGACACCGCTTCTGCCTTGGGCAATAAGAGTTTCTCGCACCAGGTACCGACACCGCGCGGTGCCAGAAAGCAGACGCGCTTGCCGACGAGCGATGATTCTCCGCCGTTGCCCACGGCGATGATCTCGCCCGCGCCGTCGCGGCCGGTGACCGCCGGGAAGGTCACGGGAAAGAACTTTTGCAGCATCCCGGAGCGTATTTTCCAGTCGACCGGGTTCATGCTGACCGCGCGAACCCGGACGACAACCTCGCCAG
Organism: uncultured Alphaproteobacteria bacterium; assembly: GCA_963846055.1. Classification (GTDB taxonomy): domain Bacteria; phylum Pseudomonadota; class Alphaproteobacteria; order Rhizobiales; family Xanthobacteraceae; genus BOG-931. The sequence continues at coordinate 226,221 of CAWJUQ010000004.1, forward strand.
GGCTCGGCTCGGGCGCTGCGCGACGCCGCAGCTTGAGCACATCCGGACCGCCATACGAATCGAATTCAACGGCGAGCATGTCGGTGGCGTTTTCAGACAAGCCTTATCTCCTGATTCAGGCTCATCTTTACGCCAACGCGAGCTTGAGCGCCGGCCACGGCGATTCCGGATCGTCCGGCGGCACCGATGAGACCAGGGCGCGCGTGTGCGGATGTTGCGGGTCGGAGAACACAGTTTCGATCGGGCCCTGTTCGACGATTTCTCCGCGATACATCACCAGCACGCGGGAGCACAGATGGCGCACGACCGACAGGTCGTGAGAAATGAACAGCATTCCGAAGCCAAGCTCGGAGCGCAGTCGAGCCAAAAGATTTAACAGCTGTGCCTGAATTGAAACGTCTAGTCCCGACACGATCTCGTCTGCGACAAGTACCTTGGGAATATTGCACAGCGCGCGCGCAATGTTGACGCGCTGACGCTGTCCGCCTGACAATTGACCGGGAAGCCGCGTCGCGAAATCGATCGACAAACCGACCTCGGCCAGCAGCTCCTTGGTTCGTGCCAATCGTTCATCCCAAGTGGCATGCCGGCTGCCGGCCTCCATGGCTTGCGTGATGATGCTGGCGACGCGCCGCCGCGGATTGAGCGCCGATTGCGGATCCTGAAACACCATCTGCACGCTTGCGGCGCGCCGTACGCGACCGCGCGACGACGGATCGGCCAAGTCGTCGCCGTTGAGCAGAATTCGCCCGCCGGACGGCATGCTCGAGTCCGACCAGAAGCTTGGCGACGGTGCTTTTTCCGCTGCCGCTCTCGCCCACCAAAGCAACGAACTCGTTCTCAGCAATACTGAAAGAGGCATCCTTCAATGCGTCCACAGTCCGCGTACCACCGAACAGATCATCAGCAATTCGGTAGCGCTTTTGAAGTTTCTCGACCTGCAAGACAATTCGCGTCGATATTTCCGGCGGCGGCGATCCTTCCGGAGGCAACGCGATGTCGACGGCTTCCGCCGCCCGAATACACGCGACGCGATGATCGGCGCCGATCGCTATATCAGGAGGATCGTCCCGCCGGCACTTCTCCTCCACCAACGGACAACGTGGCGCAAAGTGGCAGCCCGGAATTTTTTGCAGCTGTCGCAAGCTCGGCATCTGATCGGGAATGACGTACAGCGCATGCCGTTCGTCGTGCATCGACGGATTGGCGAGTTGCAGGCAGCGCGTATAAGGATGTGCAGGTCGCGACAGGATCGATCTCGCCGGACCGCTTTCGATGGCACGGCCGGCGTACATGACAACCACCTGATCGCAGAGTTGGGCCGCGAGACGTAAATCGTGGGTGATGAAGATCACCGCGGTCGCGTGCTGCCTCTGCATTTCGGCGATAAGACGAAGAATCGGCGGGTGAATGGTGACGTCAAGTGCGGTCGTCGGCTCGTCGGCGATGACCAGGCGCGGATTGCTTGAAAAGGCCAAGGCGATCAAGACACGCTGCAACATGCCGCCGGACAACTGATGCGGATATCGACCAAGCAGGCCACCAGCTTCCCGAAGATGCGCGTCTGCCAGCGCCGCGACCGCGCGTTCGCGCCTTTCTGCGCGGCCACCCTCCCCCAGTCGCGCCAGGTGCTCGTCGAATTGTGCGCCGATGGTCATCACCGGGTTGAGCGCGGTCATCGGCTGCTGTGGAATAAACCCGATCGCCCGGCCGAGTAACGCGCGGCGACGGGACGGCGGCATTTGCACAAGGTCTACGCCCTCGAACAGCAGCGAACCAGCCGCAACAGCAAACCCGGGCGGAAGCAGTTGAGCGATGGCCCGTCCGACCATCGATTTTCCAGCGCCGGATTCTCCGACCAGGCCAAGAATCTTACCGGGCGCGAGGTCGAACGATAGCGCTCGAATAGCCGGAACGGCGATTCCGTCAACTCGCGCCGTCACCGTGAGATCGATTGCCTGAAGCGCAAACACGATTACCGCCCACTCTCGGACAGTCGCACGTCAAGCGTACGGCGCAGGCCGTCGCCGAGAAGGTTGAACGCCGTAACAGTGAAAAATATTGCGAGCGCCGGGAGCAACAAATTCCAGGGCGATTGATAGACGTACTGCCGGGCGTCAGCGATCATTTGTCCCCACGCCGGCTGGTTCGCGCCGACGCCCAGGCCGACGAAAGACAGGATCGCCTCGACGATCACTGCGATCGCCATTTCCAGACTCATCAGCGTGATCAAAAGCGGCAGGGTTGCCGGTAGCACTTCCCGGGCAATCGCCTGCCAGTGGGTAAAGCCGAGCAGCCGAGCAGCGGCGACGTAATCGTGCCTCGTTACCACCAGCACTTCACTGCGCAGCACCCGGCAAAACCGCGTCCAGTCGACAAGAATGATGGCGAGGATCACGCGGTCGAGACCGACGCCGAGACCGACCATCAAGATAAGCGAGAGGATCACCGGCGGGAACGACATCCAAACATCGACCAACCGGCCGATGATCCAGTCGACCTTGCCGCCAAAATAACCGGAAATGTGTGCCAGAACAGTTCCGATGATCATGGCGCCAACCGAAGCGAAGAAAGCCACGAGCATCGCGGTTCGCGCGCCGTAGATCAGCCGCGACAGCACGTCACGACCGAGACTGTCGGTTCCGAGCGGAAACGCAGGGTCACCACCGGGAGCCCAGGCCGGCGGGACCAGGATCGAAAGCAAGTTCTGATCGCCGGGATCGTTTGGCGCGATCCGTCCGGCGAAAATCGCGCAACAAAGAATGCAGAGGATCATGGCGAGCGCGATAAGCACGCGCGGTGAACGAAGCGAGCGGGCGAGTGCCGACATCAACGCACCCGCAGCTTGGGATTAAGCACGACGTAGAGACCGTCAACCACCGTGTTGATGATCAGTACCACGATACAATAAGTAAGCCCGATCGCCTGAATGAGCGGCAGATCGGCATTGCGGACGGCATCGACCATCAGGTTGCCCATGCCGGGATAAGAATAGATCACCTCGACCAAAAGCGTGCCGCTGAACAAAATTCCGAATTGCACGCCGGCGAGCGTCAGCGTCGGCAAGGAGGCATTTTTGAGGGCGTGGCGCAGCAGGATATGGCCTTCGGAGAGTCCGCGCAAACGCGCCTGCTGAATGTAATCCTCGTGGTAAACATCGAACAAGCTTGAGCGCAAAACCCGCATGATGGTCGGCGAGAAAGCAAGTCCAAGCGCAACCGCGGGAAGGATCAAGTGCTGCGCGGCGCTGAGAAAAACATCGAATTGGCCGACCAGGAGCGAGTTGAGCAAGAGGAAGCCGGTGATGCGCGGCAGCGGCAACCCGGGCGCCACTTGGCCGGTAAACGGTAAAACGTGCAACAGCACCCCGAACGTGAACAGCAGTATCAAGCCCCAGAGAAACTCGGGGATCGACAGCAATAAAACTGAAGCGAGGTCGGTGAGCGGCTCGAGCGGCGTCCCGCGAACGCGAAACATCAGCAGTCCACCTCCGACGCCGAGCATCGCAGCCAGGGCCATTGCCGCGAGCGCGAGCTGGATCGTCGCCGGCAGCGTCGCGGCCACGAGCGAACCGGAATCGCGCCGGTATTGGATCGAGGCGCCGAAATCGCCGTGCAGCGCATCGGCCAGCCAAATGAAGTACTGCTCGGGCAAGGGCTTATCGAGGCCCATTTCGTGACGTTTGACCTCGATTTCCGCAAGCGTGGCGGTCGGCGGCAACGACATCGCCGCAGGGTCGACAGGAAGCACCCTCAACACGCAGAACAGCAGCGCGGAAACCGCGAGCAGGATCGGCACGGCCGTAAGCAAACGGCGCGCGATCAGCTTGGCTACGACCCCAATCATTTCGCCATGACAATTAGCAAGAACCGAGCCACTACTGCCACTCTTGGGATTGCCGATCGCGCGTGTCTGGCAATATTTTTTTCCTTTGCAAAATCGGCGCGTGGGTTAGATTTTGGACTTGGCGGGGCGGTTATAGGGGCCGCCTGAGCGATTGTGCCTCACGCCGACTTCGAAGAGAAACGTCGCCATGGCCGATCACGACCACACCGACCCGCCGTCTGATCCGGCGCTGCGAGTGAAGGCGCTGGAATCGCTACTGATCGAGAAGGGTTTGATCGACCCGGATGTCGTCGGCGAATTCGCTGACTATTACGAGCATCGCGTGGGACCACGCAACGGCGCCAAAGTCGTGGCGCGCGCTTGGTGCGATCCCGCCTACCGAAAACGTCTCCTCGCCAACGGGACCGCGGCCATCGCTGAACTTCAATTCGGCGGCCTGCAGGGCGAGGAAATGGTAGTGCTCGAGAACACGCCGGCAACGCACAACGTCGTCACCTGCACGCTCTGCTCGTGCTATCCATGGCCAACATTAGGACTGCCCCCGACCTGGTACAAATCTTTCGCCTACCGATCCCGCGTCGTCATCGAGCCCCGCAGCGTGCTGGCCGAATTTGGGCTGCATCTGCCCGACGAAGTCGAGGTTCGCGTCTATGACAGCAATGCCGAGATTCGTTATCTCGTTCTACCCATGCGCCCCGAAGGAACTGACGACTGGAGCGAGGAAAAACTTGCCGCGATTGTTACTCGCGACTGCATGATCGGCACCGCCGTACCGCGCATGCCCGCTTGAAGGAAACATCATGGACGGGATAGCGGACATGGGTGGGATGCACGGCTTCGGCTCGGTCGACCGCAGCGACGAAGGCGGCCCCTTCCACGATGAATGGGAGCGGCGCATCCTCGGCATCACGTTTGCGGCGCTCGGCGCCGGACTCTTCAACGTGGACGAGATTCGCCGCGCCACCGAAAGCGCCGATCCCCTTACCTATCTTCAAAGCACCTATTACCAGAGGTGGCTTTACAGCACCGAAGACTTGCTCAAGGAAAAGGGCGTGGTTACCGCCCGCGAGCTCGCCGCTGGCAGCTCTGCGACGCCCGCAGTCAATGCGCCGGCGCCGGTGACCAAAGAAATCGCGCGCGTTATCCTTGAACAAGGAGGCACTTCGCGCAGTGCCGACGGCGCACCGCCTCGCTTCAAACCAGGTGATGCTGTTGTTGCTCGCAATATCCATCCACATGGACACACCCGGCTACCACGATACGTCCGCGGCAAGCGCGGCACCATCGTTGTCGGACCATGGCATCTTCGCTCTGCCGGACAGCAACTCCGCCGGCCTTGGCCTGTGCTCGCAGCACGTTTACGGCGTGCGCTTTACGGCGCGCGAATTGTGGGGGCCACAGGCCTCGACGCGCGACACGCTGCAAATCGATCTGTTCGATGACTACCTCGATCTTGCAACGGAACCCGGCGAATGAGCTCCTTCGATGCTCCTGCGCAGCTGAATCTTCCCGGCCAACAAAACGAGCCGGTGTTTCTTGAACCATGGCACGCCGAAGTCTTCTCGCTCGCCGTGGCGTTGAACCGTAAAGGCGTATTCACATGGAGCGAGTGGGTGGAGGTCTTCTCCTCCGTATCACACGAGATCCCCGCGGACCCGGGCGAAAGCGCCGAGACGACCTATTATCGCCGTTGGCTCGCCGCGCTGGAGCGCCTCGTTGCTTACCGGAAGCTTGCGTCGAAGCGAAGAAATGGCGGTCCGCAAGCAGGAGTGGCGCCGCGCCTACCTTCGCACACCGCATGGGCAACCTGTCGCGTTGGAACGAGGCCTCGAATCCGATGAGGCGCAGCCGCACCACGGAATTTCGCACGCCCACAGCCACGCCCCTCGCCATCAGGCCGCACGGCCGGAGCCTATCGCGATAAGCGCGGCGCGCGTTGTGAGCCGAAACTCGAGAAGCTCTACTCCCGTGGCTTGAGCTCGATCAGGATATTTCGATACGTTTCCTTACCGACGTTGCGCAGGTCGTGAACCTCGCCGGCGTCACGCCATATCGGCTCGCCGATCTTGCCCTTTGGCCGTTCAATGTCGCCGGTCAGCGCCGATTCCAGCTCGATGTCGCCGTCGGTCATTGGGATAATGACGTAAGGCAGTTCATGCCGGTGCCAGCCTTTGCTCTTGCCCGGCTCGACGACGAAATCCCACACGCGCACCAACTCATTTTCGTACATGACCCGATCTCCGATCGGGCCAAGCTTGAGCTTGCTGATGTCCATCCCCGCCATGTCGTTCTCCTGTTCTGGCCCGCGACCTGCGTCGCGGACATCTGAGTTGCGTCTTCAAATCGGTATAGTCATAGCCGGATGCGGGCTGTCGCAGTCCACCAGCATGACCTGCTTGAGCGCGATGCGAAATGATCCGTTGGCGCGCACGAGATGATGGACGTGACGCCCGGAATAAAGTCTCTGCTGCTCGCCTTTGTGCTCAACGCAAATGAAGGCCGCTCCGGCGGAGAATTGATCGAAAGTTTCGCCCTCCGCAACTTCAATATTGCTTATGAGATGCGTCGTTCGTGGCATCGGCGTAAGGACGAGGGCGCGCGCTTCAAGCAGCCGGCGAACCCGGATCGCCAAAATGGCATGATCCTCGTAGATAATCGAGGCGACGCTTTTCGGATCGGTTTGCCCCGGCTGGCTTGGCATCCAATAGATACCCTCGGGCGCATAGAGAGCAAGCCAAGACTTCGAATTCCCCGGCGTCGAGGAGCTTCGCCTCGCGCAACAAGAACAACTCGATCTCGCGCTGGGTCTCGTAGGGCAGTGTCATGAATTCATTGGGTCAGATATTTGACCCACGCATCGAACTGTACTCGCATCGGCAGCTCGCTCGCGGCGCCGCCGACGCTGCCATTACCGTTGCGCCGGTCGTTATCGAGGCCGCGCGAGAAATTGAGCCATGGCCCGGCATCCTTGATCAGTCCCTGTTGGCATCGTTCGAGCATCTCCACGTCGTCGGAGAAAATCATCGAGGCCGGCGAGCCGATATTGGTGAGGAAACGGATGGCGCGGTGGAAGATCTCGTCCGGGGCGCCTTTGAGACGGAAGCAATGGATGCGGACTTGGGTACGGTCGACTGCCAGCGGAATGGTCACGCGCATGTGCTGCTGCTGCGCATTGATAATGAGATTGGGGTAGATGATGTTGTTAAAGCGCGTCATGCCCAGCACGGCGGCCGCGCGCTCAGCGCCGTGCCGCGCGGCCAGCGCCGCCCGATACGCAACCGACGCCGCATCCTGCGGCTGGTTGGCGATGACACCCTTCTTATAAAAGCTCGCCATGTAAGTGTGGCCGCCGGCCAGCCCGTTGAGCTCAATGCCTTCCCATTCGGTCGTGCCGAAGCCGTTCGCGAGCAGCATCTCGCGCGTCTGATCCTGATCAATGATCGAAGCATTGGCTGGCGCGGCACGTGCCGGCGCTACCGACGAGCTGTGCACGAAGCTCGGATGAAAAACGTCGTTGGCGTTTTCCATGTGTAGCTTCCAGTTGCCACGATACTCGAGCGTGAAGCTCGAATCCGCGACTTCCACTTCACCGTCAGGCGCCCGGTCAATCAGGTTGTCGATCACCGCAGTCATTTCGCCAAGATGCTCGGTCAGCGGCGGCGGATCGCCGGACTGGTTCGCGAAGATAAAGCCGCGATAGCTTTGCACGTTCTTTATCCGCTGCATGTGGTTGAGCGGATCGTCGAGGCTAAAGCTGGACGGATAGCTTTGCGGATGCGGAACGGCCGAGAGCGTGCCGTCAGCGCGAAATACCCAGGCGTGATACGGGCATGTGAACAGCCGCGTGCTGCCGCGATCGACCATGCAAAGCCGTGCGCCGCGATGCGGGCAACGGTTGTGCAGGACGTGTACGCTTCCATCCTGATGCCGTGCCACCAGTACCTCGTGCTTGCCGAGATGCGTGCGCACAAAATCGCCAGGTTTGGATATTTGGCTTTCGTGGGCAACGTAAATCCACAGCCGCCCGAAAATGCGCTCCTGCTCAAGCGCAAACACGTCCGGATCAGCGTAAGCGCGACGGTGTATGTAGTCGTCGCGCACCAGGCTCAGTATCTCGTCGCGATCCAAGGCCTGCGAGATGTCGGCCGTCATCCAGAACTCCATGGCAGACGTGGCGCCGACTTGCACCCAACTCACGTACCGCCTGATCTATCAGCCTCCCGCACTCTACAGTTGCATCACGCGCGAGAAGACATCGGCGGCCACCATATCGCAGCCAACGCCCTCGTGCCAGTTCGCGCATCATCCGATGGCGGATGGCGTGCTTATTGCTTTGCAAGAGCGTTGTCAGGAACTACACTTAAACAACAAGGGGCTCCTGAAAAATGTCCATCGCCGGTCCGTCGTCGGCGGAGCTTGCCGGGATTGCTTCCGATCTCGGTTTTCACCTCGATGATGGCGACATTTCTGCCTTCCGCGGCATGATGCGCGGCGCGCTCGACGCGTACGCTGCGCTCGATCTTCTTCCCGACGCGTTGCCGCAACCGCGCTACCCGCGGTTACCGGGATCTATCCCCGCCATCGACGAAAATCCGTTCGGCGCCTTCGCGCGGATCACCGAAATTCCAGGCGCCGCAAGCGGACCACTCTCTGGAAAGCGGATCGCAGTCAAGGACTGCATCTGCGTGGCCGGCGTACCGACCATGAACGGTTCGGCGACATTTGAGGGCTATGTTCCCGAGATCGACGCTACCATCGTCACCCGCATGCTCGACGCCGGTGCGACGATCGTTGGCAAAGCGGCGAACGAGGACTTTTGTTTCTCAGGCGGCAGCCATACCAACGCGCGGTATCCGGTCGACAACCCGCACCGTCCAGGCTTCACCGCCGGTGGCTCTTCCTCCGGTTCGGGCGCACTGGTCGGCGGCGGCGTGGTGGACATGGCGCTTGGCACCGATCAAGGCGGCTCGGTGCGCATCCCTGCATCGTGCTGCGGCACGATTGGAATGAAGGCGACCTTTGGGCTGGTGCCGTGCACCGGAAATCTCGGCATGGAATATGGCCTCGACCATGTCGGGCCGATCACCCGCACTGTCGCCGATAATGCGCTCCTTCTCGAGGTTATCGCCGGGCCAGACGGGCTCGACAGCCGGCAAGGCAACTGGGGCGACTGCAAAACCGATCGCTACACCGCAGATCTCGATATCGGCGTTCAGGGTTTGCGGATCGGCGTTCTCAAAGAGACATTCGATCTGCCGCAATCGGATGCGCGGGTCGACCGGATGGTGCGCGATGCCGTCACAAGCTTCGCAAAACTCGGCGCGGAGGTTGAAGTCATCAGCGTGCCGTTTCATCGTTTCGGCGGCGCCATCTGGATGCCGCGCGCCGCGGAAGGCTGCCTCGCGACTATGTTCCACGGCAACGGCTTCGGGTTCGGGCCGAGCGGCGTCTATCTGCCTTCGGCGATGCAGCGTCAGGCGATGTGGCGAGGCCAAAGCGATCGGCTCGCCGATACCGTGAAAATCGGCATGCTGGTCGGCGAGTACATGTCGCGCGCTTACGGCGGGCGCTATTACGGTCGCGCGCAAAATCTCGCGCGATTGCTTATCGATAGCTACGATCAGGCGTTGTCGCGGGTCGATATTCTCGCCTCGCCGACCGTGCCGTTCCCGCCGCCGCGCAGGCCGGCCGCAGACGCACCTCGCGAAGAAGCCGTGAACACCGCATTCGGCATGACTGTCAACACCGCGACGTTCAACGTCACCGGTCATCCGTCGATGAGCATGCCTTGTGGGTGGATCGACGGCTTGCCGATCGGGCTAATGCTGACGGGACGGCGTTTCGACGAGCGGTTGCTCTATCGCGCTGCGGCGGCGCTGGAAACGCACCTGGCGCAAACTGGATCTACTGTTCCTGAGGCGCGCGAGCGTTCTTTGCACAAGGCATAAGTCGATCTGCAATGCACATCATCCGAACCTAGGAGATTGTAAATGATTACAGTATCTCGCCGAACCTTGTTTCAGGCTCTCGGCGTTAGCGTCGCCAGCGGACCGGCCTTGCTCCGCTCCGCCTCGGTCTTGGCCGCCGACATGGACAAGGTAACCATCGGCTGGCCGACCGATGTGCCGTCATGGGATCCCGAGCAACGCACGGTCCCCGACACACAGCCCATCTATAAGATGGTGTTCGATCAACCACTCGATCAGGCCCCCGACCTGAAGCTCATTCCAAAATTGGTCAAGAGCTGGAAGCTCGCGCCGGACGCGCTAAGCCTTTCACTCGACTTCCGCGATGACGTCAAATTCCATGACGGCACACCGATGACTTCGGCCGACTTCAAGTATTCGTTCTTTGATCGAAGTCAAGGCCGGACACAAGATCGACGTGGCGCAAATCTGGGGTTTCGTCACCGACGTTGAAACGCCGTCGCCTACGCAGGCGGTCATGCATTTCAAGCTGCCATTCGCCACGTCGGCGATTTGGCTCGCCTTCCTTTGCAGCTACGTCGTGCCTAAAGCATACATGGAAAAAGTCGGCGAGGACGGCTTCAACAAAGCGCCCATTGGGACCGGTCCTTACAAGCTGGTTGATTTCGAAATCAACAGCCGTGTGGTGCTCGAGCGCAACGATGCCTACTGGGGCCCAAAGCCCAAGATGAAGAGTGTTGTCTTCCAGATTATCAAGGATCCGTCGGCGCGCGTCGCGGCAATTCAATCCGGTCAAATCGATCTGGTCTTGAACGTGCCGGTGCGCGAGGCCGACCGCTTCATGAAGGACCCAAACTTTAAGGCCGAGCTTGATCCGATCGAGCGCGTCATTGTCATCCAAACGCGTGGGGATCTGGGCTTTGCTGACAAAAATGTGCGGCTTGCGGCGCACCACGCCATCGACAAGGCCGCGCTGTCGAAAGCGTTCTATGGCGGCGCCGCCGTGCCGCTCTCGGTCGTGGCGCCGCCGAGTACTCCAGGCTACGTCGACGGCTATACCTTCGCTTACGATCCGGAGCTATCGAAGAAGCTGTTAGCCGATTCCGGCTACAGCACGTCGAAACCGGCCAAGATCAAGTTAGCTACGACCAACGGGCAATTTCCGAGCGACTATGACATCGCTCGCGCCATCGTACAGATGTGGAAGAAGGTCGGCATCGACGCCGACATCGAGATCGTCGAGTATGCGAAATATTTCGAACTCAATCGCGGCAACAAACTGCCGGAAGCCACGCTCTACTCTTGGGACAACGCCACTGGCGATCCGGAAATCTACACCGGCTATCTTCTGAATCCCAACCTGCCGTTCTCGGCCTGGAAGGAGAAAGAGATCGGTGATGAGGTCGCGGCGCTATTTGCCATCGCCGATTACGACAAGCGCATTGCCGCCTACAAGGAGATCAACAAGAAAGCGGTGGAGTACGGTGCCATCATGCCGCTGCTGCAAAGTGTCATTACGGTAGTCAGCAAGAAGGATGTGAGCTTCGAGCACTACAAGAACGGCTGGATCCTGGCGGACACTATTACCCGGACCTGATTTAGCCCTAAAAACGAGCGTCCGACCGGCATATTTGGCCGGACGCTCTGAGGAAGCTCGACTGGCTCGCGTAAGCCCCGTTGCAGTGTGAAATGCGAGAAATGCCGCAGATCGAGCGGTCTTTTGTCTCCACCGAATTCGGTCGGATTCATATCGCAGCGGCCGGAGCCGGCCCGCCGCTCTTGTTGCTGCACCAGACGCCCCGCTCTTGGGACGAATTTCGCGAGGTGCTGCCGCTCCTCGGACGGCACTATCGCGCGATCGCCATGGACACGGTCGGGTACGGCGATTCCGATCCGTTGCCCCGGGGTCAAGCCTCGATCGAAAATTGGGCGAAAGCGGCCCGCGCGCTGCTGACGGCGCTTGGCATCAAACGGACAGCCGTAGTTGGGCATCACACCGGTGCCGCAATCGCAGTTGAAATCGCCGCCGCCTATCCGCAGGCGGTCACCGCGCTTGTGCTATCGGCCAGTCCCTACGTTGATGCGGCGCGGCGCAGCGCCGCGCAAAAAGAGCGCAAAGCTGTTGTCGATGAAGCAACGCCGCGAATGGACGGCGCCCATCTTCCCGAGCTCTGGTCGATGCGGCAGCCGTTTTATCCCGCCGAACGCATCGATCTTCTTGAGCGGTTTATGATTGACGCGCTTAAGGCCGGGCCCCGCGCCGCGGAAGGTCATCGTGTCGTCGATCGCTACGAGATGGAGAAGCGCCTTCTGTTAGTGCGCTGTCCGACATTGGTGATCGCCCCAACCGCCGACCCGCATGCCTATCCGCACGCGGCCAAAGTAGCAGGCGCCATAACCGGCAGCGCTATAGTAGAGATCGCGAACGGCATGGTGCCGCTTCCAGACCAGTTGCCGGAAGAATTTTCCGCCGTCGTGCATCGGTTTCTCGCCAATCAGCCGCGCTGGGACGAGTAAAGGGGCGCGCCGTGCCGAAAGTTAAAAAGCCGAGAAATCCGGCTTTTTCTTTTCAAGAAACGCCTCAACGCCGTGCTTGAACTCCGGATAGAACCGAAGCTTCTCGAACGTTTGCCCCTCTAACTGCAGCCCCACGCTCAGTGGCGTCTCATAGGTCGCGTTAAGCACGCGCTTGAGTGCGACCAGCGGAATTTGCGGACGCGCTGCGAGGTCAGCGACCCAGCGGTCGATCGCCTGGTCGAGCGTTCCATCCGGGACCACTTCTGTAACAATTCCCCATTCGAACGCTTCACGCGCAGTAATTCTTCGGCCGCGCATGATCATCTCCTTGGCGCGTGTCAATCCGGCAAGATGCGCGACGCGAACCGTCCCGCCGCTTCCCGGCGTTACGCCGAGGTTAATCTCGGGCAAGGCCATCATCGTGTTTTCCGTCGCGAGGCGGAAATCGCAGGCAAGCGACAGCTCGAACGAGACGCCCATCGCCCATTTCTCAATCGCGGCAATTACCGGCTTCTTGGCACGCTCGGGTGCTGCGACATTCCAATGCAGGTCGTGCATGCCGTCGCGCTCGACTTTCAGAAACCCGGCGATATCACCGCCTGAACTGTACAATCCGTTGGCGCCGCGGATCACAATCACCCGAACGTCCGGGTCGTCGTCCATGGCTTGGATGATGGCCGCGATCTGCGAGCGCCCCTTAAAGCTGATCGTGTTCATTGGAGAACGATCAAAAATCAGATAGCCAGCTTTCTTGGCCTCGTCCTTCTCCCAGCGCAGGCCGTCGAGATCACTCGGGTAGTCGGTCATCTATCTTTCTCCGTTGAAGGCGGCTCGTGCCTTTCGCTTTTTGCGGTTTTTTGCGGTCGCGGAAATTGCCTCGACGATGGCGGTATATCCAGTGCAGCGGCAAATATGTCCCGACAGCATGTCGCGTATTTCGCGAACGTCGGCGTCCGTTCGCTCGTTCAGAAACTGAGTGGCTGATGCAAGGATGCCGGGAGTGCAGAATCCGCATTGCAGCGCGTGATGCTGTCGAAACGCGGACTGTAAATCGTTCAAGCCGCCGTGGTCTCCAGCGAGCCCCTCGACAGTAGTCACCACCGCGCCCTCGACTTGGGCAGCGAACATCAAACACGACCGCACCGCGCGCCCGTCCACCAGCACCGTGCACGCGCCGCAGATTCCGTGCTCGCATCCCACATGCGTGCCGTATTGCTTGAGAACGTGACGCAGCAGATCGGCGAGTTGCATGCGCGTCTCCGCCTCGGCCTGCACGGGTTTGCCGTTAAGCGTGAAGCGGATAATCGCTTTGGCGCCTGCCTCCACCTCAAACATGAGCGCCCGCCTTCTCGATTGACGCGATCATCGCCCTGCGCGCGAGTGCAGTCGCCAGCGACCGCCGGTAATCGCCCGAAGCAAGGAGATCGCTGCGAAAGTCGAGCTGCTTGCTGAGATTGCGCGCAATTTCTTCAAGGGATTTGGCACCGATCTCCGTCGCTGCCGGAATTTCGACCACCTGCGGGACTTCGCCGCATCCGCCAAACCCGAGCCGCATATGGCCAAGGTCTTCCTGGAAGACGCATGCGACTGCGACGATAGCAAAGTCGCCTTCGCGTACGGCGAACTCCACGAAAGCTGATTTCAGCCCGGATGATGCGCGAGGCCAGTGCAGTGCAGTGATGAGTTCGTCGCCGCGGCGGCTTGTCACCAGAGCTGATCGGAAGAATTGCCCGGCCGCGAGGCGCCGGACCCGTCGTGCCGAGCGCAATTCGACTTCGCCGCCTAGGGTTGCGAGGACGAGCGGGATTTCCGCACTAGGATCGGCGTGGGCTACCGAACCACCCAGCGTTCCGCGATTGCGCGTCTGGTAGTGGCCGACATGCGGAAGTGCCTGTGCGAGCAGGCTGACGTTGCGGCTAATGCCCTCGTCCGAGAGCGCATCGGCTTGTCGCACCATGGCGCCGGTCGTGACAGTGTTGCCGTTTTCTATTCGGTTCAGCGCGGAAATGCGATTGATATCGAGCAGAATTGACGGGGTCACGATGCGCATGTTGAGCATCGCTCCCAGCGATTGCCCGCCCGCCATTATGCGTACGTCATCGCCGTGCTCGGCCAGCACCGACAACGCCTCCTCGAGCGAATCAGCGCGTACATATTTGAACGCAGCAGATTTCACGCGCGGCCTCGGAACGCCCGCAGTATGGCAGAGAGGCGTCGCAAGCGTTGGAGAAGCGAGCCACCCGGCTTTTCCCCGCGCATGTGCGCGCGCAAGCGGTCGAAGAAGTCGGCGAGCACGACTTTGACCACGCCATCCAACATACGCTGGCCGAAAGTCGCAACGCGGCCGCCGACATCGGCACCGTATTCGTAGCTCAACTGCGTGACATCTGGCTCAGTCTGATTGAGCGTGACGACAGCTTCGCCTTGCCCGAACCCAAGTTTGCTCTCTCCGCGCGCTGCCATTCTTAGCTGCGCCGGCTCCATGAGATCGAAGATGCGTATCTCAGCGTCGTAAAGTGCGCCGATCCCGGCAACGCTTACGCGAATTCGCGCGCGAAAAGCGTCGGGACCAGTCAGCTCGATGCTTTCGCAACCCGGGATTATGGCGCGAAGTTGCGTCGGATCGAGCAATGCATCCCAAACCCGCTGGGGCGGCGCTTCGATCGAGACCGTCCCGCGACCTCGCAAAGCGCCGCTCAATTCCTTTCGTGCGTCATCGCGGGTCTTCGCGCGGGACCGCGTCAAGGCCGCATCCGGTGCACCGCCATGCAAGAGCTGCCACAATCGCCCAGGCAAGAATGGCGGCGTCAGGTCTCGCAGGCCGGTCGCATCACCAATCGCATTCGCCATGGCGACGGGCGCGATCATGGAGCAGCCGTCCCCCAAGCCCTTGGCCCCCTGAATGGTATTGGGGCTAGGCGTCGCGTAGTGCGCCATCTCCAAATCCGGCAATTCTGGAGCGGTCGGGCATAGATAGTCCTGGAAGGTGCCGGAGAGCAGCGTTCCATCGGCGGCATAGGTCACGCGCTCCAGCATCGCCGCGCCAAAGCCATGTGCGAAACCGCCGCGTAGCTGGCCTTCCACCACCGCCGGATTGAGCAAAGTGCCGGCATCGTGCGCGCTGACATATTTATGTACGCGAACGCGGCCGGTCTCGGCGTCCACTTCGACGCCGGCAAGGTCGCATTGAAAGCTGTAAGTCAGCGACGAACGCATCCGATCGTGTTCGTCGGGTACGGTCATCGTGTCGGGCGAAAACTCCGCAAGTTCCGAGATCGACCCATCGACGCCATCGGGCAGATCGCCGGCATCCCAGTGCAACTGCATCGCCAATCGCCGGATGGGCACAGGCTCGTTCTTGGCGCCGGCCGCAGACGCCATGCCGTTAAGCAACTGAACGGCGTCGGGATCGACGCCAAGCGTCTTCGCCGCCGCGGCGCGAAGCTTGCGAGCGGCCATTCGCGCAGCTACCGCGACTGCCGAAACAACGACAGTCGAGAAACGGTTGGAATAGTTACCCGACGTGATCGACCAGGCGCCGCCGAACGTATCCAGATCGGTGATGACCTCGACATCTTCAGGTTTGACACCGATCTCGTCGGCAACGATCTGCGCGACGACCGTGCGGTGCCCCTGCCCGTTGGGCAGACTGTCGACGTGAACGATGATCGCGCCGAGGGGGTCCATGATCACGCGCGCACGGCCGGCAGCGCCCGATTTGGGTAGCTGCTTAGAGCGTTGCGCTTGCGTCAGCGCGAGATTGACATAGGCCATGTTGGACGCGGAAGTCTCAACGGCCAACGCCATCCCGATACCGAACATCTTTCCTTCCTGGCGCGCGCGGTTCTTGTAGGCGAGGAGTTCTTGGTACCCTGCCCGCTCTAGCGCGAGCTCGATGCAGCGACGATAATCGCCGCTTTCCAGAACCGATCCGGCGGGAGTTTCGTAAGGAAATTTTTCGACGACGTTGCGAAGCCGCAGCTCAACGGGATCAATATCGAGCTCCTTTGCCGCGAGATCCATCATCCGCTCGAGTGGATAATAGAATTGGGGACCGCCGAAGCCGCGGTTGAGCCCGCTCGGCACCTGATTGGTGACAACGACTTTGTTCTCGACCGCGATGTGGCGCACCCGATAAGGCCCGCTCAACGTCGAGTGCATACGATAGAGCGAAGCAGGATCAGGCGGCCGCAAATAAGCGCCGACATTTTCGGTCTGCTTGAGCCGCAGCGCCAGCAGGCGCCCGATTTCGTCGAAGGCTCCATCGATGCTGGTGGCGCGTCCGGTCGCCGCTGACGACGCCGCCAAATGCTCCAACCGATCTTCGATCCATTTAACCGGCCGCCCTGCTTTCCTCGCGGCCAGCCCGATCAAGACGATATAGGGATAAACGCCGTGTTTGATGCCGAAGCTTCCACCACTCGACGGCGAAGAAATCAGTCGTAGCTGCTGGCCGGGCACGCGAAGCGCGTCACAGACCAGTGGATGCATCGCGTAAGGGCCCTGAAAGTTCGACCAAACCGTATAGCGGCCATTGCCCGCATCGAAGTCCGCAATGACACCGTAAGTTTCAATTGGCGTGGAGTTAACCCGCGGATAGTCGACGACGTACGAAACAATCTTCGCCGCTCTCGCAAACTCGCCATCAGGATCGCCGTAACGAAATGTACGCTCATGCACGAGATTGCTGCCGAACTCTTCGTGCAGGACAGTCGATCCTGATGCGAGTGCGTCTTCGATGGTTACGACCGCGGGCTTTGGATCGTAACCTACTTCGATCAAATCGACGGCATCCTCGGCGATGTAGCGGTTTTCCGCTATGACGACGGCGATCGGTTCGCCGAAATAACGCGCGCGGCCAACCGCGCACGGATAGTAACGCAGCTTGCGGCTGACCATGTTTCCGATCGGATTGGACATGCCAGCCACATCATCCGGCGTGAGAACATCAATAACACCGGGTAGGGCCAGCGCTGCCGCAAAATCGATCGAGCGAATGTCGGCGCAGCCATGTTGACTGCGCACAATCGCGGCATGGCAAAGACCCGCCGCCGGTTCCAGATCGTCCATGAAACGGGCGCGGCCGGTCAGCAGCGCCGCGTCCTCGAAACGTTCAAGGCTCTTGCCGACCCATCTTTCGGACCCGGCCATCAGCTCGTTCCGGTCAATCGTCGTCGCCGAGGCACGCCTGCCAAGCCGAGGAATCGCGGCGAACCTTCCCGGGCGATGCCGCTGCCGGTGCGCACCCGTTCACTAAAACAGTCACGCGTTCGGCCAACCGAAAGGACAACGTCCATGTCATGCTCGACCAATATCATAGTATCGCCCGCTCATAGATGTTCGAGCGCCGCGACCAACCTCAGGTCTCGTTGCGGGCTCAGGCCCGAACTCAGTTCGTCCAGGATCATCGGTATCGCCGACATCATCATCAGCATGCCTAGCCCGCCTTGCCATTGCTCGCCGAGGTTTCGCTCGACCGCGCGTTCCCATAACGAATTGACTCCGATAAGGTTGGGCGAGTATAAATGTCCGGACAAAGTAACAAATGGAGGAAATATGAGCGAGGGCGGGAAGCGGCGCATTCCGACACCGACGGGTCGTTACTACGAGGACTTCGTCGTTGGCGACATTTACGAGCACCGTCCAGGCCGCACCATTACCGAGAGCGACAATATCAATTTCTCGCTCATGACCATAAATCAGCATCCGATGCATTGTGATGCCAATTTCGCCGCGAAGAGCGAGTTCAAGCAACCGCTTGTGAATAGCGCACTGACGCTTGCAGTCGTTGTCGGAATGACTGTCAACGATGTGAGTCTCAAGGCGATCGCCAATCTTGGATGGAAGAATATCGACCTGACCGGACCGGTGTTTCCCGGCGACACCCTCTACGCGGAATCCGAAGTCCTGGAGAAACGGGAGTCGAAGTCGCGGCCGACGCAAGGCATCGTGACGGTGCAAACGCGCGCCTTCAAACAAGACGGCAAAGCGGTGATGAATTTCGTACGCACCGCGCTGCTTCCAAAGCGTGGTCACGGCGTAGGCGACTAAAGTAACAACAGCCCAAACGCGCGACGCGCGACACGGGAGGAATGATTGGACGCAAGACAATCTGTAAACGCCGGCGCCCGTCTCGACCGTTTACCGATCTCCCGGCTTCATTGGCGTATTCTCGGGCTGATAACCGCTGGCGCGACGCTCGACGCTTTTGACATTTATCTCGCGGGTGGCGTCGTCGCCGCCATGCTGAAAGAAGGTTTTGCTACCACACAGCAGAGCGCAGTCTTTATCTCCACGACTTTCTTTGGGATGCTGATCGGCGCAGGCTTCGCCGGTTATCTCGGCGACCGGATGGGCCGCCGCTATTCCTACCAATTCAATCTCGCGCTGTTCGGCGTTGCGTCGCTCGCTGCCTGTTTTGCACCCAACATCACCGTCCTCACTGTGCTGCGCTTCATCATGGGAATCGGCATGGGCGCGGAGTTGGTCGTAGCCGCGGGCACACTGTGCGAATTCGTTCCTCCCGCATATCGCGGCCGCTGGATCTCCATGTTGGGCATCGTCACCAACGCCGGCCTGCTGCTGGCATCCACCATAGGTTTCGTCGTCATTCCCAATCTCGGCTGGCGCTACATGTTCGCCATCGTCGGCGTCGGCGCGCTCATCGTCTGGGTCTTGCGCAAAAAGATGCCGGAAAGCCCGCGCTGGCTCGAAGCGGTCGGGCGTCTCGACGAGGCGGAGGCGACGCTACGCGCCTTTGAGGAAGAGGTCGGGAAAGGCCGCGAGTTACCGCCTCCGGCGGTAGTGCGCTGGCGTCCTGTTGTCGAAGCGCCCTTCTCCGCTATGTTTCGCTCCGGCATGGTCGGCCGCACCATCACGGCGGCGCTGACCGTCATGGCCGTCAACGTCTCCGTCTACGGTTTCGTCGCTTGGCTGCCAACATTCATGCTCAAGCAAGGCATGACCATTGTGCAATCACTCGGCTTCACCACGCTAATGTCGTTCGGCAGCGTTGCCGGCGCATTGGTCGGGATGGCGGTCGGCGACAAATTCTCGCGTCAGAAATCGCTGCTCGCAACATGTGCCGCAATCGCCGCGCTTGGGCTCCTCTATCCGACGTTGCGCGATCCGACCGAAGTCACGATCGCAGGCTTTGCGCTGGTGACGTCGATTTACACGCTCGTCACGCTTGGGCTCTACGCCTATGTGCCCGAATTATTTCCGACCGAATATCGGCTGCGCGGTACCGGCGTGGCTGGCGTCTGCGGGCGAGCTGCCTCCATCACCACGCCGTACCTTACGGTTTATCTGTTTGAGAACTTTGGCCTGCGCGGCGTACTGTGGATGGTCATTGTCATGCTTGCGGCGCTAAGCGCGGCGATTCTGACCTTGCGCGTCGAGACGGCGAAAATATCACTGGACGATAACGTCGCTCTTGCCGGCGGCGACGGATCAAGTGCAATCGCCCACGATCAGGGAATCTAGGAAGGGAACGACTATGAACATCATCGACAAATCGATCCACGCGCAACAGCACGCGGCTATTTCAGATACGCTAGCCGCTTTTGCCCTTAACCTCAGTTTCGATGCTATCCCGGAAAAAATTAGAGAACGCTCCAAATACCTGATCCTCGACGCCGTCGGCATCGCCTATGCATCGCAAGGCTTTGCCTTTGCTGGTGCGACGATGGCCGCGATGACGAGTCTCGGGAGCGGCGCATCGCCCGTGATCGGCTACGGCCGAAAGCTTTCCCCGCGCGATGCCGCGCTTGTCAACGGCGTGCTCGCGCACGGCCTCGACTACGATGACACGCATTCGCCCGGCGTCATCCACGCCACGGTTTCAAGCCTGCCGCTCACCTTGGCGCTCGGTGATCTATTGAAGATTTCCGGCCGCGATTTTCTCACGGCTTATGTGGCGGCGATGGAAACGTCGACGCGGCTCGCCTCGGTCGCGAAGGGCGGATTTCATCAGATCGGGTTTCATCCGACCGGCCTAATTGGCATTTTCGGCTGCACGCTTGCCGCTTCCAGGCTTCTCGGGCTCGATCGCGAGCAGACCGCGATGGCGCAAGGCATTGCGCTATCCATGGCGGCCGGCAGCCTCGAATTTCTCAATGACGGCGCCTGGACAAAGCGCATGCATCCGGGTTGGGCGGCGTCAAGCGCGATTACCGCGGCGACGCTAGCCAAGCACGGTTTTGTCGGGCCGCGAGCCGCCTACGAAGGACGGTTCGGCCTGTTCGCCTCCTACCTTGGGCCGAAGCTGGCGGGCGCCGACCTTGACCTTGCGACGAAAAATCTCGGTAAGTCCTGGCAGATCGACGAAGTCGCGATCAAGCCGATCCCGGCTTGCCACTTCGCTCACGCCTCCGCCGATGCCGCAGTCGCACTGAGTGAATCGATCGATCCTGCCGACATTCGTTCCGTCGACGTCCTGGTGCCGGCCGAAGTCATCAAGACCGTGTGCGAGCCGGTCGAGAACAAGCGCACTCCCGCCAACAGCTACGACGCGCAGTTCTCAATTCCTTATATCGTTGCGACAGGACTGCTGCGCGGACGCTTCACACTGGACGAACTGGAAGACAAAGCGATCGGCGACCACGAGGTTCTGGAATTGGCGCGCCGGATCAACTACGCCGCAGACCCCGCCTCGACGTTCCCGAAGCACTACACGGGTGAGGTGATCGTAACGCTGAACGATGGCCGCCAGGTGCGTCATCGCGAGGGAGTCAATCGCGGCTGCGCCGACCGGCCGCTGTCGAACGCGGAGATTGAAGCGAAATACTTCGACAACGCCTGCCGTCTGTTGACGCGTGAACGAGCAGAGAAAGTGCGCGATACCATCGTTGGAATCGACGGCGGATCGGCGCCGACGCTCGCCGACGTACTGGCGCAGCCAGCGAAGTGAGGAGAGCAAGATGAATATCGCGGTGACGGCGGAGCGGCAAAGCGAAGAGAACATGATTCTCGACGCCGTCGAAAAGTTTCTTGAGACAGACGTCAGACCCTATGCGCACGACTTCGAAGCGCGCGATGAATATCCGACGGAAATCGTCGAAAAGATGAAGGCCATGGGCCTGTTCGGCTGCCTGATTGAGCCGGAATATGGCGGATTGGGTTTGTCCTCGTCGACGTATGCAAAAATTATTGAGCGAATATCCGCCGTCTGGATGTCGGTTGCGGGTGTGCTCAACTCGCACATTATTATGGCAAACGCCGTGCAGCGAAACGGTACGGCCGAGCAGAAGGAGCACTTTCTGCCACTCTTCGCCACCGCGGAATTGCGCGGCGGCATTGCCCTGACCGAGCCCGATTGCGGGACCGACCTGCAGGCCATCCGTACTGTCGCCAAGCGCGAAGGCGACGAGTATGTGGTCAACGGCGCCAAAACCTGGATCACCAATTCCTACTACGGCAACTGCCTGGCGTTGTTGGTGAAGACCGATCCCGCGGCTCAACCGCGCCACAAAGGCATGAGCCTGCTACTCGCTCAAAAAGGCGAAGGGTTTAATGTTGCGCGCAAACTGCCAAAACTCGGCTATCGCGGCATCGACACCTGCGAAATCTTCTTCGAGAATTACCGGGTACCCGTGGACCGGCTGATCGGCGGCGTCGAGGGTCGAGGCCTCAAGCAAATTTTGAACGGCCTGGAACTTGGCCGCATCAATGTCGCGGCGCGCGGCGTTGGTTTGGCGGATGCGGCGCTGCGCGAGTCGGTGGCGTATGCGCAGACCAGAAAAACTTTCGGCAAACCAATCTGCGAGCATCAGGCAATCCAGTTGAAGCTTGCGGAAATGGCGACCCGGGTCGAGGCGGCACGTCTACTCACCTATCGCGCGGCGGAAGCGTTCGACCGTCATGAACGCTGCGACATGGAAGCGGGCATGGCGAAATATTTTGCCACCGAGGCTGCGGTTGAAAACGCGACCGAGGCGATGCGCATCCACGGCGCCTACGGCTATTCGAAGGAGTTCAACATCGAGCGGCTATATCGCGACGCACCACTTCTGGTCATCGGCGAAGGCACCAACGAATTGCAGCGCATTATCATTGCCCGCCAGCTCGTGGCGAGGAATCCGGTATGAGCGAGCATCTGCCGCTTGCGGGCATCCGGATTTTGGCGGTCGAGCAATACGGCGCCGGACCGTTCGGCACGCAGCATCTCGCCGACCTCGGGGCGGAAGTCATCAAGATCGAGAATCCCCGCGAGGGCGGCGATATCAGCCGGCAGATCGGTCCGCATTTCTTCAGCGACAACGACAGTCATTTCTACGAGGCGTTTAATCGCAACAAGAAATCGATCGCGCTCGACCTCAAACAACCGGAAGGCAAGAAAGTCTTTCTTGATCTGGTCAAGTCGTCAGATGCCACGCTCGACAACCTGCGCGGCGACTTGCCTGTCAAGCTCGGCCTCGATTACGCCAGCTTGTCCACCGTCAATCCAAAGATCGTCTGCGTGCATCTGTCCGCTTACGGCCGCACCGGCTCGCGTGCCGCGTGGCCCGGATACGATTATTTGATGCAGGCTGAAGCGGGCTATCTCTCGCTGACGGGCGAGCCCGACGGACCGCCTTCGCGCGCCGGCCTTTCAGTGGTCGACTTGTCGACCGGAACGACGGCGGCCATGGCGCTGCTTGCCGGCGTGATTGATGCAATGAAAAGCGGCAAAGGCCGCGACCTCGACGTCAGCCTCTACGACACCGCGCTGCACCAGATCACCTATCTAGGCACCTGGTATCTGAACGGCGGCCATGTCACCCGTCGAATCCCGCGGTCGAGCCACCCGTCGCTGACGCCGAGCCAGCTCTACAAAACCAAAGACGGCTGGATTTTCATCATGTGCCAGAAGGAGAAATTCTGGCGTATCTTGTGCGAAGCGCTCGGACGTCCCGAATGGATCAGCGATCCGGACTTCGCGACCTTCGCCGCGCGGCTGAAGAATCGCCCGCGGGTCACTGCCGCGCTCGACGAGGCCTTTTCCGCGAAGACGACGGACGAATGGATGAAGGAGATCGCCGGCCGCGTGCCGGCAGCGCCGGTCTACGACGTCGCGCAAGCGCTCGATAACGATTTCGCCCGCGAACAGGCGCGAATCGTTGAATTCCACCATCCCGTCCACGGACCGATCAAAGGCATCGCTTCACCCGTACGCGTCTCGGGCGCCGCACTGCCGACCGAGGCTGCGCCCTCACTCGGCAGCGACACCGACGCGTTGTTAGCTGAAATCGGTTATTCAGCGGACCAACTGGCGGGACTTCGTAAGGCCGGAGCCATCGGCTAACCGGCAAGGAGCAGTGACGGAATGTCGGCCCCGCCGCAACCACGCTACCGACAGGTCGCGCAAACGCTGATCAATGAGATCGCTGCCGGCCACTACCCGGTCGGCGACCTCATGCCGACCGAGATGGAACTGTGCGAACAATTCGGCGCGAGCCGCTTCACGGTGCGCCAGGCGATCAAGCAACTCGTCGAGCTCGGCCTTGTCAGTCGGCAAGCTGGCGTCGGCACAAAGGTGCTTGGGCGCGAACCGAAATCAAACTACCGGCAGGTGATGCAGGGCATTGCCGACCTTCGACAGTATACCGCCGATACCGAGCTCGAAATACACGACCAGCGAATGGTCACAGTACGCGGAGACCTGTCCGCGACGCTGGAAGCGTCCGAAGGAGAGAACTGGCTCCGCATCGAAGGCATACGCCGCCTCGGCGATCGCAGGGCGCCGCCCATCTGCCTCACCGAGATTTACATTCATCCGGCATTTCGATCGGTACGCGACCTCGGCGGCCGATCGACCGTACCGATTTACGTCAAGATCGAGGAGCAATTCGGCGAGCGGGTGATGGAGATCCAGCAGCAGATCAGTGCTGCGGCGCTCAGCAAAAGGATCGCCGGACTCCTCGATGCAAAGCCCGGTTCACCGGCGCTCATCGTCAACCGATCATATCGCAACCAACGCGGAGAATTGATCGAAGTCGCGCTGTCGACCCACCCGGCCGACCGCTTCAGCTATTCGCAAACCTTTCTCCGCGACTGGCGCGGGAGCGCGACAGAGGGAAATGGGAATGGCCGCTGAGCGCAGTTTCCTGTTCGTGCCCGGCGATCGGCCGGACCAATTCGGCAAGGCGCTTTCTTCAGGCGCCGATCGCGTCATCATTGATCTCGAAGACGCGGTTGCACCGGATGTCAAAATCGCCACGCGGGAAAAGCTCGTGGGTTGGCTCGAGAATGCCGACGCACGCGACGTATTGGTGCGCGTCAATGCAGTTGGAACGCCCTGGCACGAAGACGACATTCGCGCACTCGCGCCGCTGCCGCGTGTCGTCGGATTGATGCTGCCGAAAGCCGAGGATGCGGACGCCATCGCTGCGGTGCGGGCAAAGATCCGGGCGGAGGTACGCCTATTCGGTTTGATCGAGACGGTGAAGGGCCTCGTCCGATTGCGCGCGGTGGCACAGGCGGAAGGAATAAACCGCCTTGCTTTCGGATCGGTCGATTTTTGCCTTGAGACGGGCATCGAAGGTCTGGGAGCGGAACTCGATTTTGTCCGCACCCAACTCACCGTCGAGTGTTGCCTTGCCGGCCTCCCCGCCCCGATTGAAGGCGTAACCATCGACATTAAGTCGCCGGAGACGCTGGAAGCCGACATAGTTCGCGCGAAAAAGCTCGGCTTTGGCGGAAAGCTTTGCATCCACCCCACGCAGATCCCAGCCGTCAATCGCGGCTTTTCGCCGAGCGCCACACAGATCGATTGGGCACACCGGGTGATCGCCGCTGCGCAGTCTGGCGCGGGCGCAGTGACGGTTGATGGCAAGCTGGTCGACCGGCCCGTGGTCCTTCAAGCTGAAAAGATTCTCGCGTCCGCTAGCGTGTAACGAGCGAAAGGCGCTTCAACTTCGCTTTGCATTGGCGACGAGCGCGCGCCGCAGTCGATCGCGGACCGCATCCGCTTCGCCGGGTTTCCAATCACGGAACCCTTTGCCCGTTTTCATCCCAAGTTCGCCCTTCTCGACCAAAGCTTTCAGGTAGGGATGGGTCGTCGAAGTCACGTCGAGATCTGGGATCAATGTATCGTGAATATTCTTGGTCAGATCGAGACCCACAAGGTCGGATTGCTCCATTGGGCCAAGCACGCCGAGTCGCGCGCCAAAACCTTGTTTCACCACGTCGTCGATCGTGTCCGCGTCGCAGATCCCGGCCGCGACCAGCGCGATCGCTTCGCGCTTCATCGCATGTTGCAGGCGATTACCGATGAAGCCCGGAATATCGCGATTTACCAGCACTGGGTGACGGCCGGCGGCACGTAACAAGCTCGCCAGGCGCTCGGCGGCGGGACGGTTGTCCGGGCCCATCATCACGATCTCGACCAGCGGCACGAGGTGTGGCGGATTCCAGAAGTGCGAACCGACAACGCGTTGCCTCGTCTTGAGGCCATCGGCAATGCGCGTGATCGGAAGCGCTGACGTATTGCTGGCGAGAATTGCGTCTGCCGGCGCGACACGCTCGAGTTCCGCAAAAATCTCCCGCTTGAGCGGCAATTGCTCAAGCGCGGCTTCGATCACGATGCCGGCATCTTGCGCTGCCCATTCAATCAATTCGCCGGCAGTTACGTGATCTGCAACTGTCTTATCCGTGCCAAGCAGATCGCAAATGTCGCGAAGCCGGCGCGGCAGAGTGTCCCGCGCCGCGGCGAGCGGATCCTGGACGCGTACTTCGTGACCGGCCGCGGCAAACAGATAGGCGATGCCGTGGCCCATAAGACCGGCGCCAATCACCGCAATGCGAGGCTTTTCCATACGGGCTAGCCGGCGGTAAAGCCGCCGTCGACGTACATAACTTGCCCGGTGCAGAAATCGGAGGCCGGGGAGAGCAAATAAATCGCCATGCCGACTAGGTCTTCGGCTTCGCCGAGACGTCCAAGCGGAATCCGCGAGAGTGTTCGCGTGCGCGTGGCTTTGCCGACGTCACTGTCCTCCCACATCCACTCGGTCAGTTTGGAGCGGAAGGTCGTTGGGGCAATGGCGTTGACGGTCGTACCGTATTTTGCCCACTCGGTTGCGAGCACGCGGGTCAAAGCGTCGGTGGCGCCTTTGGAACTGCAGTACGCCGTGTAGCCGGAGAAATTCCCATGCCGCCCGCGGGTCGACGACATCAAAACAACCTTGCCTTTGATGCCTTCCTTGATCCAATAGCTGCCGACAGCTTTCGCCATCAGCCACGGCCCGCGGACATTAGCGTCCATGACCCGTTGCCATTCCTCATAGGATTGATTTTCGATAAACCCGGCTTTGTTGGTGCCTGAGGCGACGACCAGCCGGTCGACCCGGCCGTAGCTGTCGAGTGCGGTCCGCAAAATGGCTTCGGCATCTTCCAGCGCATCCGGCCGGCGAACAATGCTAGCGACTTTACCGCCGGCGCTCGTGACGTCCTCGACCACCGCCTTGAGTTCTTCGGCCGACCCTGAGGCGAGCAGCAACTTCGCGCCGAGCGCACCGAGCGCAACAGCGCAGGCGTGACCGAAGGAGCCGGACGCGCCGGTAATGATCACTACCTTGTCGCGCACATCGAAAAGCGACAGCGGATTACGCAATCTCTCGCTGATCATGCCGAGCGCCTCACCTACCGGTTTCGATGCGGAAGCTTTGCTCCGGATCGAGAACCGCGACCACGCGCACGCCACACCCCTCGCCTTGCGGCCAACGCCAGGGAAAAGCCATGAACGTACAACGTTTGCCGGTTATTGCATCGAGATCGCCGTTAATGTTCTCAATACCGGGAATGCCACCCTTGCACATCATGATCTTGTGCGCCGGCTCCCAATGCGGAAAATCCTTCATCGCATCGCGGCCAGTCTCGCGCCGGTATTCTTCAAGCAGATACGGATGCGATGGCCCCGGCCCGTGATCGATGAGCTTGGTGCCGAGCGGATGATCGAGCGCTTGGACATCGACGCCGACCATCTTCACCTGTTTTTCCACCAGCCATTCGGCCGCCTCCTTATAGAGGCCGGGCGAATAGGCATAATACTCATCGGTATCGGCAAGCTTGTGATGCGTGCCGGTATTGATCATGACGATGTCGTTCTTGCGGATCTTCGGCGTGGCTTTTTCCAAATCGTCTGGCGTGATCACACCCCATTTCCCCTTAGGGATGGAAACGGCGACGCCGGTGCCGAAAAACCGCCACAACGGATACCCCGTCATTGACGGCGTGTTCTCGGTGACATGCAGCGGCGCGTCCATATGGGTGCCGCGATGCATAATGCCTTCAAACTCGGTGACGTAGACGCCATCGAGCGCGTGGAATTGCAGCGTGAGGACGTTGATGCCGGGCGCTGACGGCCACTGCGGAATGCCGTGTCCCCAGCGAGCGCTGAGATTATAGAATTTGAGACCTCGAGTGCTGTTCTTGTTCGCCATTGAATTTCGCTCTTGCTCGCCGCCGCCCATTAAGCAGCATTCCCAGACTCGAGCCGATAGGCGCCCGAAGGATCGAGGATGGCGGTGAACCGGACGATGCAGGCATCCCCTTCCGGCCAGTTCCACGGATAAGCTTGGAAGGTGCAGCGTTTGCCCAGAAGCGCATCGATCTCGCCGCCGACATTCTCAATCGTCGGTGTACCGGCGCTCAACAGTATTCGATGCGCCGGATTCCATTCGGGGAAGTCGGCCTTCGGGTCCCGGCCGGTCGCACTTTGATACGCCTTCGGCAAACGCCGCATTTGTGGGCCATTACGCTGCGGGCCGAGAGAGGTCGCTAGCGGATGATCGACCTGCGGTGTGTCGATCGCCACGAGCTTGATTCGCTTGCGGACGAGCCACTCCGCCGCTTCCTTTGACAGCCCCGGCGAATTACCGAAATAGTCGATGCTGTCGCTGTAGCGGCGATGCCAACCGGTCACGATGACGAGAATGTCCTCGTCCTCGATAGTTGGCTTTGCGTTCTCCAGATCGGCTGCCGTCACCAGTTCCCATTGCTGTTTTGGAATAGAAACAACGACGCCCGAACCAAAGAACCGATCGAGTGCGATATCTCCCACACCTGCGCCGCGCTGAATGAGATGAAGCGGCGCATTAACATGCGTGCCGCTGTGCATCACCATGCGGATTCGGGTGGCCATCACGCCGTTCTTGGCATGAGTGCTCGAGCGATGAAGCTTGACGTCTTCAAAGCCAGGCAGCGTCGGGGTGTCGTGGCCCCACTCGTGACTGAGCTCATAAAATACAAGCCCTGTTGCAGGCTCCGTCACGCCAGGCATAACCGTCCCTTTTTGCTTTCGCGCTTTTGACACTGCGCGCCTCTCGAATGGGCCAATCTGTCTGTCCTCAAAAAGCCCAGCCAATTCATAGTCGGTGCAGGCGCATACACCAATGGTATGCCCTGCAAACACGACTGCTGATCAGCTTGAGCGTCACGCTGATAAGGCCGCGCGCACCCTCGATTTGAACGTCTCGATCGTCCGCGACGGCCGGTTGGTGCGCAGATACGCAAGACCCGCCTCCGCTTCCCAAAAAGTCCCTTCGTGCGGAATAGTAACAAGACCGAACCGTGCTGCGTAATCGACCATGACGGTCGAGAACAGGCCAAGGAAATCACTTCCTTCCAGCACGCGAAGCATGGCAATCGCACTAGCTTCGATCGCAATTTGCGGCGGATCGTGGCCGTTGGCGACGAGATAGGAACCGATGCGGCCCGTGCCGACACTGTCATTGGCAAGTACCACCCATGGAAAACGTGCCAAATCTTCCGCCTTTACCGTCCCCTTGCCCGCGAGCGGATGCTTTGCTCGAGCCACCAACGCGTGGCGAACTCCGACAAGAGGTTCCTTGACTAATTCCGGTTGCGACGGAAAGGAGAGCGTCACACAGGCGAGATCAACTTCGCCCGCCATCAGCGCCGGCACGATACTGTCGATGGCGCCCTCGGTCACACGCACTTTCACCTTGGGAAACTGCCGATGAAACGCGGTGAGGACATCGGGGAGAATCACGGTCACCCACATCGGCCCCGCGGCAATGCGCAGCGTCCCGGTCAGACCCTGTTCGAGCGCACTGATCTCCGACATGGCGTGACGGTATTCAAGCTCCATCAGCTTGACCCGCCGCGCTAGCACTTCTCCGGGTTTGGTCAGCACCACGCCGGTTGGCAGCCGCTCAAATAGCGGCACGCCAATGGTCTTTTCCAACTGGCGGATACTACGGGTCAGCGCTGGCTGACTGATATTAAGCGCTTCCGCAGCCGCGGTAATGTTGCGCTTTTCGACCACACCCAGGAAATGCCTCAACAACCGCGAATGCATGGACCGGCCAGTTCTAAGGCCCCAAACGGCGCCAAATAGGCCCCACCATAACGCCAAGGTATGGATAAGCCAATCGGTCGGTCTACAGCGACTTGTTCAGCCAGGTGCAGTTTGGGCACCTTTCAGGCCTACCATGACGCAAGAGCATATGACGGACGTTGAATGGCATTTGACACCGCGAAGCGGGCGATAAGATTGCGCGCATGAATGCCCCGAAGGTTGAAAAGGTTGGCCAAGCGGACGTAACGGGCGCCGAAATCCTCGTTGACGCGATTGCCGCAGAAGGCGTCGACACGATCTTCGGTCTGCCGGGGTTACAGCTCGATCATATTTTTGACGCGCTTTATTTCCGGCAAGATGCCATCCGCGTCATTCATACACGCCACGAGCAAGCCACGGCCTACATGGCGTTCGGGTACGCGCAGGCGACAGGCCGCGTCGGCACCTGCCTCGTGGTGCCTGGACCGGGCGTACTAAACGCAACTGCGGCCTTGTCCACGGCCTACGCGTGCAATGCGCCCGTGCTCTGTATCACTGGACAAATTCCTTCTGCGCACATGGGCGGCGGCCTCGGCTTCCTGCACGAAATTCCCGACCAGGCGCGCGCGCTTGCGTCGGTGACGAAATGGCAGGGATTGATTAAAGATGGCGCCGAGATACCGGCGCTCGTGCATGAGGCTTTTCGCCAGCTTAACGGCGGCCGACGCCGGCCGGTGGTGCTGGAAATTCCGCCCGACGTCGCCGCCAAGCGATTTGCATCACCATCTCCCCGATCGCACGGCGTTCTTCCAACACCGCCCGCACCGGATCCAAGAGAAATTTCGCGCGCCGCCGAGCTGCTGAACGAGGCGCGTAATCCCGCAATCTTCGTTGGCAGCGGCGTATTCGGCGCCGAAGCCAAGTTGCGCGAGCTTGCCGATATGCTGCAAGCGCCCGTGATCATGAGCGAGCACGGAATGGGCGCGCTCGATATCCGCCATCCACTCGCACAAACGTTGCAGGTCGGCAACGACTTGTGGCCCGAGATCGACGTGGCGCTCGCTGTCGGCACGCGCTTTTTTCATCCTATCGTCCACTGGGGTCGTGACGACAAGGTGCGGCTGATCCGGATTGACATTGACCCGACGCAATCGATCGCAGCATGGCCACCGGACGTAAACATCACGACCGACGCCACTGCAGCGCTCGCCGCGCTTGTGGATCGTCTCGCTGCTTTAAACGGGCGCCGCGTGAGCCGAGAACAGGAATTCGCGCGAATTAAAGCTGAGAAAGAGGAAGCCCTCGGCAGAATTCTCGCACCGCAGCGCGCCTACACCAAAGTCATCCGCGATGCCTTACCCGAAGACGGCATTGTCTGTTTCGATGTGACGCAACTTCATTTTTATTCGTGGTGGGGTTATCCGGTGTACTCCCCGCGGACCGTGATCCAGCCCGGCTACCAGGGAACGCTCGGCTACGGCTATCCGACTGCGCTCGGGGCCAAGGTCGGCGTACCGGATCGTCCCGTGATCTATGTCGGGGGCGACGGCGGCTTCATGTTCAATTGCCAGGAACTTTCGACCGCTATGCGCTTCAACATTGGCGTTGTGGCAATTGTGTTTAACGACGGCGCCTACGGCAACGTTCGCCGCATTCAGCAAGAAATGTTCGGTGGCCGCCTCATCTCCTCAGATCTGCAAAATCCGGATTTTGAAAAGTTTGTCGGCAGCTTTGGGATGGATTATTGGCGGTGCGACAGTCCCGACACGCTGGCGCCGGCGCTTGACGCCGCGCTCGCGACCGGCCGGCCGGGGTTCATCGAAGTGACCATCGAGCGCTTTCCGAACCCGTTCCCGCATATGTTCTTCCGCAAGGTTCGCGGTTGAATGCTGTTACCACCGCACCGCGATCCGCAAGCCGTCAGGACCGCGCTGGCAAACCTCCGTGCAACGTTCGGAGAGCGGCTGACCGAGTCCGAAACCGTCCGGATCCACCATGGCAACCAGCTTTCCGAGGTAGCGAACCAACCGCCGGACGCGGTGGTGTTTCCGGAAACGACGGATGAAGTCGCAGAAGCCGTGCGGGTGTGTTCCGCGCTTCGCGTTGCCATCATTCCATTCGGCGTCGGCTCTTCGTTCGAAGGCCACGTCAATGCCCCGTTCGGTGGCGTATCGATCGACACGTCGCGAATGAAACGAATAATTGCCGTGCACGCCGACGACCTTGATTGCGTCATTGAGGCCGGAGTAACGCGCACCGAGCTGAACAGCCATCTGCGCGACAGCGGCCTATTTTTTCCGATCGACCCGGGCGCCGACGCTTCGCTCGGCGGCATGGTCGCCACGCGCGCCTCCGGCACCAATGCAGTGCGCTACGGCACGATGAAAGACAACGTGCTGGCACTCACTATTGTGTTGCCGGACGGCCGCGTCACCCGAACCGGCACGCGGGCGAAAAAATCGTCAGCCGGCTACGATCTGACGCGGCTAATCGTCGGCTCCGAGGGAACGCTTGCTGTCATCACCGAAATCACGCTGCGCCTTGCCGGCATTCCCGAGGAAATCAGCGGCGGCGTCTGCCCGTTTCCTTCTATTGAGGCTGCTTGCGAAGCGGTCATCACAACCATCCAAGCCGGAATTCCGGTGGCCCGTATCGAACTGATGGACGAACTTCACGTCCGCGCGTGCAACGCCCATTCGAAGCTGGATTTGCCGGAGACGCCACTGCTGTTTCTGGAATTTCACGGGTCTGCCGCCGGCGTGGCCGAACAGTCGGCTCGCTTCAATGAGATTGCTGCCAAATCCGGCGGTGGTCCGTTCACTTGGGCAACCAAACCGGAGGAGCGCAGCCGCTTGTGGCAGGCGCGTCACAACGCCTATTGGGCAAGCCGCGCGCTGCGGCCGACCGCGAAAGGCATTTCGACCGACGTCTGCGTACCCATTTCACAACTTGCGCTCTGCGTTGCCGAGACCAAAGCGGATATCGCCGCAACCGGACTCGTGGCGCCTATCGTCGGCCATGTCGGCGACGGCAATTTTCATGTCATGCCGCTGATCGATTTCAACGATCCGGTTGAAGTCGAGCGTGGTTACGCGTTCATCGATCGGCTGGTGCGACGCGCCCTCGCGCACGGCGGCACCTCGACAGGCGAACACGGCATCGGGCAATCCAACCGGAAGTACATGAGCCTCGAACACGACCCAGCGGCCCTCGGCATGATGCGGGCAGTGAAAGAGGCCATTGATCCCGACAACATCATGAACCCCGGTAAAATGCTGCCCGAGACTTAAGGAACGACATCCCGGCGTCGGCTACGGCAGCATGAAGCGGTCAAAGTATGAGGTCAGTTCCTCATAAGCGTTCAGCGGGAGTACCTGCGCCACATATTGATCGGGCCGCACGAGAATCATGCAGCCAAGCGCTCGATCGATGCCGCGCAGAGTGAAGATATCGCCGCCGCTCTCTCCATCCGCGCAGAAAATTTTCTCGTAGTCCCGCAAGCCGTACCGCCCTTTTTGAGGCAAAAGCAGCTGGGGCATATCCTCGATGGCAAGTTGCCGATGAGCCTGCTGGAAGATCGCACGCACATCAATGACGGCATCGATGTCCTCACCCTGCCGCGTATATTTGCGGATCGGTGAGTTCTTGGCTTCAGCTAGAAACTCGCACAATTGACGGATGGCAGAGCCCGCGCCGCCGCGGTCGTCTGTGGCGGCGAAAGAAAAAAGGCGAAAGCGGCCGTCGGCCTTTATGACGTGACCCAAGTGAATCTGTTTAGCGTCCGCAAGCCGAACGACCGGCGCGGAGTGAAAACGCTTTCCGACAACGAAGCCCGTCGCCAGATTCTGATGGGCATTTTCGCCGGTAAGTAAAGACGGGCGATAGTGCGTCGCGGTTCCGGCGGTATATCGTCCGCTCCTGACGAAATAATTCTGTAATTTAGCCGGATCAGGACCCGCACCGTCGCCGTGCGTCGACGCGAGAAGCGCCGCGAATTCGCGATCGAAGTCAATCAATTCCTTCGCAATGGCCCTTCGTTCCGCCGAGTAAGTATTCAGCAAAGACGGCTGACAGCGTCCGCGCAAAACCAAAGCAAGCTTCCATCCCAGATTGAAGGCGTCCTGCATGGACACATTCATACCCTGCCCCGCTTTTGGGCTGTGGGTGTGACAAGCGTCACCAGCAATGAACACGCCCGGCGTCTGGGTCGCCGTTATCGCTTCTGGCACGTCATCGAATTTGTCGGTTAACCGCTGCCCCACCTCGTAAACCGACCACCAGGGGATTTCCTTCACGTCGAGCTTGAAAGGGCTGAAAATCCGTTGCGCCCTCGCAATGAGCTGGTCGAGCGTAACGTTAAGGGCGGCGACGCGCTCACCTACCTCAAGCTCGGCAAGTTCGACGTAGAGGCGAAACAGATAGCCACCTTCCCGCGGGATAAGAAGGATGGTGCCGTCGCTGGCGGACTGGATGAATGACTTGCAGCGAATGTCCGGGAAATCGGTAATGGCCAGGACATCCATCACGCCCCACGCGTGATTTGCGGAATCGCCGTGAAGTTCGCGCCCTATGTAAGTGCGCACGATACTGCGCGCGCCGTCGCAACCAATGACGTAGCGGGCTTTGATCGTCTCGGACCGACCTTGGTGAGGAGATTCGGTCCGCTCTAGCGAGACGATCGTCCGCCGTTCAGCGCCATCCTTGCCATCGGCCTCGGGTTCAAGCCCAACCACACGCCTCCCGTAGTATGGTTCGAGTTTCGCAGCCGATCTGCGCATCGCGTCGAGATAAAAGTCGTGCACCCGCGCCTGATTGAGAACAACGTGGGGGAATTCCGACAAGCCGTCTTCCACGTCCTTGACCCAACCGCTGCGGATAACATTGGCGGGTTGCCGTTCGTCCGGCTTCCAGAACGTGGTCTCGTTGATCCAGCAAGCTTCCTTCAGCACCCGCTCGACAAAACCAAATGCGTTGAACATCTCCATGGTGCGGCACGCGATGCCGTCTGCCTGGCCGAGCTGCATCCGCCCCGGCTTTTGCTCGACGAGACAGGTCTTTATCTCCGGAAATGCCGACAACTGCGTTGCCAGTGTCAGTCCCGCCGGTCCGCAGCCGACGATCAAGACGTCGACTTCCTCGGGAACAGAACCGTGTGAGCCCGAAGTCGGATACCGCTCCGATTGGTCGAAGATTTCCGGGTCACCCGCTTCGAAACCATTCAAGTGAAACTGCATTGACGACTTTCGAAGTTCTGGCGGCCGGCTGGCGCCCGGTGCGGGACCGGATGTTTATTACACAAATGAAACCGCGCCTAGGCACGCCGTACGGTCACGTTGTAGGCCTGCGGCAGCGGCTTTAGCGCGTCCTTCAGCTTCTGGACGGCTGCAGAGTCGTCGGTGCGAATTTCGACCTGGACGACAGTGTTCAGCTTCTCGTCTTTTGCAACTGCTACGAAGGGCGCGACCGCGGCGCCGAAGATTTGCTCAACCTCGATCCTTACCTTTTCGGCGACGGCATGGTCGCGCAGATCATTCTTCACGATCTTACCGACCGCAGTAACCGGCAACGCGTCGAGCAGTATCACCCGTTTGGGCTTTGCTGGTGGTTCGGCAACGTGCTCTTCGAGGTAGCGCTGTAGCAGTTCGGGATCAAGCTTGGCTCCCGGTGCCGCAACGGCGTACAGGATGGGTACTTCCCCCGCATAGGCATCGGGCATTCCGACGGCAGCGCTGATTTGAACGCCAGGATATGTATTTGCGACATCCTCAATATCAGTAGGGTTGATATTGTGACCGCTGCGGACAATCAAATCCTTTGCGCGCCCCGTCAAAACCAGCCTCTGATCGTCGGTCAAATAACCGACATCGCCGGTGTTGAGCCAGCCATCCTCCAGCAAAATCTCCCGATTGTGCGCCGGATCGACATAGCCGGGAAATACCTGCGGCCCTTTGACTTGAACGACACCGCTTGTTTGCGGCGGACACACTGCACCGTTTTTGCGAGGGTCGAGGCTGACGATCCGCGTCTGCGCGAACGGCGCTCGAAATCCGACACTACCTCCCAGCGGCGTCCCGCGGCCTGGATTGAACGCAATGGCGGCCGCGGTCTCGGTCATCCCATAGGTCTCGTAAAGCCTGATTCCAGTCCGTTCAAAAAAGCGATCGGTCACCGCTTTCGGACACACCGCTCCACCGGTCAGCCCCATGCGAACGGAACTGATATCCGCGTCATCGACGGGTATTTCAGCTAACGCAGCGATTGAAGTTGGAACGCCAGCTACAATCGTGACGTTGAACGCTTCCACCAGTTTCCAATAAGTACGGAGCGCCTCACGATCCCGCAGGCTATGAGGTGAGGGAAAGATCATATGTCCGCCAGCCGCCAGAACGGAAAGTCCGGTCGTCATGGTGCCGCCGACGTGAAACAGGGGGAAACCGTTGATGACCACATCGTTTTCGTCCAGGCCGTGCACCTGCGCGAAACTCCAGGCCGCATGGATTTGATTGCCGTGCGTGAGACGGACGAGCTTGGGCCGGCCCGTCGTGCCTCCGGTATGAAAGAGCGCACAAACCGTCTCTCTTGACGCTAGCACGTCAAATTCCAACTCATCGTCCCGGTGCTCCCCGAGTGCTCCCGGAAACTCGATCATCGATCCATCCGCCGAAGCCGTTTTTCCGAGCACGACGATTTTCTTGAGCGACTTGGCTCGCCCGGCGACGGCGAGAGCCTTCTGCCAAACGGCAGCGTCGACTTCGGGAGGAGACACGACAAGAACGGTCGCGGCCTCGGCCCCCAGCAGATCGGCAATGACGTCAGCGGCGAGAAGATAGTTGATCGTACTGGCGACGCCCGCGGTCTGCGCCCCAAGGAGCGCCTCCATCATTCCGTCGACAATGGGACCGAGGAAGGCGACCGTACCACCGCCTGATGCTTGCAGAAGGTTGTGAAACAGGTTCGCCGCGCGAACCACGCCTTTATGCAGGTCGCGATGAGAGACCGTTGATGAGCGGCCCGAGAAACCGCCGCCCGGAATCGTGGTGATTGCGGGCCGGTCGGGATGTAAGTCCGCGGTTGCTTGAAGCAAGTCGATCAACGACCGGGCCGGAACGAGCTCATCGTAGGGGCGGCTTTCCAAGGCTTCGATATCGGCGATCGTGATGACGTCGCGCGCCGCCCGCGTTGTTTTCATTGCGGCAGCGTCGTGCATCAATGAATTGCCGCATACATGATTTTTTCCTCAGTCGCATCAAGCACCGAAAACTCTTCCACGACTTTTCCTTGGCGCGAGACCAAGATGCGATCCGATAGTCCCAGTATTTCCGGCAGGTAAGACGAGATAACAACCACCGCCTTGCCCTCATCGGCGAGGCGGTTGATCAATTCGTGAATTTCAACAATGGCGCCAACGTCGACCCCGCGCGTCGGCTCGTCAAAGATGATGATGTCGGGTTCCTGGATGAGGGATTTGGCAATGACGACTTTCTGTTGATTGCCGCCGGACAACTCGATGACCTTAGCCTCATTACCGATCGCGCGTACATTGAGACGCTTGATCCAATCAGCGCCGGACGCCGATTGCTCGCGCCGGGAAAGCAGCGCCCGTCCGCCGGGGAATTTCGCAAGCAGACCTAGATAAACATTGCGCGCGATTGACGTCGTTTCGAAAAAGCCCTCGACCTTGCGGTCTTCGGTGACATAGGCGACGCCGGCCTTCACCGCCGGCGCGGGCACCCGGTAGCGCACCGGCTTGTCGCGCAGAATGACATCGCCGCCATGGAAGAAATCGCGCTTCAGGACACCGGCGACAATCTTGAACGTTTCGGTTCGGCCAGCACCGACGAGACCAAATATCCCCGTGATCTGCCCGGCAAAGATTGACAGCGAATTGTTCTTCACCATAGGCGCCATTTTGAGGTTCTGGATGGTCAAGACGCGCTCGCCGGCGGGCCGCACCGTCGTCCTCTTGACCCCGTAAAGCGTGTTCGAAAGATCGCGTCCGACCATCGCCTGCACGATTCGGGCGCGGTCGAACCTGCTGGCGTCATCAGTCACGATTTTTTTGCCGTCGCGCAGCACGGTGATCCGGTCGGCGAGGATCAGCGCTTCTTCCAGCGCATGACTGATGAAGACGATGGACACGCCACGCTTCTTGAGGTCACGCACAAGATCGAAAAAGTATTTTCGTTCTTCCGGCGTCAACGCGGCAGTCGGCTCATCGAAGACGATCACCTTGGCGTTGTGCAAAACCGCGCGCGCAATCTCGACCATTTGCTTTTTGGCTGCACCGAGCCCGCTGACAATGGCCGTAGGCGGAACGTCGAAGTTAAGTGACTGAAGAAACTGCTGCGCCGCGATGTTGATGCCGCGCAAACGGTTATAGAAACGCTCTTGTCCAAGGAACAGATTTTGCGCGACTGTCATGGTTGGTACCAGGCTGTTCTCCTGGAACACCATGGCGACGCCAATCTGACGCGCCTCGAGCGGCGTGCCCGGCGCCGCTTCAGCGCCGTCGATTTTCATTTTGCCGGTGGTGAGTGTGACGACGCCGGCCATAACCTTCGTCAGGGTCGACTTGCCCGCACCATTTTCGCCGACCAGTGCGTGGATTTCGCCGCGTCTTAGTTCAAAATCCACATCCTCGATGGCGGGAACGCCTGAGTAAAGTTTGGTCGCCTTTTCGAGTGAGAGAATGACGTCGCTCATGCGACGAATTCCTCGGCCAAGCCCTCGATCGGCAAGCGCAAGACCCTACGTGGACCTTTAGCGATTATGTAAAGCCAACCTCCGCTCTCCACCGCCGATACGATCCCATGATTGAACCCGTCAACCCGGCTGTGCAGCGAAAACATCGGCTTGAATGACCCGTCGAGACGAATGACCAATCCATAGGAGCGTGGGGGCGCCCAAGGCTTAACGACGCCCATCGTCTTTAGATGCGCGCCCTGCATCGGTTCCTTAAACGATTTTCCCGAACTCAGGCGTGGAACAACCCAGTATTCCGGGTCGATCTCCGCCATCATCCTTTTGCGGTACGCGGGTTCGCGCAGCACGAACTCAACGAGCTGCGTCCGCGCGATAAAGGCGGTGAGCCACCAGCCGCCACCATGAGCAGGCGAAATGCGCGACGGGTAAACCGGCAAATGGGAGAGGACGACCTTGCTCGTCCCGTTGGGCGCCACCGCGATCAATCGGTGGCGCCAGCTTTCCGAAATGAGCGCGGAGCCATCGGTCGCGCACGCGCCGAAGGCATAACGTAGGTTGCTCGCGAGTTCGGCAATATCACCGGTCTTTAAATTGAGACGGAGCGCGCGGCCTGAGCGACCTCGCTCCATCAAGTCCCAGGCCCATTCATCGACATTGCGGGTCGCGGAGCCATCGGTGGCATACAGCGCCTCACCTCCGGCCGGTGCGAGAGCGTTGACGCTGCGCATACCCGCGCCTTGGAAAGTGACGCTTGGGGTTGCTGTCGCCGGATCAGAGAAAATGCGAATCTGGCGACCGTCGAGCGCCACTGCCATTCTGCCGCCAGGCAGGCAAGCCAGTGCCGTAATCGGCCGGTCGAACTCGCGAATTGTCGTTACGCCGTTGCCTTCGAGACGGGCCAGACTAGCCCCGTCGGCGAGGTAGACATTGGCTCCGTCCGTGGCCAAATCCTCCGGCGCATCACATTCCAACAGGGTTTCAGCGCGTTCGAGTGCCTGGTTCGGCTTCAGTGCTCCGTCGAATGACGGCACAGTGAGGGTCGCTTCACCCCGGCCGAGAAAGCTCAGCGCGAAATCGCGAAGCACACCCAACACTACTGCAGCCCCCAGCGCTTTTCGTACTGCGCGAAATTTGGATCGGCGGCCTGGAGCTTGTAGCGGCCGATTCGATTGTTGGAGATGCCGCCGAGGTAAAGGTAGCCGCGATGCTCACGCATTGACGTGATCATCGGATGGTTGACACCATGGAGATCCCAATACGACTTGAGGATCTCGCCTTTCTCGTTGAATTTCACGACGCAGCCGGTGTTGATGTTGGGAAACAGCCATTCATCGCCGGGCACACGTTTGGACATGCGCTGACGAAAGCCCGGCATCTTCCACGCCAGGTCGAGCGCCGGGCTGCGCATCCCGACCAGCGCCAGCCAATAGTTGCCATCCGACGCGAGATTTATATTGTCCGGGTACCCCGGTAGGTTGTCGATAACGGTCTCGACGACGCCTTTCTTCGGGCCGTCGAACCAATACCGCTTAATCGAGCAGCCCCACGTCTCGGCGAAGAAGATTGATTGACCGTCGCTGGCGACGCAAATGCCATTCGGGAATTTGAGACCGCGCAGCACCGTGTGGGTTTTTCCGGTATTGGTGTCGTAGCAGATAATGCGTCCGTTGCCCCGCGCCTCGAGCCCGTCCATCGGCCATTCGCTCATCTCGTAACGGACCGTGGCTTCGGAGAAAAAAATAAGCCCGCTGTCGGTGATGTCGAGATCGTCCGCAAGCCGCAGGCGACTATCGTCGTTTACCGAATAGAGACTGCGATTGGTCTCGTCGGTCGCTTTTTCCACCTTGCCATCGGGGCCGATCCGGTAGAGGCCCATCCCGCCGACGCAGACGTAAAGATTGAAATTGCGGTCGAACGCCATTCCCAAGGGCTGGCCGCCGATATGCGCGAACACTTCCATCCGCTCATAGTCGGGAGCGAAGAAACGAATAATGTCGCCGTGGCGCGAGCCGGCATAAAGGTTGTTCTCCCGATCGAAAATCACGTCTTCAGGGGCCTCGATCCTTCCCAGGCCGATGAGGGTGACATCACGTAGTTTGTCATTTTGCTCGAATGGCCCGCCGCCACCGATTTCGGTCACCGGCGGTTTAGGAAGCGCGAGGTAAGTCGGGCTCACATAGACCTTGCTGATAATGCGCGAGCGGTTCTTCAGCCAGCGGATGTCGATCACCGCCGCAGTCAGAAGGATTCCGGCCAGCACCATGCGATTGATGCCGCCACGCGCGTTGAGCGTCGTGAGGCCGTTGATGATCAACAGCACGATCAGCGTTCCGACCAATGATTTTGCAACCGAGCCTCTGCCGCCGCCAAGAGTAATTCCGCCGAGCACGGTCGCCGTCAGCACGATAATCTCGAGACCGACGCCAATGTCTCCGCCGACGGTGCCAAGACGCGCGGCGAAGAAAAGCGCGCCGATCGCCGTCAGCCCGCCGCAGGCGACGTAGCACAGCGCGATCGTTCTCCTGACGGCGACACCGGAGTTGTAAGCCGAGCGGCGCGATCCGCCGATGGCGGTGACATGCCACCCCGGGCGCAGGCGGGTCAGGAAGATATGGCCGAAGATTGCGATAACGATGTAGAGGAGCGCGACGCTCGGTATCCCGAAAACCGAGCCACCGCCGATAAAATTCCAGGACGGAAAATCCGGGAAGGCGGCGGCGATATCGTTCGAATAACCCTGGATCAGTAGGTCGAAGGCCGAGCGGTAGATGATCAGCGTGATCAGCGTCGTGATAAATGCTCGCAAACGCAGATAGCCGATCAGGAAGCCATTCACGGCTCCGAGCAGCATGCCGCACACAATTGTCGCGAGCACGACAAGCGGCACCGGCCAGCCGAGCACGTCGAGGGTGTACAGAGCGCAAAAGTCCGTCAGCGCGAACATCGAGCCGACCGACAAATCGATGCCGCCGACAATGACAACGAGCGCCATGCCGAGCGCGATGAACCCGATCTCGCACGCCTGACGGGCCGTGTCGGCGAGACTCGATAACGAAAGGAAATTATGGATCGACTGGCTCAACCAGAAGCCGACGATCAAAAGCACGAAGACCGGGATCGCAGTTTCGGTCCAGCGCTTTGAAAGTATTTCACCGAGCCAATGGTCGGGCCAGTAGCGATAGCGCAGCCGGGTAATGGCTTCTCGCATCGGAAGGACAAACTCCGAAGCTGCCAGGAAAATGAGCCAGCCGGGCATAATGCGCCCGGCTGGCATTTCGTCATTCGCCAGCCTCTTTCTTTAAGTCTTCGAGGTTCCAGCACGTTGTCGCCACATCGGCATTCGCCTTGGTGATCGGGATCAGCGTCGTGTATTCAGAACCCTTCACCGCGCCCGCCTTGGCATCGGTCGACGAGAGAAGCCACTTAATTGTGCCGGCCATCTGCGCGGCCTGGGTCGGCACATCGTAGCTAAGGTCGAGATCCAGGGCGCCACTCTTGACGAGGTCACACGCTCCCCGGCGTTCGCCGCCACCCGATGTCGCGACAAACACCTTTCCGGTCAGACCGGCTTCCTTCACCGCCGCCGCGGTGCCGATGTCCATCCCGTCCCAAAATCCAACGATGCCACAGAGATCGGGATTCTGCTTCAGCACGGTCTGGGTGATCGCCTTGGCCTTGGCCGCGTCCCAATCGGCCGCCTGGCTGGAGACCACCGTGATTTCGGGATGCTTGGCCAGCACGTTCGACACGCCTCGGAGCGTATAGGCGCTCGCCGCGGCGGACAGTGCTCCCTGGACGATGGCGATTTTATTGGACTTGCCTTTGCAGGCGTTGACGACAGCCTCGGTGTCCCGCTCGCCGATTTCGATCCAGTTGGCTCCGACGAAAGCCGAACTGCGATAGGCGGAGCCCATGTTGATCTGCACGACATAGATGCCTTCATCCTCGGCTCGTTTGAGGAGTTTGGCATATGTCTGCACGTCCGGATTATGGATCACCATCACGGCTGGCTTTTCCGATACGAGCGATGTGACGGCCTGCGCGCCGGCGTTGGTGTTCCAGTTCGGATCGCGAAGCTCGAACTTCACGCCGTAGGGCTTTAGCTCCTTTTTCAGACCAGCCCACCATCCTTCGGTGAGATCGAAATTCATCGCCACGGGCACAAACGCGATGGTTTTTCCCGTGAGCGCATCGCGGAACGGTCCCTGGAACGGCTCGTTAAGGCCTTGCTCAGCGGCAAGTGCCCCTGAGCTCGCCGCCGCCGCCAAGCCGGCGGCCAAAAGTCCTGCGCTTAGCCATTTCGAATA
Organism: uncultured Alphaproteobacteria bacterium; assembly: GCA_963846055.1. Lineage (GTDB taxonomy): Bacteria > Pseudomonadota > Alphaproteobacteria > Rhizobiales > Xanthobacteraceae > BOG-931. The sequence goes on from CAWJUQ010000004.1 coordinate 268,799, forward strand.
CGACATCATAACATTCCTCCCTTTTTTAGAGTCTACGTTTGCAGTCGATCAGATGTCCCCTTGTTGCGCCGTCTCCTCGTTGCGCGGATTGAGAAATGAATCCGCAATGACGGCGGCGAGCAAGACGACCCCCTTCACAAGATTCTGTGCGGCATAGGGCATGTTCAAAATGGTCATGCCGTTGAGCATGGTTCCGATCAACAGCGTGCCCAGAATCACGTTGATGACTCCGCCGCGACCGCCTGAAAGCCCGATGCCCCCGAGAACGACGACCAGAATGACGTCGTAGATCAGCGTCGAATTGAAAATCCGGGTCGGCATCGAATTGACCGACGCCGCCAGTACCAGACCGGCAAAGCAGCCGATGAGCGCGGCTAGCACGTATTGCAGCACAATGATCGGACGGGTCGGAATGCCGGTCACGCGTGCCGCCGGATAGTTGTCACCGACCGCGTAAATGTAGGCGCCCCAACGCGTGCGACGGAGCAGAAAGGCGACCGCTACGGCGGCGAGCGCGAACAGAATGATGGGCATCGGCACGCCAAACACGCTGCCCTGACCCAATCGGTCAAAGCCGTTCATGCCATCGCTCCACTGCACGACGTCGACCTGGAAAAGAAAGGCCTGGCCGAACCCCGCAAGAAAAATCCCGGTAGCAAGCGTTGCAAACAGCGATGGCACTTCGGCGAATGCAATTAGCCACCCGTTGATAAGACCGAACGCGATCGAAATCGCAAAAGCGGTAACGATCGATCCGGTGAGCGAGTGACCGTTCTGGACCAGCTGAAGGACAAGGCCAGGCGGCACGGCCAGTGTAGCGATCAGCGAAATGTCGATACCGCCTCCGATCACCACAATCGCCATTGCAAGGCCGAGAATGCCGAGCACTGACACATTCTGAATCAGGGTCAGAATGTTCTCAGACGTCAAAAACCCTTTGAGGAACAGCGAGCAAAAAAGGAACAGCAACGCGAACACCACGAACACGATTTCCTGTTGGGTGACGCGAAAAGACCTCATCGCCTTCTTTCCAACCTGCCCTGTTTCATCGCGATTGAGGCGAGCGCTCATGGGTCAAGCTCAGACGAATGGAGCAAACCCTAGCATCGGAAGGATGCCGAGCGAAAGCCGATGTGCTCCTGCGTCACACCAAAGGCACGTACATGAACCCTCCTCCGAACAGCGGCCTGAGGGCTCATGGTAATGGCGCGAAGGCCGTTCGCCGCCTCCGGGCAGCATGCCATTTGGTAGGGAGCCGTCTTGCCCCCGCGCGCAGGATACTTGCCTGACTGTGCACTCACGGGCATATTTTCCGGGCTTTTTAGGCGTGACGAGGCCCGAAGGCCAAAAACAAAGAAGATCGAAGAGCGATACGGACAATCCCGAGTTTCCTCAAGGCGGCGGCCACAAGCCGCCCCCGGGAATAGTCCCTATCGAAGCGGGAGGTGGAGGTGGATCTCATCTTCTCGACGGATGGCCTGCCGCGACAAAAGCGCTACGCCGCTTGGCGCGACGCGATTTGCGATGTGTATGTTCACGTCGACGTTCACGCCGAGGATCAGTCGAACTACGACGGATTTATCCGCGAAGTCCAATTCGGCTCAGTCGCCCTGACTGACGTTTTGCTGTCGCACCAGCGGATAACGCGGCACCCCTCACATTTGTCGAAGCTGGATAAGGACTGCTACTACGTTCAGCTGATTCAGACCGGCAATATCAACGTTCTCCAGGACGGTACGACGTTGCCAACGAACGCGGGCCTCGGCGCGCTTTTCTGCGCTTCCGAACCGTACGTCCTGCAATGCCTCGGCAAGGTCCGGTCGTATTACCTTGAATTGCCCCGAAAGGAGTTTGCTGCCCGGTTTGCTCAAGACCGGATTCCGATTTCGACAACGATGAGCACCGGCCGGGGACTAGGCCGGATCGCTACCGAATTCTGCGCGACGCTGGCGTCGGAGGGATCCACGTTGGATTTTTCCACTCGCACACGCTTGGGCGAAGAGCTGATGGATGTGCTGGCCCTGGCTTTCGACTCGGCTCAACAGGATGAGCCGCGCGCCGATCAGGCCGTGCAGCGCGCACGCCTTCGCTCGGTCAAGGCCTGGCTTGAACACCACCTTGGCAATCCGGAGCTCACGCTGGACGCAATCGCCAAAGCCAACGACATATCTTTGCGTTATCTCCACTCTCTCTTCCGGCTCGAAGGAACATCGGTCTCACAGTGGATTTGGAATCGAAGGTTGGAGCGCAGCTTCGACATGCTCTTGAAGAACGATAATGGCGCGCTGTCCTTGACGGAGATCGCCTACCTCGTCGGCTTCAACAGCTCATCGCATTTCAGCACGATGTTCCGCCGGAAATTCGGCGTACGGCCGTCTGATGTGCGGCGCAAGACGTCAGCGTGAAGATCGGTCGCGCCGCATCAGCAATGCGCCGCCGCATTCTCCACAGCCGGAGGTAGCGGCGAAGCGCTGTACCCTGCCGGAAAACGATCGCCTCACCTCGCCCTTAAAATCAGCTTCGGATCTTGATACAAGGTTCGGATCATCACATAACAGCAACGCCATGTCGGAATCCGTATCAAAATCATCTCGGAACACAGGCTCGCCACTGTCGGAATCGGCGACTACATCCGCCATCAAACCCGCGCATTTTCCCTGGTTCGACTACTCGCGTTACTCGTTCTCCCTCGGCCTGAAAACGCCGACCGGCACTTTTCTCTCGGGACATACCGCCTCCGAATACGATCCCGACGCAAAGCGCATTGTCGTTCGCGGCGGCATGACCGAGCAGGTGCGCACCGCCTGGGCCAAGATCGGCGCGATCCTCGAAGCCGCCGGGCTCGGTCTGGAAAACGTGACACGCGTTGTCGAGTACCTTCGCCCGGAAGGTATCGAGCGCTATGCAGAGGCTGCAGCCGCTCGCGAGGAGATCTTCGGCGCGCATCGTCCGGTTGTGAACACGGTGCCGGTGAAAAGCCTGCTGCGACCGGAAGCCTTCCTCGAAGTCGAAGTGACCGCGTACGTAAAGGCCACGCCGGCTGAATCTTCCGGCGTAGTGTTTCTGCCGACCATTCAGCCCGTGGATGAAAAAGGGCGCATCATCTGCGCTGGCGACGTCGTGGGACAAACCGAGGCGATTTTCGAGCGCGCCGGGCGAATGCTGGCCGCGCTCGGTCTTGGCTTCGATCGCGTGGTAAAAACGGTGGACTACATTACTCCGGCGGCGCTCGCCGGCTACAAAGGCACCGGACGCGTGCGCCGTGAGCGGCTCGGCCCGGTCTATCCGGGCGCCGCAGGCATCCTCATGCCACGCCTGATGCATCCCGAAGCATTGATCCAGTACGACTTCACTGCCGCCCGCGACGAACCGGTCGCCGTCAATCCAGGATGGGCCCGCTATCAGAAGCTCACCTACAGTCCCGCAGTGCGTGCCGGAAAGTTGTTGTTCATGTCGGGACAAGGCGCACTCGACCCGGCGACCGAGCGCGTGGTGTTCGAAAATGACGTCGTCGCCCAGGCGGAATACACCTACGAGAACGTGCTCAAGGTTGTCGCCGCGGCAGGTGGCGGGGCGCAACATTTGGTCAAGACGATCGAATACGTGACGCCGGCGGCGCTCGAACGCTATCGCGGCGTAGCCGGCGTGCGATCGAAGCTGTTGCGCGAGCCTTGGCCGGCCTCGACCGGCCTGGTTTGCGAGGCGCTGCTGCGGCCGGAAATGCTGATCGAAATCGACCCGTTCGCGATTCTCGACTGACCCGATGACGCTGCTCACCGAAGAATTAAGAGCCTGGATCGGACGTGAAGCGCTTTATCCGGCGCGCGAGGAGTTGGGCCGAGCGTCGATCCGCTATTTCGCGCTCGCGCTCGGCGACGACAACCCGCTTTATATTGATGACGAGTACGCCCGCGAAGCCGGCTATCCGTCGGTTATCGCACCGCCAACGCTGATCTGCGAGACCTGTCAATACGCACACCGTCCGCCGGACGAAGACGGCTACATCGGCCACCAGTGGAAACTGCCGGTCTCCGGTTGCCGCTTGATCCGCGCCGGGAATGAGTACGAGTTCATCCGGCCGATCCTGCCGACCGACCGCATCTCGGTGACCTGGACGCTGGAAGACATCGTCGAGCGCGGCCGCTCCGGCGGTGGCACCCAGCTTTTCGTCAGCTCCGTGGCGCGCTACCGCGACGACACCGGCGAACTGGTGGCGATCAATCGCGAAACCATTGTCTATCAACCGCTCGCATGATCCGACCGACAAAAACTCCCAAAGACGTTTCCTCCGGCGAGAAGCTTCCCGCGCTGGAACGTACGTTTACGCTGGTCGACCTGGTTCTGTATGGCGCCGCTACATGGGACTGGAATCGCATGCACTACGACACCGAGCATACTCATCGCCTGAACCTGCGCGCTCCGGTGATCGACGGGCAGGAGTTCGGCGCTTTTTTCGCACGCGCCGCGCTTGAGTGGGCCGGGCCGCGCGCTCTGGTGAAACGTCTTTCATTTCGAATGAAAGCGATGGCCTTTGCCGGCGACACATTGCGCGCCGAGGGCGAAGTCAAAGAAATACGCGAGGACGCCGTATTCCTGAGCCAGCGCTTGACCTGCGGCGACCGCGTCATCGCTGAATCAACTACCGAGCTGCGGCTTGCCTAGCTGGGCGGTAGCGCCTCCTCCGCGGTCGCGCATACCGCCGATGCGCATACTGGCGCCTAAGACGGTGGCACCACCACGGAAAAGCGAATAACGTCACGGCGCTGAAAGATGAACCTCGCGCACAGCCTCACCCAAGCCGCGCTCAAGTGGCCCGAGAAAACCGCCCTCGTCTTCGAGGGACGGCGCTGGACGTATGGGGAGTGGAACCGTCTGGTCAACAAGGCGGCCCACGCCTTCCGCAATGCCGGCATCGCCAAGGGCGATCGTGTGGCGATACTCACCTACAACTTGCCGGAACAGGTCACCGCTTTCTATGCGCTGCTGAAGATCGGCGCGATTCCGGTGCCGATCAATTACCGCCTCGCTGCGAATGAGGTGAAGTACATCCTGGACAACTCGCGCGCCCGCATCCTGATGTTTGAGGAGGCTCTGCGCGCGCCGGTCGAAACCATCAAGGACCGCATCGGCGTCGAGAGGCTCCTGTATGTAGGCGCGAAGCCGGCCGGCGGCGAAACCCGGTTCGAAGATTTCATCGCGCCAGGCGCGGAGAGCGAGCCGGAGGCGGATGTCAGCTGGCACGACGCCAGGCTTTATTATGTACACCTCCGGCACCACCGGCCGACCGAAGGGTGCGGTGCGCTCCCATCTCGCCGATTACATGGGCGGATTGTTCATGTCGATCGAGTGCGGTTTCCGCCACGAAGACGTGATCCTCAATAACAAGCCGCTGTTTCACATTGCCCAACTACAGCTTCAATTCATTCCCTTTGTGCAGAACGCCGCGACCAACGTTCTGACACGCGGCTTTGACGTGCACGAAACGCTCTCGCTCGTCGGCTCGGAGCGCGTGACCGTGCTGCACGGCGTCCCGACGCAAATGGTAATGATGGTCGCGGCGGATCTCTCGAAATACGATCTTTCTTCACTCCGCTGCGGCTTCTTTGGCGGCCAAACGCTTGCAAGCGACATCACCCGCAAGTGCATGGCGCTCTTCCCTAGCTACTTCGGCAATGTATACGGCTCGACGGAAGCGCTGACTGTGACCTGCTGCGACTATCGCCAGCACCCGGACAAGCTCGGCAGCGTCGGCAAGGCCTCGCTCGGTATGGAAGTGCGCGTCATCCGCGCCGACGGCCGGGACCCGGACGATGTTTGCAAGCCGGGAGAAATCGGCCAGCTCATCACGCGCGGCCCGAGTTTGCTTACCGAATATTTCGGCCTTCCAGATCGCACCGCCGCCGCATTCTCGCGCGGCTGGTTTCTCTCCGGCGACGCCGCAGTGCTTGACGATGAGGGTTTCATCACCGTCATGGGCCGCATGGACCACACGATCAAGAGCGGCGGCGAGAACATCCATCCTGCCGAGGTCGAAGACGCATTGTTCAAACATCCGGCCATCGCCAATGCGGCGGTCGTCGGGACTGCCGAGCAAGTTCTGGGGTCAAGTCGTGTGCGCGGCCATCGTGCGGCGCGATCCGGCGCTCAGCGCCGAAATGCTCGACCGCTTCTGCCGGGACAGCCCTGATCTCGCCGACTTCAAGCGCCCGCGACACTATTTCTTTGTTGACGACATTCCCGCTAATCCCACCGGCAAGGTCGAACGCGGCAAGCTGAAAGAACAACTGAGCGAAAAGATTGGCGGTCGCGAGCTGGACTGATGGCCGACCTGTTCACACCACTCGCGATCGGCGACCTCCAACTGCCTAATCGCATTGTCATGGCGCCACTCACGCGTTCACGCGCCACGCTTGAACGCGTACCGACGCCGATGATGATCGAACACTACGTCCAGCGGGCTTCCGCCGGACTTATCATCGCCGAGGCGACCAACGTCGCGCCGCAATCGCTCGCCTGGGATTGCGCTCCTGGAATCTACACGGCCGAGCAGATCGAAGTCTGGGTCAAACTGGTGCGCTCGGTGCACGATGCGGGCGGACGCATCGCGCTACAGCTCTGGCATGGGGGCCGGGTCGCCTGTGACCGCTCTGCTTCGCCGCAGCCGGCACTCTCGCCCTCAGGCGTCAACGACAACCTCGACGCCATTACCGTGTGGGGACTCGGACCGGAAGGAAAGTTCATCAAGCTACAGGCGACGCCGTCGCGCGCTTTGACACTCGAAGAAGTCCGGCAGACGATCGTCGCCTTCGGTGAGGCGGCGCGGGCCAGCCGCGAGATCGGCTTCGATGCAATCGAGCTGCACAGCGCAAACGGGTACCTGCCTCACCAGTTCCTGTCGCCCCATCTCAACCAGCGTGACGACGAATACGGCGGCTCACCGGAGAAGCGCGCGCGTTTCGCGCTGGAAGTGCTTCAGGCGATGATGCGCCACTACCCGCCGGCGCGCGTAGGGCTGCGCATATCGCCCTTCACCGACTACAACGGCGCGGTTGATCCGGATCCTGTCCCGGCCCATCGCCACCTCGTTCGCGAAGCCAACCAGCTCGGAATGGGATGGATCGAACTCGCAGACACCAGTTTTTGGTGGGGCAAGTTCGAACGCACACGCATGCTTGAAATGGTCCGTCCGGTATTCGACGGTGCGATCATCGCCAACGGCGGCATTGATCCTGAGACTGGCGATGCGCTGATCGGCTCCGGCGCGATCGATGCTGTATCTTTCGGGCGATTGTGGATGGCCAACCCCGATCTTCCCGAACGCATCAAGCACGGCGGCTCCTATAACAAGGCGATCACCAAGCGTTTTTACGGCGGCGGTCCTGACGGGTACAACGACTATCCGACGCTCGCTCAGGAAATGGCGCGTGAGCCGCGCTAAACCATGAGGTACTTTTCGCGCACGTCCGGATGAGCCGCGAGCTCGCCGGGTCGACCGTCATATCGGATTTCTCCGCGCTCGATGATGTACACCCGATCGGCGAGCTCGGTGGCAAAGCGAACATTCTGTTCGGCCAGAAGTACGGTGGCGCCGGTTTCCTTCAGGCGTCTCAGCCGTTCCAGCAGCGCCTGCACAACAAGCGGTGCGAGCCCTTCGGAAGGTTCGTCCAGAAGCAGTAGCGTCGGGTTTCCGAGTAGCGTGCGGGCGATGGCGACCATGCGCTGCTGGCCTCCGGAAAGCGCAGACGCCGGCCGGCGAAGAAAGCTTTTCACGTCGGGAAAGAGATCAAGCACCTCGGCGACGTCCCAGCGGCTTGCTCCGGAACGCGCCGGGCGGCGCGCTGTTTCGAAGTTTTCAGCCACGGTCAGGCCACCGAACAGGCGGCAATTCTCGGCAACAAAGCCGAGGCCGGAGCGACAGGCTTCGAACGGCTCGCAGCCGGCGATCTCGGCACCTTCGAAGCGAATGCTGCCGCCGCGCGGCTTCACCAATCCCATGATGCTGGCAAGCGTGGTGGTTTTGCCGGCGCCGTTGCGTCCCAGCAGCGTCACCACTTCTCCACGCAAAACGTCGAGCGACAGACCGAAAAGCACGCGGCTTTGGCCGTACGCGCTTTCCAGTTGGCGGACTTCGAGGAGCGCCATGCGCTGGAGCGAAGCTAGCCGCCGCCACGCACTTTCATGATGTCGTCGCAGCTACGAGCGATGGCTTCGGTGTTATAGGTCTTGATGTCGCCGAGCCCAATGCCGTCCGGCAGGCTTGGGTCGCGCTTCACGGCACCGACATAAAAATCGTAGAGCGCCATGTTGTCGCAAGCGCGCACCTTGACGGGTCCGGTCGGACCTTCGAATTGCACCGTACCAAGTGCGTTGATGATCTGGTCCACGTCGTCCGCGGTACCAGCCTTGCGGATCGCCTCGGCGATCATGCGTCCGGCGATATAACCGACCGGCGCGGGACCGATCGGATATGTCTTCATGCGTTTTTCGACTTCCTCGGTAAAGGACTTCGACTTCGCCGTGTTGAGCGCATAGAACGGATACCACGCGGTAGCGATGGTCTCAGCCGGGAGCACATCCTTGAGTGTCCCCATCTTCACCAGATCGATGCCGTGCACGAAGAGCTGAGTTTTCGGTCCGAACAGATCGAAGTCGTGCGCCGATTTCAGGAAGTTGACCAAGTCTCCGCCGAATACGCCGGCCACCACCATGTCGACAGGCTGGGCCTGCAACGCGGTGACGTGCGGCGCAAAATCGGTGGTGCCGAGCTTCGGCAGCTCCTGGCGCACGACCTCGATATCAGGCCGCGCCACCTTAAGCGCCGCCAGGAAATCTTGTGCGAAGTGCTGGCCGAACTCGTAATCGGGAGCGATGGTCGCGATGCGCTTGATATCGGCCCGCCCCTTCAAGTACTCGGCCATCACGCGGCCGATCTCGACCGTCGAAAGGTTGGCGCGTCCGACGTAGCGATGCCCGGCTTCGCCCGTCAAACGCCGCGTAGTCGCGAATCCACCGATCACCAGAACCTTATATTCCTTACCGAGGTTGCCGACCGCGACCGCCGCGCCGCTGTGGATTCCGAGCGTGACGAACTTGATCTTCTCTTCGAGGATCATGCGGCGCCCCTCGGTAACCGCCTTTTCCACCGAGCCACCCATGTCGGCCGACACCAGCTCGAACTTGCGTCCGTTCAGCCCGCCGGCCTGATTGGACTCATCCAGCGCGATTTGGAATCCAGTGCGGATGCTGTCGGCAATGAAGGCAAAGCCGCCGCTATAGATGTCGATCAGACCGAGTTTTATCGTGTCGTCGCTAGCCGGCGCTTTGGCAACGAACCCAATCGCGCCGAATGTGGCCAAAGCGAATAAAGTCAATGCGCTACGAAAGGCGCGGTGCATTAGCGACCCCTCCTCGATAAAGTGTGCCCGCGATCCTAGGAAGTGGGGTCTTCCACCGTCAAGCGCGTTTCTGGCATACTCGCCGCGTGCTTGAACTGATCGCCCAACACTTCGCCTGGGCGCAGAACCCGGTTGTACTCGCGCGGCAGACGCTCGCCGGGATCTCGAACGGGATGCTGCTGTTCCTCATCTCCGCCGGGCTCTCGCTCATCTTTGGCGTGCTGCGCATCCTAAACTTCGCGCATGGCGCGTTGTTCATGCTCGGCGCCTTCATCGCCGCGAGCGTTGCCACGCTTGTTCCGGACCCGCTTGGCGGATTCACCGCCGCGCTGATCGGCGCAGCGGCGGGCCTCGCCGCTGATTGGCGCTGCGATCGAGATCAACTTGTTGCGGCGGATCTATCGCGCACCCCACGAGATGCAGCTATTGCTCACCTTCGGGCTTGTTTTCATCGTTGGCGATGCGGCCAAGATCATCTGGGGGCGCGAAGAGCATTCCGTCGGCATGCCCTCGATGCTCACGGGCAGCGCGCACGCCTTCGGGCTCGTCTTTCCGCGTTACCGCCTCTTCCTCATCCTCGCTGGCATCCTGGTCGGCGCGGGCCTGTGGCTGGCGCTCTACCGCACCCGGTGGGGCATTTTCATCCGCGCGGCCACCATGGATCGGGAGATGCTTTCGGCGCTTGGCGTCAATACGCGCTGGCTTTTCACCGCCGTCTTCGCGCTCGGCGCGGCGCTCGCCGGCCTCGGTGGTGCGCTTGCCGCACCCGTCGTGGCGGTCGGTCCAGGCCTGCACGTCCAGGTGATCATTGACGCATTCGTGGTGGTGGTGATCGGCGGCCTCGGTAGCGTTCTGGGGGCGTTCGTCGCCTCGCTGCTTATTGGGCTGGTCAACGCGTTCGGCATTCTTGCGTTTCCGAGCGCCGCGGTTGTGCTCACTTTTGCCTGCATGGCGATCGTGCTCATCGTTCGGCCCCGCGGTTTGCTCGGAACCGCGGAATGAAAGCGCAGCACGCCGGCCTGCTGGCCGCAGCGGCCGCCCTGCTCGCGCTGCCGTTTGGCCTTACCGACTTCTGGGTCTTCATCTCCATCGAGGTGCTCGCGTTCGCGCTTTACGCGGTGAGCTTTAACCTCCTGCTCGGCTATGGCGGTATGCTGTCCTTCGGTCACGCCGCTTTTCTCGGCGTTGGCGGCTATACGGCGGGTCTTGTCGTCAAACAGTTCGGGCTGCCGCCCGCGCTCACCATCATCTGCCTGCCGTTTGCCGCGATGTTCGCTTCGGCGGCAACCGCACTGATTGTCGGCTTCTTTTCAGTGCGGCGTGCAGGCATTTACTTCGCCATGCTGACTTTTGCTTTCCAGATGTTGCTCTACACCATCGCACTTAAGGCAACCCCGTTAACCGGCGGCGACGACGGCCTCACAGGCATAAAACCACCCGGAATTCTTGCCCAACCCCGCGCGTACTATTACTTCGCACTCGCGTTGACTCTCGGCAGTCTTTACATCCTGCATCGCATCGTCAGTTCTCCATTCGGCTACACTTTACGCGCGCTTCGCGCGAATGCCCTGCGCGTCCAGTACCTCGGCATAAACGTTCGTGCGCACCGGCTTGCCGCATTCGTCGTGAGCGGCGCCTTCGCCGGACTCGCGGGAGCGATCTTCGCGCTCTCGAACGGCAATGTGTTTCCCGGATGGCTCGATTGGACGGCGAGCGCCACGCCAATTGTCATGGCGGTACTCGGTGGCACCGCAAGCTTTCTCGGGCCAGCTCTCGGCGCCGCAGTTTACGTTGTCCTCGAGGTGCTGATCAGCGGGCGCACCGAATACTGGCCGCTCGCCATGGGGATCATTATCGTCATCCTCGTATTGCTTATGCCGCAAGGCCTCACCGGATTGTGGACATCCATCGCTGTCAGAGCGAGCGCCCGCAACGCGCCACCGCAGGAAGCGAGATGAGCAACGCGGTCCTGCATGTGGAGGCTCTCGTCAAACGCTTCGGCGGGCTTGTGGCACTCGGCGGGGTCGACCTCACGGTCGAGCGCGGCGAATTCCGGGCTATCATCGGCCCGAATGGCGCCGGCAAAAGCACTTTCTTCAATACCTTGACCGGGTTGCTGCGTCCCGACTCAGGCCGCGTTGCTTTCGAGGGCCGAGATATCACGGGCGCGCCGCCTCACCGCGTTGCGCGGAGAGGCGTGGCGCGCACCTTTCAGATCACGAGCGTCTTTGCCGATCTGAACGCGCTTGAAAACGTTCAAGTCGCGCTGCTTGCGCATGCGGAACATTCCTGGAGTATGTGGCCGCGGGCGCGCGCATTTGGCGCGGGGCGAGCGCGCGAGTTGCTTGACCTAGTTGGTCTCGCCGCTTCCACTACACAGGCCGCTGGAACGCTGTCACACGGCGATCAGAAGCGTCTTGAGCTGGCCATCGCGCTCGCCGCCGAGCCGCGGCTTTTGTTGCTCGACGAGCCGACCGCCGGAATGGCGGCATCCGAGCGGCTCGAAGCGATATGGCTCGTGCATCGCATCGCCACCGAGCTCGGTCTCTCGTGCGTCTTCACCGAGCATGACATGGCGGTGGTATTCGCGGTGGCGACGCGCATCACGGTGCTGCACCAAGGCCGGGTCCTCGCCGAAGGCACGCCTGCCGAAGTGCGAGCGCGGCCCGAAGTGCAGCAAGTCTATCTCGGAGAGACGGCATGAATTTCGAACCGATCGAAGAGCACGATTTGCTGCGCAAGAGTGTGCGGCAGTTCTTCGAGCGCGAGCTACCCGAAACGCGTATCCGCGAGATGGATCGCGCCCGGCGGATTCCGCGCTCGGTGTGGAAGGATTTCGCCGCGATGGGCTGGATGGGGCTGTCAGTTCCGGCCGAGTTCGGCGGCAGCGAGGCCGATGTCACGACGGCTGCGGTGTTCTGCGAGGAGCTGGCACGGCGTTTTCCGTCGCTCGCCACCGACTGGCTGCTCGTATCGATGACCGCCCGCGTGCTGCGCGAGTTCGCTACGCCGGCGCAGAAGGCAGAGCTTCTGCCGAAGCTCGCCGCCGGCGATTTCCTGATGGCATTCGGCATGAGCGAGCCCGGCGGCGGCACTGACGTCTTGGCGCTCAAGACCCGCGCGTCGCTTGAAGACGGCGAATGGGTGGTGCGGGGACAGAAGCTCTACACTTCGTTCGCCGACGATGCTGACGCGATCCTGGTGCTTTGCCGTACCGACTCGGTCGAGGACAAGCGCTCGCGAGGCCTCTCCCTTATCCTGACGCCGCGAAATCAGCCGGCCGTACAAGTGCGACGGCTGGAACTGATGGGTATGCGCGCTGCATGCACTTGCGAGGTCTTTCTGGACGGCGCCCGCGCACCGGCCACAGCGGTGATCGGCGAGCGGGGTGGCGGCTGGCGTGCGCTGCTTCGCACGCTGGACGAGGAACGCATTCTGTGCGCCGCGTTATACATTGGCATCACCGCCGCGGCACTCGAACAGGCGCTGCAATACGCGCGAGACCGGCACGCTTTCGGCCGCCCGATCGGCGCCTTCCAGGCGGTGCAACATCCGCTCGCCGATATCGCCACCGAGCTTGAGCAAATCCGCCTGATCACTGCCAAGGCAGCATGGCTGCAATCGCTCGGCCGCGACTGCGCGCTTGAGGCGGCCATGGCGAAGCTCGCTGCCAGCGAAACCGCCGTGCGCGCCACCGATCGCGCGATGCGCGTGCTTGCCGGCTACGGCTTGGTCGAGGAGTCGCCGCTTGAGAGACTGTTCCGCGACACGCGGCTCGGTCCCTTCAGTCCGATCTCGAACGAAATGGTGCACAATTTCGTCGCCGAGCGCATCGGCCTGCCGCGCAGCTACTGATGAAGATCACCAAACACTTCGTTACGGTCGGAACACGCCGCGTGCACTATCTACGCGCGGGGAGCGGACCGGCGTTAGCCATGCTGCACGCGTCGCCGTGCTCGGCCAAGGTAATGCGACCGCTGCTGCCGGTTTTTGGCGAGCGGTTCACCTGCCTGGTCTTCGACACGCCCGGGTTCGGTCTCTCAGATAAACTGCCGCTCGCCAAACCGCGCGTCGAGGACTTTGCCGACGCACTCGACGAAACACTCGGCGCACTTGGTATCGAGCAAGCCGCCGCCTATGGGCGCCACACCGGCGCTTCCATCGCCGTCGAGTTCGCAGCCCGCCACCCGCAGCGCTGCGCCATGGCGTACGCCGACGGTTACGCGGTCTTCGCCAAGCCTTACACGGACGAGCAGCTCGAACGTTATCTTGAACCGATCGTGCCGGTGTGGGACGGCGCGCATTTGTTGCGGCTATGGTTCCGCTACCGCGATCAACACGTCTTCTGGCCGTGGAACGTACAGACTGCAGAAACACGCTCTGACGCGGATGTGCCGGACCTCGATTTCCTCCATCGCGGCGTTGTTGAGCTTCTCGAAGCCGGCGACGATTATCGGATCGGATACGCCGCACCATTCCGCCATCGGGCGCTCGAAATTCTGCCGGATCTAAAAGTGCCGGTGTGTTTCGGCCACCGCGAGGGCGACAGCCTTTACGCCAGCCACAAGCTCTACCCAAAATCGGCCTGGATGGAACTGGTGCCGCGCGGCGCAGAAGCAGCCGTAACGGCCGAGCGCATCATCCTTGAGCGCCATCCGGCGCGCGACGCCCCGCCGCCCGCGCCGTGCTGTACCGCCCTGCCCGGCCGCACCACCATCGACTTCCTCGATATTGGCGGAGTACAGGTGCTGGTGCGCTCCGCAGGTGAACTCGCCGGCGCGACGCCGCTGTTTGTCCTCCCCCACACCCCAGGTTCTTCGCTCGTCTACGACGCTCTCATTCGCGAGAGCGCGCCCGCATTCGCGATCGATTTTCCCGGACACGGCGAGTCCGATCCACTTCCCGGCAACCCGCAAAGCGTGGAGACGTGGGCCGACACCGCCGCAAAAGTTCTGGACAAGTTAAATCTCGCGAACGTTCGGCTCTACGGCCACAACGGCGGCGCGGCCGTCGCCGTGGAGCTCGCGGCGCGGCTCGGCCGCCGTGTGACCGGACTGGTGCTGGACGCGCCGTGCTTTCTCGGCGACGAAGAAAGAAAAACCCTTCCCTCCCGCTACGCGCCGGAGGTGCTGCCGGCGTGGGAAGGAAGTCACTGGCTTCGCGCCTGGCACCATCTGCGCGACTCTGAACTGTGGTGGCCCTGGTTCGAGCGCACTTATCTCGCTGCGCGAAAGAGTGCGCCGCGCATCGCACCGGACGATCTCAACTTGCGTGTGCGTGAGGCCATGAAACAGCCGGCAAGCTACGCCCCCGCGTGGCGGGCGGCGCTTTCTTACCCTGGGCGAGAGCGTCTCGCCGAACTAAAAATGCCGGTGCTTGAAATCGCGGCTGAGCAAGACGTGTTCTCACATCTCTCTGCCGGGCTAAAAATCCGCGACGATGCGCGCTCCCGCGCGCAGGCGATCCGCGAGTGGATCGCTAAAATCTAGGGCTCGGCGACGAACACCGGAATTTGACGTTTGGTTTTAGCCTGATAATCGGCGTATGGCGGATATGCCGCGACGGCCAATCCCCACAGCCGGGCCTTTTCCGCTGCGTCGTCGACTTCCCGAACATGCATCGGGCGTACCATAGTCTCATCGCGAAGCTCGATGTGCGGATCGGCGCGGAGATTATGAACCCAGGCCGGATCTTTCGGCGCTCCGCCCTGCGACCCGACGAGAACGTAGTTTTGTCCATCCTTGACCCGCATCAACGGTGTTTTCCGGATGGCGCCTGTCTTGTGACCTTTGTGGGTTACGATGACGACGGGGAGGCCGGTGTCGAGCAGCGTGGTACCTTTAGTGCCACCGCTGCTCTCATATAATTCGACCTGATTACGCACCCAATCATGAGGGCTTGGAATATACTTGGCCATTATCGTGCTCCTACTTCAGCGCCAACCTGCACGCATAAGACGGCTTACGCTTTAGATCGCCGCAATAGCAGAGATTTCGATTTGTAGGTCAGGCAAAGCAAGCTTCGAGACTTCGACGATAACGCTGCTCGGCCCATTCTTCGGAAAATATTTCGTACGAATATCGGCAATATCGTGAAACGCGCGCATGTCGGTAACATAGACCGTGACCTGCACGACATCTTTCATGCTGGCTTTGTTGGCGACGAGAATAGCTCGGATGTTCTCGAGAACCTGCACCGCTTGCGCTCTGAGATCACCCTTCCCGACCACGTTGCCGGCCTTATCCAGCGCGACCTGTCCGGCGATAAACAACAGCGGACCGCTCGATACGCGCACCGCGTTTGAATAGTAGGGCTTGAGCGGCGGCGCGACGCTGGAGGGATTGCTGATCTTGGTGCGCGGTCGCTTCATGGCTCACCTGAGAACTGGCGCGGATGTCGGTATCGGCAAGTGCAGTCCGGCGGTTTTACTTCGCCGTTCTGTGCGCATTCCCACCCCAAGGATGCCGGGGCCCGAGGCAAAACGCAAATAGCCTAGAAAGCGACGTTGACTCAGGGGCTGGCCTTCCTTTGCATAACGTGAAATGTGCCGCGCGAGCACGCAAGATCCAGGAGGAAAATGATGGCGGTTCAGCCGTTGCGCAGGGAAAACGATCGCAATCCGCAAACTGACGAAGAAGCCAAAGCGTTCGTCCAACACGTCGAGTCGTTGTTCATGCCCTGGAACATCGACGCATTGGTCGCCGGGTTTACCGAAGATTGTGTGGTGCGTTTCGGCACGCTGCCGGAGTTTCGCGGCCGTCAAGCCTTGCGCGCCTTCTTCACCGCGCGCAGCAGCAAGCAGAAAGGCTATCGGCTCAAGAAAAGCTTTCGCACGCTGACGAATGATACCATCACCAATGTCTGGGAAGGTGAGTGGCAGGACGCCGAAAGCGGCGCTGCCATGCGCGGCTTTGGCGTCGAACTTTGGGTCATGCGCGACGGCAAGATCGCGATCTGGGAAGCGGCGTTCAATAGCGGGCGCGCCGACCAGCCAAACGACGTCGGCAGCCTGTTGCGCTGATTGATTCCGGCGCGATTGGCATCGCGCCGGAAGCTCTGATGACTCTAGCTCTCCACCTTGAGAGAGCTATCTTTGCGCATACTGGTAGCGGCGGCGAACCGTCGCCCGCGGGTCAACCACAGCCCAACCGCGCAGCGACACCCGATGGACGCGTGTCAAACCGCCGCCGCTGTTTGGATCGTAGAGCGTCGCCGTGCCGTCACCGTAGGCCTGAAGAATGTACGCCACATGGCGCGAACCCAGGATAGCGACATTCCCCGCCGCTGCCTCGGCACGCGGGAAGCGATACCAATTTTGCACCAGCCAGAGATCGCGCACCGGATGACCGAAAACGCGCACGCTGACCCCGCAACCGCAAAACTGCGATTGTGGACAGCCTTCGGGATGCGACACGACCTCGGTTCCCGAGGCCGCAGTCGCGACATGGCTGATATGCGCAGGAACCTGCCGCGCCGGTTTGAAAACCCGCACCATACGCCCGTATGCGCGGTGCGTTTCGTGTAGAGATTCATTGGTTGGCGAAATTAGATAAGAGGCGTTTGCCCCAGAGACACACGCACAAACAAACAACGTTACAAGAAACGCTCGCATTACGACCCCTGTGTTTTCTGTTGAGTTCCCCCAGTAGCCCGATGATGACACGACCGGCGGCGATTTTATGGCGCTGAAAAGTCGGAAGATGCACGCTTCTGACCCGGGTATTTTTTGCTATTGCCATCACCTGGCTTTTCTGACTCATTTTCTTGACTGAGACCGCGACGACGGAGCACGCCTTCGACTCGCATAATGCGAGCCCGATCCGCGGGATATTTGGTGGAAATGGAACGTCGGGGCGACCGGAACAAGTCGCTCAGAAATAGCGCTCAAAGCGTCGCATACAAATCGCTGAACGCTTCGCGCAGTTTCGGCATGACGTGGGCTCCGAACAATTCCACCGACCGGAGCATTTCGACGAGCGAGAGATCGCCGAAGCAAAATTGTCCGACAACATAATTCGCGCCGCTTATTTCGATTTGGTCTTTCAGGAACGCACCAACCGTGGCCGGCGCGCCGGCAATGGCGTAACCCAGCTTAACGAGGTGATCGAAACTCTCAACGTTGAGCGGAGATGCCGGAAGCGTTCCATTTAACGCGGAAAGATACACAAAGCTCGATCGCCAGCGCAGATATGCCCTTCGCGCTATCGTCATCGCCTCAGCATCGTTATCAGCGACCACGATGAAACGGACCAGCCCCATTTTTGGCACCGGGCCGGCGCGGCGCTGCTCGCTCCAAATTTTTTGGTACTGATTGACGATGGCGCGCGCTTTTTCGGGATTATCGTTGGTGACGATGTTTAAACCGAGCCGTGCCGCGCGTTCGGCACTATCGGGTGAATGGGCGCCATACCATAACGGTGGATGCGGCTTCTGCAGCGGCTCGAACTCCATCGGCACATTTTCAAATTGGTCGTAGCGCCCTTCCCAGGTCAGCTCGCGAACCGTGAAAGCCTTGAGCAGAAGTTCAAGCCTCTCGGCGTATATTTGCTGCCGCTGCTCGGCATTTTGTCCGTAGTAGGAAATCTCGAACGGTACCGAGCCGCGGCCGAAACCGATTTCGAGCCGGCCGCCGCTCATGTGGTCCAGCATGCAGATTTCTTCCAGCACCCGCAGCGGATGGTGATTTGGCAGGGCGTAGACGAAAGTTCCGAAACGCAGCCGCTTCGTTCGTTGCGCAACGGCTGCCAAAAAGACGCTGGGCGAAGGGGCCATGCCGAGCGGCGTGAAATGGTGTTCCGCAACGTGGTACGCGTAAAAGCCCGCGCGCTCGAATGCTTCGATGACTTTCAAACGCTCCTCGTAGAGATCCTGAAGCGTCGTTTCGCCGCGATCCAGGTGATCGAAGACACCAAATTCCAACGTCATTTGCCGGACCACCATCGATGGGACGTGTTACGCGCCGCTTGCTACGTTTGAAAATG
This sequence comes from uncultured Alphaproteobacteria bacterium, assembly GCA_963846055.1. Classification (GTDB taxonomy): domain Bacteria; phylum Pseudomonadota; class Alphaproteobacteria; order Rhizobiales; family Xanthobacteraceae; genus BOG-931. The sequence continues at coordinate 287,175 of CAWJUQ010000004.1, forward strand.
CCGACACACCTGTGCCGAAACACCCCTAGCGAAAGCCATTCGCCGCCGCATAGAATAAACGTCAGCCAACAAGACCTATGGTGCAGGGAGAAATGCTGTGAAAGAGAAAAATTCGCAAGGTAGCCATGTTTCCCGGCGCAGGTTCATCAAGGGCACGGCAGGCGCAGTCCTCGGGCAAACGCTCGCAGCTCCCCACGTACACGCCGCGTCTGACACGCCCGTCCGGATTGGCAACATAAATTCATACACCGGGGGATTGGCTTATGCGGGGGAAAACAACCTCAACGGCATGAACCTCTACTTTGACAGCATCGGCTGGACCGTTGCGGGCCGCAAAATCGAATTGATCAAGGAGGATGATCAGTTCAATCCGCAGGTCGGACTGCAAAAGGCGAAAAAGCTCATCGAGAGCGACAAGGCGGATTTGATTATCGGGATCCAGGCGAGCAACGTGGCGCTCGCGGTTCTCAATTACATGAAGCAGCAAAAAGCGTTCTACGTCGTGTCGGGGGCCGGCACTGACGCAATTACCTGGGATCGTTATCCGTATTTGTTCCGGACCTCGATATCCGCTTACCAGCTCAGCATGCCAATGGCGAACTACGTTTATGACAATCTCGGCAAGGAGATTGTCACGTCCGCCGCCGATTATGCCGGCGGCCGCGACGTCATGGCCGAATTCAAAGGACCGTTCGTCGGCAGAGGCGGAAAAGTCCTGAAGGAAATCTGGACGCCTCTCGGCACCCAGGATTTCAGCGCCTATTTGACCGATATTAAGTCCATCAATCCGCCGGTCAGCTACAATTTCATGCCGGGCGCGGACTATATCCGGTTCATTCAGCAATACACCGAATTCGGACTCAAGGAGAAGATGCCGTTCACCGGCTTTACAGCCATCGATTCGCAAACGGTCACGGCCCTCGGCAAAACCGCCGTCGGCATAATGTCGGCTGTCACGTACACCGATACGGTCGATAACGCCGAGAGCAAGGAATTCGCGGCAAGCTTCAAAGCCAAATACAAGTACGCGCCGGATTTGTTCGCCGAGTACGGTTATGTCGGTGCAAAGGCGTTGGGCGAAGCGCTGAAAATGACCGGCGGAGACGCTTCCGACAAGGACAAGCTGGCGGAGGCCATGAGCAAGGTCGAGTTCAACGCGCCGCGCGGACCGTTTCGGATGGATCCGGCGACACACAACCCGATCCAGAACGTCTACATCGCGCAGGTCGTCCCCAGCGGCGACGGAATTTCGACCAAAATAATTCACACCTCGCAGAACGTGCAGGACCCGGGCAAGAAGGTCTACTGAGCGCCAAGGCTGCGACACCAAGGCTCTCAGAGGCAAAGATGGAATTGTTCGTCGCCCAGCTTCTTAACGGGCTGGTCTACGGGATGCTGCTGTTTTTGATGGCGGCAGGTCTTTCCCTGATTTTCGGTCTGATGAACGTGGTCAATCTGGCGCACGGCTCGTTCTTCATGCTGGGCGCCTTCATCGGCTACTCGCTGTTTCACCTCACTGGCAACTTCTGGCTGGCGTTCGTGTTGGCGCCGATCCCCGTCATTTTGGTTGGCGTCGTCATGGAGATGTTGTTTCTGCGCCGGCTGTACCGCCGCGGCCATATGGACCAGGTGCTGCTCACCTTTGGCTTTACCTTTGTGTTTCTCGATCTGGTGCAAACCGTTTGGGGCCGCAGCGTGCTTCGTCTGCCGGCGCCCGCGGCATTGCAGGACACAGTGCAGATCGGATGGGGCGTATTTTCCGCTTATCGTCTCAGCCTGATCGTCTTCGGATTTGCCGTTGCGGCACTGCTGTGGCTGTTGCTCGAGCGGAGCCGCATCGGCGCGATGGTGCGCGCCGGCGTCGATGATGCGGCTATGGCGGCCGGTCTTGGAGCCAATATCCCGGCACTGTTTGGCGGCGTCTTCGGGTTCGGCGTCGCACTCGCCGCGTTAGGCGGCGTTGCCGCGGCGCCCATCCTTGGCGTCTATCCTGGGATGGACGCGGACATTCTTATCCCGGCATTCATCGTCATAGTGATTGGCGGGATGGGGAGCTTGCGAGGCGCGTTCGTGGGCAGTTTGCTCATCGGCATCTGCGACACGTTCGGCAAGGCCTACTTCCAGACCGTGGCATTGTTTCTGATTTATCTGACGATGATCGCCGTCTTGTTGATCAGGCCGCAAGGCTTGTTCGGCATCAAATATTCCAATGTGACCGCCGCTCCCGCTGTGACTACGCGCGTCGGAACGGTCACTTTGCGCACCCGCACGGCCGAACTCGCGGCGCTGCTGGTGCTCGTGCTTCTTCCTTTTGCGGTGGGCGATTATCCGCGGGCGCTCGTAGCGGAAATCTTCATCTACGGCATTTTCGCCATGAGTCTCGACTTGATCTTCGGATTCACGGGCTTGATGTCGCTCGGGCACGCGGCTTTTTTTGGTTTGGGCGCCTATGCAGTTGCGGTTCTCGGCGCCCAGTTCGGGCTTAATGCGTGGCTAGGAGTTATCGGGGGCGTTGCGTTAGCGGCCAGTGGCGCGGCACTCATCGGGTTTTTCTGCGTCCGAACGAGCGGCATTCCCTTCCTGATGCTGACGCTCGCGCTCTCCCAGCTCGTTTACACCGTGGCTTTGAAATGGCGTGACGTGACGGGGGGCTCGGACGGGATGGCAATTGCCGAACGGCCGAGTTTCTTCGGTTTCGACCTGTCGCATTCGCTGCCGATGTATTTTATGGCGTTGATTTTCTTCGCCGTGACCTATTGGGCCTTCCGCCGCCTTCTCAATGCGCCGCTTGGCCAGGTATTCATTGGGCTGCGGGAAAACGAACAGCGGATGGCCGCGATCGGCTACCGAACGCGCGCCTACAAACTTCTGTCGTTTACGATTGCCGGTGCGCTCGCGGGCCTGGCCGGCGGACTATACGCCATATTCAACGGCTTTATCTCGTCAGATGCGGTCTATTGGACCGCCTCGGGCGATATCCTCATCATGACGATGCTTGGCGGAGCCGGAACATTGATCGGGCCGGCTCTCGGCGCCGCTATTTTCTTGCTGATGAAGAATGTCGTCAGCTCCTTTAGTGAACACTGGATGGCAATTATCGGCGCGGTTTTCATCTGTTGCGTCATGTTTTTTCCGGCCGGACTGTGGGGCGCCGCGCGCGAGATGCTACAGCGGGCGCAGAAATGAACGTGCTGCGCATCAATCATCTCGGCAAATCCTTCGGCAGCCTCACCGTGACGGACGACGTTACGCTCGCCATCGGCGAGGGCGAACGTCATGTGATCATCGGACCAAACGGTGCCGGCAAAACCAGCCTTATCAATCAGATCAGCGGCCTGATACGACCTGACTCCGGCCATATCGTATTGCGCGACCGCGATATCACCGGCTCATCGCCGGATCGCATCGCCCGGATGGGAGTGGCGCGCACCTTCCAACGCAATAACCTGTTCCAGAATCTCAACGTGATGGACAACGTGCGGCTGGCCCTGCAAGTCCGGCATGGCAACCCTTTGAGCTTCTTTTCGCCAGCGGCGGCCAACATGGCTCTGTCCGAACGAGCTGCAGACTTGCTGACGAAGGTACATCTTTCCGCTGATGAGTTGCGACTTGCCCGCCATTTGTCCTATGGCGAGCAGCGACAATTGGAACTCGCGCTCGCGCTTGCCGGTGAACCGGCGTTACTGCTGCTTGACGAGCCAACGTCCGGCATGTCTCCAGGCGAAACCTCCCGGATCATTGAACTCATTTCCACCCTGCCCCGCTCGCTCTCCATTCTCATGATCGAGCACGATATGGAGGTCGTCTTCTCGATCGCCGATCGCATCACCGTCCTGTACTACGGCAAGGTTCTGGCCACGGGCACTCCGCAGGAAATCCAGGCCAATGACCGCGTGCGCGAGATCTATTTGGGACTATCCCACTGATGCTCGAGATCGACGACGTCCATGCCTATTACGGAGAAAGCCATATCTTGCAGGGCGTGTCGCTTCGTGTTGAGCGTGGCGAAGTCGTGTGTCTGCTTGGCCGCAACGGCGCCGGCAAGACGACGACCATTCTCACGGTGATGGGCTATTTGCATCCGCGCGCCGGCCGCATCCGGTGCAACAACCGTGAAATCGCCAGTCTGCCGCCCTACGCGGTAGCGCGGCTCGGTGTTGGCTTTGTCCCGCAGGAGCGCGGAATTTTTCCGAGCTTGACCGTTTCGGAAAACCTGACCGTCTTCGCCCGCAACGCGAAATTGCAGCGGTCGGCAGCCGGCAGCGCGGCGACGTGGACGCTATCGCGTATTTTCGAGGTCTTTCCGGCCTTGCAAGCACGCGCGCGCAATCTGGGTTTTCAGCTTTCGGGGGGCGAGCAGCAGATGCTTTCGATCGCCCGCGCCTTGATGCTCAATCCGGAATTGCTTTTGCTTGATGAGCCTTCCGAGGGCCTGGCGCCAATGATCGTGCAACAAATTGTCGAAGTACTGGCAAAGCTCAAGGGCGAAGGTCTTGCCATCTTGTTGGTCGAGCAGAATTTGCGCGCCGCTCTCGCCGTCGGCGACCGTCACTATGTGATGAATAAGGGTGAAATCTGTTTCACCGGCAGCGCTACCGAGCTCGAAAGCAACGATCTCGTATTACGGAACTATTTGAGCGTTTAATGGTCAACGCAACTCAGCTTCTCGCTCCGCGACGTTCTATTTGACCGAGCGGTATGCAAGGGTCAAACCGAAAATATTAAAGAGACTTCCCGTGGAGGAGAGGGTGCACGGTTCGAAAGTGAAAGTAGCGGATGTCGAACTTGAATTGTTCGATTCGGGCCAGGGCCGGCCGCTGCTGTTTCTGCACGGCGATGACGGTTTCCAATCGCAACAGCCCTACGTCGCGCCGCTTTTGGCAAAGCGCCGCTTTCTCGCTCCGTCGCATCCGGGATTTGGCAAGTCGAGCCTGCCGGACTGGCTCGACAGCGTTGACGACATTGCACACCTCTATCTCGAATTGATGGATGTGCTGAAGTTGCGCGATCGTCGACGTCGTCGGCTGCTCCATCGGCGGCTGGATTGCCGCAGAAATGGCCACGAAGTCGCCCGAGCGTTTTCGCCGCCTGGTGCTGGCCGGACCGGTGGGCATCAAGGTAGGTCCTCCCGACAAGCTCGATATTCCCGACATCTTCGCAAAGCCGGCAGACGAAGTACGCGCGCTTCTCTACCACAGCCCCTCTGCCGCGAAGGCCAATTCGGAAAAAATGTCCGAGGATGAGCTGGCGCTTATGTTTCGCGCCCGCGAGACCTTGGCGCTGCTGACCTGGGAGCCGTGGATGCACAATGCAAAACTCAAGCACCGTTTGCATCGGATAGCGGCGCCGACGCTCTTCATTCGCGGCGAAAGCGATGGCTTCGTATCGCAGGCTTACCTTGAAGCCTATTGCCGGCTGTTGCCTAACGCGCAGACAGCGACAATCAAAGCCGCCGGTCATCTCCCGGAACTGGAGCAGCCGGATTTATTCGCGCGTGCCGTTCTCGAGTTTCTCGGAGATTGACATGCGGGCGTGGCACTTCAGCGAGAACGCTTATCCCTATCTGCCGCCGGCGGAGAGCTATCCTTCGATCCGTGTGTCATTGCCCAGTCGGATCTACGATCCGACGAAGGGCGCCGCGCTTTACGATCGCTACATCGACGAATGGCTGATCGCCGAGGACGAAGGCGTGGAAATCATGCTCAACGAGCATCATCAGACCGCGACGTGCGTTGATCCCGCAGCTCCGCTGATGCTCGCGGCGCTCGCCCGCCTGAGCAAGAAGGCTCGTCTCCTGATACTCGGCAACCCCATCGCCAACCGGCGGCAGCCGGTCCGCGTTGCCGAGGAAATGGCGATGATCGACATTCTATCGCACGGCCGCCTGGAAGCCGGGTTTGTGCGTGGCGTTCCTTATGAAATTTTGCCGGCAAACAGCAATCCGGTACGCATGAATGAACGTCACTGGGAGGCGCTCGACTTAATTATCAAATGCTGGACGCATCACGACGGGCCGTTCAGCCACGAAGGGCGATTTTTTCACCACCGCTCAATCAATATTTGGCCCCGGCCGATGCAGCAGCCGCACCCGCCGGTGTGGGTCAGCACAACAAGCACGGGCGGAGCCGCTCAGGTCGGCGGACACGGTTATGTTCAGGCGACGTTTCTCACTGGTTTCGACACGACCAAACGCATTTACGAGGCCTACCGGCGCGGCTGGCGCGAGGCGGGACGCGGCCAGGATGTGCCGATCGACCGGCTCGCCTACGCTGCACTAATTTATGTCGGAGAAACCGAGGCGCGCGCCCGCGCCGGCGCGGAAAAGCTCCTTTGGTACGTGACTTCCAATAAGGTACCGCCACACTTCTCCAATCCGCCGGGTTATCTCCCGGTCGCGATGAACGCGCAGTTAGCGCGCGGTGCCCATAACGTCGTCAGTGCCTACGGCACGAAGCAGGCGACCGTCGATGGCGCGATCGAGGCGGGATTGATGTTCGCAGGCACGCCGGATCAGGTGGCGCAGCAAATTAAACGGCACTGGGAACACGTTGGCGGCTACGGACACCTACTGATTATGGGGCAAGCCGGCTTTCTCGAACACGACGATACCGTGCACGGCATCCGGATGTTCGCGCGAGAGGTCTATCCGCGGCTGAAACAGATGTATCCAGATCAGTTAGCGTCCGGTGCGTCATACGCCGCCTAAATCGTGCTGCTCATCGCGGAGAGTGAGCGCCTCGGCGCAACCAGCCTCAAGGTATGATGTGTATTTCAACGCGGCGCGACCACGCGGTCCTTCGTCACTCGAAGAACGTCGCGATGCAGGACATGTCGAGCTGTCCGTGCCCTTTGCCCTCGACGGCTGCGAGGACCTGACGCGTCAGTGCCGCGGATGGCAGGAACGCGCCCCGCTGTCTCGCCAGCTCGAGCGCAAGATCCATGTCTTTGGCGATCACCTCCACCGTGGCCGCCGGTGACCAGTCGCGGTCCTTGAGCTTCTGCACCTTGGAGGCGATGTAAGGCGAGGCGACAGCACTCTCATTGATGGCGTCGATCATCATTGCCCAATCGAGGCCGCTTCGGCGGCCGAGGTTGAGTGCTTCCGCCAGCGAAGTGTTGATGGCGCCAACAATCACGTTGACGACAAGCTTCATCACCCTCGCCTCTTCGTGAGCACCGAGATAGGTGATCTTCTTTCCCAGTAGCGCGATCAACGGGCGTTGCGAGGTGAAAATACTCTCGGGGCCCGAAACCCAGATACTGAGCGTGCCTGCGGCGGCGAGCGCCGTGCTACCGGACACCGGCGCACGAAGATACGAAATGCCGGCGGCTTCAAGCAGCGCCGCGCCGCGCGTCGAAACGGCCGGCGAAATCGTGCTCATATCGATGAGGCAGGTCCCGGCTTTGGCCGCTCCGCAGATCACACGGACGACATCAAAAAACGCTTCGTCGTCGGGGATCATGGAAAACAGCACGTCGCTTGCAGTCGCAAGCGCCGGCAGCGACGCAGCCTCTTTAAGTCCGTGTGCGACCGCTGCTGCGGTGCGGCCACGGTCGAGATCGAAACCGGTCACGCCATAACCGTTGTTGACGAGATTTGGCGCCATGCGGCTGCCCATGCTGCCAAGACCAATCCATCCAATTCGCGGACCAGCGCTCATCAAATCACCTTGAGATGCCGGATCGGCGCACCAGGAGTGAGCGCCTGGGCCGCGGCAATCATGGCGTTCGCGTCAATGCCATAGTGACGATACAGATCGGGAATCGTGCCGGTCTGGCCGAAATGCTCGACACCCAACGGCCGAACCTTGTGGCCGTGCACAGCGCCGAGCCAGCCGAGCGTCGCCGGATGCCCGTCGAGTACGGTAACGATCCCGCAATGCGAGGGCAGCGCACCAAGCAAGCGCTCAACATGTGAGCGGGCATGCACCAGGCCACGCTCGCGCGCGCGGCACGCGGCGCTCCACCCGGCGTGGAGCCGGTCCGCCGAGGTGACGGCGAGAAGGCCAACGTCGCGTCGGTCTTCGGCCATCAGTCCGACGGCTTCGATCGCCTCCGGCGCGACGGCTCCGGTATAGGCAACAACCACCTGACAATTAGGGCCGGGCTCGCGCAGCCAATACGCGCCGTCAACGATCCCTTGACGCAACTCCGGCGTCATCTGCCGCCTCATCTGCTCAATCGGCCGCGTTGAGAGCCGCAAGTACACCGAACCGCCGGTTTCATCGCGCAACCAGGTGTGCTCGTTTGGTTCGCCATCGCCATCGCGCTGGATGTAGCTCAGCGAAAACGCAAGGATAACGGCAAGCTCGTCGACAAATCCCGGCTCGAACGAGGCAAGTCCGTCTTGCGCCATGCCGATGAGCGGCTGGGCAATCGATTGATGTGCACCGCCTTCAGGCGACAGCGTGATTCCCGAAGGCGTCGCCACGACAATAAATCGCGCATCCTGATAACAGGCGTAATTCAGCGCATCGAGCCCGCGGGCAATGAACGGATCGTATAGCGTGCCGATCGGCAAAAGCCGCTCGCCATTGATGCTGTGCGACAAGCCGAGCGCGGAGAGGAGAATAAAGAGATTCATCTCGGCGATGCCGAGCTCGATATGCTGTCCGCCGGGGGAAAATTCCCAGGTAAACGTCGAGGGAATGCGCTCGCCCTTGAAGGTGTCGGCCATCGCTTCGCGCGCAAACAGCCGCCGGCGGTTCACCCAGGCACCGAGATTGGTCGAAACGGTCACGTCCGGCGACGTCGTGACAATCCGTGCAGCGAACGGCGTTGTGTGACGGCCAATCTCGTTGAGCAGCGCACCGAAGCCGACCTGGGTCGACATGGTCGACTGGATGGTCACTTCAAGTTCATCGGGTACCTCGATCTTGGGCGCCTGCAGGCGGCGCTCGCCTTGCACTGCAAACGGCACGCGCTCCAAAAACATTCGGAGCTCGTCGGGAGGCGCGCGCAAGCCTTCGAACGCGTCCCACTCGTGGCCGGGACGAATGTTCATCGTCGTCCGGAACGTTTCCATCTGCGCCGGTGTCATCAGGCCGGAATGGTTATCCTTGTGGCCGGCAAACGGCAGCCCATAGCCCTTGATGGTATAGGCGATGAAACATACCGGCCGGTCGTGATCGATACGATCGAACGCGTCCATGATCGCCGGCAGATCGTGGCCGCCGAGATTTCCCATGAGGCGCGCCAGCTCCTCATCGCTGCGCGATTCGATAAGGCGCGTGACCGGACCCTGGTCCCCGATCTCGTCGACGAGGCGCTTGCGCCACGCCGCCCCGCCCTGGAATACCAGCGCCGAGTATAGTTGGTTCGGACAATTATCGATCCATTGGCGAAGTACCTCACCGCCCGGCTCGGTAAAGGCGGCCTTCTGAAGCGAGCCGTATTTGAGAACGACGACGTCCCAGCCGAAATTGCGGAACAGATTTTCGTAGCGCTCCCATAAACCCTCGCGCACCACCGCATCGAGGCTCTGGCGGTTGTAGTCGACGATCCACCAGCAATTGCGCAGGTTTTGCTTCCAGCCTTCGAGCACCGCCTCGAAGATATTGCCCTCGTCGAGTTCGGCGTCGCCGAGGAGCGCGATCATCCGGCCTTCCGGGCGTTCAAGACCCCATTGGCGGGCGCGCACATAGTCTTGCGCGAGCGACGCGAACAGGGTCTGGGCAACGCCCAGCCCTACTGAACCTGTCGAGAAATCGACATCGTCGGCGTCTTTGGTGCGCGACGGATAAGACTGCGCACCCTTATAGCCGCGGAAATCTTCCAATTTCTGCCGGGTCTGACGGCCAAGCAGATATTGGATGGCGTGATAGATCGGCGCCGCATGCGGTTTGACGGCAACCCGGTCCTGCGGCCGTAAGGTGTGGAAATAAAGTGCGGTCATTATCGCCGCAAGCGATGCGGAAGACGCTTGGTGTCCACCGACTTTCAGGCCATCGACGTTCTCGCGTTCATGGTTGGCGTGGTGGATGGTCCAGCTCGCCAGCCACAAGACCTTGCGCTCGAGCTCGGTGAGCAGGCGCACGTCATCGCTATCGCGGAGGTTTTAATTCATCGAGGCGGTCCGATGCGGCAATTATGTCGGGACGTGTTCGCAAATAAATGCCAAATATGGCCGATTGCTTTGAATTGGTGGCAGAAGCTGGCGTGAAGCATTGAGAAAGAGGCAGAAAATGCCAAAATCAGACCTTGACGAAATCGACCGCAAAATCCTGATGGTTCTGCAAAGCGACGGCCGCATCAGCCTTTCCAATCTGTCGGAAAAAGTGAATCTGTCGCCGTCGCCGTGTCTTCGCCGCATCCGGCGGCTTGAGCGTACCGGGATTATCTCGCGCTACGTCGCCGTGCTCGATCAGGCCAAGGTTGGGCTTCCCGTCAGTGTGTTTGTCTCCATCAAACTCGAAAGTCAAAGGGTCGAGGCGCTCGAGCGGTTTAAGAAGGCGATCGCCAAGTGGCCGGAAGTGCTGGAATGTTATCTCATGACCGGGCCGCGCGATTACCTATTGCGCATCGTTGCGGCCGACCTCGGCGCTTATGAGCGCTTCCTGAAGCAGAAGCTGACGCGCATCGATGGCGTCGCATCGATCAATTCGAGCTTTGCGCTTGAGCAAACCAAATATTCGAACGTACTGCCGGTAGCATAATGAGGCGGGCTACTCGGAACTTCGCATTTCGGGGTGTCGGCGGTTCGAAACCGTGGTAAATTCAAAAGAAAATTCGAGCATTTAACTGTGGGTGGGAGGATGACACGTTCGCCCTTCTCGTACCTCGAGACTCACGGGGTGGTGCATCAGCCCGGCAGCCAGGTGCATTGTTCGAGTGAGAATGCCGGTTGGACGTCACTGTTTGCCTGCATTTGCTCGGAGGCTTCCTATGAAGGGACCTTCGCGGCCGTCAAAGACCACCTTGTCGTCATTCCACTGAACAAACCGGTTCGTTTCACCCGACGGATCGGCGGCGAACTGCAAGAGCAAATCCTGCTGCCCGGAAGTGCGACCATCACGCCGGGTGGCGCCGATTTCAGTATTCGCACTTCCTCACAAGGCGGACATTACGACACCCTGCACTTCTACATCCGCGACGAATTCATCCGCGAAATTCAGTGCGAGATGTCTGCATCGCCTGACCCGATTGCCCTTCCGCCCCGCGCCGGCGTAATGGACGAAATGCTCCGGGCGGTTGCGCATGAAATCAGAAAGATGCTGCTCGCGCCGTCGCCCGTAGACAGAATTTATGCTGAGACATTGTCTCGGACGGCCGCCAGCCATCTTGTTCGAAGTCATGTTTCGCGGCCGCCTTCCGGAACACACGAGGCGCGAGCTCTGACGCAGGATCAACGCAACCGCGCGATCGAACATATCGAGGAATGCTTGGGCGATACTCTCACCCTGGCCGGCATAGCCAGGGCCGCCGGTGTGAGCACTGCTCGGTTGAACAGCGAGTTCAAACGCAGCACGAAGCTTGCGCCGCACCAATACGTGCTGAACGCGCGAGTAAGACGCGCCAATGCTTTGCTGATGTCGACCGATCTGTCGCTGGCGCAAATCGCGCTGCAATGCGGGTTCAGCAATCAGCAGCACATGACGCGCATGGTCCGTCGTGTGACCGGCCGTACGCCTGGCGCCATCCGTCGCGACCGTTGATCCCGGGCGCGCGCCCACGGCGGATCGATTTTGCAAAAAATCGGCATTGATCGTGCAATAGGAAGCAGCCGATTCACCCTACGTTCGCGGGGAAACGTTTGTGCGGCAGGCGGGCCGAATGCGGCGCGGCAGCGAACCCTTGAACGCGAAACCGCACTCGCTCACTATAGTGCATCCAGATCCGGCGGAACTTTGCGCCAGCGCGCCGAAACAAACAGGAACTGACAGGTGGAGGACGCCATGACGACACTCATCGAAAAATCGAAAATGACCGTCGATAGCCTTATCGCCAGCCGTCACGAGCCGCGGACCTATGAGGAGAAAGTTCAACACGCGCTCGATGTAGTTGGAATGCATCTGCAGGAAGAAAATCCCGACCGAATTGACGAATGCATTCGCCTCTACACCGATGACGCGGTCTGGGAAGCCCCGGCGCGCAAGGTGTCGTACCAGGGCCGCGACTTGATCAAGAAAATGTATCTGCGCGTATTCAACGGCGTCGTGGATTTTGAATTTACGCCGGTGGAGCGCTTTGCGACGCCGGACAGGGTATTCGACAATTCCTACGCCAGCTTCAAGATTACCGGCGATGCGTTCGAGAATTGCCCGTATCCGATCGGCACCAAAGTGAAAATGCGGCTCATCCATAATTTTCATATTCGCGACGGCCTGATCTCGAGAGAAATTGGCTACGAGGTTTGGCGCAAGGCAGACTGAGCGCGAAGGGTACGGGCCACGAAACCGGACTTGCCGGGTAAGCTGTCTAAACGGACCACAAGTGACGCGCCCGCGTCGGCCGCGAAGGGCGCCGCAACGGGTACACGGCGATAAAACGGATCGGGCTGGGAGGAAGGCGATGCTGTTTGAAAGAAGAGCCTATACGCTCAGACCGGGTTCGGAACCGACCTATTGGGCACTGCAACGCCAATGGAATACGCCGGCTCCTTTCCGCCCACTCCTTGAACGAAACTTGGGTTACTTCACGATGAGTGCCGGCGACGGCGAGCGCATCGTGCATCTATACCGCTGGGATAGCTACGACGACGGCAAGCAGCGCTTGGCGGCAATCGTTACGCCTGAGCGCATGGAATATTTCATCACGGCGAGAAGCCACCTCCTCCGCCAGGAAAACACCTATCTCGATCACGCGCCAGTCGCCCAACTAAGCCCGCTGTGGAACGACAAACGCGATTGGCTGCCCGGCGAGCCGGCGTTTACGAATGTCGGCAACGCATCCGAACTCGCGGTTTCCGAACGCGTCCTGGATTTTCTTCCCGGCGGTCTGCTGGCCTATTGGGAGGGCTTTCGCAAGCTGAACGCCGCGACCATGGAAGCGTTTTGCAACCGGCTGATCGGCGTCTTTTTCGTCACCGTCGGCAGCCTTCATCGCACGTACGCCTACCACTGGCATAAGAGCTGGCCCGAGGCGGAGTCGCATCGCCGTCGGCTCGCCGAGTTCGCGGATTGGAACGCCTTCGCGGACGATAACCGTCCGCGGATCGTCGGCGGTCACGTCGCTTATCTTCGGCCCAGCCCCGTGCCTTGGATGCGTGCGCTGTTTGACCCCATTGACTGGACGATGACTTAGTCCGCGGCCTGGGTTCAAAACTCACCGCGAGCAAACGAGGGAGGAGACCATGATTGCCGTTGTTGGCGCGACCGGCAACACGGGGCGCGCCGTCGTCAAAGAGCTTCAGCAACTCGGCCATTCGCCGGTTTGCGTCGTGCGCAACCCCGACAAGGCGCGTGAGGTTTTGGGCGGGGATGCCAAAACGGCCGTCGCCGAACTGACCGACCGGCCCGCGCTCGCCAAGGCGCTGAAAGGTGTGACCAGCGTTTTCGTGGTAACCGGCCACAACCCGAACATGGTCGAGCAACAGAACAACGTGCTCGATGCAGCGCTCGAAGCCGGTGTGCAGTATTTGGTACGCGTTTCCGGCAGCCGCTTCTTCGTGGTGCCGGATTCGCCTTCCGTCATCGGCCGCGGCCATTACGCTATCGAGGAGCGCCTGCGGGCTAGCGGTATCAAATGGGTGATATTGCGACCCGGCTTCTTCATGCAAAATACTTTTGGTCAGGCTGCCTCGATCAAGAATGACAGCAAAATGGTCCTGCCGTTCCCGGCCGATCTGCCGTTCGCTTTCATCGACGTGCGCGACACCGGCGCTGTCGGAGCGCGCGTCCTTCTCGATCCCGCACCTCACGCGGGCAAGATCTACGAATTCACCGGCGCGCGGAGCAATTTTGGTGAGTTCGCGGATGTGTTCTCGCAGGTTCTCGGCCGTACGATCACATATGTTTCCATACCATTTGAGCGGGCCGAGCAGGTGATGAAAACGCGCGGCATGCCCGATTGGCTTATCAGCCACCAGCGGACCGCCGGACAGATCGCGGCAAACGGCGGCCTCGCAACCGAGGTGACGGAGCCAATCCGAGATATCGTCGGGCGGGCGCCGCTGACGACCAAACAATTCGTCCAGGACTACAAAGCGCAATTTAGCTAAGCGCCGTGACCGCGTTCGCGCCGTTAGGTCTCGGCGCCAACCAAATCGCTCCCCTTGCCCGCTCGCGCGGCGACCTTGCGTTTCGCGCCGGTGACGTGCGCAATCAGCGCGTCACAGTCGGAAGGAATTTGGTCGCCGCGCCAGGCGACATGCTGATCCGGACGGATCAATGCAAAGCGCGCTTCGTATCGCTGGCGCAAACGCGCATTCGCCGGCGCCAGTACTTTAAGCGGAACTTTATGGTTCGCCGCGGCCGCTGCGAGCCTTTCTGCCTCCCGCCCGTCGCCCTCAGTCACAAGAAGCACGAAGCCGGGCCCAAAGTGATCGTAGAGCGACGAGCCATCGGCCAGCCAAAGATGCGGCGCCAAACATCCGGGATGTGCCGACGGTACGTACAGCATGAAATGTTCCGGCGGCGGCGTGCTGCCATCGGCAACGATGATCGGCGAGTCGGCGTAGCGCATGCCGAGCACGATGCCGAGTGTCTTGAACTCGCGCACCTTGGTCGCCTCGATCAGATCGGCGACCTCATGGCGTGTTGCTTCACCCACCACGCCAGGCGCTTCGAGGTCGGGCCGGACTATTTGGCTACCCGTCTGTGCGAAGTTGTGCACGGCCTCCGCTATGGTTCGCTCGTGCACCGGACGCCGTTCAATCTCGTAGCTCGCAAGTAAATCGTCACCACCCCAGCCGGCTAAACGCCCCGCCATCTTCCAGCCGAGATCGACCGCGTCGCCAATCCCCATATTCATGCCGAAACCGCCGAACGGGGGATGAAGATGGCAGGCGTCGCCGGCCAGAAATACCCGGCCGCGGGCATAGCGGTCCGCGACGAGTCGATGCGCGACCCAAAGATCGGTGCCGACAATCTCGATAGGCAGATCGCTCAATCCAGTGCCGCGCCGGATAAGCTCCACCGCGTCGATTTCCGCCGGATCAACGTTATCTGGGAGCTTGGTGACCATGAACATCCAAAGGCCCTCTTCGTCCATCGGGCCCAGGACTGAAGGTACTTCCTCATTCAGCATCCAATACATGATCGCCGGACCATGGATTTGCCGCGCGGTAAGTTCAGGTGCGCGAAAGATGATGCTGAAATTCCGCGAGAAAGCGCCCTCTCCTATCATCGACGAGCCGATGGCATCGCGCACCGCGCTGCGCGCGCCGTCGGCACCGATCAAATAGCGACTTTGGATCGCGGTCGCGCTCCCGTCGCGGGCATTTCGCAGCTGCGCAATTACGCCGCTTGCGGTTTGCTCAAGCGAAATGAATTCCGTTTCGAAATGCACGGCGACGCCGGGCAGCGATTGCGCGCACTGCCGCAACACCTCTTCCAGCACGTATTGCGGCACCCACTGCGCTTCTTCTGAGTAAAGATTGTTTCGCTCACGACTGCCGTTGAGCGCATTGTCAAAACGCGCGATCAGCGGTCCGTTCATGCGCGTTGCGAACACCACTGTCGATGGACGGTCAGGTGAAATGGGCGAAGCACGACGCAACGCGTCGGCTATGCCCCAACGCCGCAAATGCTCACGGCTGCGCACATTGGTCGTCTTGGCGCGTGGGCTGTAGCCGACCCGGTCATTGCGCTCGACGACAATGCAGCGCACGCCGCGCTGTCCGAGTTCAATGGCCGCGGCAAGGCCGACCGGACCAGCCCCGACAATCAAGACGTCGGTTTCCGCGTCGGCCAATG
Organism: uncultured Alphaproteobacteria bacterium; assembly: GCA_963846055.1. GTDB lineage: Bacteria > Pseudomonadota > Alphaproteobacteria > Rhizobiales > Xanthobacteraceae > BOG-931. Next base: position 303,029 of record CAWJUQ010000004.1, read on the forward strand.
CACCCATTTCTGCCGCCGCCGGCTTTATGGCGTCGGCAGACCGATGTGAGCCGGTACTGGATTAGGCAAGTAGTCTCCGGCGCGAATGGATTTCTGCAAGGTTTTGAAATCGGCCCCGCTCTTCATCTTGTCGTAAACCCGGGCGGGATCGAAAAACGTACCGATTGGATTGGCGGCAAAGTCGGCCGACGTTCGCATCCACTCGGCGGACTTGCTCCAGTCGCCGAAATTATCGCTTTGCAGTTCGACGTAATTCCCCTCCGGATCCTTGTAGTAGAGGGAAATCGTCAGGCCGTGGTCGAGGCAGAAGGCGGGCTCGATTCCCTCCTTGCGCAGCCTGTCGTACGACGTCATCAGATCGTCGAAGCTGTCATACTCGAAAGCGGTGTGGTGCATGCCGTTGTGGCTGACTTTTTCCACATCGTCAGAGAGACCCGGCACGGCAAGGAAGGCGATACGATGATTGGCGGCGTCGTTGGTTGTCCACGCCGCCACTTGGTCGCGGAATTGCACTTTTGCGCCGATGACCTTCCCGTACCACGCGATCATATCGTCGAGGTGGCTCGTCTTCATGGTGACGTGGTGGAGCTTTGGTTTGATCATCGTTTCCTCTTGCCGGTACTTAAGTTTCGCCGCGAAAGCGCATTCTCACAAATCCGCCAGCGCATCCGCAAGTTTGTCCGGCATCGACAGAAACGGAGAATGGCTTGCGGGCAGGCTGCGAACGTCCACCGGCGGTGACTTAGCGATCATATCGCGCTGCATGTCGATCGAAAGCGCGCGATCTTCGGTGCACTCAATATAGACCCGCGGAACGCGTCCGAAACGCTCGGGCGTTATATGTACCTTGGTCATTAACGCGGCGAGCGCCTGCGGCCGCAACCGTGATTTGGCATCCGCCACGTCGGCGTCCGAACAATCGTGGTAGAAAATGTCGTGGACTTTGTCGGCATTGATGGTTCCGCTGATCCGCTCAGCGTCGAACGTCATATTGACCGGAACGACCGGCTTCGGATTGCGCCCCTCGATGTCGAGCAACGCTTCACCATCCTGCGGCAAAAAAGCACTCAGGTAGACGAGCGCCTTAACGCGCTCAGGAACTTTTTCCGCCGTGGCTGTGATGGGGATTCCCCCGAGTGAGTGGCCGACCAAGACGACTTTGCCGGGGAGATCCGCCATTTCCGCAATGATTTTTTCGACCATCGTGTCCAAAGTCACGTTCTTGAGGGGCGTTCGATCGTCGCCCTGCCCCGGAAGGTCTATGGCCTTGGCGCGATGGCCGCGCTTCTCTAATTCGGCAACCGCTTTACGCCAACACCAGGCACCATGAAACGCGCCGTGAACCAAAAGAAACTCAGTCACTGCTCCCTCCCCCGTTATCGCCGCCGATCAAAATCCCGGCGGTTGTTGTGACGTCGACGTTAGACGAACGGGCCGATCCTAGTAAGATAGCGGGGCCGCCGACGCGATAGCTAATTGTTATCACAGATCGCGCAACGCGACTAAGGAGATTTATCTTGAAACTAAGTCATTTCCGCGGGGCCGCAGCCATTGCCGAGCACGGCAGTCTCCGCGCCGCTGCGCGCCGGCTCGGTATTGCGCAACCGAGCCTCAGTCGCGGGTTGGCCGAGCTGGAGCGCGAAATTGGCGCTCCTTTGTTCGAACGTCGCTCCAGGGGCATGATCACCACGCCGCTTGGCGAAGCGTTCGTTAAGCGGGCGACGGCGATCCTCAACGATGTCCGCCGAACTCAGGAAGAAATCGAACAACTGCGCGGCAACGCCGTCGGTCACCTCACGATCGGTTTGTCGATTGCTGCGCACTTGTGGCTTCTGCCAAAAGTACTCGAACCTTTTCGGCGGCGTTTCGCCAATGTTCATCTCCACATTATCGAGGGCTTTTATCCGACCCTCGAACTCGACCTGCAAAACGGAAGCGTTGATTTCTATGTCGGCCCGGATCCCGGTCAGAAGCTGCCGCGCGCCTTGCAAAAGACTACTCTGTTCTCAGGCCAGCGCGCAGTTTTGTGCCGAGCGAAACATCCGTTGGCTCACGCGACCTCACTTAAGGACTTGGTGGATGCGGAGTGGATCACCACCTCGATCACACCGCGGGCGGAAAAAGAACTGGGCGCGCTCTTCAAGCGCTACAGCTTGTCGGAACCGAAGCTGGCGCTGCGCAGCCAGTCAGCTCTCACATTGCTGACATGCCTGGCGCATTCCGACCTTCTGGCGATGGCACCGGCGCAGTGGACGACGGCGCCATTCGCGAACCGCGTGCTGACCGCGATTCCCGTCAGAGAAGAGTTGTCCGCACCTTCCATTATTCTCGTAAGACGGACGGACGTGCCACCCTCTCCCGCCGCCGGACATCTGATCGATTTAATCGAGCGCGCCGCAGTCAACATCGTGCGAAATTAAAAAGGGGACGAGGTTGGCTGGAGCCTCAGTCGATTTCGAACCAACCTCCGAGTGCAATGCCCTGCTAACAGGGAAAAATACAGGGAAAATCGACGAACCACCCCTCCCGCTCGGCGTGGGAGCGTGTTTGGGCCGTAAAACGAAACTTCTGCCGACGTTCAATTACTCAGCCGAACAGGGAATTTGCAGAAGCGAAACAGGGAAGCCCAATTCAGGAACAGGGAATTTCTTAGCGACCGCCGGAATTTCATTTGCATCCCGCGGAATTGCATTTGGTCTTAGTGAAGAAGCAGGTTCGTCGATGCCTCCGCCCTGCCTCGATGGCATTTACTCATTACATAGGGTTAGTTTGTCGGCCTTCGAAGCCCAGGGTGGGAACAACTCACCTCAAGCAGCAGAGCAAGAAATTCAAATGGTCGGCCTCGTCATGTCACACCAGCGGCACGACTGGCAAAAACTAAGTTCGCCCGGTGGGTACGTGCTCCAGTTGCGATCGATCGCGACTGCTCACCGCGTAGCACGGGCGAGGCGATCTGTTATTTCGTTTTGAAAGGTCCGTTGGAACACGACGATGAGTACCCGCTTTCCCGAGCCGCCATAAGCCAATCTTCGCCTTTCAGCGCCAGACTTATGTGGCAGGATTAGCGCGGTTTATTTTTGCACTACAGAAGTGATTGCGGTGGATTAAGCCCCACTAAACCTAGGTGACTGAGGAGGCAGGCGTGTTGGTGAAAAAGTTGCAGCCCAAGGGCATCAGCGTCCGCGTCGTTTCCGGACACGTCCTGTATTCGCATGTCGTGTCGGTAACGGGCGGAACTCAGATCTTCGTCGCTGGACAATTGGCGCGCGATAGCGACGGGAATCTCGTTGGTCGCGGCGACATGCGGGCCCAAATCGAACAAGTCGGCAAAAACCTGCAGCAATGCCTGGCGGCGGCCGGCGCCAAGCTCGACGACCTAGTCAAGACCACCACCTACGTCACCGACATCGACGAGTTCTTCAAGCACGCGGACATTCGCATGCGATATTTCGGTCCGGCAATGCCAACCAGCACGACGGTCGAGGTGCGACGGCTCTCGCACCCTGATTTTATGGTCGAGGTCGAAGCCATCGCCGTCATCGATGATGAACGAACGCATGCAGCCGGCGCGCATCAGTAAGGGGATCGCATCACTGGACAGTAGAAAATCGAAAAATTAGTCTGGCAAAAGGACATCGTCGGGGCGGAACAAATACTCCGCTTTATCGGTTCGGCGGCCGATCAAAACCTCGGAGGTTTTCGTGGCTATACTCGACATCGTGGACGGCGTCCTTCTCGACTGCACAGGCGCAAAGCCGCGCGAGCACAGTTCCCTGCGGGTGAAGGATGGCAGGATTTCCAGCATTTGGCAGGGCGATGCTCGCCCGCCCGAGGCGCAAGGTCCGGCTGACCGGCTGGTTGAGGCGAAGGGCATGACCATCATGCCCGGCCTCATCGACGCTCACTGCCATATCTCCTATGGCGAGGGCCGCAATGCCGAAGAGGTCGATGTCTACGGCGGCCCGGAATGGAACGCGCTGCGCGCCGCCTGGAACGCCAACAAAGTTCTTAAAGCCGGCGTCACCACCATCATCGATCCAGGCGGCACATATAATGTGGGCGTCGCGGTCCGCGACGCTATCAGTAACGGCATGTTCCCAGGGCCGCGCATTTGCACTGCCGGCCGGCATATCACCGCCGACGGTGGGTTCGCCGATTATTTCCCGATCGATATGGGCTTGCCGAACTCGGCGGAAGGAATTTTGTGCAGTAGCAAAGAGGATATGCTGAAGGAAGTTCGCCAGCAGGTGAAATCCAAGGTCGATTTCATCAAACTGAGCGGCGATTCCCAGGCGCAGGAGACCAATCCGGAGGTCGGTCCGTGCTTCAACGACGACGAACTGGGCTCCGTCATCAGCATGGCGCACCAGCTCGGCCGCAAGGTAACAGTCCACGCCCGTTACGCCGAAACCATCGTGACCATGGTCCGCCATAAAATCGACTGGGTGCTGCATGCCAGTCACCTGCGCCGGCAAGACTTCGGCTATGTGCGCGACTCCGGCGTGCCGCTGTGTCCCACCGTAACGTTCGCCCAGAATATCGTCGATCACGGCGACGAATGCGGCAGCGAGCCCGGGCACGTCGACTTCCGCAAGCGCGAGATCGCGGGCCTGGTTGAAACCTACCGCCGCGCCTACGAAATGGGCATCCCGATCATGGCCGGTTCGGAGACGGGTTTCTCCATGTCACCGTACGGCGAGTGGCACGCCCGCGAGATCGAGCTGCTCGTCGACTTGTTCGGGCTCACGCCAATGGATGCGATCCTGGCGATGACGCGTAACAACGCCGAAGCGATCGGCTGGCAAAGCCATGTCGGTACACTGCAAGTCGGACGGTATGGCGATATCCTGCTGGTCGACGGCAACCCGCTCGAAGACGTGCGCATTCTGCAAGATGCCAACAAGATCACCGCCATTTTCAAGGGCGGTCAGGAAGTTGATCGCACTCCGGTTCCGGAGCGTCCACGCATGACGCATGAACGCGGCTTCTCGGTCTCGTCAAAGCGCCTGCGGCGCAATCGGCAAACGTCAGCGGCGTATGCCTCGCAACACTGAGCCCTCGGCCGCTGAAAGCGTCCCAGAGTCGGGTTCAGCGGAGATTGCCCAGCGCGATTCTGATGCACGCCGACAGGAAGTCGACCGTGCCTACGACAATACCGCCGCGTTTCCGGACGTGCCCGAGTGGCGGCTGATCTGGCAGCGGCGCAGCGCGGAGGTCAACGTGCCCGCCTCAGCAAAGCTTGACCTTAGCTACGGCTCGGCGCCGCCGCAAAAATTGGACGTCTTCCCGCATGCCGATCCCCGCGCGGCAACTGCCATGTTCGTCCATGGCGGATACTGGAGCCGGAATTCCAAGGAAACATTTCGGTTTCTGCTCCGCGGCATTCATGCCGCCGGCCTGCATGCCGTGTTCATCGGCCACACGCTCGCGCCCCATGCGCGCATGGACAAGATCGTGGCCGAGGTTCAAGCCGCGGCCGACTGGACCTTCAGTCATCTCGCTGATTATGGTCTGGCCCGCCGGCCGCTTGTCCTTATCGGATGGTCCTCTGGCGCCCAGCTCGCAGCAATGGCTATGGGCGCTCCTTACGTGAGCGGGGCAATCGGAATAAGCGGGGTCTACGATCTCGAGCCGATGCGGAACGGAACAATCAATGACCTGTTGCGGCTCGACGAGGACGAAGCCCGGCGAAACAGTCCGGCGCAGCATCTGCCGGCGCGTTCCGCGCCATTCGTCGTCGCGTACGGGCAGCGCGAACTCGCGGCGTTTCGCAGCCAGTCGGAAGAATTTCACGCGGCCCGGACCAAAGCCGGGCTCGCCGGTTCGATCCTCCCGTTACCAGGGCACCATCATCACAGCGTGCTGGACGAACTCTTTGAACCGGAAGGAAAGTTAGTGGGCGTCCTGGCGCAAATCGGCAAAGGCGCGGTCGCATCATCAAGTTGAGCGGCCGAGCAAAGAAGTCAAAAATGGCAACACAGCCGCATCAAAGGCTGCGGGCTGTTCCCAGTAAGGTACGTGGTTGGCGTTTTTGATGAAAATCAATTGCGCGCCCAGTGCATCGCGACAAGCCTCGCCGACGGCCGGCGGCACAGCTCGGTCGTCGGCTCCCCACACCAGCAACAAGCGCTCCGGCTCATACAGATTTCTAATCTTCTCGGCCACGTAGTCGCCCGCGACACCGTCGACTAGATAGTTTCCGATCCGCACGAACGCTTCTATTACGCCGGGCGCGGTGTTCATGCGCCATTCTTCTTCAATAAACTGCGGCGTTACCATCGTCGGATCGTGAATCACGAAACGAAGCTTGTTGGCGAATTGCTCGCGTTCGCGCACCTGAACGTTTCGGCGGATTGTCTCGGCGACTTCCTTAGCGATGGGCACGATGCCGAGCGCGCCGATCAGGACCAACCCGGGCACGCGTTGAGGAGCGCGAGTGGCGGCATGCGCGACTATGTGCGCGCCGAGAGAAGTGCCCACAAGTGGCGCACGCTCAATCGCCAATCCATCCATTATGGCAAGCAGGTGACTGGAGATGTGCGGCACCGTGCAAGGGCCATCGCTCTCCTTGCTGGCAAAGCCATGGCCGGGAAGGTCGAAAGCTATCGCCCGATAGCCTTGCGCGGCAAAGCGCTCGACGGTTGAGCGCCAGCGATCGGCGCGCGCACCGAAGCCGTGAACAAACAACACGGCCGGCCCGTCACCCGCTTCGATGATGCGCGTCGTTCCCGACGCTACGGCCAACGGATAGCTGATCGCAGTCACGGACATCCAGCTTCAAGCCGCCCCTGTCCGCCGCCGCACCGCCCAGGAAATCACCGACCCTCGGCGCCTCATGCCGCACTTTCCTCCAAACTCGGGTTCTCGGTGGTGGGAAGGTCTTTCCAGGCTTGCTCCGGTGAAAGCGGCGCGGTGTTGCCTGTCGATTGCCGGGTGTAAAGGCGATTCCAGAAGCCCTGGGACGCCTCATTCTGATGGCGTGGCATTTCGGTCGGCATATCGGGCAGGGATACCAGACTGCCACCCTTCCAGACCGCGATGATCCGCTCCTTTTCCTCGAGCTGGCCGAGATTTGCGGTCGGGTCCCCGTCAAAGACCAGAATGTCGGCGAGTTTGCCGCGGGCAAGGCCGTCGTACTGGTTGCCGTCACGCAGCATCGCGCGGTTGGTGGTTGTCGCCATCCGTAACACTTCGTCCGCCGGGATGCCGATGAAGTTGACCATTAGCAGGAGTTCGCGGGTCGCCCACTCGCCGTATGGCGTGACGCCGAAACCGGTTTCCGAGCCGCTGAAGAACTTCACGCCGGCTTCATAGGCGCGTCGCAGGCATTGCGAAGCATCGCGCAGTTCCTGGCGCTGGATGTTCGGCCACCAGTCGTAGCATTGGTCATCTTTCTGTGCGTATTGAATGTTGTTGACCAGCAGCAGCAGTGAAGGGCAAATGGCACTGCCCTCGCCAAGCGCGGCGTGTATCCCCTCCTCATCGATCCGGGAGGCGTGATAAATAATGTCGACACCGGCGCGCGCGGCATAGAGTGCGCCTTCTCTTCCGCGCGCGTGCACGACGACTTTGCGTCCGAGCCGATGCGCTTCCCGCACCATTGCCGTCGTTTCGTCCTGGTCAAAGGCGGCATAGAGCCCGCCCGAATTGCCGCCCTGAATTCCATCCATGGCGATCTTGATAATGTCGACGCCATCCTTGGTCTGGCGCCGAATGGTTTCTATGGCCTCGGCTCTCGACGTCACCAGCGTTCCAGTCGAAACTGGCGGAACGCCGATCCAGCTCGGAAAATAATCGTAAAGTCCCTGTCGCGAAGTCAGCGCCGGGCCGGCGCAGGTGATGCGTGGTCCCTGGAAAAGGCCCACAAACAAAGCATCGCGGAGCGCCGGCGTAACCAGGCCTGCACACGCGGGATCGAGCAGCGACGTAAAGCCGGCCTTCAACATGCGCTGCGCGGCCGCGAGCGACCGGATCGCCCGATATTCCAGGCTCGCGTAGAGATCGACTTCCTCCTCCGAGCGTGCGTTGCCGTAGGAAAGATGAGTGTGCAGATCGCTCAAGCCCGGCATGACGAAATAGCGACGATAGTCGATGACGTTTTCTGCTGCGGTAAGCGCCGGCAACTCCGCTACTGGGCCAACGTGCGTGATACGATCGCCCTCGATAACGATCGCCTGGTCTTTGCGCGCAACGCTTTCGCTGCCGCTGAACAATTGGCCGCACAACAAAATCGTTCTCATCGCGATTTGCTCCTCGTCTCCCAAAATTCGTAAGCCGCCTCGAAAACCGGTCTGACCCTGCACGTTTCGCGCGTTTGACTCCATTCTCAATTTATTGAAGTGTAGACAATCTTCAATCGATTTTCTCCATGACCGGGCTTTCCGCCATCTCGCCAGTTGAAGTTCCCCGCCCGCTGCCGGACGTCATTTATCATTGGTTGCGAGAGCAGATTTTAATCGGGGAGCTGGTGCCCGGCGCGGAAATCCGCCAGGAGCTGATCGCCCGGCAGTTCGGAACCAGCCGCGTTCCGCTCCGCGAGGCCTTAAGTCGCCTGCAGGCCGAGGGATTGATCATCCTGCGGCCTCGCCGCGGCTTCGCCGTTACGGCGCTTAATCAAGCTGAGATCATCGAGATCTTTGATCTTCGCATGGCGGTGGAAGAGCACGCGATGCGGATTGCCACCAAAGAGCGAACACAAACCGACGTCAGCGAAGTGGAAGCGCTGATTGAAGCCATGGAGACGCCACCCGAACCTCCCTCTCTTCAGTATCTCCAGCAATGGATGTCGACCAACCGGCTCTTTCACACCCGCCTTATCGAATGCGCGCACCGCAAGCGAGTCAGCGAAGTCGCTCTCAATTTGCGTGACGCAATTGAACCCTACATGCGGATCGAAGCCAACTTTAACCGCCAGGTCGGCTACGCCAACGTCGAGCATCGCAAGATCTTCGAAGCCTTCAAGAGAAAGGATTCGGAAGCGGTCGCCCGGCTGAGCAGGAAACATTGCGAAAGTACGCTCAAACGGCTTCTCGCCAACATCGACTTTCGCAACGAAGATCCCTTTGTCCGCAAGATCGTGTCGCAAAAGGAGCGGCACTTGTGATGAAGCCGCTCACGCCGGGCGGCGATTGTTACCGAGAATGAGAATGGAGAATGAAATTGCCGGTTCGTGAAGAATTGCGCGTTGCCGGACTCGCCGAGCCGATCAGCCATTATACCGACGCCGTGCGGTACGGCGATCTTCTCTTTGTTTCGGGCGTGGCTCCGCTCGACGAACATTCCCGCCTCGTCGGGGACAGCGACGTCGTCGTGCAGACGCGCCAGGTTTTTCTGAACATGAAGAAAATCCTCGAGGCGGCGGGAACCGGCTTTGAAAAAGTTCTCAAAGTGACCGTTTTCCTGACCGACGTTTCAGACCGCGCGAAGATCAATCCGGTTCGCAAGGAATTTTTCGGAGCTTCGAGGCCGGCGAGCACGCTGATTGGTGTCAGTGAACTCGCGATTCCCGGGATGAAAGTCGAGATCGAGGCTGTGGTGGCAATACGATGACGGCGAGACACATTCGTATCGGCATTGTCGGCGCCGGAATTGGCGGCCTGACGCTTGCTCTCGCCTTGCGCCAGCGCGGCATGGCGGCGGACGTTTATGAGCAGGCACTTGAGTTGCGCGAAATCGGCGCGGCGGTCGCGTTGCATGCAAACGGTACGCGCGAACTGGCGCGCCTTGGCTGCCTCGACGCCATTGCAGCCGTCGCCACCGAGCCGAGCGAATTCATCTGGCGCGGCTGGCGTGATGACCGCCGCATCGCGTCATTTCCCGTTGCCAAGGGCGGCGCTTATCGGGCCCGGTTTGGCGCGCCCTACTTCGGCGTTCATCGTTCCGAATTGCAGCGCGTGCTCGCCGGAGCGCATGGCCCGGATGGCCTGCACCTCGGACATCGGCTGGTTTCGATCAGCGAAAATAAAGAAGTCGTCACGCTCGACTTCGACAATGGAAAGAGTGCCGAAGTCGACGTCGTTATTGGCGCGGACGGGCAGCATTCATTCGTTCGCCATTACGTCACCGGCGAAGAACGCGCAGTCTATTCGGGCACGAGCGGCTTTCGCGGGATTGTGCCGGTCCGCGATCTTCCTTCGCTCCCCGATCCGCAAGCGGTTCAATTCTGGATGGGTCCAAACGCGCACCTCCTGCACTTCGCGCTGGGTCAAAACGGTTTGGACGTAAACTTTCTTGCGGTTGTCGAAGGCCCCACGTCTTGGAAAAGCGAAAACTGGACCACACCGGTCACGCACGACGTGGCGGCGGCCGCTTTCAAGGGGTGGCACCCGGCTGTCGTGGAAATGGTGTGCGCGGTATCGCACAATCTTCGTTGGGGTTTGTTCGAAATACGGCCGTTGCGGACGTGGCAGCGTGGCCGCGTCGTTCTTATGGGCGACGCCGCGCACGGCATGCTTCCTCACCATGGGCAGGGCGCCAATCTAACAATCGAGGATGCGATAACTTTGGCAGAACTGTTTCGGACCCGCGGCCTCGATGAGTTTGACGCGACGATACAGCAGTACCAAGGCATGCGGCGGGCTCGCACGCGAACGGTTCAACGCAGCGCGCACGACACCAACGCGGTATTGCACTTGCCGGACAACGCTGTTGAAGCGAGGGCCTCATATTTGGCTCGGGTTCCGGAACGATTCAGCTGGATTCATGAATTTGACGCTCTTGGCGAGGTGACTTCGCAGTTATCTCGTTCACCGACGTCTTCAACATCGGCTCGCGCCACGAACGGCCCCCAGCGCAAGTCGTTGTTGACGGCGCAACTATGAAGTAAGCGTTTGGCGGGCCTAACTAGCGATCCGGGGTAGTCTAAAGGGGAGATCGATTATGAGTAGAGTGAACTTGTCGCGAGGAGTTGCCGGGGCAGCGATTGCCGCGGTCGCAATCTTGGCTGCCGCAGCCACGAGTAGCAAGGCTCAAGAAGACCGGCTCCTTGGCATGGTAGAGCCAGTAAAGGCCGCAAAGCCGTATCGTATCGGCTACGCGTCAGCCGATATGAACTCGGATTTCTTTCTGGGCCTTGCCTACGGCGCCGTTGACGAAGCCAAGCAGGCCGGGGTCCAGATCACGCGCATCGTGTCGGCAGGCGGCTACGGCAAAGTGGCTGAGCAGGTGTCTCAGCTCGAGCAATTCGGCGCGCTGAAACTTGACGGTGTCATCATCGTCGGCGCCGCCTTCAACGGATTCGACAAAGTCGTCAACCGGCTGGTCGAAGGCGGGACCAAGGTCGTGACGGTCGGCGCACCAATCGGCGCCCCGAAGGTGTCAGTCGGCATCCTGCAGAACGAACCAAAAATCGGCGAGACCCTGGCGGAACATATCTGCAAGGCAAAGCCGAAGGCGACGGTGATCACGCTGCCGGGTCCGGCGGGCTCCGAGTGGAACAAGCTGCGTTTCGACGGTTTCAAGGCCGCGGCGCAGAAGTGCGACCTGAAGCTGGTGGGAAACACCTTCGCTGGCAATATTTCGATTGAAGACGGGCAGCAACAAGCAGCCGATCAGCTCGCCAAGAATCCCGATGCCGATTACATCTATGCGGTAGCGGGGATCTTCGCCGTCGGCGCGGCCCAGCAGGCCAAGCGGATGAACTCCCACGCGAAGGTCGTTACCGGCACCCTCACCCGGCGCACCATCAGTCTTCTGAAGGATGGCGCGATCGAATTGGTGGTCAGTGAACCCCCCGTCGTGTTCGGGCGCGCCGGATTGCAATATACCGTTCGCCTCCTCAACGGTGAGCAGCTGCCGCACACGATACCAGGCATCATGCCGTTCCCCGTAGCCATGGTGCCCAACTTTTCGCTCACGCCGGCGAACATCGGCTCGTACGACGTGACCAAATATGACCTGCCGCCGGAGGGATGGACGCCTCCGCAACTGCAGTAACGGTCCAAACCAAGCGGACGATGTGCGTGGTGTGTTGGCCACCTCTATGACCGCAGCACCCGCACTCTCGGCGGCCGGCCTCTACAAGGCCTTCGGTTCGACACAAGCGCTGCGCGGCGCCAATCTCGAACTTGAGGCCGGCCGCATTTTTGCTCTCCTCGGTGAGAACGGCTCAGGCAAGTCGACGCTGGCGAAAATCATTGCCGGGGCGCAGGCAGCCGATCGCGGCACGATCTCGCGTAACGGCACCGAAGTCGCAATCGCCGACCCGGCATCAGCGCGCGCGCTCGGCATCGCCATGGTCTTTCAGGAGCTTTCGCTCGCGCCCGACCTCGATGTTGTCGATAACATGTTTCTCGGACGCGAGCGGGTCGGCAAGCTGCCGGGATTTTTCGATCGCAAGAGTGAAGAGGAGGCCTGTCGGGCGATGCTCGGTCAGCTTGGCCTCGCGCTCAACTTGCGCCGCCCGATCCGCGGGCTGGGTATGGCGCAAAAGCAGATGCTGGAAATCGGCAAGGCGCTCGCATTTCAGCCTGAAATTTTGATCCTCGATGAGCCGACCGCAAGCCTCACCCGCCGGGAAATCGAGCAACTGTTCACCCAGATTATGCGGATGCGTGACAGCGGCACGGCTATTCTTTTCGTTACCCATCATTTGCGCGAAGTTCTCGAAATAGCCGACCATGTCAGTATCATGAGGGATGGCAAGATCGTCGCCAATCGCGAGGTGACAAAAGAGATGACCGAGGCCGATCTCGTTGAACTTTTGATCGGCAAGACGGCTCGGCTGCAAGCTGCCGCAACGGTCGCATCCGCGAGCACGCCCCTGCTCGAAGTCTCCAGCCTTCATACTTCCAACAGTCATGATGTTTCGTTCCACATCGGCCAAGGCGAGATCGTAGGCCTGTACGGTGTGGTGGGGTGCGGACGGGAAGAAATCGGCCGCGCCCTCGTCGGGTTGCATCCGATACACGGCGGTACCGTCAAGCTTTCGGAGCGGACTTACAAAGCACGCGACCCTGCTCACGCTCTCGCTGCCGGGGTCGGATTTCTGCCGTCTGACCGCAAGCAGGAGGGCATCCTGCCTAATCGCTCGATACGCGAGAATTTGATGCTGTCGAATTTGTGGTCCGCGTCACGTGGCGGCGTAATCCACCGGGGCCGCGAGCGCACGACAGCGGCCGGTCAACTGGCTGCGCTCGGCGTCAAGTTTGGGTCGGCTGAAAATGCAATCACCACACTCTCCGGCGGTAATCAGCAGAAGGTTTTGTTTGGGCGCGCGCTCGCGCCGCGGCCCAAGCTTCTCGTACTGGAGGATCCGACGGCCGGCATCGACATCGGCGCCAAACACGACCTTTACAATACGATCCGCAGCTACCGGGCCAACGGCATGAGCTTTCTCTGGATGTCCAGCGACCTTACCGAAACGCTTACCCTGTGCGACCGCGTGTACGCCATGTATGATGGTCACATCGTCAGCGAACTTGTGGCACCGACGATGGCCGACGAGGATCATCTCCTGGCTGCGGTGCTCGGCCGCAGCCAGGAGATTCACCAGGTATGACGCCGACAACCGTGGAGCAGGCGCCTTCGGCACCGCGGCCCTATCACGCGCTTGCAAGGTTCGGCCTTCCGCTTTTCATTGTCGCCATTGCTGTCGTCACCGGCATTCGCGAACCACATTTTTGGTCGCTCGCGAATGTACAGAACCTGGCTCGCCAATTTGCTCCGTTGCAGATCCTGGTGATCGGCCAATTGTTCGCGCTGCTCAGCGGCGGCCTCGACCTCTCTGTTGCTTCGGTCATGGCGTGTTCCGGCGTCGTTGGAATCCTGGCGGTGCCGTACGTCGGACTAGGCGGTTCGCTTTGTGTCATGATCCTGGTCGGGCTGCTGTTTGGATTGGCGAACGGCGCGCTGATTGTCGGATTTTCCGTCTCGCCGTTCATCGTCACCTTGGGAATGCTGTCAGTCGCCAAGGGATTGTCGCTGCTCTTTACCGGAGGACTGCCGCTCTACAGCGTTCCCGATTCACTCGTGGACAACCTTGGATTCGGTGCGGTGCTTGGGATTCCGGCTTCGAGCATCGTCGCGTTCGCCGCGATGCTTGTCTGGGCTGTGGTCCTGCGCAACACCGTGTTCGGCCGTCACGTCTACGCTGTCGGGTCCAACGCGGCCGCGGCGCATAATTCCGGCGTCCGCGTCGGCCGCGTTTTATTGACGGTTTATGCGATCAGCGGAGCGACCTCGGGTCTTGCCGCCATCATCATGACGGCTTGGGTCAGTGCGGCGCAGCCGCTCGCCGGCGAAGGCATGGAATTGCAATCGATCGCGGCGGTGGTCGTCGGCGGCGTGGCGCTTGCCGGCGGGTCCGGCACCATGTTGCAGGCCTTCTACGGCGTTGTCGTTCTAGGTCTCCTCTCCAACGCGCTGAACATGGCCGGGGTTTCGTCCTTTTTGCAGGTGCTCGTGGTCGGCGTTGTCATTCTGCTTGCCGTCATCGTCGATCGACTACGCACCAGAGCAGCCGGCTAGCCTGATCGGCAAACGCTGAGCTCGACCAACAATGGCACGCTACGAGCCGCCATCGACCGAAAGCATCACGGCAGCCGCGCAACAGCTCGGAATGTCGCTGACGCCGGAAGAAACTGAAGTTTTCGCGCGCTATGGTGTTGAGTTGGCGTTCGCCTACCACCGCGTCGACGCGCTTGAAGAATGCCTTCCGGCACCTAATCCCGTCGCCCGCACATTCGTGCGGCCGTTGCCGGAGGAAAATCAGTACGGTGCGTGGCAGGTCAAATCTTCCATCAAACGCGACGTTTCCGGCAAGCTTTCCGGCAAACGGATAGCGATCAAGGACACCGTCGCCGTCGCCGGCTTGCCAATGAACGACGGCACCGACTTTCTGACACACGTGCCGACATTCGATGCGACGATTGTCGAGCGCATTCTCGCCGCGGGCGGCGAGATTGCCGGCAAGGCCGTGTGTGAATTCCTGTCATTCTCTAGCGGAAGCCATACCGCGGTCAGCGGCCCCGTCGAAAATCCGATTAAACGCGGCTACTCGACCGGCGGCTCATCGTCGGGCAGCGCAGCTTTAGTCGCGGCCGGCATAGTCGACATGGCAATTGCCGGCGACCAGGCGGGTTCAATTCGCATTCCCGCGTCGCAATGCGGTCTGTACGGAATGAAGCCGACATTCGGACGAGTACCTTATACCGGCGCCGTGTCGAGCGAATTTGTCATCGACCACCTCGGACCTATTACCGCCGACGTCGCAGACAACGCGCTGTTGCTCGAATGCATCGCCGGCCCCGATTTCCTTTGATCCTCGGACCGCGGGCACGCCGCCGACGGAGGATTTTTGTGCTGCCATGCGTAAGGCCAGCGACGGATTTTCAATCGCGGTCGTCGCCGAGGGCTTCGGCCATCGCGGCTCAATGACGGAGGTCGATGCGACCGTCCGAAACGCCGTGCGCAAGTTTCAGCGGCAGGGCATCAAGATCGACACGATCCAGTTGCCGTGGCATCGCGACGGACTTGCGATCTGGTTGGTTTTTGCGATGGAAGGATATTTCTCCAATCTCATGCGCGGCAACGGCTTTGGCGGCAATCACAATGGCCTGCAATGGACCGGACTAAACGACGGGATTGCTCGTTGGCGCGATCATGCCGACAGTTTGCCGGCCAATCTGAAATTCGGAATGCTGATGGGCGAAGATGCGTCGCAGCGTTATCGGCGCCACTATACCGTCAAGGCGATGAATTTGGTCAGGCGCCTACGCCAAGCTTATGACGAAGCCCTTACCAAGTACGATCTCCTCTTAATGCCGACGACGCCCGCGAAGGCGCGTCCCCTCCCCACAGAGGCCTCGCCCACGACTGTGATGGATCTCGCCTTTGAGAATATAGACAACACCTGCCCGTTCAATCTCACCCATCATCCGGCATTGACGCTGCCGTGCGGGATGGCCGATGGCTGTCCGATCGGCATGATGCTCGTCGGCAAACCATTCGCCGAGGCGACAATTTATCGGGCCGCCTATGTCTTTGAACAGGCGGTCGATTGGCGACAGGTCGGACCTGAAGCGTAGGGCGAAAGCGGAAGAGCAAGAGAATATGCTTCGAAGTGTAAATCACATCCGTACGTCGCACGCGGGAAGTTTGCCGCCGCTTGGCGGGGCAAAGGTCACCCATTTCGCTTCATCAATACAGAAGGATACCGAAGCCACAGCGCCGCAGGATCCGTCGACATTGACCGCACAGGTCGCGGCGTTGATCAACAAACAGCGCGAAATTGGTATCGACTGCGTCGGTGATGGCGAATTCTGGAACGGCCGCGGCTTCCTTTATTACGGCGACCAGTTTGACGGCATCACGATCCGGGATTTGCGTGCAGGAGAGCGCGGCTCGGGAAGAGAAGCAATACGCGAGCGCGATGACTTTCCAATGCTGTACGGCGACATGGATCGCGCGGGCACCCTATTCTGCGTCCCAGGCGAAACGGCACGATACTACCCCGCAAAAGCGAGAATGGTCGTCACGGGTCCGATCAAAGGCGGTGCAACCCCCGCAGTTTTGAACGAGATCGCGGTTCTCAAAGACGCAATGAAGAACGCCGGCAGTTGTGATGAGGTATTCATTTGCGCGCCAGGTCCGGGCTACCTGAGCAACTTCGTGTTTGATGAGCATTACGGCGACGAGGAGAGGTTCTTGCATGCGCTGGGCCAAGCCCTGCGCGACGACTACCGCGCTATCGTCAACGCAGGGTTTATACTCCAAATCGACGATCCGGGATTAATCACGGCCTGGGACATGATCAGGCCGGCGCCCACGCTCCAGGACTATCGTCGTTCGCTGCAATTTCGCGTCGACGCCATCAACGAAGCATTGGTGGATATTCCGGAAGACAAAACAAGACTTCATATCTGCTGGGGTAGCTGGCATGGCGCGCACACCCACGATCTGCCGCTGAAGGAGGTGCTTGATCTCATCCTTCAGGTCAGGACGCAGGGCATCAGCTTCGAAGCCGGCAACGTACGCCACGAACATGAATGGACGGTCTGGCGCGATATTAAAATTCCCGACGGCAAGGTTCTAATGCCCGGCGTCATCAGCCACGCCACAAACCTTGTCGAGCATCCGGAACTGGTCGCGCAACGCATCAAGAACTTCGCCGGCATCGCAGGGCGAGAAAACGTCATCGCGGGAAGCGATTGCGGATTAGGCGCTCGCGTCCACGACGAAATAGTTTGGGCGAAGCTCGCCACTTTGGTCGCAGGCGCGTCGCTCGCCTCACAAGCGCTCTGGTAGAAATGAAAGACCAGTTATTATTATTCGCCTTTGCAAGAAGGAGAAAGCGCAGACGTACCCACTTCACGGCGCAACAGCGGCGGCGACTGGCTCACAAGTACGTCGGCGACGAGACCATCGTCATCTGGCCACTCGCTAGCGGCCTTTGACAAGCATGTTGCGCGCACACCATTCAGGCCGAAAAACTTCTAGTGCTTTATTCCTTTTGCGTTCTGAACCATTTGCCACACCCGCTCGGGGGTCAGCGGCAGGTCGATGACGCGGACGCCCAGCTGACGAAGCGCGTCGGCTACAGCATTGGCGATTGCCGCGCCGGCGCCTGAGGTCCCGCCTTCGCCGACGCCCTTCACGCCGAGCGGATTGGGCGCAGGTTCGTCCTCAAGAACGAGCGAGTCGATGTTTTTAAAGTCATTTGCGCGCGGCAGGGCATAATCCAACAACGAGCCGGATAGGAGCTGTCCGTGATCATCGTACGCCAGATGCTCGTACAGCGCACCGGATATGCCCTGCACCGCACCACCCACCAATTGGCCTTCAACGACCATCGGATTGATCGCACGACCGGCATCGGCGGCAACGATGTAACGGTCAACCGTCACTTCACCTGTCGCCAGGTTCACCGTCACTTGCGCTTTGTGCACCGAAAACGAACAGGTATCCCCAAGCGTTTCGAAATAAGCGGTCGCTGACAGCCCGTCCTGCAACGCTTCAGAGCGACGAATGTTCGGACGCGGCCAGCCTGGTGCAGCAAGACTCGCCAGCTCACCAAGGGTAACCGAGCGTTCGGAAACGCCGGCGATGTGGAACATGCCGTTTTTGTACTCGAGGTCCACGGGCGCAACCTCAAGATACTCGCTGGCCAAATCTAGAGCGCGTTCATAAACGACCTTAGCGGCTTTATAGACGGCGTTACCCGCCATCACCGCCGTCCGGCTAGCAAACGTGCCGACACCAAACCGCATAACCTGCGTGTCACCATGGATGACCGTAATTTGTGCAAGAGGAACCTGAAGCACTTCTCCGCAAATTTGCGCCAGCGTGGTCTCCTGGCTCTGGCCCTGCGATGTCGCACCAGTGCAAACGCGGATCGCGCCGGTCGGATCCACTTCGACGCGCGCGGACTCATAAGGCCCTAAACCAGTCGGCTCGACCATCGCAGCGATGCCTGAACCCGTTAAATAACCTGGCGTCTTGGTGCTGCGTTGCTGGCCACCCGCGAAAGTGAGCGCCTTATCGAGCATTCTTTCGAAGTCGGCGCTGTGCAGGATCGTAGGGTGGCCAAAGATATTGGTCCCCACGTTATAGGGCATCATCTTAAAAGGAATCAGATTGCGTCGGCGCAGCTCCAAAGAATCGATGCCGAGCTCATGGGCCAGCATATCGACCATGCGCTCGCGAACAAAGTTGCCCTCGAACAGACCGGGTCCGCGAATGGTCGCCATGGGCGTCCTATTTGTCGACACGCACGTGACGGCGCACCGATAGCTCGTCATTCTGTATGGCCCCGTCAGATGGGCGGCGCTGACCGCCGGAACTAAGATCCCGTGCGTTCGGACATATGCTCCCTGATCGTGCAATAACGCGGCGTCTATTCCGAGAAGAGTTCCATCCTTTCGCGCGGCAATCGCAATTTCCCAATTCTGCCCGCGCGAGTGATTGATCGACAGGAAATGCTCTCGGCGCGTCTCGATCCACTTGACCGCCCGGCCAGTTGCAACGGCCACAAACGGTACGAGAAAATCTTCAGGATAGAACTCGCCGCGTACGCCAAATCCTCCGCCAACATCGGGCTCAATGAAGTGTATTTGCGTCTCCGGAAGGCCGAGCATGGTGCTCAGCACCGCACGGTTGAAGTGAGGCACTTTAGTCGGGCCCCACATCGTGAGGAAGCGACGGCCGCTATCGAACTCCGCAACAAGACCCCGCGGCTCGATGGGAATAGCGGTCTGGCGTGATATCGTGAAACGTTCCCGCACGACGCAATCGGCTTGCGCGAAAGCCAATTCGACGTCGCCAAAGCCGACCTTCCACTGGGAGAGTACCCGCCCGGCGGCATCCGCCGCTTCTGCGTCCGCAATGACTTCGAGCGGCTCATATTCAATATCGAGCGCTTCCGCCGCGTCTTCGGCCCCTTGAAGCGTTTCGGCGACCACGATTGCGACAGGTTCGCCTGCATAGCGAACAACTTCCGAGGCGAGCGGCTTTTGAAGATAGCGCGACAGCGCTGGATCCGGACCCATGCGGATCGGAATCGGATGCATCGGTCCAACGTCGGCGGCCGTGAAGCAATGGACGAAGCCTGTTGCCTGCGTCGCCGCGCTTGCATTTATCTTAACAATTCGCGCATGAGCGTGGGAACTGCGTACGATCACGGCAAAGAGCATTCCGGGCCGGCTGATGTCGCCGACATACACTCCGCTGCCCTTCACGAGGCGAACGTCCTCTAGCCTCTTCGGGCTGGCACCCATGCCGTCGTACGCGCGGTCGTCTTGGGGGACCGCAACATCCGCGGAAAGTAGCGCATCATGCACGACACTACCCCCCGGACTTGCCATACTTACCACTCTCCACGGGGGAGTACTCGCTTCGAGATCGCACTGACAACAGTGCCCGACAATCAGCAATACTGACTTGAAATGTCGCTCGAGAGCAACAATGCGTCGGCATTTTCATGTAAATCTACCCGGCGCTTCGCCCCGAAACAGCGAAATTAAATTCGGAACAGGACCTGTGATGGGTTTCACCAAGATCAACTTTAACTCTTGCCTACATAATGACCGTTTGCCGGTAACGATCCGTTTTGCGGACGCAGTAGGCGAAATCATGCTCGCCGCTCCACAGACGGGAGAGCCGAAATTGCCTTTCAAGTTCTATATCTAATCGAGTTATGATCGCGCATGCGTTGCCGCGACGCGTCGGCCGGACCTCCCGTGTAACGGGGGCGCCCTCTCGCTGGGGCTGCCGGCTCTTAGACTGAAATCCGTGCCACCAACCGAATGTCGAACCATTCTCCGCTGCCCGTCTCCGAAATTTGGGAATATTTCAAATTAGCGCCGGAGAAAGGGGGCGCTTTTCTTCACCGCCTCCGGCATTCGGGAACATTGAGATTTAATGGTCGAAGCAGAAAGCGCCGGAGTCGCGGGCTTTTCTCACGCTACGTCTCTCGAAATCCGCAAACGTTCGACAGGTTGGCTGGGCCGGCAGTCATTTGCTAACCCGTCTCCGTCTCAAATTCCCTTTTAACAGGGAAAAATACAGGGAAATTCAACGAGCCCGACCTTCGCCACCAGCCTGTAGAGCACGTTCAGGCCGTTGAAACGGACTTTACCTAACGTTTCCCTATGCAAGGAAACAGGGATTTGCCAAAGGCAAACAGGAAAACTAACTTGGGAACAGGGAATCTTTGAGCGATTTGGGAGTTCGGTAATCGCGCGGAATCTTGCGACGAAGCGTAAGTGCGGAGAGCGAGCCATCACCCCATGGATTGAACCATGCGCGAACGGCAGCATTGGCCCATCGCCGACATCAACGGATATCTGGTTTCTGTCGCTATTGGGTGGAAAGCGGACTTCGTATTTATGAACGACCCGTGCTCTACCCTCGAGCATTCCATAACCCGTCATTAGGCGAATTGGCTGGACCGATTTCCGCCGCGAGGTTCAATCTTTCGAGGCAACCGTGCTCGTCCGTTCCGACGTGTCATGCAAATCGGCTCTGGCTACCTTCAACCTGGCGTGCAACTCATGGAGGCTGTAAGGAAGCGACCGCTTCCGCGAGGTGTACTCACTAAAGAGGCTTGTTGGTCCCGATGACACGAACTTCGTCACGGCTAAACTCGGCGATTTCGCCGTTCATACCGCCGGTGAACAAGCCATACCAAACGGCCGGCTTCATCTGCATGGCTTTGCGATTGAGGGTGATCTCGGTCGGCGATGTGACTTTCCAGTAGCCTCGTTGCGGTGGGGTGACAGTGCAACCGGGTATCGTTCGAGCGGTCTCGACAATCGGCAAAAATTCAGGGACGTCGAGGACGTAGAGAACTACCATTCATTTCTCCGAGATCAGTTCTTCGACGAGCTTAGCCTTGCGACGCCAGACGGTGTCGATGTCCTTTAGGCGGTCGCCGCTCGCCCGCTGTTCGTCTTCAAGCTGCATCGCAGCTTCGAGAGTCA
This sequence comes from uncultured Alphaproteobacteria bacterium, assembly GCA_963846055.1. Lineage (GTDB taxonomy): Bacteria > Pseudomonadota > Alphaproteobacteria > Rhizobiales > Xanthobacteraceae > BOG-931. The sequence continues at coordinate 324,445 of CAWJUQ010000004.1, forward strand.
GCGCCGCGTCGGCGCCATCAATGACCTCGATGTCGCGAAGCCGCCTGGTGACTTCGACCGGGTAACCGTTCGGATCGCGAAAATAGATCGAACTCCAGAACCTCGTGACGGGTGTACGGCGAAACGACAACGCCTCGTGAATTCGAGCGTCGTCTTCCATTTCTCGAGCTCCTCGGACGTCTGAACGCTCCACGCGGTATGAGTGGCGATGTAAAAGTGATGGTCTTCCGGCACGTATCGGTCCGGGCGATCGGTGCCGATGTAATAGAAAAACGCGATTGTCGCACCCTTTCCCGCGTCGAAGAAAAAATGAAGGAAATCCGGATGTCCCGGAGGCCCCCACCCTCGCGCGCTGATGGTGTGGATCAACGGAAGTCCGAGGACGTCGCGGTAGAATTCAACCGTCTCTCTCAGTTTCCATGTTGGCCGTGCGGTGTGATCGACGCCGTCGAGCCGCAGCTGGCGGGCGCCGGAATTGCCCGCTTGAGTTTGCTGATATCGACGTCTTTGGTGAAATAATCGCGCTTGTCGGTATATGCGCTTTTCGAAACGGCCTTTTCGTGCACCGTGTCTTTCACTGCCATGATCTTGACCTCTCTTTTGCGCAACGCGGCCCAAACTCCGGGCAGCATCGTATTCGGGCTCTGAACGAAACTTCGACCTTCTTGCGGCTTTTTTTTACAAGACGCCGCTCGCTGGCGCCTAGACAAACCGCTTTTCTTCGAGCCATGCGCGAATGTGCTTGCCAGCTTCCGTTTGCCCATTTGGCGCGCCTTTATCAACTGCGCGGCCATGGTGGTTTCCATGGACCCGGTGGCGAACCTTTTCGCTGCTCCCGATAGCGGAGTAGATTAGATCAGCATCTCTCGGGAACACGCTGTTGTCGCCGGTGTATTCGATCATGAGCGTCGGCTGCCCGATCGAAGGCGCACAGGCCTCCATCCCGGCATTGGATGACAGCGCGGACCAATTGGAGAGCCAGCTTTCCGGCGTGCAAACCCGACCGAAACCCACGCTGCCATAGTTAGATGCAACTGGATTGGCGCCCCAGAGAGATCCATATGCTCGGTCCGATGGCTCAAGCGACAGATCGAAGCAACGCGGATCGGCGTCGGTTCGCCAGACTTGAAAGATCGGGGAATAGGCCGCGAGTATGGCGTCGGGACGATTTCGCGCGGTCTTCAACCGCGCCCGCGCCTCGGCTTTTTTGGCGACCAACGCCTTCGCTGTCGCATCGATACGCTCAACCGCGCGCCCGCTGCGCTGCGCGGATGTCGAAAGAAACTCCGGCGTGTAACTCGAGCTTTCCGGTGAGTCTTAAAACCGTTGGCGGAATTAAAGGCCGACAGCGTCTCATCCGTCTGCAAGGGATCGGTTTCATCGACGACGGAGGGGTCGATGACATTCATCATCAGCCGGCCCTGGCCAAGATCCGCGGAAATGAAAATTACACCATCCGCGACCGGGAGTTCCGCTTGATCAAGACCGGTCGGCTTTCCGGCGGGAGACTTTTTGATCCTTCCATCCCCGGGGAGACCGGCTTGCTGGCAGTAGAACGCCGCAAGCGGTCCGCCACCGGATGTCCCAAGAAGTACGCGCCGCTCGAACGTCCAACGTCCCGCAAGAAGATTTGACCGGCGGCGAGGTCGAGCAACGCGGTCTCATGCTCAAGACGCAAATCGTTGCCGACGGTACGAGGACCCAACATGAAAACCGCGCTACCGCCTTTGAGGATTTCTGGAACAACGTAACTAACGACAACCATTTCGCGGGGATGCATAGCGCACACGGCCGTGCGCTCACCGCCTCGACGAAACAGGTAGCCGGTGACGCTTGCTCCGTCCGACGTTGTCAACGCGTGAACAGTAAGGCTCACATCGGCGGGAAGATCGTCGGCATTCCATTGCGTCGCGCGCAGGCCTGCCGTCGTAGTCGCGACGTGAGGCGTCCCGCCACTTACGCAGGTGATTCCTTCACGGCAGCGTTCCCGCAAAGACGTTTCGCACGGGCCAAGTATGCTGAAGCGCTTTCGTCATGTCAATCGAATATTCGACGCTCGTGTGCAACAGCACCTCACTCTCCGCCAAGGTAACTCTGCTGCACTTGCCGGTCCGCGGCGAGGTCAACTGCGGTGCCGCTCGTGACAATTCGGCCGGTACTGAGCACATAGGCCCGATCGGCCAATGACAGGGCCGCACGCGCATTCTGTTCGACGAGGAGGATTGATAGACCTGCCTCCCGAAGCTGCCGGTGAGTTTGGAAGATCGCTCTAACGACAAGCGGCGCGAGACCGAGCGACGAGAACTTCATCCAGGAGCACAATCCTCGGGCGAGCCATGAGCGCCCTGCCAATCGCGACCATCTGCTGCTGACCTCCGCTCAATGTGCCGGCACGCTGATGCCGCCGTTCCGCCAACACCGGAAATATGCCGTAAACGCGGTCGACTTCCGCAGCCATCCGACCGCGCCGGCCCCGCGCCCATCCGAACGCGCCGAGTTCGAGATTATCGTGCACTGATTCGTCTGCGAAAGATTCCGCGTCCCTCTGGAACGTGACAAATCCCCGCCCTCGCAAGTCTGTAGAACCCTGTCGAGTAATTCCTGTCCATCAAAGCGCGCTGAACCGGTTGTCGCGACAATCAAGCCAGAAAAAGTCCGCAACAGCGTGCTTTTGCCCGCGCCGTTCGCTCC
>CAWJUQ010000005.1:0-202868 GCA_963846055.1 uncultured Alphaproteobacteria bacterium
CTTACGTCGGAGCAGCGGTCACAAATAGCCCATGCTGCCGCGGCTGCTAGATGGAAAAAGAGTTGTTAGGCCGCCGCCGCCGTTCCACCGCCCGGCGGTTCACCCTCCGCTTCGTCTTCCCAAAACTGACGCTCTTTGACATCGTCGGTAAAATCGAGAATTAGTGGCAGCGGCGGTTGATCTTCGTTCAAGTTATTATAGACGTCTACGTCGATCTTTAATTGAAAACAGTCGCCAATTATTTGGTTCCGACGTTGAACGACGACGCTCGCTGCATATGCTCGCGCGGAGCAAAGCCCATGATTGCCCAAAACGTGGTCTGGACTCCCGATTTGGTGACGCGGACCGCATGATTGACCCTGTATTTACGCCCCTTCCGCATCGGTCGCGTACTCCTCGCGAAGCGCCGTCGCCATCTGGCCGGCTAGGACGTCGTAGGGGTCGATCTCCGGCAAGTTAGAGCAAACTCTCTTCTACTGCCCATTCGACAACTTCGCGCGCACTTGCCGGCAGTCGGTCATGCTCGTCCTCATATCGCTTCCAAAGTCGCTGTAGGAGTTCGTTTTGCGTAAGTCATTTTGCTCGCCTCTAAAGTGATAGGGTAGCTACTCGCCCCCAACCATCCACCATTGCACCGGGCAACAGAAATTGGCGTACCTTAACGAGATAGGGCCTCAAAAAATCCCATCTCTTCGTGTGCGCCTGTATCTGTCCGACGACAATTCCGGGATGGACATTCATTCGCCGCGCGAAGCCGACGATGTCTTTCTCAGAAAAGAAAGGGTCTTTCCGCGCGATAAATGACGCCATTTCCTTTTTCGGAACGCAAAAATCCCTAGCGGCAGCATTCGCCACTCGCTCTTGTTCTGGAATCGCCACGCCGTCGGTCGCGCGTTCTCCCTCTAGTTTACATCGACTACAGGGTTGTTTATTCGTGCCTCTCCAAAACATGTTCGATTTCATGCCGAAGGACAAACCAGAAATTGTCAATGCGGTCGAAACGAAGCGACATTCCGATAACCGGACTATTTTCGTTGATCCAACAACATACGCCATCAATCTTCGCACTCTTCAGCGGCTCTACGATAACAAAGCGAACTCCGCATTCCGCTAGTACCCGGGGCACGTTCCGCGTCTCCTCGGGGGCAATAGCCAGCGATCTCAGCTGAGGCAGAGCATCACGCAAGTTCTTTGCACTAAAGTTCCTCACTCGCCGTCGATTTAGCAATCTGCCGAACCCGATAAAGCCAAGCTAATTAAATCGGCGTTGCGTCCTCCCCGGGATTAGTTTTCTTAGCCGCCGCGGCAAAAGGAATGTTGTTTTCATTCGCAACTTCAAAAAACCTCGCCAACTGAATTTCCAGATTGTCGGGCTTTAGCCACTCTCGCTTAATCATTTCGCGGACTGGATAAACGTTTTGTAGCTTCGCACGCCGACTAATGGCGGGGTCTGCCGGACGAGCGCGCGCTAAATCGTAAGACTTTTGAAGATTGGCAAGAGATCGGCATCAACATCAAAAGCTTCCGCAAGCGCTTTTGCCATTTCGACGCTAATGCGCGTCTTGCCTACAATGATCTTGTTGAGAGCGGTCTCTTCAATGCCAAGAACGAAACCGCAAGGTCCCGCTGAGCCCAACCGCTAGGAGCGTCGAGCTCTTCTTGATGAAGAGTCCGGGAAGGGGGACGTCGTATTCGTAAGTTGTGGTCAGCCTCTCGATAATTTCAATGTGGATCGCCAATAAAGGTCACGGTCACTGTGGGCGGAGTCGTGTGTTGTGGATCATGAACCTCATTCGATATTGGTCGTTTAGTCGGATTTGACGCAGTTTCAGCCTTCTAGTTTTTTGTAGTCAAGGCTTCTCCATTTCGGAGCGAAAGTCGGTGAGGCATTCTCGATAAAGAACAGCTTGTCTTGGCACGATTTGATTACACCGCTGGGCAACCCAAGCTTGTGAGCTTGGTCTGTGCGTATGAGGGCGGAGCTCCTCGTCGGTGAACTCGATCTTCATACGAACAAGAATATGAGTCCTTTGGATTTATTTGTCAGACGATGCACCATTGGCACTATGTGCCAATGTGCACTTAATGCTTGACAATATGAAGAGCTGATTTTTGAGTGCGAGCGTCTAAGCAAACTGCCTCTAGAGAAACGCGCCCAAATCCTCTCCATGCTGATCGAGGGATCGCGATGCGCTCGGTCTCCCGCGTGTGCGGCGTATCGATCAACACTGTCACAAAGCTACTGGTTGACGCTGGCCGCGTTCGTGCGGCCCTTCACGATGAACGGGTCCGCAACGTCGCCGCGCAAGTCCATCCAATGCGATGAAATTTGGTCGTTCAGCTACGCCAAGGGAAAAGTAGCGAACGCTAAGGCCGCCCCAGAGAGGCGGGTGAGTTTGGACGTGGACTGCCATTGATGCCGACTCCAAGCTGATCGTCTCTTGGCACGTCGGGATCGCAGCCAGCACACCGGCATTTCGTTCATGGGCGATTAAGGGCTCGGCTAGCTAATCGCGTTCAACTCACCACGGATGGCCACAAGGCTTATTTGTCGGCCGTAGAGGCGGTCGATTTGACGCCGACTACGCGATGCTAAGCAAGATATTCACGTCAGAGCCGCCGAGCCGGGCCGCTATAGTCCGCCCCGTCGCATCGGCGCGATCAAGAACCCGATCAAGGGCAATCCTGATCAGGCGCTAGTCAACACGTCATTCGCCGAACGGCAGAATTTGACCATGCGGCTGGCAATGCGGCGCTCCACCCGGTTGACCAATGCGTTCTCCAAGAAATTCGAGAACCACTGTCATTCGCTGGCGCTGTACTTCTTCTGGTACAACTGGTCGGGTCGCAAAGACGCTTGGCGTCACGCCCGCGATGGCCGGTGGCCTTGGTCAAACGCCGCTGAAATTCACAGACTTGCTCACAGCTATGGACGCCATGAACAACACCAAATAACAGAAAAGCGTCAGCGGGAACTGAGATACACGGGATTCAATGCGGTGTGCTTTCGTTGAAGGAACGTCACAGCGCCGACGACTTTTGGCACGGGAGCTTCCTCTATCCCCCCTTCCGAATCGAACGGTTTTTAGATCGAGTCATCTGGAGTGAGAGGCGGTCAACGTCGCGGCGCGCTCGCGCTTAAGCTGAGATGCCGCGTCACCTATTCATTCGTGTGATTCCTTGGAAAACATCAAGGGCAATCCGTTCCTTCACCTCACTTTCCTACCGGAATCCAACTGACGACAATCATTGATTTCGAGAAGTTGCACGGCAGGCCAGGGCCTTGTTGAGAAGGACAAAGCGAGCTCGAAGCCGATCGAACTCTGGGATTTCTGGCGATCTAGGTGCCCAAAAGGCTTGGTTCTTGGTAGGTGGGCGGGCGTTCGCGTCAGCCTAGGCGATCGCGCGCAGCAGCGAAGGCGTGAAGATGCCCCGAGTAGCACAGTCCTCCCGAGCCAAGCCCCCGTCGAACGGGAATGAACAATCTGGATCGGCAAAATCGCGGCAAGTCCCCCCGCTCGTTCTGGAGCGCCATCCAGGGATGGTGCTTTCAGATCAACGATTTCCGCGAGCTTCGGCGCGCGCTTGGTCCCCATCGTCACACGAAGAATGGGATCCGATCTAAGCGCGTGCTCTATCTTTACGCTCGGCCTGGGGGGCTTTGCTGCTGCTTGAATTGTGAGACTGAAGAGAAGGCTCTCGAGCGCGCTAGGCCGATTGTTGCAAAAGAGGTCGCTGCCGGCCGCATACCAGAGGCAAGCGCCGCGGCATTGGAACGGTTGGTTGCCGAAAGAAAGCAAGAGGCGAAAACCGTGAGGCTTCGGACGGAATCGCAAGTGAAATGGCCGCTGCGACGCCTTTGGGCCGAGAACCCTCAACGCCCGACTTGATTGCAAAAACAGTTCGCGACGAGCGGCGTCGTTTGGAACCTGCGCCCCCGTTCATGCAGTGGTCTCGCGGCCCGGCGGTAAGCTCGTTCTGCAAAGCGAAGTGTATTCCAGCGACGGCTCGAGACTGTGCAGGAGTTTAAAGACCGACGACAGACAGGAAGGCTGACGGCCCGCGGCGCATGCGCCTTGCTCCTATGGCACGCGAATGCTAGGGGCTATGCCCACGAGGCGCGAAACACCCTGCATGGGTTTTGTACGGCGGCCCAATTTCTCCAGACACTAAGCGCTTCCTGAGACGGCTGGCTAGGTTGGCGCCGGAGAAATATAAATTGCCGGTTGCGCACGCCAGCAGCTCAACGTCTCGGGTACAAAGAAACAACGGTCGACTGGCTGACAGGCCAGGATAAGGCCCGAGGAGCGGAACCCGTGAATAAGGCGCTGGCTCGCAACTACGCGCGGTACTTGGCCCGCAGAGATGGGAGGCTGACACCGATCTCGAGGTCGTGGCAGTTCGGCCCGGTGGGGGAGGGATGTTGGCCGTCCATCCGAACGGAGATTCTTATGGGCAGCTCACGATAGCGGGCATAACTCTGCGTTGGGCGCCTCCGGTGTCAAGTCGGGCAGAGGGGGAATCGCTTGTGAAGCCAGCCATCGATGCCCGGACGCGCGTAAGGCAGGCAGCCAGGACGTGGCGCGAGTGTCCGGTCGGGTCACCGGAGGCGAAGACCGCGTCAGCGGCTTTGCTCCGTGAGCAACGTCGATTTCGCGATGTGTTGGCAGGTGTCGGCGCGCGACACTCAAAAAACTGGGCCAAGGCTCACCCACAATTCGACGAGCTACCGTCCGAGGAGGCAGTATTTCCAATTTGGAGAGAGCCAGACGCTGGATGATTACGGAGTTGCAGAAGTTTCCTGAGCCTACGGAGGGACAGTCGGTGACACGCCTGCTCGCCGAGGTCCGCGCGAAGTTTCATGTGGGTAAGCACGCTGCGAGGAGTGCATTCCAATTTGCGCAGTGGCAGACGGGAAACACGAAATGGTCCACCAAGGGCGGACGTCAAAGAGTCCTAGGGAATAACTATCCCACCCTGGTCGCCGTCATGAGAACCCCCAGCCGGCGTAATGCTAACGTCTTGAAAACAAACGATAAAGAACTATCCCAACAATAAAAACTATCCCAGCTATTTAGCTTTCGCCGTTTCGCGTTCGATTGCCCTGCGATTCGGTACAGGCGATCGGAGGCAACTTCTGGTGTTGCGCGACCGTCACAAGTACATCGCCGACTGTTTTGGTCATCTTGCCGCGACGCTCGCGCTTCTCGCCGCGGGTGGATCGCAGCAAGGGCGCGATCGGCGTTCGACACTGACCGCTTGGATCGTAGAGAGGATAAGGCCGTCCCGAAACCGAGGGGCGGCTATATGATTTGCGTCGCCCCCCACAACATCGAGGCCGAGCAATCCTTGCTCGGAGCGATCCTAATAAACAACGAAGCGTTTGGAATAGTCGAGCGGCTGATCGAGCCGGAGCACTTCTTCGAGCCGATCCATGAGCGAATTTACGGTGTGACTGCCAAGCTTATTCGTGCCGGCGACTTGGTCACACCGATCACCCTGAAATGTCACCTACCAGCCGATCTCGACATCGTCGGCATGTCGCTGGAGCAATATCTTGCGCGACTGTGCGCAGAAGCGACCACCATCATCAACGCGCCTGACTTTGCGAAGGTCGTACGCGATTTGGCGCATAGACGCACTTTGATGGAGGTTGGCGAGGAGATGATAGCCGTGGCCGCAGATGGCCCCATCGATTTTTCGCCCGACGTGCTTGCCCAGGAAATGATCGAGCGTATCGATTTTAATCGTGGCAAGCAGATCTGAAACGCACGTCCCTCGCATCTCAATTGGAGAGGCCGCTGGAAAGGCCGCTAACAGGATGTGCGAGACGATGGCCCGCGATGGTGCGATCGGCGGCATCACTACAGGTCTTAGGACACTCGATAATGCAACGGATGGCCTGCAACGCGAAGACCTTTTTCTGTTGGCCGGGCGCCCAGGCATGGGCAAGAGCGCCCTCATGGGATCGTCCGCTCTTAAAACGGCAGCGGGTGGGTACAACTGTCTGATTTTTTCGCTCGAAATGGGCTCAATTTCGTTAGCTCAGCGAGCGATCTCGGACCTGCTTTACGATTCCGGCGATCCCATCCCCTACTGGAAGATTGCCCAAGGCGAGCTCGATCAGTTCCAAGCAGAGAAAGTGGTAGAAGCGTCTCGCGATCTTCGCAAGTTACCGCTGCAAATCGAACTGCTGCCGTCATTGACGATCTCACAGATTGCAAGCCGCGCTCGAAAGCACGCCCGTGCACTCGAGCGAGAAGGAAAGACATTGGACGTGGTGTACGTTGACCACCTCCATATCACTAAGCCAAGCGATCGCTATCGCGGAAATAGGACGGCGGAGATCACCGAGATTTCCTCTGGCCTCAAGACGCTGGCAAAAGAAATGAATGTCGCAGTCGTTGCGCTCGCACAACTCAGTCGAGCTGTGGAAGGCCGGGATGATAAGCGGCCCACGATGGCCGACCTTCGCGACTCCGGATCGCTTGAACAGGATGCCGACCTGGCCGTGTTCCTGTACCGCGAGGAATATTACCTACAATGGCCATCTTCCGATCCGGGTGCAGAAGATCGGCGCATCGCGCGCTTGGCGGAAGTCCGCAACAAGCTCGAGTTGATTATCGCAAAGCACCGGAATGGCCCGACATGCAACCTTAAAATCTTTTTCGATTGCGCGAACAATGCGGCGCGCGATCTGGAGGAGCGGCGATGACCGGCGCCGGCTACCTCATGATTTCGCGCAGCATGCTCGAAGAGCCGCTCCTTCAGGATGGTGCCTACTTCCGCGCGTGGTTCTGGATGGTCAGTGAGGCAGCCTGGAAGCCTCGTCGCGTGAGGGTCACCAACGGCAGGGCTATTGAGATCATCGAACTTGAACAAGGACAGCTCACCCACTCCCACAGCTACCTGGCGAAGGCGTGGGGATGGTCGCAAAAACGGGTCAGAACGTTTCTAAAACGTCTGCAAGCCGTACACATGATAGACCTTCAACCGGACCGGCTTCAGACCGTCATAACCATCTGCAATTACGACGTTTATCAAGGTGCACCCGACAATGCGGGCCGGCAAACGGGCCGGCAAGAGGCCGGCAAAGGGCCCGAAGAAGAATACATTGAAGAAGGGAATAATAGGTCTAGCGCTCGCAAGGCAGTCAAGAACCCTAAGGAGTGGCCGGAAGACGGCTTTGGGCATCGGTATGCGCTCTATCCCCGAAAGAAAGACCGCGGAGCTGCGGAGAGAGCGTTCGCAAAAGCTCGGGTGAGGGGCTTGATCGGCTTTGATGAACTGCTCGCCGCAACTCGCCGCTTCGCCGAAGCGGTGAACCGCAAGGACCCACAGTTCGTCAAGTTCCCGGCTACCTGGCTTAATGCGGATAGCTATCTTGACGTTCCAGAAAAACCCTATGGCATTGCGAGCGATCAGATAATCGCTGAGCCATCGCTCGACGCCCAAACATTCACCGATGCCGATTGGCGTGATCGGCTTAACAACAACTGGGCAAATGGTGAGTGGTCGAGCCTTTGGGGACCGCGCCCAGGGCAACCGGGCTGCAAAGTTCCTAGGCACCTCCTCAATGGAGGCGCACATGGGTAATCCTTGGTTCACCCCGCATTTTCGATCCTATCCGAATTTACTCGTCGAGTTACCCAGCGAGGCAGACGTGCAATGAGCCGCCCTGCCTTCAACCATCGTAGCGGTGTGTTGACCGAGGTCACGCACCGACGTGGAATGACGCGAGAAGAAGCGGCCGCCTACTGCGGTTGCGAAAGTACGGCTGCGTTCAGTGATTGGATTCGTAGGCAGATTGTCCCCGGTCCAATACCCGGCACCAACCGCTGGGACAGGAAGGCTATCGACGCGGCCCTTGATCGAGCGTCGGGTCTCGAGAGTAGGCTTCCCCAGTCACCATTAGAGACATGGAGAGCGCGACGTGCGCGTGCATCTGAAGGGCATTCATAGGGTCCGGTGGCGTCTCGCAAGCGGCGAGATTGCGATCTACTACTACGCTTGGCGAGGCGGCCCTCGCCTCATTGGCAAACCCGGCTCTCCGGAGTTCATGCAGTCTTACAATGCAGCCCTTGCATCTCGTCGGCTGCCTGCACAGGGAAAGCTTTTCACTTTGATCGCCGAATTCAGGGCCTCTTCTGAATATATGTCACTCTCCGATGCAACCAAGCGTGCCTATACCACCTACCTTAGGATGATCGAGGAAGAATTTGGCGACATGCCACTCGAGGCACTTTCGGACCCCGAGGTTCGCGGCGAGTTTAAGCGGTGGCGGGATGGCATGGCCGGCACACCACGCAAGGCCGATTATGCTTGGACAACACTCGCTCGTGTTCTTTCGGTCGCCCATGATCGTGGGCGCATTCCAGTAAACCCCTGCCAGAATGGTGGCAGACTTTATGAAGCCGACCGAGCGGAGAAGATATGGACTGAAGACCATATTGCACGGATCTTGGCCGTCGCATCGGCTGACATCGCGATGGCCGCATTGCTCGCGCTTTGGAGCGGGCAACGGCAAGGCGATCTACTGCGACTTTCATGGTCGGCTTACGACGGAAAATACATCCGGCTGCGCCAATCAAAGACTGGTCGCCACGTTACGATTCCCGTGAGCAACCGCCTAAAAACCATTCTCGATGGCGCAAATCGCATTAGCACTCAAATACTCACCAATGCTCACGGACGCCCGTGGACCTCGGACGGCTTCCGCACATCATGGGGTAAGACCTGCATCAAGGCAGGGCTGGCAGATAACCTGCACTTCCACGACTTGCGGGGGTCGGCTGTCGTCCGACTTGCCCTTGCAGGTGCAACTGTGCCGCAGATCGCAACGTTCACCGGACACAGCCTCAAGGATGTCGAAGCGGTCCTCGATAAGCACTATTTGGGTCGTGATGTGCGCCTTGCAGAAGATGCGATGCGGAAGCTCGAGCGGAAGGAAAAGCGAACAAAAACTGTAAAGTGACGGTAAAGTGTGGCGAAACCTGAGCTACGCGGTTAGGCTAAGTGCCTGTAATGATTGGTGGGCGCACAAGGACTCGAACCTTGGACCCGCTGATTAAGAGTCAGCTGCTCTACCAACTGAGCTATGCGCCCTGATGCGAAAACTTGCTGAGTACGAGGTTTTCGCTTGGCACCACCACGTCTTGCTCGCCATTTACGCTTCGGCGTTACTGGCGAAAAGGGCGCCCACCGGCGCCCGCGCAGGCTATATATCACCGCGATTTGGCGAGGTCCACCGCGTCGGCATCGCCTGTTCAAATCGCAGTGCGACTGCTCGCGTGCGGCGCGCGAAGCGCGCGTCACGTCGATGCTAATATCCAAGAGGCGTACGTGCAGCGAATGGGTGGATGAAGTACAGGAACGCAACGCATCCCGCGCGTGCCGCTTTCGTCAATCGGCGCTCGCCGCGTCAAAAAGATTCGCGACGCCGACGATGCCCCACATAAAGGCGAGGTAGCCGGCGAAAATGAAATAGCGCGCGCAATCCGGCGAGCTCAGGAAGCTTTCGGTTCCATGAAACATGCCGGCACCATAAGTCTAAATACCGACCCAATAGGAAATGAATAAGGCCAACGCGCTTTAACGGTAATTGTAGGTTACCGCGACGCGGTTTTTTGGCGTTTTTCCCTATACGCTATGGGCTTAGTCCGGGCGGGACGCCAATCGCGAGCGCTCCCGCGTCACTTCTTCGGCGGAAACGGCCGGAGCCGCCGAACCCCACGCATTGCGGACGTAAGTGAGCACTGCCGCCACTTGAGCGTCGTCAAGCTGCCAGTGGTAGGACGGCATGCCCGGAGAGGTGGGTTCGGTGGCCGTCGCGACGCTGCGTGCCCCGCGAAGGACGACACGGATCAAACTTGTCGGATCGTCGGAACGCAGATTTGAGGATTCGGCGAGCGACGGAAACAGTTGCGGGGTGCCGCGGCCATCCAGCATGTGACACGCCGAACATTCGTCACGATAGATCGCCGCGCCCGCTATCATCGCCAGATCATCCGCCGGCAGCGGCTTTGCGGAGTCTTCTCGGCCAGGAACGGATTTCAAATAGACTGCAATAGCGCTGAGGTCGCTATCCTTCCAATGCGACGTCGAGAGCGACACCGCTTCCGCCATCGGCCCGGTGGCAGCCGAATTTTGAGTGTGGCCGGTTTTCAGATAAGCGGCGATCTCCTCGACGGACCAATTACCGATACCGCGCGCTTTGTCGCCGGTAATGTCGGGGGCGAACCAGCCCTGAATTTTGGAGCCTTGCAGATAGCGGCTCGTTTTATCGCCGCCCAATAGTGTTTTCGGGGTGTGACAGGCTCCGCAATGCGCGGGCCCGGTCACAAGATAGGCGCCGCGGTTCCATTCGGCGGACTTTCCCGGATCCGCCTTATATTCACCTTGGGTAAAATAGAGCGCGTCCCAGACGTGCATGGCGAAGCGAATGTTGAATGGAAACGGCAAGGTGTTGGCGACGACCGCGTGTTGCGCCGGCTCGACCGTGTTCAGGTAGGCGCGGATCGCCAAAACTTCTTCGCGCGTCATTTTGGTGTAGGCGTTGTACGGCATTGCCGGATAGAGCAACGAGCCGTCGCGGCGGACACCCTTTCGCACGGCCGCGTCGAATTCGTCGTCCGTCCAGGCGCCAATTCCGGTTTCGCGGTCTGGCGTGATGTTGGGCGCGACGATGTTACCGAACGGCGTTTCGATCGGCAGGCCGCCGGCAAATCGCCGGTGGCCCGGAACGGTGTGGCAGCTGCCGCAATCCGCAAGGATCGCAAGATACTGGCCCTTTTTGATCTGGGTGAAATCCTGCGGATCGGATTCGCCGGCGAACGCCAGCGCAGACGTCAAAAGGAGAGCTGCGCCGCACGCGAACGGGCGAAGCAAAGAAGGTATTTGCGCCCGCGCTACGCATCGACCAATGGTCCCGGGTGTTTGAGATATTGGCTGCGGATCGCCTCGGCCGCCCAGAACGCGAGCGCTCCTACCGTGCCGGTCGGATTATATCCGGCGTTCTGCGGGAACGCGCTCGCGCCAAGCACGAATAAATTCGACACGTCCCAATTCTGCAAATACCGGTTGACGACACTGGTTTTCGGATCGGCACCCATGATGGCGCCGCCATTGAGATGCGTGGTCTGGTAGGTCGTGATGTCGTACGGCGCCGTGCGATACTGTTTATCCACCACGTTCGCGCCCATCGCCTTGACGATCTCGGCAAACTTGTCGGTCATGAACCGGTTTTGTTTGATCTCGTTGTCGTGGAAATCGATGGTCATTCGCATCAGCGGGCGGTTGAAGCGATCGGTGTAGGTAGGATCGAGATCCAAATAAACATCACGATAGGAATAGAAGCTGCCGTGCACCCCAGTGCCGGGCTTCACGGTAGACAGATAATTATCGCGGGCCGCCTTCTTCCACTGTGCGCCCCATTTCGGCGTACCGGGAGGCACCAGCGTGGTCTCGATCGGCCGGCCGCCGGTCTGCACTTGGCCCATATAAGCGCCGCCGACAAAGCCGTGCGGGCCATGATCGAAGTTATCGCCATTGAACTCGTCGATACACATTCCGATCGAGCCGGAGGCGATGAACGGGTTGAAATTGAATTTTTTGTTGTCGAAAAAGCCGTTCACGCTGGAAATGGTTTGGTGCGTGAAGTTGCGGCCAACGACACCAGTATTGGCCACAGGATCGTAGGGCTGGCTGATCTTCGAATGCAGCAGGAGCTGGGCGTTAAACATTGAGTAGGCCGACAAGATGACCAGATCGGCCGGCTGCTCCCACTCCTGCAAGCTGGTATCGACGAAGGTCACGCCTGTTGCCATCTTGCCAGAGGCGTCGGTGTTGATCTTGATGACCTCGGAATTGTCGCGCAGTGAGAAATTCGACTTGCGGATCAGGACCGGAAGGATCGTTGTTTGCGGACTGGCCTTCGAATAATTCCCGCAGCCGAACCATTCGCAAAAGCCACAGTAGGTGCACTGGCCCATCCGCAGTCCGAGCGGATTGACGTAGGGTTTCGACAGGTTCCCCGACGGCTGCGGGAACGGCTTATAGCCGAGCTCGCGCGCCGCTTTGGCAAACAACGTCGCGCCAAAGGGCTGCGTCTGGGCAGGTGTCGGATATGGCCGCGAGCGCGGTCCCTCGAAGGGATTGCCGCCGTCCTGTATTTGACCTTTCAGATTTCCCGCGGTGCCCGAAGTGCCGCACAGGTATTCAAACTGGTCGTAGTGCGGCTCGAGATCCTCGTAGGTCACGCCATAGTCCTGGATCGTCATATCGTCCGGGAGGAACGACGCGCCGTAACGTTCAGTGAGATGTGTTCTGAGCACGAAATCAGACGGCAGAAAACGCCACGTTTCCGCGTTCCAGTGCACGCCTCCGCCGCCGACGCCGTTTGGCGGCATGAACGCGCCCCAAGAACGGATCGGCAGCGCCGTTTGATCCAGCTTGTTGCGGAACGTGAAAGTGAGCTGATCCGGCCGTAGAAACAGTTCATGCCGGATCCGGTAGCGCAGCTCGTCCTGCATGTAGTTGGTCGGAAAATCCGTCGGCGAGTCCCGCCACGGACCCCGCTCAATGGCGATGACGTCGAGGCCCTCGTCGGTCAGCTCATGAGCCATGATCGACCCGGTCCAACCCAGCCCGATAATGACGACGTCCTTTTTTGGCAGTCTGCGAGCCATAGTCATCTCACCGCGCTTTCGGCGTCCACTCCGCACGACCGGTCATACTGACAGGCGGCAGCGGAAAGCGCTCGTTATGGCGATTGACCCAGTCGAGGTAATTATACCTCGTCCCCGGATAGCCGATCATTTTCCACGCGGCCATGTCGCGATTGCCGCCGTAGATCGGGTCGGCGAAAAAGCCCATCTGCACGTCTTTGACGACGTCGGCGAAGAACGCTTTTCCGTCGACTCCGTCGAGTTTCAGTTCGCCGCTTTCAAGCTGGCCCAGCACTTTGTCCTTGTCGCCGTCGGACAGTTCGGCGAACTCCTTGCCCGCATAATTGGCCTTGCAGGCTTTATCGAGTGCGGCGAGGCCGGAGCGATACTTGTGTCTCGGACCGCCTTCGGACTGGTCTCCCTGATTCTTCATACCGGTCTGGAAAGGCGGCCGAACGTAAAGACCGTCCTGCTCTCCGTAAGGTCCGGCAAGCTGACGGTCGATGAAAACGGCGCAGCCCGAATCCTTACCGCCGGATGTATCCGGATCCGGTGGGATGACGCGATCAGCGATCGCTTCCATCGCCCGACCTTCGGCGCCTGAGAAGAACAGCCAAGGCCCCGGCTTCACGCGCACCGGTGGATCGCCGGCGTTCGGCGCCCACGGCATCTGACCGAAAATCGTGGAAGCCCGACCCGAAGTAACGCTCAGAAGTAGGACCGCTGTACCAGCGAGCAAGTCGCGCCTGCGGAGGCCCGAGCGGATCAGTTCGTCCATGGCAATGGTCCTTTCGCGCAAACGTGACGAGTGCGTCAAAAACCTTCGGACACGTCGCCGACGAGAATTCAGACAGGACCGTAATGTAATGACGAGGCGGCGCGTCTTCCGAGACGATTGCTCCAGCAAGCTCCGCGTTCAACGCCCCAGCGGCATATTGAAAGAGTTAAGCGAAAAAGACAACATCAAGCGGCGTGCGGCAAAGCGCATCCTTTTTGGCCGGGCAGCCGGCTACCTCGTTTTTTCGTCAATATAGCTGATTTTGGATCGATCATCGACGCCCGAGAAATATACGATAGAACTTTTGGTCACATAAGTGTCGTGGTTCGCGACGGTAAAGGTGAATCGTGAGTTAGAATGCCGACTCAAAGCTGGCGAATGTGAAGGTGAAAGGACGCCCTGCTCTACCCGGCCGCGTCGTGCTGGTGATGCAGGGCGGCGGCGCGCCGGGCGCTTATGAAGCCGGCGCGTACCAAGCACTGCATGAGGCAGGCATCGAGCCGGATTGGGTTATTGGGACCTCAATCGGCGCCATCAACGGCGCGATCATCGCCGGCAACAAAGCGTCCGACCGGGTCGAGAAGCTGAAGCAATTTTGGGAAGGCCTTGATCCTCATGTGCCGGCGCCGTGGAATCAGATTTCGCCGCTTCTGAGGGGCGTACCGAGTTTCTTTTATCCGAACCCGGCACTTTTATGGGGCGTCGATACACGCGTGGGTATCGAACAGGCCGCAATGTATCTTGTCGAGCCGCTCGAAAAAATCGCTGCCGACCCTTATCAATTTTGATCTCATCAATTCCGGCAATCCAAGGTTTACGGTCGGTCTCGCGACAGTCGAAACCGGAGAGATGCGTTATTTCGACAGCAAACAAGAGAAGATTGCTCTCGAGCACATTCTTGGCTCGAGCGCCGTTCCGCCATGTTTCCCCGCAGTAGCGGTCGACGGTGAGTATTTTTGGGATGGTGGAGTTTATTCGAATTCACCGGTCGAGGTCGTCTTTGATGAAAACCCTCGGCAGAGCTCCGTCGTTTTCACCGTTCAGATATGGCCGACGCGCGGCCCGCAGCCCGCGTCACTGTCTCATGCTTTCATGCGAGTAAAGGACATCTTGTTCGGCAGCCGATCGAGAGGCCACATCAAGCGGCAGAGTGAACTGCATCGCATGCGCCGTATCATTCGCGAGCTGGTAGACATGTTGCCCGAGGAGCAGAGAAAATCTCCAAGGGTTAAAGAGCTCCGCGGGTGGGGCTGCACGACCACCATGCACCTCGTGGAAATCAACGCTAAGCCGCTCGGAGACGAGAGCAATGCCCGGGATTTCGATTTTTCCCGGGCCACCGTCCAGAAACGATGGCGCGCCGGTTACGACGACGCCTTTCGGATGATTTCCCAACAGCCGTGGAACGACCCGATTGATCCTGCTCACGATCTGACTATCTACGCCTCCGACGCATTACCGTAACCCGGCGGGCTTACGCAGATGCGACCTCCGGCCTCGGCCTTTTGTCCTCGCTAATTCGCTAACCGAGCCGAATGAAATCGATGGGAATTTCCTTATTCACTAGAACCTTTTGGCCGGTCTCGCCGTTATATTAAGGGGCAGAGCTGTCCGCAGCAGCCAAGATCGAAGGTAGCCGGAGTTTCGAATGACACCGTCTTACCCGGTTGTCTTTTTGCTTGATGTCGACAACACCCTGCTCGACAACGACGCCATCCAGCAGGATTTGAAAGACCACCTTCGGGAGGCCTACGGAAGCGACGCGCGCGATCGCTACTGGAGAATCCTCGAGGATCTGTTCGCGGAGCTCGGCTACCGCGACTATCTCGGAGCGTTGCAGCGCTTTCGCGCCGAGCATCCCGAGGAAGTCGAGCTATTGGCGATGTCGTCGTTTCTGATCGACTATCCATTTGCCGATCGGCTGTTTCCATCGGTGATGGCCGCCCTGAAGCAGCTTGGGAAGTTCGGCCAGACTGTTATTCTTTCGGATGGCGACGTCGTTTTTCAGCCACGCAAGGTCGAGCGGGCTGGTCTGGCTGAGGCAGTCGATGGCCGCGTTCTTATCTATATTCACAAAGAGGAGGCCCTCGACGACGTAGAGCGCCGCTTTCCAGCTCGGCATTACGTTGTCGTCGACGACAAGCTTCGCATCTTGCACGCGATCAAGCGCTCCTGGGAAGATCGCGTGACTACCGTATTCGTGCGACAGGGCAGCTATGCGCACGATGCGCAAACGCTGGCCGCTTTTTCACCGGCCGATGTCACCATTGAGCATATCGGCGATCTTCTCACGTTCGACCTCCGGCGGTTTCATTCCGCGCCGGTAGTCTCGTCCAAGCTAGAGGCAGCACAATGAACCCTACAAAAGCACTCCATGACCTTGGCCAGAGCCTTTGGCTCGATAATATCACCCGCGGCTTGCTCAACAGCGGGACGCTGCAACGCTACATCGACGAATTCGCCGTCACGGGTCTTACTTCGAATCCGACAATCTTCGACCAAGCACTCAGCAAAAGTGCCGATTACGACAGCGATATCGCGAATGGCGCCTCGGGCGCGAAATCCCACGAGGATTTGTTTTTCGATCTCGCGTTGGCGGATTTGAAGCGGGCGGCGGATCTATTCCTGCCAGTATTCAAGCGCACCGACGGCGTCGACGGCTGGGTATCACTCGAACTTGCTCCAACGCTGGCATTCGACACCGAACGGTCGATTGTCGCCGCGCGTGATCTCCACCAGCGCGCCGGCAAGCCGAACCTTTTCATCAAGATCCCCGGCACGAAAGAAGGCTTGCCTGCGATCGAGGCGGCGACGTTCGCCGGCGTTCCGGTCAATGTCACGCTGCTATTTTCGCAAGCGCAATATATCGCCGCAGCCGAAGCCTACCTACGCGGCATCGAGCGCCGCATCGAAGCCGGGCTCAACCCTGCGGTTGCTTCGGTAGCTTCGCTCTTTATCAGCCGCTGGGACGTCGCGACCGCCGGGAAGGTGCCGGCCGAGATCGCCAATCGACTCGGCATCGCAGTCGCGCAGCAGACTTATCAGGCATACATAAAGCTTCTGGCCTCGCCGCGCTTTCAACGTGCCGCCAACGCCGGCGCCCGGATGCAACGTCTTCTATGGGCCAGCACCGGCACCAAAGATCCCAAAGCCTCCGACATACTCTATGTGAAGGCGCTAGCCGCTCCCTTCACCATCAACACCATGCCCGAAGGCACGCTCAAGGCTTTCGCCGACCACGGCGAAATCGGCGCGGCAATGGCGGCGGATGGAGGCGACAGCGCGAAGGTACTGGCCGCCTTCACCAAAGCCGGCGTCGACACCGATGCGCTGGCGAAAAAGCTTCAGGACGAAGGCGCCGCATCGTTCGAAAAGTCATGGAATGACCTGATGGCGGTCATCAAATCGAAGAGCGCGGCCATGCGCAAAGCGAGCTGATCGAAATGGCCACCACGTCCGGCCAACGGCAGCCTGCGCCCGAGGCAGCCGGTATCCCGTCGGCGACCGTGCTGCCGTTGCGAAAACGGCCAGCGTGGGGATTGCTGGAAAAGCACTATCAGGCGCTAAAAAATATTCACCTGCGGCAATTGTTTGCCGACGATCCCAAGCGCGGCGAGAGACTGGCGATCGAAGCGGCGGGCCTCTACCTCGACTATTCCAAAAACCGGATCACCGACGAGACGCTGTTACTGCTGTCACGGCTCGCCGGCGAGTTGGCACTGCGCGAGCAAATCGAGGCCATGTTCCGCGGCGATAAGATCAATGTCTCCGAGGACCGCGCGGTCCTCCATGTCGCGCTACGCGCACCCCGCGGCAGCACTATCCTCCACGAGGGCCGCAACGTAGTCCCCGACGTGCACGCCGTTCTCGACAGAATGGCCGATTTTTCCAATCGCGTGCGCACCGGAAGCTGGAGAGGCCAGACTGGGAAACGCATCCGCAACGTCATCAACGTCGGCATCGGCGGCTCCGATCTCGGCCCGGTCATGGCCTATGAAGCGCTGAAGCACTACAGCGACCGCGCCACGAGTTTTCGGTTCGTTTCCAACGTCGACGGCACGGATTTCGCCGAAGCCGTGCGCGGGCTCGATCCAGCGGAAACGCTGTTTATCATCTCCTCCAAGACCTTCACCACGGTCGAGACCATGACTAACGCGCGCACCGCGCGCGAGTGGCTGCTGGATGGCATGAAGGGCGAGCACGGCGCCATCGCCAGGCATTTTGTCGCGGTATCGACCAACGCCAAGGAAGTCGCGAAATTCGGCATCGACACCGCCAACATGTTTGGCTTCTGGGATTGGGTCGGCGGGCGCTATTCGATGGACTCCGCCATCGGCCTCTCGACCATGCTGGCGATCGGACCTGAAAATTTCCATGCCATGCTCGGCGGCTTCCACGAAATGGACGAGCATTTTCGCCACGCCCCGTTCGAACAGAACTTGCCCGTCCTGATGGGGCTACTCGGCGTGTGGTACACGGACTTCTTCGGCGCCCAGACGGTCGCCGTGCTGCCGTACGAGCAATATCTCAAGCGTTTTCCGGCTTACCTGCAGCAGCTCACCATGGAGAGCAACGGCAAGCACGTCACGATCAATGGCGTGCGCGTCGATTACGATACTGGACCGATCTATTGGGGCGAGCCCGGGACTAACGGTCAGCATTCGTTCTATCAACTGATCCACCAGGGCACCCGCCTGATCCCGTGCGATTTCATCGCGTTCGCGCGCACGCTCAATCCATTGGGTCAGCATCACGACATGCTGATCGCGAATGCATTTGCACAAACCGAAGCACTGGCGTTTGGCAAGACCGCAGATCAAGTCAAAGCCGAAGGCACGCCCGACTGGCTCGTTCCACATCGCTTGTTCGAGGGTAATCGCCCGTCGAACACTTTGCTGCTCGATGTTTTGACACCGGCCAATTTGGGCAAATTGGTTGCGCTCTACGAGCACATTGTCTTCACGCAAGGAACGATCTGGCAGATCGACTCCTTCGACCAATGGGGCGTCGAGCTTGGCAAAGCGCTCGCGCAGCGGATCATCCCTGAACTCGAAAGCAAGACGGAGCCGAAGCTCGAACACGACAGCTCCACCAACACCCTGATCCGCCGATACCGCAAGCTAAGGGATGCCAACTGATGCAGCTCGGAATGATCGGCCTTGGCCGGATGGGCGGAAACATGGTGCGGCGCCTTTTGAAGGCCGGTCATCAATGTGTCGTCTATGATGGATCGGCGAATGCCGTAGCCGAGCTTGTGAAGGAAAAAGCCGTCGGCACCGCATCGACCGCGGACTTCGTCAAGAAACTCGCGAAGCCACGCGCCATCTGGATGATGGTGCCGACGGGGGCGGTGGACAATGTCATCGCCGACCTGTTGCCGCATCTTGAAGCCGGCGACATTCTGATCGACGGCGGCAACTCTTATTACATCGACGATATTCGGCGAGCCAAGGAGCTCAAGTCGAGAAACCTTCATTTCGTCGACGTCGGCACCAGCGGCGGCGTTTGGGGGCTGGAACGCGGCTATTGCATGATGATCGGCGGCGAATCCGATGTCGTGAAGCGTCTCGATCCGATCTTCGTCACGTTAGCGCCGGGACGCGGCGATATCGCGCGCACGCCCGGCCGCGAAAAAGCGGGCGGCAGCGCCGAGCAGGGCTATCTCCATTGCGGGCCCAATGGCGCCGGGCATTTCGTCAAAATGGTGCATAACGGCATCGAATACGGCGTGATGGCCGCGTACGCGGAAGGGCTCAACATCCTCAACGCCGCCAATGTCGGAAAGAAAACCGCAACGATCGATGCGGAAACCACGCCGCTGCGCGACCCCGAGCATTACCAATACGATTTCAATCTGGCCGACGTCACCGAAGTCTGGCGGCGCGGCAGCGTCATTGCGTCGTGGCTTCTCGATCTGACCGCCGCGTCACTACTTCAGGATCCGAAGCTGGCAAATTTTGCCGGGCGTGTATCCGATTCCGGCGAGGGTCGCTGGACTATCAAGGCGGCGATCGACGAAGGCGTTCCGGCCTTTGTGCTTTCATCGGCGCTTTACGAGCGATTCAGCTCGCGCGGTGATGCGGATTTCGCCGACAAGGTGCTTTCCGCCATGCGTTACCAGTTCGGGGGGCATATCGAAAAGCCGGACGCTGAGCGTGCCGGCTAACAGGAGTTAGGCCCCGTGCAACAGGCAAGACCCAAAAGCTTGACCGGCCCCGAACTCGACGAGCTCGCGATCAACACTATTCGCACGCTGTCGATCGACGCGGTCCAGCAGGCGAATTCCGGGCATCCCGGCACACCGATGGCGCTGGCGCCGCTCGTCTACGTGATCTGGAATGACGTGCTGCGCTTCGATCCGCAGGACCCGATCTGGCCGAACCGCGATCGCTTCGTCCTGTCGAACGGCCACGCTTCCATGTTGCTATGGTCGTTGTTGTTTCTGACCGGCACGCGCGCAGTGAACGCGCAATACGAGCAGCTTGGCGCTCCGGCGGTCACGCTCGACGACATCAAGCATTTTCGCCAGCTAGGCAGTAAAGCACCGGGGCATCCGGAATATCATTTGACGTCGGGCGTGGAAGCGACGACCGGCCCGCTGGGCCAGGGCATCTCCATGAGCGTCGGCATGGCCATCGCACGCAAGTGGCTGGCCAGCCGCTACAACAAGCCCGGCGTCGATCTGTTCGACTACAACATCTACACGGTTTGCGGCGACGGCGATTTGATGGAAGGCGTGGGATCGGAAGCGGCGTCGCTCGCTGGCCACCTCGGTCTCGACGATCTGTGCTGGATCTACGACAACAATCACATCACCATCGACGGCAAGACCAAGATCACCTTTACCGAGGACGTCGCCGCGCGCTTTGCGGCCTATCAGTGGAATGTGTTGCACGTCACCGATGCCAACGATCTTGAGGCCATTGGCGATGCGCTGGCGACGTTTCGCAAAACCAAGGACCAGCCGACTTTAATCATTCTCAATAGCCACATTGGTTACGGTTCGCCGCACAAGGTCGACACCTCTGCCGCACACGGCGAGCCTTTGGGCGAAGAGGAAGTAAAGCTCGTCAAGCGCGCCTATCACTGGCCGGAAGACGCCAAGTTTCTTGTACCCGACGGCGTCAAGCAGCATTTCGCCGACGGTATCGGCCAGCGCGGTGGCAAGGCACGGCGCGAATGGGAAGCCATGTTCGCCAAATACCGGCAAAGCTTCCCGGACCTCGCAACCGAAATCGACCTGATGCAACGGCGGGAATTACCCGCTGGGTGGGATCGCAACCTGCCGAGCTTCCCGGCGGACGCAAAAGGCATTGCCGGGCGCGATGCGTCGAGCAAAGTGCTCAACGTGCTCGCCCAGAACATCCCATGGTTTATGGGCGGATCCGCCGATCTTGCGTCGTCAAATCGTACGGCGCTCACGTTCCCCGGCGCCGGGGATTTCGAGCCCGGAAGCCCTGGCGGCCGCAATCTGCATTTCGGCATCCGCGAGCACGCCATGATGGCGATCGTCAACGGACTATCGCTCTCGAAGCTGCGCGCCTATGGCTCGACATTCCTGGTGTTTACCGATTATGCGCGGCCGGCCATCCGGCTCTCGGCAATCATGGAGCTGCCGACCATTTTGGTCTGCACGCATGACGCCATGGGCGACGGCGAAGATGGACCGACGCACCAGCCGGTCGAGCAGCTCATCGCGCTGCGCGCCATTCCAGGCCTAACGGTCGTTCGCCCGGCGGACGCGAACGAGGTCGTCGAGGCTTACCGGTACATCCTCCAACTCCGCCACGAGCCGGCGTTGCTTGCACTGTCACGCCAGCCGCTACCGACGTTCGATCGCAGCAAATATGCGTCCGCCGCAGGCGTGTCGCGCGGCGCCTACATCATGGCGGATGCGCCAGGCGGTTCGCCCGAAATCATTCTCATCGCTTCGGGAAGTGAGGTCGTCCTGGTCATAGAGGCTCACGAAACGCTGACGGCCAAAGGCATCCGGTCGCGTGTAGTCTCGATGCCGTCATGGGACATTTTCGAGCATCAGCCCCAATCCTATCGTGACGAGGTATTGCCGCCAGCCGTGAAAGCGCGGCTGGCGGTCGAGCAGGGATCGACTCTCGGCTGGGACCGCTACATCGGGCCCGCCGGCCGCATCATCGGGATGCATACTTTCGGCGCCTCAGCGCCGCTCAAAGCGTTGCAGCAAAAATTCGGTTTCGAGCCGGACCGTGTCGTTTCCGTCGCAATGGAGTTGCTTGGCCGCAGTTAGTGCGGTCACGCTGCGGAGCGAGACCGAGACGAAGGACCGGAGCATGTTGGATACGAAACCCAAGGTCGCCAGAGCCGACGCGACGCCGGAAACCGGGCCCGTGCAGCAGTCCGAAAGCGCGCCGCCGGCGCCACCCTGCGCCATGGTGATCTTCGGCGCAGCAGGCGATCTGACCAAGCGATTAGTGGTCCCTGCGCTTTACAATCTGGCGCAAGCTGGACAGCTCTCCGATCATTTCCAGCTCGTCGGCGTCGATCACAACGCGCGCAGCATCGAGCAATGGCGCGAAAACCTTGCCGCCGCGATGGCGGATTTCGTCGGGCAAGGCGGTGAGTTTCATGTCGACGCCATAGACCAAAAAACATGGCAATGGCTCAGCGACCGCATGAGCTATGTGCAGGGCGATCTGAACGATCCGGGCGCTTACCTTAAGCTCCGCGACCATCTTGCCGGATTGGATAAAACCGCGGCGACCGGCGGCAATTATTTGTTCTATCTTGCCGTCGCCGATCGTTTCTTCGCGCCCGCGATCGCGCATCTCGGCGCTGCGGGTCTTGTAACTGAAGAAGGGGTAAAGTGGCGCCGGGTCGTGGTGGAAAAGCCGTTCGGGCACGACCTGCCTTCAGCCAAGGCGCTGAATGCGGATATTCTGAAAACACTGCAAGAGCATCAGATCTACCGGATCGATCATTTTCTCGGCAAAGAGACCGTACAGAACATCATGGCGCTCCGATTCGCCAACGGCTTGTTCGAGCCGCTGTGGAACCGCCATCAGATCGATCATGTTCAGATCACCGTCGCCGAAACGCTCGGTGTCGAGCACCGCGGCAATTTTTACGAAAAGACCGGGGCGCTTCGCGACATGGTGCCCAATCACGTCTTTCAACTTTTGGCGATGACCGCGATGGAGCCGCCAATCTCGTTCGATGCCGACGCGGTGCGCAGCAAAAAGACCGAAGTCCTCCAGGCCATCAAGCCGATCGGTCCGGCGCAAGTACTGCGCGACGCGGTGCGCGGGCAGTACGGCGGCGGCACTGTGATGGGCAAAACCGTGCTTCCGTATCGCCAGGAGGAGCTGGTTGCGCCGGATTCGCCGACCGAGACTTACGTCGCTTTAAAACTGAACATCGACAATTGGCGTTGGGCGGGCGTGCCGTTTTACCTGCGGACCGGAAAGCGGTTGCGCCGTCGATCAACCGAAATTGCGATTCGCTTCCACCAGGCGCCCTACACCCTGTTCCGTGGAACAGATGTCGAGCGACTGCATCCCAACTGGATGATCCTTCGCATCCAGCCGGACGAAGGTATCGCGCTCGAGTTTGCCGCAAAGCGTCCGGGACCTACCGTGACCTTGAATAACGTCAGCATGGATTTCGCTTACAAGACCTATTTCAAGGTCGCTCCCAACACCGGATACGAGACGCTCATTTACGATTGCATGATCGGCGACCCGACGCTGTTTCAGCGCGCCGATACCGTCGAAGCCGGCTGGAAAGTCGTCCAGCCGATTCTCGACAACTGGGCAGGCAATCCGCCCCGCGACTTTCCGAATTATGCCGCCGGTAGCGATGGCCCGGCCGCGGCCGACGAATTGCTGGCGCGCGACGGCCGAGCGTGGCGTCCGCTCAATCACGCAGGCCGATAGAGATGGCGAGCAAGCGCAAGATCGGACTGGTCCTGGCGGATGTGGATGGCACACTTGTCACCGAAGACAAGATCTTGACCGAGCGGGCGCGCAACGCCGTCAACGCATTGCACAACGCGGGCATCCGTTTCGCCATTACCAGCGGGCGGCCGCCGCTCGGGATGGCGATGCTGTTTGATCCGCTCGACATCGACACGCCGATTGCCGGCTTCAACGGCGGGCTCTTTGTCAAACGCGATCTGACCATTCTGGAAGAAAAGACCGTGCCAGCCGACATTGCCGGGCAGGCCATCGATATGATGCGGGCGCGCGGGCTCGATACCTGGGTCTATAGCGGCAACGATTGGCTGATCACCAAGAAGGACGCGCCGCACGTCGCCCGCGAAGCCTGGACCGTCAAATTCGAGCCCAAAATCGTGTCCGACGTTCGCGAACATTTGCAAAGCGTCGCCAAGATTGTCGGCATAAGCGACGATCTCGACAAAGTAAAAAGCTGCGAGCACGACGCTCAGGCCGCGTTTGGCCAACGCGCTACCGCCACGCGGTCGCAACCTTACTACCTCGACGTCACCAACAGGGATGCCAATAAGGGCGCCGTGGTGGAATATCTGTCGAAAAATCTCGGTGTGCCCGCGAACGAAATCGCCACCATCGGCGACCAGATGAACGATGTGCTGATGTTCAAGCGTTCGGGCTTCAGCATCGCCATGGGCAACGCTTCGGACGAGGTCAAGGCGCAAGCCGCCGCCGTCACCGCCTCCTACAACGACGAGGGTTTTGCCAAGGCGATGGAGGCCTTCATCCTTGCCGCGGCGAAATAGAGCAAATGGCCCCGACGATCGGACGCATTCAAATATTGAAGGATCCGCCGGCGCTGGCGCGCGACGTGGCGGAGTGGATGACCCAAGCGGCGCTCGCGGCACAAGGGCCGTTTCGTGTCTCGCTTTCGGGCGGATCCACACCCAAGGCGCTTTACGCCCTCCTCGCCTCCGACGAGTTTAAGGCGCGTTTCCCCTGGCCGCGCGTCCTCTGGTACTGGGGCGATGAGCGCTTCGTCCCCTACGATCACCCGGATAGCAACTATCGGATGACTCGTGAGGCCATGCTTTCCAAGGCGCCGGTGCCACCGGAAAATGTTTTTCCGATTCCGACCGACGGCGATCCGGACGACGCGGCGCGGCGTTATGAGCGAACTTTGCAGGAAGCTTATGGCGCGGAGGCGCTGGACCCGCAGCGCCCGCTTTTCGATATCACACTGCTTGGGCTTGGTCCGGACGGCCACACTGCATCGCTGCTGCCCGGAGAACCGGTATTGAGCGAGCGCAAGCGCTGGGTCGCGGCCGTCTCGCATGGCCGGCCCGAAGTCCGCATCACGCTGACCTACCCGCCGATCGACAGCAGCCGGCGGGTCGCATTTCTCGTGGCCGGCAAAGAGAAGGCGGCAATTTTCAGCGCCATACGCCAGGGCAACAGCGAGCTACCGGCAGCACGCGTCCACCCTGTCGGCGAGCTGGTTTGGTTCGTCGACCAGGCGGCCGCCGGCGAGGAGAATGCACCGCGCCGATCGGGAACGCTGGCGCGATGAAGTCGGAGTCGGCAACGAAGATTGCGGGCGGGCGTGTCAGCCGCCGTCGCGGCACGCCATCGATTATTATCGCGCCGTCAATTCTGTCGGCTGACTTTGCCCGCCTGGATGAAGAAGTCCGCGCCATCGACAAGGCCGGCGCGGACTGGATTCACGTCGATGTGATGGATGGACACTTCGTGCCCAACATCACCATTGGACCGGGAGTGGTAAAGGCCATCCGGCGATCGACAAAAAAGCCTCTCAACGTTCATCTGATGATTGTCGAGCCTGAACGCTATCTCGCCGCCTTCGCCGAAGCCGGCGCGGACCATTTGCTGGTGCAGGCCGAGCCGGGTTCGACGAACCACCTGCATCGGACGCTCTCTAGCATTCGCGCCCTGGGCAAGAAGGCAGGCGTTGTGCTCGATCCGGCAACGCCGCCGGAGTTGGTCGAATATGTTCTGCAATTGTGCGACGTCATATTAGTCATGACCGTCAATCCCGGCTTTGGCGGCCAGAAATTCATTCCCGAAATGCTGCCGAAAATTCGGCGCCTGCGCGCGATGTGCGCCGAGCGCGATCTGCACCCGGTCATCGAAGTCGATGGCGGCGAGAACGCGACGACCGCCGCCGAGGCGGCCGCCGCGGGCGCTAATGCGATCGTTGCCGGTTCGGCAATTTTCGGAGCCGAGGATTACGCCAAGGCCATCGCCGAGCTTCGTGCCAAAGCCGCCGCCGCGACAGTGATCTCATGAGTAACGCTCCCTCGCCACCTACAGTCGACGTGAACGCGCTCAAGCGCGCCGCCGCCGAAGCCGCCGCGCAAATGGTTGAGAACGATATGGTCGTCGGGCTTGGCAGCGGCTCGACGGCGGCGTTCGCGGTGGAGGCTCTCGCCCGGCGGCATCGCGACGGCTTGCGTTTTGTCGGCATACCGACCTCGGAACGCACGACCATCCACGCCAAAGCTGTTGGAATTCCGTTGACCTCTTTCCGTGAGCATCGGCAAATCGACCTGACCATCGATGGCGCCGACGAGGTCGAACGTGGCACGCTCAATCTGATCAAGGGCGGCGGCGGCGCGCTGTTGCGCGAAAAGATCGTGGCGGCCGCCAGCCATCGTCTCGCGATTGTTGTCGACGGCAGCAAAATGGTGGACCGCCTCGGGACGCACACCCCGCTACCCGTCGAAGTTGTCGCTTTCGGCCTTGAGGCGACGCGCGAGTCGCTCGAAGTGCTCGGCGCTAGCGCTCACTTACGGCTTGAGTCCGGCGCGCCGTTCGTCACCGACGGTAGCAACTATATTCTCGACTGCGATTTCGGCCGCATCGATGAGCCGGCGCGGCTGGAGCAGCGTATCCGCCGCATCGTCGGTGCTGTCGAAAGCGGTCTGTTCGTCGGCCGCGCCGATCCGGTTTTCGTCGCCGATGCGTCCGGTGTCCGCCGCCTCAACAGCGCCGGCCGCCATCGCGGCAGTCCGCCAATCCTCGTGATCATGGGCGTGTCGGGGTCCGGTAAATCCACCATCGCCGAAGAACTTTCGGCGCGGCTCGGCTGGCCGTTCCAGGAAGGCAACTCGCTCCACCCGGAAGCAAATGTCGCCAAGATGCATGCCGGAATTCCGCTGACCGACGCCGACCGGTTGCCGTGGCTTGAACGCGTCGCCGCGTGGATCGATCGAGCAACGCAAGAAGAAGGAGCCAGGCATCATCACCTGCTCCGCGCTGAAGCGATCCTATCGGCAGATCATTGTCGGCAACCGGCCGCAAGTGCGGCTTGTTTATCTGCGCGGTGGTCGCGATGTGATGGCTGAACACCTGGCGGGCCGGCACGGCCACTTTATGCCGCCGGAATTGCTGCGCAGCCAAATCGATACCCTCGAAGAACCGGACCCGAGCGAGGACGCGCTGACCGTTGACGTCGGTGCTTCCGCTTCGAAAGTCGCAGACGAAATCATTCGGCTCTTAGGTAAGTCGGTGACCATTTCGCAAGGGCCGGCCCTGCCCTCTGCGTGAACATGGCCGCACGGTTCGCTTGCCGTGGTCGTGAAGCGAACTTTTTGCCGCTTCGCGTGTTATCGGCGCGATGGGCAAACAACCTTCGGCAAATGTGGCCGCACCGGTTCTCGCGCACGGCGTTGCGCGCCTTCCGGCAGTGGAAGTCGCGGACTACAACGTAGAATTAAAGGACGACGAGGGCTTCGTCGGCGACCGGGCCAGCAAGGGCGCCTTCCGCAAATTCATCGACAATTGGCGAAAGCCGATGCGGGAGATTGACCATGACCCGTTCGGCGACGAGCCGTCGAGCAAAATCGCCAAGAAAAAGCTCGACCAGCTGCTCGCCAGCGGCGACCCTGACACCGCCGGGATCATCCAAAGCGCCATCGAATCGTTCGCGCAAGAACTCGCGGTGGTGCTGCGGCGGTTTCTTAAGCTCAAAGGCTGGAAGGATGCCTCGCGCATTGTCATCGGCGGCGGCTTTTCCGGCAGTCGTGTCGGCGAGCTCGCGATTGGCCGCGCCAGTGTGCTGCTGAAAATGGATAAAATCGCGTCCGAAATCTGCATCATCCGCAACGATCCCGACGAGGCTGGCCTGATCGGTTCAACGCAGCTCGTGCCGGCATGGATGTTCGAGGCCCACGACGCCATCCTCGCCGTGGATATCGGCGGCACCAACATCCGCGCCGGTGTGGTGCAGCTCAACCTTAAGGCCGCCGCGGATTTGTCAAAGGCCAAGGTGTGGAAGTTCGAGCTGTGGCGGCATGGCGACGAAAAGCTTAATCGCGAGGAGGCCGTCGACGGCCTGATCAGCATGCTGCAACGCCTGATCAAACGGGCGGAGAAAGAAGAGTTGCGGCTCGCGCCGTTCATCGGCATTGGGTGCCCGGGACGCATCGATCCCGACGGCTCGATAGAGGCCGGCGCGCAAAACCTGCCGGGCAATTGGGAAAGTAGCCGCTTCAATCTGCCGAAGAGTTTGTTTGAGGCCATCCCGCGCATCGGCGACCACGAGACCGCGATTGTCATGCACAACGACGCCGTAGTGCAGGGATTAAGCGAGGCGCCGTTCATGAAAGACGTCGAGACCTGGGCGGCGTTCACCATCGGCACCGGCCTGGGCAACGCGCTATTCGTCAATCGCGAGCAGTAGACAGCTGCCCGAAGGCCGTCATTGCGAGGAGCGAAAGCGACGAAGCAATCCGGTATCGCTCTGAATTGCTTCGCCCACTTCGCAATGACGAAAGCGATTACCCCACATCCGTGGAATGGATGCGGCGCTCTTCCCGTTCGCCGCGCAGCCGCCGCGCCACGAGCTTGTTGAGCGCGGCAAGATAGGCCTTGGCGGAAGCAACGAGCGTATCGGGATCGGCGCCCTTGGCGGTAACGCTGCGGCCGTTCTCCGACAGGCGCACCGAGACTTCGGCTTGCGCGTCAGTGCCCTCGGTGACCGCGTGCACCTGATAGAGCTCGAGCTTCGCCTCGTGCGGCACCATGGCCTTGATGCAGTTGAAGGTGGCGTCGACCGGACCGTTGCCGTCGCGCTCCTCGATCAGCGAGCGGCCGTCGATGTCGAGCTTCATGGTGGCACGCTGCGGGCCACGCGTGCCCGCGATCACCGAGAGCGAAACGAGCTTGATGTGATCCTGCGCGGTCGCGATCTCCTCGTCGACCAAGGCTTCGAGATCCTCGTCGTAGACGTGCTTCTTTCTGTCGGCGAGCGCCTTGAACCGCACGAAGGCGTCTTCGAGTTGGTTGCCGGCCAGCCGGTAGCCCAACTCTTCAAGCTTGTGCACGAAGGCGTGGCGTCCCGAATGCTTGCCCATGACCAGCGAGGTCTGCTTCACGCCCACATCCTCGGGCAGCATGATTTCGTAGGTCTGGGTGTGCTTGAGCATGCCGTCCTGGTGGATGCCGCTCTCATGAGCGAAGGCGTTTCGGCCGACAATCGCCTTGTTGTATTGCACCGGGAATGAGGTCACGGCAGATACGAGCTTCGACGCACGCGTCAACATTTTGGCGTTGATGCCGGTCCAATATGGCATGACGTCGTTACGCACCCGCATCGCCATCACGACTTCCTCGAGCGAGGCATTGCCGGCGCGCTCGCCAATGCCGTTGATGGTGCATTCGATCTGGCGGGCGCCGGCGCGTACGCCCGCCAACGAGTTCGCCACCGCCATG
This sequence comes from uncultured Alphaproteobacteria bacterium, assembly GCA_963846055.1. GTDB lineage: Bacteria > Pseudomonadota > Alphaproteobacteria > Rhizobiales > Xanthobacteraceae > BOG-931. Next base: position 29,100 of record CAWJUQ010000005.1, read on the forward strand.
CCGAGATCGTCATGGCAATGCACTGAGAACCGCGCCTGATCGGAATTGGGCACGCGCTCGCGCACCATCTTGAACAGCGCGAAATATTCCTCCGGCGTCGAATAGCCGACCGTGTCGGGAATATTGATGGTAGTGGCGCCGGCCTTGATCGCCGCTTCGACGCAGCGGCAAAGGAAGTCGTGCTCGGTGCGGGTGCCGTCCTCGCTCGACCATTCGACATCGTCGGTATGGCCGCGCGCCCGCGTCACCTGCGCGATCACCATCTCATAGACCTGGTGCGGCTCCTTCTGCAGCTTGTACTTCATGTGCACCGGCGAGGTGGACAGGAAGGTGTGAATCCGCCGACGCTTGGCCGGCTTGATGGCTTCGGCACAGCGGTCGATGTCGGCGAACGCGGCGCGGGCGAGCCCGCAAATCACCGCGTTCTTGCTGCGCTTGGCGATTTCATTGACGGCCGCAAAGTCGCCTTCCGAGGCGATGGGAAAGCCGGCCTCGATGATGTCGACACCCATCTCGTCGAGCAGTTCGGCGACCTGAAGCTTTTCCTCGTGGGTCATGGTGGCGCCGGGACATTGTTCGCCGTCGCGCAAGGTGGTGTCGAAAATAACGACGCGGTCCTTTTCGGACTGGGTATTGTCGGTCATGGCGTCTGCTTCCTTTTTCGTCTGCGCTGCCAGGCGAAATATTCAGGCCCCGGGCGCTCTGGGTTTCGTGGCTCAATCCGACCCCTGAGTGCCCAGGCGCGAACGCCCAGCCGGCCCTCAGGGGGTGATAAGGAGCAGAAGCCCGCCGAGCATGAGGGCAGCGCCGCGGCCGGCCGCGTCGGCCGTCCGGTTTGTGGCGCGAATCTGGTGGCTTTTCGCCATCATCAGCCCTCGGTCCAAATTCCTCGGTCAAGATCGCGGAATGCTGTGAATTCCGCGTTAATCTAAGGGACCGCGGCTCTTTTAACGGATCGATCCGCGGCGGCGCAAGACCCTAAGCGCACGGATAGTGCTACAATTAAAGAAACGACAGGGAGGCTGACCTATGATTGTGGAATACGTGCAGTTCAAATACCCGGCCGGCTGGACCCGCGAGCAGATACTGGACGACGCGCGCCCCACTGCGGTGAAATGGCGGGCCAACCAGGAGCTGATCCGAAAGCACTATATCGCCGGCGAAGACGGCAGCGGTGGTGCGTTTTACATCTGGCCGTCCAGAGAGGCCGCGCAGCGCGGGCACGACGCCGCCTGGCGCGCCAATATCGAAAAGCGCACCGGATCGACGCCCGTCATCACCTATTTCGATCTTTTGATGATCGTCGACAACGAAGCCGGCACCACGACAGAATTTCCGCCGGACATTGCCGCCGAAGCGGCCGAATAATTCCATTGCTGGACTGTGAACGCGCGGGCCGATAGCCGGGCGGAGATCACGGCGGAGATTTCCGGCGCGCACGCACTCGCCACAGCTTTCGACGTAAAGAACCTGTCCGCCGAGTTTCTCGCAGACCCCTACCCCACCTATCGCGCGCTCCGCCAATTCGATCCGGTGCATCGCATGCCGGACGGTTCTTATTTTTTGACGCGTTACGACGACTGCCTGTCGGTCTATCGCGACACGGAGACCTGGAGCTCAGACAAGAAAATCGACTTTCGGCCGAACTTCGCCGCAAGTCTTCTTTACGAGCATCACACCACCAGCCTGGTATTCAACGATCCGCCGTATCACACCCGGGTGCGCAGATTGCTGGCTCCGGCCTTTACGCCGCGGGCGTTGCGGGTGCTGCAAGGCCGCGTAGAAGATCTGGTTGATCGGCTGCTGGACGCCGCAGCCGACAAAGGCGAAATCGATGTGATTACGGATTTTGCCTCCGCCATTCCGGTGCAGCTCATTGGCGACATGCTCGGCATCCCGCAAGAGGAGCGCGGCCCATTGCGGGCCTGGTCACTTGCCATCCTTGGCGCGCTTGAGCCGGTGCTGAGCCGGCAGCAATTTGAAACCGGCGTTAGCGCCGTGGCCGACTTCAAGGACTACTTGGACAGCATTATCCGCAATCGGCTGCGGACGGCACACATCGATCCGGCGGAAATTCTGAGTAAACTGGTCGAAGCAAGCGATTACGCGGCGCAAGCCGATGACGGCGAGCGCCTCACCGAGCTCGAGCTGATCCACAATTGCATTTTCCTCCTCAACGCCGGTCACGAGACGACGACCAATCTCATTGGCAATGCCGTCGATCTTCTTGTTCGCCATCCTGAGGTCATGCGCGATTTGCGCAATCATCCGGATGCCATAGAGACAGCGGTCGAAGAATTCCTGAGGATGGAAAGCTCAAATCAGCTCGGCAATCGCCGGGCCGTCAAAGACACAATGCTCGGCGGCGTCGCTCTGCCGGCCGGAAGTTATGTGCACATCTGCATCGGCGCGGCCAATCGCGACCCGGAGCAATTCGCCGACCCCGAGCGCCTCGACATTCGCCGCCAGCCAAATCGGCATCTCGCCTTCGCCACCGGTATTCACGCCTGCGCCGGCATGTCGCTGGCGCGCATGGAGGCACAGGTAGCGGTCGGCCGGCTGCTGCGACGCTTCGGCCGCATCGAACCCGCAGCCACACCGGTGCGCGGCGGGCGCGCCCGATTCCGCGGTTTTACCTCGTATCCGGTACGCCTGAGCGTTTGACCCTCGACAGCCTATCGGTTCTGCACGCTTCCGATCATTCGACGCCGTAGTGCCGATGGCACGCGGCGCAAATACCGTCGAGGCGGTCACTGATCTTGGAGATCGTTTTCAGATCGTGAGTTTCGGCGGCCGCATGGCCGTGCCTGCGGCGTCGCCCAGGCCCCTTGGCGTAGGCGTTCCACTGCGAATTCAGCGCGCGCTGGGGAATCATCAGCGCATTTGCCGCCTCGGCGAGCGTCGCCGCGCCGCTGACAACCGCTTCCCAGTCGGCGTCCGACTTTGGCGACAGATCGTGCTCGCCCCTGGCGTCGATGACGATGGCGTTGACACTCCAGACGATCTTGGCTGCGGGCGTCAGCACGTGCTCCATGAAAGTCTTTGTGTCGACATAAGGTTGAAACGGTGGTGGCTGGATTGCCTCCTCGCCCATCGATGACACGCACGTCGCGACGGCGGCAATCGCCGCCGCAGACGCGGTAGCGAGGAAGCGTCCGGTCATCTCACCCGGCTTCCATGGTAAATCCGATCCAGCGGCCGCAGGCGACCACCGCGATCCAGAGCAACATCGAGATCCCGCCGGCAAGCCGCACGGCGAATGGCAGCCGGGCTTGCGAGTCCCAGCGCGGCTGGTCGCGGGCACTGATGAAGTGAAACACCAGCATGTTGATGCCGGCAACGGCAATCAGACAGAGCTTCGCGACGAAAAAGCCGTTGCCAAGATATTTATTCGCGTTGGAGATGAACATGAGGAAGCCGGATGTCGCCGCGACCGCGAAGGCCGCCCAAGTCAGCGGCAAAATTCCGCGTGTGAGGGAGCTTAACGGGCGTTTCACCGAAGCAAAGCCGAGCAACCGAAGATCCACCGCCATGATCGAGCCGACCACAAGACAGATCGCCAGCACGTGTACCGACTCGATCAATGGAAACAGAACATCGTTCTCGCGGATGGCATCAGCGAGAACTCGAGTCCTCGAAGAATGCGACGAGATCCTTGAGACCGTGCATCATCCGACCTGCGTGTACGCGATCCAGCGGCCGGCGAAGATGATGCAACACCAGAGCAGAATGGAGAGTGTTGCCGCGAACCGCGCCACGATACGCCCGCCCCTGTCCTTTTCCCAAAACTCCGGCGCCGCTCGCAGCGACCATTGCAGGAGGACGGTGACGACGATGGCAAGAACAAGCAGGGTCATCTTCAGATAGAAGGTCGTGTTCAACAGCGAGCGTCTAGGCTCGCCGATAATCAGAAAGCTTCCGGTGATGAGGAGGACCAGCACCGTCGGCCAGATCACCGGTAGAAACCGCCGCGCGATCTCGCCGGGCCTGACGTCGCGTTGCAGCACGCCCCATAACCGCAGATCAACGATAACTGCCGAAAAAAACAGAGTCGCGATCGCGAGAATATGAATCGTCTGCAACGCCGGGATGATCCAGCCGGCGGTTTGAACCGCGTGGCTCAGCGAAGTCGCTGCCAGCCACTTGGCGATGTCGCCGATAATGGCGCCGGTCATGACGTCATTGGTCGGCGGGGGGCGTGAGACTGAAACTCAGCTCCTTGCCGTCCGGCAAATCGACTTTCATTAAAAAGCCGCCGGGGTTGCCATCGCGCAGCGGAGCGTAATGGAAGACGGCGTGATCTCCCGGCTGCAGCGAGTGCTTGGTCCAGCCGGATCGGGTCAACACCCCGGGACTGGACACTTCGAATACCCAGGTTTGCGCTGGCTGCCCGTCCTTGGCATCTGACTCGACCACGAATGTGATGTGCGGATTGGTCCAGTTCACCGTCTTGACGGTACCCTCCATGGTCCGCGGATGATCCATATCGTAGGCCGCGCCGGAGTGATGCGCAGACGCCACGCGGCCGAGCGCCAATATCAATGCCGCCGCAAAGAGCACAATTCTGGACAACACTCGAGATTTTCCTTGTTTCATTTCGACGTGCGCACCGATCCGTCGGAATTTTGCGGATGCGAGACGAATATGTCGTTGCCGAACGCGTCCTTCCCGGGAATCAGGTCTTCCTGCTCACATTCGCCTTCGGTGATTTCATAGTGGCGTTCCGGGTAGCGGCGGAAGATGCGGGTCGTCTTCCATGTCGAGGCCAAAACCTTTGGGGCAGTGATTTCCAGATCGTCGTGGAGGATGTTCGCGCCGGCAAGGTGAAACCGCTCTACAATATGCATGTCACCGTTGTTGGGAACGCCGACCGCCTCGTTAGTCGCGATGTAGGCCTGCGGTGCGATGGCGTTGGTGTCCACGACCAGAACATCGTCCTCCCAGTGGCCGATCGAGTGGCCGTGCAACGTCAGATCGGGATCTTCAGAATGCCCCCGGCCGTCGGTGTAGATCCGCCGCATGCGGTTGCCGTCGACTTCGCCAAGAAGCGTGATGCGGCCGGGAGTGGTCAGCCATTCAAAGGCATTGTGGGTGATCAACATCCAGCTGGGCATCCCGTGCGGCAGGCAATGGCCGAGCACCAGGAACGGCCGCCCGGCTTTTTCTTCGGCGGCCATATGGGCGATTTGTGGCTGGATATCCGGCTTCCACGGCGGCACATTTTCCGTCTCTTGCCGCTTTTGATCCTTGACGTCAGGAATCCACACGCCGTTTAGATCGGGCGGCGGTTGCGCGCTAGCGCTCGCAATAAACGACGTCGAAAGCATCAATGCCGCGAGGACAAGAAGTAGCGCCGACTTCCGCACAGTGAATTTCACGCGCCACCCAGCGTTTCTTGAGCTCAGCAAATTGTAATGCGATCTACTCGCCGTGTGAAGGTCGGCGCTCCCGCGATTGCCTTCGCGTTACGGTATTCCGACCATGCGAATGAGGCCGTAGCTCATCGCGCCAAGCACGATCAACGAGACTGTTACCGCCAGCGTCACGCGTACGCCAGTCCGCGCGACGACGCGCACATCAACGCCCAGGCCGAGCGCGGCCATGGCCACTGTCGTCAGAAACGCCGCGCCACGCGTGATGGGAAACACCAGGCTTTGCGGAATGACGCCCAGCGAGCGGGCGATCAGCGCAATCAGAAAACCAATGATGAACCAGGGGACGAGTTCGCCCAGTCGGGGACCATGCCTGCCGGACGGCGTGTGCTTGGATGTCGTGCGCAATCCCCCGGCAAATAGCGAAAACCCAAGCACCACCGGCCCAAGCATGAGCACCCGCACAAGCTTGATAACCGTTCCGACTTGATTGCTCAGTTCTCCGATCGGCAGCGTCGCCGCGAGCACCTGCGGCACCGCGTAGACCGTCAGTCCGGCAAGTACGCCGTATTGCGTCAAGGACAGCTGCAAGACCGGAACAAGAAGCGGCAGGCCGAGAACGACCACGACGCCCAGAACGGCAGTAAAGGAGATCGATGATGCAACATCGTCACTGTCGGCGCCGATGACCGGAGCCATGGCCGCAATCGCCGAGTTGCCGCATATCGAGTTGCCGGCCGCGATCAGAATGGACATGCGCTTTGGCAAACCGACGGCCTGGCAGATGACGTAACTGGCGGCAATGCTCACGGCGACGATACAGGCGATACCTACGATCAAGACCGGTCCGAGGGACCAAATGGTGGCGACACTCACCGACGCGCCAAGCATGACGATTGCGAATTCGAGCACGAATTTCGCGCTGAAATTGATGCCGGGAGTCCATCGTGGGCCGGGAATCCATATCGTCCGGATCCCCACGCCAAGGAGGATCGCAAGCACGATGGCTTCGAGATAAGGCTGTCCGGCAAGATAGGCCTCGCCCTGCTGCAGCAGTAGCGCGGCCATTGTGATTGCGACGCAAACGACAAGGCCCGGCAGGACAGATTTTAGATGACCAATCAAGATTAACCGCCCGAAATTCTTCGAAGCGGTGCTTCCGGATCTCCGGGGCAGCGAAGCCCGGCGCTCACGACGGCGGCAGACTTGCGCGCCGTAATCGGCGGGCAATCAGAACGACTCCGTAATGTCGTCTGACGTCCCAAACTCGCGGTCCGGCCCAGCACTGGTCAGCTCGAAGTGGTCGTCCCCAAGCTTGGTATATTTGAATTTCGTCCCCCAGGGATCTGTTGTGTGAAACATTTTCTTTTCGGACGGCACGCCCAAATCAGCCAGCGCTTCGGGGAGTTTGCCGTGTTGAGTTTTGTACAAGGCGATCTGCCCGGCATCCATGTTGATCAGCTGGGGAACCTCTCTGACCTTCAGCGCGGCAAAGGGCCCCGTGTTGGCGACGAAGCCGAAATAGAAAATTCCGCCATACAGCAGGACCGAAAACAGAATCCCGCCTATCCCGAGATATATCTGGCCTCTTGTCCGTTTAACGGCCCCGATAATGATCGCGACGATGCCGAACAAGACGCCGAAAAGCGGGATGAAGGACAGCCCGCCGAAGACCCATCCCGCCGTGGACTTCGGCTGCGAGGCCGAACGCTCTGGTACATCGCCCATAGGGCCATGATACCCATATTGCCTGACGCGACAACGTCGGCGTCATTTCGTTTTGGCCGGCTCGCGCGCGCGCAACTCCTTTTCCACGGCTTTAAGCTCTTGAAGCGCTTCGCCCCGGATCCTGGGGTATTCGAGCTTGAGCCCTTGAAGCGCTTCAACGATCGCCTCGGCGACGACGAGCCACGCCACGTGTTTGTGGTCGGCGGGGATGACGTACCACGGCGCATAATCGGTCGACGTCGCGCGAATCATCTCCTGATAGGCCGCCATATATCGATCCCAGCGGCCGCGCTCTTTGATATCGTTCATGGAGAACTTCCAGCGCTTTGCCGGCTCGTCGATTCGCGCCAGAAAACGCTTGCGCTGCTCTTCTTTCGAAATGCGCAGATGGAATTTCAGCACCAGCGTGCCGTTGCGCACGAGATGCCGCTCGAATGCGCGTATCTCCTTGAAGCGGTGCTTCCAGATGTCGGGGCCCGTCGCACCTGACGGCAGCTTTTGCCGCTGCAACAGCTCGGGGTGCACGCGCACCACCAGCACTTCCTCGTAGTATGAGCGATTGAAAATGCCGATGCGGCCGCGCGCCGGCAGGCGCTGCGCCGCCCGCCACAAAAAATCGTGCTCAAGCTCCTCCGCGCTCGGCTCCTTGAAGCCATGGACTTCGCAGCCTTGCGGATTGACCCCCGACATCACGTGTTTGATGGCGCTGTCCTTGCCGGCGGCGTCCATGCCCTGGAACACGATAAGCACGCTCCAGCGACCGTCGGCGTATAGCCGCGGTTGCAGCTTCTCGAGACGGGCAATCCCGTCGGCGAGCATGCCCTTTATTGCGTCGGCCTCCGAAGACAGCCCAAAACGTTCAGCCGGGTCGTGCCGCGCGAGGTCGAAGTGCCGCGCTTTTTCGACCCGGCAGTGCCGGAGAATTTTCTCGATGTTCATTGGCTGCCTCCGCGGCGCGATTTAAGTGAGATCATTCCCGCCAAACACTTTCCAGAAAGGCTGCAACAAATGCAGGAACTTGCGGCGTGAGATCGCTGCGGCCTTGTACCATACGGATATCGGATAATTCCGGATGCACGCCCAACGCGAGGTGCCGCATAACGCGGGCGCGCAACTCCGGCGCATTCTCTGACGATGTGAACCTTTTGATCATCGCCATGAAATTCCGATCGCGCACCAAGGTCCAGCCCGGACGCGCTGACAGCGTGACGGTATCGATGCCGGTCTCCTCGATGAGCTCCCGCCCCGCGCTGCCGTCGAGATTGAGCATTCCGGCAGCAACGTCGTTTAGATCCGGGTTTCCGCAGGGAAAATAAAGCAGACCCGCCGAGGCCGTGTGATCGCCCATTTGTCCAAGCAGATATGGGCCGTCGGCGGCCCGCACAGCAGCCATTGCGAACACGTTGAAAACGTCGCGGTCGGGAAAGTTCCAGTCGCGCCATGCCACAAAGCTCGCGAAATCGGTCTCAAAGCTCGAGCCGCTCAGCATGCCCGTTTTCGATCCGATAGTCCTTGAGCAGCATCACCCGGCCGTTCCACAGCGCCGGCTGTCGTTGCCGCCGCGCCGCAAAATGCGCGTCAATTTCGGCGCGCTGTTTGACGGCAAATTCCCAAGGCCACGGCGCAACCGTGATCTCGACGCGTTCGATCGGAACAATCTCAATAGGCGCGGCGCCAGGCATTGGACGGTCTTAAGCGGCAGACCGTTTGCTGTCACCAGCGATGAGAAGACGAGGCGAATGAACCGATAATCGCCGTCTGCTCAGTTCTTCCAGGGATTGACGAACAGGCCGACGAGGCCTGCGGCGAACCCCTTGGCATGCACCGGCGGTCCGCCGGTTGGCGCCAATTTCTGCACGACTTCATCGTGCGTCAGTCCGGGCGGCAACTCCTGCGGCTCGAAGTCGGTCGCAACCAGCACGAATGTGTAATGGTGCGGCATGGTATTCGGCGGCGTGCACGGCCCTGAATAGAACCCGACGCCCTGCGTGCTCTTGCCGCCGACGTATTTGTCGGACGGCTTGCTGACTTCGCCCTCGGCAAAGCCGGTAACCGATACTGGAATTCCGTAGGCGACCCAGTGAAACACGCCGGCACCGGCCCTGCCCTCGGGATCGGTCATTAAAAACACCAGGCTCTTGGCGCCCTCCGGTACGTTGGTCCAGGAAAATTGCGGCGACACATTTTCGCCGACGCAGTTCGGGTTGTTCTTGCTGTTGGCTGCGTTGTTGGCGACGTTTTTCGGCATCAGTTTGCCGTCTTCGAAAGTCGTAGAGCTCAGGGTGAAAATGCCTGCTGCTTTCGCGCTAGTCTGCGCGACAGCAAATGCCAGGGGTACGGAAACCAGTGCTACCAAATATCGGTTTGTAGGCATGACAACTCCTATGGCACGCCCCCGCGATGTCATTGATATCTGAGTGTCGGGCCCGAGTGGCGCAAGATCAAGGCGGCTCGAACCGAGAGCTGATCAACCCCACGGCAAAAAAAGCGGCGCCCAAGGGCGCCGCTCCAGTTCGTTGGCGATCGATCGGGGAGGAACCGATCAGGTCTTCATCGCCGCCTTCACCTGCTCGGCGGTAATCGGCAGCGAGCGCACGCGGGCACCGACCGCGTTGAAGATCGCGTTGCCGATTGCAGGCGCAATCACCGTCACCGCCGGCTCGCCGCACCCGACCGCCGGTTCGCCGTTGCTGATGATGCTGACGTCGAGTTCCGGTATCTGGCTCATGCGCATCGGCGTGTAGCTGTCGAAGTTAGTCTGCTCGATGCCGCCGTCTTTCATCGTCCCGTTCTCATAGAGCGCGAGCGATGTTCCCCAGAACACCGAACCTTCGATCTGGGCACGGACGCCGTCAGGATTGATGACGGTGCCGACGTCCATGGCGATGGTGATCTTCTTCAGGGTCACTTCACCGGACTTCGGATCGACCTTCACGTGAGCGACGCAAGCGGTCCAGGTCGGGAAGGTGCGTTCCTGCGAGCTGACGCAGGCGACGCCCATGCCTTCGTTTTCGCCGAGCTTGGTCGCGCCGTAACCCGAACGCCCGACGGCGGCGCGCAGCGCATTGGCGAGACGCTTGGCGCCCCCGACGTTCCACGGCTTGTCGCCGCCGGCATTTTCTCCGGCGCCGTCAAGTAGCTTCAGCCGCATGTCGACCGGGTCCTGACCGGACGCATGCGCGATTTCGTCCATGGTGCTTTCGACCGCCCAGAACGTCCACGCCGGCGCCACCGAGCGAAGCTGGCCAGGAGGCGCGGCCTTCTCCGCTACGTTGTTCAGGAAATTGCGGGCCGTGTGGTTGGGGATCGAGTACCAGTAATTCGCGCCGCTCGCCGAATAGGGATCGATCTTGCCCTTCTTGTCCACGGAGGGGACGAGGAAGGCGGGGATGCCCCAATGCACGGTGGGCCAAGCGCCAAGCACATCATGCTCCATGGCGATGGCTTTGCCATCGGCATCGAGTCCGACTTTGACTTTTTGGTAGGTCAGCGGCCGGGTGAAATCCATCTGCATGTCGTCTTCACGCGCATAGATGAGCTTCACCGGCTTGCCGACCGCCTTTGCCGCAGCGACAGCGGGGATCACCATGTCTGACTCCAGCCGCCGGCCGAAGCCGCCGCCCAGGAAGTACTGATGGATCACAACATTCTTGGGGTCGGTGCCGGCTATCGCCGCAGCGATGGCAGTCGTGCGGGTGGCGAACTGATTGCCGGTGTGAATGTGCCAGATGCCATCTTGCTCTAACGCAAGAGTGTTCATCGGCTCCATCGGTGCATGGATATTGAGGGTGGTAAGATACTCGGCCTCAATAACCTTGGCGGCCTTCTCCATCGCCGCGGCTGAATCGCCGTCTTTGACGAACAGCAGACCCTCGCTCCCGTCCTTCTGCAGACGGCGCGACTCGTCGATGATCGATTGGTTCGACACGCCGGCATTCGGCCCTTTGTCCCAATCGATCTTCAGCGCCGCCGCGGCCTTCTTGGCGCCTTCGTAGCTGGACGCGACTGCCACCACCCATCCGGTAGTGGTGCCGGTCTTGTCATCGACAACGACCGCCTTGACGAAGCCCGGGATCTTTTTGGCCGCGCTGTCGTCGACCGATTTTACCGTGGCGCCGTAGCGCACCGGCGGAATCGCCAGCTTGCCGTAGAGCATGCCCGGAACGAACGCGTCGATGCCGTACTTGGCGGTGCCGTTGGTCTTCGACGGGATGTCGAGCTGCGGCAGCGAATGCCCGATCTTGGTGCGCTGATCCGGAGTCTTCAACGTGATCGCCTTGAGCTCGTCGGCCGTCCAGACCTTATTGGCCTTTCCGCTTTTCACGATCTCGGCGTAGCTCAGGCTCCTCTTGGACTTCGCGTGATGGACACGCGATTCGCTGGCGCGTAGTTCGTTCTCCGGAACGCCGAGCATTTCCGACGCCGCCTTAAGCAGCGTGATCCTGCCGGCTGCGCCGGCGCGGCACATGGCATCGAAGTTCATTTCGGTGCTGTAGCTGCCGCCGGTCAATTGAATGCCGAGGACCGGATCGTTGAACTTCGGATCGTTGGAGGCGAGCGCAATGCTCATGTCCTTCCAGGACGATTCCAGCTCCTCGGCGATCAGCTGCGCCATGGTGCTGGAAATGTGCTGACCCATTTCGGATTTGCCGACGGTCACGACGATCTTGCCGTCATTGCCGATCGCGTACCACGCAGTCGGCTCGAAGCTAGCGGGCGCCGCGGCCAAGGATTCCCGAACATTCGGAAATGCGGCGTAGCCCAGGACAAGCCCGGTGGCGGTGGTGCCGACGATGAAGCTGCGGCGGCTGAGCTTTGACCCACCCTCGATCTTTTCGTGCTTTGTCATGGCTTACACTCCCCGCATTTCGGCAGCCGCGCGCAGAACCGCGCGCTGAATTCGCGCGTACGTCATGCAACGGCAGAGATTACCGTCCATGTGCGCTACGACTTCTGCTTTGGTCGGGTCGGTATTTTTGGCCAGAAGCGCCGCGGCTTGCATGATCTGCCCGGATTGGCAGTAGCCGCATTGCGGGACTTGCTCCGCGATCCACGCGCGTTGCAGCGGGTGTTCGCCTTTGGGGTCGAGTCCTTCGATGGTGGTGATTTTTTTGCCAGAAGCTTCCGATACCTGGGTCTGGCATGAGCGCACCGCCTCACCGTTGAGATGGACAGTGCAGGCGCCGCACAAACCAGCGCCGCAACCGAATTTCGTGCCGGTCATCTGCAGATGTTCGCGGATGACCCACAAGAGCGGAGTATCATTCGGTACATCGACCGAATGATCGTGCCCATTGATGTTGAGGGTGACCATATTCCTCCGACTTAGCGGTTCTGGTTCGCCACGAGCCGCCGCTAGCGATCTCGTGACGTTGCCGGATTCGGCGGCTGCCGCTGCTGACCGCCATGCGCGGTCGCTTCGGTCAGCCTTTTTGATGTTGCAAGTTGATCGGCGCCATTGTTTGACGTTGGCAAAAGAGCGACGCGGCGCCTGCGTCAAAGCGTCATGCTAAATGGCGCGTGATTCTTATCAAGACAAATTCAAAACTGCGGGAGTTTTTGCGGCGCAACCGCACGCGCGGGCGTGGTGCGTCAGCTAACGCAACCGTCCAAGGATTTTAAGAGTCGCAAAAAACGACGACTTTCGCTCGCCTGCGCCGCTGGGATCCAGTTTCGATCGGCCAAAACCCGTCGATTTCGGGCAGAACGCCCGCGATGTCGCGTCACAGATTCTTGATAGCAAACGCGTTCATCGTCGGTGCGCTGTGCACCGCACAAAGGAACAATCAGTCGCCATCCGGAAGAGCTACGAAGATCAGGACACCCAGAATCACAACTGTCAGCCTGAACGCTGCGTCCTGCCCGTTCCAGGTTTGCGATTGCCACATCGCGAAATATTCGCCGGCCACCACCAGGAAACCGAAGAACCAGAGACCGAATCCGACCACTAACCCGGCAACGGTCCAGCTCTTGGCGCGATTGAAGACTGCGGCAGGCGCGCGGAGACGGACCAGCAAGACAATCGCCCCGATCGCCAGAAGCACGCATGTGAGCCATTCGCAGGCGATGATCAGCGCGTACGCCGCCGACCAAATATTTTCGTCGGTGATCGCGCGGTGCATCAGCGCATTGTTGGGGAACGTCGTGTCCATGCTCAGAACATGGCGCACGAATTCGTAATTCGAGCCGTAATCGACGATGTTGTCGTAGGCGACAATAAAGGCGTACGCAGCGAGCGCACCGACCAGCAGAACCTTGGCGATGCGTACGATCATCGTCTGAGGAGCTTTCGCCTCGCCAAACGCGTCGCCTTGCGGCGGCGCGAAAGTGATCAGTTTTTGGTCTTGTCGACTAGGGCCCGCTCCTTGATCCACGGCATCATGGCCCGGAGTTTAGCGCCGACCTGCTCGATCGGGTGCGCAGCCAACTCAGCCCGCATCGCCTTGAAAGAGGTCTGATTGACCTTGTTCTCCAGCATCCAATCCCTGACGAACCTGCCGGACTGAATGTCAGCGAGAATGCGCTTCATCTCCGCCCGGGTCTTGTCGTCGACCACGCGCGGGCCCGAGACGTATTCGCCGTATTCGGCGGTGTTGGAGACCGAATAATTCATGTTGGCGATGCCGCCCTCATAGATGAGATCGACGATCAGCTTCACCTCGTGGACGCACTCGAAATACGCCATCTCCGGCGCGTAACCTGCCGCGACCAGTGTTTCGTAGCCGGCCTTCATGAGCTCGACCAGGCCGCCGCACAACACCGATTGCTCGCCGAACAGATCGGTCTCGCATTCCTCGCGAAACGTCGTCTCGATGATGCCGGCGCGGCCGCCGCCAATGGCGGCGCCGTAGGAAAGACCGAGGTCGTGGGCGTTGCCCGACGCGTCCTTGTGAACGGCGAGCAGGCACGGCACGCCGGCGCCACGCTGATACTCGGAGCGCACGGTGTGGCCCGGTCCCTTCGGCGCGATCATCATGACGTCGAGATCGGCGCGCGGCTCGATCAGGTTGAAATGAATGTTGAGCCCGTGGGCGAACATCAAGGCCGCGCCATCTTTCATGTTGCCGTGCAGCTGGCCGTTATAGATGTCGGCTTGCAACTCGTCGGGCGTCAGCATCATCATCACGTCCGCCCATTTGGCCGCCTCCGCGACTTCCATGACCTTGAGCTTTTCGCCTTCGGCTTTCTTCACGCCCTGCGAACCCTTGCGCAATGCCACAGCGACGTTCTTGACGCCGGAGTCGCGCAGATTGAGCGCGTGAGCATGGCCCTGGCTGCCGTAGCCGATGATGGCGACCTTCTTGCCCTTGATCAGGTTCAGATCGGCGTCCCGGTCGTAGTAAACACGCATGGTCTTTTACCCCTGCCTAGGCCCCGCCCTGATGCTTGGCCGTTTCTTGCCCGGTGCTTCTAGTTTCTAGGCGCGGCTTGGACAAGCCCGGACCGCGCAGCGCGGCGTTTTAACGGCGGCTTACCCCTCGCGGCGCAATTGCCGTCGAATTGCTCGCGGGCGCGTGCGATCTTGGCCTGATTGCGGATAGCCCAGGCGCCGAGCGCCGCGACCGGATTGAGCAGGTCGCGGCCCAGCGACGTGAGCTCATAATCGACCCGCGGCGGAATGGTCGGGAATACCGTGCGCGTAACCAAACCGTCCCGCTCGAGGCCGCGCAGCGTCAAGGTCAGCATGCGCTGGGAAATACCGCCGATTGAGCGCCGCAACTCGTTGAAGCGAAGTGGCCCCTCGCCCAAACGGGAAACCACCAGAATCGACCACTTGTCGCCGACACGGGCCAAAACGTCGCCGACCGCGCGACAATCTCCGGGTAGATGGATCTGACCAGATTTCATGACAGTGCCTGATTCCGGATGTGCAGCTCAGGCACCTATTTAGCGTCGGTTACCGTTTTTAACCAGAGGGCGGGCGCGTCGGAATGAGCGCGAAACTCACATCCCCTCGGGCCCGCGGCCGATTGCAACCACGCCGGAGCGCGACACCTCGACTAGTCCCAGCGGCAGCATCAGATTGATGAAGCTTTCGATCTTGTCGGAAGCGCCGGTGATCTCGAACACAAAGCTCTCGCTGGTGGCATCGATGACGCGGGCGCGAAATGCATCGGCCAGCCGCAGCATCTCCATGCGTTTCTCGCCGGTGCCGCGCACCTTGACCATGGCGAGTTCGCGCAGCAGCGCCGGGCCGCCGCTGGTCAGATCGATCACGCGGTGCACCGGCACCAGCCGGTCGAGCTGATTTTTGATCTGCTCGATCACCATCGGCGTGCCGCGGGTGACAACGGTGATGCGCGAGAGGTGGCTCTCGTGTTCGGTCTCCGAGACCGTCAGTGAATCGATGTTGTAGCCGCGGCCGGCGAACAGGCCGATGACGCGCGCAAGCACACCCGGCTCGTTGTCGACCAGCACGCAAAGCGTGCGGCTTTCGACCACTTCGGTCTTGGTCTGGGCTGGGTAGTGGGTGGTGGCAGCTGGCGCGTTCATGGCTACACCATCACCTTGCCTTCCTCGGTGATCGCGTCCTCGATGCGGGTCGCGGCATCGCCGAGCAACATCTCGTTATGGGCGCGGCCCGACGGAATCATCGGGAAGCAATTTTCCGCCGGATCGACCACGCAATCGAACAGCACCGGCTTCTTTACTTCGAGCATCTCCTGGATCTTCTCGTCGAGTTCGCCCGGATGCGTGCAGCGGATGCCGTGGGCGTGATACGCCTCGGCGAGCTTGACGAAGTCCGGCAGCGCCTCGGTGTAGGAATGGGCGTAACGCCCGCCGTGCAGCAATTCCTGCCACTGCCGCACCATGCCCATGTACTGATTGTTGAGAATGAAGATCTTGATCGGCAGGTCGTACTGCACCGCCGTCGACATTTCCTGCATGGTCATCAGCACCGACGCCTCGCCGGCGATATCGACGACCAGCGAATTCGGATGCGCGACCTGAACGCCGACCGCGGCGGGCAGGCCGTAACCCATGGTGCCGAGACCTCCTGACGTCATCCAGCGGTTCGGCTCCTGGAATGGATAGAACTGCGCCGCCCACATCTGGTGCTGTCCGACCTCGGTGGTCACGTAGGCGTCGCGGTCTTTGGTCTGCTCGTAGAGCCGCTGAATAGCGTATTGCGGCTTGATGATCTCGTTCGAGTTGCGGTAGGCGAGCGAATTTTTTGCCCGCCATTTGGCAATCTGCTCCCACCACGCTTGCAGCGCCTTCTTGTCGGGAACAATGGCGTTGGCCCGCCACAACCGCACCATGTCTTCGAGCACGTGCGCGCAGTCACCGACAATCGCGAGATCGACCTTGACGTTCTTGTTGATCGAGGACGGGTCGATGTCGATGTGGATTTTCTTCGAGTTGGGCGAGAACGCATCGAGGCGGCCGGTAATGCGATCGTCGAAACGCGAGCCGACCGCGATCATCACATCGCAATCGTGCATCGCCCAATTGGCCTCCCAGGTGCCGTGCATGCCGAGCATGCCGAGCCATTGGCGATCGGAGCCGGGGAAAGCGCCCAACCCCATGAGCGTCGAGGTGATGGGATAGCCGGTGACTTTCACGAGCTCGCGCAATAAGTCGCTTGCCGCACGGCCGGAATTGACGACGCCACCGCCGGTGTAAAACAGCGGACGCTTGGCGTTGGCCATCATGTCGATGGCTTGTTTGATCTTGTCGAGATCGCCTTTGACTTTGGGCCGGTAGCCGCGATGGGAAAACTCCTTTGGTTTGGAGTAAGTCCCCTTGGCGAACTGCACGTCCTTCGGAATGTCGACGACGACCGGGCCGGGCCGGCCGCTGGCGGCGATATGAAACGCCTCGTGCAGCGCGCGGGGCAGATCGTCGACGCTTTTGACCAGATAATTATATTTGGTGCACGGCCGGGTAATGCCGACGGTGTCGCATTCCTGGAACGCGTCGTTGCCGATCAGGTGCGTCGGCACCTGCCCGGTCAGAACGACGATCGGAATAGAATCGCACAAAGCATCCGTCAGGCCGGTCACTGCGTTGGTCGCGCCGGGCCCCGAGGTGACGAGCACGGTGCCGACCTTGCCGGTCGATCGGGCATAACCTTCGGCGGCATGCACGGCGCCTTGCTCGTGCCGCACCAGGATGTGGCTGACTTTATCCTGCTGGAACAACGCATCGTAAATCGGCAGCACGGCCCCGCCGGGATAGCCGAACAGATGTTCAACGCCCTGATCGGCAAGCGCCGCGATCACCATTTCCGCACCGGTCATTTCCGTCATGGCCAACTCCAGATCTTCAACATTCTCGCATGGTCGGGTTTAGAAAATAAAAAAGGGGCCTCTAAGAGCCCCCTGAGCGCACCGCCGCGGTCGCGGGTGGGATCATCCACCCCCGGCGATGCGCCTGCCTACGAGTACCAGCGACCTAATAAAGTAAGACACAGCTCTGCCCTTTTTGCGTCCGTTCAACTTATAGACGCGGCCCCGATCGGTCAAGGCGAGCGCTGTTTGGCCAAAGCCGCTAATTGGGCTTCAGCAGCGGAGAAAGCCTTCTCCGGCTCGATCCAGGCGAATTCGGGGAGCTGATTGCGAAACCAGGTCGCCTGCCGCTTGGTGTACTGCCGGGTGTCGCGTTTGGCGCCTTCGACGGCCTCGGCAAGCGTGATCTCGCCCTTGAGCTGACGAATAACCCAGGGCACGCCATGCGCTTTCATCGCCGGCAGGCTCGGGTCGAGATTACGCGCCATTAAGGCGCGCACCTCTTCGATTGCGCCGGCCGCAATCATGGCATCGAAGCGTGCGTCGATCCGGCTGGCAAGCTCGCTGCGGTCTGGACTTAGGAAAATCTTTACCGCCGGCAGAGAATTGGCGTCCGCGTCCGAAGGATCGGTGTCCTGATGCCAATCGAGAATCGACCGCCCGGTCGCGAGCATCACTTCCAGCGCCCGCGAAACGCGCGCGCCGTCTGCGCGACTGAGCCGCGCCGCCGCTGCCGCATCGAGCCGTTGTAGCTCGTCGTGCAAAGCGGCGGCTCCCTCGGCGTTCAGCCGCGCGCGGACTCGGTCGCGAGTTTGTTTTGGAATCGGCGGCATGACGGCAAGACCGCGTGTCAGCGCGCTGAAGTAAAGGCCGGTGCCGCCCACGACGACTGCGGCACGCGAATCGCGCTCCGCTGCGGCGAGTTGGAGAACAGCTTCGCCGCGCCAAGCGCCGACGGAATAATTCTCCGCCGCGTCGACGTGCCCATAGAGGCGATGCGGTACGCGCCGCTCCTCTTCCACGGAGGGCCGCGCGGTGATAAGGCGCAGATCGCGATAGACCTGCATGGAATCGGCGTTGATGATGGTACCGCCAAGCTTTTCAGCCAGCGCCAACGCCAGCGCCGACTTGCCGCTCGCCGTCGGTCCGGCGAGAAGGATCACCGCAAAATTGTCCACGGCGTTCACCTAATGCCAATTAGCGCGAATTAAAACCCGGAGCCGACGGAGCAACCAGTTGTCCCTGATCAAACCGTTTCGCGCATTGCGGCCGGCGCCCGGGCGCGGTGCCGACGTTTTGGCGCCGCCGTACGATGTGCTCTCGAGCGCGGAAGCGCGGCAGCGCGCGGAGGGCAAGCCGTTCAGCTTTCTTCATGTCTCCAAGGCGGAGATCGATCTCGATCCAGCCATCAACCCTTACGATCCCGTCGTATACGCCAAGGCTGCGGACAATTTGCAGCGCATGATCGCCGCAGGCGTGCTGATGCGCGATTTCAACGATTGTTATTACGTCTATCGGCTGACGTGGCGTGGCGGAGTTCAAACCGGCTTGGCGGCGGTCGCTTCCGTCGCCGCGTATGCCGATAACCGCATCCGCAAACACGAACTGACGACGCCTGCGAAGGAAGACGATCGTGTGCGGCAGATCGAGGCGGTCAACGCGCAGACCGGCCCGGTCATGCTCGCTTATCCAACGGCTGCCGAGATCGACATGCTGCTGGCGAGAGCGGCGGGTGGCGAGCCGGCAGTCGACGTCACTGCGGACGACGGCGTGCGGCATCAGCTGTGGGTCATAGATAATGGCCCCTCCCTGAGCGCACTGACGCGCGCCGTCGAAGCCCTACCCGCGCTTTATATTGCCGATGGTCATCATCGTTCGGCGGCGGCGCAGCGAATAGCCGCGGCGCGCGGCGGCGGTGGCTCGCACAGCCACGACTATTTTCTGGCCGTGCTGTTTCCTGAAGCCGAGATGACCATTCTCGAATACAACCGCGTGCTGCGTGATCTCAACGGGCTGACCGCCGCGGAGGTACTGGCGCGTTTGCGCGAGCGCTATGATGTCGAGCCGAGCAATCAGGCGGTACGGCCGGCGCAAGCTCACGAGGCCGGCATGTATCTCGCCGGCCACTGGTACCGCCTGGTTCTGAGAAAAGAGTTTTTAGCTGGAGCGGGCGCCAGTCCGATCGAGCGCCTTCCTGTCACGCTCCTTCATAAACACGTCATCGAACCGATCTTCGGCGTTACCGCGCCTCGCACCGATCCGCGGATTGACTTCGTCGGCGGCGGACGGGGCACCGACGAAATCGAGCGCCTTGTTTCGTCAGGGAAGATGGCGGTCGGCTTCGTGCTTTACCCGACACAAATGAGCGACCTGATGGCGGTGGCCGATGCCGGCGCGATCATGCCGCCGAAATCAACCTGGTTCGAGCCAAAGCTCGCCGACGGCATGACCAGTCATGTGCTGGATTAAAAAAGCAACCGGCGATTCGCGTTGCCGCCGGTTGCCGCTCTGAGTTCGATTTTCAGGCGTTGCTCAACGTGCCCAATGCAATCGCAGTTCCGACACGCCGGCGGCGAGATTAAGGCCGGTATTAGCTTCGACCGATAGCGGTTGCAGCGCGAACGAGCGATGCGATCCGCCGACCAGAGCGTTGGCGCCTAGTCCAAGACCGACCGCAACGTCGGCGCTGCCGCCGACGTAAGTGCCGGCGAGCGCGCCGTGCGGCAATCCGGAGGTGGGCGCAAAGACCGCCCAAAGCATGCGGCCGCCGCCGTTCACACCGATGTCGAGACCAACCGTGGTTATGCTGCCGACATAGACCTCGCGCGGAAACGGACCGTCGGGCGTGTAGGTGCAGGACAGGCGCTGGCGCGCGCCGACAATAAAGCCGATCGTGGGCGCCAGATTGCATGCCAGCACACCGACCTTCGCACGAGGAGCCTGCGCGGACGCCGCAGTCGCCGAACCGAGCATGCCAAGCGCGACAATCGCCGCGAGGATTCTACCGGCCTTGAAATGCATTATCTTTTCTCCATGCAGTTTGACGCCCCAACGGCGCCGATGATCGCCGGGCAAAGCTCTTAGTCGGTGGGCACCAAATGAGCAACATCAAGAACGGCGCGAATACGGCTGCTCCACTCCCGGAAACCGAGCGGATAGTGAAGGCGGATATCGCGTGAACCGGAATACGCCATACCTCGCGCAACGAGGGGCGCGCGGTGTCGGAAGACTTTTCAGCTAGAGAGGCCAGCGGCCGTCTTGAGCATCCGCCAGTTGCGGCTTCGCCGCCGACGTCTGCGCGGTCGCTTGTGGGCCCGGAGGTTGTTGGCCCAAGGCCGCGTTCTTCTTCAGGATGCTGGACCGCTCAAGCACGGACGTACGAAGCGATTGCGGCGTGCCTGGGCCACTCGAATGCTCCGGCGGCGGCGGACGGAACACCGGCGGCGCGTGCGCAGCGCCTTTTGTCGAAGGCGGCGCGCTCTTCGGCGGCTGTGCGGGCGCGTTTGCGGTCTCTTCAAACTGCATGTGCTTGTTGTTGATGGTGGCGCCGCGCCAGCGCGCGACAATGGTGTCAACAATATCGTGCGAAGCCTCACGCGTTGCGCCGGCATGAGTATTGCGGACCGCTTCGCTGCTCGGAATCAGATGTTGCGGCAGATCGGCGAACACCATGCGCACCGGCAGCGAGACGCCTTCGCCGAGCGCCAGCACCTCGCGAGTTCCGAGCGACGGCACCAGGTTGACCAGGCTGGCGGCCGCGTCGGAAACCGCGGAGCGAATAATCTCTTGGTCGCGATCGTTCGCCATGCGCATGACGAACAGTGTGCTGCATTGGGAAATGATGGTCGCATCGAGTTCGGCGGGACGCTGGCTGGCAAGCCCGAGGAAAACGCCACATTTGCGGCCTTCCTTGGCGATCCTCGACAATGCGCGGCGTGTTGGACCAAAGCCAAGCGAGCGGTCAGCGGAAGCGTAGCGGTGCGCCTCTTCGCAGAAGAAAAGGATTGGGAACGCGCCATCGCTCCAAAGTCCGAATTCAAACGCCATCCGGCCGACAACCGAGACCACCGAATCCACGACCTCGACCGGCAATCCGGCAAGCTGCATCACCGTCATCGGCTTGGCGCCCGGCGCGATGCGGAACAGATGACAAATCACCTCCGCCATCGTGTCGCCGCCGACATTGGCGTTTTCAAACATGAAGTTGTAACGCGGGTCATTGCTCACCGCTTCGATGCGCATGATGAGCTTGAAATATTTCATGCGCGACGAACGATTCTCGAGCTTGCCCAGCCGGTCATCGATCAGCGAAACCAGGTCGGCAAGCCGGTAGGGAACCGGGGTGTCGACGGTGAAGCCGGTATTCTTTGAATCCAGTTTCTTGGCGCTCGCGCGGGCGCCGACCGTCTGATACTGGACGTACATCGACTTCGCGATCGGAATGAGCTCGGCGAGGATCTGGAATTCGTCTTCGACGCCCGGGCTGCGGCCACCAAATATGACGTCGACCAGTTCTTCGAAATTGAACAGCCAAAATGGCAGTTTCAGATTTCCCGGATTGACGACGTGCGCCTGGTCGCCGAAGCATCGTCCGTATTCGTTGTGGGCGTCGAGCAGGAAAATGCGCAAGTTCGGGCGCGCCTTGAGTACCTGCTGGAGCAGCACGGCGACGCCGCTGGACTTTCCGACGCCGGTAGTCCCGAACACGGCAAAGTGCCGGCTCAGCATCTCGTCGACTTGAACGCATGCGCCAAGCGTCGGCTCCTGCTGCAATCGACCGATGACGATGTTGTGCATACCGGTCCGGCCGAAAATAAGTTGCAACGCATCCGCGCCTACCGTAACCACCGGATCGCCGATCAGCGGATATTCGGTCACGCCGCGCCGAAACTTGGCGCCGCTGTCTTCCTTTCTGATCTCGCCCATCAGCTCGAGCCGAGCCGAGCCGGCATAGCCCTGCTGGCGGACGATCTCGGGCACTTCAACGGAGACCTCGGTCACGAAGCCGATCAACGTGGAGTTTTTACCGGCAATGGCCAGAAGTTTGCCAACCGTCGTGCCTTTGCTTTCGGGCGACTCGTCGTTTCGGCGCAAGATGCCGAATCTGGCTTCGGAGCCGCGAACCGAGAGCACGCTACCGACATGCTGTTCGGGCTGAAACGCGGAATTCTCCGGCACCGCGGCAACGGAATCTGCTTGCAACACCGCCTCCATTTGACGGCGTTACTACCGTCGCCCTCGGCGCGACTATCGTAGTTCCAATTTTACGTAGATTTAATTCGGCGGGCGGATTTTGATTGTTGGCGTTCATACTAAACAATTGATTGTCGACCGTTGCCGTGGGCGCTTGGCGGCATGAAAGGGCCGTTGCAAGATCAAGGGCTTGACCCTGTGCCCGCGTGGCCTCGTGCCCCATCGGGATCGTAAAAGGGAACGCTCCGTTTACCCTGCAGCACGCTCCTCGACCGCATTCGGCCGCCTCGCTGCCGGCGGCGTGGCCGCACGGCTGTGCCGTTTGAAAACGGAACTAACGGCGCGTTCAAGCCCGGTGAGATCGTAAGGTTTGTGCAGGACTTCGAATCCCTCGCGCACCGCGTCTTGTGCGCTCGAGCTATATCCGGTCGTCAAGAGCACGGCGACGGCTGGAAAGCGCCGACGCAGTTCTTTCGCCAAATCGAGCCCGTTCAAGCCTCCAGGCATCAAAATATCGGAGAACACGAGTACGATGCCGTCATCCTGCTCGACCGATGCAAGGCCCGCTTCCGCGCTGGCGGCCACCTTGGCGTCGAAGCCAAGATCGGCAAAATAGCCGCGCGCGACTTCGACAACGTCGGAGTTGTCTTCCACCACCAGCGCCGTGCCACCGGGCAAGGCAGCTTCAGCGGCCTTGGGAAGCGCACTCGGCCTTGCTTGCTCTTCAAAACTGCGCGGCAAAAACAACGTGATGGCGGTGCCGCGGCGGGCGTTACTGTTGATGTTAGCGGCGCCGCCGGATTGCTTGGCAAAGCCGTAGACCTGAGAAAGCCCGAGGCCGGTTCCTTTGCCTATTTCTTTGGTGGTAAAAAATGGCTCGAAAACCCGGGGCAGAATTTCTGCAGGAATTCCCTGCCCGCTGTCGGCCACGCGAATGGCGACGAACGGGCCGCTCAAACCCTCCTCGCCGACTTTGCCGCGCAGCGTGATTGGCTTTGCCGTGATCGACAGCACGCCGCCCGAGGGCATGGCGTCGCGTGAATTAAAAGCGAGGTTGATGAGCGCAAGCTCAAACTCGCTGGCATCGACCTTGACGAAGCACGGCCGCCGCGGAACCACTAAGCGGACTTCGATATCGCCGCGCAGCGAACGGCTGAGCATCTCTTTCAGCTCCGGCAGCCACGCCGACAGGTCGATCACCGTCGGCTGCAACATCTGGCGCCGGGAAAAAGTCAGCAATTGCCGGGTCAGGCTTTCGCCGCGCCGGATCGCGTTGACGATGGCGTCGAGAAGCCGCAGTTGCTTCTCGTCGGCGACATCGCGGCGCAACCGATGCACGCTGCCGCTAACGATCATCAAGAGATTGTTGAAATCGTGAGCGACGCCGCCGGTCAACTGGCCGATGGCCTCGAGCCGTTGCGACTGCCGAAGCGCGATCTCTGCGGCCTCGCGGCGATCGGCCTCTTCGTAGAGCCGTTGGGTGCGGCGCAAGGTCAAAAACAGCACGGCCAGGATCAAGATGACGGCGGGCAGGCCGTACAATAAATGCGTAGCCATGCTCGAGAGCCATTCGGCCCGGATCGCTTCGTCGCTCACGCCGGCCAGCGCGTAGACTGCAAAGCCCGGCACCTTGCGAAAGTTGATACGGCGCAAGACGCCATCGATTTCAGACTGCACCGTATAGAACCCGTGATCGATCCCGCGGTCGATGGCGGTTCGCAACATGCTGTTTTCGCTTAAGCGCTGTGCGCGGTCATCGGGCGCCGGGTAGCGCGCGAGATAAGAGCCGTCGGAGCGCACCAGGGCAAAGAAACTGCCTGGATTTCGTCCGATCAATTCATAGAAATCCTCGAAGTAATGCGGCCGCACCGCGATGGCGATGACGCCGGCGAATGAGCCGTCCGGTGATTTCAGCCGCCGGGAAAGATCAAAGAACTCGCCGCCGCCCCCGCCGGGCAATTGCGGCAAGCGCATGCTGCTTACATAGGTTCCCGCATCGCCCGATTGCTGCGCTTCGAAATAGTCGCGATCGCTGAAGTTGACCCCGGCGGGAACGATGGGAGACAAGCTTCTGACCAGCGGCGTTCCATCGCGGCCGACAATGACGATCCCGTTCAGCTGCGGCATCGTTGCGACAATGTCGGCAAGGCGCTCATGCAGGTGCGGTGCTTCGGCGCGCATTTGCGCATCCGACATGTCCCGCACGATCTCGTTGACTTCGGCAAAAGTGCTGTTGATCGTCTCGAAGACTTTAAGCGCCTGCTCTTGCATTACGTCGAGCGAACGCGCGATGCGCTCGTCGGCAGCGTCGTGAAACTGGCGATAGCTGACCCAGGCGGCATAGACGAACAGCGCCGCCGGCAAAACCACAGCGGCAATCATCATCAGTTGCAGCAGGCGAGTGGCCGATTCCCGTGGGGTGCGCATCGACTGCCACTTCCGGAATTTGGGTTGAGCGTTCCAGACGGCCGGCTAGCGGACGAGAAGAGATCGCCCTCAACCAACACACTCACGCAGTGGGCGTTTCAGTTCGGCAATTCAGCGCGTGGAGTGTTCCACACTTTGCACAGGCGCACACGCGTAATTTTTGTCGCGCGCCATTGCAATTTCGTGAACGCTCGCGCCACAACGAGGCCCGAAATCGGCCGTATTTGCTGATCTCGCGCCGGCCGCTTACTCGGGTTTGAAATTCATCGCCACGCCGTTGATGCAATAGCGCAGATGCGTCGGCGGCGGTCCGTCGTCGAAGACATGACCGAGATGGCTGCCGCACCTGCTGCAATGCACTTCGGTGCGCGTCATGCCGTAGGTGTTATCGACCGACGTTTCGACCGCGCCTGATTCCGGATCGTTGAAGCTCGGCCAGCCGGTTCCACTTTCAAATTTCTTCTTCGAAGCAAACAGCGGCTGCCCGCATCCGGCGCAGTAGAACGTGCCCGCCCGTTTCTCGTAATTGAGCGCACAACTGCCGGGCGGCTCGGTGCCATGCGTCCGCATCACGCGGAACTGCTCCGGCGTGAGGATCTTGTGCCACTCCGCGTCCGTGTGCGTGACCGGAAATTGCTTGGTGTCCATGACCAACCGCCTCCAAGAGATTATCTCGCCGCTAGGCGACATATAATGTAGTCGTTCAACCGCGTGGCACAATCGTACCAGCGTCAAGGCAGCGGGATCGCGGAAGTAGTGAAATAAAGCAACCGCCGGATTACGGCAGTTTGTCGAAGCCTTCGCCAAAGCCCTTAAGGCTCATCGGGAAGCCAATTCCCTCTTCCGGCGTCTGAAAAATGATGAATGTCGAAGTCTGCCCATTGCGCATCTGCTCGATGAGCTTGTCGTCCATCGTGACCTCGGCGACGCAGCCATTGGGCAAGCAGCGTACAAAACCGGCGCGACCGACATCGACGTTGTCGATCTTCAGTCCAAGTCCCGACGGCAAAAGGACGCCCAGCGGCGCGACTACCCGCATCAGGCGGCTCTTTTGATCGGTGGTCTTGAGCACGATCACCGTGAGACCGACATTCGGCCGATCCTCCGCGGTCACGCTTTGCATGAGCGCACACTGTTCGCTCTGCGCCCCGGGAGGCGTGTCGCAGCGAATCTGCCAGTCGCCGTGGACCGACCGAACTGCACCCTGAGCGGCCGCCTGCCCGGTGAGGGTGGCAACGGCCAACCAAAGCGGCGAGTGCAGGGGCAATCGGCCGCAGCACCCGCCCTATCGGAAAAGAGGCCATGATATCCGTTCCCTGACCAGCCGACGCGCTAGGCACGCCGACACCCGCAAGGCCCTTGCCGCGAATCACGCGGACTGGCCGCCCAGCGAGCCTCCCCTACATCCTAAGGCCACACTGTCAAGAGATGGGCAACGGGGCGGTATGAGGCCGCAAAGCAAGCCCGTTTGAACCCTGCCGATATCCCATTCTATCTGCGGCACTTCATGCTTAAGAGTGCATTGCGGTAGCGCACGATTTGTGGTTTGACGAGACGACCCCCATCCGCCGATGCCCGGCAAGGGCCAGACCCCTGGCACAAACTCGCCCGGCAGCCGGCAGCGTCGGGCCGGCGTCGCCCCGGAGACATGCGTTTTGCATATCATCCCGGTCGTGACGCGCTACGGCACGAACCGACCGCGGCGGAAAACGAGCGAGACGCAAGGAGCCAATAACCGATGCATGCGCTCTTCCGCTTAGCACGCTACGCGCTGGCCGGATCCGTCCTTATTGCCACCGCGGGCGCGGCCTTCGCCGGCCTCGGCCAGCCCACGCCGTGGCAGCTCGGCTTGCAGGAAGCGGCCTCCCCCGTCATGGTCGATATCACCCGGTTTCACGACTTTCTGTTGTGGATCACTGCTGCGATTACACTGTTCGTCCTTATCCTCCTGATCATCGTGATGGTGCGCTTTAACGCCCGGGCCCATCCGACGCCTTCGCGCACCACACACAACACGGTTATCGAGCTGATTTGGACCATCGTACCGGTCATTATCCTGGTCGCGATCGCGGTGCCGTCTTTCCGCCTGCTGTTCCTCGAGCTCGACGCGCCAAAGGCCGATCTCACCATCAAAGCGACCGGCAAACAGTGGTATTGGAGCTACAATTATCCGGACAATGGCGACTTCGAATTCAATTCGCTGATTGTCGAAGACAAGGACCTCAAGCCCGGCCAGCCGCGGCTGCTGACGGTCGACCATGAATTGGTCGTGCCCGTGAACAAGGTCGTGCACGTCCTGGTCACCGGCGCCGACGTCATCCATTCCTTCGCTGTGCCGTCGTTCGGCATCAAGATCGACGCCGTTCCAGGCCGACTCAACGACACCTGGTTCAAGGCGACGAGCGAAGGAACTTTTCACGGCCAATGCTCGGAGCTGTGCGGCAAGGACCATGCGTTCATGCCGATCACTGTGCGCGTGGTCAGTGATGCCGACTTCGAACAGTGGATCGCGGCGGAGAAGAAAAACGCGGGCCTCGACGGTCCGCCGGCGACGTTGACGGCCGCAGCGCATTGACGGCCGGCACGAGCCGGAAAGAAGACGCACTAACGCAGGAACCGACTATGGATACGATGGTACAAGCGGCGCACGGCGACCATAACGGCCACGCTATTCCGCACGGATGGCGCCGTTACCTTTACTCGACCAATCATAAAGACATCGGCACCATGTACTTGGTGTTCGCGCTGTGCGCCGGCCTGATCGGCGGCGTCTTCTCCATCCTGATCCGCGCCGAGCTGATGTTCCCCGGCCTGCAATTTTTTCACGAGACGCACTACTACGATGTGATCGTGACCGCTCACGGCTTGATCATGATCTTCTTCATGATCATGCCGGCGATGATCGGCGGCTTCGGCAATTGGATGGTTCCGCTGATGATCGGCGCGCCGGACATGGCGTTCCCGCGCATGAACAACATTTCGTTCTGGCTGTTGCCGGCCTCGTTCGCGCTGTTCGTCGCCTCGATGTTTTTCGAAGGCGAGGCCGGCGTCAACGGCGCGGGCACGGGCTGGACGATCTACGCTCCGCTATCGACCTACGGCCATCCCGGCCCGGCGATGGATTTCGTCATTCTGGCGCTGCATCTGGCCGGCGCGTCGTCGATCCTCGGCGCCATCAACTTCATCACCACCATCTTCAACATGCGCGCGCCGGGCATGACTTTGCACAAGATGCCGCTGTTTGTCTGGTCGCAGTTGGTGACGGTGTTTCTGCTACTGCTGGCGCTGCCGGTGCTGGCCGGCGCGATCACCATGCTGCTGACCGATCGGAATTTCGGAACCACGTTCTTCGATCCGCACGGCGGCGGCGATCCGCTGTTGTTCCAGCATCTGTTCTGGTTCTTCGGTCATCCCGAAGTTTACATTCTGATCCTGCCCGGCTTCGGCATGGTCAGTCAGATCGTCGCAACATTCTCGCGCAAGCCGGTGTTCGGCTATCTCGGCATGGCTTACGCCATGGTGGCCATCGGCGGCATCGGCTTCGTCGTCTGGGCCCACCACATGTACACGGTCGGCATGTCGGCGAGCGTGCAGGCCTATTTCGTCGCCGCCACGATGGTGATCGCCGTGCCCACGGGCGTGAAGATCTTCTCGTGGATCGCCACCATGTGGGGCGGCTCGATCGAGTTCAAGACGCCCATGCTGTGGGCGCTCGGCTTCATCTTCCTGTTCACGCTCGGCGGCGTCACCGGCGTCGTGCTCGCGAATGCCGGCGTCGATCGCGTTCTACAGGACACCTATTACGTCGTCGCGCACTTCCACTACGTGCTTTCGCTCGGCGCCGTGTTCGCGATTTTCGGCGGCTGGTACTACTGGTTCCCGAAAATGAGCGGTTACATGTATTCGGAAACCATCGGCAAGCTGCACTTCTGGCTGACCTTCGTCGGCGTCAATCTGGTGTTCTTCCCGCAGCACTTCCTCGGCCTTGCCGGCATGCCGCGGCGCATCGCGGATTATCCGGATGCGTTCTCCGACTGGAATTTCATCTCTTCGATCGGCTCATATATTTCCGGCTTCGGCACGCTGGTGTTCTTCTTTGGCGTAGCGCATGCGTTCCTGCGCAAGGTGCCGGCCGGCGCCAATCCGTGGGGAGCCGGCGCGACCACGCTGGAATGGACGTTGCCGTCGCCGCCGCCGTTCCATCAGTTCGACACGCTGCCTTTGATCCGATGAGTCTGACGACCGCCCACGCCGAGCCCAGTATCGCGGGCGTCGGCGATTATATCGAGCTGATGAAGCCGCGAGTGATGTCTCTCGTGGTGTTCACGGCTTTTGTCGGTCTCATGGTGGCGCCCGGTCAGCTTCATCCGGTCATCAGCTTCGTTGCCATTCTGTGCATCGCGGTCGGCGCCGGCGCCGCCGGTGCGCTTAACATGTGGTACGACGCCGAAACCGACCGGCGCATGACGCGGACAGCGGAACGGCCGATACCCTCCGGCCGGATCGCGCCCGGTGAAGCGCTCGCCTTCGGGCTGACGCTCGCCGCGTTCTCCGTCGTCATCCTCGGGCTTCTCGTGAACGTCATGGCCGCGGCGCTGCTCGCCGCCACGATCGCGTTTTATGTGCTCGTCTATACGATGTGGCTGAAGCGGCGGACGCCGCAGAACATCGTGATCGGCGGCGCCGCGGGAGCTTTGCCACCGGTTATCGGCTGGGCGGCCGTGACCGGCGCGATAAGCCTCGAGCCTGTTATTTTCTTCCTCGTCATCTTCTTCTGGACCCCGCCGCATTTTTGGGCGCTGTCGCTCTATCGTTCGGACGAGTACGCGCGGGCCGGCATTCCGATGCTTTCGGTCGTCGCCGGACCCACGCAAACCAGATTGCAGATTCTGGTCTACACGCTGATCCTCGCACCGCTCGGAGTCATGCCGTGGATTCTCGGCTACACCGGGCCGGTTTACGGCGCGGTGGCAGCGCTGGCCGGCGCGGCATTTTTGCTGCTTGCGCTTCGTCTGCGTAATGAGCAAACCGGATTCGCCGCCAGCAAGCAACTGTTTGCCTACTCGATCCTTTATCTGTTCGTGATATTTGCCGCGCTGCTGGTCGACCACATGTCCCCAGTATTGTTCGGTCATCTCGCCGCATGACCATGGAGCGCGCACATGAGCGAGCAGAAACCGGATCGCGGCATCAGGCTGACGGAACAACAGGCTCGCGCTCGGCGCTCGCGCTCGATCGCGATCGCGGTGGCGCTCGGCGTGCTGGTGGTTCTGTTCTACATCGTGACGCTGGTGAAGGGTCCGGCGGTGCTGGTTCGGCCGCTGTGAGTGCGCGAGGTCTCAGCATCTCATGAGCGCCCCGCCGAAATCACCCGCACCTGTGCTGCGCCGCGACCTTCTGGTCGGGTTTTGTTGCGGCGGCCTGGTCGCGGTCATGATCGGCCTGTCGTTTGCCGCCGTGCCGCTTTATTCCTGGTTTTGCCGCACCACTGGCTATGGCGGCACGACACAGGTGGCCAAAGCGCCTCCAAGCCAAGTGTCGGATCGCACCATCACGGTCCGGTTCGATTCCAACGTCGCCGCCGGGCTGCCGTGGCGGTTCGTCCCCGAGCAACGCGCCATCGACGTCAAGCTCGGACAGGTCGCGACCGTCTACTATAGCGTCACCAACGAAGCCGCCCGCGTGACGGCTGGTCAGGCCGGCTATAACGTTAGTCCTTCGACGGTCGGTATCTATTTCGAGAAGATCAACTGCTTCTGCTTCACCGAACAGACCATGAAGCCGGGCGAGCGGCGTGATATGGCCGTGGTGTTTTACGTCGATCCGAAGCTGGCGGAAGATGCCGAACAGAACAAAGTCGACCTGATAACCCTGTCCTACACCTTCTATCCGGTGCGCGTGCCGGATCAGGCGGCGGCGAATACGCTGCCGGGAAAATCTTGACCGTGCTTACGAGCAACTATAGTGGCGCGCCGCAACCGGGCGCCAAGCGGAGACGATGACAATGGCCGATGCTGCACACGCCAAACCGCATCACGATTATCACCTGGTCAATCCCAGTCCTTGGCCGGCGGTCGGCGCGGTCTCCGCCTTTATCATCGCGTTCGGTCTCATTCTGTGGATGCACCACGTGGTCGCCTACGCGCCGATCATTTTCGGCATTGGCGCCATCGGCGTCATCTACACTATGATCGGCTGGTGGCGGGATGTCATTTTCGAAGCCGAAGTCGAGCACGACCATACCCGCGTCGTGCAGATCTCGCACCGCTACGGCATGATCTTGTTCATCGCCTCGGAGGTGATGTTCTTCGTCGCCTGGTTCTGGGCTTACTTCAACACCGCGTTGTTTCCCGCAGAACTCAAGGACTTTGCGCGCACAGCATTTCTCGGCGGTGTGTGGCCGCCGAAGGACATTCACACCTTCGATCCCTGGCACCTCCCGTTATTGAACACGTTGATCCTGTTGACCTCCGGCACGACGGTGACCTGGGCGCATCACTCGCTTCTCAACAACGATCGTAAAGGCCTGGTCTGGGGCCTCGTCTGCACCATCGTGCTCGGGATCTCGTTCACCTGCGTGCAGGCTTACGAATACGGCCACGCCGCGTTCCATTATTCCGGCAACATCTACGGCGCCACGTTCTTCATGGCGACCGGATTTCACGGCGCCCATGTCATCATCGGCTCCATCTTCCTGATCGTGTGTCTCGTCCGCGCGCTCCGCGGACAATTCACGCCGACGCAGCATCTCGGCTTCGAATTTGCCGCCTGGTATTGGCACTTCGTCGACGTGGTCTGGCTGTTCCTGTTCGCTTGCATCTACGTCTGGGGCGCCGGCACGCCGCTGCCGGAATAAATAAGCGCCCTGGCTAGTTTTCCTCATCCTGAGGGGCGAGCGTCGGCGAGCTCGAAGGATGTAGGCCCGGGCCAGCTCCCTTCGAGGCTCGGCACGTCCGCGCCGAGCCTCGGGGTGAGGCGAAAGTGATGAACGCTGATAAACCCGTCGCCACGCTTCCCGGCGCGATCATTGCCGGCCTCAGCTGCGCCTGTCCGCGCTGCGGCCGCGGCAAGCTATTCCAGGGCTTCCTTTCGCTACGGTCCGGCTGCGACGTGTGCGGGCTGGATTACAGCTTCGCGGACTCCGGTGACGGTCCAGCCGTGTTCATTATGTTTCTCGCCGGCTTCATTGTCGTATTCGCGGCGCTAGTGACCGAGGTCGTCTACCAGCCGCCATTGTGGGTGCATGCGGCGCTGTGGTTGCCGCTCATCCTCATCGTCACGCTCGGCCCACTGCGGCCGATGAAGGGGCTCTTGATCGCCCTGCAATATCATCACCGCGCGGCGGAGGGACGCCTCGGCGAACGCGAGCCTTGAGCGCGCCGCCGGAAGTTTCTTTCGCGCAAAGAAGCCGCCGCCGGCGATCCTGGATCGGCCTCCTTGTTCCGGCAGCTGCTGGTGTTTGCCGCCCTCATCGCGCTCGGCACCTGGCAATTACAGCGCAAGGCGTGGAAAGAAGGATTGATCGCGGCGCTGGACGAAAGATCAGCCGCCGCCCCGACACCGCTCCCCAGGGCCGAAACTTGGTCGACGCTCGACCCCGCCCACGACGAGTATCGTCGCGTTACCTTCAATGCGACGTTCGATCAGAACGACGATGCGCTGGTGTATGCCTCGGCGCTGGCTTTTCGCCCTGACGTGTCAGGTTTTGGAGTGTGGGTGTTCACGCCGGCGAAGTTGGCGGATGGCGGCGTCATTTTAGTCAACCGCGGCTTTGTGCCGTCGGACACCAACTGGAAGCCGAATGTTGCGCCGAGCCCGCCCCCTTCGGGCGACATTGTCATCACCGGCGCCATGCGCTGGCCGGAGCAGCGCTCCTGGTTCACCCCGCAGGACAAGGCGACCGTGTTTTTTGTGCGCGATCCGGCGACAATCGCGGCAGCCAAGGGTTGGGGCCCGGTCGCTCCGTTTTATATCGAACAGGAATTGCCGGTGCCACCGGGCGGCTGGCCTCGGCCCGGCAAGCTGGTGCCGAGCCTGTCCAACAATCACTTGCAGTACGCGGTCACCTGGTACGGGCTGGCGGTCGTCCTGCTCGCGGTGTTTGCGGCCTTCATGTCAAGATCGCGCCGTGAAGTTCCGCTAGACACCATCGGCTCGCCCCTACTTACGACGCTTTGCTGCGGTTACGGGTTTAAGCATCTGCAAAAACGCCTCCGCCGCACGACTGCAATGGCGATCACGGTGCGTCAGTACGTGAAACTCACGTTCGGGCAGACGGAAATCGATTTCCTGCAATAGCCCGGCTTCCAGAACTCGAAACGGCAACTGACGCGGAAATGACGGTCGCGCCGAGTTCCGCCTCAGCGGCGGCGCGCACGGCTTCATTGGACGGAAGCTCCAAGGACACTCGCAACGCATGTGGCTCCAGACCAAGCTTGGCGAGCGCATCCTCGAAAACCGATCTGGTGCCGGATCCGCGCTCGCGGAGCACCCAATCAATTCGCGCAAGGTCGGCCACGGAAAGCCGTTTGCGCCCGACGAGCTCATGTTCCGGCGCCGCGACAACCAGAACCTGGTCACGCGCGACGATCGTTTGCACGAGCTGTTCGCTATGGACGGCTCCTTCTACGAAGCCCAGCTCCGAGCTGCCGCGCTCGATTTCAGCGACCACTTGGGCCGTATTCACCATGCTGAGGCGTATCTCGATCCGCGGGTAGGCACGACGGAATGCGACCAAGTGACGAGGTAGCCAATAGCTGGCGATCGTTTGGCTCGCGTGAATTGAAAGCACACCCCGCTTCAGATCGCTGAATTCGACAAGCGCCAACTCGGCGGCACGAGCGGATGCGAGAACCGCGCGCGCTTCCTGCAGAAAAACGCGGCCCGCTTCCGTCAGTTCAATTTTGCGGCCAACTCTATTGAAAAGCTTCGTCCCGTACTGCGACACAAGGCTCGCGATAGCATGGCTCGCGGCGGATTGAGCCAGCTTTAAAGCCAGTGCTGCCTCGGTTACATGCTGTCGCTCCGCGACAGCGACGAAGACACGAAGCTGATCCAGGGTCACGGCTGATCTTCTTTCGTGCGTTGAGCCCTAGGCCGCGAATACACGATCAATCTGTTTTGCAGATAGTATAGAACGCAATTCGATATTGGAAAGTTTGATCGCGGAAGAGCATTTTCCCTGGTGCTTGAGGTGGCAACTGCCACGAAGCAAAAAGGAGAAATGCAATGCGCAACAATCAGCATCCGATCCAATTCCGGAATGCCCTGGCGATTGCTGCAGTGGCGGTCGGCCTTTTGACTGGCGCCAGCCTGCCGGCCGCGGCTCAGGACGCGAACTGCACGGTCGTAGGGGCGATCTCGCATCGCTGCTACACCTTCCAAAGCGACGCCACCTGGCGCGAAGGGCTTGCACAGTATCATGGGTCGAATGGCGGCTAAGGCCTGCGGCCGGAAAGGACGAAAGCCCGCGCCTTGAGTGCGGGCTTTTCTGTGTCTTGGTCGACAACGGCGCGCCCGGCTGAGAACGCAACGCTACATTTCGGCGAAGCAAAAAAATGAATTTTAGAGATCGCTCGCTGCGATATTGCAGGTGCGACGTTGTTGACGGCGCAACAACGCCTCTGTTTAATGGCTTGGGGCGCCGCAATTGCAGAAGCCGGCCGGCCGCTTAAGGCTGAGACTTGGTGTTCGACGGTCTTTTTCTGAACCGATTGATTGCTGCATCGTCTCGCCAAACCCGTAAGAAACGCAACTTCCTCCAACTTCGCTGACCCGCCGTTCAGACAGCTCGACTTGTCTGCCGGCGCCTACGCGCGCGAACGTTCCGATTATTCAATGAGGAGGCTTTCATGTCATGCTGTTCGATCATCGCCATTCTCAAACGCTTGTGGTCGCCGGCGCTGTGGCGCGGCGCGGCGATCTTTGTGTTGTTTGGTAGCGTGGCGATTGCCGCGCAAGACAGGTACACGCTCAAATTAGGCAAGCTCGAGTTCGCCGATTTCAGAGGATACGAAGACTGGAAGGACGTCGCCGTCAGTCAAACCAAAACTTTGATGAAAGTGATCCTGGCGAACGACGTGATGATGGATGCTTACAAGCAGGGTCTTCCCGCCAAGGGCAAAGTTTTTCCTGACGGCGTCAAGATTGTGAAGATCGAATGGTCGTTCAAAAGAAATACGGTGGCGCCGTATTTTGTAAACGTGCCGGACAAGCTGGTTGCGGTGGCGGCGATCGAGAAGGACACCAAGAGATTTCCCGACACCCATGGATGGGCATATGCCAATTTCAGCTACAACGACGCCACCGACACGTTCAAGGCGGACGGCACCGAGCCGAATTGCGGATACGCGTGCCATACCACCGTGGCCGCGCAGGATTACATCTTCACGGCATTTCCCAAGAGGTGAGCGGCCGGCGCTTCATCGAATAATTAGACGGCGTTCCGCGAATGTGATTCTGCGGACCACCCTCGGGCCAGGCCCATAATTCCGAGTTCGGCATTTCGCCCGTGCAGAAATCGTGGGCTTTGCCTTCCTTGTGAAACGCACTGCGCTTCTATACTTGTGGCATTGTCCGGGGACGGGCGTGCCAATCCGGCGCATGAACGAAACTCTCGGAAAATCAATATCTTAGTGGCGTGGGTCAGGCCCCTTGCCGGCTGGGAGAATGTCAGTTGGATTACGTATCGACCCGCGGCGACGTGGCCCCGCTTGGCTTCACCGAAGCCATGCTTGCAGGGCTGGCCCCGAACGGCGGCCTCTTTGTGCCAGCCGTCTGGCCGCGTCTCGGGCGCGAGGCCATCGCGGGTTTCGCCGGCCGGCCCTACGCGGAAGTCGCCCTGGACGTCATGCGGCCATTCACGGCCGGCTCCATCGGCGATGCCGACCTCGCCCGCATGGCGCGTGAAGCTTATGGCAGCTTCCGTCATCCAGCCGTGGCGCCACTGACCCAGATAGCCGCGAACACTTTTCTGCTCGAACTGTTTCACGGTCCGACGCTCGCCTTCAAAGACCTGGCGTTGCAACTTCTGGCGCGGATGATGGATCACGCTCTCGCGGCTCGCGACGAACGCCGGACTGTCGTCGTCGCGACGTCCGGCGACACCGGCGGCGCGGCGATCGAGGCTTTCGCCGGCAAGAGCCGCATTGACGTTGTCGTGCTTTTCCCGAAGGGCCGCATCTCAGACGTCCAGCGGCGGATGATGACCACCGCGAAGCCGGCCAACATTCACGCGCTTGCGATCGAAGGTACTTTTGACGATTGCCAGGCGATCGTGAAGGGCATGTTCAATCATGCCGCTTTCCGGGACCGGGTGAATCTCTCCGGCGTCAACTCGATCAACTGGGCGCGCATCGTCGCGCAGGCGGTCTACTATTTCACCGCGGCAGTAGCGCTCGGCGCCCCGCATCGCGCCGTCGCCTTTACTGTGCCGACCGGGAATTTCGGCGATGTTTATGCCGGCTACGTCGCGCAACTTTTGGGCCTGCCGATCGAGCGGCTGACCATCGCGACCAACGTCAACGACATTCTGGCCCGCGTGCTCGCCACCGGCAGCTATGAATTGCGCGATGTCGTGCCGACGTCATCGCCGTCGATGGACATCCAGGTGGCATCGAACTTCGAGCGTCTGTTGTTCGAGGCCTACGGGCGCGACGGCGGCGCCGTGCGCACGCTTATGGATTCGTTGGCAAAGACCCGGCGTTTCACGCTGTCGGCGCCCGCGCTATCGCAAATTCGCGCCTCGTTTACCGCCGCACGCGCGGACGAGAAGGAAGTTGCCGCCACCATCCGCACGGTCAAGCGGGAGACCGGAATCGTCGTCGATCCGCATACCGCGGTCGGCATTGCAGCAGCCGAAAAGGAGCCGCGCGATCCGGCGGTGCCGATGGTGGTGCTTTCGACAGCGCATCCGGCAAAGTTTCCCGACGCAGTCGCGGCGGCCTGCGGCGAGCAACCTCAGTTGCCGGACTGGCTTTCGGATCTCAATCAACGGCCGGAGCGCGTCACCGTGCTGCCGGCGGATCAATCTGCGGTCGAGCGTTTCGTGCTGACGACAAGCCGTGCCGCGCAAGAAGGAGCGGCGGCATGAGCGTTGCGGTGACCAAATTGAAATCCGGCATTCACGTCGTGACTGACACCATGCCGCATCTGGAGACCGCGTCGCTCGGCGTGTGGGTCAATTCCGGCAGCCGTGACGAACGGCACGATGAGCACGGCATTTCGCATTTCCTCGAACATATGGCGTTCAAGGGGACGCGGCGGCGGACCGCCCGCCAGATCGCCGAGGAGATCGAGGCCGTCGGCGGCGATTTGAACGCCGCGACCAGCATTGAAAGCACGGCCTATTTTGCCCGCGTGCTCAAGGCCGACGTGCCGCTGGCAATCGACGTGCTTGCCGACATTCTCTCCGAGCCGGCTTTTGCGCACGACGATCTGATGCTGGAGCAAAATGTCATCGTGCAGGAGATCGGCGCTGTCGCCGATACGCCCGATGACCTGATCTTCGAATATTTGCAAGCCACTGCGTTTCCCGAGCAACCGTTCGGCCGCTCCATTCTCGGCACGCCAGCAACGGTGCGCTCGTTTGACGGGGCGAAGTTGCGCGACTATCTGGGCCGGCATTACCGCGGCCCGGACATGGTCATCGCCGCCGCCGGCGCGGTCAAACACGACGCGGTGGTCGCCGAGGTCGAAAAGCGTTTTGCAAGCTTCAACGGGCCAGCAAGCCCGACGCCGGAGCCGGCGCGATTCGGCGGCGGCGCGCATATCGAAAAGCGCGAACTCGAGCAGGTACACATTGCGCTGGCGTTGCCGGGACTCGCGCAAACCGATCCGCAGCTTTACTCGTTGCAGATGTTCACCACCGTGCTGGGCGGCGGCATGTCCTCCCGTCTTTTCCAGGAGGCGCGCGAGAAGCGCGGCCTGTGTTACTCGATCCACAGCTTTCATGCCTCATACTCGGATGTCGGCATGTTCGGTCTGTATGCCGGCACCGACGCCGGCGATGCCTCCGAGCTGATGCGCCTCGTAGTCGATGAGATCGCCAATGCCGCCGCCAACATTTCCGAGGCGGAAATCGCCCGCGCCAAGGCGCAGATGAAGGCCGGGTTGCTGATGGCGCTGGAAAGCTCCGGCGATCGTATCGGACAACTGGCGCGGCAGATGATGGTGTGGGGGCGGCCGGTTCCGCTCGACGAGCTGGTCGAAAAGGTCGAAGCCGTGACGGTCGAAAGCGCCCGCGCCGCCGGACGAGCGCTGATCGCCCGCGGCAAGCCGGCGATAGCCGTTCTGGGACTGGGCTCCGGACTTGAAAGTGCCGCCGCCATTGTCGAGACTTTGACCCGCCAAGCGGCATGATCATGGACGGGGATGGCGTTCTTCCGCACCATCAACTTTGCCGATCCGTTGCCTTCGGTGGCCGGCGACGGCGTCGTGCTGCGGATACCGCAGGTGACCGACTTCGCCGATTGGACCGACGCTGCGCGAAATTAGCCGCGACTTTCTGACGCCTTGGGAGCCAACGTGGCCCGCCGATGATTTGAGCCGCAGCGCATTCCGCCGCCGCGTGCAGGCGCTATGCCGAAGACTTGCGCACCGATCAAGGCTACGCATTCCTGATCAGCCGCACTTCCGATAACGCGCTGGTGGGCGGATTGACGCTCGCGAATATCCGCCGCGGCGTGGCGCAGGCTGGCAGTATCGGTTACTGGATGGGCCAGCCATTCGCGCGCCAGGGTTACATGACCGCGGCGGTGCGGGCCATTATCCCTTTTGCTTTCGCTTCCTTGCGGCTGCATCGGCTCGAAGCCGCCTGCATCCCGACCAATGCCGGCTCGATCCGACTGTTGGAGAAGACCGGCTTCGTGCGTGAGGGCTACGCGCGCGAGTATCTCTGTATCAACGGAATTTGGCAGGACCACCTGCTGTATGGCCGCCTGAAAAATTCCAAACCTTAACGCCCGCGGCCGTCTCCCGGGTGCCTTGGGATGGCCACGGTTTCCCTGCTAGAACGAGCGCCGACGGGATAGTACAGACACTTGGGGCATGCCGGGATCCGATCGTCAAATCAGCTTGTGTGAGCGCTCGCTGGCGGGCGCCGCGCTCTTGCTTGCCCTTTTGACTTGCGGATGCGCGAGCCAGGGCGGCGGCAGCGCGCCAGCTCCCGCGGCAGCACAACACGGCTATTCTGGAACCGGCTCGTTCACCGATTTCTTTACCGGCTCTTCGGCCAAGGGTGCGCAAACTGCGGCCACGGCCCAGGGCGACGTGACTTGTCCGCCGGTAGAAGTGCGCCAAGGCGCGTCGACGTTGACCATTTCGCCAGCCGGCGACAACTCGGCAATGTCGGTAAGGTATCAGGGCGAGTTCGTGCGCATGGCGCGGAACTGTACCGTCACCGAGGGCAATATGACGATGCGTATCGGCATCGAGGGACGGGTTATTGTCGGACCTACCGGCGGCCCAGGCGAAGTCGACGTACCGTTGCGGATTGCCGTCGTTCAGGAAACGCCCGGCGGCACGAAACCCGTGACCACCAAATTCATTCGCGTCCCGGTTACGCTCGCACCAGGCGATGCCAACAAGCTCTTTGCCTACGTCGACGAAGGCTTGAGCTTCCCGGTGCCCAGCCCGACTTCGCAGCTCGACGATTATGTCGCTTATATCGGCTTCGATCCGCTGTCGGCTCAACCCGCGGAAAAGCCAAAGCCGAGGCCAAGAGCGAAAGCTAGGCCGGCGGCGAGCGAAACTAGCTCGCCGAGAAGTGACGCCTGGACGCGCGAACACGGCGGGCCGACGCTTAATTGAATCTCTTCTTGATGTCTTCGATGCCGCGGGCGAGCAAATCCTCGGCGACTTTGCCCTTGGCGGCGGCGCCGAGAATGCGCTCGGCTGCAGCCACCGCGGTATCAGCGGCGGCGGCGCGGACATCCGCCAGCGCCTGGGCTTCCGCCTGCGCGATTTTCGCCTCGGCCATCTTGGTGCGGCGGACGACGAAATCCTCCATTCGCGTTTTGGCCTCGGCCGACAGCCGTTCGGCTTCGGCCTTGGCACCGGCGACGATTGAGGCGGCCTCGCCTTCGGCCTCGCGCGCCTTGCGTTCGAATTCCGCCAGTACTGCCTGTGCCTCCTGCCGGAGCCGCACCGCCTCGTCGAGTTCCGACTTGATGCGCGCCTGACGCTTATCAATCCCGTCGATTACGCGGCGATGGGCGCCGAGGTAGACGAGCAGGCCGAGAAAGATGACGAAGCCCAGCGCGACAAAATTTTCAGCTTCAAACATGAGGCCAACCTACGGCTTGCCGGCGTCGCGCAATGCGGCGGCGACATCCTGCTGACTCGGAGTTGTCCCGATCAGCCGCTCGACAATGGCCGCCGCAGTCTCCGCGGCGATGCTCCCGACATTGCCCATCGCCGTGGCGCGCGTCGCCGCGATCGAACGGTCGGCCGCCGCGAGCTTCTCGTGCAACTGATCTTCGAGCCGCTTGTTGTTCGCCTCCGCCTCTGCCGCCTGCTTTTCGCGAGTCTCGGCGGCGATCGCCTGGGCGCGATTGCGCGCTTCGGCCAGCGCCTTCTGGTAGGCCGCGCCGGCCGCTTCCGATTGCTCCTTGAAGCGTTGCGCCGCGCCGAGGTCGTCGGCAATGCGTTTGCTGCGCTCGGCGAAAATCGCACCGATGCGCGGCAGCGCGATCCTCGACATCAGCGCGTAGAGGAGAACGAACGATACGACGAGCCAGAGCAGCTGCGAGGGAAAATGCTGCGCCTGGAACGGCGGAAAGCCGCTGCTATGGCCCTCGGGCGCTTCGGTATGCGCGGTTGGCTCGGCCATGACGGCGAAGCTTTAGAGCCCGAACAGCAACAGAAGCGCGATCAGCAGCGAGAAGATGCCGAGCGCCTCGGTGATGGCGAAGCCGAAAATCAGGTTACCGAATTGGCCCTGCGCCGCCGACGGGTTGCGCAGCGCGGCGGCCAGGTAATTGCCGAAAATGATGCCCACGCCGACGCCGGCGCCGCCCATGCCGATACAGGCAATGCCGGCTCCAATGTACTTTGCGGCGGTCGGATCCATGAGAAAGCTCCTTTTCGAGTTTTGCAGCAGTCGCGCTGTCAATGGCCAGGGTGAATCGCATCGTTGAGATAGATGCAGGTGAGAATTGCGAAGACGTAGGCCTGCAGGAAGGCCACCAGGAATTCGAGCGCGGTGAGCATGATCACGAGCAGGAGCGGTATCGCCGCGCCAAACCAGCCGACCACACCGAAGCCCGCGAGCATGATGATGAAGCCGGCGAACACTTGCAGCGTGATGTGACCGGCCAGCATGTTGGCGAACAGACGCACGCTGTGCGAAATCGGACGCGAGATGAACGACAAAACTTCAATGACCACGATGGCCGGCAAAATGTAGATCGGGACCCCTTTCGGAACGAACAGCTTGAGGAAACCTAGTCCGTTGCGCCAGAAGCCGTAGACCACGACGATGAAGAACACCGCAAGCGCGAGAGTCGCCGTCACGATCAACTGGCTGGTGACCGTGAAGGAATATGGAATGAGCCCGATCATGTTGGCGAACAGCACGAACATGAACAGGGTGAACACAAAGGGGAAGAATTTCATCCCCTCGTTGCCGGCGGACGAGCGAACCGTGTTGGCAACGAACTCGTAGGACATTTCCGCGATCGACTGCAGCCGCCCGGGAATCACGGCGCGCGGCGCCGTCCCGGCGATCAGCAATGCCGATACCAAGATGACGATGATGAACATGAACAGCGCGGAATTGGTGAACGCGAACTGATGATGACCGATCGTGACAATCGGGGCCCAGTTCTGGATCGTGAATTGATGAATAGGATCGACAGTCATGGTCCAAACTATTTCCGGCTTCCCGCGCCGCCATCCAACTTCGGGCCGGGGACAACTCCGGCAGAGCGCATCACGTTAAGCACACCCGCGACGAAGCCGAGCAAAAGAAATACGATGAACCCCCAGGGCGAGATGCCGAGCAAGCGGTCGATCAGCCAGCCGAGGCCGGCGCCGACCAGCACGCCCGCAACAAGTTCGCTTGAGAGGCGAAAGCCCCGAGCGTAACCGGATGCAGTCGCGGCCCGATCTCCACCAGAGTCATCGCCGGAAGGTGGCCCTTGGCGCTCATGCGCCTGGCCGAGACCTTCGCCGAGACGCTGGAGTCTCGCGGAGAGGGCGGCCTCATCGGTGTGCGCCTTGTTGCGGTCGCCGCTCTCGCGCGCGTTGTCGCTCATGACCTCGACACTCGCGCTTGCGCGGCAATCGAAACGGGCCCGCCCCTTAAAGCCGCGCGGACCATACTGACTGAGTTTCGCCAAGTCAACGCCAAGTCGTGAAACCCTCATAAGGTCTAAGCGTCTGAAATTTATGATAGATATAGGCTCGACCGGGCGCTAATCGAGCGCGATTGTGCGCCGCAAAGCGCTTCCCTAGAATGACGAGACGAAGGACCTGCCACGCGCTCTCGCGGCGAGGCCGGACGAAAGAGCCCCCATGATTACAAAAGCCATTGCCGGCGCTCTGATCGGTTGGTGTTTGCTCACTCCAGCATTCGCCGATGACGCGACGCCGGACAACGAAGGCGGCCGCTACGCCTTCAGTAAGCAGTCCGATGGCGTTTTGCGACTGGATAAGCAGACCGGCGATGTTTCGCTGTGCAGCCAGCGCACGGTCGGCTGGGCTTGTCAGGCGGCGCCGGACGATCGCGCCATCCTTGAAAGCGAGATCGCCCGGCTGCGCCGCGAAAACGCGGCGCTTAAAAAGGACATTCTCGCGCGCGGCCTGCCGCTGCCGGCAGGCGCCACGGCGGAGCCGCCCGCCGCGAGCGAAGACCGTCACCTGCCGCGATTGAATAATAATCCCGACCTCGACCGCGTGCTCGCGTTCGCCGAGCGGATGTGGAATCGCCTGGTCGAGGTTATCGCGCGAGCGGAAAAGCAACTAAAGGACAGGACCTGAGCGGTTCAGATTACGTGAGTGCCAAGCTTTCCGTTCGCGACAGCGTATCGGCGCCGATCATTATCACCGCAACACTCGCGGTGGACACACGCGGCGAAGGCTTTTTTGAAATCACATCGGCGGCCGCGGAATTCCTCAAAGAAATCGAAGCCGGCGACGGCGTGATCTTGCTCTTCATGCGCCACACCTCGGCATCCCTTGTCATTCAGGAGAATGCCGA
Organism: uncultured Alphaproteobacteria bacterium; assembly: GCA_963846055.1. GTDB lineage: Bacteria > Pseudomonadota > Alphaproteobacteria > Rhizobiales > Xanthobacteraceae > BOG-931. Next base: position 72,251 of record CAWJUQ010000005.1, read on the forward strand.
CCCGGATGTGCGAACCGACCTCGTCACGGCCTTGCGCCGGCTCGCTCCCGAGAACACTGATTGGGTTCACACCGTTGAGGGTCCCGATGATATGCCGGGACATGTCAAATCCATGCTCGCCGGCATCTCACTTCACGTGCCGGTGATTGGCGGCAAACCGGCGCTCGGCACGTGGCAAGGCATCTATGTCGCGGAGCATCGCGCGCGACCGCATCGGCGCGAGGTCATTCTACAATTCATCGGGGCAAAGAAAGCGTAAATCCCACTTCCCGGCGCTCGCGATACGGAGCGGGAGGGTCTTAGCGGTATTTACCGGCGAACTTCCGCTTAGTGGATTATTGAATACGGCTCAGGTTCCGGCCGCCGCAAATACCGATAGCGCAGCCTTCGATACGAATCGTCCTGGGACCGACATCGAGAAGATGGCCCTCATACGTATTGCCATTCTCGACGTTATAGAGGGTGCCTGACCACTTTCCCGGACCACTTGGCTGAAGCGAGCGAAGCACCGCCACGCCAACGAGCGGCCGATTGCGGAGCGCCGGATCGGAGTTATTTTTGTCCGTCCATGGACGGCCGGTCTCCGGGTCGAGACGCGACTTGGGTTCGGCAATGGTCGCGCAAATGGAGCCGCCACAGGATGCTACGCGCACTTTTGCGCCGTCCTCCGCCAGCCATAAGCCCCGCGGATCGGCATGTGCGCTCGCAATACCGAGCGCACCCTGGAGAACAACGGCCAAGCCTAAAACGAGACAGCGGTTCAACATCGGTCTATCTCGGCAAATTCAGTGACCCCGGCGGCCATTATTCCAGCCTTGTTGTGCCTGGTTTGCAAGCGCAATCTCAACCTCGGCCGGGATTATGCGCAACCGCTTGCATCGCCCGCTGTAGACCGCGCCCCATTCCGGGAAGTAAAATGCACAACGAATATTTCGCATGCCTGTTGCGCGCGCGGTCGCGCTTTTGAGTTATCATCCGTTGAGCGAGGCCCACTCTTACTTTTTATTGATCGCCGACGACCATCCGCTGTTTCGCGGTGCGCTGCGCCAGGCGGTCATCGGGTTGTTCGAACGGGTTGACGTCGCCGAAGCCGGCAGCTTCGAAGAAGTCAGCGACATCCTTGATGGCGGCAACCGTGACGTCGATTTGATCTTGCTCGATCTGAGCATGCCAGGCGTTCGCGGATTTTCCGGCTTGATGTATCTGCGCGCGCAATATCCTAGTCTGCCTATTGTGGTGGTCTCCGCCAACGACGAACCGGCCGTGATCCGCCGCTCCATGGAGTTCGGCGCGTCGGGGTTCATCCCCAAAACGCTCGGCATCGAGGTGTTGCGCCAGGCCATCGGCCACGTGCTGCAAGGTGAAGTGTGGACGCCCCCGGATATCGATCTCGCACGGGACTCTGATGCCGAAACCGCGGCCACCATTGCTCGACTTTCGACACTCACGCCGCAACAGGTCCGCGTGCTGATGATGCTGTCGAGCGGGTTGCTCAACAAGCAGATCGCCTACGAGCTCGGCGTGTCAGAGGCGACCGTGAAGGCGCACGTCTCGGCGATTTTGCAGAAGCTCGGAGTCGAAAGCCGCACTCAGGCGGTCATTGCCGCCGGGAAAATTGAAGCGGGCCAGTGGCCGCAGCAGTCGGCGCGGGAAGGCTAAGCCGGCATTGCGCGCATTGGAGCGCAAGCTAGCCTTCACCCCTGCGCGCCGGCGCCCCGGAACAACAAATGAATTTGATGGATCCCGACGCCCCTGCACTGCCGACGAAATCCGACTTCGCGGCACTGGCGCAACGCGTGCGGGAGATCCCGTGGTTTCACTCTATCGACCTCGGCAACGGCATCGTCACACCCGGAAAAAAGCCGCCGGACATTCATCGAATGGAGTACGCCGCCATCTTCGATCCGGTCGACGTGAGCGGCCGATCGGTCATCGACATCGGCGCCTGGAACGGCGCGTATAGTTTTGAGGCCAAACGCCGCGGAGCAGCCCGGATTTTGGCCACTGACACAATTGCTTGGCAGCAGCACACGCGTGGCCGCGAAGGTTTTGACCTGGCACGATCGGCTCTTGGCATCGACGTCGAAGCGGTGGAGATCGACATTTACTCGCTCACGCCGGAGCGGGTCGGAACTTTCGACGTCGTTCTACTGCTCGGCGTGTTCTATCACCTGGAAAATCCTATCGCCGTGTTGCAACAGATCGCTGCACTGGCCGGCGAAGTGCTTGTTGTCGAAACCCATACCGACGCACTGGAGGTCCGGCGGCCGGCCATGGTGATGTATCCCGGCGGAGAACTTGACGGCGACGAAAGCAATTGGTGGGGGCCGAATCCCGCTTGCATGGTGGCGCTGCTGAAGCAATGCGGCTTCGCCAAGGTGGACGCGGCGTGGACCGATGTCGGATACCGCACGGTCTACCACGCCTGGCGCACCGATCGGCTGCGCCGATCCGGCGGCGCTGACGAACGGACAATTGCCGTTCCCCACCCGGCCTTGCTCTGGATGAGGCGCCTGCTCGGACGTACCAAGCGGGGCCTGGGCCGCGCTTTCAATTACGGCGGCATCAGGCCGCGCGTACGTTGAGGAAAAACGCCTTCACGCTCTCACCGAGCTCGTCCGCGTGGCTCAACAAGGTCTCGCTCCACTTCAAAACCTCGGCGGCCGCGACTGCACCCTGGTTGACGGCCTGCTCCGCCGTCGCGATCGACCTTTCGGCCGACGCCGTATGCTCGGACGCCAGTTGCATGCCGCGGCCGATGTCCTGCGTCGCCTCGCTCTGCTCGTCGACCGCGGCTGCGATTTCCGAGGCAACCTGAGTGAGTTCGGTGATGCGTTCGGCTACAGAATCGATCTCGCCCACGGTATTTTGCGTGAGCGTCTGAATTTCGGAAATGTGGCGTACGATGTCTTCTGTCGCGCGCGAAGTCTGATTGGCCAGCACCTTCACCTCGGCCGCAACTACCGCAAAACCCTTACCCCTCTCGCCGGCCCGCGCTGCCTCGATGGCGGCATTAAGGGCGAGCAAGTTGGTTTGTGCGGCAATCGCCGAAATGAGTTCGGCAACCGAACCGATCTGACCTACTGCTTTTGCGAGGGCGTGAATGGAGTCATTGGCCCGCTTCGCGTCCTCGCCGGCATGACCGGCCCGCTGGGTGCCTAAAATCGCCCGCTGCCGTATCTCGTCAATTTTGCCGCCAATAGCCTCGGTCGCGCCCGCGGTCATTGAAACGCTCTGTGTGGTCCGCAGCGCGACCGTAGAAACTTCCGACATGCATTTCCCGGTGCTTTCGGTGACCGCTCGCATCGTACCTGATGCCGACATCAAAGACATCGAAGCCTTTTTCACCGCGCCCAAAACGCCGTTGACCGTCACGTCGAAATTTTCGATGGCGCTGTCGAGTGTGCTCCGCCGCACCTCCGCGGAATGAGTCAAAGTATCGACGATCACCGCAAGCGTCGTCGCGTTGTCAAAGGCGAGCGCCTGCGTCAGCGCCGTAATGCGGTTTCCCGCAGTCACCGCCGAAAATCTCTGCCGATGAGAAATAGCATCTATCGCCGCACGCAGGGCATAGTGTCCGAAGCTCATGTGCGGGCGCGAATCGTGGAAGCCTATTTTCTGGTCCATCGCGCGCTTGCGCTTGAACGACGCGGCGTAGCGCTCGTCGAACCAACCCTGAAAAATGATCTCGAAATGGCTGAGGTAGAATTTCATGATCACGTCGCGATGAGGCAGAAGCTTGTCTGCAACCCACGACATGGCCCGGCAATGGTCGAGATAATTGTCGATCGCCGCCGGCATGTGCGGCCGGATGACCGGCCAGGTGTCCTGCAACATCTCTCGCGTGTCGGCTGTTATGCCGAATATGCGAAGGCGGGCCTCGACGTCGGAGATTTCGGCAATCGATTGTGACACTTGGTCTCGTCTCACCGATCGACGGCTACGCGCGAAACCGGGCGTGCGGTGCCTGATAGAACAGCACCTTGCCCGCTCATGGTTATCGATCGGTTAACGATTGTGAATCCGGCGCGCGCAACGAGGGCGGGAGGCGGTCGGGCTACTCCGCGGCGACGCGTTGCACGCGCCACTGCGTCAAGAGCGCGCGTAGCGCCGCGGGCTTGATCGGCTTGTTGAGCAACTGCACGCCCTCGGCGCGGGCTTCCTCGCGGACCACCACCGAACGGTCGGCAGTGACGAGAATGGCCGGCAAATCGCCGCCGTGTCGGCGGCGCAGTTCCGTAATCACGCCGACGCCATTGCCGCCGTCGAGGTGGTAGTCGACCAGAAGTCCGTCGGGTTCGAAGCCGCTTCCGGCGATGGCCGCCATCGCGGTGGCGAGATCGGTCGCGGTGAGAACGCGACAGCCCCATCCGCCCAGCAGGACGCGCATGCCGTCGAGGATGCTCGGCTCGTTGTCGATGCAAACGACCGTAGTGCCGGCGAGGCTTCCGGCCTTGGCTTTGCCGGGCATGACCGGCAATGCCGGCTTATCGACTGCAGCCGAAGCTAGCGGTATCGCGACGGAAAAACGCGAGCCGCGACCGAACTTCGATTTCAGCGCCACTTCACAATCAAGCACGCGCGCGATGCGCTCGACAATCGAGAGGCCGAGACCGACACCACGCGCCACGCGTGCGCCATGATCAAGCCGGTGAAATTCCTTGAATACAGCGCGCCGTTTGGCGTGTGGAATACCGATGCCGGTATCATAGACCTCGATACGCAACGCCGATCCGCGACGGCGGCAGCCCACCAGCACACCGCCGCGCGGCGTATATTTGATCGCGTTGGAAATCAGGTTTTGCAGAAGCCGACGCAACAGACGGCGATCAGAACGCACGGCCTGGGTGCTTGCGGCGAAGCGCAGTGCCAGCCCCTTTTCTCGGGCCAACGGAGTGAATTCCACTTCCAGCCGGTGCAGCAATTCGTCGATGCGGAAATCGGTCATTTCCGGTTTCATGGCGCCGGTATCGAGCCGCGAGATGTCGAGAAGCGCCGCGAAAATCTCCTCCACGGCCTCGAGCGACGCATCGATATTTTGTACAAGGTCGCCGTTGCCACCGGCGCGCTGCCGCTCGCTGAGACTGGTGACGTAAAGCCGCGCCGCGTTCAGTGGCTGCAAGATGTCGTGACTGGCCGCGGCCAGAAAGCGCGTTTTGGAAACATTGGCTTCATCGGCCTCGGCCTTGGCGCGTTCGAGCTCGGTATTGAGCCGCGTCAACTCGCCGGTGCGCTCGCGGACGCGCCGCTCGAGCGTGGCGTTGGCGCGTTCCAGCGCCTCGGCGGCCTTCACGCTCGGAGTGATGTCGGTGAAAGTCGTGACCAAGCCGCCGCCGGGCATTCGATCGGCCCGCACTTCGATCACCAGACCGCGTTGGGCGATGCGCTCGAGGAATGGCTCGGATTCCGACGTGTAGCGGACGATACCCTGCGCGACCTGCTGGTCCAGATCGGCCTCGCGTCCGCCGTCTACGGCAATGTGACGAAGAATTTCAGCGAGCGTGATGCCGATGCGGGTCAGCGCGTGCGGCAGCTCAAAAATCTCGCCGAACTGCCTGTTCCAGCATACCAGCGCCAAATCCTTGTCGAACACGGCGATGCCCTGACGAACGTGATCCAACGCGGTTTGCAAAATCTCGCGATTGTAATGGATCGCGGCGTTCGCATCGTCGAGCAGCTTTAGTGCCGCCTCGGTCGATACGGTACGCTTGCGCAGTAAAAGCGACAGCACGAGCCGCGACGAAGCGGCGCCGATCGCCGACGCCAGGAGATATTCGCCGTATTGCAGAAGCTGAAAATCCGCTTCGGCTTGCGGATCAACGTTCAGGCGACGTGACGCGGCGAAGCTGGCAAACAACTCGCGTGTGCGCTCCTCGCCAAGATAACGGGCGACGGTCGCAATCAGTTCTTCGACGGTCACGGACGCCCGCCGCAACCGGAAACTCGGTGCTATCGGTGCAAGCGAGGTCGGCACGAATACATCGGCCTGCAACCGCTCGATCGCCGTGGGCCGGCTCCAGAGCGAGCAACCGATATAGAAGGCGATGTTGGCGAACAGGCTAAGCGCAACGCCATGAACCAGCGGCGGCAATTGCAGGCCGAACAAACCCTGCGGCCGCAGCCAACCGAGCGCGAAAGGTCCGTCGACCAGGAGATGGGCGCCGACACTGCCGGCGTCCGAGATGCTCGGCAGTAAGAGCGTGTAGGCCCAAAGCACAATGCCCGCGGTCATGCCGGCGATGGCGCCGGCCGCCGTGCCGCGCCGCCACACCAAACCGCCAAATACCGCCGGCGCCAGCTGGGCGATGGCCGCGAAAGATAAAAGTCCGATAGCGGAGAGCTGAGCCGCGCCGGCGGAGCGATAATAGACGTAAGCAAGAAACAGGATGGCGAAAATGGCGATGCGCCGCACGGTCAGAAGCTGCGCACCGGCGTTGCCCGGCTCGGCCGCCTCACTGCCGCGGCGCGCGAGCGCGAGCGGTATCACGATGTCATTCGACACCATGATGGCGAGCGCCACCGTCTCCACAATTACCATGGCGGTCGCCGCCGAAAGGCCGCCGATGAACGCGATGGCCGCAAACAATTGCGAGTGGGCCTTGAGCGGCAGCGCCAGCACGAACATGTCGGCGTCAGTGCCACCCGCCGGGAAAGTGAGTAACCCGGCGATGGCGATTGGCATTACGAACAAATTGATCAACACCAGATAAAGCGGAAACAACCATGCTGCCCGGCGGATTTCCGCTTCACTGTGGTTTTCGACAATCGCGACATGGAATTGCCGCGGCAGCAGCACGATCGCAAACAACGACAACACGGTCATGGCGGCGAAGCCCGCCGCTTGCGGCATGCGCGTGAGCGCCGCCGCCGCCTGAGGGTGTTGCCATGCGTCGGCTAACAAATGTGCCGGTCCGGGAAACATCACGAAGGTGACAAAGGCGCCGACCGCGAGGAACGCCACCAGCTTGATGACGGACTCAGCCGCGATCGCGAGCATAAGGCCATCCTGATGCTCGGTAGCGTCGGTATGGCGCGTGCCGAACAAGACGCCAAAGGCGGCCATCAACAACGCAACAAAAAGAGCGACATCGCCGACAAGTGGCGACGCCGAGGCGGTAGCGGCCGAGCCGGCGGCGAGAATGGTTTCCACGGACGCCGACACGGCTTTCAGTTGAAGCGCGATGTAGGGGATCATCCCGACAATAGCGATCAGCGCCACGGTCGCCGCTACCGCCTGGCTCTTGCCATACCGCGCCGCGATGAAATCGGCGATTGAGGTGATGTTTTGCGCTTTCGCCAATCGGGCAATGCGCACGATCAGCGGCCAGCCGAGCCCGACCATGAGCACCGGCCCGATATAAATCGTGAGAAAATCGAAGCCGGTCCGCGCGGCGACACCGACTGAGCCAAAGAACGTCCACGATGTGCAATAGATCGCCAGCGACAGCGGATAGATCAGCAATCGCGCACGGCTGCCGCGAACCAGTTCCTTGCGGCGATCGCCGTAGCTCGCCACCAAGAACAAAAAGCCGATGTAGGCCAACGCGATGACAATGGCCACCCAGCCTTGCAGCATGGCGGTTTCCCAAAGGTGCACGCACTCGTTTGGCGTGCTGATTTGTTGTTAAATCATTGCGCTAGACCTGTCCATCAGCGGCCATGAAGCAGAAAGCTCCGAGTCACGTCACACGCAGCGCATTGCTAATTTGACGGCGGGCGAGGCGCACTGCATTGATCGACGGATCGATGTCGCTTGTTGTTCCCCCAAAGCGCGCGGCGATCGAATCCGCCGAGACGCTTCTGATCGCGGCCGCCGGCGGCGTGGCATTCGCGCTATCAGGATTTCCGGCTGGGTTGGTGTCCGGCTCGGTGCTCGCAGTCAGCGCCGCAGCCTTGGTCGGCCGGCCAGTCAAAGTGCCGACCGTGCTGGCGCGGATCGGCTACGTCGTTGTCGGCATCCAGCTCGGCGCGGTGGTGACGCCGGAGACCGTCAAAGGCTTCGTCACCTGGCCGGCCAGCATCGCGCTTCTGGTCGTGGCGTCCGTCGCCATGATTATCGCCACCGCAACCTATCTGCGCACCGTGCATCGCTGGGACCCGCTTTCGGCGCTGATGGGCGCAAGCCCGGGCTCCATGGTGCAGGTGATTGCGCTCTCGACCGAGCTCGGCGCCGATCTGCGCGCCATCGCCATCGTGCAGACCATGCGCGTGTTGCTGTTGACCATCGGCATTCCGACGGGGCTCGCTTTGTTCGGACTGGTCGCCCCGGCGGTGCCAAGTTCGCGCGGACCGGCCGGCCTGTCCTCGCTACCCGGAAATGGCGGTTATCGTCGCGGTATCGACCGCGTCGGCGCTCGTGCTGATGCGCGTGCGATTTCCGGGTGGCCTGATATTCGGCGCCATGGCCGGATCGGCCGTCCTGCATGGCACCGGTCTCGTCTCCGCCGTGCTGCCGTGGTGGATCGGCGGCGGCGCCATCGTGGTGCTCGGCGCAGTCGTCGGCTCGCGGTTCGCCGGCGCGAGCCCGCGCCTCTTGCTCGGCTATCTCGGCGCCGCGTTCGGTTCGTTCGCGGTATCGCTGACCATCGCCGGCTTATTCGTCTTGCTGGACGTTTACTTTTTTCCGTTCCCCGTCGCCAACGTCGTTGTCGCTTTTTCGCCCGGCGCACAAGACACCATGATGGTGCTGGCGCTCGCGCTGCATCTCGATCCGGTATTTGTCGGCGCCCATCACGTCGCGCGCTTTCTCGTCGTCACCATTACGGTGGCGATCGCCGCCCGGCGATTGGCGAAGAAAGTGGAGTGAGAGCTATTCCGCGGCGAGTGCGCGTTGCTTGAACGGCAGGCCGAGTTTCTGCCAGACCTCGACGAGGGCTTCGGCAAGATCATCGATCAAGCCGTCGTCGTGATACGGGCTCGGCGTCAGCCGCAAGCGTTCTGAGCCTTTCGGCACCGTCGGATAATTGATCGGCTGGATGTAGATGCCGTGCTCGGCGAGCAGAAGGTCGCTCGCCTCCTTGCAGAGCTCGGGGTCGCCGACAAAAACCGGCACGATGTGCGTGGGGCTCGACATCACCGGCAGCGCCGCCGCAGCGAGCACTGCCTTGGTCCGGGCAGCGCGATCCTGATGGCGGTCGCGTTCCCATTGCGAGGTCTTCAAATGCCGGATCGCGGCGGTCGCCGCCGCGCAGACCGCAGGCGGTAGTGCCGTGGTGAAGATAAACCCGGGCGCATAGGACCGCACCGCGTCGATCAGCGCGCGCGACCCGGTGATGTACCCGCCGAGACAACCAAAGGCCTTCGCGAGGGTGCCTTCGATCACGTCGATACGGTTGGCGACACCATCACGCTCGGAAATGCCGCCGCCGCGCCGGCCATACATGCCGACGGCATGAACCTCGTCGACATAGGTCATGGCGCCGTAGCGTTCGGCAAGATCGCAAATCCGTTCGAGCGGCGCGACGTCTCCGTCCATTGAATAGAGACTCTCGAACACAATGAGCTTCGGTCGGTCGGGCGCCGCCGCCGCCAAAAGCGCCTCGAGATGGGCCAAGTCGTTATGACGGAAAATGATCTTCTCGGTACGCGCCTGCCGAACACCCTCGATCATCGAATTGTGGTTGAGCGCATCCGACAGGATCAGGCAGTTCGGCATCAGCTTGGCGATGGTCGAAATGCCGGTCTCGTTGGACACATAACCGGAACTGAAAACCAGCGCCGCTTCCTTGCCGTGCAGATCGGCAAGTTCGTGTTCAAGGCCGACGAGCGGGTGCGTGGTGCCCGCGATATTGCGGGTGCCGCCGGCGCCGGTGCCCATCCGGGTCGCCGTCTCCACCATGGCGCCGATCACCTTCGGATGCTGTCCCATGCCGAGGTAATCGTTGGAGCACCAGATCACGACCTCTTTCGCGCCCTCCGGCGAATGCCAGATTGCGTGCGGGAAACGCCCGGCGATACGCTCAAGATCGGCGAAAACCCGGTAGCGCCGCTCATCGTGTAGCCGTCCGAGAGCGTCGGTAAAATACCTGCCGTAATCCATGAAGCCCTGCGCGAAACCCGCGGCCACCCTGGCAGCCGCGGGCCCTTTTTAGAGTGGTTCCAGCCTTTTTGTCGAGGCACACATTGGGGCAAAATTGTCGCGTCGCCCTGACCTAGATCAAAAGTGGGCGACTTGGCATTTCGACCCTAACGTCCCGCCCGCCCCGGGCGCCAAACGAGCGTCAAGCGAAGGGGCACCCCCGGGCGCCTGACGCTTCCTTGAATCCTCCCCGGCCCGCGCCCACCTGATTCCCCAGCGCTTCCAAAACCAGAGATGAAGCGTGGGGGAGCGATCATGAAAATCGGAGTTTTGGGATCAGGCGACGTCGCCAAATCATTGGCGAGTGGTTTCATCAAACACGGTCACCAGGTCGTGCTGGGGACGCGCGATCCGGGCAAGCTTAAGGATTTTGTCGCAGGCCATCAGGGCGCCCGCGCTGCTAGTTTTGCCGAAGCCGCGAGTTTCGGCGAAGTCGTTGTGCTCGCGGTCAAGGGCGGAGCCGCCGTCGACGCGCTTAAAGCCGCCGGCGCGAAAAACCTCGCGGGCAAGCCTGTGATCGACACCACCAATCCGATCGCGGACGCGCCGCCGCAGAACGGCGTGCTGAAGTTTTTCACCAATCTCGACCAGTCACTGATGGAGCAACTACAGAAAGCGCTTCCCGACGCGCATCTGGTGAAGGCTTTCAATTCGGTCGGCAACGCGGCGATGGTCAACCCGCAATTTCCCGGCGGCAAGCCAACCATGTTCATTTGTGGCAATGACGACAAAGCCAAAGCGACCGTGCGCAGCATTTGCGAGCAATTCGGCTGGGAGGTCGCCGACATGGGCAAGGCGGAAGCCGCCCGCGCCATCGAGCCACTATGCATGCTGTGGTGCATCCCGGGCTTCATCCGCAATGAATGGTCTCACGCGTTTAAGCTCTTGCACCGGTAGGCGTCGTGGCGGGCGTCGCTGACGGTCCCATTGTCGTCGTCACCGGCGGCAATCGCGGCATCGGTTTCGAAATTTGCCGGCAGCTTGCCGCCCAGGGCGCCCATGTGGTGCTCACGGCACGCAAGGCGACCGCGGGCCAAGCAGCGATCGAAAAACTTGCCAAGCAAAAGCTCGTCGCCGAATTTCACGCGCTCGACGTGACCGACGGCAAAAGCATCGCCGCGCTGCGCGACTTTCTCAAGGACCGCTTCGGCCACCTCGATGTGCTGATCAATAACGCCGGCATTATTGCTAAGGGCGAAAATGATGCGCTGAAAGTCGATTTGGCGACCGTCCGCGCCACGCTGGAAACCAACACGCTCGGTCCATTGCGCCTCGCGCAGGAACTGGCGCCGCTGCTCAAGCGCAGCAAATCGGGCCGCATCATCAATATGTCGAGCGGGATGGGCGAGTTATCCGACAACAGCGGCGGTCATGCCGCTTATCGCTTGTCGAAAACCGCGCTCAACGGCGTCACCGCAACACTTGCCGCCGAGCTTCACGGGGCAGTGGCGGTGAATTCCGTCTGTCCGGGCTGGGTTAGGACCGACATGGGCGGACCGCATGCCAGCCTTGATGTCGCCGACGGCGCCGACACAGCCGTGTGGCTTGCGCTCGACGCGCCGCAAAAACTCACGGGCAAATTCATCCGTGAGCGCAAAATTATTGCGTGGTAGGCGGCGCAGCCGCGCGCATTAACGCAGCCCGGCCTGTTTCATCAGCGGCAGAACATCTTTCTGGAACGCGCGCATTCCAGCGTCGTATTGCGCCCAGGACAACAGCGTGCCGTCGAGGCCGATGTCGACGAGCTTGCCGAAGCTATCGACGATCTGCTCCGGCGTGCCGATCAACGGATAGCCGCCCCACCCTGCGATGAAGTGCTCTTTCATCGCCTTGATCATATCCGGGTTGAGGATTTGCGTTGTCAGCCCCATCGTATTGACCAAATTGGTCACCGCTTCCCAATCGCCCTTCTCGTGAACGTAATAGCGATAGAAATCGCGGGCTTCCTTCTCGGTCGCGCCCTGAACCATGTAGCTCGCGGCCCAGACCTGAACGTCGCGGCCGTATTCCTCGCGCGCGAGCTTTTTATAGGCGCTGACGAGTGACTTGGCGTGCTCGTGGTCGTCTGGATTGAACAACACGAACGCCACGTCGCAATTTTTCGCAGCGAAATGTCGGCCGCGTTCCGAACCGCCGGCGTTCATTAACACCGGATAGGGTTGTTGGATGGGTTTGGGTTGAAGATGGCCGCGCTTGATATTGTAGAAATTGCCGGAGAAGTCGAAATCTTCGTCCTCGGTCCACAGCCGCTTGATGATTTGCAGCCATTCTTCGGCCATGTCGTAGCGTTTGTCGTGATCCATCAGCGGCGCACCGAACATCTCGATCTCCGGCTTGTGCCAGCCGGTGACGATGTTCAGCGCGAAGCGCCCGCCGGTGATGTGATCGACGGTCTGGCCCTGTTTGGCGGCCATGATCGGATGGATTGTCGGCACGTGCGACGTGGCGAAGATCGCCGGATATTTGGTCGAGGCGCCGATGCCGGCGGCCCATGAGAAGCATTCGAACCCCGCGCCGTTGAAATTCGTCTTGCCGCCGAATCCCTGCCATCGGCCCACGGGGACCAGCGCTTCGAACTCCATGGCGTCGCCGAGCTTGGCCAGCGCCAAGGTGCTGGGCCAGTCGGCTTCGAGCACGCCGTCGATGGTGGTGATCGCGCAGCCGCCGCTCAAATTCGAGCAGAAGGTCGCAAGCTTCATCTTGCGATCGTTGTAGAGCGGGCTCGTCGCCCGCTTCTGCATCTCAATCTTTGCCATGGTGTTCACGACGTCCTCCCGATCTTTCTCATGAATTCCGATAACACCGCGCCGCCCCAGTCGGTGTCACATACTTGATTCCACGGTGCCGTCACCGCTATGCAAAGAGGGCGTCCCTCATGTTCGAGGCAATGTCCTCTCAAGAATACGCGCAGAAAGATCGGGATGGAAACCGCATGACCGCATTGCACGCTCTGCTTGAAGACCTCGTGATTGCCAACCGCATCCTGGCCCATGAAGGCGTGGTCGACGGATTTGGCCACGTCAGCCTCAGGCATCCCGAGCGGCCCGGCCGATTCTTCATGTCGCGGTCGAGAAGTCCCGAGCTCGTGACGCTCGAAGACATTATGGAATTCGATCTCGACTGCAATCCGATCGATCAGCGCGGACGTGTGATGTACGGCGAACGCGCCATTCACGGCGCGATCTTTCAGGCGCGCGCCGACGTCAATTCGGTCGTTCACAACCACGCCCACGAGATCATTCCGTATTCGGTGACTAAAACGCCCATGCGGCAAGTCATCCACACTGCCGGCGGCATGGGCGGCCAGATTCCCGTTTGGGATATCCGCGACGACTTTGGCGATACCGACATGCTGGTGCGCAACCTGCAGCAGGGCCGCAGCCTCGCTAAAGCCCTGGGCGGCAAGGCGGCGGTTCTGATGCGTGGCCACGGCGTTTCGGTTGTCGGCGCATCCGTCCGCGATGCGGTGCGCATTTCGGTTTATCTGATGGTCAATGCGCGCTTGCAGACCGAGGCCATGCGGCTGGGGGAGGTCAAGTTCCTTTCCGAAGGGGAGATCGTCAAAACCGCCGAGATGTCAGCATCGCCGCTCGCGTCCGACCGGATATGGGAATACTGGACGCAGCGAAGCGGCTACGTCGCACAGTCCGGCGCCAAAGCATAGGGGCGCGCATTTCACACGACCGGCCGGTAGAGGATCCGATGCTTTCCAGAATAAATCCGCCGTTCAGAGCGGAACACATCGGCAGCTTTTTGCGCCCGCAGTATCTCCTTGACCTGCGCGCGCGCTTCGCGCGCGGCGAAGCGAGCCGCGACGAATTGACCGCGGCGGAAGACCGGGCGATCAAGGAAGCTCTGGCGCTTCAGGAACGCGTCGGGCTGAAAGTCGCGACCGATGGTGAGTTCCGCCGCCGCTCCTATCACAGTTTCTTTTATGGTCAGCTCGGCGACATCACTATCGATGTCGCCGGCGCGGCTTCGGGACAGGCCGGCACCCGCGCCAACCAGCCGGTGTCGCTAATCAATAGCCGGGTCAGATGGACAAAACCGATTGAGGTCGCCGACTTCCAATTCATCGAGGACAACACCAGCCTGCTACCCAAGATCACCATACCGGGCCCTTGCGCGCTGCATTACCGGGGCGGCGGCGCCGCGGTGCTGGCCAGCGCCTATACGGATCTCGATCAGTTCTGGGACGACACTGTCGTTGCCTTCGGCAAGGAGTTGGCGGCGCTGGCGCGCGCTGGCTGCCGCTACGTCCAGATAGACGAAACCGCTTTTGCGAAGTTCGGCGATCCAGAGGTGCAATCTTCTCTCAAGGCCCGCGGCGATGATTGGAACACGCTGATCGACAAGTACATCGCCGTAACTAACCGGATATTGCGGCAGGCGCCTGCGGAATTGCGGATCGGCATGCATTTGTGCCGCGGCAATCGCGGCGGCCGGTGGCACGCCGAAGGCAGTTACGATGTGGTTGCCGAGCGGTTGTTCAACGTGCTCGAAATCAACTTCTATTTCCTGGAGTACGATTCGCCGCGCGCGGGCACATTCAGTCCGCTGCGATGGGTGCCGCCCAACAAGAGCGTCGTGCTCGGTATCGTGACGACAAAAACTTCAGAGGTGGAGAGCAAGGCCGATCTCTCGCGCCGGATCGAGGAGGCGACCAAATATCTGAGCCTCGATCGGCTTGCGATCAGTCCGCAATGCGGCTTCGCCAGCGTCGACACCGGCAATCCGATCTCGCCCGAAGCCCAGGAGCAGAAACTGCGATTGATCGTCGATTTTGCCCGCGACACCTGGGGCGACAGCTGACGCATTTCTAGCGGCCCGGCCGGTGCAATCCGCCCATCAGCGCCGGCTGGAACAAGGCCGCCGAGGCGAGCGTGCAAACGAGCGACAGCGCCAGCAGTTTGCCCATGCTCGATATGCCGGGCTGATTGGAAAACCACAGGCTGCCGAAAGCGGTCGCCGTTAGAAGCGTGCTGTAGAAAACGGCGCGCGTCAGCACCGACTCCAGGAAATTGCTTTCGCCGCGGCGCCATGCGGTCACGTAATAGATTTTGAACGCGACGCCGACGCCGAGTAGCACCGGCAGCGCAATGATGTTGGCGTAGTTCAATTCGAAACCCGTCAACGCGCAGATTTCCAGCGTGACGAGGCCGGCGACAATCAGCGGGGTGAGCGTGACCAGAACGTCGGTGAGGCGCCGCAGCACAATCCAGAGCAGGATCGCAATCGACAACAGGGCAAGCCCGGCCGCCTCGGCAAAAGCCTGAACGATGGTGGTGCCCCATTCGGTGCTGCCGACCGCAACCCCGGTGGCATTCGGTTGCGCCGCCAGCACCGCGTGGGCAAACCGGTTGATGGTCGCGTTGTCGTTGGCGTTGCCTTTGGGCCAGATCTCGATTCGGGCCCGGCCGTCCGGCGCAATCCAGTCGCGGACCAGCTCGGCCGGCAACGCATCGCGTGCAACCGGCTCTGCCGAGAGACTTTGTCCGATATCGCCAAGATCGACCTGAAGCGGACGGATGAATGCGTCGGTGACGCGGGCGCGCTGCGCGGCGTCGCTATGCGCGAGCTTGTCGAGATCGGCCGCCAGGCGCCGCGCCGCATCGGCGGCAGGGCCGCTGTTCTGTTCGGCGGCGTCTTGCAGCGCTGAAACGCTTTGCTCAAGCGCGGTGACGTTTTCGGCATCGCTCGGCGCCGGACGGCGCGGACTTCTCCAAAGCCGGCGCCAGCGTGTCGTGCGCTTTTTTGATGAGCGGCAGCTTCTGATCCTGACCGGATGGAACGAAGCTTTCGAGAGTGAAGGTGGTCGTCACTTCGGGCAGTGCCCTGAGTTTAGTCACGGCGTCTTGAACGTCCGCTGGCGCGACCAGGACCTTCGCCGTGCTCAACGGTATTTCCTTGCCCAGGCGGTAGAGCGAGACCAGGGCGGCAGACGTCTGGCGTTCCAGCGCCAGCGGATCGAAATTGAATTTCAGCCACCACAGCGACGGTAGTCCGGCGACGACGATTGCGACGGTGGTGACAATCACCGCAATCCGATGACGCGTCAGGAACGCGTCCGCGCGCGCCAAGGATGGCAAGTTGAGCGGCTTCGGTTCGGGCGGCGGATTGACCGCTCGAATAAGTGCCGGGAGCAAAGTGAGGCTCGTCACGTAGGCGACTGCCATGCCGAAGCCGGCGATGATGCCAAGCTGGGCCAAGCCGATGTAAGCCGTGGGGGTGAAGGACAAAAACCCGGCCGCGGCGGCGCCCGCGGCAAGCGTCAGCGGAATACCCACCCAATCGGCAGAACCTATAAGCGAGCGCGCGAGGTCGCTCTTTTCATGCCGTTCCGCGCGGTAGCGGACGGTGTACTGAATGGCAAAATCGGCGCCAAGACCGACGAACAAGACCGCGAAGGCGAGCGAGATCGGGTTCAGCGCGCCGACCATTAAAATCCCGCCGGCGGACGTAACCAGGAGGCCGACTGCGAGAGTGACGACGGCCGCAGCGACCAGCCGCAGCGATCGCAGCGCCAGCCACAAAATCGCCAGCACGATTGCGCCAGTCACGACGCTGTTGAGCACGATACCTTCGTGTACGCCGGAGAATTCGTTGTCCGATATGATCGTCGGGCCGGTGAGGCTCACATCGGCGCCGAACTTCTGCTCGATTCCGCTTTTGTTGACGATATCGCGAATGGCAGACGTCGCGCGCCCGCCCGGCTCCAGCGCATCGTGATCGAGCACCGGCCAGACCTGAACAAAGCGGTGCAGCTCAAGCGGTTTAGGATCGCCTTGCGACAATACCCGCCAGGAAAACTCTACCGGCTGGCCCTTCGCTACATCCTCGAGCGTAGCGGCAGCTCTGTTCAACGGTCCCTGCAAGTCGTCGAATGACAGCAGACCCTGCTGCGTCGATAACAAAAGCTGACCGAGGACTCGTAATAGCCCGCGCAGGCTCGGATCGGTAACGAGCGCACCAATGAGCGGCTTCGCTTTGGCAATTGGCCCGGTTAGCTGCTCGATCCGTTCGGGCGGCAGATAAAGGAGTCCGTTCCTCCGGAAAAACGGGCTGTCGAATTGATCTATGGTCGAGTGAAACAGATCGGGCTTGTCCGCTAGAGCGTTCTGCAATTCGCGGGCCGCAGCCTTTACCGCCTCAGGCGTCGGGGCGTGCACATCGACGATAATGAGTTCGACCGTTTGCGGGAATGCCCGCTGAAAATCGATCTCGTGCTGACGCCACGGCAACTTCGCCGAAATCAGATCGTTGACGTCCGTGTTTATTGCAAAATGACGCGCCGCGTAGACCGCCGAGACCGCAGCGAGAATAACTCCCGCCAATATGACAGCGCGAAAATAACGGATGCAGTAAGTGAGCGTGCCATCGATCCAAGACTGCAACATGCACGCCCTCTGCCGCCAAACTCTTTATCGCTCGCACTCGTAGCGCGTTAATCGGCTGTGCGCGACCCCCGAAAGGGCCTCGGTTTCAGTGAGATCGGACAGGAACAGCGGCGCTGATGGGAGAGTCGGCCGAGGTGGCTGCCAGGTAGGCATGGATGGCGGCAACGACTTGCGCGCCTTCGCCGACCGCCGAGGCTACGCGTTTGACCGACTGGGCCCGCACGTCGCCGATGGCGAAGATCCCGCGGCGCGTCGTTTCTAAGGGATGACGGCCTGGGCCGACATCCTCGCCGGTGCGAACAAAACCCTTGGCATCGAGAGCGATCCCGGATCCGCGTAGCCAATCGGTGTTGGGGTCGGCGCCGATAAAAAGGAACAAATGCCGGATCGGCCGCCGCACTTCATGACCGTTTGCACCCGAGCGCCAGCGGACGGCTTCCAGAACGCCGTCACGCCCTTCAAGGCCACTGACGACGGCGCCAGTGACAACTTCGACATTGCTGAGGCCGTGGACGCGATCGACCAGGTAACGCGACATCGTCTGGCCGAGGTCGCGGCGCGCCAGCATCGAGACCTTGACGCCTTGGCTCGCCAGGTAAACCACGGCCTGACCCGCGGAGTTTCCGGCGCCGACCAGCGCTACTTCCTGACTGGAGCACAACTTCGCTTCGACCGGGGATGCCCAATAATGCACGCTCGAAGATTCGAAACCGTCGAGGCCCGCGACATCGAGCCGGCGATAGCGCGCCCCGGTCGCGACGACCACGGTGCGGGCCCGCACCTGTTCGCCAGTTTCCAATTGCAGGCTGAACAGCCCAGCGGCGTCCTCGTGCACGGCGATGCTCGTCGCCTCGTCGGGGATCGCCATTTCGGCCCCGAACTTCTGCGCCTGATTATAAGCACGCGCCATCAGCGCCATGCCAGTGATGCCGGTCGGGAATCCGAGGTAGTTTTCGATTCTCGCTGAAGCTCCAGCCTGACCGCCGAAGGCGCGACAGTCGAGCACCAGAGCGGACAGGCCCTCCGAGGCCGCATACACGGCTGTGGCAAGTCCCGCGGGGCCGGCGCCGACGATGGCTACGTCATAGACGCGATCCGGTGCAATCGGCCGCACCAAACCAAGGCAGCGCGCCAGCTCATTCACACCTGGATTGAGCAGGAATGTGCCTCGCGGACAGACAACAATCGGCAACTGTCCAGGGTCGATCTGAAAACGCTCGATCAGCGCTTTCGCCGGCGCATCGGTGTCGGGATTGAGCAAGTGATGCGGATAAACGTTGCGGCGAAGAAAATCTTCCAATCGCAGGACGTCGCCATTATCGGCGCGGCCGACAATGGTCACGCCGCCCGCCCCTTCCCGAAAGATGCGCGAGCGCCGCAGGATCAGCGCCCTCATGATGATTTCGCCGAGTTCGGCTTCCGCAACCAACAACGCCCTCAGCCGCTCGGGCGGAATGATAAGCGCCTCGACTGGCCCGTCAGCCGCTGCGTCGACCAACGCCGGTCTGCCCGCGAGCTGCGCGAGCTCGCCGAGGAAAGCACCTTGCTCGTGGGTGATCACCGGCTGCGACTGCTCGAAACTGACGTGCTCGGTGACGGCAATCTTGCCGGCTAGGACGACCATGAGGCCCGGAGCGACTTCGCCGGCCGTCATGATCCGCTCGCCATCGGCAAACGCGCGGACCTCGCCGAACCGCCGGATGCGCTCGATCTGCAAGGAATCGAGCTTCGGGACCATTTGATCCCGGCGCTGCTCGAATAGAGAGGGTGTCGGAGCGGTTGGCATGAGCACACCGAACAAACGTCTCAAAGCGTTCTGGTGCTGCCGGTCAGGATTGAACTGACGACCTCTCCCTTACCAAGGGAGTGCTCTACCACTGAGCTACGGCAGCGATCGCCGGTCAGAATGGACCCCGGGCGACGCATTGCCGGTCAAGCGCCGGCAAAGCCGGCGCAGTATTAGAACTCTGAGGCGAGCTTATCCAGCCCCATGACGTGGGCGAGGTTGCGCACTTCGCTCTTCTGTTCCTCGGAGAAACTCATGATCAACGGCACGGCCGCGGACTTGAGCCCCTGCACGGCCGCGCTGTCCGGATCGAGTGAGGCCACGTCCGCACCGCGTTCCGCGGGGCGCCGCGCGGACTGCGCTTTGGCGTACGCGATGTTACGTAGCGCCGCTTCGACCGCCGGCCACATGCTTTCCTGGTCCGGTGAAAGATGCAGCCGTGACTTGATGCTGGCGATCTGCGCGTCGTTAAGGAGGAAACCCGAGCGGCTGCTGCGCCGGGACGTAGTGTCAGGTTCGACCTTCGGGGTGGGACGCGCCGCACTGGCGGTGACGATCTTCGCTTCCCTCCTCGCCGCAACCGGAAGTGCGACCGGAATGGCACGGGGAGGCGCAACCTCCTCGGCTTGCAGCGAAGCGACAATCTCGCCGGGTTGTGGTTGCAACGGCGGTGACGGATGCCGGCGCGTCTCCGGCATCATTGGCTCGGGACTAAAAAGCGCGAAGTCCTTGTCGCCCATGATCATCTGGGCGGTGCCTACCGCCTTCGCCACGATGGGTTGATCGAGGTCGCTTTCGGGAAACCGCAACGCAACCTTCGCCGAGGGAGAAAGATCGGCTGCTCGGGATTTCAAAGCTTGCCAGTTGCCCGCCAGAAAACCGGCGAAAACCGCAAACACGACGCCCAGCCACAAGCCGGGTCTTGCTGCACGCACGCGCCACATGCCAACGCCCCTCCCCCGCGAAAACAGAGTGCGCATTTCCTTTCCAAATGCGGCTAAATTTATGACTAACGCGGGGATTTTTCTCGGCAGATCGGCAGCGTGACTTGCGCCCGGAACTAAAAAGGCCCGGCGTCACCGCCGGGCCGATTTTGCATCAAGTCTTTAGCCGAGAGCGAAGTCAGGCCGCCTCGTCTTCGACGACGGTGTCTTCCTCGGCTTCCGCGGCCTCAGGCTTCGGACCGCGGTGCGGACCCTTAGCCAGCATGGCCTCGATTTCCTTGATCGCTTCGGTCTCGGTGATCCGCTGCACCGCCGAGACTTCGCGAGCGAGCCGGTCGATCGCCGCCTCGTAGAGCTGCCGCTCGGAATAGGACTGCTCCGGCTGCGACTCCGATCGGAACAGGTCGCGTACCACCTCGGCGATCGCCACAATGTCGCCGGAATTGATCTTGGCTTCGTACTCCTGGGCACGACGCGACCACATCGTCCGTTTGATGCGGGCACGGCCCTTAAGCGTCTCGAGCGCCCGCTTGACCATGGGCGTCTCGGCCAGCTTCCGCATTCCGACGGAAGCGATTTTCGAAGTTGGCACCCTCAGCGTCATCTTGTCCTTGACGAAGTTGATGACGAAAAGCTCAAGCCGCGCCCCCGCGACTTCCTGCTCCTCGATCGCCATGATCTGGCCTACGCCGTGGGCCGGATAGACGATGAACTCGCTGGTCTTGAAGCCTTGCCGCTGAGTCGTCTTCTTTGCATTCATTCCCAAAGTTGCTCCTTCCGCCTCGGGCTTTCGCCGGTTGACGGGCTTCGCCACACTGGCCCTGGCCCGGACGGGGCGCCGCGTGGACTGCGCTGGCCGACGGCTCACGCCGGCAGCCGGTTTTCTTATCTTCCGGCGCATGCCGGTCGGGCCTTTCTTGGCACGATGACGATGACGAGTTTTCTCTGCCACTGCTCTCGCGTGGGTCTCACGCCTCTTTTGACGGTTCCTCGAAAACCCCCCTGAAAAATACGCTCCCATTACCAGGGAGCTTTTGGGGGGAGCTATTCATTGCACGGCACGTTTATAACACATTTTCGGCCAAAATCAAAGCGTTACGGCATTGCAAAATCGTCGCATTACCAGGAAAGTTAAGATCGCTACTAAATGCTGAATTAGTCGCCAGTTCCCGGATTCGGCGAGAAATACTGCTCGAATTTGCCGCTTACGCCCTCAAATTCCTTGGCGTCGGCAGGGGGCTCCTTCTTGGCCGTGATATTGGGCCATGACTTGGCGAATTCCGCGTTCACGGTCAGCCACTTCTCCACCCCTGGCTCAGTATCCGGCTTGATCGCGTCAACCGGGCATTCCGGCTCGCAGACACCGCAATCGATGCACTCGTCGGGGTGAATCACCAGCATGTTTTCGCCCTCGTAAAAGCAATCCACGGGGCACACCTCGACGCAGTCCATGTATTTGCATTTGATGCAATTATCGTTGACGATGTAAGTCATCCGCTCACTCTAGACCCTGTTTTTCGGGGCCCTTGCTCCTAACGCAGGCCTTATTGGCGCGCAAGTTTAGCCGAGCGCCGCTCTATCGCCCGATAACGTCAAGTCCTCATATAGGGTGGCGCCGGTGCCACCCGGACCCCGCCGCTCGACAAATCCGCGCACTTTGATCACGCGCACGGTGTTCGTGAGCGCAACGGTGATGACGTCGCCCGTGTGCACGACGCGGCTTGCGACCCGAATGCGCTCTCCATTCACCCGCACATAGCCAGTGTTGGCAAGGGCGGCGGCCGCCACGCGGCTGCGGACGATACGGGCATGCCACAACCACCTGTCAATCCGCTGCCCCTCCCCACGGGAGCGGATTTTACATTCGCTACTCACCGACCGCGCCCCCGGGAAGCAAATGTCAAATCCAAAGCTCCACTGGCATTTTATTGGCTAGTGGTCCTTCGATTCTAACATTCGCATGCGAGCGTGCCGAGACAGGATACGAATGTCAGAATCGGACCACTAGATGATGCCGGCACCGCTAGCGGCGCTCCTTGGCGTCGGATTCGAGCTGGGCCTTGAGTGCCGCCAATTTCGCAAACGGCGAATTCGGGTCCGGCGCTTTCTCGCGCGATTCCCGCCGCTCTGGACGGTAGCGTTCATGCCGAGGCGGACGGGCGCCCTGGCGTTCGTGGCGCTCGGGCCGCTCTGGGCGTTGTTGTTCAGCGCCATGCCGCCGGCGACCGCCGCGATGAGGCCGGCGCGCGATATCGGCAGTCTGATCGGCAGCCTGCGGCCGTTCTCCCTCGGCAACCGGTGCCGAAGGCGTGGCGCTTTCGCCGCCGGCCGTTTGCGCCGCGCTCACGCGCTCCTGGACTCCTTCGCTTCTTCGCGCGCCGTGACGCGCATAGCGATTGTCACCTCGCGGCCGGCGACGCCCTTCCGGGCGGCCTGGCCGCCAAACCTCGATCATCTCCGGTTCGGCGTTGGACGCGGCAGCGCCGGCATCCGTTTCTGTCGTGGCGGAGGTAACTGCGTCTTCGACCGCTGTCGGCGCGGATGCTATCTCCGCCGGCTCCGCAGTCGCGCTCGCCGACGATGCCGTCTCCGATAACCGGGTCGGCTGGAGACGTCGAAGGTGCGATGGATGCTGCGGGCGTTTCAACTATGTCGGATGCGTGAAGTTCTTCACTGATGACCTCAGTGGAGCTTTCGGTCGTTTCGAAAGCTTCTGTTTCCTCGCGCTCCGTCTGTTTCGTCGCTCGGCATCGCGTCGCTGGACGAGGCGATATCATGAGAGCCTTCGGTCGGGATCACCGACGGCTCCGCCGGCGCGCTTGCGTCCTGGCGCGCTGCCTCCCCGTCGGGTGCAATAACCGGCGAAGAAGCCGGCGGTTCGGGAGCCTCCACCGGCTTCGGCCGCTGCTCCGCGCGGTAGCCGAGCGAGCGCAAGACCGAGGCGAAATCTTCGCCGGAGGCGCCAATCAGCGAAGTCATGGTGTTGACCACGGTGAAACCACCACCGGCAATCGCACCCGGCGGCTTGTGTCCGTTGGCACCTTCGCGCCACGCCAACGCCGGCCTGATCAAATCTGCAAGCCGCTCGAGAATGTCGACACGTACCGCGCGCTCCCCACACACCCGATAGCCGGCAACCCGGTAGAGGCCAGCGTCGATTTCCCGATTGACCGGCGCGGAGGTGCGCCCCGAACCGGCCAGATGCAACAAATCGTCAAGACCTGCGCTCTCCGGGCCGTCGTGCCTCAGCGCCCACAGTTGTGCGGCAAGCGCGCGCGGTGCGGGCTTCAAAAGCAACGGCAGATAGATGTGATAAGCGCCAAAGCGCACGCCGTACTTGCGCAAGCTCGCCCGGTCCGGTTGCGGCAATCCTTTGACTTCCTCGGCGACCTTCGTTCGATCGAGCACGCCGAGCGCTTCGACGATCTGGAACGCAATGCCGCGGGCGATACCACTGATGTCGGCCGCGGCCGAGAGCCCGAACAGCGGCCCAAGCAGCTTTTCGATGTGCGATTTGATCCACTTATCGAGCCGCGCCTCGACCGCCTCGCGCGGTGCGCCGGTCAAATGTTCGTCCGCGATGATGCGTACGCGCGGGCGCAGCGGCTCCTCGCCGGCCACGAGCTTGCCGACCGCGGCTCCGTTCCAGCGGATGGCACCGTCTGCGGCGAGGACAATTTGCTTGTCGGGCACTTCCGCGAGCTTCGCGGCACGGTTGGCGATTTCACCGGCAAGGGCTTTCTGAGCAGCGTTTTGCAACGCTTTTGCTTCCGATCCGCCCGATGACGCATCCGGCAGGAAGATGAAGCCATCGAGGCGCCCGATGGCATGGCCCTCCACCACGACTTCGCCGGTCTTGCTCATCTCCGGTTCGAGTACGGCGTTGTCGCGCAGCCGGCGCATCAGCGCGCTGGTGCGCCGGTCGACAAAGCGTTCGGTAAGCCGCTCGTGCAGGGCGTCGGAGAGTTTGTCTTCGATGCCGCGCGTTACACCCTGCCAGTGTTCGGGATCGCGCAGCCAATTGGCGCGGTTGGCGACAAACGTCCAGGTTCTGATGTGGGCAATGCGGTTGGACAACGTATCGATGTCGCCGTCGTCGCGATCGGCGAACGCCACTTGCTGCGCGAACCAGTCGGTCGGAATGGCGCCGTCCCGCTGCAGATGCGAGTAGAGCGTGACCACTAGTTCGGCATGCGTCGCCGGCGCGATTTTTCGGTAATCGGGGACTTGGCAGACTTCCCACAGCCGTTCGACATCGGCTTGGGCGCCCGTGACGGCGCGCACTTCGTCGTCGCGCGCCGCGTGATCGAGGACGAGAACATCTTCAGCGACCGGCGCCCGCGTCAGCGTCGGCTCGGTCGGCGCCGTGGCGAGGGCCGCTTGCAAAGCGCCGATCGAGGAAAAATCCAGGTCGGTGCTGCGCCATTGCACGATCTTGACCGGCTCGAAGGTGTGCGACTCGAGCGCTTGCACCACATCGTTCTCAAACGGCGGACATCGCCCGGTACTGCCGAAGGTGCCGTCGCGCGTAGCACGGCCGGCGCGGCCCGCGATCTGCGCGAGCTCCGCCGGATTGAGCTTGCGAAATTGATAGCCGTCGAACTTGCGGTCGGCGGCGAAGGCGATGTGATCGACATCGAGGTTGAGACCCATGCCGATGGCGTCCGTCGCTACCATGTAGTCGACCTCGCCGGCCTGATAGAGCGCGACCTGGGCGTTGCGGGTGCGCGGCGACAGCGCGCCGAGCACGACGGCAGCGCCGCCGCGCTGCCGCCGAATGAGTTCGGCGAGCGCGTAAACCTCCTCCGCCGAGAACGCGACGATGGCTGAACGCCGCGGCAACCGTGTCAGCTTCTTCTCGCCGGAGAAGGTCAGTTGCGAGAGCCGGGGGCGGCTGACAATGCTGACACCGGGCAACAGCCGCTCGATGATCGGCCGCATGGTTGCGGCGCCGAGCACCAAAGTCTCTTCGCGGCCGCGCCGATGCAGGATCCGGTCGGTAAAGACGTGTCCGCGGTCGAAATCCGCGGCCAGCTGAATTTCATCGACGGCAAGGAAAGCGACGTCGAGATCGGACGGCATCGCCTCGACGGTGGCGACCCAAAACCGCGGATTCGGCGGCTTTATCTTTTCCTCGCCGGTGATGAGCGCCACCGCATCCGCGCCGACGCGTTCGACGGCACGATTGTAGACTTCACGCGCCAGGAGCCGCAGGGGCAGGCCGATCAGACCGGAGGAGTGCGCGAGCATCCGCTCGAGCGCGAGGTGCGTCTTGCCGGTATTGGTCGGCCCAAGCACCGCGGTTACCCCGGCGCCGCGCGCGCGCAGGTCGCGATTGATGGAAGGAGAAAAAGAGATCGGCATTAGTGGCCTGAATTACGCCAAGAATTACGCCCGGAAGCTCCAAGAGGCGGCTGCATCTGTATCACAACAACACGCTGGGAAAGCCCTGTGTTTAAGATGTGGAACGAGTCTCGAACAAATCGCGGCCGAATCGGCGACTCCTGCCTTGTTCGACTTCGTTCACCGCGACATCTGGCCCCGCTGGCATCGCGCAGTACCAGATCGAGTAGCAGCGGCAGTTCCAGTCATCGAGAATTCGTCCAAAATCTTAACGCCTCGGCGCATCGGAGAACTTCCGGCGAGTCAAGGGCCGCCATCCTGTGAATAGCGGGGAAGTGGCTGCGAAGAAGCCTGCCACAGCATCCTTGCGCGGTCATGACACCGGGCCTGCCGAAATAAGCAGGACATCGAGTGCTCCGTTTGCATTTTCGCCCGTCATTGCACCTTCGTATTGGCTGCGGCTCGCGGAGGTTTGGCGACTGTCAGGAATTGCGTCGCCTGCAACGCACCGATCCCAACCGGCGTCGGCAGCGAAAAGCGAAATGGCACCAGCACGCGCGTACCGGCGATCGGAGCCATCCACGCTTCGGCGTCGCGGATGGACTGCAAATACTTGATGGTGGTGGAATTCGGGAGATAGCCGGACACGGGCGTGAAATAGACGGCGCAGACGATCACCGGCCCCTGGTATCCCTTCGACGCCTTTACTGTCTCGACCCGTTTGAATTCAGTCGTGAGGTCGTAGCGCAAGCGACCGTCAAACACCGGCACTTTGCGAATGCACGATTGCGGCGAAAGGGGATCGGCGCTGCCGGCGACATAATTCATGGTCGACATCATCGGATCGACCACGTTGCGCCGATCGGCGTCGGCGATTGGAACGCGGTCGGGGTTTGGTCCGACGGGCGGCTCAACCGTGAAATCCTTGACGTTGCCGCCCGCAAAGGCCATGCGCACGTCGTCGATCCGGTCCTTGGTGGTTACGGTGGCGGCGTAGGTCAGCGGCACCATACGGCCGGCGGCGATTGTACCGCGCGTCGCACCCATGCCGGTGCCGGAGGCAAAGAGGCGCAGCAGCCCCGCCGTTCCACCGTTGGCTGCCGCGGTGAATTCGTCTTCCGAAATATCGATAACCCAGGTGCCCCGCCCGATCGGAATACCGGTCAGGGTCGCCACGTATTCAGCCTCCAGCCGTCCCTGCGCTGCCGCCGGGCGACGCGCATCGGCCAGAAAGACAATTGCCAGAACAACGACGATGCCCAGGATGGGACAAACGCGCGTGAATTTTCTTAACAGGCTGACCAAAGTCGATGACAATTTCTGCTCTGGCGCTGCAATCGCCCGCATGCCTTGTAACTAGGGATTGGCCCAAGCACCGCCATAGGCGGTTAGGATATAAGTGCCAAGCCGTCGTGTTTTGTCGGAGAATGCGTCGTTTCTATGATTTTTCCGGCCTTTACGCGGGACTTCGCGTGGGCGCGTCGCTTGACGCATTTCCAAGCGCCGACTATAGGTCCGCCGCCGCCGGTGATGCGCCATCTGGCGCCGAGGCGGCAAATTTTTCAAGACGAGGATTGCCATGGCGTGGCGCTGCGAGCTCACCGGCAAGACACGGCAGATTGGCCACCGCGTGAGCCACTCGAACCGCAAAACCAAGCGGCGCTTCCTGCCGAATTTGCTTAACGTAACCCTGATGTCCGACTCGCTCGGCAAATCGGTGCGGTTGCGCATTTCTGCGAACGCGCTGAAGAGCGTTGATCACCGTGGCGGGCTCGATGCCTTCCTCGTCGCGGCCAAGGACGCCGATCTGTCGCCGCGGGCGCTGGACCTCAAAAAACAAGTCGCCAAGAAGCGCGCCGCGGCCGCTTAGGCCCTAGCGCTTACCTCAAGTATTTGTTCAGCCAGTCGAGCGTGCGCTGCCAGGCGAGCTTGGCGGCGGCTTCGTCGTAGCGCGGCGTCGTGTCGTTATGGAAGCCGTGATTGGCTCCGGCATAAACGTAACCTTCGTGTGTCACGTGCGCCGCCGAGAGCGCCGCATCGAAGGCCGGCCATCCCGAAGTAATACGGGTGTCGAGTTCCGCGTAATGCGCCAGCACCGGCGCTTTGATCTTCGCGGTTTCTTCGGCGCTCGGCTGCATCCCGTAGAACGGTACCGCGGCCGCCAAGTCAGCGCCCATGCGGACGGCGAGCTGGTTTGCAACGCCACCGCCGAAACAAAAACCGATGGCGGCGATCCTGCCTGTGCAATCGGGCCGCGACTTCAGCCAGGTCCCGGCGGCAAGAAAATCCTCCATCATCTTGCCGCGGTCGACTTCTTTGAAAAGCGCGCCGCCCTTTTCGTCGTCGCCGGGATAGCCGCCCACCGAAGTTAAGCCGTCAGGCGCCAGTGCCATGAAGCCCGCGATCGCCACGCGGCGGGCGACATCTTCGATGTACGGATTGAGGCCACGGTTCTCGTGAACCACGAGCACGCCGGGCAGCTTGTCGGGCGCGCTTACCGGCCGGACCAGATAACATTTGATCGTCCCGTTGCCCTGCGGCGAGGGCACCGTGACCCATTCCGCCTTGATCCGCGAATCGTCCTTCGGGACCTGAACGGCCCACGCGTAATTTGGTTTGAGCATCTCGAACAGCGCTGCCGCGGTTACACCGCCGACGGCGAATTTCTGCGCGCGCTCGAAGAAATCGCGACGGCTGATCTCGCCGTGCACGTAGCGGTCGAACAGATTGAGCAGATCCTGCGGGAAGTCGGATGCGGTTTTCCGTTTCATTTTTGAATCCATAAGCTCGTCCTCGCCGAAGGCGCGGATTGAGGCGCTATTGCACGCGGCCCGCGCCGATCGAAGTCGCGAGCGGGCAGCCCGGCTGCGGTCCGATTTTATCGCTGGTTCGCCAGTCCCGCCATGTGGCAATCGCGGATGCGCGATCGCGCTTCTACGCGGGCGTGCGCGCGATCCACGACTGGATGCGCGCCGGAGTAGCGACGCGATCCCATTGGACTTCGGGCGTGTTGAAGTTCTCCGTGAATTCATCACAGAGCTTTTTGTTCTGGCTCATGGCGCCGATCAGCATGCCAAGCGCTTCCGACGGCGGTTGCAGCATCAGATTAGTCCAGCGCGACGCGCCGAGTACCCGATCTTGCCGGCGTAAATCGACTTTCTCGGCAAAGCGCGCGTCGAGCACGTCGGCTTTGACGATTTCCTCGCCGAGCACGAATGCGGCGTATGAGGCGACGTTGGCGCCCTGCCCCATCATCGGGTCGACCACGGAGTGAACATCGCCGAGCGCAATGGCGCATTTGCCGCCATCGAATTCGGCCACGGTATTGCGTACGGTCGGCACGACGCCACCCTGAATTAAATCGTTCGGCTGCGCCAAATCGAAGTGCTGCGTGTCGATCCGGTCGTAGGTCGAGGGGTGATGTTTTTCGAGCTTGGCCAACACCGTTTGCAGGAAATGCTTGCGGTCCTTGTCGTAACTTAGCGTCGATAGATCATCGAGATCGCCGCCCGGGATATTCTCCATGATCAGCGCCGTTTTGAGCCCGCCGAAAGTGTGCGTCGGAATGACAATCATTTCGCCATGGCCCGGCGATACTGAAAGCGTCACGTTCATGCGCTCGGGATGCCGAACGCCGGAGTAAAGACCGACGAACAGCTTGCGTTGCGGCTGCGTGAACGGTGTGTGCTCGGGCCGGTAGGCGAACATTTGACCGAGCGCATCGCGGCCGCTCGACACCACCAGCAAATCGAAGCGCGCAGCGAGTCGGCCGATCTCGTCGTCCTTGATACGGCGGAATTCGATGTTGCCGCCGCGGTCAACGAAATCTTGCATTAGCAGCGGCAGATAGACGCGATAGTCGACCGCGCGGCCATGCTTGGCGAAGTCACCGGCGAAGTGTAACGGCTCGGGAAAGTTAAAGAAGTGGTCGTGATAGTAATAATAGTCCTTCGGATCGGGCCAGTGATTGACCCCCAAATAGTTCTCGCGATCGATGGTCGCGAAGTGATGCCCCACCGTGTTGAGTAGCTTGGCACCGACATAGTCGTCCGGGGTGCGGTCGGTGACGATGGTGGCGTCGACCCCATGCTTGCGCAGGTAAAGGCCTAAATGCAGACCCGCGACGCCTGCACCAACAATTCCGACTTCGCGCTTCATTCCGCTCCTCCCGCCTGCTTTTGAGCCAAGTTAGCCAGCGGTTTGACCCTGCGCTACGGAATGGACAGAATATAATTTATTCTATTTTGGAATTTATCGATGGACCGCATCGATTGCTTACGCGCGTTCGTGCGCGTCATGGAGAGCGGAAGTTTCTCGGCCGCCGCCCATGAGCTCGGCGTCGGTCAGCCGGCGATCTCGAAACGCATCGCGTTGCTGGAAGAGGAATTTGCGACGCAGCTGTTCCTGCGTTCGACCCGCAAGCTTAAGCCGACCGCAGAGGCACATCGGGTCTATGACCTCGCTCGTCAACTTCTGCACCACTTCGAGCAAGCGCACAGCGTCACCGACGCCGCGCCCCAGCCATCCGGCACGTTGCGCCTGAGCGTGCCGTCCTCGTTCGGCCGCCGCTACATCATGCCGATTGTCGCGGATTATCTGCGCGACCACCCGCAGGTACGTGTTGATATCCGCTTCAACGATCACCTGATCGATTTCATCGAGCAGGGCGTTGAGCTGGCGCTGTACCTGGGATCACTTGCTTCCAGCTCGTTCGTTGCGCGGCGCATCTGCACGGTGAGGCGCTACCTCGTGGGAACGCCTGAATATTTGCGGCGCCACCGGCGTCTCGAAAGCCCCGACGATCTACGGCACCACCTTTGCATCGGCTATTCGCGGACGCCGCGTCACACTGAATGGGAATTCGAATCCGAATCTGGCCGCCACGTCGTGGACATCGCCGCCGCCTTGACGGTCGACGACATCGACGCGATGCACGAAGCGGTGCTGCAACATTTGGGCTTGGCCATCCTGCCGGCGTGGAGCGCTGCGGACGCGATAGCGGACGGCCGCATGCGCAGCGTTCTGCCCGATTACGCTGTTCCCGCCTCCACCCTTCACGCCGTCTATCCCGAGACGCGCTGGATTTCGCTGCGCGCGCGCAGTTTCCTCGACGCCCTTGTCGCGAGGTCAGACCAATTCAATCGGGATTTATCCGGCTGAGCGGCGGCTTTAGGCGTAGGCCAGACTGGCGCGCCGCCGCGACAAAAGCCACAACACAATCGCCCCGTTGACGGCGTTAAAGCCGAGCCCATTCAGAAATGCCGCGCTGTACGAGCCCGTCAGGTCGAAAATCAATCCCGATAACCAGCCCCCAAACGCCATGCCCAACATGCTGGTCATCAGAACGACGCCGACGCGTGCGCCGGCCTGCTGCGGCGGAAAATACTCGCGCACAATGATGGCGTAGGAAGGAACAATCCCGCCCTGAAACAGGCCGAACAGCGCCGACACGAGGTAGAGCGAAACCAGCCCGTTATAGAAAAGATAGAGTATGAGCGCAGTGCCTTGCAGCACGGAGCCGAGCAGCAGCGTTCGCAAACCGCCGATCCGATCGGCAATAAACCCCGAACCGATACGGCTCACGATACCGGCCGCCATCATCACCGCCAGCATGTCAGCGCCGTGCGCCACGCCGTAGCCGAGGTCGCCGCAGTACGCGACGATGTGGACCTGCGGCATCGACATCGCGACGCAGCAGCAAACCGACGCCACACAAAGAAGTATTTGTAACGAGAAGAACGAAAGACCCAACGCGCCTGTGGCGCTGTTGCGAGCCACTGCGTTCACCGCGGCGCGGCTGTCGGGAGCTCGGCCGCGCATGGCGACCAATCCGACGAGCACGATGGCGGCAGCGCTCGCAATGCCGATTGCGGCATGCGTACTGCGCCAACCGACCGAAGAAATTAAATGCTGAACCACCGGCGACCACACCGTTCCGGCGACGTAGTTGCCGGCCGATGTCAAAGTTACCGCCACACCGCGGCGCCGCACGAACCAGTGGGATATATCCGCCATGAGCGGCCCGAGCGCGATCGAACTCCCAACGCCAATCACCAGCTGGGCCAGGGCGAAAGCAACGAAGCTTCCGGCGTAAGCAGCGCCCACATAACCGACCGCAAGCAGCACGGCACCGGCGAGCAGGACCGGAAGAATGCCGGCGCGGTCCAGCAGGCGTCCCATGGCCACACCGCCGATCGCGCCGCCGACCATGGTGAGCGTGAACGCTAGCGACACCTCGGCGCGCGACACGCCGAACTCGGCTTGCACGGCCGGCAACGCCACGATCACCGACCACATGCCAACGCCGCCGATGGTGGCAACGAGAATCGTGCCTGCGAGCCGACGCCAGGCCGCGGCCGAGTCCGGCGCGGGTGCGGCTTTCATCGCTTCACCGTGATGATGGCGTTGCGCGGCGGCTCGGCGTCGTCATCACGCTTGCAAACGCCGTTTCTGCGGCGTCCGGCGCGGCGCGTGGTCGGCGGCAGGAGTTTCGCCAAACAGTTCGGCGAGCTTCTCGGTCATGACGCCGCCCAGCTCTTCGGCGTCCACAATGGTGACCGCCCGGCGGTAGTAGCGAGTGACGTCGTGACCAATACCGATAGCGACAAGCTCGACCGGCGAGCGGGTTTCGATCTCCTCGATCACCCAGCGCAGATGCCGCTCGAGGTAATTGCCCGGATTGACCGAGAGGGTCGAATCGTCGACAGGCGCACCGTCGGAGATCATCATCAGTATTTTTCGGCTCTCGGGTCGGCCGAGCAGACGCTTGTGGGCCCAGTCCAGCGCTTCGCCGTCGATATTTTCCTTCAACAAACCCTCGCGCATCATCAGCCCGAGATTTTTGCGCGAACGCCGCCATGGCGCGTCGGCGGATTTGTAGATGATGTGGCGCAGGTCGTTAAGGCGGCCGGGATTGGCGGGCTTGCCTTGCGACAGCCAGGCTTCGCGCGATTGTCCGCCCTTCCAGGCGCGGGTGGTGAAGCCCAAAATCTCCACCTTGACGCCGCAGCGTTCCAAGGTGCGCGCCAAAATATCGGCGCAGGTCGCGGCGACTGTAATCGGCCGCCCGCGCATCGAGCCGGAATTGTCGAGGAGCAACGTCACCACGGTATCGCGGAAATCGGCATCCTTCTCGCGCTTGAACGACAGCGGATGCAGCGGATCGACAATCACGCGCGATAGCCGCGCCGGATCGAGCAAGCCCTCTTCCAGATCGAACTCCCAGGCGCGGTTCTGTTGCGCGAGCAGCAGCCGTTGCAGCCGATTGGCAAGCCGCGCCACCACGCCCTGCAAGTGCGAAAGCTGCTTATCGAGATAACCGCGCAACCGGTCGAGCTCTTCGGGATCGCACAGAATTCTCGGCGCCGATGGTCTCGTCGAACCTCGAGGTGAACGGCCGGTATTCAGGACCGCGCGGTTCGTTGCGGCCGTGGCGCGGCCGCCACGGCTCGGCGGCAGTCTCCGAGTCGCCCATTTCCGCATCGTCGGCCATCTCGGCAGCGGGCGCATCGATCGCCTCGGCCGATTGATCCGCTTTATCGTCGGCCGAACTTTCCGAACTCTTCGAGACTCACCCGGTCGGCATCGGCGTTCTCGGCCAATTCGCCGTCCGGCGCGGAATCGTCATCAGACCCTTTGTCTTCGCCGTCCTCGCCTTCCTCTTCTTCGGATTCGCTCGATCGATCCTCGCCCATGTCGAGGCAATCGAGCAGATCGTGCACGACGTCGCCGAACCGGCGCTGATCGGTGAGCACGCGTTCCAGCCGATCGAGATCGCGGCCAGCACGCTCTTCGATCAAGGGTCGCCACAGCTCCACAACCTTGCGCGCCGGCGGCGGCGGATTTTCGCCGGTGAGCCGTTCGCGCACGATCATCGCCAGCGCGTCCTCGATCGGCGCGTCGGCGCGGTCGGTAATCTCATCGTATTTGCCGCGGTGGAAACGGTCGTCGAGCATGGCGGCGAGATTCTTGGCGACTCCGCCCATGCGCCGCGAGCCGATGGCCTCGACACGCGCCTGCTCGACCGCGTCGAACACCGCGCGCGCCTGTTGGCCGCCGGGCACCAGTTTGCGGTGGACCGCGGGATCGTGGCACGCGAGACGGAGCGCGATCGAGTCGGCATGGCCGCGCACAATCGCCGCTTCGCGCTCACTCAAGCGGCGCGGCGGTTCCGGCAGCCGCACCTTGTTGCCGGCGAGCCCGGGCCGCTCGGCGGCAAACGCAACCTCGAGGTCGTTCTTGCCGGCAATGGCGCGCACGCACACGCCCACCGCACGCTTGAACGGCTCGGTCGGCGCTTCCTTGGCCGGGGTCTTGGGTTTGATATTCGAGGTCATTTTCTTCGCCGATGATCCTTCTAGCGCGGCGGCGTAAGCCCGGCCCAGCCGTAGATTTCGCGCGTCAGGGCATCGACCAGATCGGGACGATCGATGCCGGGCACATCCATACGCGGCTTGTATCCGCCGGACATCAGACAAAAGCTCAAGAGCTGGTACGATGAGCGAAAATTCTTCAACTCATTCGGCTCGATCTGGACCACCTGACCGGGAATAACGGGTTTGATCTCGTCGCGCTGATAGATCGCGTCGAACGCTGAAAGCCGCCACATGCCTGCTCGCCGCTCGGCGCGGAACATAAAGCGGGCGTGAGTTGAAACGATGACCGCGACGCCGCGCACCTTGCTCGGAATGTCAATAATCGCCCCGAGCTGGGCGATGGCGCGATCGCCGGCAGGCGTGACCAGGATCGGACCCAGGCGGTGGGTTGCCCTCACGTTACGTCCGGCCATCTCTTTAGAGCGGCGCACGAATTCGGGACCGCTGGCTTCAATCCAGCTCAGGCGCACGATCGAATCGTCGTGGAAGCAATCAAGCTCCTGCTCCCACAATTCGAGATCGCGGCTCAACCGCTCGCGCAATACCAATTGCTGGACCGCGACGATATCCGCCGCTTCGCGGACCGCGGTGTCCTGCGCTGGCCTTTCAAGCGCGACGGTCGAGGTCATGGTTTCGATCTCCCTCACCCCGTTCGCGGGGAGAGGTGAATTAGGATAGCGCGACGTTGACCGCCAATTCCGGCAATTCCTGCCCAAAGCAGCGCTGATAGAACTCCGCCACCAGCGGACGCTCGAGCTCGTCGCATTTGTTCACGAAAGTGAGCCGGAACGCGAAGCCGACATCATTGAAAATGTCGGCGTTCTCCGCCCAGATGATCACCGTGCGCGGGCTCATGACGGTAGAAATGTCGCCGTTCATGAACGCGTTGCGCGTCAGATCGGCAACCCGCACCATTTTAGCGACAATGTCGCGGCCGGATTCGGTCCGGTAGTGCTTAGCCTTGGCCAGCACGATGTCGACTTCGTTATCGTGCGGCAGATAATTGAGCGTCGTGACAATGGACCAACGGTCCATCTGACCCTGATTGATCTGCTGCGTGCCGTGATAAAGCCCGGACGTGTCGCCAAGCCCCACCGTGTTGGCGGTGGCGAACAGACGAAACGCCGGATGCGGTTTGATCACCTTGTTCTGATCGAGCAGCGTCAATCGCCCCGACAACTCCAGCACGCGCTGGATTACGAACATCACGTCGGGCCGGCCGGCGTCGTATTCGTCGAAACAGAGCGCGACGTTGTTCTGGAGCGCCCATGGCAGGATGCCGTCGCGAAACTCGGTGACCTGCATGCCCTCGCGGATGACAATGGCGTCCTTGCCGATGAGGTCGACGCGGCTGATGTGGCTGTCGAGATTGACGCGCACGCACGGCCAATTAAGCCGCGCCGCCACCTGCTCGATGTGGGTCGATTTGCCGGTACCGTGGTAGCCGGTAACGATGACGCGCCGGTTACGCGCGAAGCCGGCAAGAATGGCCAGCGTGGTCGGCTTGTCGAACCGATAGTCAGGATCGAGGTCCGGCACGTGTTCGTCCGGCTCGGAATAAGCCGGAACTTCAAGGTCACTATCGATCCCGAAGACCTGCCGGATCGAGACTTTCATGTCCGGCAAGCCCGGTGCCGCTTCAGCTGCGAGAGACATCACTCCTCCGTAACCCCGAACGCGGGGCGGAATGGTTATTCACCGGCGGTCGGATATGGGGCCAAACTAGCAGATGGTTACCAGGCCGCGAAAGCGGTTTGCGCGATCAGCAAAAGCCCGCCGATTTCAAGTAATTGTAGGCCTGGATAATCTCCCGTAGCCGTTCTTCGGACCCGCGATCGCCGCCGTTGGCGTCGGGATGATGCCGCTTTACCAGCACCTTGAACTTGGCCTTGATATCGGCCCGTTTGGCATCCGCTTCAAGTCCAAGCACGTCAAGCGCCCGGCGCTGGGCATTGAGGATTTTGCGGCCCTCGGTAGCTGGCCGCGCATGCCGGTTGCCGCCGATGCCGGCGAACAGGTCGAAAGGATCCTCCGCCGCAAAGCCCGCAGCACTGGCAGAACGCCGGGTGTCACGGCGTTTGCTGCCCCGGTTGCCGCCGACCGATCCCATCTTCCAGGTCGGGCGATGGCCGGTCAGGTCCTCTTTCTGGTATTTGATAATGGCGTCATCGCTCATGCCGGCGAAAAAGTTATAGGCGTTGTTGTATTCGCGGACGTGTTCGAGACAGAACTGCCAATATTCGCTGGCGCGTAAACGCCCCTTCGGCGCGCGATGCGTTGCCTGCGCGTCGCATTTGGGCCACTGGCACGCCGGCAGATCGGCGCTGCGGCGCCGATCGCGATCCGGCTTGACGCGGATACGATCAAACAATGGCGAGTTCGAACTCATCGACGATGATTATGCGGCGGCGGCAATGAAGCCTTCAAGACTTGACAGGGGACAAAACGACACGTCGTCAACATTGACGTTAATGCTTCGCCCATGATCTTTTTGGAAAACCGGTTTCCACTTTTCCGGATCATGCTCTAAGCCTGCAAATCATGCGCACGCCCACCCAAGATGTGATCACGGAAAAACTACAGCAAGCGTTCGCGCCCGAAAGCCTGCGCGTCGAAGACGAGTCGCACCGTCACGAAGGCCATGCCGGCCACCGCCCCGGCGGCGAGACGCACTTCCGTCTCTATATTGTGTCCGAAGCGTTTCGCGGAAAGGCCCGGTTGGAGCGGCATCGCATGATCAACGCCGCGCTGGCGAAAGAACTCGCCGGCGGCGTGCATGCGCTCGCAATCCATGCCGCGGCGCCGGGCGAGACTCTGTAGACCGTCGCCGCTGCACAATCTTACTGCGCCTGCGGCTCGGCAGCTGCGAGAAGCGCCATGAGATCGAGGTGGCGGGTGTACATCGCGAGCTTGCCGTCGGGCGTGCGCGGCCAGACTTCGCGAGGCCGGTCCCAATAGAGCTCGACGCCGTTCTCGTCCGGATCGCGCAAATACAGCGCCTCGCTGACGCCGTGATCAGACGCGCCGTCGAGTGGAATTTTCGCTTCCATGAGCCGGCGCAGCGCGTCGCCCAAGGCGGCACGTGTCGGGTAAAGAATCGCGAGATGATACAAGCCGGTCGTGCCCGGAGGCGGCGGCGACCCGCCGCGGCTCTCCCAGGTGTTGAGCCCGATGTGATGGTGATAGCCGCCGGCGGAAATGAATGCCGCTTCCCGGCCAAACCGCTGCATCAACTGAAAGCCGAGGACGTCGCAATAAAAGGCGAGCGCACGGTCGAGATCGGCCACTTTAAGATGCACATGACCGATGCGCACGCCGCCATCAATCGGGGCCGTCGCCGCGGCCGGCACGTCCGCGATTTTCGTCCGATCATCCATCACGCCCGCTCCAGTTCATTATCGCTCAAATGCGTCTCGGGGCGCGATTCCGCAAGTGAGCTTGTGTACGAGCGTGATCTTTTCCGAAAACCGGTGCCCACGTTTCGAGATCACGCTAGCTCGCCTTGGCGCTCAGCTTGCGCACCAGCGGCGTGACTCGCAGCGCGGTGATGCGGTTGCGGGTCTTGCGCAGAACCTGAAAACGAAATCCGTGGAAGGTGAAACTCTGTCCGGGCTCGGGGATGGAGCGCGACTCGTGTATCACTACCCCGGCGATGGTTGTTGCTTCGTCGTCGGGGATATTCCAATCCATGGCGCGGTTGAGATCGCGCACCGGAACCGCGCCATCGACGTTGGCGGAGCCGTCCGGCAGCATGCGCACGCCAGGTACCGCGATATCGTGCTCGTCGCTGATGTCGCCGACAATCTCCTCGACAATATCTTCGAGCGTCACCAAGCCTTCGAGCTCACCGTATTCGTCGACGACCAGCGCCAGCGCCGTCTTGCGGGCGCGAAATGCGCTGAGCTGTTCGTAAAGCGGGGTGGTGTCCGGCACGAACCATGGCGGACTCGCCAGCGACACGACGTCGATTTTCCCGGCGTTGCCGCCGGCGGCATGGAGTGCGCGCAGCAGATCCTTGGCATGGAGCACGCCAAGAATGTTGTCCTGTGCGCCCCGCCAGAGCGGCAAGCGCGTCACCGGCGCCGCGAGCACCGCATCGACAATCTCCTGCGGCGGCTCATCGGCGTCGAGCATCACCATCTTGGTGCGATGAACCATGACGTCCGACACAGTCAGCTCCCGCAGATCGAGCACGCCGCCCATCATGTCGCGGTCGAATTTTTCCACGACGCCGGAATGATGAAGGAGATCGACCGCCCCGCGCAGCTCTTCGCGCGGCGAGAGTATGGATTGAATCTGGCCGACCGGCATGCCGACGCCGCGCAAAATGATTCGCACCAGCCACTCGACCGCCTTCAGAATGGGAAGAAACCAATGCACGATGCGATTGATCGGCTGCGCCACTGCAAGCGCCATGCGATCCGGCGCGTTGAACGCGGCGGTCTTCGGCAGCACCTCGGCGACGACGAAAATAATCAACGTCATCCCTAACGTGGCGTAGACCACCCCGGCATTGCCGAACAGAGCAAACAGCAGACCGGTCGCCAGCGTCGACGCCGCGATCGTCGCAAAATTATTGCCAAACAGGATCGCACCGAGCAGCCGTTCGCGCGTGGCCAGCAGCCGGTTGACGATAGTGGCGTCGCGGTTGCCGGCCTTTTCTAGGCGCATCATGGCGGCGCGGGAAGACGCGGTGAGTGCCGTCTCGCTCGCCGAGAAGAACGCCGACGCCGCCAGGCACACCAACACGGCAAGAATATCCAGCCAGTCGAAAATATTCATTGCGCCGCCAGCTTCTCCGCGAGAAACGCACGCACTTCGCCGGCATCGACGCCGGTGTCGACAAAGGCTGCGCCGATCCCGCGCACCAGGATGAATGTCGGCATTCCGCGCTTTATTTTCTTGTCCTGCGCCATCAAATCCATCAGCCGATCGACCGGCGGCAACTCGCCGGAAATGTCTTTCGGCCCGGTCGGCAGGCCGACCTCGGCTAAATGGCGAATGGCGCGAGCCGCGTCGGCGGCCGGCAGCAAACCTCGCCGCGCCGAAAATTCGAACGCGAGCCCCATACCCGCGGCGACTGCTTCGCCGTGCAACAGCCGACCGGAGAAACCCGTCGCCGCCTCCAGCGCATGCCCGAAGGTGTGCCCAAGGTTGAGCAAAGCCCGATCGCCGGTTTCGCGCTCGTCGCGCGCGACGATCGCCGCCTTGGCGCGGCAGCACACCGCAATCGCTTGTTCGCGCGCAAAATTTCCAGACGATTTGCCGCCGTTGAACACCTCGCGCCAGTTCGCCTCCAGCCAGGAGAAGAACGCGGCGTCGCCGAGCAAACCGTACTTGACCACCTCGGCGTAGCCGGCGCGAAATTCTCGCGCCGGCAACGTATCGAGCGTGGCGGTGTCGGCAACGACCAGGACCGGCTGGTGAAACGCGCCGATGAGATTCTTGCCGTGGGCGGAATTGATCGCGGTCTTGCCGCCGACCGAGGAATTGACCTGCGCCAAAAGCGTAGTCGGCACCTGCACGTAGTCGAGCCCGCGCCGCACTACCGAAGCAACGAAGCCGGCGAGGTCGCCGATGACGCCGCCACCGAGCGCGATAATCAGATCGCCGCGCTCAATACGCGCCGCGATAACCTGCTCGCAGACTTGGTCGAATATGCGAAAACTTTTGGCGCCTTCGCCGGGGGGCACGATCACGCGGCTGGATGGAATGGCGCTGGCCGCGAGCGCGGTTTCGACGGGATCGAGCGCAACGCGAGCGACATTCTCGTCGGACACGATCGTAACCTTGGCTCCCGGCCGCAAAGCCGAAAGTCGCGTTCCGAGCGATGCGACGAGTCCGCGGCCGATCACGATGTCATAGCCACGGTCGCCGAGCGCGACACGGACCGTTGCGGTATCCGGGCGAAGAGGTGCGGTCATGCGCCGGTTTTCTTCTCAGTCAAAACGGACGCATGCAAGAACGCGCCGAGCGCGGCGACAATGTCGGCAACGATCGAGTCATGCGCCACTTCGCGGGAGTGCACTGTCAAGTCGGCCTGGGCGTAGGTCGGCTCACGCTCGATCAACAAAGCGCGCAACGTAGCTTCCGGATCGCCGGTTTGCAGCAGCGGCCGTTCGTTGCGGCGCTTACTGATGCGGCGGAGCAGCACGTCGAGTTCGGCCTGGAGCCAGATGGAAACGCCCTTATCGCGGATCGCTTCACGCGTGGCATCGTTCATGAAGGCGCCACCGCCGGCCGCCAGCACCTGCGGGCCGCTGTCCAATAGCCGCGCTATGACGCGCGCTTCGCCACTGCGGAAATCGGCTTCGCCACGGTGGGCGAAAATCTCGCTAATACTCATGCCCGCCGCTTTTTCGATTTCCGAATCCGCATCGACGAAAGGAATGCCGAGGCGGGTGGCAAGCCGCCGGCCGATCGAGGATTTGCCGACGCCCATCATGCCGACCAGCACAATGGAGCGGCCGCCAAGTGCGGCGAGCACCGCGGCCGTCTCGGACGTCTCATTCTGTAACGCAGTCTCGGACATGGTCGGTTATCGATCTTACAGAGCAACGGCCTACACGCGTTGGTTCCCGGCGCACCACCCTAAACGCCTGCCGATCGGGTCTTAACCGATGGTACGCGTCCCCCGCGGCCCCACCAAACGGACGCGGAATTTTGTCCCGCGCGCTATCTGCAGTCTTCCTTTACGATTCACCGGCTAGGACGGACTCAAGCAAGGCCGGTCCACTAGCATTATAGTCCGATAGTGTCTTAATGATTCCGATTTTTCAGGTAGCTGCGTGCGGCACAGACCGGCGAAGTTTGCAACCGGAACAACTGATCATGCCGAGCCTGGTTCGGTTCCTCACGGTGATCGCCATTGCCGCGGCCGCGATCTATGCCGGTCTCTATTCGCTAGCGCATTTCGTACATCCGAAACCGCGCGAAATCAGCGTGACCATCCCGCCCGATAAGTTCTTCAAGAACCGCTGATGGCTAGCCCCCCAAAAAAACCGCCCCGGAAAGAAACGCGCGCGGCAAAACCCGGCGACGATCGGTTTGTCGAATTGTTTCTTGATATGTTCGCCGCCGAGCGCGGCGCTGACAAAAACACGCTGGCCGCGTATGGACGCGATCTCGGCGATTTTGCCGGTCACCTCGCGGGAAACGGCCGCAGCATCGCCAAGGCGACGACCGATGACGTGCGGCGTTATCTTCAAAGTCTGACGAAGCGCGGGCTCGCGCCGGCAACGATCGCCCGGCGTTTGTCGGCAGTCCGTCAGCTCTATCGATTCCTTTACGCCGAAGGCATGCGCAAGGATGACCCGGCCGCCGTCATTGAGGGACCGAAGCGAACGCGCCCTCTGCCGAAGACGCTGACGCTGGCCGAAGTCGATCGGCTGTTGCGGCTCGCCGCGCAGTCCGATCCGGAAGCGCCGCTCCCGGTGCGCCTGCGCGCCGCGCGGCTTTATTGCCTGGTCGAGCTCCTTTATGCGACCGGACTTCGGGTTTCCGAACTTATAAGCCTGCCGGCCTCGGCGGCTCGCCGCGAGGCCCGCGTCCTGGTGGTGCGTGGCAAGGGCAACAAGGAGCGGCTGGTTCCGCTCAATAACGCGGCCAAAGACAGCATGGCGCACTATCTTTCGCTGCTGGCGGAGCAAGGCCACACCGCCGGATCGAAATGGTTGTTTCCCTCGTTCGGCGATTCCGGTCACCTCACGCGACAGCATTTCGCCCGTGAGCTGAAAGCGCTCGCCGCCGCCGCGGGATTGCGCTCGGCGCAAATCAGTCCGCACGTTCTCCGCCACGCCTTTGCCAGCCATCTTTTGCATAACGGCGCCGACTTGCGCGTCGTGCAGACGCTGCTCGGACATGCCGATATTTCCACCACCCAGATTTACACTCACGTGATCGAGGAACGGCTGAAAAGCCTGGTCCGCGACTTACATCCGCTGGCGGATGCGAATATTTGATAGCGATGCGTTCCTACCTGGATTTCGAAAAACCGGTGGCCGAGCTCGAGGCCAAAATTGAAGAAATGCGGGCGCTGCAAACCGCCGGCGACGCCATCGCCGTCGGCGACGAAATCACCCGCATGGAGGCCAAGGCCGGTCAGGCGCTCAAGGAGCTCTATGCCGAATTGACCCCCTGGCAGAAG
This sequence comes from uncultured Alphaproteobacteria bacterium, assembly GCA_963846055.1. GTDB lineage: Bacteria > Pseudomonadota > Alphaproteobacteria > Rhizobiales > Xanthobacteraceae > BOG-931. Next base: position 114,320 of record CAWJUQ010000005.1, read on the forward strand.
ACGCAAGTTGCCCGGCATCCGCAGCGGCCCCATTCCCTCGATTACATCGCTCAACTCGTCACCGACTTCACCCCGCTCGCGGGCGATCGCAGCTTTGGTGAGGACGCCGCCATTATCGGCGGGTTCGGCCGCTTCCGCGGCGACAGCGTGTGCGTCATCGGTCACGAAAAAGGCTCCGACACCGAGAGTCGGCTCAAGCATAATTTCGGCATGGCGCGGCCCGAGGGCTATCGCAAGGCCGTGCGGTTGTTCGACATGGCCGAGCGCTTCGAAATTCCGGTGATCGCCTTTATCGACACGGCGGGCGCTTATCCCGGCATCGGCGCCGAGGAGCGCGGCCAAGCCGAAGCGATCGCGCGCTCGACGGAAGCCTGCCTGCGCATATCCGTGCCCAACGTCGCCGCCATCATTGGCGAAGGCGGCTCAGGGCGGCGCCATCGCGCTTGCCACCGCCAATCGGGTGATGATGCTCGAGCACGCCATCTACAGCGTCATCTCGCCGGAAGGAGCGGCGTCTATCCTGTGGCGCGACACCACCAAAGCGCAGGAAGCCGCCTCCAGCATGAAGATCACCGCCGAGGACCTCATGCGCCTCGGCGTCGTGGATACCATTGTGCCGGAACCGACCGGCGGCGCTCACCGCGATCCGGCGGCAACGATCGCGGCGACCGGATCGGCGATTGCCGACGCCCTGGCGGAGTTGCAAGGTCTCGACCCCGCGACCGTGGTGCGACTGAGGCGGGAGAAATTCATGGCAATCGGCCGGACGTTAAGCTGATCGGTCGTCGAGCTGGCCGCCTCGTCCGTGCGGAGTTCAGGCTTGAGCAGGCGCCCGGAACTCGAAATAAGGCACGCTCGGCCAAGCCGTTGTGGACAAGACCTTGGTTTTGCCACTTAAATTTGCGCAATATTTACCATGTCTTCAGGGCGCGCCGGGGTAGCTGCCAGCCCTTGGACCGCACTTGGCTTGCGCTAAGGGGTTCGTAAGGATAACGATTAGAGGGTTGATGGCTCGGGGACCGTCCGTCAGTCGGGGAGTTTCGATTTGAACCGCGCCAGCCTGTTCCGCACGCTTATTGCGTCGGCGGCGCTCTCCGGGGCGCTGGCTCTCGGCGGCTGCTTTACCGAGGAAGGCTACGAACTTCCGACCAAAGCCATGAAAGAGCTGTCGCCGCAGATGCTGGCGCTGCTCGATCAAAAGCACATGCCGAAGGACTCTCCGATCCTTGTCCGCCTGTTCAAGGAGGAATCGGAGTTGGAGGTCTGGAAGCAGGACACCAGCGGGCGCTACCAGATTCTGAAAGTGTATCCGATCTGCCGGTGGTCGGGAGATCTCGGCCCGAAAGTACATGAAGGCGACCGCCAGGCGCCTGAGGGGTTCTACTCCATCACCCCCGGCCTGATGAATCCGAACTCCAACTACTACCTGGCCATCAATACCGGCTTCCCCAACGCCTATGACCGGGCGAACGGACGTGACGGCGCGCAACTGATGATCCACGGCGACTGCTCGTCGCGCGGCTGTTACGCCATGACCGACGAGCAGATCGGCGAAATCTACTCGCTGGCGCGCGAGGCGTTCCTTGGCGGCCAGCCGTCGTTTCAGATTCAGGCGTACCCCTTCCGCATGACGCCGGCGAATTTGGCGCACCACCGCACTAATCCGAACATGGCGTTCTGGAAGATGCTCAAGATCGGCAACGACCACTTCGAGGTCAGCCATCTCGAGCCGAAGGTCGAAGTTTGCGATCGCCACTATGTTTTCGACGCGGCGCAGCCGGGCAATTCTTCGAAACCGCTCGCGTTCAATCCGACCGGACATTGCCCGGCCTACGTTGTCGCCGCCGAGATCGCGGCACCCGCACTCGAAAAGTCGCACAACGACGAAGCGCAATATGCGGCGTTCGTAAGATCCAACTCGTCGGTGGCGCCGATCCGGACCGGCCTCGATGGCGGCATGAACCGCGTGTTCCTGTCGCAAGTCGGTGGCAGCTTGCCGCCGGCGCGCGTGCCGAATTCGCTGCCGCCGCAGCCGGCGCCGGTCGCGTTTGCGCTCGACAACGGCGGCTCGTCGCCCTCAATCGCCAGCCGTCTGTTCAGCGGGGTTTTTGGCGCCAAGTCCGAAGGGTCCACGCAAGTCGCTGCAACCGACGCCGCGACGCAAGAGCGGGGCTCGGAGGCGACCGGAACGGCGGGTGGACCAAAGAAGCTGCAACTACGAGAGACTATCGGCGCCACAAGTTCAAAGCCGAAGACGCATGAGCCGCGGTCTGAACCGTCCAAGCCGGAAGAGCAACAAACCGCCAGGGCTAAGCCGGCTGTAGTACCCGTTCCCGCAGCGCCCACCGCTCCCACGCAAGAAGCCAACGCGGCCGCACCGCCGCGGCCGCCAGCGGTCAATGGCGCCCAGGCGTCCGGCGATTTCTCGAATCGCTGGGGCGGGCTCCAGTAATCAGAAGTCAGTCATCTGTAATTGGAGTTCCCCTGCGTAAGGGGAATTCTGATCACTGACCGCCGATCACCGACTACTGATATTTGCCGTGGCAGTGCTTGAACTTCTTGCCCGAGCCGCACGGACAAGCCTCGTTGCGGCCGACCTTGCCCCAACTCGTCGGATCTTGCGGATTGCGCGTCGCAGCGGCCGCGTCACCCGCCATGACCGCGCCCGCCGCGGCAGCTCCACTCGGCGCACGTCCGATGCCGTGGCGCGCCAGGGTTTCGGCGCCGGCCATTGCCAACGCCATCTCATCCTCACCGGTAGTCGGATCGATTTTGTGACCCTCCATGACCGGCAGCGGCGTCGGCTCCATGGTGGTCGGCGGCTGGGCCATGATCTCGACGCGCATCAACTGCGCGGTGACCGCTTCGCGCAGGTTCTGGCTCATCGCTTCGAACAGTGAGAAAGCCTCGGCCTTGTATTCGTTGAGCGGGTCGCGCTGGCCGTAGCCGCGCAAGCCAATCACCTGGCGCAAATGATCGAGCATGACCAGGTGCTCGCGCCACAGATGATCAAGCGTTTGCAGGAGGATCGACTTCTCGATGTAGCGAATAACGTCGGAACCCCACTGCGCGACCTTGGCCGCCATGTGTTCATCGGCGCGGCGCTCGACGCGGGCGAAAATCTCCTCGTCGGCGATGCCTTCCTCTTTCGCCCATTCCACAACCGGAAGGTCCAGTCCCAGGACGCGGTTGAGTTCTTCCTTGAGGCCGGGCGTATCCCACTGCTCGGGATAGGCGTTCTCCGGCACGTGTTTGGCGACGAGATCGTCGATGGCGTTCTTGCGCATGTCGGCCACGATCTCGGCCGTCGTGGTGTCGTTCATCCACTCGACGCGCTGGTCGAAGATGACCTTGCGCTGATCGTTCATCACGTTGTCGAACTTCAGGATGTTCTTGCGCAGATCGAAGTTGCGCGCCTCGACTTTCTGCTGCGCCTTCTCCAGCGCCTTGTTGATCCAGGGATGAACGATCGCTTCGTTCTCCTTCAATCCGAGGCGAGTGAGCATGCCATCGAGCTTGTCGGTGCCGAAGATCCGCATCAAATCGTCTTCAAGCGACAAGTAGAACTTGGAGTGGCCGGGATCGCCCTGGCGTCCGGAGCGACCGCGCAGCTGGTTGTCAATGCGCCGGCTCTCGTGCCGTTCGGTGCCGAGCACGCAAAGCCCGCCGGCCGCCAGTGCCTTTTCCTTCAGCTTCGCGACCTGGGCGCGGATTTCGCCGGCGCGCGGCGACTTCTCGCGCTCGCGCGGGTCTTCGATGGCGGCAAGTTCCTGGCGGATACGCATGTCGGCATTGCCGCCGAGCTGAATGTCGGTGCCGCGGCCGGCCATGTTGGTGGCGATAGTGATGGCGCCCGGTACACCGGCTTGCGAGATGATCTGCGCTTCCTGTTCGTGATAGCGCGCATTGAGAACGGCGAAGACCTTGGCCTTCGAAGCGCCCTCGTCGCCGGAATAGAGCGCGGCGAACGCATTGGGGTCGGAAAAATCGTGCTGCTCCCAGCCCTGCTTGCGCAACATCTCGGCGAGAGCTTCCGACTTCTCGATCGAGGTGGTGCCGACCAGCACCGGCTGGCCGCGCGTCTTGCAATCTTCGATCAGGGCGATGACCGCGCGGTATTTCTCCGCTCCCGTGCGATAGACCTCGTCGTCGTCATCGAGGCGGACCATCTGCATGTTGGTCGGGATTTCCAGAACTTCGAGATTGTAGATGTCCATAAACTCGTCCGCCTCGGTCGAGGCGGTACCGGTCATGCCGGCGAGCTTTTCGTACATGCGGAAGTAATTCTGGAAGGTGATCGAGGCGAGCGTCTGGTTTTCCGGCTGGATCGGCTGCCGCTCCTTGGCTTCAAGCGCCTGGTGCAAACCTTCCGAATAGCGCCGGCCCGGCATCATGCGGCCGGTGAATTCGTCGATGATGACGACTTCGCCGTTGCGCACGATGTAATCCTTGTCGCGCTGAAACAGCTTGTGCGCGCGCAGAGCCTGATTGACGTGATGGACCACGGAGACGTTCTCGACGTCGTAGAGCGAGTCTGACTTCAGAAGCTTCGCGTCGCGCAGCCCCTGCTCCATCCGCTCCATACCGACTTCGGTCAACGTGACCGTACGCTGCTTTTCATCGACTTCGTAATCCGCTTTGTCGAGCGTTGGGATGAAGGTGTCGATGGTGTTGTAGAACTCGGAACGGTCATCGAGCGGCCCGGAAATGATCAACGGCGTGCGGGCCTCGTCGACCAGGATCGAAATCCACCTCGTCGACGATCGCGTAGGCGTGCCCGCGTTGCACCATGTCCTCGAGCCGGTACTTCATATTGTCGCGCAGGTAATCGAAGCCGAGCTCATTGTTGGTGCCGTAGGTGACGTCGCAGTCGTATTGGGTCTTGCGCTCGGCATCGTCGAGACCATGCACGATGATGCCGACGGTAAGGCCGAGGAATTTGTAGATTTGGCCCATCCACTCGGCGTCGCGCTTGGCCAGATAATCGTTGACCGTGACGACGTGGACGCCGCGGCCGGCGAGTGCGTTGAGATAAACCGGAAGCGTGGCGACCAGCGTCTTGCCTTCGCCGGTCTTCATTTCCGAGATCTTGCCCTCGTGCAGCACCATGCCGCCGATGAGCTGGACGTCGAAGTGGCGCTGACCGAGCGTGCGCTTGGAAGCCTCGCGCACGGTGGCGAAGGCCGGCACCAGGATGTCGTCAAGCGTTGCGCCTTCGCTAAGCTGCTTTTTGAATTCGTCGGTGCGAGCGCGCAATTCCTCGTCGGAAAGCTTCTCCAGTTCCGCTTCAAGCGCGTTGATGGCATCGACGCGCGCCCGGTAGGCGCGGATACGGCGGTCATTCGAGGAACCGAACAGCTTGCGGGCGACAGCGCCGATCATCGCGTCATCTTCCTTCAATTTGGTCCGCGCAGCGCGAGTCCAACCAGCGGAAAATGCAGCGCTATTTACGGCTTCTGCACGGCGATAGCGGCGCGCCTGGATACTTGCGAGACATAGGAGGGGGTGGTTTTCTTGTCAATGTGAGCCGCGACTTCACGGCCTCGTTAAACGCATCGGCGATTTCGTCATTGCCAAGGCGACTTGATTCGGCGAGTGTCCGCGCCGCAATTTAAGCCCTTGTCCGGCAAGTTGCCCATTTGCCCAAAAGGATCGCGTTCAATGGCCCTCATCCGCCTTCCCGTCAGCTGCGCGCTCGGCGCATTCGCGCTTGCTCTCGTGCTGTCCATGCCGGTCAACATTGTCTTGGCCGAGGACAGCGATCCGATCGTTGCGCGCGCCAACGGTGTCGACATCCACGAGAGCGATCTTGCGCTGGCCGAAGAGGAAATCGGGAACAACATCCCGAACATGCCGCCGGCGCAGAAGCGCGATTATCTCATCAATTACGTGACCGACGTCGTGGTGCTGTCCCAGGCCGCCGCTAAGCAGGGGCTGGCCGACCGTCCGGACGTCAAGCGCCGGCTCGACTTCGACCGTAACCGGCTGCTGATGGAATCGCTGCTGCAGGAAACCGGCAAGGCCGCGCTTTCGGATGCGGCCGAGCATCAGGTCTATGACGAAGCCGTCAAGCAGATGACCAACGAGGAAGAGGTGCACGCGCGCCACATCCTGGTTCCGACCGAAGACGAAGCCAAAGCTGTCCTCGCGCAACTAAAGGGCGGCGCCGATTTCGCCACGCTGGCGAAAGAGAAATCCAAGGACCCGGGTGGCGCCGACGGCGGTGACCTCGGCTATTTCACCAAGGAACAAATGGTGCCGGAATTCGCCGCGGTCGCGTTCAAGCTCGACAAGGGGCAGCTTTCCGATCCGGTAAAGACCCAGTTCGGCTGGCACATCATCAAGGTCGAAGATAAGCGCATCAAGCCGACGCCGACTTTCGAGCAGGTCAAGGGCCAGCTCGAGAATTACGTCGCTCATCGCGCCCAGGCGGCCCTGGTCGAGAAGTTGCGGGCCGGCGCCAATATCGAGCACCTCGACAAACCGGCCGCTGCGCCCGCTGCGGATCCCTCGCTCAACACCATGGCGCCAAGCAAGAAGTGACCACAACGGTGGTTATGCCCGGCTGCAAGCTTGTGCCGGGCATCCACGTCTTTATACAGGCCGACTGAAGACGTGGATGGCCGGGACAAGCCCGGCCATGACGATATCGAGGCCAGCCTTGTCATCCTCCATTTCCCCTCTCGCACCTGAATCATTTCCGGAAATGCCGCCGGTGGCGGGCGTGCAAATCGCAACTGCGTCGGCCGGAATCCGCTACGCCGGGCGGACGGACGTCCTGTTGGCGTTACTGGCACCCGAAACAACGGTCGCAGGGGTCTTCACCCGCTCGAAATGCCCGTCAGCGGCGGTAGATTGGTGCCGGGCGCGCCTCAAAGGCGGTAGCGGCGATGCCAGCGCACTGGTGGTGAATTCGGGAAACGCCAACGCCTTCACCGGCAAATCCGGCCGGGCCGCGACCAAGCTCACCGCCGAAATCGCCGCAAAAGCTGCGCGGTGCAAAACCGATGATGTCCTGCTTGCCTCCACGGGCGTTATTGGCGAACCGCTCGACGCATCGAAATTTGAAGGCGTCATGGATCACCTTGTGACCGCGGCTACACCCGGCCGCTGGGATGAAGCGGCGAAGGCGATCATGACCACGGACACGTTTCCGAAGGGCGCCGCATCTATCATCCGCTTTGGTTCGAGCGTGATTACGATCTGCGGCATAGCCAAAGGCGCCGGCATGATTGCGCCGGACATGGCGACCATGCTGTCGTTCGTATTCACCGATGCACCGATTGCACCCGCGGTGTTGCGCACATTGCTGCGGCAGGGCGTGGCCGACACCTTCAACGCCGTGACCATCGACGGCGACACGTCCACCTCCGACACGCTGCTCGCCTTCGCGACCGGCGCCGCCGCCGCGCATGGCTTTGCGAAGATCACGCGCCTATCCGATCCGCGGCTCGCGGCGTTTCGCAAAGGCTTCTTCGCCGTGCTTGCGGATCTGGCCGAACAAGTGGCACGCGACGGGGAAGGCGCGCGCAAGCTGGTCGAAGTCGTGGTCGAGGGCGCGGTCTCGAAAAAATCGGCGCGGCGCATTGCGCTCTCGATCGCCAATTCACCGCTGGTCAAGACCGCGATTGCCGGCGAGGACGCCAATTGGGGACGCGTGGTGATGGCGGTCGGCAAAGCCGGCGAGCCCGCCAACCGCGACCGCCTTTCGATCTGGTTCAACGGCATCCGCGTCGCTCATAAGGGCGAACGCGATCCGGCCTACGACGAGACTGCGGTCTCCTCCGCTATGAAGAAGCCCGAGATTGGGCTCAAGGTGGCGCTCGGAATGGGCAAAGGCCGCGATCGCGTTCTGACCTGCGACCTGACCAAGGAATACATTGCCATCAACGGCGATTACCGCAGCTAAGTTTGGCGGTAAAATGCGCGTTACGTTTACGGACATGACCGCCGTCATCAAACACATCCGCACGCCGACGCTCGAGATCGCCTACGAGGAAAGTGGCGACGCCGCGGGCGCCCCGGTTGTTCTCCTGCACGGCTGGCCCTACGACCCGCGCTGCTACGACGAAGTCGTAACGCCGCTCGTCAGTAGCGGTTGCCGCGTCATCGTGCCTTACCTTCGCGGCTTCGGTCCGACCCGATTTCTCTCCGCCGCAACGCTGCGCTCCGGCCAGCAGGCCGCGCTCGGCAATGACGTGCGCGAGATGATGGATGCGCTTGGCATCGAACGCGCAACGCTTGCCGGCTACGATTGGGGCGGCCGCGCCGCTTGTATTGTCGCCGCGCTGTGGCCGGAACGCGTACGCGGCCTTGTGACGGTCAACGCCTATAACATCCAGGACATCGCCGGATCGGCGCGGCCGCAAGATCCGGCGCAGGAGCGACGTTATTGGTACCAGTGGTATTTTCAGACCGAGCGCGGACGCGCCGGGCTGGAGTCGGACCGACGCGCCTTTTGCCGCCTGCTGTGGCAGTTGTGGTCGCCGCATTGGAAATTTGACGAGGCTACCTTCGCGCGCAGCGCGGCTTCGTTCGATAGTCCGGGTTTCGTCGAAGTAACCATCCACTCCTACCGGCATCGCTATGGCAATGCGGCGGGCGATCCGGCGCTGGATGAACTGGAAAGACGGCTCGCCGCCAAACCGAAAATTACAGTGCCCACCATCGCGTTGCAGGGCGAAGCCGACGGAGTCCTGCCGCCGGAGGTGTCGGAACGGCACCGCCCGTGTTTCACCGGGCCATACCAGTACCGCGTTCTGCCGGCGATCGGGCATAACCCGCCACAAGAAGCGCCAACCATCTTTGCCGAAGCCGTGCTGAAGTTGGTCACGGCCGCTCAAGCGCCCGCACCGTCAAAAATACAGTAAATGTTTATTAACTACGCCATCGTTTGCGGAAACACCCTCCACCGGATCGAACCTGCCTTTAGACTTGCACCGATAAGTTGAGACCGGACCAGTGAGTGTAAATTTCATTCTCGTCGCCGCCGGCGCGCTCATCGATCCTGACGGACGCGTGCTCATCGCCCAGCGTCCGGAAGGTAAAGCGATGGCCGGTCTGTGGGAGTTTCCTGGCGGCAAAGTCGAGCCCGGCGAGCGGCCGGAAGAAAGCTTGATCCGCGAACTGAAGGAGGAACTGGGAATCGTCGTCAAGGAGGAATGTCTGGCGCCGCTGACTTTTGCCAGTCACCGGTACGCCGATTTCTACCTGCTCATGCCGCTTTATGTCTGCCGGCGCTGGGAAGGAATTGTTTCGGCGCGCGAAGGACAAAAACTGAAATGGGTGCGGCCGAACGATCTACGCAACTACCCGATGCCGCCTGCCGACGAGCCGTTGATTCCACACCTGATAAATCTGCTGTGATGAAAAGGTGAACAAGAGCATGAGCAAGCGATCCGCACTTTCCGAGGCTGGATTGCTCCGCAGTTTCGTGCGTGATGAAAGCGCGGCAACGGCCATCGAATACGCGCTGATCGCTTCCGGCATTTCGATCGTCATTGCTGCGACGGTGTTCTCGGTCGGCACCGCCGTCAAAACCGATTTCACCAACGTCTCCACTTCGTTGAAATAACTCTCCTAGTCGCCCGCTTTCTCGCCGGCGGAGTGCTCTCGGGTACCGAGCGCTTCCGCTAGCCGCGCCTGCGCCGAACCCGGCCTGAGCGGACGCTGCTGGCTTGGATGCGGCGCCCAGCCAGACAGCCACAGAAACTCGAAAGTCGCGCGCACGCGGCCGTCCGCGTCGGCAAAACGCTGCGCGTAGACTTCCGCCATGCGCATCAAGGTCGCGCGTTTCAGCGGCTTGCGCCGCCGGTCGAGGAGCACATTGGTCGCACCCATCCGCCGTAAATCATGCATCAGCGCGAACGCGGAATCGTAGCGTACGGTGACGCGGTCGGAGTCGGTCACCGGCAGCGCGAACCCGGCACGTTGCAACAATGCGCCGAGGTCGCGTAAATCGGCGAATGGCGCCACCCGAGGCGAGAGGCCGCCTTCGACTTCACTTTCGGCGGCGGCAAAGGATTGCCGCAGCTCGGTCAGGGTTTCACCGCCCAAAAGCGCCGCGAGAAATAATCCATCCGGACGCAACGCGCGCCTGATCTGGACCAGCGTGCCCGGCAAGTCATTGACGAACTGCAACGACAGCGCCGACACGACGAGGTCGAATGCGCCGTCGCGAAACGGCAGCGCTTCTTCGTCAGCGACGACGGAAAGTGATGCGTACAAACTCTCGCGATTGGGATTGGCGGCGACTATTGCGCCGACGGAGTCAAATCCGGCGAGCGCATCGCGGACTTCCTTTCCCGGCGTTCCGAGATCGAGCGCGAGCGGAAACCGCCGCACCACCGCCGCCAGCCGTTCGGCCAGATCTGCGGCGGCGCGTTCCAGCAAAAAAATTGCCGGCCCGGTCTCGCGCGCGCGACGCCGCCGGACCCACAGCAGGCTGCGATCAAAGATCAGCGGGCCTTCGTTCATGTGTTTGATTTTCTCACATTCGCCGCAGCGGGCGAACTGGCCGATGACAATCTACCGCGTGCAAGGTACCGTTCCTTTATGTCGGCTGCGGCTGGGTTCGCCCTTTCGCCCGGAATAAAGCGGGCGGCAAATGCGGCACGCACGTTCCTGCGTGCCGGGCTCGATATTGCGCTTCCGCCACTCTGCGCCGTCTGCCGCGCTCCGGTCCATGGCAACGGGCTTTGTCCCGGCTGTTGGTCGAAGCTCTCGTTCATCACGCGGCCCTACTGCGAGCGGCTCGGCGTCCCATTCGTTTACGATCCGGGCCCCGGCATCTTATCCATGGAAGCCATCGCCACTCCGCCGGCCTATCACCGCGCCCGCGCGGCGGTGCGCTTCGACGAGATTTCCCGCGCTTTGGTGCACGCGCTCAAATATGGCGATCGGCTCGATCTCGCGCCAATGATGGGCCGCTGGCTTGCGCTGGCCGGACGCGAGCTTCTCGCCGAAGCGGACGCGCTCGTGCCGGTGCCGCTGCACTGGCGGCGAAACTGGGCGCGGCGTTTCAACCAATCGGGAATACTGGCCGCGGCGGTCTCATCCCAGAGCGGTATACCGATCGCCGCCTCCGCGCTTAAGCGGGTGAAAGCCACCATCCAGCAAGTCGGACTATCGCGGACCGAACGGGCGGCCAACATCCAGGGCGCGTTCCGGGTCCCACCGGAGAGTAAAGCCGCCATCGCTAAAAAGAGGCTCGTCCTGGTCGACGATGTCTTGACCTCGGGCGCGACCGCAGAGGGTTGTGCGCGGGCGCTGCTGCGCGCCGGTGCCGCCAACGTGGACGTGCTGGTATTTGCCAGGGTTGCCGACCCGGTACAAACGTCCATATAAAGTAGCCAAGGGGACGAATTAACGCGCTCTTATGACTTCCGTAGAAATCTACACCCAACAGTTCTGCCCGTACTGTCATTGGGCAAAGGAACTGCTTTCCCGCAAGGGTGTCGGCTTCCATGAAATCGACGTCACCGGAGACGTGGAAGCGCGCCAGGCGATGAGCGCGCGATCGAACGGGCGCAGCTCGGTGCCGCAGATTTTCATTGGCGCCACCCATGTTGGTGGCTGCGACGAACTCTATGCGCTCGAGGACGCCGGCAAGCTCGACGGGCTGCTGGCGCAGGGCGAAGAAAAGACCGCATGACCGCCGCCGCACCGACTTTCAAAGTTGCGCTCGTGCAAATGCGTTCCGGCGTTCATCCGGATGCCAATTGCGCCGCGGCCGTTTCTGCGATCGCTGAGGCGGCGCAAGCCGGCGCGGCGTACGTGCTGACGCCGGAAATGACCAATATCATGGAGATCAAACGCGAGCGGCTGTTCGCTAACCTCACCGATGAGGAGCACGACCCGACGCTTGCGGCTTTGCGCGAGGCCGCGCGACGGCACGCGATGTTTGTTCACGCCGGCTCGCTCGCGATCAAGCTCTCGGCCGACAGGGCGGCCAACCGTTCGTTCCTTATCGACCGCGACGGCGAAATCGTCGCCCGTTACGACAAGATCCATATGTTCGACGTCGATTTGGCGGACGGCGAAAGCTATCGTGAGTTGCGCAACTATCGTCCTGGGGAACTTGCCGCCACTGCCGATTTGCCATGGGGCAAATTAGGCCTGACTGTTTGCTATGATCTGCGCTTTCCGGCGCTCTACCGGGCACTGGCGGAAGCGGGCGCGTCGTTTCTTGCCATCCCTTCGGCCTTCACCAAACAAACCGGCGAGGCGCATTGGCACGTGCTGATCCGCGCGCGCGCCATCGAAAACGGCTGTTTCGTTTTCGCCGCCGCGCAGGGTGGCCGACATGAGAGCGGCAGAGAAACATTCGGCCATTCGCTTGTGGTCGATCCATGGGGCCGCGTCATCGCTGAGCTTGGCACCGAGCCGGGTGTGATGATTGCCGAGATTGATCCGGCGCTGGTCGTCGCAGCGCGTGCCAAAATTCCATCGCTTCGCCATGGCCGGCGCTTCGAGATGACCGAGCCGCTTGCCGAGCCAACTCATCTGCGCGCCGTGCGGGTGCCGTCATGATCAAGTATGCATTGCGCTGCGGGCGGGGCCACGAGTTTGAAAGCTGGTTCAAAAATTCGGCGGGATACGACAGTCAGAGCAAACGCGGTCTGATCGCATGTCCGGCCTGCGGCTCCGCGAAAGTCGAAAAAGCGATTATGGCGCCGCGCTTGGCCCGTACCGAAAGCATCGAGGCCGAACCGGGCCCGACTGCTCCGGTTCCCGCGCTGCCGGCCCTTCCCGTGCCGATGCCGGTTTCCCCGCCGGGCAAGGGGACGGTCGCCATCATGTCGTCCCAGGAGCGCGAGTTCCGGAACAAGCTAAAAGAGCTGCGCGATCACATTACCAAGAATGCCGATTATGTCGGCCAACGCTTTCCCGAACAGGCGCGCAAAATTCATTACGGCGAGGTCGAGCACCGCTCGATCTACGGCGAAGCTTCGCCGGAGGAGGCCAAGGAATTGCACGAGGAAGGCATCAACTTCCATCCGCTGCCGATTTTGCCCGACGAATTCAACTAACGCGCAGTCATAATCTGGTGAACTCCGCTTCGGGCCTATCATCAATCATCCACGGCCGTGTATTAGACCCCATTGTGGTACTCGGGCGCGGACCTTATTGTGTGCGATCAACATTGGAGACGGAAATGGCTACAGGTACTGTGAAGTGGTTCAATCCGACGAAGGGCTACGGCTTCATTCAGCCGTCCGGTGGCGGCAAGGACGTATTCGTCCACATCTCGGCTGTCGAGCGGGCCGGCCTTAGTTCGCTGAACGAGGGACAAACCGTCGAGTACGAAATCGAGAGCAATCGGGGCAAAGAGTCCGCCGTCAACCTCAAGACAAGATGACCGCCCTGCCGCTGGCGGCGATTACCGCCGGCGGAACTGGGGGCGCTGTGCGGGACGCGGTTGCGCCCCTGCGCGCTCATCCTTGTGGCGGAAGATCAATCGCCCCTTTTCCAGATCATAGGGCGATACTTCTACCGTCACGCGATCCCCAGCCAGCGTCTTGATTCGGTTCTTTTTCATTCGCCCGGCTGTGTAGGCTACCAGCTGGTGTCCGTTATCGAGTTGAACGCGATAACGGGCATCGGGCAGAATTTCTGTTACGAGACCCTCGAATTCCAGAAGTTCTTCTTTTGCCACGTTATATTCCTTTTGAACGGCCGGCCCAACGTTGCGGTCGTGACGGGCGGTCGCGCTCCGATCGAGCTTTGCCATTCATGAAGGCGACAGCACCGATACCGCGCGGTGGTTCGCTCGGTTGACCACGACGCCCTTGTTTACGCGCCGGGCCATTGCGGCGCCAGTGGCGATGGTCGGTATCTCCAGGCGTCTTGGTAGCGGCGCTCGTCGGAGAGGGCTGCGCCGGCCGTTGGTTCGTGCGTCCCTCGGTAACCGGGATAGTCATTCGAATAAGCTTCTCGATATCGCGCAGGAACGCAACCTCCTCACCGTCGCATAGCGAGATCGCCACGCCGTCTGCGCCCGCGCGCGCCGTGCGGCCGATGCGGTGCACGTAGGTTTCCGGCACGTTCGGCAGGTCAAAATTCACCACGTGGCTGACGCCATCGACATCGATGCCGCGCGCTGCGATATCGGTGGCAACGAGTGTCCTGATCTCACCGCTGCGGAAGGCCGCGAGCACGCGTTCACGCTGATTTTGCGATTTGTTGCCGTGAATGGCTTCGGCGCCAAAGCCGGCGCGGACCAAGCCACGCACAACCTTATCGGCACCGTGTTTGGTCCTGGTGAAGATGAGTGCGCGGTCGATGGTTTCACGCCGCAACACTTCGATCAGGGTCGCCGGCTTGGCGGCTCGGTCGACGCGGATAACGCGTTGCGCGACCCGTTCGACTGTTGATGCGGCCGGCGCAACCGCGACTTTGATCGGGTCGCGTAGCATTTGCCCGGCAAGCTCGGTGATGGCGCGCGGCATGGTCGCAGAAAACATCAACGTCTGGCGCTGGACCGGAAGTCTGGCGACAATCTTACGGATGTCGCGGATGAAGCCCATGTCGAGCATGCGGTCGGCCTCATCGAGAACCAGACATTCGACGTCGTCGAGGCGGAGCGCGTTGCCTTTGACGAGGTCGAGCAGCCGGCCAGGTGTGGCGACGAGAACATCCACGCCGTTGAGCAGCGCACGAACCTGCCCGCCCATTGATACGCCGCCGATCGCCAGCGTGCTTTTGATACGAAGGTGGCGGCCGTAAGCGCGAAAGCTATCGAGGATTTGACCCGACAATTCGCGCGTCGGACTGAGCACCAGGATTCTGCAGCTTTTCCGTGCCGGCTGCCGCGGGCTGGCCGCGAGACGGTGAAGAATCGGCAGCGCGAACGCGGCGGTTTTGCCGGTCCCGGTTTGAGCAATGCCAATTACGTCGCGGCCTGACATGACCACGGGGATCGTCTGTTCTTGGATCGGAGTGGGTGTGAGGTACTTTTCCTCGGCGAGGGCGCGCACGATTGCGCCGTTCAGGCTGAAGTCGTTAAAGGACGTCAATGGATAAACTTTCTCGTAATAGGGCGTGCGCTGCCGGTAGGCCCTTAGCCACGGCATGCACTGCGGGTGAGGTTAAGACACCCCCGCGCCATCTGGGCTGTCAGTGAAATGAAATTGCGAGCCAGAAGCCGTTTGACGGGGTCCCGTAGACGCGGCTCGCGGGCGGCCGATCAGGCCGTTAGTTTGATATGCGCCTTTGATGTGTTCGTTTCAAGGCACGCCAATGGACTAAACGGCACGCTCCTTGTCGGCCGCCTCTTTGGCCAATCGAAGCGCGCGCAATCGCTCGGTTTTTTCCCGAACCATCCGCTCATTGGCTTGATATTCTGACATCGCCTTCGCGCCCTCTTTGGCGCGCTCTTCCTTTTTGAAATTCGCGTCCGCTCGAGCACGGGCGTCCACATTCGATTGAGTTGCCAACGGTATTTTTCCTTTCGGCGCGGCGGCACCGATTGCCGCTTCAAGCCCGGGGCTGGTTCAAACAATTCAGGCCGATGGGCTTCCGGCAATACATATATGGTCGATCTTAAAGAAATTGAACCCGCGACCGATCCGGTAGGAAAGTGGGTGGTGACGCCTCGGAAACCAGCGCGGTGCCCGGCCATCGCGCCGGCAATCTTGCTTCAAGGGAACTTTCGGCGACCGCGGCTGTTCTGGGCAGGGCGCGGTCCGTGCCTGTGCGGGGTCTCGCGTGTTCGGGCCGGCGGTTATTGGGAACGCGACTGAACGGCAAGGCTCGCGCTGCGCGCGGACAACTTCTTCCTGGAAAGTGCATGACGCTATGGTGACCTGTACGCTCCGCGCCGGCGAATAGGAGCGGCGGTTGCCAGTTCCCATCGACGGCACTCTGGCCACGTGGGCGATCGCCGGCTTGGCGACGGCGGGCGTCATCACACGCCCGTTCCGATGGCCCGAGGCGATTTGGGCGGTTGCCGGCGCAATCGCCATTGTCGTATTTGGTCTTTTGCCGTGGACGGATGCCGTTGTTGGTCTCCGCAAAGGTCTTGACGTTTATCTCTTCCTCGCCGGCATGATGCTGCTGGCGGAGATCGCGCGAACTGAAGGTTTGTTCGACTGGCTCGCTGCGCAAGCGACCAGTCACGCCAACGGGTCGGCGCGCCGCCTGTTCCTGCTGACATACGCTGTTGGGACGATCGTCACCGTGTTCCTGTCGAACGATGCGACGGCGGTCGTGCTGACACCGGCCGTCGCCGCCGCGGTGAGGACTGCACGCGCCGAGCAACCCATTCCGTACCTGCTGGTCTGCGCCTTTATCGCTAATGCCGCATCGTTCGTGCTGCCGATCTCAAACCCGGCCAATCTCGTCATCTACGGCAATCACATGCCGCCGCTGTTGCAATGGCTGCCGCGCTATTTGCTGCCTTCGGTAGTTTCAATCGCAGCTACTTATCTGGCGCTATGGTGGACGCAGCGCCGTCTGCTCAATCAGACCATCGCCAAGGACGTACCAGTGCCGTCACTCTCGGCCGGCGGCAAAACCGCCGCCGCCGGCATAATTGCGACGGCCGTCGTTCTCGTCGGAGCATCAGCCATCGACATTCCGCTCGGGCTGCCGACCTTCATCGCCGGTGTCGCTACCGCCGCCATCGTGCTTATCCCGCGACCAGCTCAAACCTGGAGCGTGCTGAAAGACATTTCCTGGGGCGTGTTGCCGTTGGTTGCCGGCCTGTTCGTGCTGGTTGAGGCGTTAGTCAAAACCGGCGTCATCGGCATGATCACCGCGCTGCTTCATCAAGCGGCCGAGACCTCGGCTGTCGGAGCGGCGTGGGCCGCCGGTATCGCTGTCGCCATCGCCAGCAACCTGGCGAACAATCTTCCGGTCGGGCTTATCGCCGGCAGCGCCGTGCAAAGCGACCACACCGCCGATCAGATTACGCGCGCTATTCTGATCGGCGTCGACCTCGGCCCAAATCTGTCGGTGACCGGCTCGCTCGCAACCATTTTGTGGCTGGCGGCATTGCGCCGAGAGGACCTGGTCGTCGGCTTTGGCACATTCCTGAAAATCGGCGCGGTGGTCATGCCGCCGGCGCTGGTTCTGTCGATCGCAGCCGCACTGTTGACAGGATAAGGCAACCGAAGAGGCGACGTCATGGAAGAGATCAGCTCCGCTTGGATTTATCCCATCATCATTGTCGGCGGACTGTTGCAGGCGTGGGGGCCGCCGATGAACGGCGCGCTTCGGAACGCGGTGACCAATCCTTGGCTCGCGAGCCTAATCTCGTTTTTGCCAATCGTGGCTTTTCTTGCCGTCCTCGTCATGTGCCAGCCACGGCCATTGCCGACGCTCGCGGGTGTAATCGCCATGCCCTGGTGGGCCCCGTTAGGCGGCCTGGTCGGCGCCGTTGCCGTGGTCGCCGGTTTGTTGTTCGTGAATAAGGTCGGCGCCGGAGCGTATGCGGGCCTGACCATCACCGCCAATATCCTGATGTCGCTTGCCATCGATCACTTCGGCTGGTTTGGCATGACCCAGCATGCGCTGAACGGCTGGCGCGCGCTGGGCGCGCTGCTGCTGGTGGCGGGCATTGCGCTGGTGGCGCGGTTCTAGGCGTTTCAATATCCCGCGAAGCCGATCAATCCAGAAGGCTGCGAATCTTTGCGGCCAGTGCGGTCTGCGTGAACGGCTTTTGGATCATGTTGACGCCTTGATCGAGCCGTCCGTTATGGACAATGGCGTTGCGCGAGTACCCGGTCATGAACAAAACTCTCAAGCCGGGGCGCTTCGCCGTCGCTTCGTCGGCGAGATCGCGGCCGTTCCGCCCCGGCAGTACAACATCGGTGAGCATGAGGTCGACGCGTTCGCTGGCAAGAAACTTCAACGCCGACGGCGCGTCGGTCGCGCGAAAGACGATGTAGTTGAGTTCGCGCAAAGTCTCGGCAATGAACGCGCGTACGTCGTCGTCATCCTCGACGACGAGGATGGACTCGCCACCGGGCGCCGCCGGCATTCTTACATCTTGCAGCTCAGTCACCTCAGCCGAGGCCGCCGCTTTGACGCGCGGCAAGTAAATCTTGACCGTCGTGCCGTGCCCGGGCTCGCTGTAAATTTTCACGTGGCCGTTGATCTGTTTGACGAAGCCATAGACCTGACTTAATCCGAGCCCAGTGCCCTGCCCCGTGTCCTTGGTCGTGAAAAACGGCTCGAACGCACGGCCGGCGACATCGCCGGTCATGCCGACGCCATTGTCCGTCACCGAAATTTCCACGTACTGGCCGGGCCGGACCTCAGCGTTTCTCGAGCAATAAATCTCGTCGAGAAAAGTGTTGCTAGCCTCGATGGTCAGTTTGCCGCCTTCGGGCATGGCGTCGCGCGCGTTGAGCGTGAGATTAAGGATGGCGGTTTCAAGCTGGGTCTCGTCGGCCTCGACCTGCCATACGCCGCCGGCGCCGACGACTTCGAGTTGCACCTGCTCGCCCAGCGACGGCTTGAGGAATGTCGAGAGGTGCCGCAGCAGTTTGTTGACGTCGAGCACCTTGGGTTCCAGCGGCTGGCGCCGCGAGAAGGCGAGCAGATGCGCAGTCAACCGCGCGGCCCGATGCGCGCCGGTGAGAGCTTGGTCGACCGCGCGCGCAATTCGTTCTTGCGTCCCGGCCGTGCCGGCTTCGATCGCCCGCTTGGCGCCGTCGAGATTGCCGATGATGATAGTCAATAGATTGTTGAAATCGTGCGCCACGCCGCCCGTGAGCTGGCCGACGGCGTCCATTTTTTGTGATTGATAAAGCTGCTCGCGCGCCGCTTCCAGGCGCTGCTGCCCCTCTCGCCGCTCGGTGATGTCGCGGGTGATCTTGGCGAAACCGACGACATCGCCCTTTGCGTCGCTGATGCGGTCAAGAACGACGCTCGCCCAGAAGCGGCTGCCGTCCTTGCGCACGCGCCAGCCCTCGGCCTCATACCGGCCTTCGCTCGCCGCGGTCGCCAGTGCCCTGTGCGGGACCTCCTTGGCTTGATCTTCCGCGGTATAAAACTGCGAAAAATGACGACCGACAATTTCGTCTTCGGTGTAGCCCTTGATCCGCACGGCGCCGGAATTCCAGTTGGTAATATTGCCCTGCGGATCGAGAAGAAAAATGGCGTAGTCGGTGACGCCTTGAACCAAAAGCTGGAAGCGCTGGTTGGCGGCTTGCGCCAACGCATGCGTGCGAACCAGCTCTTGAAATTGCTGGCGGATGGCCCGAAGGCCGAAGACAGCCAACGCGATAAGGACGAGAACAGCACCGACAATGCCGACTTGCAGGATCTCATCCATTTCCGCGGCATAGTCTCGGGTGTCCACCAGGCGCTGCGTTTCCATAACGAAAAGGCTCGCCAATATGCCGCGCGCACGGTCCATAAGGTCCTTGCCGGCACCTTCGTGAACTTTGGCAGCCGCGGCGTCGCCCTCGGCCTTCTGCTTGAGTGCAATTGTCTGCTGGAGCTCGGCGAGTTTCTGTTCGGCCGTCTGATAAAGCGTAGTCAGCGCCGCAGCGTCCCGCACGCCGGCTTTAGTCGTCTGCTGCAGCTGCCGGATGTCCGCCAAAATATTCGGTGCCGCGCGATTGTACGGCTCGAGATAGCTGGGATCGCCAGTGAGGATGTAGCCGCGCTGACCGGTCTCCGCGTCGAGCAATTCGGCCTGAATGCGGTTGAGGCCGTTGATGACCTCGATCGAGTCACGAACATCGGCCTCGGCGCGATTTTGCCTGACCGCCAAAATCGCGGCGACCGCGAGAATAGCCAGCAAAAGGATGAATGCTGTCGAGAGCGCAATGACGTTGATGCGCAGGCCCGACGAGGCGCGTATCGCGCCTTCGTCGTCGTGTTCCGACATTCCCGCGTTCATCCAGCAGCCCAAGCCAACCCTAACGCGATCCCGACATTCCCATTTCCGGTACGCGCCATCAATATGCCCAGAGAAGCAGGCCGACGCCGGCGGCAACCAGCAGCATGCCTACCACCTCGCGCACGGTGGTGCGCTGGCCGAAGGCGACGCGAGCGACGATCTGGGCGAAAACCACCTCGATCAACGCGAGCGTTCGAACGCTTGCCGCGGTGGCAAGCGCGAAGGCGAGAAACCAGAATTGCGAGGCGACCGCACCTGCAAAGCCGGCTGACAACGAGGGCTTCCAGGTCAGAAAGATGTTGCGCAGAACTTGCGGCGCCCGCAGCCCAAGATAGAGCGATAACAACACCGCCTGCATGGCGATGCCAACGACGAGCGTAAACGTCGCCGCCATCGTAAAGCTTGGTAAATGCAGGGTAAGGATGGCGCCGCGGAAACCGATCGCCGACAGCGCGAACATCCCGCCCGAGGCAAGTCCGATCAGCGTCGGCTTGATGCCGCCGACCATACCGCCGGGCTTGGTCGACATCACGATCACGCCGGCTGTCGCGACCAGGATCGCCGCCATCATCGGCCAGGTCAGCATATCCCCGAGAAACAACAGGCCGAACAACGCCACCTGAATGGGCTCGGTCTTGATGTAGGCGATGGTCACGACAAACGAGCGCTCGCCCATGGCCGCGAGCATCAACGCGGTGGCGGCGACTTGGGCGAAGGCGCCGTCGATAACCCACGGCCAAAACGTCCACGTCGGCCGCGGTAACGGCACCCCCGTGACCAGCATGATTGCGGCGAGAAAAATTAGCGCAAACGGAAAGCCGAACAGGAAACGGACGTGGGTTGCGCCGACGGTGCCGAGCGTCACGGTCAGCTCGCGCTGCATGGCGTTGCGCAGGGTTTGGGCGAAGGCGGCAATAATGGTGAAAACGGCCCACAGCCAAGGCGTCGACGTCACTTACGCCTTCTCCGCGACCATCATGTAATTGACATCGGTGTCTGCCGAGAGCTGCCATCGGTCAGCAAACAAATTGTAGACGACGCCGCTTTCGTCGATGGACTTCAGGCCGCTTTGCTCGATCGCAATTTCCAGCTCATTCGGCGTAACGAACTTTTCCCAGCGGTGCGTGCCGCGCGGCAGCCAACGTAAAATGTATTCGGCGCCGACAATCGCCAGCGCAAAACTTTTGGCGGTGCGGTTAAGCGTAGCGACGAACAACAACCCGCCCGGTGCGACCATCCCCGCCGCGAGCTCGATGAACGACCCGACATCGACGACGTGTTCAATTACTTCCATGGCGAGCACGATGTCGAAGGTCTCGCCCAATTCTGCCACCGTCTCCGCCGCCGAGGCCCGATAGTCGATCACAAGGCCCGCGCGTTCGGCATGATGTTTGGCGACGGCGATGTTGCTTTCCGAAGGATCGGCGCCGAGGACGCGCGCGCCGAGGCGCGCCAGCGGCTCCGACAGAATTCCGCCGCCGCAGCCGATATCGAGCACCCGCAAGCCGGAGAGGCTGTCGAGGCGCGCCGGATCGCGGCCGAAATGCTCCGCGGCACGGTCGCGAATATAGCCAAGACGAACCGGATTGAATTTATGCAGTGCCGCCATCGGCCCGCCCGCATCCCACCACTGCGCAGCAAGACGCGAAAAGCGCCGCACTTCGTCTGGGTCGATGCTGGCCGCGGCCTGCTCTGGCTCCATCCTGCTTATCCGGTTCGCATCCCGACAAGCGGCGAAGGCCGCGGTGGGCGAATGTCCGAGAGTAAAGCGTTGGCGGTCGGCCGCCAATCGGGAAGCGGCGGGTTTGTCCACGGGCAAAAAAATCCCGCGAGTCGCAGACCTTGTACAGGGCCGTTATGCTCACACTCAATGCTTAAGGAACGACACAGACTGGCGGAAGGCGTAGCGTCAAGGATCGGCGCGGTGCTCTCTATTGGTCTACTCTCCTACATTGCGATGGCTTGCACCGCCGGCCGCGGTCATGCCGCCGAGGAGCCCGGGACCATGCCGCCGTCCGCCGCCGGAGATCAATATCAGGGCTGCCTGGCCGGCGCTGTCACTTCCCGCGACAAAGCCTATGCAGCCGAATGCAAGCGGCTTGCGGAACAGACCGATAGCGATCGCGCCAACTGCCTCGCCAAGCTTAATCTGCCAAAAATCTATTGCGACGCCTCCTACGCGCAACGTGATCCAACGCCCGCCTGCGCGCTTCCAGATAAAGTTGCTTCAGTAATCGAAGCCGAGCTTGCGCGGGCGCGGTTCCGCTGCGCGAGGGTGCTCAAAGGCGAAGAAGGCAAGCTCTAGCGCTCCGGAGGTCGGGGATGCGGGAACCGTTCCCCTTGCGCTATACTGCCGTCATGACTCGCCGCACACCCGACGCCCGCAGCGCGGCCGAAAAGGCTTTCAAGGCGGTAACGGCGAAACCCGTCGAAGGGCCGCCCAAGCCCGCGCCCTCGGTACCGGGCTTGAAGGAAACGGTTTCTCTGCGCATCGACCGCGACGTGCTGGATTTTTTTCAAGCCGACGGGCCGGGCTGGCAGGACCGCATCAACGCCGCGTTGCGTAAAGCCGCCGGGAAGTAACCGGGTTATGCCCGCTCGATGCGCGCGGCATAGCAGCCGGGCGCCGCAAAGTGGGCGTGCAAATAGGCCGCGCGCGGATTGGCGAAAAGCCGCTCGATGACGCCTTCAAGTTCGCTGCCGTCTACCAGCTCCCAGCCGACCATCATGGCGTCATGATCGAAGGCGCGGACTGCGAGCATGCGCTTGCGCAACTGCTCCGGAACGGCGTCGATGGCGTCAAACGTCTCCTCGCCCCGCCGCACATAGATGGCAAAACGCATCCGGTATGGCGAAGCGACCGGATGGTGCTCGTAGTTGACCAGGATCAGCTCGTCGCCCGCCTCTGCATCGGTGAGGCTGACCCGGCAAGGCCGCGGGCCGTCGGCAATCCGGCGAACGGCGCCAAGCCGTGCCAGCTCTTCGTCGGACAAGGTAAATAAATGGGCAAAGCTTTCAGCCGGCAGACCTTGGATGCGAAAATGCACGGTGCGGCTCCTTCCGTTGATGCGCGGAGGGTGTGCCGGAACCGCCGCATAAACCACCCGAATCCTGTGTGGGCTTAAAAAGCCGCAGCCATTATCTCAATTTCGCCAAAGAACCCCGTATGTACTTGGGCCGGGACGAAGATGCATACTGGGGTTATGGTGCCCGGAAAGCCCACCTATTTCTCGCGATTCGCGCTGAAGTTTGCCGAGATTCTCGGCGCCGGCATCGCCACGGCCGTCAGCGGCTATCTCGTCGCTCATGTCGGCGGCTTTTTGTCCTGGCCGTCGCAGACATCGGCACCTACTGCCGCCATCGAAGTTCCGGCAAACGCTACCGCCAAGCCCACCGAACGGCCACGCAACCGCGCGACCGCGAGCGTTCCAGCCGAAACCGATCCGCATGCGGCTTCGGCACGGGATGATCACGGCAAAGAGCCGGCCCGCCCGGCGGCAAAGCCGGCCGAGATCACTTCGCCAGTTCCAACCGCCACGACCAGCGCCTCGGACGCCGATGACAAACGTTCGCGGGGCCCGACTGCTTCGCGCAAGCCGATAACCGATACGCACGGCGCGAAGACTGTTGCTAAAGAAGCCGCCGACCCAAAACCCACGCCTAAGGAAACAGCGGACACCAAAGCCCGCGAAGAGGCCGCCGTCGAAGATCAGGTTCGCGCCGCGCTCGCCAATGTCGACGCGACCCGGACGCCGGCCCCAAGTACCTCGGCGCCCCCGGCCGCGACGTCCGCACCGCAAACCGCCGCAATACCTCAGCCGCAGCCAATTCCCGCGTCGAGCAATCCCGCCGCGCCGGCAAGTACTGCTACGTCGGCCGCTCCGCCGCTTGCCGTGCCGGCGGCAGGACCCGCAGCGTCGCCACTCGACATTCAGAACACCGCTGCCACGCCCCCGACCTCGCCCGTCGCCGCGTCGGCTTCACCACAACAATCGCCGGCCGAACCGGGGCCGCTAACCACGGTCGAGATAAAATCCCTGCCGGTCGCCGGCGTCGGTGAAACATCGCCCGCCGCGCAGGGAACGGCGCAAGCCGACAATGAAACGGACGCAAAAGCAAAAAGCGAAAGCGACAAAGGCTTCTTCTCGACCATAGCCCACCTCCCCGACGTGCTGCGCGCCCATGCGCCGGGGCCCGGGACCGTGCCGCCGCGGCCGCCGATGCCGGTCGGCGAATAGGCGCTGCTCCGCTGGCTGAGCCGGAGCGCGTTCCGCCTCCGTCGATTTCAGGTTAAGTTGCGCCATGCTCGATTTTTATCGAAACCTTGGCGCGACCGAGCGCAATACGTTCGTGGCGTGCTTCGCCGGCTGGGCGCTCGATGCTCTCGACGTACAGCTCTACTCGTTCGCGGTGCCGGCGCTGATCGCCGTTTGGCACATCACCAATGCGCAAGCCGGATTACTCGCAACCAGCGCGCTGGTGATTTCCGCTTTCGGCGGCTGGATCGCCGGCATGCTTGCGGATGTCATCGGCCGCGCGCGGCTACTCATGATCATGGTCGTCTGGTTCGCCGTCTTTACGTTTCTGTCCGGGCTCACCAACAATTTCGAGCAATTGCTTGGTCGTGCGTGGCCTCCAGGGTTTCGGCTTTGGCGGCGAATGGGCGGCCGGATCGGTGCTGATCGGCGAAGTCGTTCGCGCCGCCGATCGCGGCAAGGCCGTGGGCGTGGTGCAGAGTGCCTGGGCATGGGGCTGGGCCGCGGCCGCCATCGTCGCCACGATTATTTTTCAGTTCTTCGACCAGCAGATTGCCTGGCGGCTTTTGTTCTTCGTCGGCATCTTGCCGGCTCTTCTGGTGTTTTTTATCCGCACCAAAGTGCCTGAGCCTGCGATCTTTCGGGAAGCCATGCAATCCGCCGAGCGGCGCGGCGCGTTACAGATTTTCGGCCGCGAACTATTGGCGACGACCATCCTCGGCGCCGCGCTCGCGACCGGTGCGCAGGGCGGCTACTACGCGATCACGACATTCCTGCCGACATTCCTGCGGACACAGCGTCACCTCAGTGTACTTGGCACCGGCGGCTATCTCGCGGTGATCATCTTCGGCTCGTGGTGCGGCTATATTGTCAGCGCCTATCTCAACGACGCCATCGGCCGGCGAAAAAACTTCTTCATCTTCGCCATCGGCTCTCTGCTGATTGCGATCGCGTACACGCAGGCCGAGATTTCAGACGCCATGATGCTCGCGCTCGGCTTTCCGCTTGGATTCTTCGCCTCGGGCATTTTCAGCGGCATGGGCCCGGTGCTGACCGAATTGTTTCCGACCAGCGTGCGCGGCGCCGGCCAGGGCTTTTGCTATAATTTCGGCCGCGGCATCGGCGCGTTCTTTCCGACGCTGGTCGGCTTGTTGTCGGCTTCCGTTACGCTCGGCACCGCAATCGGCATCTTCGCAGCGATCTCGTATGCGATCGTCATTGCTGCCGCGCTGGCTTTACCCGAAACCCGCGGCCGGGAATTGCTCGCGAACTAGCACGCGTTCTTCTTGCTCCTCGCTTCGCAGGCTTTTTACAGTAACGCTCGCGTACCAGTCGCCGCCGAGCAGGATCTGCTTTATGCGGTCAACACTTTGCGCCCATGTGGTACTCGGTGACGGGTCAGACTTCGGATGTTTACCGGCGCGATAAAGCTGTAACCAGTCTTTGATCGCTTGCGCCAGGTCGGGACTTTCGGCCGCGAAATAGAAGGCGTGCTCGCCCGCGACCTCGCGAAATACCGGGATGTCGCGCGCCACGATGGGCAGCCCGTGCCGCGCCGCTTCGATCAACGGCAGGCCGAAACCTTCACCGTCAGAAGCAGCGATCAAGCACGACGACGCGGCATAAATTTTTTCCAGATACTCATCGGAAATTCCGTCCAGCCAAAATAGGCGTTTGCCTTGTTCACGATGCGATCGCAGCCGCGCAACGATCTGCGGAATGGTGCGGCGCATGTTTCGTGGCAGGTCGCGCCAGCCCTCCGTGCCAACAACAATCAGATTGACGTCAACGCCTTCGCGCCAAAGCCGATCGAAAGCACCGAGTACGGCCAAATGCCCTTTGCGCGGCTCAATGGTCCCAACCATCAAGAAGCTCGGACGCGCCGCCAAGGCTGCGATAACTTGTTGCGCATCTTCGCCAAGACCCAGCGTCGGGGCCGCGCTGGCAATATCCGCCCCCGGCCGAAAGTAGCCGATCCGGTAGGGACGCAGCCGCGAAAAGGCGCACTGTTCGGTCCATTCGCGCAAATCGTCAGCCACCGTTCGTGACACGCATAACGCGCCATCAGCTTGCAGGACGGCATCCAGCCATTTTTCGAAAGCGGCATCATTGCCGGGCGGAAAATATTGCGGCAGCCGCAGCGGCAGCAAATCATGGACGGTGAAATAAAAAGCGACGCCGCGACTGCGGCAATCGGCGATCAAGCCGGCGGCCTCCGCTTGGACGAGCAGCCCGCCGGAATGGTCCAGCCCGAGCACAATATCGCCGGCCTGCAACTCCGCCGTCACGTCGGCCAAGGCGTCCGGCGGACAGCCTAAAAGATCCACGGTGAACCGCCGGGCATAGCGGTAATGCCAAGAACCGCCTCGTTCACTGAGGTAAACGGGTTCAATGCGGAATCCATCCGGTGGCGCGGCGAGAAACGCGAGTACCAAAGCTCGCGTTACCCGCTCGATGCCGGTCCTGAGCTCGGTCTGGCAAGTCGCGGAGACATCGAGCAGCAACTGACGGACGGGGCGCCGGGTTGGCAGAGATCGCGCGATGGTGCGGGACAAAATGCGGCATGCGCGCTCGTCTTGCCCAGGCGAACGAGCCGCAGCGGCATCGAGCAGCGCCGTTAATCCGGCTCGGCTGGCGGCATGAAAAGTCTCGATCGCTTCGGCGTAAGCTCGCGCGCACATTTCCGGCGCATGGCGCGACGCGATCAGTTCGCGGCCTTTACCGCGCAGGGCATTACGCCGCTCGGCGTCGCGGTAAAGCGTCTTCAGCGCGGCGACGAGATCGGCGTCCGAAAATTGATCGTCGAGCATGAATACGGCGTCGGCCGGAATCCCGGCTCCGCTGCCATGCGCATTGACGATCACCGGCACGCCGGCATTCAGACAGTCGAGAAGCGCGCCCGACGTTTCGCCTCGGGAATCCGCGCGCAATTGAACGGCCATATTGGCGGCGGCCAAATACTCCTTGAAGCGCGAGGCATCAACCCAGCCGGTGATGCGGACGCGAGCCTGAAGGTCGTTGGCGCTGATGACGTCGACAAGCCTCGTACCATAATCACCCGGATCGTTTTCGCCGACGAAAACAAGATGGCAGTTGGGATCCCTCATCAATGAGGAGGCGAGAAAAGCGTCGAGCAGCCGATGATTGAGCTTGGCCGGACCGAGGATACCAAACGAGCATATGACAAACGCGCCTGGCGGAAGCCCAATCGCCGCCCTGGCCTCCGCACGGGAACGGGGCGCCGCGAGCGTTCGCAGTGGTGGAATGACTTTGAAATCGTCGGCAAAACCGGAGCCGAGCCATTCGTTCGCAAGCGTTCGCGCATGTTCGGAATGGACGACGACGCCCTGCGCCGCTTGAACGATTCCGAGATTGACCGGGTAGTACATTTTGACTGCTTCCGCATCGCGGAAACGGTCACGCACGGCAGTGTAACCGTGACTTGCATAAAGCGCGCGCGTCCAGACGCGGCTTGCCGGGTCGATTTGCTCGAGCCAGCTCAAAAGCCCGCTGAGAAAGAAATCGTGCAGGACGACCGTGCCCGGAACGTCGATTATCAAGTCGCGCATGTAATCGTGGAAGTGCGAATTGCCCATCTGATAGATGACACGGTCGATCACGTGACCGTTGGCGCGCAGCCATGCCGAACCGTGAACCGGGAGACCCACTCTAATCGCCGCGGCGTCGATCTTCTTTTGATCGGTAATGAGCACAATGTCGTAGTGCCGCGACAGCGCGGGAAGAAGATCGGCGCTGGTGTCGGCGATGCCAGTTCGCTCAGGCGGCAACGGCGAGACGAAAGCCAGCCGCGGCCGCGGATCGAGAGGTGTTGCGGAGACTGCGCCGCGCTCCACATGTGCTCTTCGCGCGAGCGCGGCTCTCAGCCTCGCATAGACGAACTGCTCCCGTTCGGTGAAAAAGCTGTCCGGGTCCGGTACGGCATTGGCACCAAGAATGACTTTGAACGCTTCGCGCTGAAAGCTTTTCAGCAGCGGAAAACGCTGTAACGGCCAACGCGCAATGCGCGTGAGGCGTGGCCGGGTCAAAACGAATCTGGCAGCTTTGAGAAGTCCGGCGCGCGCCGTCCTGCGAAGCCAGAGCCCCGCAGCGGGCTTGATGCGCGCCATTGGCCGCAAAGCCTGCCGCACACGATCAGGCTCGGCATCGCCGTTAGTGGGATCGGTCACGCGCTCTGTGCCTTGCTTCGCAGTGCCTTGATCCAAATGCAAAACTTGGCGCGATCCTGGGAGTCCACCCTCGACTCACCTATCAGGTTTTATAGCGTGCCCCTCCGGCCATGACCAATGACCGGCGGAGAAAATAGGCTAGTATGAAAGCATGCAAATTGCGCCCGCGCTCGAAACTCGATTGCAAACTGCATTGGCCAGCGAGCGCGCACTACTTCTCGGTGCATTGGCAGTCGTCTCGGCGTTGCTTGGCAATTTCGTTCCCACACTCGATTTTCTAACTGTTGGACATACCCCGCCGCTTCCGGCGCTGTGGTTCGGGCTCGTGCTTTGTGCCGGGACGGTGCTCTGGGCTTCCCGGCGAAGCTTCGACCTGCTGGTCATTTTTCTGTCCTCATTCGCCGGATGGTTCGCGGCCGTAGAGACGGCGGTAGCGCTGCATTTGGATCTGGAACGGCAAGTGCAAGCCGCCCTGCCATCGAGTTCTTCGCCACCTTCACTCGCCTATGTCGATGTGGGATGCGGCATGGTTGCGGGCCTGATCGGCAGCGCCATCGTGGTCGCCGCCATATCGGCGGTCATACCGGCGTTCCGTACTTCCGGCGCGTGGGCGAGAACCATGCTGCTCGGCACCGTTACAGGTTCTTTGCTTGAACTCATCAATGACGGGCTGGCGCCGGCTCTTCCAATTCATATCGGCAGCGCGCTGCCGCTTTTTTTGGTTTGGCAAGTTAGCGTCGCTGCTTCTATCGGGTACGCGCTTGCCGGAAAGCCAAGCACCCCTGCCATACGCTAAGCCGGCCGATCTTCCGGAGGCGGAAGCGGCAGGTTCTCGATGGGTCCTGGGCTCCGAACAATCTTCGCTACATCAGGGGGTGAGGATGCTCACGGACTCGTGCGTGGCTCATGAGGCGCGAACGTTGCAAGAAAGCGTGAGGACGATGTTGGGAGTGGGTCGATGGGCTGCGCCACCATTGTTCGCCGCAAGGCGTCGCGCGCGGCCTCGTTGCTTTTGTTAATCTCCACCATCTGGTCCGTGCTCGCGTTTGGCTGTGCGGCGATCGCGGCAGCGCCTTCTCAATCGTGGCGCATCGACGAAGCCCGGACGTTTATCGCTTTCCGGGTGAACGCCGTCGCTTTCCGCAAACCCGCGGCCACTTCACCCATTACAGCGGCCGCATCCTGATCGACTTTGAGCATCCGGCAAAAAGCTTCACGACCTTTACGGTCGAGGCTGCTTCGGTCGAGCTCGGCTCGGCGATGTCCAATGACTTCGTTAAAAGCGCGCCGCTGCTGGATGTGGAAAAATTTCCGACGCTCAGCTTTAGCTCCACCACAGTCGAGAAGGTTGATCCTCACACCGCGCGCATCACTGGCGATCTCACAATGCTCGGAGTGACCAAGCCGGTGACGCTCACGGTGAGCGTGGATGCCGACGGGGCCACGCGAGGCCGCATCGTCTCGTTCGTGGCGACCGGCACTATTAAGCGCTCGGACTATGGCATGAGTTTTGGCATTCCGCTTATCGACGACGCCCTTGAGATCACCGTCAAGACTCGCGCTCTGACCGATGAGTGACCAACATGGCGCTTGGCCGCTATCGGTCAGATTTTTTCATTGGCTGGGCGCTGCGCTCGTGCTCGGGACGCTGGCACTTGGCGTCTACATGGTTCAGTTCGTCGATGACGCCGCCCGACGCTTCGAGCTGACACAGACTCACAAAAGCATCGGCATCGCAATTTTAGCCGTGACAATCATCCGGCTATGTCTGCGACTCGTGACCCTGGCGCCCAGGCCGGAACTGGCCGCTCGTTTCCTTGCGCTCACGGCCAAGTTCACGCACTGGGCGTTCTATGCTTTGCTCGTTGTCATGCCTGCGTCAGGCTGGATAATGACTACAACCACGCCGGTGCGGGTGCCGACTATTGTCTTCGGACTATTTCGATTGCCTTATCCGCTCACCCCC
Organism: uncultured Alphaproteobacteria bacterium; assembly: GCA_963846055.1. Taxonomy (GTDB): domain Bacteria; phylum Pseudomonadota; class Alphaproteobacteria; order Rhizobiales; family Xanthobacteraceae; genus BOG-931. The sequence goes on from CAWJUQ010000005.1 coordinate 144,584, forward strand.
AATGTTCCGGTGTATCGGGTTGCGCACGCGATCCATCTCGCATCGGCCATTGCGCTTGCGGCATTGATCGCGGTTCACGTTGCGGCGGCGTTGATTCATGCGCTGTTATGGCGCGATCGGACGCTCGTGCGCATGTTATGGCGACCAAACAGCGCCGGTTGAGAGAACACCGACACGTCCATCATTCGAGCGCCAGCTTGTCCTGGAAGCCGGTGTCACGCCGAGCTTCTTTTGGTTGTTGAAACGCGCTGAGCAGGCCTATATCTCCGCGGAGGGAAACGGCCCATCATCCGCTGGCGAAATTTAATATCAGCAAGGAGTGTTATGACCATGAAGCTCTATTTTTCTCCCGGCGCCTGCTCGCTCGCACCGCATATTGCCGCGAGCGAACTCGGCATCAATCTCGATCTCGAGCAAGTCGATATTCGCGAAAAGAAGACGAAAGCCGGCGGGGATTATTGGACCATCAATCCGAAGGGCCAGGTGCCCATGCTGGAACTCGATAGCGGCGAACCGCTGACCGAGGTGCCAGTGATTCTGCAATACATGTCCGATCAAAAGCCGGGCGCCGAACTAGCTCCGGCGCGTGGAACCCCCGATCACTATCGCATGCTCGAGTGGCTGAACTTCGTGACTTCAGAGATGCACAAAACCTACGGCCCAATGTTTCGGCCGACGACACCGGACGAATTCAAGAAGCTGTCGCGCGAAGTGATCGGCCGGAAGCTTGACTGGCTCGATAAGCGTCTCGCCGGCAAGCAATACCTGATGGGGGAAAAGTTCACGCTGGCCGATATGTATATGTTCACGGTGCTCCGCTGGTCGCCAATCATCGGCGTGGATCTCAGCAAATGGCCGAACGTCGTAGCGTACGCCAACCGCGTCGCGGCGCGGCCAAAGACCGCCGAGGCGCTTAAGGCGGAAGGATTGCAGTGGCCGCCGAAATCCTGACGCCCCGGCTCTAACGGCAGCGGGCTTGGACGCCGGTCGGCCGGCGATCAAGTCCGCTCGCTTTGGGTAGGCGGATTTTTTAGCTGGTGCCCAGGAGAGGACTCGAACCTCCACGCCTCGCGGCGCTAGTACCTGAAACTAGTGCGTCTACCAATTCCGCCACCTGGGCTTGAGCCGCGATTAGGTAGGCAGGCGCTCCTCGCTTGTCAATAAATTGCGCGGGCCCCACAACCGCTGCGCGGTATCACCTGCCGGGATGCGGATATAGACTTAGCGTCGCCTTTGAGTCGCGTTTTCCTTGGATCGGGGACGACCATGACGCTTCCTCAATCGGCGCCAAAACCATACCAAATCGCCGCGGCCGTTATCGGCAACGCACTCGAGTGGTACGACTTCATTGTGTTCGGCTTTTTCGCCGTCATTATTTCGCGGCTGTTTTTCCCCAGCGAAAGTCAATACGCGTCCCTTCTGTTCACCACCGCGACGTTCGGCGTCGGCTTTTTCATGCGGCCGGTCGGCGGCATTTTTCTCGGCATTTACGCCGATCGCCGCGGCCGCAAATCCGCGTTGCTTGTTGTCATCGCCTCGATGACGGTCGCCATTGCGCTGATCGCATTTGCGCCGACTTACGCCGCGATTGGCATCGGCGCTCCACTCATCATTGTTGTGGCGCGGCTGTTGCAGGGTTTTTCCGCCGGCGGAGAATTTGCCAGCGCCACCGCCTTCCTCATTGAAAGCGCGCCAGCCGGGCGGCGTGGCTTTTATGGCTCCTGGCAAATGGTCGGTCAGGGCCTCGCCGTTCTCATTGGCGCGATTTTGGGTGCAATAATCACCAAGACGCTTTCACCCGAGGCAATCGATGGCTGGGGATGGCGTATTCCGTTCCTGTTCGGCCTCGTGATCGGTCCGGTCGGACTCTACATCCGCAGCAGCCTTACCGAAACGCCGGCCTTCCTTGAGTCCGAACAAGCGCCGCAAGGCCGCGCGGCGGCAAGCCGCGCGCTCGCCTCTCACGTCAAGCAAATCCTGGTGTGCTTCGGCATCATCGTGTCGGGCACGATCTCGTTTTACGTGATCCTGGTCTACATCCCGACATTCGCGCGCACCCAACTGCAACTGCCGCTCGATCAGGCGTTCCTCGCGCAAGCGATCGGTCTGGCGGTCGAAGTGACGCTGATTCCGATCTGCGGCGCATTGTCGGATCGCATCGGCCGCAAGCCGGTGATGATCGTTTCGCTCGCGCTCAGCCTGTTGGTCACCTACCCGCTATTCGTATGGGTAAGTTCAAGTCCGTCGTTCACAAGCTTGCTGATCATGCAGGTGGTGCTGTGCGGCCTGTTCGGCATCGGTAACGGCCCGGTATCGACGGCGCTTGGCGAGCAATTCCCGACGCGCGTGCGCTCGACCGCACTCGCCATCGGCTACAACGTCGCGGTCATGCTGTTTGGCGGCTTCGCCCAGTTTTTCGTGACCTGGCTGATCCATGTGACCGGAACCCCGATTGCCCCGGCCTTCTATTTGATGTTTGGCGCGGCGGTTGGTCTATTCGCGGTGATGTTCCTGGCGGAAAGAGCCGGCGATGCCCAACTCGCCGTCTCCGATATCGTGGAGCCTCACGCCGCTTAGGCGCCGGCACGGCGCGGCGGCTGTCATACGCGCTTTAAGTCTGCGCGCTCTATACAGCACGCCGCCGATCCTGTATTTCCGCGCCGATCATGGCTTTGCATAACCCTTCCGACATGCTGGTTACGGTGTTTGGCGGCTCTGGCTTTCTCGGCCGCCATGTGGTGCGCGCCCTCGCCAACCGCGGCTACCGCATCCGCGTCGCTGTGCGCCGGCCGGAATTGAGCGGATTTTTGCAACCGCTCGGCCGCGTCGGACAAATCCAGGCGGTGCAATCGAATGTGCGCGTCGGCCCGTCGGTCGAGGCCGCTGCGCGCGACGCGGATATCGTCATCAACCTGGTCGGCATCCTGTTCGAGCGGGGCCGGCAGCGTTTTGATGCGGTGCAGGCACAAGGCGCGGAAAACGTGGCTCGCGCCGCCGCGGTGGCGGGCGCACGTCTCGTTCATATTTCGGCGATCGGCGCCGATGAGAATTCGCCGTCGGATTACGCACGCTCCAAGGCCGACGGTGAACGGCGCGTGCTAGCGGCAGACCCGCAAGCGATCATCATGCGACCGTCGATAATCTTCGGCCCGGAGGACGAGTTCTTCAACCGCTTCGCCGCGCTGGCGCGCTTGCTCCCGGCGCTGCCGCTGCCCGGCGGCGGCCACACCCGCTTTCAGCCGGTATTTGCCGGCGACGTCGCCGAGGCGATTGCACTCGCCACCGATGGCAAAGCCAAAACGAACACGATCTACGAACTCGGCGGCCCCGAGACAAAGAGCTTCAAGGAATTGATGGAGTTCATGCTCGCGACCGTCGAGCGCCGGCGCTTGCTGGTCCCGGTGCCGTTCGCGGTCATGAAACTGCAGGCGATGGTTCTGCAGTTTTTTCCGAATCCGCCGCTGACGCCCGATCAGGTCGAGCTGTTGAAAACCGACAACGTCGTCTCCGGCGCGGCCCACGCGCAGGGCCGCACCATCGAAGCGCTCGGTATTGTACCCAACCCGGTAGCGGCAGTGGTCCCTGACTATCTATGGCGCTTCCGCAAGACCGGGCAGTTCAGCGGCCGCACGGCGTGATCGCCGTGCCTGTCACCCTTCGTATTTGAACGACAGCGCGACCCGGGTGCGGAACGCGGTCACTTTGCCATCGTCCACCTTCATGTCCATCTTGGTGACCTCGGCAACCCGCAGGTCGCGCAGCGAGCCGGCCGCCGTTTCGACGGCAATGCGTCCGGCATCCTCCCAGGATTTTTCGCTGACGCCGACGACGTCGATAATCCGGTAGACGCTGTCTGATTTTTTCTTCGCCATTGTACAATCCTTTCGCGGTCAAAATTGCGGACGCGATCAAAATCCCGGTCCGGCGCCCCAAGCTTAGATCAAAGCGGTCGGCACCGTCGACGGCCAAGCGACGACCGGATCGGCTTTACTCGCAGCGCGGAAACGGGGAAGCTTTGGTGTGCCGATCGCGGGCGCAAAGCGAAAGAGGCGAGGTCATGCCGGGTAAGCGCGTGCAATTCGACGAGGAAACGTGGCGGCAGATCGATCTACTCGGCCACGACCAGATGAAAGAGTTTCAGGAGCTCGCGGACGAAGCGTTCCGCGACTTGTTGAAGAAACACGGCCGGCCCGTCGACCTGAAGGATGCGCTTCGCCGCAGCGCCGGCATATCAGCGACCATCCATCAATTGCGTCCCGGCAAAACGAAGAAGCCGCGAAAGACATAACAAACAAACAGTAATCGGACCAGACGCGCAACGAGTTCCACGCTTAAGGAACCGTCAACAATAGCGCCGTCGCCGGGGGAACCTTCCTCTATCCAGCCGCGCTTTTAGTCCTGCCCGGTCAAAACCGGGCGAATTAAGCCCGTTATTTCGAGCGATCGGCTCAGAATTTGAGGAACCCTAAAAGCACGGCAAGCTACGCATAGATAAACTGAATTTTCAGGGGTCGCCGTTACAAATTTCTCCAAAGCGCGGCGGCCCAAGGGGCGAACATAGCGATGCGCGTGGCGCAATTTTCCTGGAGCGAGAACGCCGGGTGGCCGACCCCCTCCAGCAACGATACTCACAGCGATCTGGTTTTTTTCTTTGGCAAACGCCAAGTTCTGGCGTGTCGCGATCGCTATCACGAACTGCGGGCGATGTTTCCACACGCCCATATCGTCGGCTGCAGCACCGGCGGTCAAATCCACAACGAGGATGTCACCGACCACGAAATCACTGCCGTCGCGCTCGGCTTCGATGCGACGCGCCTGAGGGTGGCCTGCGAGCCGGCATTCGCCGCCGATTGCTCGCGCGCGTGCGGGGAGGCTATCGGGCGCGCATTGGCGGCGCCCGATCTTGTCGGGGTGTTCGTGCTTTCCGATGGTCTTAACGTCAACGGCAGCGAACTTGTCGCCGGAATATCCGGCGTAGTGGGTAAGGACGTCTCAATTACCGGCGGGCTGGCCGGTGACGGCGCCGACTTCCGCGAAACGCTCGTGGGCGCCGACTGCGCGCCACGCAAACACTTGGTGGCGGGCGTGGGTTTCTACGGTTCGGCAATTCGGATCGGCCATGGCAGCGCCGGCGGATGGGATGAGTTCGGACCGCGGCGCCGCATCACCAAATCGCGCGGCAATGTGCTGTTTGAATTCGACGGCGCGCCCGCGCTCGATCTTTACGAACGCTATCTCGGCGAAGACGAAGCTAAGGGGTTACCCGGATCGGGTTTGTTGTTCCCGCTGCGGATCTTCGATCCCGAACGACCGCAGCACGACATCGTCCGCACCATTCTCGCCATCGATCGCAAGGCGCGCTCGATGACTTTCGCCGGCGACGTTCCGCAGGATTGGACCGCACAACTCATGCGGGGGCACTTCGACCGTCTTGCTGCAGGTGCCGCACAGGCGGCGCGCCAGGCTGTTGACGCCATCGGCGAGGGCTACGCCGGGGACAGCGTCGCGATTCTTGTCAGCTGCATCGGCCGCCGCCTGCTGATGGGTCAGCACACGGCCGATGAACTCGAGGCGACGAGCGCCGAGTTCGGCCCGCGAATTCCGCAACTCGGCTTCTATTCCTATGGTGAAATCTCACCGCATCGCGTGTCCGGCGTCTGCGAACTGCACAACCAGACCATGACCGTTACGACGATTGCAGAGGCAACGGACAACGCCCGTGCATAAGCTTCTAGCCAGACAGCTTGCCAAGGCGGCGAAGGCTTCGGGCGAAGTAGACCTGCAAGGTCTCCTGGCGCTGGTCTCCGCGGCCTACGAGCAATCTGACGCCGATCGCCAGCGCACCGACCGCTCGATCGCGCTGATGATCGATGAGCTCGAACAGCTCAACCACGGGCTCGACAAGCTCGTTCAGGAGCGCACCGCCGAATTGCGCGACCGGGAGTTCGAGTTGCAGGCGCAGAACCTGCGGTTTGACGCGGCGATTGAGAATATGCCGCACGGTTTGTGCATGTTCGACCGCAACGAGCGACTGATCGTTTGCAACGAGCGTTATGGCGAAATTTACGGTCTGTCACCCGAGCAAACCCAACCGGGAGTGACACTGCGCTCGATTCTCGAAGCACGGGTCAAAGCCGGCTACCATCCCGACGAGCCGGACCTATACGTCGAAAGAATTCTGACAAAAGTACGGAATAATCAGCCGTACTACACCGAATATCCCATGTGCGACGGACGCGTCTTTGCCGTCAATCACCGGCCGATGGCCGGCGGCGGATGGGTCGCCATTCATCAGGACATCACAGCGCAAAAGCACGCGGAAACGCAGATCGCGTTCATGGCCCGCCACGACGGCCTCACCGGCCTGGCTAATCGCTCGGTGCTGCTGGAGAAAATGGAGGAGGCGCTGGCGCGGCTGCGCCGCCATGGCAGCCCGTTCACGGTGTTTATGCTCGACCTCGATCTGTTCAAGATCGTCAACGATTCTCTCGGTCATCCCACGGGCGATGCACTCTTGAAAGTGGTCGCCGCGCGGCTATTGGCATGCACTCGCGAAACCGACACGGTGGCACGGCTCGGCGGCGACGAGTTCGCCATTTTGGCGACGGCTGACGACAATCAGCATGGCGCCGCAATGGCCACCGCCAACCGGCTCCTGGCGGCCATATCGACGCCCTTCGATCTCGACGGCAATGCCATCAATATCGGCACCAGCATCGGCATCGTGCTGGCGCCGAGGCACGGAGCCAACGTCGAACAACTGATCAAGAATGCCGACCTCGCGCTTTACAAAGCCAAGGCCGAAGGCCGCGACTCCTACCGGTTTTTCGACCCGGCCATGGGGCTCGAGGCCGTCACGCGCCGCGCCCATCAAAGCGAACTCCGCAATGCGCTTACCAACGATGAATTCGTTCTGCATTATCATCCGATCGTCGACGTCCATACGCGGCAGCCCGCCAGCGTCGAGGCGCTAATTCGCTGGAACCATCCGCAACGCGGCATGGTCTCGCCGCTCGAGTTTATTCCGCTCGCGGAGGAGACCGGCCTGATCAACCCGATTGGCGAATGGGTGTTGCGCAAGGCATGCGCGGACGCCGCGCAATGGCCGGCAAACGTCAAGGTCAGCGTCAATCTATCGGCAGTGCAGTTTCGTCGCCTGTGCCCGATCGATAACGTCCGCAACGTCCTCGACGAAACCGGGCTGCCGCCCGAGCGGCTTGAACTCGAGATCACCGAAACGGTGCTGCTGCAAGGCAGCGAAGACAACGTCGAGACGCTGCATCAACTGCGCGCCATGGGCATTGCCATCGTGCTTGACGATTTCGGCACCGGATATTCTTCGCTCAGCTACTTGCGCATGTTTCCGTTCGACAAGATCAAAATCGACCGCTCGTTCGTGCACGAGCTCGCGAAGAACGAGCATAGCGCATCGATCGTATCGGCGGTGGCCGGCCTCGGCCGCAGCCTTCGCATCGGCACCGTCGCCGAGGGTGTCGAAACCGAGGATCAGCTCGTGCTCATTCGCGCCGCCGGCTGCACGCACGCGCAAGGCTATCTGTTCGGCAAACCGTGTCCGGCCGCCGAACTGAAATTTAGGCACGTCGCCCAGCGAAAACAGAAAAGCAAAGTCGCCTGACGGGCAAAGGCGGCGTGAGCATGCCGCCGCGCTTTAAGCAAACCGCGCTTTTGCTCTCGCCCGCGCCTTGATTGCTTCCACCTCGCGATTGCGCGCCGGGCTTGCCGTCTCCAGCGATGCCAGTAGCCGACGCGCCGCCGCGGAAACCTCTTCGACCGCGCGATCGAACGCCACCTCATTGGCATGCGACGGCTTGGCAAATCCGCTGAGCTTGCGGACAAATTGCAGGGCCGACGCCTGGATCTCGTCTTCGGTCGCCGGCGGTTCGAAATTGAACAACGTGCGGATGTTGCGGCACATACTCGTCTCCTGAGTTGCTCCTTAATAACCCGCGCGCCGCGGTTGGGAAACACTCGTGCCGACGGTAATATTCGTATCGCGCCGTCGAACGCGCCAAGCCCGACACAAGAATGCCTGATCAGTCTGTTAAATCGGCCGCCACGGCAGTCAGCATTACTGACGAGCGCAATGTTCGCGTGTCGGGCCTCTTGCAAGCGCCATCACGCCCGCTCGCTTGCTACGTCCTCGCCCACGGCGCGGGCGCCGGCATGAAGCATCCATTCATGGCGGCGGTCGCCGAAGGCCTCGCGGCGCGCGGGATCGCCACGTTGCGCTACCAGTTTCCCTATATGGAGCGCGGCGGAAAGCGGCCCGATCCACCGCGGCTCGCGCACGCGACGGTTCGCGCTGCCGTCGCGGCGGCGGGTCGCGCCTTGCCGAATCTCCCGCTGATCGCCGGCGGCAAATCGTTCGGCGGACGCATGACCTCGCAAGCCCAGGCCATCGCACCGCTTCCCGGAGTCCGCGGACTCGCGTTCCTTGGATTTCCGCTGCATCCCGCAGGCAAACCATCGAGCGAACGCGCCGATCACCTCTTCGCGGTTCGCATTCCGATGCTGTTCCTGCAAGGAACCCGCGACCTGCTTGCCACGCTTGAACTCATCGAGCCGCTGTGCAGCTCACTTGGCGCGCGGTCGACCTTGCAGCTTTTCGCCGACGCCGATCATTCATTCCACGTCCCTGCGCGCAGCAGCCGCACCGATGCGGACGTACGGGAAGCCATGCTGGATGCGCTCGCGGCCTGGATCGCAACGGCGATCACCGCCCCATCGCCAGCGCAATGAGTCCGAGCAGGCCGACGATCACACGCCACCACACGAACAGCGAAAATCCGTGGCGCGAGACATATCCAAGAAAGGTCTTCACCACGAACCAGGCGCAGGCGAAGGACACAATAAAGCCTACGGCAATGATCGCGATGTTGGAGTGGCTCAATTGGCCGTGCTCCTTGTAGAGATCGTAGGCAAAGGCGCCCGCCATGGTCGGCATGGCAAGCCAAAACGAAAACTCGGCAGCCGCCCGGCGGTCAGCGCCGAGCAGCATGGCGGAGACGATAGTCGCGCCCGAGCGTGAGACACCCGGATATCATTGATACGCACTGCGCGAGCCCGATGTAGAGGTACATCGGCAAAGTGAACCTGGTTGCCTCGTGAAAACGCGGCTTGAGATCGAGTTGATCGACCCAAAGCAGCACCGCCCCGCCGGCAATGAGCGAAAAGCAGACGATCCACGGATTGAACAGCACGTCCTTGATGAATTTGTAAGCCAAAGCGCCAATGACGGCCGCCGGCAAAAAGGCGATCAGGACGCCGATGACGAAGCGCCTCGCCTGCGGGTCGGTGAAAAAACCCTTCGCGAGCTGCAAAATCCGGCCGGCATAGATCGACAGCAATGCCAAAATCGCGCCGAACTGAATGAGAACGGCAAAGCTCTTGCCGAAGTCGTCGTCGCCAAAGCCGAAGAACCGCTGCATCAAGAGCAGGTGCCCGGTGGAAGAGACCGGAACGAATTCGGTCAGTCCCTCCACCACGCCGAGAACGATGGCCTTGATGAAATCGAACATCATGGATCTAACGTCATGGGTGAAGCTCCGCGGCCGGCGCTGGTGTCGTTGGGCGAACTTGTGACCGAGCGGGCGGATTGTGGCAACCGTTACCGCCGCAGGCAAATCCCGGCTGTGCAAACCGCCCGCTCTTTGTTGCCTGTGGATTCGCTTTGCTTATAAGGGAACCTGGGGCGTCGGCCACGCCGCCCCGCGCTTTGTTCAGTCAAAGCTCCATGCGCCAGGAATGGCATGCTGACGCTGTTTCACTATCCGCTTTGTCCACACTCGCGCTTCGTGCGCCTTGCGCTCGAGGAGCTCGGCGCGACGCCGCGGCTGGTGGAGGAAAAGGTTTGGGAGCGGCGCGAGGAATTTCTCCGGCTCAATCCAGCGGGTACGACCCCCGTCCTGATCGAAGAAGGCGTGCCGCCGGTTCCTGGCGCTGCAGTCATCGTCGAATACCTCGAAGAGACGCGCGGCAGTGCCGCCCCGGCTCACCTGATGCCGCAGCAGCCGGCAGATCGCATTGAGGTCCGCCGGCTCATGAGCTGGTTCAACGACAAATTCTTCACCGAGGCGAGCGGCCCTCTGGTGAACGAGCGGGTTTACAAGCGCTTCATCCCTAACGAGAGCGGGGGCGGGGCGCCCGATACCGACGTCATGCGGGCGGCTCGAAGCAACATTAAATACCATTTGCGCTATATCGGCTGGCTCGCCCGCAAGCGCGACTGGCTTGCCGGATCGAGCCTGACCTATGCTGACCTCGCCGCGGCAGCGCATCTGTCCGCGGTCGATTATCTGGGCGATGTGCCGTGGGACGAAGACGACAGCTGCAAAGCCTGGTACGCGAGAATAAAGTCGCGGCCGGCGTTCCGCACCCTGTTGCGCGAGACCGTTCCCGGTCTCGTTCCGGCGGCCAACTACGCCAATCTCGATTTCTGATCCAGGACGGCGCCGCCATAAAGACCGCGCTCGCGGCCGCGGCACGGACGGAGGGGTTCGACGCGTTCGGCGTCACCCGGCCGGACGCCATCCCCCGGGCCGCCGCGCGGCTGCGGGACTTCCTCGACGGCGGTGCGCACGGCGACATGGACTGGCTGGAGCGCAACGCCGATCGCCGCGGCGATCCACACCGGATTTGGCCCGATGGGCGATCGATCGTAATGCTCGGTATCAACTACGGTCCCGACGAAGATCCACTCTTGGTGCTGCAACAGCGGATGCGGGGCGCCATCTCGATTTACGCGCAGGGCGACGATTATCACGAAGTAATCAAGCCGCGGCTCAAGAAGCTGGGACGCTGGCTCATCGATAACGCCGGCGGCGAGATCAAGGTCTTCGTCGACACCGCGCCGGTCATGGAAAAACCGCTGGCCGAAGCCGCAGGTCTCGGCTGGCAAGGCAAGCACACTAATCTCGTCTCGCGCGAGCACGGTTCGTGGCTGTTCCTCGGCGCGATTTTCACGAGCCTAGACTTGCCGCCCGACGCGGCCGAGCACGACCATTGCGGAACTTGCCGTGCCTGCCTGGATGTCTGCCCCACGGCGGCATTTCCGGCGCCCTATCAGCTCGATGCGCGGCGCTGCATTTCTTATCTCACCATCGAACACAAAGGTCCGATCGCGCGCGAGCTCCGTCCGCCGATCGGCAATCGCATCTACGGCTGCGACGATTGCCTCGCGGTCTGTCCCTGGAACAAATTTGCCCAGTCGGGGCGTGAAACCAAGCTTGCCGCGCGTGCGGCGTTGCGAGCGCCGCAGCTTTCCGATCTCGCGCGGCTCGATGATGCCGGCTTCCGTGCCTTGTTCGCCAAAAGCCCGGTCAAGCGCATCGGCCGCGCCCGCTTCTTGCGCAACGTGCTCATCGCCATCGGCAATTCGGGAAACGCCACGCTAGCCGACGACGCCGAGCGGTTGCTTGAAGATCCTTCGCCGCTCATTCGCGGCGCGGCGGTCTGGGCGCTCGGGCGGCTCGATCGCCGCCGGCTCTCACGCGCGCAGACGCAGCGCAGAGGCGAAACCGATCCGCAGGTGATCGACGAATGGGCGGCGGCGCTTGAGTAAGACAGACTCGAGTAAGACATGCCGAGCCTGATCTGCTTTGGACTTGGCTATTCAGCCGAACATTTCATCGCGGCTTTTGGTGACCGCTTCGAGCGGATTGTCGGCACGGTGCGCAGCATCGAGCGCGTTTCCGCCCTCAACGCGCAGTTTAGCGGTGGCGTGAAAGTTTTGACCTTCGATGGCAGATCGGCGAGCGCGGAAACCAAAGAGGCCGTTGCGGCCGCAGACATGGCGCTCGTTTCCATCCCGCAGACCGAAACCGGCGATCCGGTGCTTGCAGCGTTCGGCGAAAGTCTGGCTCACACGAAGCATTTGCGCACGATTGTTTATTTATCGACGATCGGCGTCTACGGCGACTTCGCCGGCGCCTGGGTCGATGAAACGACGCCGCCGCGCGCCGACACGACACGGGGCCAAAAGCGCCTCGCCACCGAGCACGCCTGGGCCGAATTTGGGGCACGCACGGGGGCCACGGTCGCCATTCTTCGGCTTGCCGGCATTTATGGGCCCGGCCGCAATGCGCTTGTCCAAGTTTCGCGCGGGGACGCGCGCCGCATCGCCAAGCCGGGCCAGGTGTTCAATCGCATTCACGTCGCCGACATTGCGCAGGCGATCGATGCGGCATTGGCAAACAACGCTCGCGGGGTTTTCAATGTCTGCGACGACGAGCCCTCACCGCCGGGAGATCCAATTGTTTTCGCGGCGCAATTGCTTGGCCGTCAGCCGCCGCCGGAGATTCCTTTCGCGGAGGCGAAAGCGACGCTGTCACCGATGGCGCTGAGCTTTTGGCAAGACTGCCGGCGCGTGAAAAACGACAAGCTCAAGCGCGAACTCGGCGTGGATCTACAGTTTCCGAACTACCGCGAAGGGCTGCGCGCGCTTTTTGCTGCCGGGCATTACGCTGCCTAAGCGTACGCCACGGTGCGACGCGTTGCTGCGAGCTAGTGCAAGCTCGGTCCTTTAAGGAAGCGATCCCGCTCGCCCGACTTGACACGCACCTCGGAGGTTTCGCCGTCGCGATAGATCGTGATTGGCACCTCGACGCCCGCCGGGCCTTGCGCCCAAACGCCACGGAACAGACCAGCGAGATCGCTGACCTCTTTCCCCGCCACCGCGAGCACGATATCGCCGACACGCAAGTCGGCGCGCTTAGCCGGTCCGCGGTCGGCGAGGCCGACCACCACCAACCGGTCTTCGACTTCGGTGGCGTAAAAGCCGAGCCAGGGCCGAGGCGGTGCATTGCGCCGTCCAAACTTCATCAGGTCATCGAAAATCGGCTGCAAGAGATCGATCGGCACCATCATGTTGATGTTCTGCGCCGGCTCGTTGTCGACGGCCTGCTGGAGCTGCAATGAACCAATGCCGAGCAGATCGCCCGCCGGACCGATCAAGGCAGTCCCTCCCCAATTCGGATGTGCCGGCGCCGTAAAAATCGCCTCGTCCAGGACGTATTCCCAATAACCGGCGAACTCCTGCTTGGCGACAATGCGGGCGGCGACCGAGCGCGGACGGCCGCCTGCGCCGCCGACGACCACACGCTCGCCCAGCGAAGCGGCGGCCGATTTGCCGATCTCAAGCGCCGGCATGTCGAGCTTGGCAAGCGCCTGGATCAGACCGAAGCCGGTTTCCTGGTCATAGCCAAGCAAGTGGCCGGGCACGGAACGGCCGTCGTTGAGCGTGAGCCAGATCGTGTCCGCCTCGGTCACCAGATAGCCGATGGTCAGGATCAAGCCATTGCTGCGGATAATGACGCCATTGCCGGCACGTTCGGTTCCGAGCGTCTCCGCTGTGAACGCATCCGCCGGCACTGTCGCGCGCAACGCAACGATCGAAGCCAGCGCCAGGTCGAGATCGTAGGAATAATCTTCGGGTTTCGGCTGCGCCGAGCTTGGCACTTTCCAGTCGCTCACCGATGCCATCGAGTTCAGTCCTTAATAACCCGGCACGCGTTGATGCCCGGGCGATCTTTGACCATCAAGCCTAGCAATCCACGTGCCGAAACACCACGCGCTGTCGGCTTGTCCGGATTGGAGCTTTGTTTCTTTTCTCGTGGAATCGAAGTTGGTCCACTGACTAAAAAAAGCTTCTTCAACGGCAACAGCCTAGCACAGAATTCTCCGCGCCATCCGCGGGCGTTCCCCTCGTGTCCACCATAGCGCCCTTTGGCAGGCCCTAACCGCGCGAAACCGTCGCGTCGCCGTTCGTGCGCCTGCCTTGTTCCCGCCCAATCCTTTCCGCAAAACGTGCAATCTGCGTCGACGGATCGGGGAAATCTTTGCGTCTGATAATTGGCTTGGCCATTATTGCTCTGGCGTCCGCGGGCTTCTGCGCGAGCGCGGATGCGCAGCAGCCCTATCCTCCAGCGCCGCCTGGCTATTACCCGCCGCCACCGGGTTATTATCCGCCCCCACCAGGGTATTACCCGCCGCAACCGGCGCCGCCGGGCTACTACCCGCCGGCGAACTATACGCCGGTACCGCCGCAGCCCTACAGCGAGCAGCCTCCGCCACCCGGCTATTATCCGCCGCCCGGCGCACCGCAACGCACGACTTCAATTGAAGGACTGCCGCCAGACGAGCAGCCCGAACAAGGACCGCGCCAGCAAATGGCGCCGCAGTTTCAACGCCAACTCGTCGATTACCCGACAACCGAGCCCGCCGGCACCATCATCATCGATACCCCGCACACGTTTCTTTATTTGATGCTCGGTAACGGCAAAGCCATTCGCTACGGCATCGGCGTCGGCCGCGAAGGCTTTACCTGGTCGGGAAACGAGCGCATCAGCCGCATGACCGAGTGGCCCGATTGGCATCCACCCAAGGAGATGATCGAACGGCAGCCCTATCTGCCGCGCTTCATGGCTGGTGGCGAAACTAATCCGCTCGGCGCGCGCGCGCTTTATCTCGGCAATACGCTCTATCGCATTCACGGCACCAATCAGCCGTCGACCATCGGGCATTTTGTATCATCGGGCTGCATTCGGCTCACCAATGAGGATGTCGCCGACCTCTATAGCCGGGTGAACTTGGGCACGCGGGTCGTTGTCTTGCCGGGCGCGGACGCGTCTGCGGCGCAACGAGCGGTCACGCGCTAGCAAGTGCCGCGGCCAAGGGCGCGGGAACCGAAATGGTGCCACCAACGGCAACCGCGTTCGGCAACGTGTTCCTCGGCAATTTGTGATGTTGGATTACTGCCGACTTACTTAGTGTCCGGCCGTCCATGATTTAGCCTGTGGACACGTGCGTGTTGCCTGGCCGAAATAATCTCGGCCTATGCGAGAATGATCTCGCGCAACGGCCGGGGCGAGGCGATCGGGAATTGTCGCAAATCTCGTCGGCACTCGAGAGGTCGCATGTTTCCAAATGTCCGCCTGATGGCCGTCTCGAGCTTGGTCTCGGTGGTAGCGTTGTTCTTTGCGTTCGGCGTGTATGCGTCGTTGCGCGTGAGCCACGCGCCGCTTGCACGATCATCCCGCGCCGCCCCGCTGCAGCTTGTCGGCTTTAACGTCGCCATGCTGCCGGTTACCGTGCTCGAGCCGTTCGCGGACAAGCATGCCACGCAAGCTGTTGCCGACAACGGTTCGGCCTTGGCCTATTCGACTCCACCGGTGAACGCGCCGCAACCGGCCGCCGTCTCGCCAGTAGCCACCGCACCCGTCGCCCCGGCGCCCGACGCACACGCCGACAATACCGTCGACGAGCCCGCGGAAAATAGTGACGTAACTCAAATGCAGATTACAGAGGCGGTTGAGACGGTGCACGAAACTAAGCCGCCGGATGCAATCGCGCAGGAGATCCTTAAGTCGGCGGAAATCGCTCAGCAAAGCACGGCCGACGCCGCGGCGCCTGTGCCTTTGCCAACCGCTTCGATTTCGGTGCCCTCTCCTCCCGCCACGCCAACGGTAACTGCGGAACCGGCACAAGTTTCGCCGCTCGAACATACCGCGACGATTGAGACAGTGCCTGCGGGCACCGCGGAGCCTGCGGCCGTCGACGACGATAGCGCAGTGGACACCGATATCGCTCCGAAGAAAAAGAAGAAAAAGCACGTCGCGCGGCATCACATCTATCGCGCACCGCTCCACGCAGTGGCCCAGAGCACGGCGCCGCAGCCACCATCGTCGATCTGGCCGGCCGGAATTGGCGGCCCATTGGTCACCCCGCCCAAACGTTAAGCGGCACGGGGCTTGAACTACCGGCAGGCAGCCGCCCATTTAATGGTGCAGTCGCCTACTTCTTCTGAGCAGAGTTCGCTTGATTCCACTTTCCGTCCTCGATCTGTCGCCGGTGACGAGCGCCACGCCGGGATCGGCCGCGTTGCGCAATTCGCTCGACCTTGCACGGCTTGCCGACGACCTCGGCTACACGCGCTATTGGCTCGCCGAACATCACAACCTCGCCAGCATTGCCAGTTCCGCGCCGGAGATCATGATTGGTCAGGTCGCGGCGGTGACAAAGCACATCCGCGTCGGCTCGGGCGGCATCATGCTCGTCAACCACGCCCCGCTGATGGTCGCCGAACGCTTCAAGGTTCTTGAGGCCTTATTCCCCGGCCGCATTGATCTCGGCCTTGGCCGCGCGCCCGGCACGGATCCGGTCACCTCATACGCCTTGCGCCGACGACAGGACCCGCGCGAAGGCGACGAATTTCTGGAACGCTTTCAAGAGCTGGTGCTGCTCGAACGCGACAGCTTTCCCGAAGGCCATCCTTTCCGCAACGTTCATGCCATTCCCGCCGACGTCGCCCTGCCGCCGATCTGGCTTCTCGGCTCGAGCGGGTACAGTGCCGAGCTGGCCGCAGCCGCCGGCATGGGTTTCGCCTTCGCTCATCATTTCGCCCAGCACGACGCGGCAAGTGCCATGCTGACCTATCGCGAAAATTTCAAACCGTCGGCCACCCTCCCCGCGCCGTATGCGATCCTCGCCACCGCGGCAATCGCCGCCAACACCGGTGAGGAGGCCGAGCGGATCGCCGCGAGCGCCGATCTCAATTTTGTGTACCGGGCGCGAGGCGAGCATCCGCCGTTTCAATCGCCACAAGACGCCGCCGCTTATCCCTACACGCCGGTAGATCGTGACCGTATCGCGCGGCACCGCGAGCAGCTTGCTGTCGGCGCTATTGATGACGTTCATAAACGCCTTGTCGCGCTCGCAGAGGCAACCCGCGCCGACGAATTGATGATCACCACCAACGTGTTCGACCACGCCGCGCGGCGACGGTCGTACGAACTTTTGGCGGAAGCTTTTGCGCTCGCGCCGGCAGCCTGAAAGGCCCGCTACAGATTAAAGCCTTATTAAGTTTGTCACCTATTAGCCATAATCCCCAGCGGCGTTGCGTCGTAACGCGACAATACCGTGGCGAAACGCCGTCAACTCCACTAAGTTCCCGCGAGTCCACGGCGCTCTTCATTGGGTGTCTGGATAGAGTTGGGCTGGATCGATTTGGGCTGGATCGATTGAGTAGCTATCGCGCGAACAGAAAAACTTTTTCCGCTTCGCACCGGTTTCCGGTGCGAAGCGGTGCGGGTGCACCTGTGCCATCGCTTGCGCGCTTTTGACCACGGCGCCGGCATCGGCCCAGGGCCGGGGCATCTTGAGCGGGCCATATCGTGCCACCGCCGAGAATTTGCCCATGGCGACGGCGCCGGCCCGACTAGAAGCGCCGTCCCCCGCCGCATCGCGCCGCCGCCGAGCATTTGGCCGCACTGCCGGCGCCCACCCAAGTCAGGATGGGGACAGGAATGCGCGTGGCGAAACGGCCTGCCGTTGCGCAGCCCGCGAAGCTGCCATTCGGCGATATTCCCAAAGGGCCGATGCAGATTTTCGTTTCCATCAATCAGCAGAAGCTCCACCTCTACAGCAACGGCGAGAAAGTCACCGAAACGCTGGTGGCGACCGGCGTGCCCCAACATCCAACGCCGGTCGGGGCGTTCAGTATTGTTCAGAAGCAACTGCTTCATCACTCCAACATCTATAGCGGCGCGCCCATGCCGTTCATGGAACGCCTCACCTGGTCAGGCGTGGCGCTGCACGAGGGCGTGAATTTGGGCCACCCGGCCTCGCACGGCTGCATTCGCATGTCGCACGATTTCGCGGTGCGCTTGTATGCTGTGAGCAAACTCGGCGCCGAGGTGTTTATTACGGATGCCGAGCTTGCGCCGCAGGAATTCGCCGACGCACACCTGTTCGTGCATAAAGATCCCGCGCCGCCGATCCCGGTCCTGGCCGCAGCCACTCCTCACTCTGCCTGCAGTACTCGCACAGGACGCCTCGATCGCGGCCGACGCCGGCGCTGCTGTGATGGATGCCGCGCGCAACACCAAGCCGGCTGCTGACGTTTCCGCCGCAGCCGATATCGCGCCCGACAACAAGCCGGCTAACGACATTTCCCCCGACGCGGATATCGCGCACCGCGATAAGCCGGCGGCGGCTATGGCAAGCGCAGCTGACATCGCGCACGACGGCAAAGTAGTCGCCGACGCGTCGACCTTGCGTGATGCCGGCGATCCAGCGCTTCGTTCAGCGCTCGCGCAGGAGCCCGCGCGGCCGGTGAGCGCGGCGCCGACTCTCGTCCATTCCGCGACGACCAATCCGCAGGCGGCGCCGCAACCGCCGGCCCCTGTCGCGGCTGTAACGCATATGAGCCAATTGCCGATCGCAATTTTCATCAGCCGCAAGACGGCAAAGCTTTACGTGCGGCAAGATTTCAAGCCGGTGTTCACGGCGCCGGTGACGATCGAGAAACCCGATCAGCCGTTTGGAACTCTCGTCTTCACCGCCTTGCAATATCTTCCGGACCAATCCGGTTTCGTTTGGAACGTGGTTGCAATGCCGGGCGAACGGCCGAAACCGAAGCCGGTCGGAAAATTCGCTTCACGCGTCCGCGCAGGACGTAGTTACGGCGAAAGACGTCACGGCCCCGCCGCCGCCCGAAAGCCCGGAAGCAGCGTTGGCGCGCATCGAAATTCCGAAAGACGCCATCGACCGAATTTCGCAAATGATCGTGCCCGGCTCGTCCCTCACCATCTCGGATCAGGGCCTTGGCGACGAAACTGGCGAAGGCACCAACTTCGTCGTCGTGATGCACTAGCACGTCGCGCCGTAGTGCCGATATTTTCGTAGCCGACTGCCAAGCGCCGCACGCCTGCTCAAGGCTGCGGCCGAGTGGCGGACATCTTCACGACGAGGCGGCCGGGGCCTCGATGAGCGCGTGCGAGTTATCAACGCTGTCGTAGATCGAAACCTGCACGACCGGATAATTCTTCTTGATGATCAGAGCCGCCGCTTGAGCGGTTTCGGAGGTCTGGTAGGAGCCCTTCGTTTGCCGATCGACTTGAAGTAAATATCGGCCACGCTCGGGGCGCTTGCGCTGCGAAAATACTTCCTCGGTTTCTTCTTCCGGTTTGGGCTTTACAGGCATCTTGATTTGGCGCGTCGCCATTCGCTGTTCCTTTTCGGCCCTGTTGGGGATGCCTGTATGTAGCGGTTACCGAGCCGGGCCGCCAGCCATATCCGCGTATCGAAAAATGTCGGCAGATAAAGGTTACTCACCCCCGATCCTTGAACTTCGCATCGGAAATCCCTGGAAAGAGGAGCGAACGCACGGGCATTCAAGCGGTCATCGCGCCGGTGTATGCTAACGTCCGCCGCAGGGTAAGGGCATTTTCATTCGAAGGAGGACCTCTTGGGTAAGCATTTCTCGTTGACGGCCGCGGACAGTTTCAAGCTCGGCGCCTATCGCGCCGACCCGAGCGGCGCGGCCAAAGGCGGCGTCGTGGTTATTCAGGAAATATTCGGCGTCAACCATCACATCCGCGCGGTGTGTGACCGCATCGCCGCGCAAGGCTACGCCGCCATCGCGCCGGCGTTGTTCGACCGGCAGCATCCGGATTTCGAGAGCGGCTATTCACCGGACGAAATCGCCAACGCGCGCAAGTTTGTCGCCAATCCCGATTGGGGAGCGATGATGCGCGACACCCAGGCCGCCATTGACGAAGCGCGTAAGGTCGGTCCGGCCGGCATTGTCGGCTTTTGCATGGGCGGTTCCATTGCGTTCCTCGCGGCAGCGAAATGCAACGGATTATCAGCGGCCATCGGCTGGTACGGCGGCCAGATCGCCAAGAACGCCGACGAGAAGCCGAAGGTGCCGGTGCAGTTGCACTTCGGCGAGAAGGATGCGGCGATTCCGATGAGCGATGTCGAACTGATCAAGCAGAAGCGGGGCGGCGATTGCGAGATCTACGTTTATGCCGGCGCCGATCACGGCTTTAACTGCGAGGAACGCGGCAGCTACAATGAAGCCGCCGCCAAGCTTGCCCGCGAACGCTCGATCGCCTTCCTGAACAAGCACCTCAAGCGATAGGAAATCCGCCGGGGTTTCGCCATGGCCGGGGGTTTACTCCCGGCCATGCGCATTTTGGGACGGCGCAAACACCCCCTTCAGCAGAAGCGTTAATTCGCCGTCCGCTAACCGTCGCTGTCAGAACCAGCGCTCCTGAACGCTGACTGTGTCGCCCGGCCGCAGCGGGAAATTGAGCGGCACGGTCATGCGCGTGGCGACACCGTCCGCCGTCCGCGAGACGACGAGATCGTGGCGGAACGCGCGCGGCGTGAACCCTCCGGCAATGGCGACCGCCGTCTCCGCGGTCATGTTGGCGACGTAAGGATATTGGCCCGGCTGCGCGACTTCGCCGAGGATGAAGAACGGCCGATAGGCTTCGATCTCGACCGCAACATGCGGCTCGCGGATGTAGCCTTCGCGGAGCTTGGCGGCGATGCGGCCCGCAAGCTGGTCGCTCGACACTCCCCGTGCCACGACGGCGCCGATGAGCGGCATGTCGATTTGGCCGGTGGCGCTGACCAGATACGAGTTGGTCAATCCTTCCTGCCCGAACACGACAACGCGCAGGCGGTCGCCTGAATCGAGCGTGTAATGATTCATCACCGGCGCCGGCGTGACCGGCGGCACGGAGCCCCAAAGGACGGGCCCGGGCTGCGGATCGAAGGTATCGACAATTGGCGCGGCAACCATCGGCGGCGGCGGAGCGGGAGGCGGCAACGCTTGCGTGGAAAAGCCGCGAGGCGATGCCGGCGGAGCTGCCGCCATTTCCGGCGGACCGCCCAAGGCACCGGTCGTGGCCGGGCCGCCTTGCGTTCCAATGAAACCGCGGGACGGCGCGGGAGCCGGCCCGGCTTGCATGTACAAGCGAGGAGACGACGCTGCAGCGGGCGGCGCGGCTTGCGCGAAAAACAGGCCGCGGGCTGCTGGCGTATTCTGCGCAACCGCGGGGGTGGCCGGCGTCGGCCCGTAGACGACGTTGTCGACTCCGGATGTCGCAAGCGGGCCCGAGGCAGCGTTGAACGCGACCGGCTGCTGGGCACATCCCGCCGCGGCCATCGACAAAAAGATAACGAGCGCGAGAGAGTTGAACCGCATACGCGAAATCCGGACCCCGGAGCGGAAAAACGCTAGGTCCGGCTTACGCCAGGTATGGTTAACAATCCCTCACCGGGGCTCGTGCGGCGGCGAGGTTCGGCCGTTCAGGGCTCTTTCGGAAGGTCGTCGCCATAATCATACCAGCCAGCGCGAGAAGCCCAATGCGTGTGTACCTTTGGCTTGACCGGCAGTTCATCATCGAAAGTGCCCGCAGGTACGATCGCATGACTGCCACTGCGGGTCAGGTGCGGCAGAGGTGAACCGCAGCGGCGGCAAAATGAGGTCGCGAAGCTTTTCGCAGCGGGCAGGTCATAACGAACCACAAGCTCCTCGCCACCCAGCCATTCCAAGGCGTCGGCCTGACGACGACATTGGTCGCGTGAGCTGTTCCTGTCGCTTTGCGGCAGCGGGAGCAATGGCAGTGGCGGAATCCGTCAAAGGGCAAGGCGACTGCAAACTTCACTTGGCCGCACAGGCAACTGCCTTGGACCTTCGTTTTCAGCGCGACGCCACCATCGGGCGGGCGTGTCACTACGCCGCTACCCCAGTGCCGATCTGACAGGCGACGCCCGTACCGCCGAGGCCGCAATAGCCGTGCGGATTCTTCGCCAGGTATTGCTGATGATAATCCTCGGCGAAATAGAACGGCGGCGCGTCCTCGATTTCGGTGGTGACGGGTGCCATGCCCTGGGCCGCGAGCGCCTTGGCGTAGCTTGCCCGCGAGGCTTCGGCGGCAGCGCGCTGCTCCGGCGTAAAGACGTAGATGCCGGAACGATACTGCGTGCCGACGTCGTTGCCCTGCCGCATGCCCTGGGTCGGGTCGTGGCTTTCCCAGAACGTCTTCAACAGGCGCTCATAAGATATTTTTTTCGGATCGTAGACCACCAGCACCACTTCGTTGTGGCCGGTGCGTCCGCCGCACACCTCCTCGTAGGTCGCGTTCGGCGTAAAGCCGCCGGCATATCCGACCGCGGTGACGTAGACGCCATCGCCGAGCTCCCAGAATTTGCGCTCGGCGCCCCAGAAGCAACCAAGCCCGAACATCGCCATGGCGAGACCATCGGGATAGGGCCCCTTGAGCGGCTTGCCGTTGACGAAATGTTGGCGGGCCGTGGGGATCGCGGTCGGCCGCCCCGGCAGCGCATCCTTTGGATCAGGCATTTGCGTTTTCTTGGCGAAGCCGAACATGGCGCGTCTCCCTCTCAGCAAGCTGACACCTGCAAATATAAGACGTGTCGGCACCCGGCGCAGCCGTTTTTGCGATCACGTTTCGGCCAGCCGAGGTCTGATCGCAAGCGGCTTCCAACCGGCGCGTTTGCCGCTTATTGTTTCGCTTCGGGGCGAATCGTTCAACGGGTGTCGGAGAGAGCAAGATGCAGTGGAAGCTCGTGCTTGGCTGCGTATTGGCCGCGTTCCTCGCAATCGCCGGTTCGGCGTCCGCCCAGCAGCCATCGACGCCGCCTTACGGGCCTGCCATCACGCTTGACGATGCCAAGCGCGCCATGAGCGCGGCCGAGCTCGAAGCGGCCAAGAATGCCTGGCAGGTCGCCATCACCATTCTCGACAGCGGCGGCAACCTGGTGATGTTCCACAAGATGGACAATACCCAGCTCGCTTCGATCACCGCTTCCGAAGGCAAGGCGCGCACGGCGCTCACTTTCAAGCGGCCCAGCAAGGCGCTCGACGACGCCATCGCCGCTGGCGGCGCGGGGCTCCGCCTCCTCGCCGTGAAAGACATCACTCCGCTCGAAGGGGGTCTGCCCATCCTGGTCGACGGCAAGATCGTCGGCGCTATCGGCGTCTCCGGCGCGCTGTCGTCGCAGGACGCGCAAACGGCGAAAGCCGGCGCCGACGCGGTGGCGAAGTAGCCTCCGGCGTTGCCGGCACCGGCGCCGCGCATTTCCTTCGTCCCGCTCGCGGAAACGATCGCCACAAGATCAGCCAGGGCCATCGCTCAGCTTTCGGGCAATCAAGGGCGTGAAGCGATATGGACTGTGACCTGCTGCAAAGAATTGAGCTTTTGCATGCCGCCGGGACCCAATTCATTCCGCCGGATGCCAGAGAGATTGCAAAAACGCTGTACGAAATTCTGACAATCCTCGATGGCAAAGGTCTGGCGCTGCTGGCCTTTGACGGCATCATCGTTGCCGCAACCACGTTCGCCGCGGAAAAAGGTAACGTCTTCCACAAGCGCGGATCGGCGCGATGGCTCGCCATCCTGGTCATCGTCGTGTCGCTCGTCGGCGCCGCGTTATGCCTTGGGGTTGCCGAGATTTCTTATCCGTTCCTGCATTATGTCGGGTGCAGCGCCGACAAGCTGGATTACACCAGCGAGATTGCTCACCTTGCGAGCCTGGTGACCTGGCGCACCACGTATTATCAAATCGCTTGGGCTTTATCGGTCGCCGCGATTCCATTGTTCCTCGCGTTGTTCTGGGTTTCGCTGAACTGGAAGCGACCGGACGGGCCGTGAAGCATCGCCCGCCGATCGAGCTCGTCGTTGTGAGGACGGACTTGATTGCGCGCGGCGGGACGTCCACCTTTGACGCATGTGCAATCGCTTCCGCTCGCTCGAGGAATGGTCGCAGATCCCGCGCGACCTCTACAGCGGCCCGCGCCTGAATTTCGAATTTAATCCCAACGTCGCACCGACCGAGACGGTGCCGGCGCTGATTGCCGGCAAAGGCGCGGCCATTGCGCGGTTCGGCATCAACAAACTTCTACCAAACGGCAAGCCGCGGCCGCCGCTCCTTAACGTCCGCACCGACGGCCTGCGCAAGGGCCAGTTTCGCTCGCACATGAAGCAACAGCGCTGCGTGATTCCAGCCGCTGGCTTTTACGAATGGCGCGAGGAAGACGGCAAGCAGCCGTATTATTTCGCGCGCAAGGATGCAAAGCCGCTGATGCTCGCCGGCATCTGGGAAGAAGCCGAGTACAAGGGCGACCGGCGCATCGCGTTCGCCATTCTGACGGAGGAGCCGAACGAGCTCGTCGCGCCTTATCACGACCGCATGCCGCTCGCGCTCGCCGACGATAAGGTCGCGCTGTGGCTTGATCTCGCGCAAGCGACCCCGCTCGAGCACGATCTCCTGCTCGATTTGGGCGAGTTCGCGGTGCGCCCGATGGGCCGCGCCATGAACAACGTGCGGGAAAAAAATCTCGCCGCCTTCGACCCGGAGGCCGAGGCGGCTTAGGCCGCGTCACCTTCGCCACAATCGTCCGACAATGCCGAGCGGAAAGAAATAGACGCTGAGCACGAACAGGACGCCGAGCCAAAGCAGCCAGCGGTCGGGGTGGAAGATGAGCGGCAGCAGCGGCACGCCCGCCGTGGCGTGGCTGATCATCGCCATGACGTTCTGCAAATAGGTTTCGGCCAGCACGAAAATCGTCGCGCCGATCACCGCGCCGTAAAGCGTGCCCATGCCGCCGATCACCACCATCAACAGAATATCCAGCATGATGTCGAACGAGAGCGTCACCGCCGGTCCGGTATAGCGCAGCCACACCGCGGAAAGGACGCCGGCCAGCGCCGCGGCGGCAGCGGCCAGGCAATTGCCGATGGAGCGGTAGACCACGACCCGGTAGCCGAGCGCCTCGGCGCGGAATTCGTTATCGCGGATCGCCTGCAACACGCGGCCGAATGGCGAATTGACCACGCGAAGCAGCAGAAGAAACAGCACCAGCGACGCCGCAAAGACAAAGTAGTAGGCCAGCACCCGTCCGCTCACGGTGACCGGGCCCGACGGCGACATGGAAAGCCGGCCGCAGCACTTCCGGCAAGCGGAAGGTGCGGCCGTCCTCGCCGCCGGTGAACGTGCTGAGCTGCGACGCCAGCACCGAGAACGCGCTCGCCACCGCCAGCGTGATCATGGCGAAAAAGATGGCGCGCACGCGCAACGAGAAAAGCCCGATGACCAGCGCGAGCGCCACCGCGGCCACCAGGGCGGCGCCGGTACCGAGAACCAGCGCGCCCCACGACGGACCTAAATTGTACAGCGCGATGCCCGCACCGTAGCCGCCGATGCCGAAGAACATGGTGTGAGCAAAAGAGACGATGCCGGTATAGCCGAGCAACAAGTCGTAGCTCGCGGCCAGCACGACGAAGTAGCAGATCTTTGCGGCGACGTTCAGCGCCTCCATGCCGGGAAACAGCACCGGAGCGAGCGCGAGCCCAAGCAGGATCGCGAGCAGGATCAGCGTGAGCGCGATCCCGCGCGGCGGATTGCCGGAAAGAATAACGCCGGCCAGCGGGCTCATCGCTTGGCCACCGGATAGAGGCCGCGCGAGCGCCACAGCAGAATCAGCGCCATCAGCAAAATGTTCGAAACAAGCGCGAGCTTGGGCGCGAGAAAGCCGGTGTAATTGGCGACCACCGCGACCAGCAGCGCGCCGATGAAGCAGCCGCCGACCGATCCGAGGCCGCCGATCACGACGACGATGAAGGCGAGCACCATGACGTCCATGCCCATCGCCGGCGTCAGCAGCTCGCGATAAAAGCCCCACATCACCCCGCCCAGGCCGGCGAGCGCCGAGCCCGCCATGAACACGCCGATGAACAGGCGGCGGATGTGGTAGCCGAGCGCTTCGACCATTTCGCCGTTCTCGACGCCGGCGCGGATCAAGAGGCCGATCGCGAGTGCGGTTGAGCACCAACAGCATCACGGCGAAAATGAACAGCCCGACGACTACTGCGATGAGCCGGTAGCGCTCGATAGCGACGTCACCAAACACCAGCGAACCGCGAAACGCCGTCGGCAGCGGGAGCGGTATCTGCACCGGGCCGAATATCGCGATCAGGATCTGTTCGGCGACGATCAGCCCGCCGACTGGTGACCAGGATCTGCTTCAGATGCTGGCCGTAGACCGGCATGATGATGATGCGCTCGAAAGCGTAGCCAAGGAGCCCGGTCACCGCCATCGCCAGCGCGATCAGCGCCAGCAGCGCGATGAGGTTATAGCACAAGCGAATCGGCGTGCAGAAAGCCGGCAAGCGCCGGCACCAGGACCGCGGCCGCGTAAGCGCCGATCGAGATGAAGGCGCCGTGGCCGAAATTGAGCACGTCCATCAGGCCGAACACCAGCGTCAGCCCCGAAGCGATGATGAAAATGATCATGCCCATGGCGAGACCGGCGAGCGTCAACGTCACCCAGGTCGAGAACGAGCCGACCAGCGGCAGCGCCGCGAGCGCGACCGCCGGCACCAGCAAGACCGGCAGCAGGTCGCGGTGATGGAGCGGAACGGGTGAAGCGCCGCGAGCCGTCATTGGTGCTGGTCCAGGTGCAGTCCGAGCAACCGGTGCTGAAGGTCGCGATCATCCGCCAGCGCCGCCATCGAGCCAGCGTGCACCACCCGGCCGTTGTCCATCACCGCCACGGCATCGCCCAGCGATTTGGCGAACAAAAAATTCTGCTCGACGACCAGGATGGTAGTGTCCGGCGATTTCTTCAGCTCGCGGAACGCCGCGATCATGTTGCCGATGATCGCCGGCGCGAGCCCCTTGGTCGGTTCGTCTATCAAGAAAAGCTTCCGCGGCTCGATCATGGCGCGGGCGATGGACAGCATCTGTTTTTGCCCGCCGGAAAGGACGCCGGCGGCGAGCGGACCAGAATTTCTCCAGCGCCGGGAACAATCCGAAGATCCAATGCAGCCGCGCCTCGTCGATCGGGCCGGAGCGCGCCGCCAGCAAAAGATTTTCCCGCACCGTGAGGTCGGCGAAGATGCCCATGCTCTCCGGCACGTAGCCGATGCCGGCACGGGCGATATCGGGCGTCGCCCAGGCGGTGATATCGGCGCCGTCGAAGGTCACCGCCCCGGCGGAGGCGTGCCACAGCCCCATGATGGTGCGCAGCGTCGTGGTTTTGCCGGCGCCGTTTCGACCCAGCAGCATGGTGAGCGCGCCGCGCGGCACCGCAAGATCGACGCCTTGGAGAATGTGATACGGCCCGATGTGGGTGTTGACGCCGGAGAGATTAAGGAGCGGCGGAACTTCAGACATTCGCCGCCCCGAGATACGCCTCTTGCACCACCGGCAGCGCGATCACGCTCGCCGGATCGCCGTCGGCGACCAGCTCGCCGTT
This sequence comes from uncultured Alphaproteobacteria bacterium, assembly GCA_963846055.1. Taxonomy (GTDB): domain Bacteria; phylum Pseudomonadota; class Alphaproteobacteria; order Rhizobiales; family Xanthobacteraceae; genus BOG-931. Next base: position 171,678 of record CAWJUQ010000005.1, read on the forward strand.
GTGCAGGACGACAATGCGGTCGGCGAGCGAGCGCACCACGTCCATCTTGTGCTCGACCAGGAGGATGGTGCGGTCGCGCCGCGCCTTGATCGCCTGGATGAGATCGAGGATCACCGGCACTTCATCGACGCTCATGCCCGCGGTTGGTTCGTCGAACAGAAACACCAGCGGCTTGAGCGCGATCAGGATGGCGACTTCGAGCTTGCGCTGGTCGCCGTGCGGCAAGAGCCCGGCGCGCGTGTTCCGCCGCGCGGTCAAGCTGACTTGGCCGAGCACGTCGTCCGCTTCGTCGATCAGCTCGCGATGGTGCTGCCACGTCCGCACCAGATCGAGGCCGGCGCTCCGCCGGCTCTGCACGGCAAGCCGCACGTTTTCATGCACGCTCAGATAGGGAAACAGATTGGTGAGCTGAAAGGCGCGGCCGAGACCGCGCCGCGCGCGTTGCGACGCCGGCAACGCCGTAATATCGGCGCCATGGAACAGCACGCGGCCGTCGGTCGCCTTGAGCTGGCCCGAGATCAAGTTGAAGTAAGTCGTTTTGCCGGCGCCGTTGGGACCAACGATGGCGGTCAGCGTGCCGGGATGAAACGCGCAGCTCACGGCGTTCACGGCAAGATGGCCGCCGAAACGAATGCTCAAGTCGCGCGTTTCGAGGGCGGCGGTCTGATTGCCGTTCAACGTCATGGCCGGACTTGTTCCGCCGCGGGCATGACGATCAAAGGCATCACCGTTCTCGCGTAAGCGCGCTAGCCTCTATCGCTTGTTGCGGATCGGTACCGGCAACTCGTCGATCGGAATTTCGCGGACCAGATCGAGCAGGTCCCATTGATCCTTGCCGTCGGCCTTGACCCGGAACACGTACATCGACTGCATCGCCTGATGGTCCTCCTTGCGGAAGATCATCTTGCCTTTGGGCGTGTCGAATTCCATGCCCTCCATGGCGGCGATCAACTTCTCGGTGTCCGTGCCACCGGCTTTTTTGATTGCGGCAACAACCGCGCTCGCCGCTGCAAAGCCGCCGCAGGTGAAGAAGTCGGGCGGCATGTTGAAGCGCTTTCTGTGCTCGGTCACCAGCCAGTCATTCATCGGATTTTTCGGGAAGCCGTAATAATAGTAGATCGTACCCTCGATGCCGGGAAATTGCTTGTAGGCCAGCATGGCGGGGAGGATGTTGCCGCCGGGCGCCAGCGCGATGCCGTAGCGCTCCGGTTTCAGGTCGGCGATCTTGGCGAGCGGGTTCGGGCCAGCCCAGATGATGGCAATGATTTTCTTGCCCGGCCGATCCTTGAGCGCGTCGAACAACCGCTGCGCCGAAGCGGTGAAGTCGGTGGTCATGAACGGCGCGTATTCCTCGAACACCACTTTGGAGTTGCTGTGGGTCTCCTCGAGCGCGCGCTTGAAGGCAGCAACACCATCACGGCCGAAGGCGTAATCCTGCGCCAGCATGCCGATGGAGACATCGTCCTTGCCGAGCGCGACCGCGGCGGCCAGCGCATCTTGCGAGGAATTGCGTGCGCTGCGGAAGATGTAGCGATTCCATTTGTCGCCGGTGATGGAATCCGCGACGGCGGGCTCGACCAAAAGGATTTTCTTTGCATCTTCGGCGACCGGCAGCATGGCGAGCGTCGCGCCGGAAGAAGTGGTACCGACCGCGAGATCGACGTTGTCGTCGGCGTAGGCCTGTTCCAGCAGCGACTTGGCGACGTCCGGCTTGCCTTGATCGTCTTTCGGAATGACCACGATCTTGCGGCCGTCGAGCATCATGGTGCCGCCGGTCAGATATTCGAGGCCAAGGTTGAAGCCGGTCTCGGTCTGCTTGGCGTAAGCTTCGAGCGGCCCGGTCTTTGAATAGATAAGTGCGATCTTGAGATCCGCGGCATGCGCTGCCGGCGCTACTAATGCCGGCGCCGCTACGGTTGCCGCAACAAACAGTCCCGCAAGGAACTTTTTCACGCGCTTATCCTCCCCCACCTGAGGTTACACGACCAATCAAAAGCCTCTATCATTTCTCCGGCAGCACCGCCACCGCATCGATCTCGAACAGCCAGCCCTCGCGGGCAAGGCGCGAGATGACAAGCAGCGTGCTCGCCGGCGGCGCGGCGGTGTTCACATACCGGTCGCGGATTTCGCGATAGTCCTGAACGTGCGCGGGGTCGACCAGATAGTTGGTGATCTTGACCACGTCTTTGAACGTGGCGCCGACTTCGGCGAGCGCCGCTTTCAGGTTCTCGAAAGCCTGCACCATCTGCGCGCGGACGTCGCCGGGTCCGCCAGCGACTTGTCCATTACGGTCGACCGGTACTTGCCCCGCAATATAGACAGTGCGGCCCGGCCCGGTCACCTCGACGACATGGGTGTAGCCTGGCGGCGTCAGTAGCGATTTGGGGTTGAGATAACGTGCACTCGTCATAGCGGCTCCAAGGTCCGGTTCCTATATTGGCAACGCGCAGCCATGCGCGCCAAGTTGTTGCCCTTTTTGTTAGCCCTGCCTAGCAGATAGCAGTAGCCTCCCGTTGGAGAGGATGGTCGAGATGAGCGGCTCACGTCAACTGCACCTCGGCGCCTTCATGCGGCCGACCACCATTCACACCGGCGCCTGGCGCTACCCCGGCGCCTTTCCCGACGCCAATTTCAACCTCGGCCCATATCAAGCGTTTCGCGCAAACGCTGGAGCGCGGCAAAATTCGACGCGTTCTTCATGGCCGACCATCTGGCCGTGCTGAATATGCCGCTGGACGCGCTGAAGCACAGCCACACGGTCACCTCGTTCGAGCCGTTCACGCTGCTGTCGGCGCTGGCCATGGTCACCGAGCATATCGGCCTCGTCGCCACCGGCTCGACCACGTTCGATGCGCCCTATCACGTCGCCCGGCGCTTCGCTTCGCTCGATCATCTGAGCGGCGGCCGCGCCGGCTGGAATATCGTCACCACCTCGAATCCCGACGCGGCGCTGAATTTCGGCATGACCGACCACATGGAGCACGGCGAGCGCTATCGCCGCGCCCGCGAGTTCTACGACGTCGTCACCGGCCTGTGGGATTCCTGGGCCGACGACGCGTTCATTCGCGACGTCGAGCACGGAATCTTTTTCGATCCCGACAAGCTGCATGTGCTCAATCACAAGGGCAAATATCTTTCGGTGCGCGGGCCGCTCAACATCGCGCGTCCGATCCAGGGCTGGCCGGTGATCGTGCAGGCCGGCGCCTCCGATGCCGGCCGCCAGCTTGCCGCCGAGACCGCGGAGGCGGTGTTCACGCCGCCGGCCACCATCGCCGCCGGCCGCGAATTCTATGCCGACGTGAAAGGCGCGCATGGCAAAAGGCCGGCCGCGCCCGCGAGCACATGAAGATCATGCCGGCCTGCTTCGTCGATCGTCGGCGACACGGTCGAGGAGGCGCGCGCCAAACGGGCGAAGCTCGACAGCCTCGTCCACTACGACAGCGCCATCGCCTCGCTCTCGATCGCGCTCGGCCACGATGCGTCGCGCTTCGATCCGGACAAGCCGCTGCCCGAAATTCCCGAAAGCAACGCCAGCAAGAGCGCGCGCGACCGCGTGGTCGAGATGGCGCAAGCGCGAGAACCTCACCGTGCGCCAGCTCGCGCAGCGGCTCGGCGGCTATTCCGGCCTCGCCATGGTCGGCACGCGCCAAGACCATCGCCGACGAGATGGAGGAATGGCTGGCGACCGAAGCCAGCGACGGCTTCACCATCATGTTCCCCTATCTGCCCGGCGGGCCTCGACGATTTCGTCAACAAGGTGGTGCCGGAGTTGCAGCGGCGCGGCATCTTCCGCCGCGAATACGAAGGCAAGACGCTGCGCGAAAATCTCGGCCTGCCGCGGCCGGAAAACCGCTTCTTCGAAACCCGCAAAGCGGCGGAGTAAAGCGCATGAAAGCTTTCGTTGCGGCTGTGCCTGCGCTTTTGCTGATGGCGGCAACGGCGTTCGCCGGCCCGCATTACGCCGCCGCGCGATGGCGGACCGATGCCAAGATCTGCGAGTACTACGGCTTTCCGCCGCACACGCACGCTTTCTCAACGTGCATGCTGAACGTGCGCCATTATTGGAGCACCGGGCCCTGCTCCGACTGGAGCTTCGCCAGCGTTCACAAGCGGTACTGCAATATTATTCCCGACATAGATTTCTAGACGATTGGAGATCTCGCATGCGTTTAATCTTGGCATTGCCGGTGATGGCGCTTGCCCTGACGCCCGCATCGCTCGCCCCGGCGCAAGCGCAAACGGCGGATTGGCAGACGTTTGCGCCGCCGGGCGGCGGTTTCCAGGTCGAGATGCCGTGCAAGCCGCAAACCAAGACCGAGGAGCGCAACGGCCACAAGGTCGACACTGCGCTTTGCGCTTTCGACAAGGCAAAGGCCGGAGCGGACCTCGTTTTCATGGTCAAATACCAGGGCCGCTCCGAAGCGCCCGGACCTGAAACACAGGCGACGCTCGACGACGTGGTCAAGGCGATCACCGAAGGCGGCACGCTGATATCGAACAACAAGGACGACATCGGCGATTTTCCGGCACGGTCTTTTGTCATGCAGGACAAGGACAAAGAGTTTTATCAATGGCGCATCGTGGTCACCGATAAATATTTCGTCGAGGTGCTGTTCCTCGGTCCCAAAGACAACGAGCTCGGCCAAAAATATCTCGAGTCTTTCGAACTGAACTGACCGGCGGAAAATCAACCGCGCGGCGTTCCGCGTCCGCGATCGGTTCGTAATCGACGCTCGCTTTCGACCTTCAGGCAGCCAACAGGAGTATGGTCATGGATAAGATCAAACCATTGTTCACGGCGACAGCGACCGCGACCGGCGGCAGAAACGGCCACACCGAAGCGAGCGACGGCTCGGTGCGCGCCGATCTGTCGGTGCCGAAGGCGATGGGCGGCCCCGGAAAACCCAACACCACCACGCCCGAGCATCTGTTTGCGGCCGGCTACGCCGCCTGCTTCGGCGGTGCGCTCGACTTTGTCGGCAAGCAGCACAAGAAAGACGCAAGCAAAGCCACCATCACGGCCGATGTCTCTATCGGGCCACGCGACGCCGGCGGCTTTGGTCTTGCCGTCAAGCTTCACGTTGCCGATCCGAGCCTGCCGCAGGCCGACCTTGAAGCGCTCGCCAAGGAAGCGCACGAGAAGATCTGCCCGTACTCGAACGCCACCCGCAACAATGTCGACGTGCAGCTCGAGGTCAAGGGCGGCTAGCGCACTACAAGCACGCAAGCACGCGGCGAGGGATTGGAAAATAAATGTCGGCGCTTGAAGCCAACATCGCCAAAGCCAACAATTATCTGGCGCGATTTCGCGAACACGGCGTGCTTAATCAGATCGGCGGCGAAGCAAAGCCGGCCGGTGACGGCACCACATTCGAGACGATTTCGCCGGTCGATTTGCAGCCGCTGGCGAAGGTCGCCCGCAGCAAGGCAGCCGACATCGACGCCGCCGCCAAAGCCGCCAAGCGGGCATTTCCGGCCTGGGCGGCGCTGCCTGGCGAAAAGCGAAAAGCGCTGCTGCACAAGGTCGCGGATGCCATTGTCGCACGCGCCGAGGAAATCGCGTTCGTCGAATGCATGGACACCGGCCAGGCCTTGAAGTTCATGGCCAAGGCCGCGTTGCGCGGCGCCGAGAATTTTCGTTTCTTCGCCGACCGCGCGCCGGAAGCGCGCGACGGCCGCGTGCTGCGCACCGACGGCCAGCTCAACATGACGTCGCGCGTGCCGATCGGACCGGTCGGCATCATCACGCCCTGGAACACGCCGTTCATGCTCTCGACCTGGAAAATTGCGCCGGCGCTCGCGGCCGGCTGCACGGTCGTCCACAAGCCGGCGGAATTCTCGCCGCTCACCGCGCGCCTCCTGGTCGAGATCGCCGAGGGAGCCGGCCTGCCGCCGGGCGTGTGGAATGTCGTCAACGGCATGGGTGAGGACGCCGGCAAGGCTTTGACCGAACATCCCGACATCAAGGCCATCGGCTTTGTCGGCGAAAGCGCAACCGGCGCGCTGATCATGAAGCAAGGCGCGGACACCTTGAAGCGCGTGCATTTCGAACTCGGCGGCAAGAATCCGGTCATCGTGTTTGCCGACGCCGATCTCGAACGCGCGGCCGACGCCGCTACCTTCATGATCTACTCGCTCAACGGCGAGCGCTGCACGTCATCGTCGCGCCTGCTGGTCGAGGAGCCGATTTACGCCAAGTTCACTGCGGCAATTGCCGAGAAGGCAAAGCGCATCAAGATCGGCCACCCGCTCGACCCCGACACGGTGATTGGTCCGCTCATTCATCCGAGCCACGAAAAGAAGGTGTTGGAATATTTCGCCATCGGCCAGCGCGAAGGCGCGACCATCGCGACCGGCGGCGGCAAGGCCGATGGTCCCGGCGGCGGCTGTTACGTGGCGCCGACGCTGTTCACCGGCGCCCACAACCGCATGCGCGTCGCGCAGGAAGAAATTTTTGGGCCGGTGCTCACGGCCATTCCGTTCAAGGACGAAGCCGAAGCGTTGGCGCTCGCCAACGATGTGTCGTACGGCCTGACCGGCTACCTTTGGACATCGGATGTCACTCGCGCCTTGCGCTTCACCGATGCGCTGGAGGCCGGAATGATTTGGGTCAATTCCGAAAACGTCCGGCATTTGCCGACACCATTTGGCGGTGTCAAAAGCTCGGGCATCGGACGTGACGGCGGCGATTGGTCCTTTGACTTTTACATGGAAACCAAGAACGTCGCCTTTGCCACCGGCAAGCACGCCATCCAGAAGCTTGGCGGCTAGCTCGGCGCCGGAACGCCCGAAGCGGCAAAAAAGATGGCCTCGTGATCGCGCCGATAACCGACGGCAATCGCGACGATTTCGGCTCACGAGCGGTCGTCGACACGGTTTTTAGCCCATGCTAAGCCTGCTTCTGGGAAATGCCGGGTTCGTCACTGATTGACGGGATGGTGACGTGGTGTGAAACCGGAAGAGATGACCGGAGTCAAATGGGTCACGGTGCAGCGCGGCCAGCGCGGTTTCCCGATCTAAAAGTTACTTCATCGACGACATCATCAGTGTGGGGGTTAATCATGAAACGCGTAGCAGCAATCATCGCCGCCTGCGGTATCGCGGCGTTCGGAGCGGTGCAGGCACAAGCGGCCGACCCGGTCCGCATCGGCTTCTCATTGCCGCTGACCGGCATCTTTGCGCCGGCGGCACCTTCACAGAAAAACGCCTATGAGTTATGGCGCGATCAAGTCAACGCCAACGGCGGCCTCGACGTCGCCGGCACCAAGCGTCCCGTCGAGTTTGTTTCTTATGACGACCAGTCCGATCCCGGCCAAGCCGCGAAGATCTATGAAAAGCTGATCGTCCAGGACAAGGTCGACCTGCTGCTTGGACCGTGGGGCACACCGCATCACTTCGCGGTCGCCGGCGTTCTGGAGCGCTATAAATTCCCGATGGTCGGAGATACCGCGGCGTCGGTTCAACTGCGCAATCTGAAGCCCGGCTACATCTGGTTCCCGACGTCGGCGCTTCCAGACGAGCAGGGCAAGCAACTGCCGTTGCTGCTCAAGTCGCTCAACGTCAAGACCGTGGCGATCACCACGGCGCAACATCCGTTTTCGCTGGAAAACAAGAAGTTCATCGTCGAGGGGCTGAAAGCCAACGGTATCGAGGTGGTATCGAACGCCGAATATCCGCTCGACATCCGCGACATGACCGCGCTCATCAGCTCGCTCAAGCAGGCAAATCCTGACGCGGAGCTCTCGCTGTCCATGACCGGCAACTCGGTCTTGTACACACGGCAGGCGAAGGAACTGGGATTTACGCCGCGCGTACAGTTCGTGCTGGTCGGGCCGGCGGCGACCTTCTTCACCAAGATCTTCGGCGATCAGGTCAACGGCCTTCTGACCATGGGCCATTGGAGCCCGTCGCAAACCAAGTGGCCGAAGGCGAAGCCGTTCTACGATGCGTACGTCGCCAAATACAAAGAGTCGCCGGACTATCTCGACTCCGCACTGTCGTATGAGGCGTGCGAAATCACCGAACAGGCGGTCGCAAAGGCCGGCCTCGACCATGAGAAGCTTCGTCAGACCATCTCGACGGACACCTTCGATACCATCGACGGCCCGGTGAAGTTCGAAGGCGTGGTCAACGTCACGACGCCGACCATGTTTCTCCAATACAACAACGGGGTGTTTCAGATCGTCTGGCCGAAATCGGAAGCAACTGCTAGTGTGATGATGAAGTAATCCGGGCTACCACCGGAGCCGGACCTTCGCGCCGCCGACGGCGCGAAGGCTGGCAAACTTAGAGCGCGAATGTCGACGCAGTTGCTGATTGCCGCGCTGGTGGCGGGCTCGATCTATGCGCTGATAGCGCTCGGCCTCAATCTCATCTACGGCACCATGCGGCTTCTCAATGTCGCCCATGGCGAAGTCGTGATGATCGGCGCCTATATCGCCTATTGGGGCATTTCGCTGTTCTCGGTCGGGCCGTTGCTATCGGCATTGGTCGCCATGCCGGTCACCGCCGCGTTTGGCGCGCTGATCTATCTTGGCCTGTTCCGCAAGGCGATGCGGTCGAGCGAATTTTTGGAACGCATCGAGGCGAATTCGCTGCTGGTATTCTTCGGCGTTTCCATCATCCTTCAGAACGTCACCTCGCTCCTGTTCACGCCCAACCAGCGCGGCTATCGTTATCAAGACGAGAGCGTTCATCTGTTGGGCGCCACGGTCCCGGCCAACAAGCTGATCGTCCTGGTCATCGCCGCCACGGTGTGTGTCGCCGCGGTCGTGTTTTTCCGACGTTCGACGCTGGGCCTCGCCATCAAGGCGCTCATTCAGCAACGCCAGGCGGCGGCGCTGGTCGGCATTCCGCTGGCGCGCATCGAACTGACCAGCCTTTGCCTTGGCTTCGCCGTGGCGGGCCTCGCCGGCGTTCTGGTCAGCATGACGCAGGAAATCTCGCCGTTCATGGGCTTCCCGCTCACCGTAACCGCATTCGTCGTGGTTATTCTGGGCGGCCTCGGCAATGTCCTTGGTAGTTTGGTCGGCGGCATCATTCTCGGCGTGCTCGAGACTTTCGGCGTCGCGCTGACCGCGCCGAGTTACCACTCCATCATGATTTACGCCGTCTTCATCGCGGTTTTGCTGCTGAGGCCGCAGGGCCTGCTCGGCGCCGGAAGAGGCCGGACATGACGGTCCGGATTCAAACAACGGCCGCGGTTATCACGGCAGCCGCCGTGGCGCTCGCGGCACTGCCTTCCGTCGGCAACGCCTACCTGGTCGGTATCGGCTTTACGGTCTTGGCGTGGGTCGCGCTGACCGAAAGCTGGATCGTTATCTCGGGAATGACCGGCTACATATCGCTCGGCCACGTCGTATTTGTCGGCGTCGGCGCCTATGTCGCCGCACTGATGTGGCCGGCGCCGGTCTGGGCGATTTTGCCGCTTGCCGGACTGGCGGCCGGGTTCCTCGCAACGATCGTCGGCTATCCATGCCTTCGCGTGCGCGGACCGTATTTCGTGATTTTGACTTTCGGTCTGTCAGAACTGGTCAAGTACATCATCGTCAACATCGAATCCGCGCTGACCGTTTCCGGACGCGTGCTGTTTGGAGCCCCAGGCGTCGAGACCTTGTATCTGGCCGTGCTGGTTCTTGCCTGGGCCAGCGTCATCATTGCGCTGCTGGTTCGCGAGTCGCGTTTCGGCGCCGGGCTCCGGGCGATCCGCGAAAACGAGGAAGCCGCCGAAACCATCGGCATTGCCACAAGTCAATTCAAGGCTGCGGCTTTTGTATTGTCCTCGATCATACCGGGCATGGTCGGCGCCTTGCTGATCATGCGGTCGACGTATTTCGACCCGCTGGAAATATTCAATCCGCAGACGTCGGTCCTGATCGTCACCATGGCGGTCATCGGCGGCAGCGACAAACCGTTCGGACCATTGTTGGGCGTGGCGTTCCTGGTCTTCCTGCAGGAAGCGCTCTGGGCCAACCTGCCGCAGCTTTACATGATCGTCGTCGGCATCTTGCTCATCGCCGTGGTTATCTGGTTTCCCGGCGGCGCCTACAGCAGGCTGGCGCGAATGATGCCGGCGGCATCGCGATGACGTTGCTCAGCGTCGAGGCGGTGGTCAAATCTTTCTCCGGCGTGGTGGCGCTCGATCAGGTCTCTTTCAATGTCGCCGAAGGCGAATTCGTCGGCATCATGGGCGCTAACGGTGCCGGCAAAACCACGCTGTTCAGCGTCATTGCCGGCAACCTTCGCGCCAACGACGGCGCGATCAACTTCGCCGGACAAAGGATCGACGGTCTGCGTCCGGATCAGATAAGCCGGCGTGGGGTAGCGCGCACGTTTCAGATCGTGCGGCCGTTCGGCAACATGACCGTGCTCGAAAACGTCACGCTCGGCGTTCTCTATGGCCGCCGGCGCGAACGGTCGGCCGCAGTGGCACAATCCCGTGCCGGCGAAATACTCGAGCGATTGGGACTTGCCGATCGGGCGCAGCAACTCGCCAAACATTTAACTCTGGCCGGCCGCAAGCGGCTCGAAATCGCCCGCGGACTTGCCACCGAGCCGCGCCTGCTGCTCCTCGACGAAGTGCTGGCCGGCCTGACGCCTGCCGAAGCCGCCGCTGCGACCGAAGTCGTCCGGGAGTTTCACCGCTCGGAAAAATTGACCATCCTGATGATCGAGCACGTCACGCGCGCTCTGATGGCGCTGAGTCAAAAAATCATCGTGCTGCACCACGGGCAAAAGATTTTCGAGGGAACCTCGGTCGAAGTCGCCAACGACCCGCGGATCCTGAGCGTTTATCTGGGCGCGGCCAAGCAATGACCGATATTTCGCTAGCCTGCCGTGACATCGTCGCCGGCTACGGCGACGTTCGGGTTTTGCACGGCGTGACCATCACCGTTCACACCGGCACCATCACCGCTCTTTTGGGCAACAATGGCGCGGGCAAGACGACGCTGATGCGGGCCATCGCCGGAGTGCTGCCGCTCGCAAGCGGCACGCTCGCTTATTTGGATCGGATCATCGACCCGCTCGATGCCGCCCAGCGCGTCGCCGCCGGCATCGCGCTGGTACCCGAAGGGCGTCTCGTATTCCCCGACTTGTCGGTGGCCGAAAATCTTCGCCTCGGCGCATACACCGGCCGCGCCCGCGCGGGAATGAAAGAGCGCACCGAAAGGATGTACGCGATGTTTCCGCGCCTGCATGAACGGCGCGCGCAAGCGGCGGGCGCCTTATCCGGCGGCGAGCAGCAGATGCTGGCGATAGCGCGCGCATTGATGTCGGAGCCGGCGCTGTTGCTGCTCGATGAACCAAGTCTCGGCTTGGCGCCGCGCATCGCCGAGCAGATGTTCGAAACCATCAAGACAATTCGTGGAGACGGCCGCTCAATCCTGATTGTCGAACAGGATATCGCCAGCACGCTCGCCATCGCCGACTATGCCTACGTGATGGAGAACGGGCGCATCACCGTTGAAGGAACGCCCGCTGAGTTGCGCGACAATTCCGACGTGCTGGCGAGCTATCTCGGCGGACAGCTGACTTAACGGAGGGATGCGACGCCGCTCGGCCCCGCCAAAAGCAAGCGCTTAGAGATAGACGCTTTTCATCTGCGCTTCGGGATAGCGTAACCCGGCCGCGGCGTCCGCTGGAACCGCTTGCGTAATCTCCGCCAGATCGGCCGCCGTCAGCTTTACCCCAATGGCGCCGATGTTCTCGGCGAGCCGCTCGATCCGTTTGGTGCCGGGAATTGGAACGACGTCGTCGCCCTGCGCAAGCAGCCACGCGAGCGCCAGCTGGCCGGGGGTACAGCCTTTACGCTTGGCGATTTCAGAAACGCGCTGGACCAAAGCTAAATTGGCGGGAAGATTTTCGGCGGCGAAGCGCGGATGGCGGCGCCGCGCGTCATTCTGCGGCAAGCTTTCGGGATTTTCGACAACACCCGTCATCAAGCCGCGGCCGAGCGGAGAGTAAGCAACGAAGCTGATGCCGAGCTCGCGCGTCGTTCGCCGCGTTTCCTCGGCTTCGTTACGGTACAGCAGCGAGAATTCGTTCTGCACCGCGGCAAGCGGATGCGTCGCATGCGCCCGGCGGATCGTCTCCGGCTTCGCCTCGCTGATGCCGAGCGCGCGCACCTTGCCCTGCCCGACCAGTTTCGCCATGGCGCCGAAGGTATCTTCGACCGGGACCGTGGGGTCGACCCGGTGCTGATAATAAAGATCAATGACGTCGACTCCGAGCCGCTTCAGGCTAGCCTCGCAGGAACTCAACACATATTCGGGACGTCCGTCGGCCACCTTGCCGCCGCGGCCGCCGAGATTGCCGAACTTCGTCGCCAACACGATGTCGCCGCGGCGGCCTTTGATCGCCTTGCCAACCAGCTCCTCGTTGTGTCCGAAGCCGTACATATCCGACGTGTCGAGGAACGTGACGCCCCGGTCGAGCGCCGCGTGGATCACCGCGATGCCGCCTTCATCCGGGCTTTCGCCATAGACGCCGGACAACGACATGCAGCCGAGCCCGATCGCGGAAACCTTAAGTCCGGACGAACCAAGCTGGCGGTTGGGCAAAGCGGGATGATTTGGCATTGGACTACTTTCGGTGGGTGAGCGATCGCACCGTGCATATAATACGATCGACGCCATCGACCAGCGCTGATTTTAGCTGGAACGCTCTGCGCGTCTGATCTTACGCGCTCAGCGTGCCGACGTTGGCGCCCATGATCGAGCGGCTCGCCGCCTCCGGCAGCGCCAGGCCGCGAAATTTCCGCTGGAACGCTTTGGACCAATAGCGCTCGGCCGTCAGCATCGAGCGATAATGCGCGACCCGATCCGCCATCCATTGCGGCGTTTTGTGCGCGGCGTCGGTCAACACGAGATCGGTCGCGAACAGAAAGCGCCCGCTGTGGGCGCGGACCAGCTCACGCAACTTTCTGCTTTGTCCCACCCGGAGCGAACCGGCCAGTAGGAATTCGTCCTGCCCGAAGCTCGTGTCGGTGAGCACGTTCGGAAATCTCTCGAGCAGGAAACGCAGCCGGTCCGGCGCCCGCGTCGATAGCGCGAAATGCGGAATGACGAACTTCAGATCGCGGAACCGGTGAAGCACGCGCAGCAACTCGCTCCAATAGCCGGCGATGCCACAATTGACGTGCAAGCAAATTGGCAATCCGAGGTCCGTGCAGTCTTGGTATACCGCCAGCATGCAATCGTCGTCGATGCGGCAGACGTGAAAGATCGGCTCGCCGCTGAAAGCGTTGCAGGCGCCGTGCCCGACATAGAGCTTAATGCCGGTCGCGCCCTGCTCCGCGTAACACCTCACGCGCCGGGAATTTTGCGGCTCGCGCGGATCGAGCGTCGGCCAGGCGGCAAGCCGGTCGGGATGGCTGCGCGCCAGCCGCAATATGTGCGTGTTGTTCTCGCTGTGATTTACGAAACCGTCGCGATGGTCGAGCGTCAGCGTAAACAGTGAGCTGCCGAGCAGGATCGCGCGATCGACGACCGCGCGATCCATGTACGCCAGAAGGGTGCGCGCGGTAACTTCACCGCCGACGTGGAGGTGACTGTCGGCCAACACGCGGCGGCTTCCCGGTCATTGCCAGCGCCGGCGTCGAGGAGGGGGCCTGCGGCGAGGCCGCCTGCGACGGCGTCGCATTTCATCTTCGCCTTCACCCTCGCCTTCGCCTTCACCCTCGCCCTCGCCCTCGCCTCTCGCCTTCGCCTTCGCCTTCGCCTTCGCCTTCGCCTTCGCCTTCGCCTTCGCCTTCGCCTTCGCCTTCGCCCTCGCCTTCGCCCTCGCCCTCGCCTTCGCCTTCGCCCTCGCCTTCGCCCTCGCCCTCGCCTTCGCCCTCGCCTTCGCCTTCGCCCTCGCCTTCGCCCTCGCCCTCGCCCTCACCCTCGCCTTCGCCCTCACCCTCGCCTTCACCGCCGCCAGCAGGCGCGGTGTTGTCGAAAGCGGAACCGACCCAGGTGGGATTATTGCTGCCGTTACGGTCGTAGCTCGTTCCGGCGTGGCCGCCTTCCATGGCGTTGATCGCTGAGCCCAAGGAAGCGAGCTGAGCGGCCGTCATTTGTCCGACGACGGTATCGCTGGTTAGCCCAGTCCTGTTCACGATGAAGTCGATATAGTTCTGGGTGTTGTTCTCGCTTGGGGGCGCGTAGTGCTGCATCATTTGCGCGATAGTCGAAGAGCCGTAGTTGTTCGTGAACAAAGATTGCAGCGCGCTGTTTCCCGTGGCGGCGTCGGGGAAGATCGCAAACCGGCCATCGCTGCCGACGGCGCCGTGATTTCTGGCGAACGAGCCGTATTCAATGTTGCCCGGATTGTTGTTTCTCCAGTTCCGGTCGCCGCCAACGTTCAAAGTGTTGCCGGTGGCGGTATACAAAGCGCCGTTCGGAGATTTACCGGTGGTGCTGGCCGGCTTGGCAGCCGCCGCCATCGGACGCAGCGCCCGGGCGGTTCGATGAAGTTCGCCCGCGCCGGCGTCGGATAACGCCGACAGCAAATTTCCCAGGTGCCGTAAAATCCGCAGATGAGCGGGCTGCTGCTTGCTGGTGCGCGATCGTCCACGCAACCGCATAGAGCGTTTCGCCGCCATGCGCGGTTTGGCCACTCCGCGCACTCGCTTCGGCGGCGCCAATCGCTTCACCACCCGCGCGGCCTTTCGGCGTGAAACAGAAATTCTTGTCCGCGATTTTCGAGATTTACGTGCCACTTTCCCCTCCCCAGAGTTCGCTCATATACAATCTATACGGGCATGTTGGACTTCACGGACCCAGGGTGCTACCATGAGTTGAATCGCACAAGCAGCGGTAATGGACGGCGGTTGGATGGACTATCCGGCCGCGGTTGCCGCGCACGATTGGGCTCTTACCGTGGGCGACTTTCCGCGTTCCGAATACAGCATGAAAGACGTGAGGCGCGCTGGCGAGATTATCGCCGGTGCGCATCCGCTCAGCCAAGAGATTTTGCAGGCATTTAAGATCGCCAATAATTGGCGGGAGTCGCACGCCTACCCGATGCGAAGCATCAGGCACCAATTAATCTCTTACATGCACGTGCGCGACATTCACGGGGTTACTGGCGCGCGATTGAAGCGAATGCAGGCGATCCGGCGGAAATTAAGCCGTCTCGGTTTACACCTTAATCAGCTACAGGACCTTGGCGGTTGCAGGGCGATTGTTCCGCAGATGGCCGATGTCAAATCCCTGGTTGAGGCATTGCTGCAAAAATCGCGGCATGAACTGCGAGAAAAGGGCAGCGTCGATTATATCCAATCGCCCAAGCCTGACGGCTACCGCAGCCATCATCTGATATTCACCTACAATGGGCGAGGTCCGGCGAGCGTCTATACTGGCCGCCGCATCGAAATTCAAATTCGCACCCAACTTCAGCATTCTTGGGCAACCGCCGTTGAAGCCGTCGGCATGGTTCGCGGCGAGTATTTGAAGGGCAATAAGGGAAGCGCGGACTGGCTGCGGCTGTTTAAACTAATTTCGGCTGAATTTGCCGCGGCCGAAGGATGCCCTGAACCGGCGGATGTTCCTCCGGGCAAGGAACGATTGAATGAAATCAGATCGCTAGATGCTCGTCTTGAAGCTACCGCGACCTTGGAAAATCTAAGCTACGTGGTCAAATGGGCCGATAGCTCTGTGCAGCCCCTTCGACCTACCTACTATTTGATCGTTTACGACAACTCGACCAGCGAAGTAGGCGTAGAACCTTATTTCGCGCCCAAAAGCGCGATGCTCGAATATGAGAACGCGGAAGCAATCGACAATAGAACTGGTGGTGAAACCACGAATATCGTGCTGGTCGAAGCGGACAAAATGGATCTCGTGCGGGAGGCATATCCGAATTACTTCGGAGACGTTCAGATGTTCAAAACTCAGTTGAGGAACATCACTCGGGGTAAGGGCGCGCGAGATTTTATTGTCAAGCCGCAGGAAGTGGTGAAGTCTCCTGAGCGTGACAACGTCGATTTTAGCTGGCTATTCAGGCGGATTTGTTCGCGAGGGCATTAGGTTTTTTGTTTAACTAATGCTGGCGCAAGTTTCTTGAACGCGTGATCTAGCCCTTCAGGACGCTCATCGACACCAAGTTTACGAGCGGTCTCAACAAACCGCTCGTATTGTCGTTTGTCCTTCTCTTTCGGTTTTCTTTTTTGCTTCTCGCCTGCTTTTCCCATAGGGCTGCTCAGTGATGAGGCGTGCGATAGGTTAGGCGCCTGCCAACAACGCCTTTAAGCGCACGTTCGGTGCGCTCGACGTCATCTACGCCTAACCGTACCCGATTACTATATCGGAAATCGAACTCAGCGAGGTAGCGGTGTAAATGCTTCTCGCTGCAATGCTGATAGACGCCTTTCATGCCGCGCTTGAAAATTGAAAAATAGCCTTCGACGGTGTTGGTAGTCACGTCGCCGCGCACGTATTCGTAGTCTGAATGTTTGACGGTTTCGTGCGCCGCAAACTCGCGACCTACTTTGCTGTAGAGCCTGCTTTCGTCGGTATGGAGCCGACTTTCCCGCGCGATGTTCTCCCGCACGATGCCAACGACTTCGTCCATATTCGCATTCGGCACATGGAACGAGCGAGCCGCGCCGCCGCGCTCCACAAGAGCGATGATGGCGCGCTTATGTTTTGGACCTCCGGCATTCGCTGAGAACGGGCGACCAGTAGTCTTACGCTGAGGCCGGGATGCTTCCGGCATATCGCCGAAGAAAGTTTCGTCGGCTTCGACGACCTCGCCATCGCCGCCCATAGGGGTCATGCCGACAACGCGCATCGCTTCGCGGATGCGATGCGACATGAACCAAGCGGTTTTCAGAGTGACGCCAAGGGTGCGGGCAAGTTGGTTGCTCGAAATGCCTTTCTTGGATGAGCAAAGCAGATAGATCGCCTGTAGCCATATGCGCATCGGGACGTGGCTATCCTCGAATACGGTGCCGACCTTCACGGTGAACTGCTTGCGGCACTGGTAGCACTTGTGAACGCCGATCCGGGTGCTCTTGCCGTTCATTTTGGAAATGCGATCAACGCCGCCGCAGTGAGGGCAAATCGGGCCATTGGGCCAAAGCCGCTCCTCAACCCAAGCGTAAGCAGCGGCTTCACTTTGAAGGGTGCGGGCGTTCAATATGGAGCTGGCCATGACACGGGTTTCCTATTGCTGAATTAATAGTGTCATACCCAGATGGGTCTGTCAAGTACAATATACCCTCTATACGTGTTATTAAGATACTTACAACTATGTTCTGCAAATCAGGCTTGACATGCATACCAACTAGTCGGTATGTCACCCCAATGAGCGGGCGGAAGACGGAAAAATCAGGTGCTACGGCGCGGCAGAAGTTGCTCGACGCCGCGCTTTCACTGATCCGCGCCAAGGGCTACGAGGCGACCACCGTGGACGATCTGTGCGCGGCGGCCGGCGTCACCAAAGGCGCGTTTTTTCATCACTTCGTGAGCAAGGAAGCGCTCGCGGTTGCCGCGGCCGAGCATTGGTCCGAGACGACCGGCGCATTTTTTGCCGCCGCGCCCTATCACGGGCACGCCGATCCGCTTCAGCGCGTGCTCGGCTACATCGATTTCCGCAAAGCAATCCTCACCGGAAAAGTTCCTGAGTTCACCTGCCTCGTCGGCACCATGGTGCAGGAAGTCTACGAGACCTCTCCGGCGATCCGCGACGCCTGCAACGCCAGCATCAGCGGCCATGCCGCAACGCTCGAGCCCGACATTGCCGAGGCGATCGCGCGCTATCGCGTTCCCGCCAACATCACCGCGCGCAGCCTCGCGCTGCACACCCAGGCGGTTCTACAAGGCGCCTACGTGCTGGCGAAAGCGAAAGGCAATGCCGCCATCGCCGCCGAATCGATCGACCATCTTCGCCGCTACGTGGTGGCGCTGTTCGGCGCCGACCGCGCCGCGGCGAAGAAAACCGGTTCAACAAAGGAGCATCGAGCATGACCACCAAGGCCATTCCGGATGGAATGCATAGCGTGACGCCGCACTTGATTTGCGCCAACGCGGCGGCGGCAATCGAATTCTACAAGAAGGCGTTCAACGCCACCGAGACGTCGCGATTGCCCGGCCCCGGCGGCCGGCTGATGCATGCGAGCCTTCGCATCGGTGACTCGGCCGTGATGTTGGTTGACGAAATGCCTGAACACGGGGCGCTTGGCCCGAAAGCGCTCAACGGCTCGCCGGTTGCCATCCATCTCTATGTCGAGGACGTCGATGCGACAGCCGCGCGGGCGGTGGCCGCCGGCGCCAAGACCACCATGCCGGTGACCGATATGTTCTGGGGCGACCGATACGGCCAGTTCGAAGATCCATTCGGCCATCGCTGGTCGATTGCCACGCACGTGCGCGACGTGACGCCCGCCGAAATGCAGCAGGCGATGCGGGCGATGTGCGCCAGGCCGAAAGAGGCGCAGCCGGCGTAACGGCTTCGCCACGATCGCGACCGTCGTCAACCGGAACGGTCGAGATGCGAGGTCGTACCCCGAGAACGACCTCGCATCACTTACAAACATCGAATACGAAAATCGCGCGGCAAGTTCGGCAAGGAGATTGAAGATGAGCTCGATAACGGCGATCCAGTCCGAGGAACGCCCACGCGCAACGGCCGGCGTTTGGACCGGGCGTGTGCTCAGCGGCCTCGCAATAGTTTTTTTCGCGTTCGATGGCGTGATGAAAATCATCCAGCCGCCTGTAGTTATTTCGGCCACGCGCGACATCGGCTGGCCCGCCGATCCGGCGATGCTTTATACCCTGGCCGCCGTGCTACTCGTCGCCACCGCTCTATACGCCTGGCCGCGCACCAGCATCCTCGGCGCCATCTTACTGACGGGCTACCTCGGCGGTGCGGTTGCAGCGCACGTCCGCCTCGGCAGTCCACTTTTCACCCACAATCTGTTCGGCGTTTATTGCGGCCTGTTCGTTTGGGGCGGACTCTGGTTCCGCGATCCCCGCGTACGCTCGCTTATCCCGCTGCGGCTCACGCAATAAAGCGGACACGCGCCGCTCACAACGGCGCGATCCATTTCCTCACCGCGAACAGACCTCGCCGGAGAAAAGGCACGATGCCCAATAGCGTTCGACTGCACCGCGTTCTGACCACAAAGCCCGAAAAGGTTTACCGGGCTTTCATTGAGAGCGACGCCATGGCGAAGTGGTTGCCGCCGAATGGCTTTGCCTGCACGGTGCATCAACTTGAAGCAAAAGTCGGCGGTGCTTTCAAAATGTCGTTCCGCAATTTCACCACCGGCATCGCGCATTCGTTCGGCGGAAAATATCTGGAACTCGTGCCGGGCGAGCGCGTGCGCTACACCAACAAATTCGACGATCCGAATTTGCCGGGCGAAATGTTGATGACAGTTACGCTCAAGCAGGTATTCGTCGGCACCGACATCGCCATCGTGCAGGAAGGCATTCCCGACGCCATTCCGGCCGAGATGTGCTACCTCGGCTGGCAGGATTCACTGCGCAACCTCGCCAATCTCGTCGAACCGGAAATCAACCAGTAACGCCGGCGCAGCGATCCATCTGGCTGCGATTACGGCCCGACAACGCACTCGCTGTTGGCGCACGTCGCGAGCCACCCCGGCGACGGCTCCGTTTGACTCAAGAAGACAACAGCCAGACCTAGCGCGAGGACGACAACCTTCAGCATGGCGATCCCCTCTTTGATGCGATCCCGGGAAACGCGTGTCCGCTGTTCCAGAGACGGTGTTGTGACAGCAAGCCGACGCCCCTGCCTCGCGAGCCACTCCATCAAAGTCGCCGCGAATTAACCCGTCATCTTTTTCGGCGCCTCAACTTGATTCAAAAGCGCCCGCATCCGGCCTAACGGCGGCGGGGCAAGTTGGGCTAGATTGCCAGCAGGCTGAGCGGGGGCAACGCATGAGCGCGACGAAAAAGCTGGCGTGGATTGGCGCTGGCTATGTCATTGCGGTCGTCGCCGGCTTCGCCGCCGTCGCTCTCAACGAACTCAGCATGACCGAAGAGGCCTCGCAGGGCTCGCCCGGCATGGTGGCGTTCGGCGACATGATCGTATTCGTGCTGGGAGCGGGCGTCGTCGGTCTTATTCCTACGCTGTTCTTGCTGAAGCTGTTGGTCGAGAAAGCACCCCGC
This sequence comes from uncultured Alphaproteobacteria bacterium, assembly GCA_963846055.1. GTDB lineage: Bacteria > Pseudomonadota > Alphaproteobacteria > Rhizobiales > Xanthobacteraceae > BOG-931. The sequence continues at coordinate 191,798 of CAWJUQ010000005.1, forward strand.
GCGCTGATTATCATCGAGCTGCTTCTGGCCGTGCTCGGGCCGGTGAGCTGGCTCGCGGTCATGTGGCTTGCCGGAGGTCCCAACCCGGGCGGCCCGACGGTGTTCGGGCAAGCGCTCGGCGTGCTCGTCGCCTTCATCGGCATTCCGCGCATAATCTTGAGCCCGGTCGTGCTGGTGATTGAAGGGTTGACCTTCATCCTGATCCGCCGGCGCACGGCGAGAGCGCTCCTGGTCGTGGCGGCGCTGATGGACGTCATTCCGATCGCGCTCTACGCCTTCCACATGTCGCGCGGTCACCACTATTAAGCACAGCACCGCGCGTTCTACTTCCCATACTCCGCCCTCAGCGTGTAGAGCGCGTTCGCGTAACCATAAGCCGCCAGCATGCATTCGGCGACGAGTTGCTGCTTGGTGACCGGCTGTTCCTCGTATTTCGCGCATTGGCGCACGAGCCGGCCGATTGTTTTGTCGCGCTTGTATTGGCGGCTGCAATACTCGATCACCTCGTTTTTCTCAGCCAGGCGGTCCTCGCCTTCGGCCTGAGAAGCATCGAGTTTTCTCATTCTCGCTTCGCAATCGTCCTTCTGTTCGCCGGACCACGCCGGAGTTGCGGCAATGGCAGCAGCGAGTATTGAACCCCAGCAAAGGATGGTTTTGAACATGGTGCGTTACTTTATGGGCGGCGGACGACGACGATCATCGGTTCCGCAGGATGCGTCAAAATTTCCGACCTGATGTCACATTGACCCGGGCCCCGTTCGTCATGATGTCGGAAACAGCGAAAGGAGCCAATCATGAACGCCAACGAACTGTTTGCCGCGGCCCCGGAACTCATGAAGAAGTGGACCGCAACCTCGCTCGCCGTCGCCGCAAGTCTGGATCCGACCCTCGTCCGGCTGGTGGAAATTCGTGCCTCACAAATCAACGGCTGCGCCAACTGCATCAACATGCACACCCAGGAGGCGCGGTCGAAGGGCGAAACCGAGCAGCGCATCTACCTGTTGTCGGCCTGGCGCGAGGCGCCCTGCTACACCGATCGCGAACGCGCCGCGCTTGGCTGGACCGATGCACTCACCCGACTCTGCGAGCAACCCGAGCTTGAAAGCGCCCGCGAGATCCTTCAAGCGCACTTCAACGATGCCGAGCAGGTCAAACTCACGCTGATGATCAATATCATCAACGGCTGGAACCGCATCGCCGTCGGCTTCCGCCAATTTGTCGACCCGGCGGAAGCGAAGGCTGTGGCCCACGCGGCTGCCGCTTAGCCAGACTTATGGCCGGCACCACGCACCAGGACGCGGCGGCGAGTTTCGATCCGCTGCGTCCGAAACTCATGCGCGTCGCCTACCGCATGCTTGGCTCCGTCGCCGACGCCGAGGATGTCTTGCAGGAGGCGTTCATCCGCTGGATGCGGGCGGAACGCAGTGAGGTGCGCGAGCCAGAAGCGTTCCTTCGCCGCATGGTCACGCGGCTTTGTCTCGATCAGCTCAAATCCGCACGGCACCAGCGCGAGACCTACCTCGGACCGTGGCTACCCGAACCGGTGGTCGAGGAAGAAGCCGAGGACGATGTGACTTTGCCGCTGATGCTGGCACTCGAGCGTCTCTCGCCGCTCGAGCGCGCGGCTTTTCTGCTGCATGACGTGTTCGGGCTGGAATTCGAGGAAGTCGGCGCCAGCATTGGCCGCGACCCGGCGGCCTGCCGTCAGCTTGCCGCGCGGGCGCGCGTCCACGTCCGCGAGGCACGGCCGCGCTTTGCCGTCGACAAGCAACACGGGCTGGAGCTCGCCGAAGCTTTCTTCTCCGCCTCACGCAACGGCGACATGAAGGCGCTTGCTTCGATGCTGGCGGCCGACGTCAGCGTCCATTCGGACGGTGGCGGCAAGCGGCCGGCGGCCATGCGGCCGATTGTCGGCCACGAAGCCGTCATGAAGGTCCATCGTTATCTGGCGGACCTGTTTCGCCAGAACCGCTCGAAGCTTGTACGCATGGCATTCGTCAACGGCTTGCCGGGTTTCGTGACACTCGAGGCCGACGGCGAGCTACAGACGACCGCGCTCGATATCGAGAACGGCAAGATCGCCGCCATTTATGTCGTTCGAAATCCTGACAAGCTCAGGCATCTGCATTAGACTGCGGCGCGATCTTATCGATCCCCGGAACTTGCGCGTCCAATACCGCGTTCAGTGACGGTTTCGTTTGCAAGACTGACACGAGCCATGCGTAAGCCACTCGCCATTTGCACTCTCATTGCAGCTTGTTTGCTTTGCGCGTGTTCGCCAGGACCGCAAGGTCAAAAGGGCGACCAGGGACCGCCGGGCGCTCAAGGACAACAAGGGCCGCCGGGACCGCAGGGCGCAGCGGGGCCTCAAGGTCCGCCAGGGCCGCCGGGTCCGGGCGGCCCCGACGGTGCGGGCGGCGGCATCGGTCCAGCCGGACCGGCGGGTCCGGCCGGCCCACCCGGCCCTGCCGGCACAAGCGGCTTGCGCGCACTCAGCGAACCGGCATGCGGCGCCCGCTGCGAACTTATTTGCGGCCCCGGTGAAAGGCTCGTGTCCGTAACGTGCCCGGGCGGCACCGTTCACATTGAGCAGGGCGACGAAGCTACGTCGGCGTCATGCATCGGCGCGTCGGGGCCGGCGATTGCGCTGTGCATGCGTCGCTGAGCTAAAGATTATTTTTACGCGGCGCGCCGGGGCAAATCCCGCGCGCTTTTTACGACGGCCGCCGTGACGCTAGTCACCAGCTCCCTATCGTCCAACAATCGAAATGATCTTTTTGGTTTCGGGATCGACGATCAGCACCTGGTTGTGCAGCAGCGCGTACCGATAATGCCCAATGGTCCGGATGCGGTTGCGCAGGTGATGACTGAACGGCAACACGTTCATGGTGTCGGGAATGGCCTCGCCCACACTCAGGCCCGAAGGCTCTTGCGCTTTTCCGGCTTCTTTTCCCAACGCGCGCCAGATCTCTGACTGTTGCACGCGAGTGAGCGACACCTTGTGCTGCTGCGCGGCCCCTGAGGCCTGCGCGAACGCCAGCGACGGCCAAGCGGCTGCGGCGACCAGCGCAATAATGAGCGTGCTGCGTTTCATTTTGCCTCCATGCCGTCAAACCAAGTTATTCTATGGCGCGCCGGTAAATGGGAAGTGATGTTTGGCGGTCCCGGCAAGACTCGAACTTGCGACCTTCGGTTTAGGAAACCGCTGCTCTATCCAGCTGAGCTACGGGACCGGGGAAATTTTGCCCCGTGTTATAGCATAAAGACGCCGCGAGGCGCCGCTTGCTCCGAAGAGCTTTACTGGGGACAGGTCTTGGGCTGTCCATCGAGCCCTTCGTGCTTGATCTCGAAATTCGCCTTGCCGCCGTTCGCGCCAAGGGTGACGACATACATGCTGTCAAAGTCGGTGCCGTTCCAATCCGGCACTGCGGCCGGATCGCCGCCATGCGCCGCCAGCAGCGCCTTCACTGACGGCGCGATGACCTTGTGCTCCCAGGCGACGAGGACGAACTTCGCGCCGCCCTTGGTCAGCGCCTTTTCCAGCGCCGCGTTCAGCGCGCGGCGTTGCGTAAATCTGATGCTGGCATTCACCGGCAGCCCGAAGGCTATGGCGGCCGGCTCGACGGTCGCGAGCGGCCTTACGTAGTCGAAGGCAATCCCGCCGTCGTCATTCTTGCCGGAGGGGTCAGGAACGAAGATCGCGTCGGGCTTGCCGAACATCCGCTCGATGACCGCGGGCAACGCAAGCGCGCGATTGAGGCCCTGGCAATCGAGCTGGCCCAGTCCTGCCGGCGGCTTTTCTCCGTGGCGAATGAAAGCCACTGTCGCGGCGGCATCGCCGGCCTGCGCGTTGCCGGCAGGCGGCACAGTCAACAATGCGGCAATCGCGCCGATTTGCAGCGCGGCCATTCCGTTGCGAAACGCCTGCTCCAAGCCATGCCTCCCGGCACGTCGGGAATACGGGGGATCACGTTCACTTGCCGGATTCAAAATGCAAGATCAAGCCGCGCGGCCGGCCGCGTTCACCGCGCAGCGGCTGCGGTTTCCGGCACTTCGTCGGTATGGACTGCAAAGCCGCGCTAGTGTATTCGGGCCGAACGAGGTGGTGATGGCGACGTCGGTGGCGTCGCGGCCTCGCGCCATCAGAATACGGCCGATGCGCGGAACGTTGTGGCGCGCGTCGAACGTGTACCAGCGATCGCCAAGATAGACTTCAAACCAGGCGGAAAAATCCATCGGCGTGTCCTCCGGCGGCACCCCGATGTCGCCGAGATAGCCGGTGCAATAACGCGCCGGAATATTCATGCAGCGGCACAGCGTAACCGCGAGGTGCGCGAAGTCCCGGCACACGCCCCGGGCCTCCTCGTGCGTCTGCCAGGCGGTCTTGGTCGGGCTCGCATGCGCGTAGCCAAACTCGATGTGAGCGTGGACGTAATCGCAGATCGCCTGCACCAGCGGCCAGCCCTTGGCCACGTGACCGAATTTCGCCCACGCTAATTGGATGAAACGGTCGGTCTCGCAGTAGCGGCTGCCGAGCAGATAAACCAGCGTGTCGACGGGGAGCTTTTCCAGCGGATGCTGGATGGCCTCGGGCGCCACATCATCCGGCTTGCCGCTGTCGTTGATCAGAAAGTCCGCCGATAGCGTCAAGAGTCCGGCGGGCGCGTGGACCACGTGGCAGACATTGCCAAAGCCGTCGCGATAAGCGTTGGCTGCAACTTCCGGCGCAAGATGGAGCCGGTCGGGGATGACAAGATCGCCCGCACGCGAGGGGTGCACGCTGAGCATCAGGATCATCGGCGTCGGCTGCGGACACTGATAGGAGATTTTGTAGCCGGCGCGAATCTTCATCAAACAGCCCCTCGGCGCGCGGCATCGGTTTCCGCCTGCGTCACCGCAACAAGCGCGCTCGCACCTTTATCGTCGAAGAAAAGCGTCACCCGGCCACCATAACGCATAACGCCTTCGGCATGCATTTCCCGGGCCATTTTACCCGACCAAGTTCGGAAGCGTTGTTCCGCAGGCGGCCCGCCGGAAGCGAAATTCGCGGACCTTTCGCTTCAAGCATCCGTGATCGCCGCTCGGGAATAAACGCCGGACTTGCCAGTCTCGTCTCCTGAAGCCGCCGAAGACCCTTCGCGGCGCCGTGATCAAGGTCACGATTAAACCAGGAGAATGCAGATGTCTCTCTTTCGTATCCGCAGCCGCGCACTGCTCGCCGCCTTCGTCGTTGCGTCATCGCTCGTTTCGGCCGCGCACGCCGAACGAGGAATCGAAGAGGCGAGAACTTATTACCGGGCTACGACGCAAGTGAGCCGCCCGATTCCGACGCCGCCGGTCGCACCCAGGGCCGTCACCGCCCCGCAATCGCTCTCGTTTCCGGAAGGAAGCTCCGACTACCACGGCTCAAATGGCGGCTGAGCAGCCACGGCCGCTCATCGGATAAATTCAGTATGATTTGCGAGGTTGCGGCGGCGGCAAGCGAGCCGCCGCTGCCCTCAAGACGCCGTTCGATAGAACCGATCGGCAAACCGCGCCGGTAATCCCACGCTCTCCAGCGGCGGCAGACCCGACTCGGCCGCGGACACCGTTTGTCCCGACTGGAAACGCTGCCTCACGTCGGCTGGCCGGAACGGCTTCTTTAGCGGCAGCAACGTCGAAAGTCCGTGGTTGGCGCTAATCTGTGCGATCTCCAACAGCGTGGTTTCGTCGCGACCGCTGATCAACAGAAGTTTGCCGCGGTAGCCGCAGGCTTCCAGCCGATGGATCATCTCGACCACGTTCGATTCGCCGAGCGAGAGATCGACTACGAGAAGCTCCGGCGCGTCGCCTTTTAGTGCGGTCAGAAACTCCTGGACATGTGTGAAGGTCCGCGGCGCCAACCCACCAGCCTCCAAAACCTTGCCGATCATCACCGCAATTCGCAGCTCGTCGCCCAGCACGAACGCGCGGGCAACGGCCGGAGCCGGCACAACCTCGGTCGCGGTTGGGTCCGTCTGCGACTGCGCGCCGCCGCTCGCGGTTCCGATATTTGGTGCGGATCGCGGCATCGAGGACGCCTGCGAGTCGCCTTTGCCTCGCCTTCCGCCGCGCAGCAAATTCGACCACTGCGCCTCGTGTTCGCCTGTTTCCGCGGGAGCCGCGACCACGCGATTGCGTCCAGCGCGCTTGGCCTGATAAAGCGCGGCGTCGGCGCGCTTGAGCAAAAGGTCGATGCTCTCCTGCGCGGCTCGCTCGGCGACTCCGAAGCTTGCGGTGATTGAGAACGATTGACCGTCGCTCTCGAACGACAGCGCGGCAAGCTGCTCGCGCACCTCTTCGGCGTACCGCGTCGCGGCGTCGAGGCTCGATCCCTCGAGCACGACCGCGAATTCCTCGCCGCCGAGACGGCCGAAAATCGCCTTGTTCTTGCGGGCCTCGCCGCCGATGACGCTTAGAACCCGATCGCCGACGTCATGCCCGTAATTGTCGTTGACGTCCTTGAAATGATCGATGTCGAACATTACCGCGGCGAAGCAACGGCCGGCCTCGGCGAGATCGCCGGTCTTCTCGAAGAACGCACGGCGATTGAACGCACCGGTGAGCGAATCCAGATTGGCGAGCACGATCATCTCGCGCTGCTGGCCCAACAGCCGCTCGGCAGTACGCAACCGTGCATAAAGCTCCTCGCTGGCCGGCGGCTTTCTGATGAACTCGTCGGCGCCGCTGTCGAGCGCGTTGACCACGGCGCTCTGTTCGGCATTCGAGGACATCAAGATAATGTAGAGCGCCCGGTCGCGGCCGGAGAGCAGCCGCGCTTCCCAGCAAAGTTCGAGACCGGACATGGCGGCAAGTTCGGCGCTGGTCATCAGGACGCTGACATCCGGCGCCGATTTGATGAAGTCGAGCGCCTCGCGGCCCTCGCTGAAGACGCTCACCACGTGGCCGTCGTCTTCAAGAAGCCGGGATACGGCTTTCAAGATCGTCCGGCTTGGATCGACTACAACGATGCGCACAATCGCCCCAAATCTAAAAACCGGAGCTTAGCGGCAGAGTCATAATTCGGTATTTACAACCGGGGATCGGCCTATAAGGGCACGCCGCGTGCACTGCGATGCGGGCGGGTATTTTGCGGGCAATTTCCCGCGTTTGCCCTTGTAGATGTTGGCCAATCCGCCCTTTTCGTACTAAGCGCTGAAATGCGGCGCCCGGCGAACATACGTCTCGTTTACCTCATCGCCATTCTCTTTGTTCGAATGCGCATGCAAGCTGGAACCAACAGGGACTTCGCGGGCGGCACGGAGCGGGACCTACGATGAACGATGCGCCACAAACGCTACTCACCGCCGGCGATCCCGCGCCGGTCGCGCTTTATAACGGCGGCGGCCAATCACCTTTTCTTCTCGTCGCCGACCACGCCGGCAATATCTTTCCGCGGACGCTCGGCCGGCTCGGCATCTCGACAGCAGAAGCGCAGCGTCATATCGCGCTCGACATCGGCATCGCGAATGTGAGTCGGATTCTGGCGGACACGCTCGACGCCCCACTTATTCAACAAAATTATTCTCGGCTTGTGATCGACTGCAACAGGCCGCCAAGCGCTATGACGTCGATTCCAGAAATCAGCGAGCTCACGCCAATCCCGGGCAACGTCGGCCTGAGCGCAGCCGAGCGGGCCGCGCGGGAGCGCGAAATTTTCCGGCCCTATCACGACGCGATCGCTGCTGCGCTCGAGCGACGCCGGCAAGCGGAGACACCGACGGCGCTGATCGCGCTGCACAGTTTTACGCCGGTGTTCAAATCCCTCGAGCGGCCGTGGCACGCGGCACTACTTTATCATCGCGATCCGAAGCTTGCGCATGCGCTGCTCGCGCTGCTGCGCGCCGAAGCCGGACTGAACGTTGGCGACAACCAACCTTATTTTGTCAGCGACGACACCGACTACACCATTCCCGTGCACGGCGAGCGCCGCAACACTCCCCATGCGCTTATCGAAATCCGTCAGGATTTGATCGTGGAAGAAAACGGCCAGCGCGAATGGGCGCAGCGCCTTGCGCGGATCCTGCCTGCGGCTTACGGTTCCCTGCGATAAAAATCGAATCTGTTGTATTATTGAAAATTACAACTTAAACTGGCATCCCTGCTGGGGAGCAGGACGATGCACGGCTTTTCGCGGGTCCGCGAACGCCGACACTGGCGATGGCGTTCTCACAAGAACTGCGGCGCTTGCCGCAGGACATCCTCTGTTTTCGTGCCGACTATTATGTCGCTGCTGGCCGGCTGCTCGCTCGGGCCGGTAATCGCCGAAAGCACGCTCGACTACAACACAACGGTCGAGACGGTCACCAACGGCGTGCTGGTTACCAACATTCTGCGCGCACGGGACGGTGCGCCGCTTTATTTCTCAGACTTGTCGCAAATTCGCGGCGCGGTGCAATTGAGTTTGCAGGCGCAAACCACGGTGCCTTACGGGCCAATGTTTCCCGCGAGCGCCGGAGCCGCGGCCCAGGCCGGGCCGCTCGCCGTCAGCAGCCAGCCTGGCTTCGACGTCGCGCCGCTGAACACTAAGAAATTCGCCGAAGGCATGCTGGAAGGCATCGACGTAAAAGTCTTTGCGTATTTCATTCAACGGCACGTCGACGCCAACGTGCTTCTTAACCTCCTCGTCAGCCGCGTTGAGCGCTATCGCAAGTCCAACAACGCTCTTGCCCTACGTGTACGGCAGAAATCCAGGCGAATGGCACCTCATGCGTGGCTGAACTGGTCGCTTCGTGGACCGGCACCAGGGGCTTCGCGCCCAAAATGGGCGAGCTTCCTGAAAAAGACGACGTTGGGCCGCCGATACCGGCCGAGCTTTTCGTCAAACAGAACAATGTCGTCGCCAGCCTGGTGCAAAGCGACGCCGCCAACATCGACGTGAAGAAATCCGGCGAGGTCTATGAGCTCTCGAAGTCGAGCGTGAAATACGTGCTGTGTGTCGCGGCCGCACCGCACCACGGATACATCGCGGTCGGCCTCGCATCGCCTGGCGCCACCAAGGATCCGGTCAAAGCGCCGGTGCCGAAATCAAACGACAATTGCGGCGGGCCATCGGCCGATGCTTATCGGTACGTGATTTATATCCGCTCGGTTGAGGCGGTGTTCGATTACCTCGGCGGCCTTCTGAATGCCGCGCAACCACCGATAGCTTTCCACATTTACGATCATCCGGTTGACGGGGCGCGTTTCCACACCGACTACCGCGGCCGATCGTATTTCGTGCGCGAGGCCGCAACCGGCAACTCGACAATGACCATACTGGCAATCCTGAACGATCTTTTGAACTTGAACCGGGACGCGGACGAAATCCCCAGCACCAAAACCGTGGCAACCACGCCCTGAGCACCGCAACCTCGGATGACGCACGCGAGATGGAGGAATCACATGGACGCCAAAACGCAAACCAAGATACGCAATGCGGTGAAAAAAATCCGCGCGGACATGGAGAGAGATCCGGAGATCCGCAAGCAGATCTCGCAAAATCACATTCGCGTGCTGGCGGAACGCGGCGGTTTAAGCCTGCCGGAGATCATCGCGGCGCACGATATGTGGTGCGAAGGCGCCACTGACACTTGTCCGCAGTCGCTGAGCATGGCGGGATAGCGTCGATGCGACGACATGATGCGCCACGCCGCAGCCTTCCGCGGGCACTACCGCCAATCGCTTCTTGAAATCCGCACTCATCTTGGCGGCATCTGGCGCGTCGTTGAGATCCGCGATGAGGCGGTAAACTGGACGCTATTCGCTTCCACCCGGCGGCGCTTGCGGGCTCAAGGATGGAAAATTCATATTGCCTCCTCAATCCGGGACGCCCCGCGCCTGTTCGCCGCCGTGGTACCGGCGCTGCTTGCCAGCGGCTGCGCTTTCAAGGTGCCGGCCTCCATTGATGACGCCGTCGCCATCAATTCCGGTCGCGCCGGCAGGACGCTCATCGGCAAGATCGTCACCGCCTATCCAGGCAACGACGGCGAAGTCGCGGGACTGGCTGGCCAGCTCGACCAGGTGTGGCAGTCGGATCAGGCGCCGGAAATTCTGACCGATCTCCGGCTGCGGCCGGACAGTGCCATCTACATTCGCTTTGGCGCGTTCACATCGGCGGCGGCCGTTGTCGATGCGCGCGGGATTTTTCATGGCGCCGTGCGCCGTCCCGATGGCGCATTTGTTCCCGACGAGCGCCGGCTTGGTGGACTGCAGCCGCCGTGGGCGCGCTCTCCAATTGAGAGCGCGCAGCCAGTGCAAACGACACCGCAACGGGAGCTGAAGCTGTGCGGCCGCCGCTACCTTTTGCTTGGAACGCTGCAGTCGGCGCCGAAGGGTGAGACCTTCCTCGCCACCGGCGAAGATTTCGCGAAGACCTGCGTGATCAAGAGCGTCAGACGCGGCGTCGGCGAGGACGCGGCTGGCGCCGATTGCCGAAACCGACTGCAAAACGAGAGCCGCTTCCTGAAGTTCCTGACGGCTCGCGGCTTCAGGAGTCCAAAGCTCGTTGCTTCAGCCGACGCCGCGATCGCCGTTGAAGACATCGACGGCACACCGCTGCACGAACTGCGGCGCGCCGAAATCGGTCGCGCGTTTAAGGGCCTCACCGCCGCCGTCGCGGAACTGCACCGGCTCGGCGTCGTTACCGCGACCTGAAATTGTCTAACGCCATCCTCGCAGGCGACGAGGTTTATTTGCTCGATTTCGAATTGGCGGCTTTTGCCGGCGCGACGGACGCTCCGAACGGCGGCACCGCGGGCCACATGTCGCCAGAGCACGCCAGCGCGCCGGCTGCGTTCGCCAACGATATCTTTGCTCTCGGCGCCAGCTTGGCAATGCGGCGCTGGGTGTGAATCCGGGACGCTTGCGCCGGGCGTTGGCCGTCTGCGGGCCTTGCTGATCTCCACTGGACAAATGCGGATTGCGAGGATCGTCGTGGCGGCGATGCACGCGGACCCGCAAAAACGGCCAACCGCGTGCGACCTGGAAGTGCGACTGGCGAATTATCCGAGGTATGGCCAGCGGTTTGCGAAAATAGCCGAGCCCGACGCACGCCGCAAATCCAGACCGCGCC
>CAWJUQ010000006.1:0-225430 GCA_963846055.1 uncultured Alphaproteobacteria bacterium
GACGGCCGCAGCCGGCTTCGGGTCCTCGTCGAAGCAGGAGAGACAAATGCCCGGCAACGATCTTCAGTCAAGATCCCAACTCGAAGACAAAACTAAATCGCCGCAATATTCTGCTGGCAGGGACGACGCTCGCTGCAGCGTCGGCGTTGGGATGAGCCGCAGCGACGGTTGAAACGACTGTCGCACAGGCGCAATCGTCGGGGAAGAAACCGAACATCATCGTCATCATGGGTGACGACGTCGGCTGGTTCAACATCGGCGCCTATCACCGCGGCATCATGGCCGGCAAAACGCCGAACCTCGAAAGCTGGCCGCCGAAGGCATGATGTTCACCGACTATTACGCTGAGGCCAGCTGCACGGCAGGCCGCGCCAACTTCATCACCGGCGAAATGCCCATCCGCACCGGCTTGACGACTGTAGGCCAGGCGGGCGCTGATGTCGGTCTGCCCGATGCAGGCTGCCACCATCGCCAGCGCGCTCAAGGTCCAGGGATACGAGACCGGGCAATACGGTAAGAACCATCTCGGTGACCTGAATAAGTACCTGCCGCCTCCACGGCTTCGACGAATTTTCGGCTATCTCTATCACCTCGATGCCATGTCCGATCCTTACTGGTTCGACTATCCGCAGGACTGGATCGATAAGACCGGCCCGCGAAATATCGTCCATTGCACGGCCACGGACAACGACGATCACAACCGTAGAGCCGCGATGGGGCGACGTTGGCAAGCAGAAAATTGTCGATGAAGGCCCGCTCGCGCCGTTCCCCAACATGAAGGATCATGCAGAACTGGCAGATGGGTCGCGCCGCCAAGTACGACATGGAAACTTTCGACGACGTGTTAGTCGGCAAGACGAAAGGATTCATGGATAAGGCGAAGGCAAGACGGCAAGCCGTTCTTCATCTGGCACAACACCACCCGCATGCACGTCTTCACCTACCTTCCTCCGAAGTACCAGGCGATGATGAACGCGGCAGCGGCAATACTACAATGTCGAAGAAGCCGGCATGGCGCAGATGGATGAAAGCATCGGCCAGATCCTGCAGCACATCGAGGAGATCGGCGAAGACAGACAACACCATCGTGATCTTCACCACGGACAATGGCGCCGAAGTGTTCACATGGCCCGATGGCGGCATGACGCCGTTCAGGCCACCAAGGGCACCATGTATGAAGGCGGCTTCCGCGTCCCGTGCAATCATTCGCTGGCCCGGGCAAGATCAAGCCCGGCTCGGTTGAGAACGGAATCTTCTCCGGCCTCGACTGGTTCCCCACGCTGCTGGCTGCTGCCGGCAATCCCGACATCACCAAGCAGCTGCTCAAGGGCGTGCAACTCGGCGACCGCACCTACAAAAACCATCTCGATGGCTACGATCAAACGGACATGCTGCCCGGCAAGGGCCCCTCCAAATCGGCATGAAATCTTCTACTTCGGCGGTCCGCAACTCGGGGCCATCCGGATAGACGATTTCAAGTTCCAGTTCCTGCAACAGCCATGGGGCTGGCCGGGCGAGAAGATCGAAACCGACATGCCGGCCATCGTCAACCTGCGTCAGGATCCTTCGAGCGCACCTCTTCGATTCGCGGCGAAACCACTCAACGACAGGGCGGCGGCTAATGAACGACTTCATCGCGCGCGAGTTCTGGCGCTTCGTCGTCGTCCAGAAAGTTGTCGCCACTGCGGCGGCGTCTGCCATCGAATATCCGCCAATGCAGGATCCTGCCTCGTTCAACCTCGCTCAAGTGAAGGAAAAGGTCGAGCAGATGATGAAGCTGCACGAAGGGCAGTAGCTGAATTCGCGCCAAAGCGACTGCGTGGGCTTCCGAAAGCATCTTGATCGCGCGGCGACTGCGGGCAATGACCAAAGTGCGGCGGAGCAATATCGGTCTTCTCCATCGAATGGCCCCGCGGAGGACGCAATGAAATACGTTGATCGGCAACGCAGTATTGGCCGAAGGCTATGTCAGGGATTGTTGGCCGGTGCCGTTGCCCAGGAGGCAAAGTTACGTTTGTTTTTAGTTCGCCCGCAACATTTGCATGCACGGTTCATTACCGCCGTCGTCTTCGGACTGGTTTCGCAATTTCAATTTGCTCAAGGGGCTACTGTGCAACAAAATCCGGTGACAGCAGTAGACATCGCACTCGAACCCGACCAGACGATGATTCAGCATGCGATGGCCGACAACGCTCGCCTACTCAAATCCTTTCCGGAGGGCTTTGCGCTGGATGCGACGCACCACCCGCACGTCACCATGTTGCAGCAGTTCGTCCGCACGGATGATCTCGAAAAGGTATTCGCGGCGGCGGACGCAGTCTTCGTGAAAGTGAAACCCACAGCGTGGACGCTAAAGGCATTCAAGTATTATTACATCCCGGCGGCGCCGTTTGGCGTCGCGGAAATCGTCGTTGAGCCGACTGACGACCTGCACCGTTTGCAAGATAAACTGATCACGGCCATCACGCCCTACACGGCGAAGACAGGAACGCCGGCGGCGTTCTTCAGCGACGAGGATGGCCGCGACATACAGGAAGAGCTGGTCGAGTACGTGAGCAGTTTCACCATGATCGCGGCAGGGAAACATTTCAATCCCCACGTCACCATCGGGGTCGGAATGGAGACCTACTTGAACAAGATGCTGGCGGAGCCATTCCCAGCGTTCATGTTCTCTCCGGCGGGCGCATCGGTCTATCAGCTTGGCACCTTTGGTACGGCCCGAAAGGAACTAAAAGCGTTCACGCTGGCGCCGTGAGGGCGCGCCGGCAAATCGTGGATGCGACCCTAGTATTCGGGAGAAAGCGATGCCGTTCGACGAGCTGCTACCCGCAATTGACCGTCCGCGCTGACCTCCACCCTCGTCTTGCTGCCTATTCTGCCCTCAATACTTCCTTCGTTCCTGCTCGAGCACAAACGACGTCGGACTCACCGCTCGCCTCCTGGAATGATGGTGCGGCCAAAAAGGCGATCCTGGACTTCGTGCGTGCGACAACCGATCGGCGAAGCCCGCAATTCGTCCCGCTCGAAGATCGAATCGCCACTTTCGACCAAGACGGTACGCTTTGGGTTGAGCAGCTGATTTATTCGCAGCTGCTCTACTGCTTCGACCGCGTTCCGACGGTGGTCGCGCAAATGCCTGGGCTGAAGAATGTTGAGCCGTTCAAAACGGTCCTCTCCCGCGACCAGGCGGCTATCGCAAAGCTTTCATTGCGCGACCTCGAAGAGGTTCTGGTGGCGACATTGACCGGTATGCCGGTGGACACTTCGAAGCGGAAGTTAAGAAATGGCTGGAGGTTTCCCGAAATCCGCGCTGGACGACCCTACACCGAGCTCGTCTATCAGCCTATGACAGAGGTCCTGCAGTATCTGCGTGCGGTGGATCGACACCTACATAGTGACTGGCGGCGGCCAGGATTTCGTCCGTGTCTATTCGCAGCGTGTGTACGGCATTCCGCCCGAGCAGGTAGTCGGCACCATGGGCGGCACCAAGTTCGGCTACGACAAGGATGGCAGGCCGTTTCTGACCAAGGAGCCGAAGTTACTTTTAAACAACGACAATGCCGGCAAGCCCGAGGGCATTCATTTGATGATCGGACGGCGGCCACGGGCGGCGTTCGGCAACTCGGTCGGCGACCGCGAGATGCTGGAATATACCGGGGCTGGTGACGGCGCTCGGCTCATGATGCTCGTACTGCACGACGACGCTACGCGTGAGTACGCATACGGCCCGGCGCGCGGTTTGCCCGCCAGCAAGATCGGATCTTTCACCCCGGCGCTCGACGAGGAGGCCAAAAAGGACGGTTGGAGCGTCATCAGCATGAAGAACGACTGGAAACGAATTTTCGCGTTCGAATAGAGCGATCGCGAAACGACCTGACAGGCAAATCATATGACAAGTGCGGAGACAGGTCCGGAACGATTTGAGGTGAGGATGACGTCCGACAGCCACTTCGGCTGGCTCCGCACCCGATTGAGCCTGGAACGAACAATGATGTCGTGGATACGGACAGCGGTTTCATTGATCGGTTTTGGCTTCGCGATCGTACAGTTTTTTGAACGCTTCGAACAAATGGCCGGCAGCAGAGCTGCCACGTACCCGCAAGCGCCGCAATACCTGGGGTTGGCTCTGATCGCCAGCGGCATACTGGCACTCATCATTTCGATTTGGCAGTACCGCTGGGTCGTTCACTACATGTGGGGCGCCCGTTCTCCGCTATTGCCGGCATGAGAAATGGTGCGACACGCGAGCAGATGCATTCGCCCGTTATCGCAATCGCGATTCTCCTCACCTGCATCGGGTTGTTTGCGTTCTTCGCCGTGTTGCTCCGTCAGGTTTAGCGATTTTGGGTTCCAGAATCGCGATCAATTTGGCATCAATGAGCAAAAAAGGAGATTGAAATGACCAAGGGAGGCAAGCCGAACATCCTCATCCTCTGGGGTGACGATATTGGCTGGTGGAATATAAGCTACAACAGCCGCGGGCAAATGGGGTATCGCACTCCAAATATCGACCGCATCGGCAATGAAGGCGCTACGTTTACCGACTATTACGGTCAGCAAAGCTGCACCGCCGGGCGTGCGGCATTCATCACCGGCCAAAATCCAATCCGCACAGGCCTCACTAAGGTCGGAATGCCCGGCGCCGACGTTGGCATTCGAGCCGACGACCCCACTATTGCAGAACTTCTTAAGCCGCTGGGCTACGCCACGGGCCAATTCGGCAAAAATCACTTGGGCGATAAGGACGAGTTTTTGCCGACGATGCACGGTTTCGACGAATTCTTCGGCAATTTGTATCACCTCAATGCCGAAGAAGAGCCTGAACAGGCCGACTATCCAAAAGATCCCGCCTTCAAAAAGCGTTTCGGGCCTCGAGGTGTCCTTCACTGCTGGGCGGATGGCAAAGGTGGACAGAAGATTGAGGACACGGGCCCACTGACAATAAAGCGGATGGAAACGGTCGATGAAGAGACCACCGAGCACGCACTGTCCTTTATTGACAAGGCCAACAAAGAAGGAAAGCCGTTTTTTCTTTGGTACAACACGACCGCGATGCATTTCCGAACGCACTGCGCAGCGAAGCACAAAGGCAAAAGCGGCCAAGGAGACTATAACGATGTCATGGTCGCTCACGACGAAAACATCGGCAGGATGCTAGCCAAGCTCGACGAACTCGGAATCGCCGATGATACGATCGTCATGTACTCCACGGACAACGGACCGCATTACAACAGCTGGCCTGATGCCGGGATTACTCCGTTCCGCAGTGAAAAGAACACGAATTGGGAAGGCGGCTGGCGCGTCCCGATCTTCGTTCGCTGGCCGGGCCAAATCGAAGCGGGCTCGGTCTTCAACGACATCGCATCACACCAGGACTGGCTCCCGACCCTTCTGGCTGCCGCGGGCGAGCCTAATATCTCTGAAAAGCTGCTCGGTGGCCACAAAATCGGAAGCAAGACTTACAAAGTCCACATCGACGGCTTGAATCTTTTGCCGTACATCACCGGGCAGGCCAAGGAAGGGCCCAGGAAATACTTCTTCTATTTTAGCGATGATGGCGACCTTATTGCTCTTCGCATGGGTGACTGGAAAATGGTGCTCATGGAACAGCGAGCCAAGCAATTGTTATGCTGGTTCGAGCCTTTCGTGAAGCTGAGGGCGCCAAAAATGTTCAATCTGCGCCGCGATCCGTTCGAGCGAGCGGACGAAAACTCGAATACCTACTGGGACTGGGTCATTTCGCACGCATATTTACTGTACGGGATGCAAGCCCTCGTGGCGCAGCAAATCGAAGGCTTCGTCAAATATCCGCCGCGTCAGAAACCGGCGTCGTTCAATCTCGACGCAGTGCTGGCGCAAATCCAGGACGCAGGCGGCGGGGCTCAACACTGATAGTCAGCTGTTTGGTGCCGCGTTCGCTCCGTCGCGATTGGGGTGATATTTGCGCGCGATGCGCAAGGTCAAGCTGCAAATCACCACGTACGGCAGGAGCGCCAGAAGCACAGCAATGATGAGCGCCTCATATGGATAGAATGTTTTGAAGACGATGATCTGATAGATCGTATCTATCGCCAGGCCGAGCAGCAGAATCTTCGAGGTCGCGTTTATTCCCTCACGCAGTCTTCCGGCGCGCTCGTTGGCGTTTGTTAAAATGGTCCACGCGAACGGCGAACGGCTCTTGCGTGCATCGTAAAGTCCTTCGCGGATCGCGATGATTGCGGCCATTGATGGTTGCAAGATGAACCGAAACTTGAGGGGTCCGGTGGGGCGCGCGAGCAGGTTATCCCAGATCCGTTCAATATTTTCGATGCTGATCCCGCGCCAGGCCACGCCGACTATCATGAGCGAAATGCCGAGCAAGACAACCACTTTGGCCAATAGCTTCATCCGCTTGGGGGCCTCGATGATTTCAGTGGTCCCGCGACGAAACTTCTTACTCGCCAACTCGATCAATCTCAGCATGCGTTCGTCGCCAGAGCAAATGACTGCATCGAAAGAAAAGTGTTCGGATTGGCGTGGCGCTTCGCCGCCGGTTGTTCGCCCGTCAATTACCCGCGTTTCCTCAACGGCGGGAAGTCGCCACTTTCCAAAGACCTGTTGCTCATGTTTGCTCGCTGCCAGGGCCAGCAGCCTTCAATTTCCGTTTCCAGTGAGAAACTCAAGAAAGTCCGGATTGCCACCAATGCCGCCAGCAGCCCGACACTATCAAACGTAAGCGGTGCAGTAATGGTTGAAATAATGTCGGCGCCGACGAGCAGTTCGAGTCCGAGCAAGATGCCACGCCCGATGTCGGAACGGTAACGCGGATATACCGATCGCCAGTGGCCTGCGCGTAAGCCGCTACGGATGAAAGTCGCCGTGGCCAAGACGATGCCGCCAAGGATAATTGCCACCCCGGCGAGTTCGAGGAGTTTGGCCAGCTGATCAACGACGGCGTGGGCTTGATCTGCCAGCACGCTGTGCCCTCTCCGAAGTCAGATCCGAACTCTTGCGTCAGTAGAAGTTACCGGGCGCCCATTCGCAAGGTCGGGGCCCGCAGCTTTTCTGGCTGCGAAGACACACGCCATTTTTTCAGCAAAACATGGCCCGCGTGAACATTGGACCGTGGTCCAATATCGCAGTGAGGGCGGCCGGTTCAAAGTTATTAAAATGATGTCGCCTCGCCGCCTTTCGCCCATCTGGCTCGCGGGACGCGTGCGTCGGCTGGTGGTTCGCGCAGATTCCGGAGAAACTAAATGAAAGCATTAGCTTACGGTCTGGTCTTGGTAGGTCTGGTGGTGCCTGGCATCGCCCAAGCGCAGATAAAAATCGACACGAACCTGGTGACCTGTGCGCAATATCTGGCCATGCCGCCCGATCAGGCCGCGAACTTCGCCGCGTGGATGAGCGGCTGGTTCAATCAAAAACAGGGCTACGTCTGGATCAACCTGCAGGCTTACGAGCGAAACGTCGCCAACGTGCGGGCGTATTGTGTGGCCAACCCGGCCGATACAGTGATGGCCGCACTGCAGCGCGCCACGCAAAAGTAGGCCTTGAAAACCGGGAGATGTCCGATGCGCTCAAGAGTAATTCTCGCTGCCGCGCTGCTGATGGCGGTTTCCGCGTTGCCGGCCAGGGCCCAAACCATCCTCGACATGTCGCTGATCACGTGCCAACAATATTTTGATGCTGCGCCAGAGCAGCAGAAACTCATCGCTTGGTGGATGAGAGGCTATTTCGGTGCGGCGAAAAATCTATCGGTGATTGATTTTCGCTACGTCGATTACAACACCAAAGTCGTTACCGCCTACTGCAGAAAGAAGCAAAATAGATACGAAACGCTTATGAGCGCGATTCAACAGAACGCTCGCTAATTATCAGCGCGGGAGTAATTGCGGCATTTATAGAATAGTCGAAGCACTGAGATGAGGCGCCCATCTTTACTTGCCCTGCTGGCGCTCGCCTGGCCGCAAATGCGAGGTTCAGAATCCACATTCTTCGACGCTGAGGTCGTCAAGTAGCCGCAAGTGATATTAGGGTGGGGCGATCTTTCCAGTTTGCGTTCTGCGTAGCGCTGGTCGGTGCCGTTTGCATATCCTTTGCCAGCAAAGTCGCCGCCCAACAGGGTGCCGATGCCCAACAATCCGTCAACACGGGCGGTTCCATCGATAATAATGGCGAGGATTTTACCCGTCCCGAGACGCTCGTTCAGCTGCGCTACCTGTACCAAACGGCGCCTGGTAGCGGCAGCGTGCCGGGAACGATCCGCAAGGTAACAACTAATTCAGCGATCCTTAGATCGGATGTGAAGATAGATTTCGCGCCGCAATGGACATTCGCCTTGCGGGGCGATCTGCCCTTTACCACCAAGGATGCGATCACGTCGGTCAACCCAGCGGGAAACTATGTTTATGGACTTGGCGACGCGGACATCCAAGCGGCGCTGATCAAGACAATAAATTCGCGATGGGCCGCAGGCGCCGGCCTTCGGATTATCGGTCCGACCGGGACGGACGGCTTGACCAGCGGCACGTGGCAAGCGCTTCCGATGGTCGGTGGGCGATATATGTTGCCGGAAATAAGCCCGGGCAGCTTTTTTACGGGGCTGGTGCGCTACGCCGTCAGCTTCACCACTGCTGTGCCGGGAGCCAGAAATGTCAGCAACCTTCAGTTCGCGCCGACGTTGAATATTGCTCTACCTAGCCAGTGGTTCGTCACGCTTTATCCAAGTCCCGAGATCCGCATCAACTACGGAGATCCAATCACCGGTCAGACCGGGCGGTTGTTTCTGCCCTTCGATCTCATGGTCGGGCAAAATGTGACAAAGAACGCCACCTTGTCGATTGAGGTCAGCGCCCCCATGGTCAATCAGTATCCCGTGTATGATTTCAAGACGGTCGCCCGATTGAATGTGAAGTTCTAGTGATCGCAGCCGGACCTGTTAGGTCACTGGTTTTCGATCCGCGAAGAAGCTGCCGATTTGAGATTTCCGAAAAATATTAGGTGTTCGCATTTGATCGTACTAATCCGCTTTGAAGCAATTGGCGGACACCCGTAAATCTGCAGTTTTGATGATGGGACCGATCATATCGGCGTGCCGCTATTTACTGTTGAAAATGGGCTCAAAAGTGAAGATAGCATATAGAGGTCGTACTCACATCGTACCGGTGGGTCAGCGAATTGGTGCGCAATCCCCAAGAACGTATAGGTGTGCGCCTTGTCGGGCCGGAAATCTCAAGATTAAGCGTTGACAAACAAGCAAGAGGGAGTCCCAGTGCGAGAGGCGTCTCGCCAAGGGCTCAGGGCGAGCAGTTGTTTGACGATCAGCACGACCGCCGAGCTTACCCTCCAGCGCGCGGGCTCGTTAAGCCATCCGGTTCCCACGCGTTGTAGGGTTTAGATAATCGTGCGATGTCGCTTCATGGCCCATCGCCGACGTCGGCGAAGTCTACTTCAATGTCTGCTTTGAGGAGGTAAAACGGAAATCATCTCGAAGTCTCGTGACTTCGGCTTCTGACCCATTGCGTCGATTGCGCCAAGCAGCGAGATGTCCGCGATTAGCGGGACGTTCCCTCTCGGGTTGTAGCAACATCCGAAATTTGCCCGGCCTTCGGTGCATATAGTTCGCGAAATTGGGCGTTGCGAGCTGGGCTTGCAGCAGCAGCTCGGCGTCGCCGGTCCGCTCGGCGGCCTCGACCATTTCGCCCAAATACTGGAGAAGCTTCCTCACCTGTCAGGATGAACCACAGGCACGCTGTCAGGCCGCTCGGACGGCCGGTAGTGCTTCACCTCGAAGGCTCCAAAGAGGTGCTCCCGCGCTGCAGCCATTCCCAGGCCGCTAGAGCACAGTTGCGATCGATCCACAACCCAGTTCCTTAGCCTTGCTGCGGAATGCAGCTAGCTCGTTCCATGTTGCGGTGGGAGTCCCCAACGTTCCAATCTAATTAGAAGCGATAGTGTTGGCCCTGCGGGCGGCGACTGAAACCGGTTGTAAATAGGGGCTTTGACACCATAAAGTTAAGACAACTGTTTGCGATTGATAGTCTACATGCCCGTTCTGGATATTGATTCATTAGCTCTGGCCTCACCAGCGCTCCGCAGTCATCGCCTGCGATGGATATTTCGGCTCGGGCAGCGTTCGATCAGCTCTTGTGCATATGCCCACTGGCACCGGCAAAACCGGGATCATGGCGACCGTTTCGACGAGAAGAGCGCAGGATCAACCTGTTTGGGGACTCGACAATTACCCCCCCCGTCGTCGGAGCAAAGGTTAAAGGGGCGCCCATCAAATTATTCCGAGCTCGCAAAAACAATGGTCTTTTTCCATTTCCAATGTTCGAATTTGTCTTTGCTTTGCCGAAGATGGGTGTATCGCTTCAGAACTCGTCCAACTACGGTGACCTGAAACGGCGGCGACTTGTGGGATTGTGCTCCCCATTTCGAAGAGATGTGAAATCCCCTCATGTCGAAGATCATGAAATCGCAAATCTTCGATCGCTAGAATCTTGCAGGCGCGAGTGAATGCGGCGCTGATCGCATCGGTCGAATAGGGAAATATTCGAGCGTCGTCGCTTGGCATCGATTTAATGATCGCCACCGCCTCGGGAGTCAGCTCGCAATACACATTATTTCCTCTCTTATCGCCCGGATGCTTCATGTCGCGGACTAGGATTCGATCCTCTTCCAGATCGTCCCATCGCAATAGCGTGATCTCTTCTTGTCTGCGCGTGGAAAAGATCGCGAACATGACGATTTTCTGCATCGGGATGGAGGAGGGACGATTATCACGAACTCGACCGAAGTGCTCCATCAACCGATCGAGTTCTTCGAGCGTCGGCCGGCGGCTCCGCTCGTTGGCTTTTCTGATCAGTCCGAGTTTCCTGATGACGACGAGGGCATCATCGAACTCCTGCCGGGAGAGCGGATAGCCCCACGCCGGTCTCGCAACGGTGAAGATGTTAGACAGACTTGAAAAGTAATTGCCGCAGGTTTGTGGCTCGACGGTTTCGGTCAGCTCTCGTGCGAATTTCACCAGCGTGTTGGCGATGATTTCGCTGCATTTGGTGTCGCCGAGATCACTGTTCTTAATGGCGCTTGAGCATTTGCGCCTTTGACCCTATAACCGGATTTCTCAATTCTTTGATGTAGCGCTCGATCACGGCAGCCAGTGTCGGATCCTCCTTACGTTCAAGTCCGTCCGGGCGTTTGAGCTCAGCCTCGCGCTTAATGATCCACGCATTGGCCGCTTGTTTGCGGTCAAATGTCTCCGCCTCGCGGTGGACGATCGTGCCACCTTTCTTAATGACGATCTGGGCAGTGAAGGCCTTGGAGCCGTCTTTGCGGCTTCGTGCGATTATCGTCCCCATCTTCCCCCGCCCATTTATAATGTCGTACTTGGATGTCGTACCTGTCGTACTTTCGTACCGAGTCCATCGTGTTGAATTCCAAGTCGGTCGTGATGGAGGTCAAAAAGTACGACAAAATTTATGAAAAGTACGACGCCGTCGTACCACAGTGGTCAAAATGGGTCAAAATGAGCCGAAAACGGTACGAAATCGGCGGGAGCCATTTTCAAGTAAATGGCTGACAAACCATCAATAACGCCGCAGAGTCGGTCCCGCCGATTTTCAGTCGCTCCGATGATGGAATGGACCGACCGGCATTGCCGGTTCTTCCATCGCCTGCTGACGCGCCGGGCGCTGCTTTATACCGAGATGCTGACCACCGGTGCGGTGCTGCATGGCGACCGGGCGCGGCTCCTTCGGTTCGATCCGGCCGAGCATCCGGTTGCGCTCCAGCTCGGCGGCAGCGAGCCGCGCGATCTGGCCGCGTGCGCCCGCATCGGCGCTGACCTCGGTTTCGACGAAATCAATCTCAATGCCGGCTGCCCGTCGGACCGCGTGCAGGACGGCCGCTTCGGCGCCTGCCTGATGGCGGAGCCCGGGCTCGTCGGCGAGTGCGTGGCCGCCATGAAGGCCGCGGTGTCTGTTCCTGTCACCGTCAAATGCCGCATCGGCATCGACGATCAGGATCCGGAACCGGCGCTGGATGTTTTCGCGCAAGCGGTGGAAGCGGCCGGCGCCGATGCGCTCATTGTGCACGCGCGAAAGGCCTGGCTGAAGGGCCTGTCGCCGAAGGAGAACCGCGAGGTGCCGCCGCTCGATTACGCGCGCGTCTACCGGCTCAAGGCCGCGCACCCGCAGCTGCCTGTCGTCATCAACGGCGGCATTTGCACCCTCGACGAGGCGAAGGCGCATTTGGCTCATGTCGATGGCGTGATGATGGGACGCGCCGCCTATCAGGAGCCGTGGCGGTTGCTTGATGCGGACAGCGTACTGTTCGGCGAGACGCCGCCGTTTGCGTCGGCGAAGGACGCCGCCAGCGCGCTCGTGCCTTACATCGAACGCGAGTTGGCCCAGGGCACACGCCTGCATGCCATCACCCGGCATCTCCACGGCTTGTTTCGCGCCGTTCCCGGCGCCCGGGCGTATCGGCGAAGGCTTGCCGGCGCTGCCACATCCAGCGCCGGCGCCGAGCTTTTGCTCGAAGCGCTTGCGCTCGTGCGCGAACGCGATCGCGAATTGATCGCGGCCTGAAACGCGCGTCGCGGAAAGCATCACATCAAATATGCTCCTCGGGGTCGGCCTCAACGAACTGTTGCTGCTTGTTCTGCTGATCCTGGTCGGAGGTGTCGTCGGCGGGCTGCTCGCCGGACTGTTCGGCGTCAGCGGCGGCTCGGTCTTTGTCCCGGTACTGTTCGAATGCTTTCGCGCCTTCGGCGTGCCCGAGGATGTGCGCATGCAGCTTTGCCTCGGTACCTCGATTGCAATTGTCGTCCCCACCGCCATTCGCTCCTTTCTCACGCATCGCGCCCATGGGTTTGTAATTCCCGGCGTGATCAGACAATGGGCGCTGCCGTCGGTCATCGGCGTGGCGTGCGCCGCGACCATCGCCGCTTTCGCTCCGGTCGTCGTCCTCACGCTCGCGTTTGTCGTGATCGCGAGCCTGATCGGCTTGAAGCTTCTGTTCGCCGGCGACCGCCTCAACATCGGCAGCGAATTGCCCGGCACCGTGCCGATGATTTTGTACGGTTTCGGCATCGGACTTTGCGGCTCGCTGATGGGGGTCAGCGGCGGCGCGATCTCGACCATTGTGCTGACGATCTACGGCAAGCCCATTCACAACGCGATCGCGACGTCGTCAGGGGTAGCTGTGCCGGTCAGCATCGCCGGCGCCATCGGCTTTGCGCTCGCCGGCTTGCCGCATGAAGCGCAACTGCCGCCGTTGTCGCTCGGCTTCGTGTCGCTGATCGGGCTTGTGGTCGTGGCGCCGGTGGCGAGCTTTGTGGCGCCTTATGGCGCGCGGCTGGCGCACCGCCTGTCGCGGCGGCGGCTGGAAGTGGCGTTCGGCTGCTTTCTCCTTCTGGTTTCGCTGCGTTTTGTGATCAACTTGGTCTGGGCTTGAGGCAGAGCTGCGCGCTTACGGATAAGCGTGCAGCAACAGCCGGTCGCCGCGCACCTCCCAGCTTTGCAGCCGGTTGAGGAAGCTCATGCCAAGGAGACTGACTTTCAGCTGGCCGGGCTGCGCCACCAGAGCCGCGATGGAATGTTCGACCAGGCCGCCGATGGCGAGCCGATCGAGCGTAACGGGCGCGGCTTGGGTGCGGCCGTTCGCGGTGTCGATGCTTACTGTGTAGGCGAGCACTTCGAGCGGCAGGCCCGCGGCCTTGGCGTCCTCGCGGGTGAGCACCACCGAACTCGCGCCGGTATCGAGCACCATCGACACCCGCGCGCCGTTGATTTGTGTCGTCACCGCAAAATCGCCGTTCGCGGCGCGCGCGACCTGGACGGTGCGGCCCGCCGTGGTGGCGTGGCCGGGCGACGAGCTCCGCCATCACGCGGTCGGCGATGTCGTGCAGTTCGAAGCGGTACGAATAGCCTACGACCAGAATGAGCGCGAGCGCGACCCAGAACAGCGCTGCGGTCAGCGCCTGCGCGAAGCGCTCGCGAAACATCATCAGCGCCACGGCGCCGGCGATCACCAGCACGACAATCTTTTGCGCGAGCGATCCAAGGTCCGCGCCCGAGAGACCCGACGCATCGTCGCCGCGGCGCGCGATGATCAGCACCAGCGCAATCAGCACGGCACCGAGTAGAAACCACAGCAGTCCTCGGCGCACGAATTCATTCCCCGGCTTTGGTCAGCATGCGTTGTCGCCTGAATTTGTTAAGCCCCAAACAACGCGCGCCGGGCGCGCCTGGCTGAATTTTCCGCCCGCGACGTGGGATCGGCGTGCGGCTGGATCGGCGGGGCAGGGCTCTCGGCAATGGGCGCCAGCGCCGACATCACCCGCTCCGGCGGGAACGTGACAATCACTTCGGTGCCGATGCGAAGCTTCGATTTCAGCGTAAAGGTGCCGCCGTGCAGGTCGATCAGGTTCTTGGCGATCGGCAGGCCAAGCCCGGCGCCTTGCTCGGCGGATTTAATCGAGTTCGAACCCTGGCCGAACGAGGCGAGCACTACCGGAATTTCCTCTTCGGGAATGCCGGGTCCGGTGTCCTTGACGCTCATGTATTGGCCGCCCGACGCGGTCCAGCCGACCTTGAGCCAGATCTCGCCGTGCTGCGGCGTGAACTTGATGGCGTTGGACAGAAGATTGAGACAGATCTGGCGCACCGCGCGCTCGTCCGCCCACAGCCGCGGCATGTCCGGCTCGAACATTTCGTGGATGGTGATGCCGCGATTGCCGGCGCGCAGCTTGAGCAGGTGATGGCAATCCTCCACCACGCGCGGCAGCGACACGCCTTCCTCGTTAAGCTCGTAGCGCCCGGCTTCGATGCGGGACAGATCGAGGATTTCGTTGATCAGGTTGAGCAGGTGGACGCCCGAAGAGTGGATGTCGGCGGCGTAGTCTTTATACATCGGCACCGTATGGATGCCGAAAATCTCCGCCTTCATGACTTCGGAGAATCCGAGAATGGCGTTGAGCGGGGTGCGCAGCTCGTGGCTCATCTGCGCCAGGAACCGCGACTTGGCGATGTTGGCGGCTTCGGCGCGGCGCCGCGCCTCGTCTGAAATCGATTTCGATTGTTCAAGCTCGCCGAACAGCGCTTCCCGCTCGGCGCGCGCCTCGAGTGTGGCGAGCATGTTGGAGTAAAGCCGGAAGGCGAGCAGCGAGAAATAGCCCTCGGCGGCGAGCACCATGACGGCGAGGATGTATTCGTGCAGCGTGCCTTTGAGGATAAAGTCGAGCGCAATGGCGATGGTGATCGGCAGTGTGAGCGTGAGCACCGCGACCGGCAGGCTCGAGGCCAGCATGCTCGAGACCGCGACCACGAGCAGCATCACGAACAGCATGAAGGTCGAGGCCTGCTCGTCGGTGCCGATCGGCTGCACCAGCAGGAACGTCCAGGCCACGCCAAAGAAAAGATCCAGCAGGATAAAGCGCAGCCGCCACGAATGCAGCTTCGCCGGCGACGGCTGCGGCGCGGCGAGAAACGCCCGGCAGGCGCGCACAATGACGAGGTGAATGGTGAGCGCGCCCGCGGTCCACGTCGCGCACGACAGCGCGCCGGTCCACAGCCCGGAGAGCAACCCGATGGTGATCACCAGAAGCATGATCACCACCGAGCCGGACAGCCGGTTTTGCGCGAACTGGCGCAGCAATTCGTAATCGAACACCGGCCGGGTGCCGCTGGTCGAGGTCAGCCGGTCGCGGGCCTCGCGCACGTGCTGCGTCGCCAGCCGCCGCCTGGTCGAGGGGGCGTCGGCGGCGCCGGGCGAGCCTTCCTCGCGCGGTGCGCTTGGCGTCTTGGACATTACTGCTCGCGGCCGGAGATAATTTGCGTCAAAGGTCACGTAAATTCCTTAAGACCTGACTTAATTTTCCATTCACCTGTCGCGGTGCGAGGTAACGAAGCGTTCACCTTGTCTAACCCCTGCGTTTGAGCGCTGAAACGCTTGGCGGCGCACGCAAAAAGCAGCGCCGGACCGGGTGCCGGCAAAAACTCGCTGAGACGCTGGCGACATCTTGTGGCGCCATCAGCGGTCGGCGCGCCGGCACTGCGAAGCATTTAGTTAAAAATTAACAGATTCATCGAAGCATGGGGGTTGCCGGACCAATAGTTCGGCCTGGGATCGATGGTCCCGAAACGATTGAAGAGGCGTCTCATGAGCGATGACACTCGTCTTCACGTTCTCCACAACGAACTCTTTGTCGTCCAGCTCGATGGCCACGTGCGGTCGACGCACGAACGCTTTGTCGAGGCCTTGAGAGCGGCAATGTTCCTGCGCGGCGAATTCCCGCAACACAAAGTCAAAGTGCGGGCCGCGCCAACCACGTTGCCGCAAGGCGATATCAAGCGAAGCGCTGCCCTGCATTGAAGGCAGCGACACGGCAGCGGCGCGACGCATGCTGCCGGCCTTCGCTCCAAGCATTATCCGCCACCGCGGCGCGGGGGAGGGTGAAGACAGCTTCGCCTCGCCATACGCGTCTCCTCATCACCGGCTTTACGTTCCCCGGACGCGGTGCGGCGTGAAATGCCGCGCCGCTGATCCGGGGTCTCGGCCAACTCGGACGCGTGCGACGGTCCCGGGTCTGCAGTGCGGCGCTTCGCTTACCCGCCGCCATCGAGCGATCGGTGAGATGCAGGTCGACCGAGCCTTCGCCGCAAATGCCGATCGTCGCCGGCTCCGTCTCGCCCTTCTTCACGCCATCGTAGTGCGACGCGCACGCCGCGCGACGCATGAAGCCGCCGGTCGTAATCGCGTTGCTCTAGATGAACCGCCAATCCGGCGCGGATCAACGTCTGCTTTACCCGTACCGGTTCGGACCGTAGCGGCAGACACGCTAGCGGGATAATCCGTGTTACAACGCTGGCGGTAGAGGCGGGTTTCCGGCCCGTTCATCTCCTGGAAACACTCGGGCCGCATGCTCAAGGCGGCTGCACGCGCTTCGCATTTTGCGGAAAGCGATTTTGTAACAAGGGAGATATCAATGACGGATCAAGCCAAGGGATCGGCCGGCAGCGCGTCGCATATGTCGACCGCCGATCGCCGGACGCTCGACGCCATTTTTCATCATCCCGTTCCCCATAACCTGAACTGGATGGACGTGCTGCGGCTCTTGACGCATCTCGGATCGGCGGATGAAAAAGCCGACGGCAAATATTCGCTGACCATAGCGGGCAAGCACATCATCTTTCGCAAGCCGCACGGCAAGGACCTCGACGCGCACGAGATCGGCGAACTGCGCCACTATCTGGCATCGGCCGGAATTTCTCCTGCGCATCCCGAGGGGGACGCGCCAGCCGTCGCGACGAATTCCGTCGACGTGGTCGCGGTGATCGACCATCACGACGCCAAGCTCTACCGGGTCAATCTCGCTGCAAATCAGCAGGGCGAAACGCTTAAACCCTACGATCCGCATCATTTCCTGCATCACCTGCACCACCGCAACGAGCTGCGCGAAGAGGGGCAGCGCGCCCCGGAAGACTTGACGTTCTACGACCGGATCGCCGAAGCGCTGCGCGATGCCGACCGCATTGTGCTGCTGTCGCACGGCACGGGCTTAAGCAACGCAGCGCAGATCCTGGCGGACCGGCTGAAGAAGCATCATCCCGGCGTCTACGCCAGGATCGTGCGGCAGGCCGACGTCAACACCTCCGCCATGACGGAACCGGAAATCATCGCGTATGCGCGACAGGCGCTCGGGACAAATGCGTAGGGGAGCGCGAGCGCGCAAACCGCGGGCGTGTTCCACGCGCGAGGTTGCTTCGCTCCGCTCGCAATGACGAACTAAACACGCGGCGTGTCGGCGGGGATCGGCTTCCCGGCGAACGCGGACTTTCCGCCGGTGACGCGCCACACCTCGGTAGGACCGGCGCCTTTGACGTCCATTAATCCCAGCGCCTCGCAGTCGAACGCGTCCTTGATCAAGTCGAAGGTGCCGCGCGTGATCTGGACGCAGTTGCCGCGGCCATGAGATTCCATGCGGCTCGCCAGGTTCACCGTCTCGCCCCACAGGTCATAGATGAATTTCTTGCGGCCGATGACGCCGGCGACCACTGGACCCGAATTGATTCCAATCCGGAACGCGAGCTGACGGCCGCCGAACCGGCGCTCGGCAATGGCGGCCTGCATATCGAGCGCGAGGCTGACGAGGGCAGCGGCATGGTCGGGCCGCGGCGACGGCACGCCGGAGGCGACCATGTAGCAATCGCCGATGGTCTTGATCTTTTCCAGGCCGTAGTTCTCGACCAGGCCGTCGAAACACTGGAACACTTCGTTGAGCAGATCGACCAGTTGCAGCGGCGTCATGGCGGCCGCCATGGGCGTGAATTCCACGCAGTCGGCAAACAAAATGCTGGCCGCGGGATATTCGTCGGCGATCGTCGTGGGGCTCGCTTTGAGCGCGTCGGAAATCGGTTTCGGCAAAATATTGAGCAACAACGCGTCGACACGCTGCTGGAAGAAATTGCGCCGATCGACAAAGTAGTAGAGCAGGCCGAACGAAATCGAAATCACCGCACCGATGTTGAGGATGTAAAAGATGGCGATGAAGGCCGGCGGCAGGTTCGCCTGCGGCAGATAAGGTTCGAGGATGGCGCCGGCGATCAGCAAGGCGACGAAGCCGGCGATCCAGAGAAGCGTGCCGCGCAGATCGTCGATCAACAGCGCGCCGAGCGGCGACAACGCCGCCCACAACACCACGGCGCTCGACTGATGAAATCCGCCGAGGCTGATCATCACCAGCCACGGCAGGATCAATACGAGCAGAAGCTGGGTAAATCGATAAATCGCGAGGTTGCGGGATTGCGCGAAGATGGCGGTGTTGATTGGCGTTATCACGGAATAGAAGCCGGGAATGGCGGCCGTGAGCGGTGCGCCGGCGGCGAGATAAACCACGCTCCACGCGAGGGTGAGCGGCAACGTGCCGACAAACAGCACAACGGCGACGCGCTTGCGTAGCGCGGTCTCTTCGTTGTCGCGGGCGTCGAGGCCAATGCTGCCCGCAAGATCGAGCAACCGCTCGCTGCGCGCACGTTTTCGGTGGCGAGCCGCTTCTTCCATGGCACGCTGCTCAACCACTACCGGCCGCGCCAGTTTCAACGCGGCGCCGCACCAGGGCTGGGTACCATCGGGTGAACCAAATCGCCGCGGCAAAGGCCGCGATGGACGCGGCAATATCGAACCACAGCGGAATGGCTTCGACATATTCGGCGGCCGCATCAGCCGCGGTCATGATCGCAAACGCCGCCGTCCAAACTCCGGTAATGCGCTGGTTGGTGGTGAAAAACAGCGGCAAATCCCAATATTGCTCGGGCACCTGCTCGCGGGCGTACTGCAATGTGAACGGCATGCCGATTAGGAGCGAGACGAGGCCGATCAAAAACAGGCCGCCGTCACCCACCAGGCGCACCGTCGCCACCGACCAATGCGGCGCCGCCGCCAGCGTGTAAAGGACGAGCCCGCCAAACAGGAGCAGGGTGCCGATTTCCAGAATCTTGATCGGTTCGCCGCGGCGCCATTGCCGCACGCCGAGCAGCACGGCGACGGCGAACGCGGCGGCAAGCCCCGCAAGCGGCGAGACAAGCCGCATCAAGACGAAGAAGACAATGAATGGCGCCAGGCCGAGCAGAATGTTCACGCACCCTCCCGAATGGCGCAGCCGTTGCGCTGGTGTCCAGAGCAACTCGCAGATTACTTCACATTTGCAATGACCGGTAAGGGCATCCTAATAATTCCAGGTTCGCCATCAGCTCAGCGGCATGGTGCGATAACCGCGGGCGCAGCCGACAAACAAAGACCGCCCAAAGGCGGCCCTTTTTCTCGCGAGTGTGAGAACCTGCTACGTTACCGGTCCATCCACTTGTCGCCATTCCAGTAGCCGCGGCCTTCGTGCTCGCGCCAGCTATAGTGCTCCTGCGCACCCCAGCGCCAATCGTCGGGGGTGGACGACCACGCCGGCTGTCGCTGGATATTCATAGGCCTCATGGGTGTGCCAGCAGACCGGGCCCACGCAGGAGATACCTGCCGACGCGCTAAGCGCCGAAAACGCAAGCACGCCAGCACCCAGCGTCACCGGCAAAAGAAGTTTAGTGACCGATTTCATGTGTCGAACTCCATCGTTTGATTGGAACGCATACCAACGAGGAGGGGCGGACTATGTTCCGGCGGTGTCGGGCACGACAGGTCAGCTTCGGGCTCGAAAGCGGCATGACGAAGAGCGAATTTGATGTTGCGCACGCCGTTCTAAAAGTTCCGCCGCGCGCGCAGGGCTTATTTGACTTTGACGCCCCTGACTTCGAGGCGGCCACACTCCACGCATTCGAAAGTATAGAGGTCGCGGCTATCGGTCTCAGTCTCTATTCCGAATAATCGCAATTCAAGCTTGCACTGCGGACACGTCAGGAGCGATTTCACAGTTTCTATGCGGATTGTTTCCATCTCGACACTCAGTCGCGGTTCGATTATTGCGAAGGCCCTGGAACCTTTAGTTGTTGCGCCCGCTCAGTCGCCAATTGCCGGTAAGCTCGTGCCTGCTTTTCGAGATCGGCCTTCAGTTTCGGGTCATTTTCAGCGAAAGCCATTCGTTCAAACCCGATGGCCTTTTCCAGATATTCAGCCAGCATTTTCATCGAGTGGCTCGCCAAAATAATCTAACAACGATAGCGCACTGACACGCGACGGAAGTCAATACGGCCAATCAGGTCAAAGTGGTTCTTACTCACTCGCCGTTAAGGTCGCGAACCGCGGCGCGAAGTTCAAGTTCATTCTCCGGCAAACGTACGCAGTTTGGCGCCGGCCGACCGTTTCATTCAGGATGGAGCGCGGCTTCGTTCCCACAGTTCGCGAAGATATTCTTCGACAAAGACGTCGCCGACGTTTTCACCGCCGCGCCGGCCAAGCGCTTCCATCACCCGCCGCGACCAGCGTTCGACGTGGTCTTGAAGCAAGGGTCGCGTCGAAAGAATGAGCTTCATGGCCTCGTGTTCGTTATTGCCGTCCGGCCAGGGAAAATCCAACAGGCTCTTGCCCGACTTCATCCACCGATCGGGGTCGAGCAGCTCGACAAGCGATGTCATTGGTGATGTCCCAATCAGCCGGACCCGGTTCAACGATCTTGTTCAACGATCTTGCTCGACGAGCTTGGCGGCGTAGCACAAAGCTTTTTACGAGCAGCGGACGGCAGCAAATCATCGAGCGAAACAGCAGCTCGGCGCGAAAGCCACGCACTTATGGTGCGGAAGTCTTGATCGAGCGCGGTCCGAAGATCGCGCGGGTCGATCGACACCATCTCGATCGACTTTCCCGACGCCGCCGCCGGCACGAAGATCATGGTTGAAACGCGCCGGTACACCGGAAAGGAAATTCCCTCGATGAGTTCTTCGTCGGTTACGACCCGATAGTCTCCGGCCGGAAGAACGCGATCGACGCCCTTGAGCAGGAATGGCTTGCTGAAGACGACGGTTTCGCTGAGCGAGCGCGCGTTCACGCGAGCGCACCCGGCTTTCGCGCCAGCGGGTAGTGCGAACTCGCATACAGCCGGCGGATTTCCTCGCCGGCAAGCCTCGATTCGCCGACATCGAGATAGGTGCCGACAAGGAATTGCGCCGGCAGATCCTCGATCGCAAAACGGATCGCTTCGGCGGCGGACACGAAACGGCGGTACGTAAGCGGCTGGCGACCGCGCCGGCCGAATTTCGACGAGAATAGCTCGGCATCCGTCGTGTAATCGAACGGCTCGGTGGCTTCGTCCACGGCGTTGCCGATTTTCGACGTCATTCTCCGCAGGCCTCCGCAAATTCTCTTGATAGAGCCAGAATTTGGTTCTTGGCCGCCTGCTCACGATCGGCGCCCGATCTTTTATCCGGCGGGCCTTCGATTCCCACGGTCACGCGGCCGGACATCTCACCGCGCGCTGAAGCGAACGTGAACCGGTACGAGCCGGGACCGTCCTCCATCAACGCGATTTGCGGTGCAATCACTTAAAGTCCCATTCCGTTATCCCGGAAAGGTTCGCGTCAGAACGATCTGAAAAACGAGAACCCCGCCGGATGGCGGGGCTCTCTCGAATTCAGCTCTTGTTCGCGTCCTGGCCCGGCTTCTGGGACGGCTGCTGTGACTGCTGTCCCGGGTTTTGAGCGGGTTGCTGGCCCTGCTGGCCGGGCTTGTTATTTTGATCGCCCTGCTGCGGCTGGCCTTTGTTGTCTTGATTCATAGTATTTCTCCAAACGTTTGCTGAAAAATCATTTGAATGTCCATCACTCAAACAACGACCGTACATGGAGATGAATTGCTACAAACACAGTGGCAGAAGCTCGCTTTTCCAAAATAAACTTCGTCTGCATGCGGTTTGGGCCAAATAAGGCGGTGGAACTCGTCGCGCCGCGAACGATTTGCATCATCGCTGTCGTAATTCGATGCGATCGTAGCCATATGGGGTCACAACACCTAACAATCAGGCGTCGGTGGGTCGAACGCGACGGCGTTCGGCGATGCCACGAAGGACAATGCCAATGTTCAAAGCGGAACACTTTCGGACGAAACAGGCGGAAGTCGCCGACTCCATGAAAGATACCGACACTCCGAGCGAAACCCGCAAACACGAGCAATCAATGAAAAGCTTGGGAGTGTTGGCCGAAAACGAAGACTGGCTGGCGGATAACTTCGACAAAATGGTTCATGCGCAAGACCTGCCTTTCCAAGACCTGCCGTCCACAGACGAGCCCGCGACAAAGCCGATTGACGCCGAAGCCGCCGCGAAGGCCGAAGAGCATATTCTGCGGTGCCTTGGCGCGGCCGTCATGATGCATTGGAGTGCGATCCCGACGAAGCTGCAGCGCGAGCTTTTCGATACCGCCGGCTCGATGGGGGACGTTCTGCAAACCGGCGCATTGCGCGGTCAAGTCGCCCGCTTCTTACATAAGCATAACGACGAAGAGCGCGCGAATACGTGTCGCAAGCCCGATGTCGGACCAAGGAAATGCCTGACGAAGCAATAATCTAAAAATGGAGGCACCGAGGTACGCACCATGTCTTTTGATCTGTGCATGAATGATACTTGCCCGAACTGCCGCCAGCCGCTCGCGCTCGCTCGCGTCGAACAACATCCAACTCGCCACGACCTTGCGGTCCACAAATTCGAATGCGCGCAGTGCGGGACTGTGAAGACCAGAGTCTTCTTCCAAAAACGGTTCGCCGCCTAAGAGGCCGGCTTCAGTAACAGCCAACGTGGGTTGGTGCAGCGCGAAGGTTGACCGCTCTGCCCGCTGGAGAGGAACATTCCTCGCCACGCGGTGTTGCTTACCAGGCGTCGAACAGCCGCCCTCACGACAACCCGAAACATCTCCCTGTGGCCCGTCATCCGCGGCTGCACGAGCAAAGGATAACCATGGACGAGAATCGCATCAGTGGGACCGCGAAAAATATTGGCGGCAAGGTGGAGGAGGGCTTCGGCCGAGTTAGCGGTGACTCCAAGACCCAGGCCGAAGGAATAGTAAAACAAGTGAGTGGCACGGCGCGGGACATGTATGGCCAAGCCCGCGATACCGCCTCCGATATCATGGGAGCTACACGCGGCACCGCAGCCTCATTCGAGAAAGTATTGCGGCACACCATCGAGACCCAACCCTACACGTCCGCCATGGTGGCTCTCGGTATCGGCTGGCTGCTCGGCAGATTGCACCGCCCGCTGTAGCCGCGGCGCCGATCCGACAGACCGTCACTCACACTCAGGAAGCCAATGTTGAACCCGTGGTTCGCACTAACATTCAAAACTATCCAGCTCGGTCTTGATGCGCAGAGCGTAATCGCGCTTCGGATGATGCGATTGGCGTCCGGCGGCCCGGCCGCGGAAGCTGAGATGAGCCGCATGGTGGTCGATAAGGCCGAAGCGATCGTAGAGGCTCAAGGAGCCGCGACGGCGGCGGTGATGACGGGCAGTAAAGACCACGTTGTCGCCGGCAAGACACTTGATGTTTTCAGAAAACGTGTCCGCGCCAACAAGCGAAGGCTGTCTCGCCGTTAAGCGGCCAATCATCCTGTAGTGGAACTTCGTCGTGCGATACTGAAGTTTCTTTTTTTGAGGCTCTAGCTTTGGCGGCCTCGGGACTTAGCTTCTTGACGTGACGACGATCGAGTTGTCACCCACCCCGAAACGGAGAAATCTAATGGCTCGAGACGAACATAACAAAGCAGCCGAACATCACGAAAATGCGGCCAAGTCTCACCGCGCTGCCGCTGAACATCACGGCAAAGGCGACCATGGTAAGGGCAAGGAACACTCAACCAACGCCCAGCAACATTCCCAGAATGCCCGCCAACACAGCGAGCAAGCCCATTCAAAGAGCCAACAGCAGAAATAAATCTCGGCATGGCCTGAAGACCCCTCGGTTGTTGCCGGGGGGTTTTTATTTTGTCGCATTTAGAGGCATCGATCGGGCGTCGACCGTTGCTTCCTGTTAGAAGGATCGGCGTCGTTTTTAGAAAGATCGCCAGTGATCCGGGTTCTGCTTGTCATTGCCAGAACACCCGCGCGCGACCTGAGCTGCGTGGCCAGCGTCCTTTGCCCAAACGATAGCTTCCATCTGCGTATCGAAGGTGCCTAGAACTTGCCCGGCATCATCTTCGACGACGAAATCGTCGATTGGATCCTGTTCTTGGCGCTGTTTCGGACGTGCTTCTATGTAAACGCTTTGTGTGATCATTTTCGGATCAAGATCGGTCGTTTGTTCAGCCGTTTCGGCCGCCGTTGCCATTTGCTTCTGAGCGTGGGTCATGCACAGGTCCATAAGCTCGGAGGGCGTCTTGGCCGCAGCCAACTCTCGAGCGAAATCGAAAGCTAATGCCGCATTAGCCTGGGCCACATCAATCATTTCAAGCTGAAATTCTCGCATCTCTTCAATTCTGACCGACGGCTCGTCGTCGATCTGCCGGCCCGCCGCCTCCACCTGCGACACATCTTCGGACCAATCGTTATTCTGCTGATACTGGCTCATGACACTCACGGATTGTTTCGGACGCTACCAGCGGGGGTGATCGTGTGTAGCGGCCCGTCGGCAACATGTCTCAATTAGTGAAACCCGAGCGCGACAAGACTGTTCCGGCGCTTTCTTAAGAAAACAAAGGCCGCCGTCAGCAAATCGGCGGCATCGGTGCCGTGGACAAGGTGTGCGTTCTGATTCCCCCGATGCAGCATACCCGTTCATTACACGTCTGCAGTTTTTCACCGCGCAAAAAAGAGCCCCGACGCCAGGAAGCCATCGGGGCTCTTCTCCGATCGGCCTCCCCGGAGCAAAGGGGCGAGCCGAGTTGCCTCAGCACGGCGGACAAACCGCAGGTTCAATCCGTCCGCTTTGAACTGAAACTGAGATGCCGCTTAGTTCGGCATCAAGACTTTGTCGACAACCATGATGACGCCATTGCTCTGCATCACGTCGGCGATCGTCACGTTCGCGCTATCACCCTTTTCGTCCATGACCATGAGGTTCTTGCCACTGCCCGTGACGGTCAGCTTACCGCCCTCGACAGTATTGAGTTCGGCCTTACCGCCCCCCTTTTTGATGTCCTGGTCAAGCGTCGCGGAGTCGAGCCTGCCGGGGACGACGTGATAGGTGAGGACCTTGTCGAGCATCTTTTTGTTTTCAGGTTTCAGCAGCGTGTCGACGGTTCCCGCCGGCAATGCCGAGAACGCCTCGTTTGTCGGGGCGAAGACCGTGAAAGGGCCCTTTCCTTCGAGCGTGTCGACGAGGCCGCCGGCCTTCACCGCCGCCACAAGGGTGGTGTGGTCCTTCGAGTTAACGGCGTTCTGGATGATGTTTTTGCTCGGATACATCGCAGCGCCGCCGACCATCGGATCTGCCGCCAAAGCGGTGCCGATGAATGCCACTGTGACGATCGCGGTCGCGGTCAATAGTTTGCTCTTAGTCATAGGTGCCTTGCTCCTTTGCGCCACGGGCGTCGGTTTGTCCTCCGCCTGCGCAGCGCACACCTCCAATATCGGCTGATCGCCGGCTGGATGTTTTAGATACGAGCGAGGACGCCGTTAGTTTTTTGGATCACGTTCATTTGAGCAAAGAAAAAAATTTTGGAGCGAGTCGCTCCGTTATTTCCGCAAGAGTCTCGGCGACGGTTTATTGTGGGAAATGCGTTCCGGCTGAGAGCCGTCTTTTGTTTGTTGGCATTGAACGGGCCGCCAGGCACGATCAAGCGTCAAAACGCTTGTACGTGCAGCGCAGAACAAATCATTAGAGTACACCACGCGTGCCCGCGCAGTTCCGAATAGAACAACTCCGCGTATTTTTGGACGGCTCGCTGCCCCCAGATTGGCTTCTTGTTGGTTCTCTAAAGAACGGCCGGCCGCGAGCCTGTTATAAAATCTCGATGTCAGAGAAAACATCCTTATTGCCATTTTTTAGCTGCGGGAACGATGACTGCAATCCTTTGTTGCCACATGGAACGTGGACCACGTTCCCCACAACAAGGAGAATTGAGAATGAAACGTCCGGGTATTACGGCGATCACGTTGGCTTTGGCGATGGGATTGGCGACGACCGCTTGGGCCGCCGAAGGTGCCGGTAGCGGAACCTCAGGGGGTACTTCCGGAACCGGTAGCATGGAGTCTGGAAGCGGGATGAGCAACAACGGGATGAATTCCAACGGCAGTGGAATGAAATCAAACCAGAACGGTATGAAGCCGAATGGGATGAATTCGACAGGCAACGGCATGAACAAAGGCAACATGAACGGCCAGAACTAATTTCGCTTCCACTGGATACGCGCGCGTGGCACTCGAATGCCTCGCGCGCCTATCGTTTGAGGGCCGAGAGGGCTAAATTATGCGAACGGTTGCTGGTCCGAATGACGTTGCCGTTATTTCTCGCGCCCCGCTTCGCCTGATTTGCGGACTTGTCATGCAAGACCACATTCAGCAATGAATTGTGAATTTCCAAGTCGCCATTGTATTTGATGAATCCCAACTGACGAAACTTGTTCATGAAGGTGCTCACGCGAGAGCGCGTGGTGCCGACAAGTTCGGCGAGTGTTTCCTGGCTGATTTTCGCTATGACCGGTTCGGGTTTGCCCTCTTTGCCAAAATTGGCCAACAACAGAAGCACTCTCGCCAGGCGTTTTTCGCTCGAGTTGAAAAGTTGATCGACCAAATCCTCCTCGACGCGCGCCTTCCGTGCCAACAGGAACGCCATGAAGGCCTCCGAAAATCTCGGCTCTTCCTGAAGCACTTTCACGACGGCCGCTTTATCCAGTCGCATTACGACGCAGGTGGTCATTGCCATCACAGTTGCCAGGCGAAGCGGTTGAGCCGTCAAGCATCCCTCGCCAAAGAAGTCGCCTTTCGCGTGCAGGGCAACGACCGCCTCCTTGCCTGACTCGGAAAGCACGCAGACCTTGACCTTGCCCTCCTGTATGTAAAAGACCGCGTCCGCTGGATCGCCCTGTGAGTATATCTTCTCGTTCTTGCGATAGGTCTTGACGGTCCTTCCGCCGTTCACCGTGCTAAGAAACGTTTGCATGTCAAACGCTATTTTTTTCTTCAGCGCCTTAGCCATGACACCCAGCCATCCTCCGATTCAATTGGAGAATTATTTTACTTCCCGGCGCGTGCCTTTCCACTTCTTTCTTGAGGAATGCGTCGGCGCCGGGAGACTGTTCAATTTTAAACAGTAGGGTGTTCAAAATTATACAAAAGACCGACGCGGAAATGCCTCGTTCGGGCCTCGCGATTTCGTGCTGGTGGGCCGCGGGTGCGGCTGCATCAAGTCGGTGAAGATCCGGCTCTGTTCTTTTCCGAACAGACCTGACCGTCCGCGCGGGCTACACTATCCAGCAATCGCGACGCGCATAGCGCGTACAGGAGGCATCATGGCGGCAATTCTGCAATTTGTCCGAGGCGATGCGTCCGTTTTCGACGAGCACGCTACTCTCGCCATGGGTCAGGCATTTGACGCTGCCTGCGCCGAGCTTCAGGAGGGCCGGTCGTCAAAGCTCGTCCGTGAGATAGTAGCCGGGCGGATAATCGAAGCCGCCAAGCGGGGCGAGCGCGACCCGCAGCGTCTATGCGGCAGCGCTCTTGCCGGCATTGGCGGCGAGTGAGAAGCCCGAAAGGGTGTGTCGGTGCGCGATGACAAAAATCGCTGTACTCAATAGAAAAAGCCCGGCCATCTGAGGAGTGCGTATGCTCCACGCCATTGTACCTAAAACGCCCAAAGTTTTTATTACGGAAGAATTGGACCGGCGGGTGCCGGTCAAGATTGATTCGCTGAAAGAGAAAATCGCGCTGCAGGAGCTTGCCGCGCTGATGGCGAGCAATCCGGAGCAGGTCCTGCCAAAGTTCGTCAGTCTTGCGATGGAAATGGCCGGAGGCGTTTCGGCGGGCCTTAGCCTGTATGAAGATAAACCCCTGCACCGGGCGTCTTTCGCTGGCACCACCTGCAGGGGACATTGGCGCAATTCGCCGGCGCGACAACGCCTCGGAATTACAGCCCGTGCGGTATCGTTCTCGATCTGAATGCGCCGGTTCTTACCGCCCATTCTGAACTCGCCTATGACTGGCTGGCCGCACACAACGTTTCGTTGCCGGAAGTTCTTTTAGTTCCGCTTCACATTGGTAGTCAGGAACCGACGGGAACGCTTTGGATCGTTTCAGACGAGGATGGACACTTCAATCGAGAGCATGTCCGCGTCATCACGGAACTTGCGGCATTTGTCGCTCTCGCGCTTGAAACCCACCGCACCAGACAACAACTCCAAAAAGCCTTGGACGAGCAATTGGTGCTGGCTCGGGAAATGACGCATCGGATCAAGAATCTATTCGCCATCACTGATGGTATGATCCGATTTAGCGCCAAAAGTGCAACAACTCCGGCGGAAATGGCGGCGTTGCTGTCGGGCCGCTTGCATGCATTGGCAAACGCGCATGCGCTGGTTCGCCAGGAATTCAGCGAAGTCGGAATCATCACGCCAACATCCGACCTGAAAGAACTGATCGATAAGATTGTATCGCCTCACGAGCATCTCACGAGCCAAAGCACACCTATTTTTTCGATAGAGGGACCGCCGATCCGATGCGGCGAACGGGCGGCCAATGCCTTCGCGCTTGTGTTCCATGAACTGGCTACTAACGCCGCCAAATATGGCGCCTTGACCGTTGAGGACGGTCGCGTTTCCATTAAATGGCATCATGAGAATAAAAGCTTGGTGTTCGAGTGGATCGAACGCGGCGGCCCGCCTGTTGAACCGACGCCGGGCACTGGTTTCGGCGGGGAGTTGGTGCGCCGGATGGTAGCGCAAATGGGCGGCACGATCAGCTACGATTGGGAGCGCGCCGGTGTGGTCGCAAACATGACTTTCCCTGCGAACTCAATCACGGCGTAAAAACGCCAGACCCGTCAATGGCAATTTGCGTCCATGCCGCGCCCGTTAGGTGGCCTGGTTCTGCGAGCTAAACTTCCCGCACCGGCGGCTTTGAGGGATCGCTGAGCCGCAAGTCGACCGGACCCTGGCCGAAAATGCCGATCACCGCCGGCTCCTTCTCGCCTTTCTTTACGCCGTCATAGTGCGGCGTGCGCGCGACGCGGCGCACGAAACCGCCGGCGCGCACCGGTACCGTTTCCTGCGGCAAGAAATCCGTGCCGGAATTGACCCACCAGGTGCCGGAGAGCACGAAGCACAGCCGGTCGGTGGCGTAATCGTGCGGCGCGCTCATGAAGCCGGGATACCAGCGCACCAGCACCACGTACGGGCCGGGCTTCTCGGTCGAGCCGAACACGCTCGCCATCTCGATCGACTGCGGCGGTCCGTTGCCCCAGCCGCCTTTCCATATGAAAGCGTCGGGCTCGGTGACTTGCGTTTGGTTCGGGTCGAGCGCGTGCGCGGCGCCCGTGAGCAAGCCAGCGGGCAAGGCGGCGAGCAGCGGCGCGAGCAGCAGGCCGCGGCGGTTCGGTGCGAGGTTTTGGATTTGCGCGAGTGCGGCAGCAGAGTCAGTGGCGCTGACAAGCGGTGAGGGCGCGGAAATGCGGAACGTGTCTGAGGACATGGCTTTTCTCCATGATGGTCATCGAAATGACGCCGCAGCGCCGAATTGGTTCGCGCCATCGCTCACGAGCGTGCCGGATGACGGCCGGCGCGCTGGGGCAGGACGACCAGACACAAAATGATGAAGGCGGCGATGACCGCGGAGGCGAGGGGGCGGCTCAAGGCCAGCCCGCCATTGTTGACCGGCTTGTCAAGAAAATCGCCGACCGTGGCGCCGAGCGGCCGCGTCAGGATGAAAGCGGCCCAAAACAAAAACACCCGCGAGATCTTGCTCCAGAAATACGCCGCGGCAAGGATGGCGAGGCCGGCCGCGAAAACGAGCGCCCCGCCGCCATAGCCAAGCCCGGTGTCATCCGCAGTCCAGTCACCGAGCGCCGTGCCGAGCGTTTGCGACAACGTGATGGCGAGCCAGTAAAACGCCTCGACCTTTGGCGTCGACACCGTCGCCACCGAAATCGAGCCCTGCGTCCCATACCAGGCGCCGAGCGTCGCCATCAGGGCGGCGAACAACAATGCGGCACCTCCAGCGTAACCGATTCCGAGCGAGCGGTCGGCGAAATCGGCGAGCGTGGTGCCGGCTGTGGTCGAGGCGATGATGGTCGCCCAATAGAGCCAGGGATTGAAGCGCTTCGCCGCGATTTGCCACGCCACCAGCGCGACCAGGAGCGCAATGAAAAGAACCGACCCAGCGAGGTAACTCCAGTTCAGCGTCATGGTCACGGTGTCGCCGGCGGTTTCGCCGAGCGTCGTCGCCGCGATCTTGATGACCCAGAAGACCAGCGTGACTTCGGGGACTTTGCTTGGTGCGGGCTCAGACGAACTCACGGCCGCGCGTCACCTTTGCAGCAGCGCGATCAGGCTCGACGTGTCCCAGCGGCGGCCGCCCATTTTCTGCACTTCGGAATAGAATTGGTCGACCAGCGCAGAGACCGGCAAGTGCGCGCCGTTCCGCCGCGCTTCGGCGAGGCAGATCGCGAGGTCCTTGCGCATCCAGTCGACGGCAAAACCGAAGTCGAATTTGCCGGCGGCCATGGTCTTGTAGCGGTTCTCCATCTGCCAGGATTGCGCGGCGCCTTTGGAAATGGTGGCGATGAGTTTCTCGATGTCGAGCTCGGCCTTCTGCGCGAAGTGCAGCGCTTCGGCCAAACCCTGGACGACGCCGGCGATGCAGATCTGGTTCGCCATCTTGGCGAGCTGGCCCGAACCGGAGGCGCCGATCAGGTTGCAGGCGCGCGCGTAGGCGGCGATGACTTTTTCGGCGCTCGCGAACGGGGCGCCATCGCCGCCGCACATCACCGTGAGCACGCCGTTCTCCGCGCCGGCCTGGCCGCCCGACACCGGCGCGTCGACGAAATTAAAGCCGCGGGATTTGGCTTCGCCGTAAAGCTCGCGCGCAATCTCGGCGGAAGCGGTGGTGTGGTCGACGATAGTCGCGCCCTTGCGCGCGCCGGCGAAAATGCCATCCGAGCCGAGCATCACCTCGCGCACGTCGTTGTCGTTGCCGACACAGGCCATGATGAAGTCTTGGCCTTCCGCGGCGGCCTTCGGCGTCGGCGCGGCTTTGCCGCCATACTGCGCTACCCATTTGTCGGCCTTCGCTGCCGTGCGGTTGAACACCGTCACCTCGTGGCCGGCCTTGGTCACAAGGTGGCCGGCCATCGGGTAGCCCATGACGCCGAGACCGACAAACGCCACTTTCGCCATTGGTATTCTCCTTCAATTCCGCCGCACGCCGCGCGCATCGTCATACGCGGGCTTGACCCGTGTATCCACCGTCATTCGGCATTCCTTCTGCGTCATTGCCGGGCATAGCCCGTTGAAGACGGGCGTGGACGCCCTTCTGCCCGGCAATCCATGCAGATCCTCGGATCAATATGGACCACCGGGTCAAGACCGGTGATGACGAGAAGAAATGGCTCAAGCCCGGTGGAGGCGAATAGTAGAGACACCGATTGAGCCATCAGCCGTGGCGGACTATCTAGTGAGCGAAGTCGGTTGGAGAGTTTGCATATGGCGCCGTTGAAGGACGAAGTGCTGGCAAAGCTTGCCACGGTGCCGACGCCGGACGGTGCACCGCTGACCGAGAGCGGAAAACTCTCCGACGTTCTCGTCTCCGACGGCAAGGTGTTTTGCTCCATCACCGTCGATGCGGCGAAGGTCCAGGCGTGGGAGAGCGTGCGCGCGAAAGCCGAGAGCGCCGTGCGCGAACTGCCGGGCGTCACTTCGGCGATGATCGCGCTGACCGCGGAGCGTGCCGCCGGCAGCGGAACCGCGCCGCGTGCGCCGCAGCCTTCCGCCGCACCGCCACGCGCGGGTCCCGCTCAACCGGGTGCGGCAGGCGGTCCGTCGCCGCGCACCGGCATTCCGGGCGTTAACGCCATTATCGCGGTGGCTTCGGGAAAAGGCGGCGTCGGCAAATCCACCGTCGCGGTCAATCTCGCGCTCGGCCTGCGCGATCTCGGGCTGAAGGTCGGCATTCTCGACGCCGACATTTACGGCCCGTCGCTGCCGAAACTTCTGGCTATTCGCGAGCGCCCGCAGACGGCAGGCGGCAACCGGCTCAAGCCGATCGTGCGCCACGGCATGCCGGTGATGTCGATCGGTTTTCTGGTCGAGGAAGAGACGCCGATGATCTGGCGCGGGCCGATGGTGATGTCGGCGCTGACGCAAATGTTGCGCGAGG
This sequence comes from uncultured Alphaproteobacteria bacterium, assembly GCA_963846055.1. GTDB lineage: Bacteria > Pseudomonadota > Alphaproteobacteria > Rhizobiales > Xanthobacteraceae > BOG-931. The sequence continues at coordinate 32,717 of CAWJUQ010000006.1, forward strand.
TCGATTGGGGCACGCTCGATGTCATGGTGGTCGACATGCCGCCGGGCACCGGCGACGCGCAATTGACCATGGCGCAGCAGGTGCCGCTCAAAGGCGCGGTTATTGTCTCGACGCCGCAGGATCTGGCGCTCGCCGACGCGCGGCGCGGCATCGCCATGTTCCGCCGCGTCAACGTGCCGGTGCTCGGCATCGTCGAAAACATGTCGACGTTCATCTGTCCGCATTGCGGGGAGCGCTCCGACATTTTCGGTCACGGTGGCGCGCGCCGCGAAGCCGAGCGGTTGTCGGTGCCGTTTCTTGGCGAAGTGCCGCTGGCGCTCGACATCAGGGAAACATCCGATGCCGGCGCGCCAGTCGTCGCGGCGGAGCCCGATGGCGCGCACGCGAAAATTTTCCGCGACATCGCCGCGCGCGTGCGCCTGGGCCTGGACGCTGAAAGCCGCCCGGCGCCGAAGATTGTCATCGAGGCTTGAACGCGTTCTCTGCATTTGAATGCGAGGTTCGCGCCTCTTCTGAATAGTCGTTCATCCGCTTCTTTTGTTAGACGTGAGTTCCCGTTCGAGAAGTTCCTCCGCTCGCTAAATTCTCGCCGCGCCCGGAACATCTTTCCGCGTGTCTCGTTTCGTTTCGGCAATACTACAATGGAGAAAAGGAACATGAGACTTGCGACGAAGTTACTTGCCGCGGCGGCCATCGGTGGCGCCGCGCTTTCGTTTTCTGCAATGAACGCTTCCGCGGCTATCGCTTGCGTCGGCCCGGTATGCTGGCATTCGCACGAGGCTTACGAATACCCGGCCGATGCGCGCGTCGTCGTGCATCCCGACGATTGGCGCTGGGGTCCGAAGGAGCATTATGCGTGGCGCGAGCACGAAGGCCGCGGCTACTGGAAGGGTGGCCGCTGGACGACGTGGTAAGCGCCTGCTGCCGAATCGATATCATTTCGAGGCCGCCGTTTTGGCGGCCTCGAACGTTTTGGGCAGCACCGAAAGAAGCTCGCGCTACTGGGGCGGCGGAGGCGGAAGAGCGCCGGGCGGCGGGGGTCCACCTGGGGGCGGTCCACCGGGCGGCGGCCCTCCGGGAGGTGGTCCGTGAGCGCCGGGTGGCGGTGGCGGGTACCCCGGAGGCGGGGCGTAGTAGCCGGGATCCGGCCAGCAGCGCCGTCCGTACGGGCCGGGATGATAGCCCGGCGGACAAGCATAAGGCGGCGCGCACGACGAGAGTACGACCCCGGTCAAGAGGAGGCCGGTTACGGTTGCAATGCGGATAGACATTATTCCCCCAGTCCCCGTCGCCGATTCGCTTCTGCCTTGTTATCGCGGCGAAAGATTGACCATGTCTCCCGCGCCGACGGCCGAGTTGCCGATCCGACTTCGTCAGTCTTCAAGAATTGCTTCAACGCAGAAAATGCGGGAGCGCAGTTTCGAAACTCATTCGGCTTCGCGTCGGTCGGGGCCGAGCTTGTGGCGCAGTAGTGGGTGCTCGCGCAGACCGCCTTTCCGGCGCTCCCGTCGCTGCTGCACCGCGTGAGCGCGATCGGCCAGATCCAGCCATTTCTCGGCAAGGTCCAGCAGATGCCCCTTGTCGGCTGACGTTGACGCGCGGTTCGCCAGATCGATGGTTTCCGCGGCGTTATGTTTGTAGTCGTCTTCCTTACTCATGGGGTTGATCTCCCCGATCGTTTAGTCAAAGGCTGTGTTGGCTAACAAAATAAACCCGAACGGCCTGAGATCGTTCCAATTTTATTGAACGGTCCTGTCACCGTTAAATTTTTATGAAATTTCGGGATATGGAACCGCGGCGGCCCGTCGCGCGGGCACTTTCGGCCAACTCGCTGGCTAGATCTTATCCAGCCGCTCGACGAGTTCACGCAGTTCGGGCGGCAGATCTTCGGGCGGGGGAAAGTGCGCGGCGAGCGATTGAGCTATCGAATGGCGCACCACGGCTTTGACCTTGGCGCGATCGGCAAGATCATGGAGCTCGCTTGGGCCGGCCGTCCTCGAGTCGTCCTGCGTCATGGGGTTGAGGTCCCCAATTTTTTGCACCTTCAACTAGAGTCGTGGGGAAACGAAGGAACGTGGACCCCGTTCCAGCTGCGGCCAAATTAGCGAGATTTGCGGCCGGTCGGAGCGCGGGCAGGGTGAAGCATAAGCAAACGAGGCCGCCAACGCGGCGGCCTCGCGCAACCGCTAGATTATATTAACCGCAGTGAATGCCGCCACGCGGACCGCGCCAGCAGCCGTTATAGAACCGCCAGCCCGGACCCCGCCAATACGGCACCGGGGCAACAACCACCGGCGCCACCACGACGGGCCCGCCGTTCGGGCGGCAGCCGACCGGGGTGGGATGCCAGCCGACGCCACAGCCGCCGGCGACCAGGGTAACGGACGGAGACGATGCACCGCCGAGATTGCCGGAGAGCGGCATGGCCTGGGCCGACGCGCACAACGCCAGCGTCGCCGCGGCCGAAGCAAACAGCACGGATTTGAGCATTTTCACTCCTTTGAGATCGCATTCAGATTGCGAGGCCGCTTCCATAGCGCATCGCATATGAATATGAGGCAACGGGGTTGCACGGCGGACATTCAGAAATCAAGCCGCGGTGGCTGCGTGGGGAACGGCGGCCGAAAACGCGAGAAATGGCAATGCCCGGCGCGCGCAATAGCGAGACTGCAGGAATACCTTCCCGGGATCTGGTGCCAGGCCGGATCGACCCTAAACCTCCGGGCCGATCGACTTTGGAAAGCGGGCAGTATCCAAACGAGAAAGAGGCCGCCGGGATACGGCGGCCTCTTAGAGCTCGCGAACCACCTAGCCTTCGACGGCTTATTTCAGCTGGGTAGAGATGCTGCCGAAGCTGGTGTTCAGCTTGGTGCCGATGCCGTTGACGGCGGCGATAATGGCAACCGAGATGCCCGCTGCGATCAGGCCGTATTCAATGGCCGTCGCGCCGGACTCATTCTTCCAAAACCGTGCAAGAAGTTGCGACATGAGAAAGCTCCCTCTGTTTGCGCAGGCGAATTATGCGCGGCAGGGGATGCCGATTGGTTAAATCCAATGATGAAAGATCGGATAATGAAATTGAGATTAAGCAATCGAAAATTTGACGGAAGAAACCCTGAGACGGCTCTGCGGCAAAGGCAGGTAACCTCGTGGCTTCTCAGGGAAAAAAGATCACCAGCACGCCGATGACAATGACGACCAACGCCGTGAGGATCAGCAGCAAATCGGCGCGCTGGGCATGCCTGTGGCTGCCGTCGTCGGAGTTTTCACCGGAACCGGTCATCAGAATCCACCACCAGGATGCTACCTGAGGCTGTAGACCTATACCGGGAAAGTTTATGCAGTACTACTTTTGAGAGTTATGCGCGGCGGCCCGAAACTGCGACCGGCATAGCCGTCGTCGTCAGCCTGATTCGCCGATTGCCGGCCGGGGCTTTTGGCTGCGCTCTTTGCAGACCTCACGCGATGTCTATGATCTCCAAAGAAGCAGGGCGACGCGTCCTCATCGCACGAATGAAACGACCGCCAATCGAGGCGGTCTGGATGGAGCAACAATGGCGCGACATCTGTTGGCAATCTGCGCGGCGATGCTCGCGCTCTCCAGCATGGCCTTCGCCCACGCGACGTTGAAACAGTCCAGTCCCGATGCGGGCAGCACGGTCGCCGCCCCGCGTGAAGTCGCGTTGACGCTCTCGGACAACGTAGAGCCTGCATTTAGCCGGATCGAGGTGACCGATGCTGGCGGGGCGCGCGTCGACGAGGGAAAGGTGGCGGTCAGCGGCGGTACAATGCGGGTGGGCCTCAAACCGCTTTCACCCGGCAGTTATCGCGTGCATTGGCGCGCAGTGTCGGTGGATACTCACAAGACCGAGGGCAGCTTCGCCTTCAGCGTGAGCGGTCAATAACAAGGTCGCGAACTAAAGGCGGCGCATCACACGTTGCAAGTCCGTAAACGCGCAACGCTACCTCTCAGTTCTCCGGGTTTTTGTGCAATCTGACCCGGTCGGCGTAGAGCTGAGAAATTAGCCTCTTGATCGGCTCGATCTCCGCGGCATCGGCCGGCGAGCGCAATAGCTTGCGGTGTTCCTCAATCAGCTGGTCGATGTCATTGCAGGACTGACACATTCGCGCGCCTTCTTTGGGCGCAAGGCGAATCGTGCGGGATCGTTCCTGACGAGATCTCCGGAAATGAACAGGTCTGCCCCGGCAAGAATTCATAGCCAATTTATAGGGAAGTGGCGGCCGCGTGCATTTGAAAATGCACCACGCCATTTTGGAGGGGCCGGTACCCTGGGGAAGCTAGGAGCCCCCCAATGCTTAAAAGCGGTGGGACCATCATAATAGGCCGCCAACAGAGGCCGATTCCGCCACTCGCCATTACTTCTTTGTCAGCGCATCGTTGATGCATTTTTTCCGCATCTTGTGGCGCTGCCACCACGAGGTTTCATTGTATTTCGCGTACTCCTTGACCTGGGCTTTGCAGGAAGCGGTGGCTTGTTGCAGTGCCGCTTTCTCTGCGTCTGTCGCGGCAGCCGTGGGCCGAGGTGCAAACGCAAATCCGCAGATGAAAATCGCGACCGTGAGCCCTTTGCAAAGTTTGTTCACTCGACAGCCCCTCTCTCGGTGCCGCCCCCCGCGTGGACAAGAGTAGAAGATCGCAACCCGCGTCAAGCTAGGCTTGCGCCTCACCGTCCGGCTGAACATTGTCAAAGGCGCCGCAGGACCGTAAAGCTCGGCCTCGTGTCGAACACCGATCAGACTGAAACTCTCGGAATCTCGACAGCGCTGACCGGAAAAACGTTTGTGCGCGGACGAGTAACGAGGAAATATTTCAGGACCATCGGACCGTCGCGACCTTCGAAGGTTGCGCCGCAATGACGGCAGTTGATTTCATCATCGGCATGTTTCAGCTCGCCTTCGGCGCGGACCACCTTATACCCGGCACCGCAATCCGGACACTTGAAATATGACACCCCATCAAACTTCACCACGACGCCCTCCAAATTGCCGCCTTTGATTCATGTTCGCGGCCAAACGTCTTGGTCGCCTTGACCTGGGTCAAAAGCCCGACGAAAAGCGCGAGTCGATGAAGCTCATTTCGCATCGTCGGTGCGGCGTGCCCAAAAATCAGGCGGCAATGTAACTGCCAGGCTCGCTAGCGAGATGATCCACAAAACTATAATTGCCGCGACGATGGTCGCCGGAGCGATCCCGCCTTTGCTTTGCGACGCTTGCAGCGGAGGATGACAGGTCGATGAATTGCTCCGCACTTCCGCAATAATCGTGAAGGAGTTGCAGCTGCGAAAGAGGCGGCAAGTTCCGAGGCAGCCGAAATGAAAGAGCCCCGGCTGCTCTGGTGCAAACCGCCGGGGCTCACAGGTCTTAAGAGGCAATGAGCTTAGTGTCGATTGTGTTAGTGACCGACAGATGACAGCGCTGTTGGAACCAACCGCGCGCGTTCCCGGCAGAGCTCCCCGATGAGCCGGTACGAGCGGCCGACTTCGGCATGATCGGTCGTAGATCTTGCCGACTGCCGGATTTCGTCAACGCGGTTATCTATTTCGACGCAGCACTCGCGGATGACGCACTCCGTTTGTTTTATGGACGGAGGTACGAATCCGGCTCGCGTTAGTTTCACAAAAATGCGGATTGGCGCTGAAAACACTTTGTTGTGGATCGTCGGGACTTGCCACCGGTCCGCCGCGCATCTGGGGTAATCCAGTCGTGTTACCCAAGACCCAGACCTGCGTGGCCTCGGCAGAAATGCCGGGGCCATTTTTAGGAGGGACCAGCCGCTCAGCGCAAAAGGGGCTACGGCCTTGGGGAAGGCGCCGGTGCCGGCATGAACTCATCAAACGTGACGGCCTCATTCGAAATGGACACCGATCCGCTTTTCCCGGCGCCATACGATGTGACACCGGCGGCGGCTGTTGTCGCGCTCGATCCACAGGGTGAACTGCTCGGGAAACCATAGCGGGGTGTTGGCTTCAATCGCCGCCCCGGTTTCGGACAAGTTGCGAACGACGCAGGGAATGCTGGTCGGGCCAAATTCGATTGCGCCAGCCAACAACACCCGATGCCGGGGTGAGATGCGCTGTTCTTTGATAGCGACAGCCTCGACGTAGCCGTAGCGGCACGCACGCTATTCGCGGCGGCCGGTACTGTCCCATTAAATCCGGTTAATTTTTTTTGAAAAGGGGGCAGCGGCGTCATTCGGGGAGGGCGCGGAAATAAACGCGCGCCTGGAATGTGAATTCTCAAAGGCGATCAGAGCGCGTTTTCAAAAGGGATCATACCGCTCGGAAGGCGCCGTTAACTCGAGCGCACGCTACTGGCTGCTCCAGCCGCAAAAAAGACCAGTCGGGTATCTGAAAGAGGGGCCGCTTGGTGCGCTTGATGCCGACGACTATGGCTTGCGCTTGACCACTCCGGTCCGCGCCATCGCACGGGCGGCAAGCTTGTCGTAATCGCCGGCCAGTTTGAGCATGGCCGTCTTCATGCCGCCCTCTGTCATGGTATCGGCCATTTCGCGCACTTCGGCAGCGCGATCCAGCCAATGTCTCGGATTGTTGATGGATTTGGAAAGCATCTACCATTCTCATAGCACGGAACGCCTTACTGACATCATCAAAAATACCCCCATTTTTAGTGAAGTTATCATTGGCGCGCCGAAATCAGGTTCTGACGACGTGGGCGCCTCAAAAGCGAAGCCCCGGAGTGCGACCAGCCGGGGCTTCGGAGAACGGGCTGGAGGTGCGATTAATGTCCAGCGCCGGAATGCAGGGGTGCGAATGTCAAATAATTTGAATGTGCTCCTATTCGTTGTCTTCTTCACCAAGGACTTTGCCACTCGACGGGTTCACGAAATGCAGCCGTTGGCACGCCAGACAGGTGACCGACTCGTACGCATCGTCCGGCGTCTCCTCGGTGGCCCAACCCTGTACGATCTGTCCGGTGTTTGGACAGCTGAAGAGGAACGGCGGCATTGGTCCGATCGCCCCACGAGCGGCACGGTGGAAGTATCGTGAAGCCGCAGCGATGCTGGTTTGATCCAGATCAAATCCACCGTAAAAAATATCTACCGACAAATGCCAGTGCGCAGGTCAGCAGGGCGGGCAGCACGTCCAGTGAGGCTTTGGCATCGGATCGGCGGACTGCCGAACGCCATTCATTTCGTGTGCGTTAGTGCCGCCCCTTGCCAAGGCGGGACTGCAAGCCAGCACCAAAAGACAGGCAGCTGCGAAGATGGCGCGTCGCATTTGCATTTAAGCGCTCCCCAAAATCCTACTCGGATTAAAGAATAGAACAGTTCCAATAAATGAACAGGGACCGCGGCATCGCAAAGAGCCAACACCGCAAATCTGACAATGAAAGAGGCCGCCAACTGTGGCGGCTACTTGGTTGGGCTACTGTCAGACACGGTGCGGGCTAAGTGCTCCAGTAGCTCGGAGACCACGAGAAGGCCGTCCCGTTCTTTTTCGCTGGACGCCTTCGCAGCAAGCGCCCGGTATTCGTCGGCACGGCGGCGGTATATGTCGGCGGTGACGGTTCGCACGCGGATGGATTCACGAAGTGAATGAGAAACAGGCCGACTGAGACAGGGGACGGCCCCACGGAGTGAGACCATCCCCCTGGAGACCGCCAGCGGGGGCGACGGTTGCCAACGGCCTCCGTCGCTTTAATGGTTGAAGCGACGGATGGCGTGCAACTGTGACTTTTCGCAGTCGGCCAATAACTGAGGCGCCTAGATAAAAAGCTCCAGCGATCGGAGAGCAAACCGCTGGAGCTCGCAGGTCTTCGGACAATGCCGGGATTGTCAGTGCCGTCCGTGACGGGTGAATGACAGGACCCCAACTCTACGCGTCGTCATCCCCGCCGAGCACTTTGCCCGTTGACGGGGTTGACGAAATGGAGCCGCTGGCACGCCAGACAGGTCACTGAACTCGTAAGCGTCGCTCGGCATTTCATCCGCGGTGAAGCCCTGCACGTTCTGGCGAGTGTTCGGACAGTTATGGAGAAACGGCGCCATCAGCCCGCTCGCCCCAAAGACCGCAAGCAACGCCGCGCCGATGACAATTGAAATTGAAACGACCCGCAGCATATCGGCGCGGCGACCATGCTAGCGTCGCCTTCGTACTGAGGGACCGGAAGCCTAAATCTCATCCAGACGATCCAGCAGCGCTTTTAATTGAGGCGGCGGTTCCTCGGGCGGCGGGAAGTACTCGACCAGCGATTGAGCGAGTGAGTACCGAATAGCCATTCTCAGTTTGGCGGCAAAAGCCGCCGCGTCGCGCAGTTCGGCGTAGCCCTCGACTTCGTCACTTGCCGGCAACATGGGGTTGATCTCCCCAATTGCGCCACTGACCCTAAAGGCGACAAGTGAGTAAGCCGGTACAATGTTCCTCAATCAAAGGGGACCAAAGGGCAAATTCAAAAGGGACACAGTTGGTATTGACCCTCCTTTCATCCTGCTTGGTCCCTCAAACCTCCTCCTACCGGGGAGGTGGCGCAGGACCCTGGATTATTACTTTTCCACCCGACTTGGGCTCGTTGCCTACCTTAGGTCCGCTTGGATAGGGCGTTGGAACCGGGGTCGGTCCCGGCTGCTTCGTAACATCCGGGCCGCCGCCCAAACCGCCGCTGCCGTTTCTTGCCGCAGCGGGAAATGGCAGCGCAACGGCAAAGACAACGATGAAGCAAAGTCGCACGATCGCTCCCCCCAATGCTGTGAATTGAACTCTGTCTCTGTGGTCTATCGCGTTGCGCTCAGACACGCCCACCCACGGAAATGCGTCTATCTTGTTGGTCGGTAGATCGACCAAGGTACATTGACCTTTCCAGCGCCAGCGCCAGTGGACAGCGGTTTTGCCGATGAGGGCGGCGGTGTTTGTCCCGATGAGGCACCAGTGCCACTGTTGCCACTGTGAGAACCGGCAATAGCCGGCGCAAGGCAAAGCAATAGGGCGGCACAGGCGGCCAGCATCACGCGAATTGGCATTTTAAATCCCCCGGGTAGCCACCGCGGCAGGCGGAGCGTCTGACTACTATATCCATGACTTACGGGTTCGCTAGCGGATGCCGGGCAATCCGACCTTATGCAAAAGAGGCCAGCGGCCGCTTCAAAAGGGACTACGCCATTCGGAAAGGGGGCCAGCACCCGGTACGCGGTACCGGCCCCTTATGCCGGATCGGGTCGCCGCCATTCGCAGGGGCGACCAGCCCGAGCCGATGCTGGGCTTCCCACAAAAGGGATGTTTTCCAATTCGACACGAAAACGGCCCGCCGCATTGATCGCGGCGACCCAATCGATTGGACAAAGCTCCAGCAGGTCGATTGAAAGAGGCCGCCAACTGAGGCGGCCTATCGTCAAATCAAATCGCGGGCTCTGCCAGATTTTTTATTGTGGCCAAGCTTCCTCGATAAATGAATGGTTTCAAACTGGAGCCGTTAAGACCGGGAACTAGCGCGACCTCTCCGGGTTTGCAGCTGTCGCTCACGGCGGCAAGAGCGATGCTGCATAGACGCAGAGGATTACGCTCGCCTGCCCTTGCTGCTCCAATGATTCGCTCGGCGATAATCTGGCGGACAAGCTCCGACAAATAGTTGTCCTGAATTTCTGCACAGGCAGCATCGAATGCGAGGCCCATGGCGTGAGTGGTGTATTCGTCAAAAGCGGACGCATCAGTAGGTGTAATAAATCTCAGGATTTGACCCACGCGGTCTCTCCATTCCGGCGAACGTAAAGTAAAAAAGCCCGGCGAACTGCCGGGCTTCCTCATCTGCCCAATAGGGCGCGTTACTTGCTTTGCTGGCTGGGGTTCTCTGAACCCTGCTTGCCGTCGCCCTGATTCTGGTGGGGAGCCGGCTTTGTCTCGCCCGGCGAGGGGGTCTTGGGGGCTTCATTCGAGCCCTGTTGTGGCTGAGTGTTCAAAGTATTTCCTTTCAGGAATTACCTAATAATTATTTTCAATGTACTTATAACAAGTGGAATATTATTTTCGTAATTCAATCCGATAGCCGGATTTATTGGTGTAGAACTTAGATATATTTATTATTGGCTCTGGAACTATTTGTGGGACGCATCCGTGGCTCTAAGCTCAAACTACAAAAGGGACCACGCCGGTGGGAAAGCGGCCAGTACCGGTACGCGGTTATGCACAAACAAAGAACATCTTGCCAACGGGAACAAATCGTGTACAATGCTGGCTTCCGTTGGGGAGATAAGGCCAGCGGGGGTAATGAGGGCAAGTTTCCCCGCGTTGCCGGCCTTCCGAATCCCGACCATAAGGAGCAAAACACATGAGCGCCGCGCTGCGTGTCGTCGAAGGATCGTCCATGGATAAATCGAAGGCCCTTGATGCCGCGCTGTCGCAGATCGAGCGCAATTTCGGCAAGGGCTCGATCATGCGGCTCGGCAAGAATGCGGGCTCGCTCGATATCGAGTCCGTCTCCACCGGTTCGCTTGGGCTCGATATCGCGCTTGGCATCGGCGGCCTGCCGCGCGGCCGGGTGGTGGAAATTTACGGTCCGGAATCCTCGGGCAAGACGACGCTGGCGCTGCATTGCGTCGCCGAAGCGCAAAAGAAGGGCGGCATCTGCGCGTTCGTCGATGCCGAACACGCGCTCGATCCGATTTACGCGCGCAAGCTCGGCGTCAATGTCGACGATCTTTTGATCTCGCAACCCGACGCCGGCGAGCAGGCGCTGGAAATCGCCGATACGCTGGTTCGCTCCGGCGCCATCGATGTTCTGGTGATCGATTCGGTCGCCGCGCTGGTGCCGCGCGCCGAGCTCGAAGGCGAGATGGGCGACCAGCAACCCGGCTTGCAGGCGCGGCTGATGAGCCAGGCGCTGCGCAAGCTCACCGCCTCGATCAACCGCTCCAACACCATGGTCATCTTCATCAACCAGATCCGGATGAAGATCGGAGTCATGTACGGCTCGCCGGAGACGACCAGCGGCGGCCAGGCGCTCAAATTCTACGCCTCCGTCCGCCTCGATATCCGCAGGATCGGCGCGATCAAGGAACGCGACGAGGTGGTCGGCAATCAAACGCGGGTGAAGGTGGTCAAGAACAAGCTCGCGCCGCCGTTCAAGCAGGTCGAGTTCGACATCATGTACGGCGAGGGCGTTTCCAAGAACGGCGAATTGATCGATCTCGGCGTCAAAGCGGGCGTGGTCGAAAAATCCGGCTCCTGGTTCTCCTATGACAGCCAGAGAATCGGCCAGGGCCGCGAGAACGCCAAAAGCTTCCTCAAAGCCAATCCCGACGTCGCCGACAAGATCGAAGCGGCGATCAGGCAGAATGCCGGCCTCATTGCCGAGCGGATTCTCGCCGGCGATGACCGCGCCGACGATGAAGCCGCCGAAGGCTAGGGCGTGTTCGATGCGAACTTAACGTTCGCGCGGCTGAACGCTCTTTGATCCGATATCCTCTCCCGCCAGCGGGAGAGGGGGAACAAGCTTCAAATACGATTTGTACTGTCCCCCGCGGGAAGGGGTGAGGGGCGGCGTTCCCCCGCCGTCCCCACGGCAAGCGCCCCTCACCCCAAGCCCGCAGGGAAGAAGATCGAACTGTCGGTGCGTTGCGTCATTGCGAGAAGGGCGGCCTTGAGGCGATCCAGAAGCCTGAACTGGATTGGTTCGCGGAGCCCGTCATCGGGCCGGCCAGTTTTGGCCGGACCCGTTGGCTCGCAATGACGCGAGCTTACGGCCGATCGTCGAGGTCGGAATGTTCGGGCTCGTCGTAGCCGTGGCGGCTCGAGTAGAACAACAGCCCCATCAACACGAAGCCGACCGCCAGCGAGATGATGATGCCGCCCGCCATGGCGACGTAGCCGATAGCCGGCATCGGCGGGCCGCCAACCACGAAGGCGCTTGCGGCATACCACAGCGCCGCGGCGAGCAAGGCCAGCAGCACGGCGATGGTCGCAATGGTGCCGAGATGTTGGGACGCCGGTTTGGTCATGAACTGGAAATAAGCCCGGCGGCGCGCGAGCGCCAGACGCGCGCGGCCGTCAAAGCAGCTCAGCCGGCTTTGCGCAGAAAGACGTAGTCGGCGGAGTAGGGAACGGAGCGTAACGCGCCGCGCTCGCTGCACGGCCCGGACAGCGCACCGCCATGGGTGTTGATGCGCTGCACGGTCGTTGCGGCGGCGAGCACGCCGCTGCCGCGCCGGTCGACGACATCGAGCTTGAGCCAGGCGACGTCATCAGCCGTTGCGCCCGGCGCCGAGCCGGCCGCTTTGCCGACCACCGCGCTGCCGTCGGTGTGTTCCCAGGTCGGCCCGGCGTAATGACGGCCGACGGTGCGGCCGTCCTGCATCAAGGCCGCGATCGGTTCGCGGAAGGCCCACGCCAGTTTGCCGCTCGATTCCTTGCACTCGTAGAGTTGAGCGCCTTCGGCGTGAAGGGTGACAATCGGCGTCTGATCCGCCGCCGCGATTGCCGCCGGAATCTGCGTTTGCTCCGCCGCCGCGAAAACAGGAAACAACGTCGCGGCCGCCAGGAGCGCGGCAAGCGCTGCAAGCTTTGTATCCGTCCCGATGCGCCTCATGCCATTGCCTTTCGCAAACTCTCGTCGACCTTGTCGAGGAAGCCCGTGGTGCTGAGCCACTTCTGCTCGGGCCCGACGAGTAACGCAAGGTCCTTGGTCATAAAGCCCGCTTCGACCGTGCCGACCGTGACCTTCTCGAGCGTGTCGGCAAATTTCGCCAGTTCCGGATTGTCGTCGAGCTTGGCGCGATGCGCGAGACCGCGCGTCCAGGCAAAAATCGAAGCAATGGAATTGGTCGAAGTCTCGCGGCCTTTCTGGTGCTCGCGATAGTGCCGCGTCACGGTGCCGTGCGCCGCCTCGGCCTCGACGATCTTGCCGTCCGGCGTCGTCAGTACCGACGTCATCAGCCCGAGCGAGCCGTAGCCTTGCGCCACCGTGTCCGACTGCACGTCGCCGTCGTAGTTCTTGCACGCCCAGACGTAACCGCCCGACCATTTGAGCGACGCCGCGACCATGTCGTCGATCAGGCGATGCTCGTAGAACAAACCTTTTTGCTCAAACTCAACGCGGAATTCCTTGTCATAGATTTCCTGGAAGATGTCCTTGAAACGCCCGTCATAGACTTTGACGATGGTGTTCTTGGTCGAGAGATACAGCGGGTAGCCGCGGCTGAGCGCGTAGTTCATCGAGGCGCGGGCGAAATCGCGGATCGAGTGATCGAGATTGTACATCGCCATGGCGACGCCGGGTCCGGGGAACGCAAAGACTTCGCGCTTGATCTCCTCGCCGTCATCGCCGGCGAACGTCAGGAACAGCTTGCCCTTGCCAGGGACGCGGAAATCGGTGGCGCGGTATTGGTCGCCGTAGGCATGGCGGCCGATGATGATCGGTTTGGTCCAGCCCGGAACAAGCCGCGGCACGTTCCGGCAGATGATCGGTTCGCGGAAGATCACGCCGCCCAAAATGTTACGGATCGTGCCGTTGGGCGAACGGTACATCTCCTGCAGATTGAACTCCCGCACCCGCGCCTCGTCCGGCGTGATAGTCGCGCATTTCACCCCGACGCCGTAAAGCTTGATCGCTTCCGCGGCCTCAATGGTGATCCGGTCGCGGGTCTCGTCGCGCTTTGCGATGCCGAGATCGAAATATTTCAGATCGATGTCGAGATACGGATGGATCAGCTTGTCCTTGATCAATTGCCAGATGATCCGGGTCATCTCGTCGCCGTCGATCTCGACCACCGGATTGGCAACTTTGATTTTCGCCATCGAATGTTGATCCCGTTGACGCGCGATCCGTTGCAGGCCGGAGAAGCAGTGAACAGGCGCGCGATCGGATGTCAATTTAAAGTGGAGCGAGCGGCCTTGGCCGAGCCGCGGCGCTAGGCGCGCAGGCTGATGCCGTGATCAGCATTGTCACTGAGGATTTCAAAAGCTGCCCGGTTTGCGGCTCGTAGCGTTTCAGTTCGGCCGGTGGAACGATTGCTGATGCGCAGTGTGCAGGCGGCTATCTTCGAGTTCAGGCAATATTTTTCGCCGCCCGGAGGGTTGTGGTACTTCAATCCGACGAACGCCTCTCGCGGTGCATCGATTTCACCTTCAATCCGAACTGATTCGCTCCGGGAGGCGAAGCGCCAACGGCAATACTCATAGGAGGCGCGCGCCCTCAATCCCCGCCATAGCGAGTTGCAAGCGTATTCCTTGCCGCCGTGGCGAAGCATTAAAAGCGTTATCAGTTTCGACGAAATGGGACCGATCTTGAGCCTCGCTGAGGCCACTTCCAGAAAGCTATCCGGCGCGCCGTCAAATCCGCACACTTGGCCCCATGCGTAACGATCCGTATGTCGCGAGCCCCAATTGTGGTTCTGGCTGCCGATCCAATCATCGACCGAAAGCGTCTCGCCCATGACGGTTATTGTGCCGGCGAAGCGCGCCATCGGTACGCCGACGAGAAGCTTCGCTTTCGGAAAGCTGGAATCGTATCTTCCGAGAGGAAGGGCAAAAACCGGCGGAGCAGAACCTTCGTATGTCATGCGCCAGCTGATGGCGCTCGAACCCGAGCCGGCAGAACCGGCTAGAAGTCCTGGAGCAAGCTCCGCGTCAGCGATGCGCACCGCAAACCGGTCATTGCTGAACGCGCATTGGCTGATCGGGACTTCGGTCTTCGCAACTGAATGCTGGCCGGTGCTGCCGTTGAAGACAACGGCCCAAAGTTCGCCAATCGCGTCTTGCGGCCGTTGGTCCGGACTGAAGACCGTATATCGAATCCAAAATGCAATCGGCTGTGTCGGATGGTTGGCTCGCAGAAAATAACTTTCGTAGTGGCCGGCCGACTGCCCCACCCGGTAGCGTGCCCAATTGAAGTCCTCCGTAATCATACGCTTTCGCCTTCGTGACCTCCGTCAGAATTCTGTTAGCTGCGGCTTCTAATCTCGTGTGGTCATGGTGCCAAAGACGCTTGGCCCATCCGGCAGATACTAATCTGCCCATCTCGACCGGCTTTCCCGCGCTCCCGCCTTCCTCGTAGCATCTTTCGCGATGCTGGACTGCCGCTGCGCTACCCGGCATGCTCGGCGCCGGAAAACGGTTTCATGAGGTCCCTCATGTTCAGGTCCATTGCGCTCATCGGTTCACTTTTATTGTCGTGCAGCCTCGCTGTGGCGCAGCAGCCAACGCAAGCCCAGCGTGACGCACTGCGCAGTGCGTGCCGTTCCGATTTCATGGCCAATTGCGCCGGCGTCCAGCCCGGTGGCCGGGACGCATTCATGTGTTTGGTCCGTAACAGCGCCAAACTGTCACCTGCGTGTGGTGCGGCAGTAAGCGCGGTCCAGGGTCCGGCGCAGGGTGCACCTGCGACGGCGGCAGAGCCGCCCGCGAAGCCACCTGTCGCCGAGCCAACCAGCGCACCGGCGACGCCGTCCTCTCCGCCCGCGGCGGCGCGTAAGTCGTCCCGACCCGGTCCTCAACAGCTCAGCGCCGTGCGCGCCGCATGCCGCTCCGACTTCATGGCCAATTGCGCCGGCGTAAAGCCCGGAGGCGCGGCAGCATTGCAATGTCTCCAACGCAACAGCGAAAGACTCTCCGGCGCCTGTCAAAACGCCGTCGCCGCGATCGGAGGAAGTGCGCCTGGCGTTCCTCCCCCTCCGGCCGCTATTCCGCCGCCGCCGGCTCTGGCGCCGCTGCCGCCGCTACCCCCTCTGCGGCCGCGTGAAGCACTCGCGATCCTGCGGATTTGCGCGCCCGAAGCACGTCTGTTGTGCAACGGTATTCCGCTCGGCGGCGGCAAACTCCTCGGCTGCCTCGCAGCGAACGCCGCGAGCCTGTCGCCCGTTTGTTACTCAGCGCTGGCTGCGGCCGGCCGATAGATCACGCTTTTCCGAGCCGCGGTCAGAGCGCGGCGAGCGCGGCGTTCAGCGTCGCACTCGGCCGCATCGCCGCCGACGTCTTGGCCGGATCGGGCAGGTAGTAACCGCCGATGTCCACCGGCTTGCCCTGCGCGGCGATCAGTTCGGCATTGATCTTGGCCTCGTTGGCCGCGAGCGTCTCGGCCAGCGGCTTGAAGCGGGCTTGCAGCGCCGTGCTCTTGGTCTGCGCGGCCAGCGCCTGCGCCCAGTAGAGCGCCAGGTAGAAATGGCTGCCGCGATTGTCGAGTTCGCCGACCTTGCGCGCGGGCGAGCGGTTGTACTCGAGGATCTTGCCGTTGGCCTCGTCGAGCGTCTCGGCGAGAACCTGCACGTCGGCGTTCTTGTGGGTCTGCGCCAGATGTTCCAGCGAGGCGCCGAGCGCCAGGAACTCGCCGAGCGAATCCCAGCGCAGATAGCCTTCGTGCTGGAACTGCTCGACGTGCTTGGGCGCCGAACCGCCGGCGCCGGTCTCGAACAAGCCGCCGCCCGCCATCAGCGGAACGATCGACAGCATCTTGGCCGAGGTGCCGAGCTCCATGATCGGGAACAGATCGGTCAGGTAGTCGCGCAGCACGTTGCCGGTGACGGAGATCGTGTCCTGCCCCTTGCGGATGCGCTCGAGCGAGAACTTGATCGCCTCGACCGGCGCCATGATGCGGATGTCGAGCCCCGAGGTGTCCTGCTCCTTCAGGTATTTCTCGACCTTGGCGATCACCTGCGCGTCGTGCGCGCGCTTGGCGTCGAGCCAGAACACCGCCGGGGTGTTGGTCAGGCGCGCGCGGCGCACGCCGAGCTTGACCCAGTCCTGGATCGGCGCGTCCTTGACCTGGCACATGCGGAAGATGTCGCCGGTCTCGACCGGACGCTCCAGCAGCACCGTGCCGTCGTCGGCGACCACGCGGACCGTGCCGGCCGGTGGAACTTCGAACGTCTTGTCGTGCGAGCCGTATTCCTCGGCCTGCTGCGCCATCAAGCCCGACGTTCGGCACCGAGCCCATCGTCTTCGGGTCGAACGCGCCGTGCGCCTTACAGTCGTCGATGACCGCCTGGTACAGCCGCGCGTAGCTGCGATCGGGGATCGCGGCGATGACGTCGTGCAGCTTGCCGTCGGGGCCCCACATGCGGCCGGACTTCGCGGATCATCGCCGGCATCGACGCGTCGATGATCACGTCGCTCGGCACGTGCAGGTTGGTGATGCCCCGGTCGGAATTGACCATGGCGAGGCCGGGCCGCTTCGCGTAGTCGGCCGCGATGTCGGCCTTGATGGCGGCTTTCTCGGCGTCCGGCAGCGTCTCGATCCGCGTCAGCAGATCGCCCACGCCGTTGTCGGGATCGACGCCGAGCCGCTTCGAGCGTGGCGGCGTGCTTCTCGAACACATCGGCGAAGAACACCGGACACGCATGGCCGAACATGATGGGATCGGAGATCTTCATCATGGTCGCCTTGAGGTGCAGCGAGAACAGCACGCCTTCCTTCTTCGCGGCCTCGATCTGCTCGGCGTAGAAGGCGCGCAGCGCCTTGCGGCTCATCACCGACGCGTCGATGATCTCGCCGGCCTGCAGCGGCGTCTTCGCCTTCAGCACCGTGACCGCGCCGTCGGTGCCGACCAGCTCGATGCGGGCGTTGGTCGGCGCCGCGACGGTGGTCGCGACTTCCGAGCCGTAGAAGTCGCCGCCCGACATGTACGCCACATGCGATTTGGAGTCCGCGCTCCAGGCGCCCATCTTGTGCGGATTGTTGCGGGCGTATTGCTTCACGGCGCCGGCGGCGCGGCGGTCGGAATTGCCCTCGCGCAGCACCGGGTTGACGGCGCTGCCGAGCACCTTGGCCGTAGCGGGCCCGGATTTCCTTGTCGGCGTCGGTCGTCGGCGTTGTCCGGATAGTCCGGCACGTCGTAGCCCTTGCCCTGCAGCTCCTTGATCGCGGCCTTGAGCTGCGGGATCGAGGCGGAGATGTTGGGCAGCTTGATGATGTTGGCCTCGGGCCGCATCGCGAGCTTGCCGAGTTCGGCGAGTTCGTCGTTGATCCGTTGCGCCGGCGTCAGCTTCTCGGGGAAATTGGCGAGGATGCGGCCGGTCAGCGAAATGTCCTTCAGCTTCATCGTCACGCCGGCCGCGCCGACGAAGGCTTCGACGATCGGCAGCAGGGAAAACGTCGCGAGCGCCGGCGCTTCATCGACCTTCGTCCAAACGATTTCGAGATCTGACATGCTTGCACCTATGACCGTCGTACTTGTGGGCCCGCCGAAACCGAATATCGGCAGGGGCGGGGAATTGCTCTTATCGCTTCCCTTGAGCCCTCAATGAATTGTTCTTGGCGCGGAGACCGCCAACCGGGAAGTCGACCGACGGGGGTTCGGCGCGCGCCCTATAGCACTCGTGCGGCGGCGGAGAAAGTGGACATTGCCACCGGGCCGGCCGGAGGTTTGCCGATAAATTAGGCGCGAGTTCGGTAGTGTCGCGAGTCGGTAGTGTCCTGTGTCCGTCATCGGCTCAGCGGAACGGATCGAATTGCCCTCGACCAAGCATTGGACGCTTCACGCGCCTAATTGGAAACGGCTGGCACCACTCCTGCCATGACCGCGGGCATTTCTGATAGGCTTCGGTCGCTGGAAGAATTGGTGGAGCAGACTTCATGAAATTCTTGCCGATATTGCTGCTTTCATTCGTTTCAGCCCAAGCGGCGGAAATTCCTGATTGCTCCGGCCCTGATCGTTGGCCAGCAGCAATGGCTTTCGTGCACATGAAAAACGCGGGCATTCTGACCAATGATCAACTGGACTTCAAAAAGACCACTTCCAAAAAGCTGACATACGAGAAAATTGGAAAGGACCTTTACCGCCAAGTGCACCTCGTCACTTTTGAGCGGAAGGATCACAAGTCGCTACAGGCTATCGTCTGAGTGATGCGTCTTCGGAGGAATGCTCCATGGGAAGCGCCCAGGTGTTCGTGATCTCCCAAACGCTGGGGACCGCGCCGAAGGCCCCGTACTAATCGCAACATGGTGCCGTGCAACAGGGCAAATTAGGCACCACCGCCATCGATCTAAAACGCCGCCTCAGGCGGCCGTGACAACAGCGATCCGCCGGATGGACGACACCACGCTTGCCAAACCCTTGCCTGCACGTTCTGCGCCGGTGGCTTTCACCGGGGAGCGGATCGACTTCATCCGCCTGGTCCGGCGCGGCGCGTTTCTTGAACTCGTGACCGCCGGGTTCTACCGGTTCTGGCTCACGACCGATATCCGGCGCCTTTTGTGGTCGGGCACCTCGATCGAGGGCGACGCGGCGGAATATACCGGCACCGCACGCGAGCTCCTCATCGGTTTTCTTTTCGCGCTGGCGATTCTGGTGCCGATCTATCTGGTGTATTTCCTGATCGGCATCGAGGTGGAGCGAGCCAAGGCGTTCGCGAGCTTGCCGTTGTTTTTGTTCTTCTATGCCTTCGGCCAATTCGCGATTTACCGTGCGCGGCGCTACCGGGCGACGCGGACGGTGTGGCGGGGCGTGCGGTTCTGGATGTCCGGGTCGGGCTGGGCGTATTCGTGGCGCGCTTGCCTGTGGACGTTGGCGACGTTTTTCACATTGGGTTTGACGCTGCCGTGGCGCGAAAGCGCGCTCGAGCGCTACAAGATGCGGCATCTGCACTACGGCGATCTGCCCGCGCGCTTCGAAGGCCGAGGCTGGACGCTGTTCAAGCGCGGCTGGTGGCTCTGGCTGCTGTCGTTTTTGATCATCACCCTTCCGTTCATTTATCCGGCGTATCGCGCCATTCTCTGGCGCTGGTGGATAGAGGGGATTCGGTTCGGCACGCTGCGGTTTGAATCGACGCTACGCAAAGGCGGCTTGATGGGGCTCTACTGGAAGACCATCGGCTGGATTGTGCTGTTCATGTCGTTGATGGGTGCGGCGCTTGGGATCATTACTGGCGCGCTGCCGCATCTTGTCGGCGCTCCTGCGGGCGCCGCGGGGATCATGTGGCTGCTGCGCCAGCATCCCATCATGGTGTTCGCCGTCTACATCGCGAACTACCTGGTGATCGCGTTGTTTGCCGGCTTCGTGGTGCGGATCTACCTGACCCGCGGCGTCTGGGAGCGGGTCGTAACGTCGGCAACCGTCTACAATCTCGAAGCTGCGGACGACGTCCGCGCCATGGGCGGACTCGCAAGCGCGCTCGGCGAAGGATTGGTCGATGGTCTCGATGTCGCCGGATTCTGAGGCCGGCGGCGATCTGCCGCCGCCGCTGCCGGCGGAAGCTCTGGCCATTCGGCGCGCGATCTATTTCGACGGCGTCACCAATCGCAAACACGCGGTCACGCTTCGCTTTGAGTCCGATTACCTCGATATCGTCAAAGACGACTCTGAAGTCACCCCGTGGCGCTACGATGACCTGCGCACAGTCGACGGCGGCCCGGGCACGCTCCGTCTCAGATGCGTTTCGGCGTTGCCGCTGGCGCGGCTGGACGTGTCCGATGCGGCGGCACAGGCCGAAATTCGCGCCCACGCGCGGTTTCTGGAAAGCGACCACGGTGGCCGCCAGACCGGCCGGATTGTCGGGTGGTCACTTGCCGCCATCTGCTCGATCGTTCTGATCGTGGCGTTCGGTGTGCCGCTCGTCGCCGAGCGGATGGTGCCGCTGGTGCCGATGTCGTTCGAGCGCCGGCTCGGCGGCGTGGTCGACAACCAGGTGCGGGTGATCTTCGGGGCGAAAGTTTGCGCGGATCCGGAAGGCAACGCCGCCTTTGCCAAAATGGTCGAGAAGCTACGCGAGGCGGGTGGCTTGAAAACACCGCTGCAGACGGTGGTGCTGGCGTCGAGCATCCCCAATGCCTTGGCTCTGCCCGGAGGGAAAATCTATCTGCTCAATGGCCTGCTTCAGAAGGCGGAAGGTCCCGATGAGATCGCCGGCGTAATTGCGCACGAAATGGGCCATGTCGCGCACCGCGACCAGGTCCGCGTGATGATCCAGAATGGCGGCACGTCGTTTCTGATCGGGCTGTTGTTCGGCGACGTCACCGGCTCGGCGGCGGCGATCTTCGCGGCACGAAGCCTGGTCGACGCGTCCTATTCGCGCCAGGCCGAAAGCAACGCCGATGCGTTTGCGATCGAGACCATGCATGCGCTTGGCCGATCGCCGGCGCCCATGGGCGAGCTGTTGTTTCGCGTCACCGGCGCAGAAGGCAACAAAACCATCGGAATTCTGGCAAGCCATCCGCTCACCGAACAGCGGCGGGAGTTGATGCGGCGCGAGGATCGCCCGGTGACCGGACCGGAGATTCTGTCGACGACCGAATGGCGCGCGCTCAAGAACATTTGCCATTCCGCGCGCGCCAAATAGCGCGACGCCGCCACGTCCCGGGAGACCTCGACGAAAGCGGGACACCCGTGCATTAGAAGCGCCATGCCCGGTGCCGGAACCGACAAGACCAAGCGCTGGCTGACGCCGCCATGCCCGATCGTCGTGCTGGTCGAACCCCAGCTCGCCGAGAACATCGGCGCCTGTGCGCGCGCCATGGCCAATTTCGGTCTGTCGCGCCTGCGCCTGGTGGCGCCAAAGCCGTCCTGGCCGAACGACAAGGCGCGGATGATGGCGGCCGGCGCCGACCGCGTTCTCGACAGCGCCGAAATCCACGACGATCTGGAAAGCGCCATCGCCGATTGCACGTTTGTCGTGGCCACGACGGCGCGCGCCCACGACCAGGCCAAGCCCGTCGTCGGTGCCGCCGAAGCGGCGGCGCTGATGGCGCCGCGCGTCGCTGCCGGCCAAACCGTCGGCATCCTGTTTGGGCGCGAGCGCAACGGGCTGGAGAACGACGAGGTTGCGCTTGCCGACCGCATTCTCACGCTGCCGGTTAATCCGGCTTTTGCCTCGCTTAATCTCGCGCAAGCGGTGGTGATTGTCGGTTACGAGTGGTTCAAGGCGGTGAGCGAGGGCGCGCTGCCGTTTACAATGCCGGAGAAGTCGGCACCGTCGCCGAAGGAACAGCTTTTGTCCTTCTTCGGCTCGCTGGAACGCGAACTTGAAAAAGTCGAGTTTTTCCGCCCCCCCGACAAACGCGACACCATGCAGATCAATCTGCGCAATATTTTCACCCGCATGGCGCCGACGCGGCAGGACATCCAGACACTGCATGGGGTGATCATGGCGCTGGCCGAAGGCCGTAAGGGCCCGGCGCGCGGCGGCGTGCTCGACGGCGAGGAGGCGGAGTTACTGCGCGCGCTTCTTGCCGAGCACGATGGCGGCCGCGTGCCGGGCGAGCGCGGTCCGGTGCGCGGACTGGCGCGGCTTCTGCGCCGCAATCCGACGGACGCTGAACGCGCGCTCTGGCAGGCGCTGGTCAATGACCGCCGCTTTGCCGGCCGCGGCTTCAAGCGCCAGACACCGATTGGGCCGCACATCTGCGATTTCGTGTCGTTTCCGCTCAAGGTCGTGCTCGATCTTTCGCCAGCGCAGGAAACCGTTGCCGCCGTGACGGAACGCGCTAACAAGCGGACGTGGCTTGCCGAACGCGGCTACCGCGTGATCGAAGTTAAAGAAGCGGAGATTGCGGCGGATGTGCCTGCTGCGCTCGACAAGCTCGCGCGGGCGGTCAGCCTTTGATGACCTTGAGTGCCGCCGCAGCGCCGGCGCGGAGCATGCCGATGTCGCTCGAGACTGCGAGAAAACGCGCGCCGCGCTTGGCGAGCGCGGCGGCGCGTTCGGCGGTGTGACAAAACACGCCGGGAATTTTTCCGGCGGCGTCCGCGGCCTTGACCATGCGATCGATCTCGCGCTCGACCTCGGCCGAGAGCGGGTCGAGCGATTTGCCGTTGGAAAGCGCGATCGAAAGATCCGAAGGTCCGAGAAACAATCCGTCGATCCCGGGCGTGTCGAGAATTGCTTGGAGATTTTCCAACGCGGTACGGGTTTCGATCATGGCGAGCGTGACCACGTGATCGTTGGCTTCGCGCAGGTAAACGGTTTGGTCGGCAAGTCCGGCGAGCGCGGTCACCCGGTGCGGCCCCCAGCTTCGCTCGCCGACCGGTGGAAATTTCGCCGCAGCGGCGAAAGCCCGCGCATCAGCCGCGGTATTGATCATCGGCGCGATGATGCCTTCCGCCCCGAAATCGAGCGCACGGGAAACCAGCGCATAGTCGCCGACCGGCACGCGCACGATCGGCGCCGAGCCGCCTTGGCGGACCGCGGCGACGCCGGTTAAGAGCGAACTGACGTCCCAGAGGCCGTGCTGCCCCTCGAGCGTGACTGCGGGAAATCCCTCACGGCCGACAGTCTCGGCGAGAATCGGATACGGCAGGCTGCACCAGCCGCTGAATATGGTTTCTCCCGCGCGCAGGCGCCGGGCGAGGGTGAATGCTTCGATAGCCATGATTTAAAGCAACTTCGAATGATCGGTTGGCACGAGGTCGCGGTTATTTACCCGCTTTAATGTCGTCGATGGCCTTTGCCATCAGCTCGGTCATCATCCGGCCGATCTGGTGGTCCGATTGGGCGACGCCTTTGGCGTCAAAGTCTTTGCGAATCTTGCTCGCTACATCGTGGGCGCCAACGTCGACCTCACTCATCACGAGGGAAAGCGCATAGCTGTCGGCCTCGGGGCCTTGCAAACCGAGTTTTTCCGCCGCCCAGTGGCCAAGAAGCTTGTTACGGCGGGCCGTCGCCTTGAAACGAAGCTCTTCGTCATGAGCGAATTGCTGCTCAAAGCCTTCCTCGCGCTTGTCGAACGTGGTCATTGTGATCGCCTTGATGATTATCGCTACTGCTGCGGAACCGCGCGCAACGCTCGCGCCTTGCATATCGAGGCTATGCCGTCAAGGCAACGGGTCGGCGGCAGAAACATCCTCGTTGCGGGCGCGCCCGCGCGGGTCTATGTCAATTGTACTCCGCTTCGCGTTCAGCTAGCTTTGTCGAGCGGAGGGGCAGCGTTTTGAGTTCGCACGCCCGTCACCGCCGCCGCGGACCTCGATATCAGAACTGGAGCCACGGCATCCATGGACTTCACCAAGCCACGGTACACTCCGATGAGCCGCCGTCGCCGCATCTACGAAGGCAAGGCGAAGGTCCTCTATGAAGGACCCGAGCCGGGAACTCTCATTCAACACTTCAAGGACGACGCGACCGCCTTCAATGCCAAGAAGCATCAGGTGATCGAAGGCAAAGGCGTCCTGAACAACCGGATTTCCGAATACGTCTTTCAGCACCTCAACGACATCGGCGTGCCGACGCATTTCATTCGCCGGCTGAACATGCGCGAGCAGCTGATCCGCGAAGTCGAGATCATTCCGCTCGAGGTGGTGGTGCGCAACGTCGCGGCCGGATCGCTGTCGCAGCGGCTTGGCATTGAGGAAGGCACGCAACTGCCGCGCTCGATCATCGAGTTCTATTACAAGAATGACCAGCTCAACGACCCGATGGTGTCGGAGGAGCACATCACCGCCTTCGGCTGGGCGACGCCGCAGGAGATCGACGACGTCATGTCGCTCGCCATCCGCGTCAATGACTTCCTGTCGGGGCTTTTCCTCGGCGTCGGCATCCGCCTCGTCGACTTCAAGATGGAGACCGGCCGGCTCTGGGAAAACGACTTGATGCGCATTGTGGTCGCCGACGAGATTTCTCCGGACTCCTGCCGGCTATGGGACATCAAGTCGAGCGAGAAGCTCGACAAGGACCGCTTCCGCCGCGACCTCGGGGGCCTGTTGGAGGCCTACACCGAGGTGGCCAAGCGGCTCGGGATCATGAGCGAGGGCGAGCGCCCGCAGGGTACTGGCCCCATCCTGGTCAAAGGCTAAAATCCGGGCAGACGCCCGCTGTGATTTACGCGATGCCCGGCCTTGTGCCGGGCATCGGCGTCTTTTACGTACCGGGTGATGGCCGGCGCAGGTCCGGCCGCGGAAAAACTGACCATGAAAGCACGCGTCACCGTGACGCTGAAGTCCGGCATCCTCGATCCGCAGGGTAAGGCGATTGAGGGTGCGCTGCTGTCGCTGGGCGTAGGCGGCGTCGCCAGCGTGCGCCAGGGCAAGATTTTCGACATCGAGATCGAAGGCGCTGACCGCGCCGGCGCCGAGGCGGCGCTTAAGGAAGCCGCCGAGAAGCTTCTCGCCAATACGGTGATCGAGAACTACCGCATCGAAGTGACGGGATGAGCAAAGTCCGACTGGACGCGAAATGAAGTCCGCCGTTCTCGTCTTTCCCGGCATCAATCGCGAGCGCGACATGGCGCGTGCGCTCCGGCTCACGTCGGGGCGCGAGCCGGCGATGGTTTGGCATGCCGATACCGAGCTGCCCGCCGGCACCGATCTTGTCGTCATCCCGGGCGGCTTCTCATACGGCGACTATTTGCGCTGCGGGGCGATAGCCGCGCGGGCGCCGATCATGACCGCGGTGCGCGCCTTCGCGCAAAAAGGCGGCCTCGTGCTTGCCGTCTGCAACGGTTTTCAGATCGCCTGCGAAGCCGGCCTATTACCCGGCGTGTTGATGCGCAACGCGCAGCTTCGCTTCATCTGCCGCGATGTCTATCTGCGGGTCGAGCGCTCCGATACGGCCTTTACCCGCGGTTATAATGCCGGCCAGGTGATCCGCGTCCCGGTCGCGCACGGCGAGGGCAACTACATCGCCGACGGCGAAACCATTGCCCGGCTCGAAGGCGAGGGCAGGGTGGTGTTTCGCTATTCATCGCCCGACGGCATGATCGACCCGAACTGGAATCACAATGGCGCGCTCAACGCCATCGCCGGCATCCTCAACGACCGCGGCAACGTACTCGGCATGATGCCGCATCCGGAGAATCACGTTGAAGCCGCGATGGGCCGCACCGATGGGCGCGGCCTGTTCGCGGGGCTGGTGGATCATTTCGAGCGTGCGGCGTGATTTCAAACGAGCCCGCCATCACGCCTGAGCTGATTGCCCAACACGGTCTCAAGCCGGAAGAATACGTACGCTTGGTCGAGCTGATCGGGCGGGAGCCGAGCTTCACCGAGCTCGGCATTTTCTCGGCAATGTGGAACGAGCACTGCTCGTACAAATCTTCAAGAGTTCATCTGCGCACGCTGCCGACCAAGGCGCCGTGGGTCATCCAGGGGCCCGGGGAAAATGCCGGCGTGATCGACATCGGTGATGGTCTCGCTGTCGTGTTCAAGATGGAGAGCCACAATCACCCGAGCTACATCGAGCCTTACCAGGGCGCGGCGACCGGCGTCGGCGGCATTTTGCGCGACGTCTTCACCATGGGCGCGCGGCCGATCGCCTGCCTCAACGCGCTGTCGTTCGGAGATCCCAAACATCCGAAAACGCGGCACCTTGTGGCCGGCGTAGTCGCCGGCATCGGCGGCTACGGCAATTCGTTCGGCGTGCCGACGGTCGGCGGCGAAGTGCGGTTCCATCGCCGCTATGACGGCAATTGCCTGGTCAACGCCATGGCGGTCGGCATCGCCGAGAAGGACAAGATCTTTTATTCCGCCGCATCCGGCGTTGGCATGCCGATTGTCTATCTTGGCTCCAAGACCGGGCGTGACGGCATCCATGGCGCCAGCATGGCGTCGGCCGAGTTCGGCGCCGACGCCGAAGAGAAGCGGCCGACGGTGCAGGTCGGCGACCCATTTTCCGAAAAGCTTCTGCTCGAAGCGTGCCTGGAAATCATGTCGCAGGATTGCGTCATCGCGATTCAGGACATGGGCGCCGCTGGCCTCACATGCTCCGCGGTCGAAATGGGAGCCAAGGGCGATCTCGGCGTCACGCTCGATCTCGACAAAGTGCCGTGCCGCGAAACCGGCATGAGCGGTTACGAGATGATGCTCTCCGAGAGCCAGGAGCGCATGCTCATGGTGCTCAAGCCCGAGAAGGAAAAGCTCGCCGAGTCGATCTTCCGCAAATGGGGGCTCGACTTTGCGGTGATCGGCGAGACCACACCGAGCAAGCGCTTCCTCATCCGGCACGGCGGCGCGGTGTTGGCCGATTTGCCGATCAAGGAACTGGGCGATGAGGCGCCGGTCTATGAGCGGCCGTTTGTGGATGGCGCAAAGCTGCCGCGGATCGACCCGGCTTCAATCACGCCGCCAATGGGCGTCGCCGATGCTTTGCTGAAGCTTCTCGGCTCGCCGGATTTAAGCTCAAAGCGTTGGGTGTTTGAGCAGTACGACCACGTCATTCTCGGCAACACGGTGCAGCGGCCCGGCGGCGACGCGGCGGTGGTCCGCGTCAACGAAGGCCCAAAAGCGCTGGCGCTGACTTCGGATGTGACGCCGCGCTACTGCGAAGCCGATCCATTTGAAGGTGGCAAGCAGGCGGTCGCCGAAGCCTATCGCAACCTGAGCGCCGTCGGCGCACGGCCGCTGGCGCTGACCGACAATCTCAATTTTGGCAATCCGGAACGGCCGGAGATCATGGGACAGTTGGTCGGCTGCATACGCGGCATTGGCGAGGCCGCGCGCGCGCTGGATTTCCCGATCGTGTCCGGCAACGTGTCGCTCTACAACGAAACCAACGGCCGAGCGATCCTGCCGACGCCAACCATCGGCGGGGTCGGCTTGATCGATGATTTCACCAGGTCGATGACGTTGGCATTCAAGGCCGAGGGTGAATCGATTCTTCTCGTTGGCCAAACCGAAGGCTGGCTTGGCCAATCGCTTTACTTGCGCGAGGTCTGCGGCCGGGAGGAGGGCGCCCCGCCGCCTGTCGACCTCGCGGCGGAGCGGCGCCACGCCGAATTCGTTCGGGCGTTGATCCGCGACGGTCTGGTGACGGCCGTGCACGATGTCTCCGACGGCGGCATTCTCGTCGCGCTTGCCGAGATGGCGATGGTTTCGCGCATCGGTGCGGTTCTCGAAGCACCTCACGGCGCGATCCCTTTTGCGTTCTGGTACGGCGAAGACCAGGGGCGCTACCTCGTCACTGCGAAAGACCACGCCGAAATCGAGCGGCGTGCCAAGGGGGCCTCGGTTCCAATCCACCGGCTCGGTGCGACCGGCGGCCGGGTTATCGCTCTCGGCGACGAGCGTCCGGTACCGCTCGAAACGCTCATCGAGCGCTTCGAGAGTTGGCTGCCGTCGTATATGGCCGGGTCACAGTAGCGCCCGCGGAGCGGCGGGCGTCAGAGGGTAATAAGCAATGAAGCGCAGCACCGATCGCATCATCACCACGCATTCCGGCAGTCTGTCGCGGCCGCCTGATCTCCTCGCGCTCAACAGGGCGCGGGCGCAGGGCGATAAAATCGACGACGCGGTTTACGCCAACACTCTCGGCAAAGCGGTTGCCGACGTCGTGCGCAAACAGCGTGACGCCGGGATCGATATTCCCGACGACGGCGAGTTCGGCAAGCCGATGGCGTCGAACTACGATTACGGCGTCTGGTGGAATTACGCCTTCGCGCGCGTCGGCGGATTCGTTCCCGCCGATACCGTGCCGGCGTCGGAACACAAGAAATCGAGCGTCGCCGACATGACGCTGACCTCCGTCGCCAATCGCCGCGACTTCCGAAAGTTCGGCGAGTTTTACCAGGACCCGGAATCGACCGGCGCGCTGCTTGGCAGCGCCGCGCGCACCGGCACGCGCCGCCGTCCGGTCTGCACCGGGCCGCTCAAATATATCGGCCACGCCGCGATCGCTGCCGACATCGCCAACTTAAAGAATGCGATGGCGGCGGCCGGAACCGACGAAGGTTTCATGTGCTCGATCGGACCAGGCAGTTTCGCCCGCGGCGAAAACCTCTACTACAAAAGCGAAGAGGAGTTCGTCTTCGCTGCCGCCGAGGCGATGCGCGACGAATACAAAGCGATTACCGATGCCGGGATTGTTTTGCAGATCGACGATCCTAGCCTGCCCGACAACTGGGACATGATCGATCCCGAGCCGCCGCTCGAAGAGTTCAAGAAATTCGAACGCGCGCGCATGGACGCGCTCAATCATGCGCTACGCGGTCTGCCGGCCGACCGCATCCGCTTTCACATTTGCTGGGGAAGCTGGCACGGCCCGCACACCACCGACATTCCGCTGCAAGACATCGTCGATCTTGTTCTCAGCGTGAACGCCGGCGCCTATTCGGTGGAAGCGGGCAACGTCCGTCACGAGCACGAATGGCGGGTGTGGCAAAACGTCAAGCTGCCGGAAGGCAAGCTGCTCATACCCGGCGTCGTCAGCCACGCGACCAACATTGTCGAGCATCCGCAAGTGGTGGCGGACCGGATCGTGCGCTACGCCAATGTTGTCGGCCGCGAAAACGTCATCGCCGGTACCGATTGCGGGTTTGGCGGCCGCATTCATCCGCAGATCGCATGGGCGAAGCTCGAAGCGTTGGCGCAAGGCGCTAAGCTTGCGAGCCGGGAGCTCTGGCGGTAACGCGCGCGGCATCATGCCGGCTTTTCCGCCGCGGCGCATTCTGGTATGCCGCAAATCGCACCCCGGGCGAGTGGAGAAAAGCCATGGCCATGGCCGCAGGCGATATTGAACGGCTGATCCGGGCAAGCATTCCCGACGCCGAGGTGACGATCCGCGACCTCGCCGGCGACGGCGACCATTACGCGGCGACGGTCATCGCCGAATCGTTCCGCGGCAAATCCCGTGTCCAGCAGCACCAGATCGTCTATGCCGCTCTCCAGGGCGAGATGGGCGGCAAACTGCACGCGCTGGCTTTGCAGACCGGCGCGCCGGAAAGATGACTTAAATTCGTTGCGGC
This sequence comes from uncultured Alphaproteobacteria bacterium, assembly GCA_963846055.1. Lineage (GTDB taxonomy): Bacteria > Pseudomonadota > Alphaproteobacteria > Rhizobiales > Xanthobacteraceae > BOG-931. The sequence continues at coordinate 62,282 of CAWJUQ010000006.1, forward strand.
GAGATTTCCGTTTCGCCTCCGGCCGGTTCGCGGGAAAATCGTTCCCGCGTGAACGCGCTGCGCATGCCCGTTTTTCCATACGACTTCGGCGGACGCCGCGCGGTCTTGGTAAATCCGCGGCCCGGTCCGATATGCCGCACGGGCTTTGCACTTCCCCGCCGCAACCTATATGTAACCAGTCAGTGCTTAAATTGTCGGGCACAGACCGCCCGCGGGCCAACAAGGAATGACGGCGATGTCCATCGAACAATTCATCGGTAATGAGGTGAAGTCGAACGACGTGGTCTTGTTCATGAAAGGCACGCCGCAATTCCCAATGTGCGGTTTCTCGGGGCAGGTGGTGCAAATTCTCGACTACCTCGGCGTTCCCTATAAGGGCCTCAACGTGCTCGAGAACGACGAACTGCGCGGCGGCATCAAGGCCTATTCGAACTGGCCGACCATTCCCCAGCTTTACGTCAAGGGCGAGTTCGTCGGCGGTTGCGATATCATCCGCGAGATGTTCCAGGCGGGCGAACTGCAATCGCTGTTCAAGGAAAAAGGCTTGCCCGTCAAAGAAGGCGCGACAGCCTAGCGTCGCAGCCTTCCGGTTCGGCGCGGATCCGGAAAATTTACGGGTTTGGCCTTTTCTTGGCGATCATGAAGATGAGCGCCAGAACTATCGCTATACCAACCACGCTCTGTGACGGCACGGCGCCCGCGAATTTGACGACGTTGTCGGCCACGCCGGAAACAAACACGCCGGAATTCTGACCGAGTATCAAATAAATCAGCATGATCGCGAGGATCGCGAGAAATCCGATCTCCACGAACGCCCACAGATATTGTTTGGCCTTTTGCAGATACCCGAGCATGACGCGCTCTTTCGTGCGAACTCGCCACGGATACTTTCCGAGCGGCGCGCCGGCGAATTCGGTGAGCAGAGATTAGTGCGGCGTTGCCGCGCAACCGTCGGGCGGCGGTCTCACGCCACCCGACGTAAGCCGATTTTCCCGCTTAAGCCATTCGCCGTTGCGAGAACAGCCAGATGATAATGCCGAGCGTGATCAAGCCGACGAGCCCGGCGTCACCAAGGCTCTTCACCAGCGCCATGATGTTGCCGGTAACACTGCCGAAGAACGGCAAGTTGGCGCCGACCAATAGCGCAGCCACGATCGCCAGCGCGAGTAACATCAACCCGATTTCGGTCAACGAACCGATCCACGCTTTCACCCTTTGCAACGCTTCCATGTACGTGCTCCCCTTCAGTTATTTTCTGCCCCTCACTACACGACCAACAATCAACTGATACAAATCGCCGGCGCGGAGCGTAATGGCGGGGTCACGTCATTTCAAATTCGTCTCGTTGAGGGGTGCATAACTTTTGTATTCCCACGATTTTCGCGTGAGATGCCGCGATGCAGCACGATTCGGCGTGCGGTCGAACGCAGCGCAACACGAGGCGAATCGGTGCCGCAGAATCCGGTTGCGAAGCTGCCGGCGAGTGAGCTGGAGGCGATCAGCGCGAGTAGTATTCGACGACGAGATGCGGCTCCATCATCACCGGGTAGGGCACCTCGCCCATTCCCGGAATGCGGGCCAGCTTCGCCGTCATTTTCGAATGATCGACCTCGACGTAGTCGGGCACATCGCGCTCGGCGAGCGCTGTGGCCTCGAGCACCAGCGCAAGCTGCTTCGATTTATCCTTGACCTCGACGGTGTCGCCGACTTTGACCCGAAAGCTCGGAATGGTGACGCGCTTGCCGTTGACCTTGATGTGGCCGTGGTTGACGAACTGCCGCGCCGCGAACACCGTCGGTACGAATTTCGCGCGATAGATGACGGTGTCGAGCCGGCGTTCGAGCAGTGCGATCATGTGCGCACCGGTATCGCCTTTGAGCCGCCGTGCCTCTTCGTAGATGCCGCGGAAATGCCGCTCCGACATATTCGCGTAGTAGCCCTTGAGCTTCTGCTTGGCACGAAGCTGCACGCCGTAATCGGAAAGCTTGCCTTTGCGGCGCTGGCCGTGCTGGCCGGGCCCGTATTCGCGTTTGTTGATGGGCGACTTCGGCCGGCCCCAGATGTTCTGGCCCAGCCTGCGGTCGATCTTGTACTTCGCCTCGTGGCGCTTGGTCATTCGCGTCCTCTATTGTCTGGGCATGATCTGATCCGAAAACCGGAAGACCACTTTTCGGGATCATGCCGTGTCTGGGCATGATCTTTCCGAAAACCGGGAAACCGCTCTTCGGCAATCATGCCGCGTGTGGGCATGATCTTGTTCCGAAAACCGGGAAATCGGCTTCTAGGGATCATGCCGCGGGTTTGAGGATCGCGCCCTCCTCCTGTCCCGGATTTCCCGGGACCGACAGGTCAATCGCCGAAGCGCCGGCGCCGACCGCGGGTCGCGAAACACAGCGCGGGCCCCTTGGACCCGCGCCGCGGCCGGGTATTTAGGTGCAAACCGCCGGACTGTCAAACTCGGGGTGCCGTTGATGAAGCCGCTCAGGCACCGGCAAAATGTGCGCGTCGCAGGGTCCGGAGCGCCGTGATCGCCAGAACCGCCGTCAGGATGTCGAGCACCGCGACGACGATGAACACCGTCGTCCAGCTTCCGGTCGTTTGCTTGAGGAAGGCTGCGGCCGGTCCGCCCAGGATCGAACCGACGCCTTGGGCGATATACAGAAAGCCATAATTGGTCGCCGCATATTTTGATCCGAAAGTGTCGGTCAGCGTCGAGGGGAACAAAGAAAAGATCTCACCCCATCCGAAGAAAACCAGTCCGGTGAGAATGACAAAAAGCGCCGGCCGGTCGATGAAGGCGAACAAGATCAGTATGGCGACGGCTTCCAGCGAAAAGGCGAGCGCCATGGTGGTTTCGCGGCCGATCCGGTCGGACACCCAGCCGAAGAACGGCCGCGTGAGGCCGTTGGTGACGCGCGACAGCGTGAGCGACAGGGGCAGGGCCGCCATGCCGAGCACCAGCACGTCGGCGACGCCGAACTCCTTGGCGAACGGACCGACATTCGAGGTGACCATCAAGCCCGACGTCGACATCAGCGCCATCATCACGAACAGCAAATAAAAGATCGGATTTTGCAGCATTTCGCGCGGCGAGTAGTCGCGCTTGGATTGCTGCGTGGCGATGGATGTCGCCGGCGCGAGATTTCGCACCGAATAATCTGCCGGAGGCAGGCGCAGCCATTGCGCGGCGGCAACTCCGATAACAGCCTGGATGATGCCCCACACCAGAAGGGTGTGGGCGTAGCCCGAGCTCTTGATCATGCTGTCGATCGGGAAGCTCGTGAAGAATGCGCCGAATCCATAACCCGCGGCTGCGAGTCCCGCCGCCAAGCCGCGGCGGTCGGGAAACCAGCGCACCATCAAGCCAATGATGCCGACGTAGATGATGCCGGTGCCGAATCCGCCGAGCACGCCGTAAGTGAAATAGAGCGCCCAGATGTTGTCGACATACGCCGAGAGGAGCCAGCTCCCGCCGGACAACAGCGCGCCAATCGAGATCAGGAGTCGCGGGCCGAAGCGGTCGACCAGATAAGCCTGGAACGGCGACAGCCAGGTTTGCAGGATGATCAGCAGCGAGAAGGTCCACTGCAGTTGCGGGAGCGTCGTGCCGAGTTTTTGATTGAGCGGACCGGTGAACAGCGTCCACACGTATTGCGGGCTGGAAATCGCCATCATGGCGATCACGCCGAGCACGAGCTGGTTCCAGCGGTTGAGGTACCAGGCGCGTTCGCTCTGCGATGCGATGGTCATTTGTCATGCCCCCAAGACGCCCGGCGACGGAAGCGTAACCTTGGCCGCGCTGGGCGGCAAGGAACGCCGGTCCCGCGAAAAAGAATCGTCAGCCGGCTTTGGTAGAAGCCGGCTCTTCGGTGCTGATGCCGAAGCTCGCGAGTGCGGCCGAAGGCTCATGGCCGGACGTGAATACTGCTCGCGTTGCGCCGCGCGCCGCGGAAGCCGGCGGCACCCAACAGATCGCCGACGCGGCGCGCAATCGCCGGCGCCGGATCGACGAAAGCGACAGGCCACGGCGCAAGCGACGAAAATCGCTCGATCAGCAACGGGTAATGGGTGCACGCGAGCACGATGGTGTCGGTGCGCACGTCGTCGCCGCGAAAACAAGGTTCGATTTCGGCGAAGATCAATGCATCACTGACCGGCATGCCGGCAATCTGTGCCTCGGCATACGTCGCTAGCATCTTCGAACCGACGAGCGTCACATCGCAATCGGCGGCGTAATCGCGAATGAGCGTGCGGGTATATTCGCGCTGCACCGTTGCTTCGGTGCCAAGCACCGAAATCCGTTTGGTGACCGAACCGGCGCAGGCCGGTTTGATCGCCGGCACGGTTCCAACAAACGGTAGTGGAAACCGCTGGCGCAGGTGTGGCAGCACAATCGTCGAAGCGGTGTTGCAGGCGATCACCACAAGATCGGGCCGGTATCGCCCGATCAACTCGCCCATGAGTTCGACGACGCGCTCGGTAAGCGCCGGCTCTGTCATGGCGCCATACGGAAAAGCCGCGTCGTCGGCGACGTAAACGAGATCGGCACCCGGCCGCGCCGCGGCGATTTCCCGATAAACCGTGAGGCCGCCAAGACCTGAATCAAAGACCAAGATCGTTTCGCCGGCCGCCATCACTCACACATGCCACGCGCTGGCACGTTCCGGCAATCGGGAGTTAACCGCGGCTGCGTGACGCCTGGTTCGGGATCAGCGCCGCCTCGAGGCCGCCGAAGACGTCGACCAGACGCAGCCGTTCTCGTACGGCCGGTTGCTCGTGCTGCTGCTCGATCTTTGTCCTCGCCGGCCATGGCGCGATAAGTCCGCTCACCACCGTGAACGACATCACCAGGATGACCGCAAGATTGCCGTCGTGATGGGCCGCAAACGCTACAGCACCCATCAAATACGCCCAGAACGGAAATGCGAGCGTCGACACGATGGCGTTGACGATCCAGGCGTCGCCCTCTTGCCGGACGTACCAGCAGAACAGCGGCGTGAGTGCGCAGCCCACGATCAACGCGCCGGTTGCGATCATCGGGACGGGCACGCCCGCCATGGCGGCATCCGGGCCGCCCGATTTCATGGCCTGGTCGAGGATGGAATTGATCAACATAAAGAACGCCAGAACTTCCCCCGGAACGTACTTCACCATCCGTTCGAGGTAAGTATCGCCAGGCTCACCGTGCACGATCGGTGTAACCGCAGCATCGGGCGGCAAATCGCCATCGTCAAACAACGGCGCATCGAAGTCCGCAATTTGCGGCTTGCGCACCAATCGGCCCATGACTTTGCTCCTGGAAACGAGTGCTCCGGGCGAAAACGTGGCGGGACGTTAGGGCAGGCAACTGAGTCGGGCAAACCCGCAAGAGCACAGTCAACAGAAATCGCTGGCTCGCGGAAAAATGCCCACCGCCGCGTGCTTTGCGCGAATCGGCAAAGCTTATCGACGCGGTCTGCGGCCCTGCCGACCAAAAACCCGGCGAAAGATCGTGTCGACGTGCGACAGATGAAAGTCGAGGTCGAAGTTCGCGCCCAGCTCCTTTTCGCTGAGATATTTGCGGACTTCTGGGTCCTTCTTGAGCCCGGCCAGGAACTCACCTTCACCGCGCCAGGCCTTCATGGCGTTCCTTTGGACCATGGCGTAGGCCTCTTCGCGCGCAGCGCCTTTTTGCGTCAGCGCGAGCAGCACCCGTTGTGAATGAACGAGGTCGCCGAGCTGGCCGAGATTTTTCCGCATGTTGTCGGGATAGACAATCAGGCGCTCGATCACTCCGGCGAGGCGATCAAGAGCGAAATCAAGCGTGACAGTTGCGTCCGGACCGATCATCCGCTCGACCGACGAGTGAGAGATGTCGCGCTCATGCCAGAGCGCGACATTCTCGAGCGCCGGCGTCACATAGGCGCGGACCATGCGCGCCAGTCCGACAAGATTTTCCGACAGCACCGGATTTCGTTTGTGCGGCATCGCTGACGAGCCTTTTTGGCCCGCGGAGAAATATTCCTCGGCCTCCAGGACTTCGGTGCGCTGCAGGTGGCGGATTTCAGTCGCTAAGCGCTCAATCGACGCGGCAACAACGCCGAGCGTGGCGAAATACATCGCGTGGCGATCGCGCGGAATAACCTGAGTTGAAATGGGCTCTACTCGAAGACCCATCGCCTTGGCGACGTGCGCCTCGATGCGCGGGTCCACTTGCGCGAATGTGCCGACGGCGCCTGAGATCGCGCAAGTCGAGACTTCTGCGCGCGCCGCAATCAGCCGCTCCCGGGCGCGATCGAATTCGGCGTACGCGTACGCAAGCTTGAGGCCGAAGGTCGTAGGCTCGGCATGGATGCCGTGCGAGCGGCCGATGGTCGGCGTGAGCTTGTATTCGTACGCCCGCTTCTTTAGCGCGGCGTTGAGCCGATCGACGTCGCCGATGAGCAGATCCGCCGCGCGGACGAGCTGAACATTCAAGCAGGTGTCGAGCACGTCCGAAGACGTCATGCCCTGATGGACGAAGCGCGCTTCCGGCCCGATGATCTCGGCGAGGTGGGTGAGAAACGCGATGACGTCGTGTTTGGTCTCGCGCTCGATCTCGGCGATGCGGCCAACGTCGAATTTGGCCTTCTTGCCCTTGGCCCAGATTTTTGCCGCCGCCGCCTTGGGAATGATCCCAAGTTCGGCCATGGCATCGGCGGCGTGCGCCTCGATCTCAAACCAGATGCGGAAGCGCGTTTCCGGCGACCAGATCGCCGCCATTTCCGGCCGGCTGTAGCGCGGGATCATCGTCTACCTCGGTTTGCCGGCGCTCGCATCACGCGGCAAAGCGGGCGCGGTCGTGCGGCTGCGCAAAATCAACCGGCGTGCCTTTCGGAATAATGCCGGTCGGATTAACCCGGATGATCGAGTAATAACCCATCACGTAGTAGCGAGGTTTGACCGTCTCGGCGACGCCAGGGGTCGCGTAGAGCTCACGCATGTAGTTCAGAAGATTCGGATAGTCGGCGATCCGCTTTTTGTTGCATTTGAACAGCGAGAAATAGGCGACGTCGAAGCGAACCAGCGTCGGAAACAGCCGCCAATCTGCTTCGGTAATGCGGTTGCCGACCAAATACCGCTGCCGCGCCAGCCGCGCCTCGATCTCGTCGAGCGTGGCGAACAGCGCGTCGAAAGCTTCGTCGTAGGCGGCCTGCGAGCGGGCAAAGCCGCAGCGGTAAACGCCGTTATTCACGTTGTTGTAGACTTGCTCGTTGATGCGGTCGATTTCGCTGCGCAAAGCCTGCGGATAAAAATCGGCCGGATCGGCGCCGACGCCAGCAAATTCCGAATTCAGCATCCGGATGATTTCGGAGGATTCGTTGTTGACGATCCGCTTGGTCTTCTTGTCCCACAGCGTCGGCACGGTGACCTTGCCGGTGTAGTGCGGATCGCTCGCCGTGTAGGCCTGATGCATGTAGCGGAAGCCGTTGACCCGGTCGGGCACGCAATCCGGAAATGCCGGGTTATCCTCGAACGTCCAGCCTTGCTCGCGAAGTCCTGGAATGGCGATCGCAATGCTGATCGCGCCCGATAGCTTTTTCAGCGCGCGATAGATCTGGGTGCGGTGTGCCCACGGGCACGTGTAAGCGACGTAGAGATGATAGCGGCCGGCTTCCGCCTTGAAGCCGGACGAACCGTCGGCAGTGACCCGGTCGCGGAACGCGCTCGCCACGCGCTGGAAGTTGCCCGCTTTTCCAGTCTCGGAGTCAGGGTCCTTGTCGCCGTGCCATTGTCCGTCGATCAGCATTCCCATCAGGCGATCTCCCCGCGGACCTGCGCCGCCGCATGGCGGATGGCCGCGATGTTCTTGCGGTAGGATTCCGGCGTTCGATCCTTGAACACCGCGGAGCCGGCGACCAGAGCATTGGCGCCGGCGCGCACGACATCGCCGGCGACATCCGGCGTAATCCCGCCGTCAATCTCGATGTCGATTGGCCGTCCGCCGGCCAGGGCGCGCAGCTTTTCCAACTTTTCAATGGCGCCGGTTATGAATTTTTGGCCGCCAAAGCCGGGATTGACCGACATCACCAGAATGAGGTCGACGAGATCGAGCACCGGTTCGACGCTTTCAATTGGCGTACCAGGATTCATGGTCACGCCGGTTTTCTTGCCGAGCGCGCGGATCGCCTGCAGCGAGCGATGAATGTGCGGACCGGCCTCGACATGCACCGTGATGATGTCGGCGCCGGCCTTGGCGAAGGCCTCCAGATAGGGATCGCACGGTGCAATCATCAGATGCACATCGAACAATTTTTTGGTGTACGGGCGCAACGCTTTCACCACGTCCGGTCCGATGGTGATGTTGGGGACGAAATGACCGTCCATGATGTCGAGATGGATCCAGTCGGCTCCGGCCGCATCGACCGCGCGGACTTCTTCGCCCAGCTTGCCGAAGTCGGCGGCAAGAATTGACGGTGCGATGACCAGGGGGCGGAGCACGGTTTCTCCTTTATTTGCTGCTCGCCTAACACGCCATGCTATAGCGGGCAACGTTGGGTCGCGGGTATTTGTGATCGGCGTTGTGGCGCGCCTCGGCGGCGCACGCAGGCAAGTCCGGGAGGTCGTTCTGGCGCGCACGGATATCATGGTGCTTGGCGCGGGCATCGTCGGCACCTCCATCGCCGTCCATCTCGTCAAGCGTGGCTTGTCGGTCGCTTTGATCGACCGGCAGGGCGCGGGAGAGGGCACGTCTTATGGCAACGCCGGGATTATCGAGGGCAACACGATTTTTCCGCCGGCGTTTCCGTCGAGCTTCGCCGAGCTTGCCCGGATCGCACTGAAACGCTCTCCCATCGTCAATTATCATGTGGCGCATCTGTTGCGTGTTGCGCCGTGGCTCAATGCGTTCCGCGTGGCGTCGCAGCCGGCGCATTTGCGCGAAACCGCCGCGCGGATGCGGCCGCTGTTTGGCCGGGCGGTGGCCGAGCACGAAGCGATCGCCATCGAGGCCAATGCCGAGCGCTATTTCAACCGCCGAGGCTGGCTGAAGCTTTACCGCAGCGACCAAGCGTTCGCGGCACTGTCGGCGGAGTTCGATCTTGCCGCGCAACTCGGTATTGCGAACGTGCCGCTCGATCGCGCCGGGGCGTTGGCACTCGAACCCGCCGTGCGCGGCGATTTTCGCCGCGCCGTGCACTGGACCGGCGCGGTGAGCGTGACCAACCCGCTGGCGCTGACCCGCGCTTACGCCGCGTATTATGCGGCGCGCGGGGGAATGGTGTTAACGGGCGATGCGCGCACGCTGCATCGGACGGGGTCCTATTGGCGCGTCGAGACCGACTCCGGTCCGGTTGACTCCGCTCAGGCCGTCGTCTCGCTCGGCCCATGGGCGCCCGATGTTCTCGAGCCGCTCGGCATCAGACTGCCGCTCGCCGTCAAGCGCGGCTACCATCTTCACTTTCATCCCAAGCCGGGAGCCTCGCTCAGCCGTCCGGTGCTCGATGCCGAGAACGGCTACGTGCTGGCGCCGATGGAGCAGGGCATCCGCCTCACCACGGGCGTCGAATTCGCGGCGCGGGACGCCGAGCCGACGCCGGTCCAACTCGACCGCGTACTGCCGGTAGCGCGTGAAGCGTTTCCGCTCGGCGAACGCATTGAGCCGAACGCGTGGTTAGGCGCACGGCCATGCTTCCCCAACTCGCGGCCGGTGATTTCGCGCGCGCCGCGGCAAAGCGGACTTTGGCTGGCGTTCGGTCACGCGCACTGGGGCCTGACACTCGGGCCTGTCACAGGACGCTTGATTGCCGAAATGATGACTGGCGCGACGCCGTTCTGCGACCCGCAACCCTACAGCGCCGATCGATTTAGCTGCTGAAATTAGTCGGGCGCGCCAATTACTCGTGCACGTCCGACGTGGCCGGCGCGGGCGAGCCCACATATTCGCCGATGGTGTGCAGCACGCTGCCCTCGGGCCGCGTATTGTTGGCCGAGAGCTTGTCCTTTTGCGTGACCATTTCGTCGTATTTGGGCAGCGTCGTAACCATCTGGTGCGGCACCAGGTGCACGACCTTGTAACCGCCGGCCTTCAGCTGGCGCAGCAACTCCGGCATGGCTTCCGCGGTAGCGCGGCGGAAGTCGTGCATCAGGATGATGCCCTTGCCGTTTTTTTCCAGCTTGGTCATCACCGATTTGATCACCTCTTCCGGTTTACGCATTTTGAAATCGCGTGAATCGAAATCGGCTGAAAACACCGCCAATGTTGCGCTCGCTCATGTAGGACAGCAATTCCGGCGGGTGCTGCAGAGCGGGGAAACGGAAGAACGGCGCTATCGGCGCGCCCGCTGCGGCGTGCACGGCGCTGATGCCCATTTCAATTTCCGCTTTGGCGAGCTCGATGTCTTTTGCGTAGGGATTTCTCGCCAGGTCCTTGTGCGACCAGGTGTGAGTGCCGACCGTCATGCCGGCTTCAACGACCTGTTTGGTGATCTCGGGATGCCAGGTCGCGTGCTCGCCGATCTCGAAAAATGTCGCCTTGAGGCAATTGTCGGCGAGAGCTCTCAGGATAGCGGGCGTGTTTTCCGGCCAGGGACCGTCGTCGAAAGTCAGCACGACCTCCTTGTCGCGAAGGAAGTCGTATTGCTTGAAATGCTCAAAGCCGAAACCGGGCCCGCCGGTAGTATCGATTTCGACAATCCGCGAAAGCCCCATTCCACCCGGCTTGTCGCAGGCGGCGATTGCTTTGCTTGCAGGCGGCGGCGCCGCGTTGGCGGTTGAACTGGCGGCGGGCTTGGCCGCCGGGGCGCTCTGCGCGTGAGGCTGGAGCGGTGGTTTCCTGCGCGACCCGCATCGGCGCGGCGGCCGGTGCCTCGGCACGCGGGAGTGCGGGGCTCATGGCCGCGGGTGCGTCGGTGGCCTGGGCGATCTGCTGGACCGGGGACGATGGGATGCGGGGCGTATTCGCCGCGGCGGCAGCGGGAACCGGCTTCGTCGCTTCGATGGGCGGCGTGGAACCCCTCTGCGCCGAGACCACGAAAGCGCCGAGCCCTAAAACTGCTAGTACTCCGACGGTGATAAGTGCCGATCGCATGGTTCCTCGCTAGAGACCGCCGCTTTGGGCCGAACTGAAGGCGTATTCGCTAACACGAGTCAACGCCGCCACCGTTTAATAAGTGTTAAGAATAGTTCGTGGTTTCTTGGCGGCGCCCGGGACCTATAGCGTGGCCGATCAGCCAAATTTGTCGTTCCAGCTCGGCTGGGCTGCCGCAAAGGGGAGCGCGGTAGCCGTAAAGACGCCTCGGGCGATGGCGCGGGCGACCACATTTGCCGCCATAGCGCCAAGGCTCACCAGGTCAAGAACCGGATCGGTGAGTGGTCGGCGGGCCGTCGAGGCCGCGAATACGACGTCGCCGTCGAGCGGCGTGTGGACCGGATAGAGCGCGCGCGACATGCCCGATTGAGCCATGACGGCAACGCGATTGGCCTGCGCTTTGGTCAGTGTGGCATCGGTGGCGACAACGACCAGCGTGGTGTTTTCGCCAGGGCCGCCTTTGGCGCGCGGCTCCAAGGCAGCCTGCGGAAACGGGGCAGGCCAACCACGCCCGCCGAATTCCGCGGCCTGCTCGAATGGAGCCGCCCAGAACCACGGACCTTCGCCTACGAGTGCACTGCCGACGGCGTTGACCGCCGCGAGCGCCGCTATGACGTGGCCTTCCGCGGTTTGTGCGGAGGCCGAACCGATACCGCCCTTGCAACTGACTGTAGTGGCGCCGGTGCCGGCGCCGACGCTGCCGAGCGCGAAATCTGAGCCGGCCGCTGCCGCCGCGGCGTAGCCCAGGTCGCGGTAAGGCGGAAAGCGTCCCCAGTCTTTGTCGCCGCCGTTCAAAAGATCGAACAGGATCGCCGCCGGCACAATCGGCACCTGTGCGGTGCCAATGACGAAGCCGCGCTTATTCTCCCGGAGAAACGCTTGCACACCGGAGGCCGCATCGAGACCGAACGCCGATCCCCCCGACAAGGTAATGGCGTCGATGCCTTCCACGGTCAGCGCTGGATCGAGCAAAGCCGTGTCGCGGGTACCAGGCCCCCCGCCGCGCACATCGACCGAAGCAACGGCCGGTTCGTCGAATATGATCGCGGTGGTGCCGGAGCCAAGCGCGAGATTGTCAGCGTGCCCGACTTTAATTCCCGGAACATCGGTGAGGAGATTGCGCACGGCGTGCTCCCGTCGTTTCATTCGTCAATGTCGCGAGCGTCGAACATCCATCATAAACGGTGTCTGTGTGAGCCGGAGTTAACGGGCACCGCGGCCTGGGCGATGACAAATGATCACATCCTCGCGGCTGGCACGGCGCTGCGCTTGCGCAACGGAAAACCGGCGGGCATGAGTGCGCCATGAACGTCACCATCGCCGCCGCGCTCGCCGCAGGCATGCTGAGTTTTCTGTCGCCTTGCGTGCTGCCGCTGGTGCCGCCGTATCTCGTCTACCTCGCGGGCGCCTCGCTCGAACGGCTCGCAGGAGAAGAGGCGCCGCCACAGGTGCGCCGCGAGACCATTCTCGCCGCTTTACTGTTTGTCCTGGGTTTCACCACCGTCTTTGTTGCGCTCGGCGCCAGCGCCAGCGCCGTCGGTTCGCTGCTGCGCGAATATTCTTACGTCCTCGGCAAGGTCGCCGGCGTCATCATCATTGTCATGGGCCTGCATTTCCTCGGCGTCACCCCAATCGCGTGGTTCATGCGCGAGAAGCGCGTCGCTGTTGCCAAGCCGGTCGGACTGTGGGGCGCGTACGTGATGGGCCTGGCGTTCGCTTTCGGCTGGACGCCGTGCATCGGCCCGATCCTCAGCGCAATTTTGGCGATCGCGGGATCGGAGGGAAGCGTCGCCCGCGGCACGCTGCTGCTGGCGGTTTACTCGCTGGGCCTTGGCGTGCCGTTCATGGTGGCGGCGCTCGCGCTGGAACCGTTCGCCGCCTTTCTCGCGCGCTTTCGCGCTCACCTGATCATGGTGGAAAAAGCGATGGGCGGGCTATTGATCGTTGCCGGCGTCGCGTTTTTCTCCGGGTGGATCACCGATCTCGGCAGCTGGCTGATCCAGGCGTTTCCGGAACTCGGCAAACTCGCGATTTGACAGAGATCGCGGCGAGGCGCGCCTCAGGTGCGACCCGGATCGGTAACTTCTTGATAATTGCCGTCTTTGTCCCAGCGGTACACTGCCCAGCCGCCGCCGGTGATGTCGCCCTTCTTGTCGAACGCGATCGGGCCAAGCACCGTGTCCCACGTGCCGGCGCGCATCGCCGCAGCGACTTTCTGCGGATCGGTCGTGCCGGCTTTGTTGGCGGCCTGCGCCCAGATCTGGAACGCCGCGTAGGTGTAAAGCACGTAGCCTTCGGGATCGATGCCTTTGTCCTTGAACTCCTTCACCACGGCGACGGCCGTCGGCCGCTTGCGCGGATCCGGCGGGAACGTGAACAGCACGCCTTCACCCGCTTCGCCGGTGATGGAAGCAAATTCGCGCGAAGCCAGCGCGTCACCGGCCATCAGAATGGTTTTCAGTCCCTGGTCGCGCATCTGGCGCACAATCAGGCCGGCTTCCTGATGGTAGCCGCCGTCGTAGACAATATCGATGTTGTTGAGCTTGAGCTTTGAGACGAGCGCGTTGAAGTCCTTGTCGCCCTGATTGTACGACTCGTTGAGCTTCTCGGTGACGCCGGCGGCGTTGAGCGCTTTCTTGACCTCATCGGCAAGGCCTTTGCCGTAGGTGGTCTTGTCGTTGATGATGGCGATATTTTTGCCTTTGAAATTTCGCGCCAAATAATCCGCGGCGAACGGACCCTGCTGATCATCGCGCCCGCAGGTCCGGAACGTGTTCCACATGCCGCGCTCGGTGAACAGCGGATTGGTCGAGGCCGGCGTAATCTGCAGAACGCCGCCATCGAGATAGGCGTCCGAGGCCGGGATCGACGACGACGAACAGTAGTGACCGACCACAACACCCGCGCCCATGCCGGACAGCTTCTCGGCCACCGACCGTGCCTGTTTCGGGTCGCAAGCGTCATCGCCGATCTCAAGGCGGAGCTTCTTCCCCAGCACGCCACCGGCGGCATTGATATCGGCGACCGCCTGTTCGGCGCCTTCGCTCATTTGCCGGCCGAATGTCGCCTGGCCGCCGGTCATCGGCCCCGCCGACCCAACCGTGATGTCTTCGGCGAGTGCCGGCGCGGCAAGGAAAGGCAGGAACAGCGCAAACGCAACGAGGCGCAGCTTTTTCATGATGGTTCTCGCAGTGAGCAATATCGCCGCGACGAAGCTATCACTTCTTCGGGCCGGTTTCCTGCCCGATCTCGCGCCAGGTTAACGGTCCAGCGCGGGCATAAAGCCAGGGATATTGCCTAACCATGAGGCTGGCGCGCGTCGTCCGCCAGGCGACGAGGCCGACGACGACGAAGATCGACGCGTCACAGGCAAACGAAGCCGCCGACAGAAGTTGCCCCTGGAACAGCGCAAAATGAAAAAAGCGCGCCGCGGCCGCCAGAAGCAATGCCGTGACGACGACGCGCGATTGGCCGCGCCACGAGGCCGCGATGGCGCGGCCGGAGAGCCATGCCGCTCCGGCGCCGATCACGCCGGTAACCAGAACGACGTCGACTATCGTTTCTCCAGCATACAGCCGGTCCATCATCGGGTGCCGCCCTCGAGATAGGCGGCGCGGATCTCCGGCCGTTCTAGGAGGCTTTTTCCGGTCCCCTGCAATGTGATTTCGCCGTTGACCAGGACATAGCCCCGGTGCGCGATCTTGAGCGCCTGATAGGCGTTCTGTTCGACGAGGAACACGGTCAGCTTGTCTTGTTCGTTGAGAAGCCGGATCGCGGCAAATATTTGCTGCACCAGAAGCGGCGCGAGTCCGAGCGAAGGCTCGTCAAGCAGGATAAGCCGCGGTCGTGCCATCAGCGCGCGGCCGATGGCGAGCATTTGCTGCTCGCCGCCTGAAAGCGTGCCGCCGCGCTGGGCAATACGATCGCGCAATCTCGGAAACAGGGCGAACACGCGCTCGAGGTCGCCCGCAAGTCCTGCGCCGTCGGCAACGGTGGCGCCAATCTGCAAGTTTTCCATCACCGTCATGCGCGGAAAAATACGCCGGCCCTCCGGCGACTGCGCGATGCGGAGCTTCGCGACTTCGTGAGCCGGAAGCGCGGTAATATCGCGGCCGGCGAAATGAATTTGCCCTTCGCGCGCGCGCGGATCGCCGAACACCGTCATCATCAATGTCGATTTGCCGGCGCCGTTGGCGCCGATCAGCGCGACGATCTCGCCTTCGTTGACGTCGAGGTCGACGCCCTTAAGCGCGATGACGTTGCCGTAAAAGGCTTTGACGCCGCGAAGGCTCAGCAACGGTTCGCTCATCGCCTTCACATTCGCCTGGCTTCGGAGGGGAGCGGCGCTTCGTCATCCACGCCAAGGTACGCGGCAATGACGCTTGGGTCGTTGCGTACTTCGTGCGGCGTGCCGTCAGCGATTTTGATGCCGTAGTCCAACACCACGATACGATCTGAAATCTCCATCACGACTCCCATGTCGTGCTCGATCAGCAGGATCGAAATACCGTGCTCGTCGCGGATGGCGCGTAAAAAGGTGTTGAGCTCGGCGCTCTCGCGGTTGTTCAGGCCCGCCGCCGGCTCATCGAGGCATAACAGCACTGGATCGGTGCACATGGCGCGCGCCAGTTCGAGGCGGCGCTGGGCGCCGTACGGCAGCGCGCCGGCCGAGTCGTCGGCGCGATCGGTGAGGCCGACGCGATCAAGCCAGTAGCGCGCTTTGTCAATGGCCTCGGCCTCGGAGCGCGCGTAGGACGGCGCGCCGAAAAGTCCGAGTACCGTAAATCCCGACGCCGCCATCAACTTGTTATGCTGGGCGACAATGAGATTTTCCAGAAGCGTCATGCCCGCGAACAGCCTGACGTTCTGAAAGGTGCGGGCGACACGGGCCTCCTTGGCGATACGAAACTCCTGAAGCCGCTCGAGCAAGAATGTTTCGCCATCGCCGTGGACAAGCTGTAGCCGTCCGACGGTCGGCTTGTAGAAGCCGGTAATGCAATTGAACAACGTGGTCTTGCCGGCGCCGTTCGGGCCGATCAGCGCGGTGATCTGGCGTTCGCCGGCATCGAAGCTCAGATCGCTCACGGCGGTGAGCCCGCCAAAACGCATGGTGAGGTGTTCGACGCGCAGAATCGGCGAAGGGCTCATGCCGGCCCCAGGCTTTGCGTTCTGTCGACCGCGTCGGTGGCGATCTCCCGACGGCGATGCAGCGACACCGAAGCCTTACGTGTCGATACCAGGCCGCGCGGGCGATAGATCACGATGGCGACCATGGCGGCGCCAAACACCAGCATGCGGTATTGGTCGAACTGGCGAAACAACTCGAAGCCGCCGAGCATGATCGTTGCCGCGAGCACGACGCCAAGCTGCGAGCCCATGCCGCCCAGCACGACAATCGCCAGGACCAAAGCCGACTCCGTAAAGGTGAACGATTCCGGGCTGATGAATCCTTGCCGCGTGGCGAAAAAGGCACCGGCAAAGCCGCCGAACATCGCGCCCATCGCAAAAGCGGTGAGTTTGGTCGCGGTGGTGTTGATGCCAAGGGCGCGGCACGCGATCTCATCTTCGCGCAATGCTTCCCAGGCGCGGCCGATCGGCAGACGGCGCAACCGCAGCGTCACCGCGTTGGTCACAAGCGCCAGTCCGAGAATGAGGTAGTACAAAAACACGAAGCGGTGGGTGGGCGAGTACTGCAAGCCGAATGTCGCGGCAAAGCCGTTTTCGCCGGCGGTGAATGGCAGGCCGAAGAACGATGGCCGCGGAATTCCTGGAATGCCGTTAGGGCCGCCGGTCAAGTTCTGCCAATTGAGCAGCACTAGGCGGATGATCTCGCCGAAGCCGAGCGTCACGATCGCGAGATAATCGCCCCGCAGCCGCAGCACCGGAAAGCCCAGCAGGAGTCCGGCGAACGCGGCGAGGATGCCGGCCAAAGGCAGGCACGCCCAGAACGAAAGCCCGAAATCCTGCGCGATCAGCGCGTAGGAATAGGCTCCAACCGCATAGAAGGCGACGTAGCCGAGGTCGAGAAGTCCGGCGAGGCCGACGACAATGTTCAAGCCAAAGCCGAGCATGATGTATGTGACAATGAGAATGGCGAGATCGAGCAAATAACGGTTGCCGTAAAAGATCACCGGCACGAGGAGCGCGAAGATCAGAAGGGCGGCGGCAAAATAAGGCGAGAGGGCAGCTGGGATCTTTTTCAGCGCGGGCGGCACAAATAGCGTCGCCGAAAGGGCGAGGCGGTGACGCGTGATGGCGAAAATAAAACGCCCGGCGAAAGCCGCCGCGACGAACGCCGCCAGCGGGCCGAACCGGCCGACGACGATGAGGGCGCCGCTCGGACCGGCCTCGGTGCGAACGCCGATCAGCAGCGCGAACAGGCCAAGCGCTACCGCAGCCGCGATGGCGGCTTCTTTCAAGGCCGCGAGCAAATCGACCCGCGCGCCGGCGGGCTCGTCCGCGTGCGGCGCCGGCGAGGTATCGCTCACACCTTCTCGACTTCAGGCCGGCCCAAAATACCGGTCGGGAGGAAAATCAGGACGACGATGAGGATGGCGAAGGCGGCGACGTCCTTATACTCGATGGAAAAGTACGCCGACCACATGGTCTCGATCAGGCCGATCAGGATGCCGCCGATCATGGCGCCGGGCAACGAACCGATGCCGCCGAGCACGGCGGCGGTAAATGCTTTCACGCCGGCGAGAAAGCCAATGAAGAAATCGACCACGCCGTAATAGAGCAGAAACATCAAGCCGGCGACTGCGGCCAGCGCCGCACCGATCACAAAGGTCAGTGAAATGGTGCGATCGACGTCGATGCCGACCAGCGCCGCCATTTTACGATCTTGCTCGCAAGCGCGCATGTTACGGCCGAGCCGCGTACGCGCGACGAGGAAGGAAAAGCCGGCCATCAGCACGATGGTGGTGACGACGACGATGATTTGAATATTGGAAAGCCGCACGGAAAAATTATTGCCTTCGAGCAGCGTGTAGCCGCCTTGCACGACCGGCGGCAGCGGCTTGACGCGGGCGCCTTGGGCGATCTGCACGTAATTCTGCAAGACGATGGACATGCCGATGGCGGAAATCAGCGGCGCCAGGCGGGACGAACCCCGCAGCGGCCGGTAGGCAATGCGTTCCACGGTCCAGCCATAGAGCGCGGTCAGAGCCATGGAAACCAGAAGCACCACCAGCAGCGCCAAAGGAACGGCGGTTATTCCGAAAGCGACCAGGACGAGGAATGCGATCAGCGCGAGGAATGCCCCGACCATGAAAATATCGCCGTGGGCGAAATTGATCATGCCGATGATCCCGTAGACCATCGTGTAGCCGATGGCGATCAAGCCGTAGATCGAACCGAGCGTGATGCCGTTGATGAGCTGCTGGACGAAATATTCCATGCGTCCGCCGCATTCCGATTCCCAGGGAACTTTCTAACAGGCGCTTTTGCCCTCGACAACGCATGAAGGCCTCACGCCAGATCGTTGGCAATTCACGCGTTTTATTCTGTAGTTACAATTCGTTGACCCTGTGGGGAGTTGCAAGACGCAGGAACTTCAGTTCTTGGCACGCGTTGCTACTCTTGCGGCGGGGGGTGCTTACCCAAACAGCAATCGGAGAATCTCCCAATGGCGAACGAGCAACAGAACCCGCAACGCAACCAGCAGCATCAGCAAGGTTCGCAGCAAGGCGGCGGGCAAGGTGGCCAGGGCGGCCAAGGCACCCAGAACCGGCCGGGTCAGCAGCATCAGGGCGGCCAGGGCGGTCAAGGCGGCCAGCACGGCGGCCAGAACAAGCCGGGCCAGGGCGGCCAGCAAGGCGGCGCCGGACGCTAACGCTTAAGAGTTCAGGCGCAGTGGCCCGTCCCAGTGACGGGCCACTGCTTTTTTGTGCAAAGCTTCTCGTCGCCAGATCGGATCGCTGCGTCTTCCACGCAGTTGGCTTATGCTTCGGTCATGGCGACTGTGCTGCCGCTCTTCCACCTTTACGGTGATCCGCCGGACGACGAGGCGTTCGATTTTATTCACGTCGAGACGATCGCTTCCCGGTCTTCGATCCACGACTGGACCATTCGCGCGCACCGGCACCGCAATCTTTTCCAAATTCTATTGATTGAACGCGGCGGCGGGGAAATGACATTCGAAGCTGCGCGTCTGCCGTTTGCCGCGCCTGCCGCCATTCTCGTTCCCGCGGCGAGTGCTCACGGATTCCATTTCCAGCCGAACGTCACCGAGGGCTGGGTTCTGACGTTCACTGAGGATGCCGCCGTCGCTCTTGCCGATCGCGCCGGTGAAGCATTGGCGCGGCTGCGCGCACTGGCCGCGCATCCGATTGTCGCCATTGCCGACGATGCGGAACGGGCGCGGCTGTCAGCGCTGTGCGCCGAACTCTTCGAGGAGGGCGGCCTCGGCCGCGAGGGCTATCGCGTGGCCATGCGCGGTCTGTTGGCGCTTATAGCGGTCGGCGTGGCGCGGCTTGCCGCAAGCCGGGCGCGAAGCGGCTCGGTGACGCTGCAGCCGGCAGACACGACTGTGGTGCAGTTACGGGCGCTCGTTGACGAATTTTTTCGCCGCGAACACCAGCTCGGATTTTATGCAGAGAAACTTGGCATGACCGTCGATCGGCTCAACGATCACGTCAAGCGCGCGACCGGTGTGACCGCGGGCCACCTGATCCGCCAGCGCGTATTGACCGAAGCAAAGCGCCAGCTCGTCTTCACCACCCAGCCGATTCAGGACATCGCGGCGGAGCTATCGTTTTCCGACCCGTCGCATTTTGCCCGCTTCTTCCGCAAGCATACCGGCACGACGCCGCACGAGTTTCGAGATCACCGCGGCTAGGCAAATTTAAGCCAGCAAGAATTTCAGCACCGTGTCGGAATAAATCTGCGGCTGTTCCACGTTGGCAATGTGAGCCGTTTCCATCACCGCAAGTTCGGCGCCGGGATATGCTCGGCTATGAATTGGCCGGCTTCGAGCGTGGTGCCCATATCGTGCCGGCCGGCGATGACGAGCGTCGGCACTCTGACCTTCGCGAGCAAGGAGCGATTGTCCATGTCGCGAATGGCGGCGCCGCAGCCGACATAACCCTCCACGTCGGTGGCGAGAAACATGTCGCGAATGCGTGCGACCGCCTGTGGCGATTGCTGGCGGAATCCGGCGGTGAACCAGCGTTCGATGGTGGCATCGACCAGGGCGGCAAGCCCTTTTTCGCGAGCGACGCCGATTCGACCGTCCCACATCGTCCTGTCGGGAAAATAACTCGCAGTGTTGGAGAGGACGAGTTTGTCGATACGGCTTTGCGGCGTTGGCGCCAAGCCACTGGCCTTCCATTCCCCCCATGGAAAGGCCGCACCAATTGACCCGCTCAATGCCGAGGCCGTCGAGGACAGCGAGCGCGTCGCGTCCGAGCCGTTCTATCGAATAGGGCCCCTTTGGCACCGCCGATTTGCCGTGGCCGCGGCGATCGAAACGCACCAGGCGGAAATGGCGCGTGAAGGCAGGGACCTGATCGTCCCACATATGCATATTGGTGCCGAGCGAATTGGAAAGCATAAGCACAGGAGCGCTTTGCGGCCCCTCGACTTCGACGTGAATGGTGCAACCGTCGGCATTGATGTCCGGCATGAGCGGCTCCCAGCGAACTAGGCTAGGGGAGACTAGCGGGCGCCGCGCTTGCGTGCCAATTCGCTTTCGATTTCCCTGCTGCCGCCCACAGTGCTAACCGGTATGATGTGGGCCGATAAGGCGCGGCGTGGCCTCAGGAGTGACTTGAAATGGCGATGACGATGAGCGGCGAATATCAGCTCCCGGTGGCGCGGGAGACGGTGTGGCAAAAGCTCAACGATGCAGAGACGCTTAAGTCCTGTATTCCGGGCTGCGAGCAGCTGGATAAGCTGTCGGACACCGAATTTCAGGCGGTGGCGACCAGCAAGATCGGTCCGGTGAAGGCAAAGTTCAAAGGCAAGGTGACGCTGTCGGACCTCGATCCGCCGAACGGTTACAAGATTTCCGGCCAGGGCGACGGCGGCGTTGCGGGTTTTGCCAAGGGCGGAGCGACGGTAAAGCTGACCGAGAAAGACGGCGGCACGCTGCTGAGCTACGAGGTCGAGGCCCAGATTGGCGGCAAGCTCGCCCAGCTTGGGCAACGCCTGATTAATGGCGCCGCTAAAAAGATGGCCGACGACTTCTTTCAGAAATTTGCGGCAACGGTGACTGCCGCCCCTGTCGGTTGAGGGCTCCTCTTCGTTGCCCACTACCTAGTCCGACAGCCTCCTTCGCTATATTCCCTTGACCGGCGCCCGCCGCGCGGTTCAGAGTAATTCCAGTTCCAAAGTGAAAAACCGTCCGAATCGCCGAGTTTTCGCCTGGAACATGACCGGCGGCCGTAAGCCGACCGGCCAAACAAGACGTTTTTTGGGAAATTGGAGGAGGCGCTCATGGCGACCGTTTCCCTTACCGTAAACGGTAAGCCCGTTACTGCGGACGTCGATCCGCGCACCCTTCTGGTGCAATTGCTTCGTGAAAATCTGCGCCTGACCGGCACCCATGTTGGCTGCGACACCTCGCAATGCGGGGCTTGCGTCGTTCACGTCAATGGCAAGGCGGTCAAATCCTGCACTGTTCTCGCCGTGCAGCTCGAGGGCGCGGATGTGCTCTCCATCGAAGGTCTCGCACCGGCGAATGGGCCGCTGCATCCGATGCAGGAAGCCTTCCGCGAGAATCACGGCTTGCAATGCGGCTATTGCACGCCCGGAATGATCATGACCGCGGTCGATATGGTTCGCCGCAAGGGCCACGATCTCGACGATCGGACGATCCGTGAGGAGCTGGAGGGCAATATCTGCCGCTGCACCGGCTATCACAACATCGTCAAGTCGATCGCGGCCGGCGCACGCGCCATGGGCAGCGGCGCCGAGAGCAAGGCCGCGGAATAACAAAGCGACAGGGAAGAGGCGTCGAGACAGAGCAGCGGGAGGAAACCGCCATGTCCGCAACCGGGATTGGCGCCGCGGTGCGCCGCAAGGAAGACCAGCGCTTTATTACCGGCAAGGGCCATTACACCGACGACATCAACCGGCCCGGCCAGACCTACGCTTACTTTGTTCGCTCGCCGCACGCGCACGCCACTGTCAAATCGATCGACAGCAAGGCGGCTTCGAGCATGCCGGGCGTTGTCGCCGTATTGAACGGCGCCGAACTCGCGGCCGACAAGATCGGCGGGCTGATTTGCGGTTGGATGATTCACTCCAAGGACGGTTCGCCGATGAAAGCGGCGCCGCATCCGGCGCTGGCCAACAGCAAAGTGTGTCACGTGGGCGACCCGGTCGCCGTGGTGATCGCCGAGACGCTGGCTCAAGCGCGCGACGCCGCTGAGAAGGTCAAAGTGGATTACGGCGTGTTGCCCGCCGTCGTCGATCCGGCGCAGGCGCAACGCGCAGGGGCGCCGCAAATTCACGAAGTCGCGCCGAACAACACCATCTATCAGTGGCATATCGGCGACCCGGCAGCGACGGATGCAGCGTTCAAGAGCGCGGCGCACGTCACCAAGCTCGACATCATCAATAATCGTCTCGTTCCGAATGCGATCGAGCCGCGCGCGGCGCTGGCCGACTACGATTTCGGGCACCGAAACACTTACGCTTTGGAATACGTCGCAGAACCCGCATGTCGCGCGGCTGGTGATCTCGGCATTCATCGGCATGGCGCCGGAGAACAAGCTGCGCGTCATCGCGCCCGACGTCGGCGGCGGCTTCGGTTCGAAAATCTTTATCTATCCCGAAGAGGTCGTCTCCCTTTGGGCCTCGAGGCGGATCGGACGTCCGGTGAAATGGGTTTCCGACCGATCGGAAGCGTTTCTTGTCGACGCTCACGGACGCGACCACGTCACCCACGCCGAATTGGCGCTGGATGCTGCCGGCAAAATCCTCGGCATGCGTGTAAAGACCATCGCCAATATCGGCGCCTATATGCAGGTGTTTTCGTCGGCGGTGCCGACTTATCTCTACGCGACGCTTCTGTCGGGCCAGTATCAGATCCCGCAAATCTATTGCGAGGTCGATGCGGTCTATACCAACACCAACTCGGTCGATGCTTACCGCGGCGCCGGACGGCCGGAGGCGACCTTTGTGGTCGAACGGCTGGTGGAGGTCGCGGCGCGCGAACTCAATATCGATCCCGCGGAGATGCGGCGGAAAAATTTCGTCAAGACCTTCCCGCACCAGACGCCGGTGATCTTTGCTTATGACGCCGGCGACTACGAAGCTTCGCTCAAGAAGGCGCTGGAGCTCGCCGACTATAAAGGCTTCGCCAAGCGAAAGCGCGAGGCGGCGCGTCACGGCAAGCTTCGCGGCATCGGCTTCTCGACCTACATCGAAGCGTGCGGGCTGGCGCCATCGCAGGCGGTCGGCGCGCTCGGCGGCGGTGTCGGGCAGTGGGAATCGTGCGAGGTGAGAGTGAACCCCACCGGCTCGATAGAGGTGCTTACCGGATCGCACGCTCATGGCCAGGGTCACGAGACCACGTTCGCGCAGGTCGTGGCTGAGCGGCTCGGTGTACCGATCGAGAGCGTTTCGATCGTCCACGGCGATACCGACAAGGTGCAATTCGGCATGGGCACCTATGGCTCGCGTTCCGGCGCGGTCGGCATGTCGGCGCTGGTCAAGGCGTTGGACAAGGTCGAAGCCAAGGCGAAGAAGGTGGCTGCGCATCTTTTGGAAGCCGCCGAAGGCGACATCGAGTTGAAGGACGGAAATTTCAGCGTCGCCGGGACTGACAAGTCGGTGCCGTGGGGCGGGGTGGCGCTCAATGCCTACATCGCCCACAAATTCAACGGCCAGGAACTTGAGCCGGGCCTGAAGGAAACGTCGTTCTACGATCCGACCAATTTCACTTTCCCGGCCGGCTGCCACATCTGCGAGGTCGAGGTCGATCCGGAGACCGGTAACACTGAGATTGTCGGCTGGACGGCGGTGGACGACTTCGGCGTCATCATCAACCCGATGATCGTCGAAGGGCAAATCCACGGCGGTGTCGCGCAGGGAATCGGGCAGGCGCTATGTGAGGGTGCGGTGTACGACCAGGAGGGCCAGCTCATTACCGGCTCTTACATGGATTACGCCATGCCGCGGGCCGATTACTTTCCAACGATGACCGTCGGGACGACGCTGACCAAATGCCCGTCGAATCCCCTCGGCATCAAAGGCTGCGGTGAGGCCGGCGCCATCGCTTCGCCCGCTGCGGTCATCAATGCCATTACCAACGCCGTCGGCACGGAAGGCATCGCCATGCCGGCGACACCGCAAACAGTATGGGCCGCTCTGCAGAAGTCCGGCCGCTCGCTGCCGCACGCGGCGTAACCCAACAGATTACGGAGAGCAAAATGTACAGCTTCACCTTCGAACGCCCACAGACGCTGCGGCAAGCCGTGAACTTGCTCAGCAAGAACGCGGACGCAAAACTTCTCGCCGGTGGCCACACCTTGCTGCCGACCATGAAGCTTCGGCTCGCCAATCCGCCGATGCTGATCGATATGTCCGGCGTCGAAGGGTTGACCGGGATCGAGCTTACCGGCCGTGCGCTGACCATCGGTGCCATGACCCTCCATAACGACGTGCACATCTCGCCGGTCGTGCAGCAGGCGATCCCGGTGCTGGCCAAGCTCGCCGGAATGATCGGCGATCCGGCGGTCCGCCACATGGGCACCATTGGCGGGTCGGTCGCCAACAACGATCCGAACGCCGATTATCCGGCCGCCTGCCTTGGGCTGGGCGCGACCATCATCACCAACAAGCGCCGCATTGCCGCGGACGACTTCTTCACCGGCATGTTCTCAACGGCGCTGGAGCCTGCCGAAATCGTCACCAAGGTGAGCTTTCCGATCCCGAAGAAGGCGGCGTACCAGAAGTTCCGCAACCAGGCATCGCGCTACGCGCTGGTCGGCGTCTTTGTCGGCAAGCGCAGCAGCGACATCCGCGTCGCCGTAACCGGCGCGGGCGCCAACGGCGTCTTCCGGGTGCCGGCGTTTGAAGAGGCGTTGAAGAAGCGCTTTTCGCCGAAATCGCTCGAGGGCCTTTCCATTCCAGCGGACGGGCTGAACAGCGACATCCACGGCAGCGCCGAGTACCGCGCCCACCTGGTCGGTGTGCTCGCCCGCCGCGCCGTTGCCGAGGCGGTCGGCAAGTAAGGGGGCGGGCGCCACGAAACACTTCGGCGAGCGCGTTTCGGGCGCTGGTGGCGGTTAAGCGATCGCGCAATTCGATTTCGGACGCCGGTAGAGCGCGCACGAAATATCGTCTATTCGTTATCCGGCGAGAGAGATGTTTTCCGGCCCTCGGGCGGCCCCTATATACGGCAGAAGTTCAAGCTGAGGTTTAAGGTGAAGTCCCCCAATTATCGGCCGCTGCCGGCTTCGATTGACGCTACCGTCGCGCTGCTCGCCGAGGCGCAATATCTGGCCGACCGCTCGCTGGCAACCGTCCTCTATCTCGCGCTCAAAATGGGGCGGCCGCTGTTCCTTGAGGGCGAAGCCGGCGTCGGCAAGACCGAAATCGGCAAGGTGCTTTCGGCGACGCTGAAGCGGCGCCTGATCCGGCTGCAATGTTACGAGGGCCTCGATGTCTCTGCCGCGGTTTACGAGTGGAATTATGCCGCGCAAATGATCGCCATTCGCGCCGCCGAGGCCGAGGGCGAACACAATCGCGAGCGGCTGGAGCGCGACGTGTTTTCCGAGCGCTTTCTGATCAAGCGGCCGCTGCTGCAGGCGCTGGAGCCCGACACTGCGGGCCCGCCGGTCCTCTTGATCGACGAGCTCGATCGCACCGATGAGGCGTTCGAGGCGTTCTTGCTGGAAGTTCTGAGCGACTTTCAGGTCACTATCCCGGAACTTGGCACGATGAAGGCCGCGCAACCTCCCGCCGTCATCATCACCTCGAACCGCACGCGCGAGATTCACGACGCGCTCAAGCGCCGCTGCCTCTACCATTGGTTGGCCTATCCGGGCGCCGACCGCGAGCTGTCGATCGTTCGCGCCAAGGTGCCGAACGTTGGCAAAAAGCTTTCCGAACAGGTCGTCACTTTCGTGCAAGCCTTGCGCAAACAGGATTTGTTCAAATCGCCGGGGGTCGCCGAAACGCTGGATTGGGCCTCCGCCTTGTCCGAGCTGGATGTTGTGGCGCTTGATCCGGCGACCGTCTCCGACACACTCGGCGTGCTCCTTAAATACCAGGACGATATCGCCAAGCTCGAAGGCTCGAAGATCAAGGAGCTGCTCGACGAGGCCAAGTCGGAGTTGCGCGCGGCGGAGTAGAACGTGAAGCTGCGGCGCTTTGTTCTCTTAGGTCGAGTTGATGCCTGATCCACTACCTCCCTCCGGGCTTCCTGTCGGCAGCCGACCTCCCCCTCAAAGCGGGAGGTGATGGTAGTAGCGGCCGGCTTGCCGAAAACATCCTCTACTTCGCTCGCGCCTTGCGCGCTGCCGGGATTCCGGTCGGACCGGGTTCAGTGCTCGATGCGCTAGCGGCGGTGGAGACTGCGGGTGTTGGGACCCGCGACGATTTTTACTGGACGCTGCACGCAGTGTTCGTGAAACGGCACGAACACTCGGTGCTGTTCGATCAAGCGTTTCGTATTTTTTTCCGCAAGCGCGGTTATCTCGATCAGCTCATCTCAATGATGCTGCCGCAAACGCCGGCGGAGAGCGAGCCGCTGCGGCCGGAAGCGGGCGCCACGCGCATTCAGGAGGCGCTGTTTTCCGGTCTCGAAGACAAGCTCAAGAAGCAGCAGGAGATCGAGCTCGATACCCGGATGACGGTTTCCGACCGCGAAGTGCTGCAACGAAAAGACTTTGCACAAATGACCAACGCGGAAATCGCCGCAGCCAAAGACGCGCTGAGGCGCCTGGTCCTGCCGCTCGCCGAGGTGCGCACCCGCCGTCTTGCGCCGCATGCACACGGGCATCTCATCGATATCCGCCGCACGCTGCGATCGAGCTTCAAGGGCGGCGGCGATTTTATCGATTTGCGTTTCGTCGGGCCGAAGTCGAAACCCCCGCCGGTGGTGGCGCTGCTCGACATATCGGGGTCGATGAGCCAGTACAGCCGGATTTTTTTGCATTTCCTGCATGCGCTGACCGATGCGCGAAAGCGGGTGAGCACATTCTTGTTCGGTACGCGCCTGACCAACGTGACGCGCGCGTTGCGCGAACGCGATCCCGACGATGCGCTCGCCTCGTGTTCAGCGAATGTGCCGGATTGGTCCGGCGGAACGCGGATCGCATCGTCGTTTCATGCCTTCAACAAGCTGTGGGCCCGACGCGTGCTGACCCAAGGGCCGATCGTATTGCTCATTACCGACGGGCTGGAGCGCGACGCCGACGACAACCTGGCCTTCGAGATCGATCGCTTGCACCGCTCATGCCGCCGTCTGGTTTGGCTTAATCCGCTTCTGCGCTTCGAAGGGTTTGAGGCCCGCGCCCGCGGCATCAAAACCATGCTGCCCTACGTCGATGAATTTCGGCCGATCCATAATCTGGAGTCGATGGCCGCGCTGGTGGCCTCCTTGCAGCCAGGCCGCGGCACGGCGGCCGACCCGAAAGCCTGGATGCAGAAAATCGCCTAAACGCTTATATTCGGTAATACATGGCGAATTGCGGAACCGAATATCCGCAGGCGGAGGAATACCATGCTGTCCACCGATACCGACATTCTCCAGGCCGCCGAAGACTGGCGTAAGCAGGGTCGCGCCGTGGCGCTGGCGACCGTAATCGAGACCTGGGGCTCGGCGCCCCGTCCGGTCGGCTCCAACCTAGTCATCGACGAGGAGGGCAACTTCCTTGGCTCGGTTTCCGGCGGCTGTGTCGAGGGCGCGGTCGTTACCGAAGCGCTCGACGTGATCGATAGCGGCAAGCCGAAGGTGCTCGAGTTCGGCGTCGCCGACGAAACCGCCTGGAAGGTGGGCTTGTCGTGCGGCGGCACCATCCGGGTGCTCGTCGAGAAGGTTGAGTAGCGAAACAGCAGTTGCGGGGGGCGCTGCTTTGTTTCTCGCGGTATAATTGGCCATGAAGCTCGGCATCCTCACAGCCCTGAACACCGAGCGCGCGGCGCGGCGCGCGGCCATTGTCGTCAGCAACATCGGGACGGGCGAGCAGCGGCTGGTGAAAGCCGCCGAAATAAATAAGGATCCGCTGAAGCCGATCCTCGCCGAGCGCCTGCGCAGCGGAAAAAGCGGCATGGCTGAAACCGGGGAAGGCCGCGTCTTCCTTACGGTACACGTTCCCGCTGCGCAGCTGGTCGCGATTGGCGCCGTTCACATCAGCCAGGCGTTGGCGCCGATCGCCAGACTTCTCGGCTACGATGTCACCATTGTCGATCCGCGCACGGCTTTTGCCTCGCCGGAGCGTTTTCCCGATGTGAAAGTCATTGCCGAATGGCCGGACAAGGCGTTGCCCGCGCTCAGCATCGATCACTACACTGCTTTCGTCGCGCTGACCCACGATCCGAAGATCGACGATCCTGCGCTTAGTTACGCGCTGGCGCGTGATTGTTTTTATATTGGCGCGCTGGGCTCGCGGAAGACCCACGGCCGCCGCATCGATAGATTGAAGCAACAAGGCATCGGCGAGGCCGAGCTTTCCCGCATCCACGCTCCGATCGGGCTCAACATCGGAGCCGTGTCGCCGGCGGAAATTGCCGTCGCCATCATGGCGCAGATCACCGAAAGCCTGCACCGGGAGCCGCAAGCGAACGAGCGCGTGGTCGAGGCCGTGTCATGAAATTCGGGGCAGTCGAACCGAAAAACGCGGTTGGCGCTACTTCCGTCCACACCATCCGCAGCGGCGGATTTGTGCTCAAGAAGGGGACGCTGATTGGTCCGGTAGAGGCAGCCGCGCTCGACGCTGCCGGTATCAAAGGCGTCGTGGTGGCGCGGCTTGAGGGCGGCGATGTCACCGAAGACGTCGCAGCGGCAGAAATCGCAGACGCCATCGCCGGCGATGGCACACATGTCGACCGCGCCTTCACCGGGCGCGCCAACCTGTTTTCGCAAACCGCCGGCGTGCTCGTTGTCGACAAGACGGCCGTCGATCGGATCAACCGGGTCGACGAAGCCATCACGGTCGCGACCTTGCCGGCGTTCAAGCCGGTGGTTCCGGGCGAGATGATTGCGACGGTCAAAATCATACCGTTCGCTGTCGCGGCCGATGCGCGGGATCGCGCGCTTGCCGAGGCCAAACAGCCGCTGGTCCGCATCGCGCCGTATCGTGTGCGCAAGGTCGGCGTCATTTCCACGGTATTGCCGGGTCTTTCGCCGAAGGTCATCGACAAGACCTTGAAGATCACCGCGGAGCGGCTCGAGCCGGCGGGCGCCATCATTGTCGCCGAACGGCGGGTGCCTCACGACAGCGAAGCACTCGCGCGCGCCTTGGCCGAGGTCCTCAAACAAGACACGCAACTCGTCATCGTCTTCGGTGCTTCTGCGATCGCCGACCGGCGCGACGTCATTCCCGCCGCGCTGGAAGCCGTCGGCGGGCGCATCGAGCATTTCGGCATGCCGGTGGACCCTGGCAATCTGTTGTTGATCGGGTCCGCCGCGGGACATCCGGTCCTCGGCGCGCCAGGCTGTGCAAGGAGCCCCAAGGAAAACGGTTTCGATTGGGTGCTCATGCGGCTCCTTGCCGGGCTTGAAGTCCCGCGCGAGGACATCACGGGGATGGGGGTGGGCGGTCTTCTCATGGAAATCGTCACCCGACCGCAGCCCCGGGAGGAGCCGGTGCAGCCGGCGCGCAATATTGCCGGCTTGGTACTCGCGGCCGGCCGCTCGAGCCGCATGGGCGGTCAGAACAAGCTCTTGGCCGAAATTCGCGGGCGGCCGCTGGTGCGTATCGCCGCCGAAGCGGTTCTTGGCTCGAAGGCGCGACCAGTGTTTGTCGTTACCGGGCACCAGCGCGACCGCGTGGAAGCGGCGCTTGCCGGTCTGCCCGTCGAATTCATTCACAACCCCGACTTCGCCGATGGACTTGGTGGATCGCTCCGGGCCGGGATCGCGGCACTGCCGGAGCAGGCCGATGGCGTTATCGTCTGTCTCGGCGACATGCCGCAGGTCGACTCCGCCACCATGGATCGTCTCATCGCCGGCTTGGCGCCCGAGAAGGGCGCGCTGATTGCGGTGCCGAGTATCGACGGACAGCGGGGTAACCCGGTGGTGTGGTCGCGGCGGTTTTTCCCCGAGCTGATGGCGGTCCAGGGCGATATTGGCGCGCGTCAGCTGATTAGCCGCTACAGCGAGGCGGTTGCGGAAGTGCCGCTGTCGGGATCTGCGGCGCTGACCGACATCGATACGCCTGAAGCCCTCGACGCCGTGAGAGCGGAGCTGGAAGGCGCATAGGCTCCCCCTGACGCCTGCGGCAAAGCGTGCAGTGTGCCGCGCAGCCCGATTCACCAACTGGCAATTCTTACCGATTAGCGTCTCACTGGCACGTCCTCGGGGGAGGGTGAGATGGTTTCGTTGCGCCGCGCGTGCGCGGTTATCGCGGCTTTCTGTTTTTTTGCTACGATCGGCGGCGCTCATGCGGCGGGCTCGCTCGCTGTCGGCGCCTGTGGCGCATTCGGCTACGGGTACGATTATCGCAAGCTGACTGACGCCCGCACGGTCGCCATGAAAAGGTGCGTCGGCCAAGCCTGCAAGATCGTCGGCGACATCAGGCGCGGTTGCGCGGCGTTGGCGATTGACGCCAAACATCCGTGCGGATCGTTTGGTTGGGCGATCAACACGCATCTCGGTAAGGCTGAGAATGCTTCGTTGAAGCGGTGCTACGATTTCGGCGGCCGCGATTGCGTCGTCCGGGCCTGGGCCTGCGACGAAAAAGGCTGAAACGGAACGGGCGACTGTAGGTCAGCTGCCGCGCATCCGTTTGCACCCCGCGGATCGCGAGGCCTCGTCGCCGTTGCGGAGAACGATTTAATTTCAAATGGTTAGAGTGGCGAGGGGCGGCGCGATGTCGCCCCTTTGCTTTGGCATTTGAATATGACTGACCAGTCAGTCATATTCAGTACAATGGCTCGCTTTCGCAAAAAGCTGCACGGCACCGCCCCGGCATTGGCTGGCGGCGAAAGCGTGCCGAGGAGTGCGACTTCAGGGGCGGCGCTGAGCGCGCGCACTGGCCGGGCCGCTGAGCGGCGCGCCACCATTCTCGCCGCCGCGCTGCACGAGTTTTCCGCCGCCGGCTTCGCTGCAACGCGGCTCGACGACGTGGCGCGGCGAGCGGGCGTCGCCAAGGGCACGATCTATCTCTACTTCAAAGACAAAGAGGCGCTGTTTCAGGACCTCATCCGCTTCAATTTGATGCCGGTGATGGGTGCGTTCGAGGCCGCGCTGAAGAGCGACCTGCCGCTGCGCACAATTGTCGATCAGGCGATCGAGATTTTTGTGCGTGAGATTTACGGCACTCACCGCAAGGAGGTGATGCGCCTGATCATCACCGAGGGCGCGCGCTTCCCATCGCTTGCCGAGTTCTACTATCGCGAAGTGCTGGCGCCTATGCTCGCGGTGGTCCGCGCGCGGCTGACGCGCGCATTGGATCGCGGAGAGATCAAGGACAAGACTCTGATCCGGTTTCCGCAGGTCATTGGCGCGGCGTCGGTGATGGTCGTCGTCTGGCATGGCCTGTTCGACCGTTTCGAGCCGCTCGATGTGCGTGCGATATTAAGGCTGCATTTCGAAGGCTTGCTTGGCAACGCGGAGGGCCGGTCATGACCGCCCGCTTGATTGCTGCCGCGCTTGCCGTGTTTGCCGCCTTGTCGATCGCCGGGTGCAACAAAACCGATAACGGTTATCAGGGCTGGATCGAAGCCAACCTGATTTTCGTCGCCCCCGACGAGGTCGGCCGCGTCGAGACGCTTTCGGTGCGCGAGGGCGATGTGGTGAAGAAGGGCGATCCGCTGTTCACCCTCGAAGACGATCTCCAGCAAGCCGACCTTGCCCAGGTCAAGGCTTCGGTGACCAACGCGCAGCAAACATTCGATCGCGCCTCGATGCTGCTGAAGACCGGGGCGGGCACGCAAAAAGATTTTGACACGGCCGAGATGGTCTTGCGCGACGCCAAGGCCCGGCTCAATTCGGCGCAGACCCGGCTGTCGCGGCGCAGTGTTTTTAGCTCGGTCGATGGCACGGTCCAGCAGATCTACTATCGGCCGGGCGAGATCGTTCCGGCCGACCGGCCGGTGCTGTCGGTTTTGCCGCCGGGCAACGTCAAGGTGCGGTTCTACGTGCCGCAGGCGGTGCTGCCTTCAATCAATTACGGCGATGAGGTGCGGGTCACCTGCGATGGCTGCGCTCCCGCGCTCAAGGCGCATGTCAGCTTCATCGCCCGCCAGTCGGAATACACGCCGCCGGTCATTTACAGTCTCGAAGAGCGCTCCAAACTCGTGTTTCTCATTGAAGCGCTGCCCGACAAACCCAGCGACGTTCGTGTCGGTCAGCCGGTGGATGTCGTGCTCGCGGGATCGAAAGAGCCGGCGCCGCATCCCGAGGCCTCGCAATGAACGCGGCGTCCGCCGAAGCGGACGCAAAAGACGCGCCGCCGTCGCACGGCGCGCCGATTGTCATCGACGTGCACGGCCTCAGCAAGTCGTTCGGCGGCAAGCAGGTGGTGCGCAACCTGTCCATGCAGGTCAAACGCGGAACGATTTTTGGCTTTCTTGGACCGAACGGCTCCGGAAAGACGACAACCATCCGCATGCTCTGCGGATTGCTCACGCCCGACGAAGGCACCGGCACTTGTCTCGGTTACGACATCCGCACCGAGGCAGGAAAGATCAAAAACCGCGTCGGCTACATGACGCAGCGCTTCAGTCTCTACGAAGATCTTTCGGTCCGGGAGAACCTGGAATTTATCGCGCGAATTTACGGCATGCGCGCGGCCGGCCGCGGCGGCGAAAGCGATGATCGCGCGGCTAGGCCTGCAAGGCCGCGAGGAGCAGGTTGCCGGCAAGCTGTCCGGCGGCTGGAAACAGCGGCTCGCGCTCGGCGCCTGCACGCTGCCCAATCCGAGCCTGCTTCTGCTCGACGAACCGACCGCCGGCGTCGATCCCAAAGCGCGGCGCGATTTCTGGAACGAGATTCATGCGCTCGCGGCCGAAGGCCTCACCGTGCTGGTGTCGACCCACTACATGGACGAGGCCGAGCGCTGTCACGAGATCGCCTATATCGCTTTCGGCGAAATCCTCGACGCGCGGCACCGTGCCCGAAGTGATCGCTGAATTCGCAGTTGGTGACCTACACGGTGAGCACGGCGACCGGCGAGAATCTGTCACAGCTCAGCAGTGAGCTCGCCGCCGATCCGGCCGTGGAAATGGTGGCGCCGTTCGGAACAAGCTTGCACGTCTCCGGCCGCGACGCCGCAGGACTTGAAGCGGCGATCGCCCCTTACCTGCAACGGCCGGAACTGCATTGGGAACGCAGCGCGCCTTCGCTGGAAGACGTGTTCATCGACCTGATGGGTCAGGCGAAGGACAATTTCGAATGAGCGCGCAAGCGGCGATCGCCTCACGCGGCGGCTTCTGGCGGCGGATCGGCGCCATGCTGATCAAGGAGCTTTTGCAGCTTCGCCGCGACCGCGTCACGCTGGCGACGATGATCTCCATTCCGTTGTTGCAACTCATCATGTTCGGCTACGCCATCAATACGACGCCGCGCCATCTGCCGACCGCGGTCTTGCTCCAGGAGAACAGCGACGTCGGCCGTTCGATTCTGGCGGCGTTGCGCAACACCGAGTTCTTCAAGGTGACGCGCCAACTGCACAACGAGGCGGAATTCAACCAGGTCCTGGAGTCCGGTTCGGTGTTGTTCGCGATTGAAGTGCCGGCCGACTTCGAACGAGCTCTGCGGCGCGGCGATCGGCCGGCGCTGCTTGTCGCCGCCGACGCGACCGATCCGGTGGCGACGGGATCCGCGGTTGCGGCGCTGTCGGCGATCGTCGATACCGCGCTCGGTCAACGATCGCTGGATTCCGGCGAGCGGCCAGGCGCCGTTCGAAATCCGCCAACACGCCCGTTACAACCCGGCGGCATCGACGCCGCTCAACGTCGTGCCCGGGCTGCTCGGCACCATCCTGACCTTGACAATGTTGATCTTCACCGCGCTCTCGGTCACCCGCGAGATCGAACGCGGTACCATGGAAAGCCTGCTCGCCATGCCGATCACGCCGTTCGAGATCATGCTCGGCAAGATCGCGCCTTACGTATTGGTCGGCTTCATGCAGGCGTTGCTGATCGCCGGCGCCGGCGTGCTGCTGTTCGGCGTGCCGATCGTGGGCAATGTGGCGCTGCTGGCGCTGCTTACCACGCTGTTCATCGCGACCAATCTGTCGTTCGGCTATACGTTCTCGACGCTGGCGCAAAATCAGCTGCAAGCCATGCAGATGTCGATGATGTTCTTTTTGCCGAACATGATGCTGTCCGGCTTTATTTTCCCGTTTCTCGGCATGCCGCGCTGGGCGCAGGTGATCGGCGAGTGGCTGCCGCTCACCCATTACATGCGCATCGTGCGTGCCATCATGCTCAAGGGCGCGACGCTGCCGGAGTTGCGATATGACGCGCTCGCGCTTGCGGGCCTGATGGCATTCGCCATGATTGTCGCGGTGACGCGTTTCCGCCGTACGCTGGATTAATCCTGCGGGCGTTTAATGCCCGACGACGAAGGGCGGGCCCACGCTGCGCAAGCTGTTCGCGGAAGAGTCCGCCGTGGGCGCGCCGGTGTTCGGCGTGGTGGACGGAGTGGCGCTTGCCGCGCCCGGGTTTTGGCCGGCGTTGGACGCCGCGGCGCCTTTTTGCTTGCCCGGCGGTTTCGGCACTGGCGGCTGGGACAGCGCCTTGGCGTTCTGGTCGGTGACGACAATGTCGCCGCTTTCCAGCGTCGTCGCATCGTCCGAGTTTTTCAGGGCCTCGGCCCAGCTCTGGCCCGGCCGCCGGCAGGAGCAGGTGCCGACGAATTCGCGCCGATAACGAAAAGCGTTCGGCAATGCGGTGTAGGGCTGGCCGCCGAGCGACACCGCCTGGTTCACGTCCTCGCCAGGATTGCGATAGGTGTAGAGCGCCGTTTCGGTTGCCGGACATTCGCGCTGGCAGGCGCGCTGATCGTCGGGAAAGTGGCTCGGGACCGTCGAGTACGAGACCGGGAAATAATAGCCGTCGCAGGTGCGCACGCAGACGGTGCGATAGGTGCCGGACGGCATGCCGTCGCCGCCTGGATTGATGATGGTGCCGCCGAATAACGAGTCGAGAAATCCTCCCGGGCCCGCCGCCGCGGCCGCGGCCTGATATTGCTGGCCGCAATTGTTTTGCGCCAATTGTGCGATCAACGCCCGGCGCGGTCCCTCGCGGTCGGTGCTGCCGCTTTTCAGACGCTCCATTTCGCACATGGCGCGATCGAGGTTGTCGCGCATTTGTTGGATCTGCGCGTTGATCGGCTGGCATTGCGGTCCGCCGCCGGTGAAAAGAGCAAAAAACCCGGTTTCGCAGCCGGCCCTTTTTGATTGCGCGACGGTGCGGTCAAGGTCCGCTTGCTGCTTGGCGACGGCATCTTCATAGCGCTTGAGTTGGTCACCGCGCGGGTCGCCGGCGCCGCTCCTTAGCGCGGCCAGCTGGCTCTCGAGCCGGACGCAAATCGGACTGCCGGCTGGAGCTTGATCTGCGTCGGGCGGCGGCGAGCTGCGCACCCGCAACGGAAATTGCGACGCAGCTAAAGCTGACGACGCCAACCCATTGCAAAAGCTTGATCATCCCGGACTCCGCTCCGCGCGTCGAACTCGATCAAGCGACGCAATGGTGACCAAAGTGTGAAGATAGGCAGTTCACTCGGCGTCCGGCTGGTTTTCCGCCCTGGCGCGATCGAAGGCGGAAAGCTTAAGGCACGCCGCTTCAATGGCGACGATTTTGGGAAACGCCTCAAGCGGCACTTTCAATCGCCGCGCATTGGCGATTTGCGGAACCAGAAAGACATCGGCCAGCGTCACGTCCGCGCCGAACGAATAGGGGCCGGCGCCGCAGCAGCGCTTCCAATCGCCGTGAATCCTTCGATCACCCAGTGATGGTACCAGGCGTCGATCGCCGGCTGCTCCTGATGCATCTGGTGTTTCAAATAGCGAAGCGGACCAAGATTGTTCATCGGATGGATATCGCAGGCGACGATATCCGCCAGCGCACGCACGTGTGCACGCGCGATCGGGTCTTTCGGCAAGAGCGGCGGCTCTGGCTTGATCTCTTCGAGATACTCAATGATGGCGAGCGATTGGACGAGTACCTCGCCGTTCGGCGCGTATCAGCGTCGGGAACGCGCATTTGCGGATTGACGGCCCGGTACTCCGGCTTGGCGATGCCGCCCGCCATCCTTGATCAGATGGATAGGGATCGTCTCGTAGGCGATGCCCTTGAGATTGAGCGCGATGCGCACGCGATAAGCGGCCGACGAGCGGAAATAAGAATAGAGCTTCATGGGCGTAAAACTGCTGGCTCCTTTCATGCAGTCCGAAGTCAGTCGTTCTGTTTGCGACTTCGGCGACAAGCTCCGTCGGATCTCGCGGTCAGTTGCGCCAGCGCGCGATCGAACGCCTCGCGGTCGCCGGGCGTCAGGATCTCGGTCAGCCGCTTGGCGAAATCGAGCGCGTGCGGTGCGAGTTCCTCGATAGATGCTTCGTCCGGCGGCAGTCAGCGAAAGAAACGCCTCGCGCTTATCGTCGCGATTGGGCGCGGCGTCCCAGCAGGCGGCGTTTTTCCAGGATCGCAACCGCCCGCGACACCTTGGTCTTGTGCATGTGGGTATGCGCGCCAATGGCCTTGGCCGTCATCATGGTGTACTGGCCGAGCGTGACCAACACGCGCCATTCCGGGACGCCGATACCGTAGCGCTGCGCATAGACGCGCGACAGCGCCTGCGAGACGAGGCTCGACACGACGTTGAGCTGATAGGGAAGGAATTGTTCGAGCTTGAGCGGGGCGTCGTCTTCTTGCGTCGGCCCGCTTGCGGGCGCCTCGTCGGCGATATCGCCCTCCATCGCGCGCTGACCAGCCATGGCCTTATCCGCTTTATCGGCTCATAATTTGATCCGGCGGGACTGGACGGCACTGGCCGGGGCCGGATGGAACCGGACTTGTCGCGACCATGAACGAAGTCGTTGCCGAGCGCAACGCCATCAAGCCCTTGCTTGAGTTTGTTCAATTCCTTAGTTGAGTGCTCGGCTGCGGAGGATCATTGATGAGCGGCGGTTTTGCCTCCACCGGCGATTTGTCGGAAAAGACCATCACTTTCGACGCCATCGGCCCCGACCTTTATGCCTTTACGGCCGAGGGCGATCCGAACTCCGGCGTCATCGTCGGTGACGATGGCGTCATGGTCATCGACGCCCAGGCCACGCCGGTGATGGCCAAGCAGGTGATCGACCGCGTAGCCAAAGTCACCGACAAGCCGATCAAATACGTTCTGCTGAGCCATTACCACGCCGTGCGCGTGCTCGGCGCGTCGGCCTATCGCGGCGCTGAAATCCTGGCGTCGGACGCGACGCGCGCACTGATCGCCGAGCGCGGCCAACAGGACATGGATTCCGAGATCGGCCGCTTTCCGCGGCTGTTTCGCGCCGTCGAAAGCATTCCGGGGCTGACCTGGCCGTCGATCACGTTTCCCGATCAGATGTCGGTCTGGCTCGGCCGCCGCGAGGTGCGGATCATGCATATCGGTCGCGGCCACACCGCCGGCGACGTCGTCGCTTACGTGCCCGACGCCAACGTGGTGTTTTCCGGCGATCTCGTCGAATACCATTCGGCCTGCTATTGCGGCGACGCGCATTTCACCGATTGGCCGGCGACGCTCGACCGGCTCGCCGAGCTTTCCGCCAAGGCGCTGGTGCCCGGGCGGGGCGCGGCGCTTGAAAACGCCGAAGGATGTTGCCGACGGCATCGCGCTGACCGAAGACTTTCTCACCACATTTACGGCAGCGGTCCCGACAGCGTCGGCAAAGGCCGTTCGCTCAAGGAGACCTTCGACGACGCCCGCCGCGTCATGGATCCGAAGTTTTCGAGCTTCGCGATCTACGAACACTGCATGCCGTTTAACGTCGCGCGCGCTTACGACGAGGCCAAAGGGCATCGAGCATCCCGCCATCTGGACGGCGGAGCGCGACCGCGCCATGTGGGCGCAGCTTCGCGGCTAGCGAAACCGGGTCGCCATGGCGGAACAGCGGACGGGTGGCGATGGCACCGCGCAAATCGGTCTATCGTTACGACTACCGGCGCTCGCCCGACCAGGACGTGCCGGCGCGACAGTTCGCCGGCCTGTCGGTGATCGTCGGCGCCGGACCGGTCGGCCTCGCCGCCGCTATCGATCTAGCGTCGCGCGGCGTGCCGGTCGTCGCTCCTCGATGATGCCGACCGGATCGGCGAGGGCTCACGCGGCATTTGCTGGTCGAAGCGTACGCTGGAAATTCTCGACCGGCTCGGCGTCGGCGAACGCCTCGTGGCGCAGGGCGTGACCTGGAAAGTCGGCAGGGTCTTTGTCGGCGACGAGCTTCTGTTTTCCTTCGATCTTTTGCCGGAGGCGGGCCACAAAATGCCCGCCTTCATCAATCTCCAGCAATTCTATCTGGAAAAGGCGCTGGTCGACCGCGCGCTCGAGCTGAAAAATCTCGACCTGCGCTGGAAGAACCGCGTCATCGGCGTTGACCGGCTCAACGACGGCGCGCGGCTCAGCATCGAGACGCCGGACGGGCTTTATCGGCTCGACGCCGACTGGCTGATTGCCGCCGACGGCGCGCGCTCGAACGTCCGCAGCCTGCTCGGGCTCGATTTCGCCGGCGTCACCTTTGACGACAAGTTTCTGATCGCCGACGTGCGCATGGCGGCAGACTTTCCGACCGAGCGCCGCTTCTGGTTCGCCCCGACGTTTCATGCCGGCCAGTCGGCACTGATGCACCGGCAGCCCGACGATGTCTGGCGCATCGATCTGCAGCTCGGTCCGGACGCCGACGCGCTTGCCGAGCAGGAGCCGGAGCGGGTCCGCGCGCGGCTCGCAAAAGGTGCTGGCGCCGCACGCATTCGAGCTGGAATGGGTGTCGGTCTACACGTTCAACTGTCGCCGCCTCGACCGCTTCGTGCACGACCGGGTGATTTTCATCGGCGACGCCGCGCACCAGGTCTCGCCATTCGGCGCGCGCGGCGCCAATTCGGGCATTCAGGACGCGGAGAACCTAGCCTGGAAGCTTGCGGCATTGCTGCGCGGGCGAGGGAGGCGAAACGCTGATCGACAGCTACGAGGTCGAGCGCATCCAGGCGGCGGACGAAAATATCGGCCATTCCACACGTTCGACCGAATTCATGTCGCCGCACTCGAACGCGGAACTGCGTTTGCGCGACGCGGTGCTCGAGCTCGCACCCCAAGCCGAATTTGCCCGCCGCATGGTCAATTCCGGGCGCCTGTCGCTGCCGACGGTTTATGACTCGCCGCTGTCGACCGCCGACACTGAATCATTTGCCGGCACGGCAAGGCTCGGCGCGCCGCTTCCGGATGCACCGCTGGCGCGCACCGATGGGACGCCCGTGCATCTGCTGGAATGCGTGCCCGGCGATTTCCAGGCGATATACGTGGACGGTGCCGGTGCCAGGCCGCCGTCAGTCGACGGTGTGGCGATGACCGTCATTGGCGAGGACGTTATCGACCGCGAAGGCGTGTTCACGCAGCGGCTCGA
Source organism: uncultured Alphaproteobacteria bacterium (assembly GCA_963846055.1). GTDB lineage: Bacteria > Pseudomonadota > Alphaproteobacteria > Rhizobiales > Xanthobacteraceae > BOG-931. Next base: position 102,053 of record CAWJUQ010000006.1, read on the forward strand.
CGCAAGACCAGGCTCGACTTATTTGATCCGGCCCGATCAGCATTTGTGCGCGCGCTGGCGCACGTTCGATCCCGATGCAATTGCCGCCGCCCGCCGGCGCGCTCTGGCGCAGTGACGGTAAATGGCGAAACTTTCCACCGCATCGCGCTTCGCCGACCCCGATGCCGCCTATCGGGCGTTGCTGGAGGCGCGACGGAATTTGTCGGATGAGCAAGCCGCCAGGCTCGACAGCCGGCTGGTGCTGATCCTCGCCAATCATATCGGCGACATTGACGTGTTGCGCGAAGCCATCGCGCTTGCGGTGGCAGCCAAGTAGCGGACTGCGCTCGCGCCGCGCGCTCTATTCGCTGCCAAAGACCGGAAAGAAGTCCACCGCGAAACGCAGTGCCGAGATTCGCAGCCCTTCGCGAAAATAGAACGCGTGCGCGCGGGAGTTCATCAGGCCGCATTCCAGCACCAGGCCTTGGCAGTCGAGCTCGCGCGCCTCGTCAATCAACGCCTGGAGCAGGCGCTCCCCAATTCCGGTGGAGCGAACGTCTTGCGCCGTCACCAGTTCGTCGACATGAAGGTAGCGGCCGCGCAGCAGATTTTCGGCCAAGCGGTATCCCGCACAGCTGACGACGCGGTCGCCCTGCCACGCCGCTGCGATGCGGTAGCCCTCCGTCTGGAGGTTCCGCACCCGGGTCACGAGATCGCCCTGCCGTTCGAGGTGCGGCCACCATTGACGCATCAGCGCGAGACAGGCCTGGATATCCTGGTCGCTGTCTGCCCACGCGATGCGCAGCGTGTCCGATAGGTCTTGGTCGCTCACCGTCGCCCCCGCGGCCGGCCGATAAGGGAGGCGATATCAGGGTTTGCGATAGATTCAAAATCGCGAGTGCATTAAGGGCGGGCAAAGAAAAAGCCCCGGATCCTGGATCGGGGCTTTGTCCCACTTCGTCACGCCCGGCAACCGGCCGGGCATGACGAATTCAATGGCGTCTGGGCGGCCGCAGCCTCAGCGCGAGCACTCGATCGCGACAAAATCGTCGCAACCGGCATTGTGACACCCGCCGGTCGAGGGAATCGCGCCGGTGATATCGTCGCGCTCGACCTTTCGGTACGACAGAGCTTCGGTGAATTCGTGGTTGCGGCAATAAGCGTTCGCCGCCGCAGTGCCGCATACCGCGCTGGGCGCGAGGCAGCGGTCGACGCCGTAGCCGTTGGTGTTATTAGCGACGATGAAAAGGCGCTTCTCCGCCTGCGCGGCTGTTGCAGCCAGGACCGCGGCGGCCAACGCCGCGGATGCGATCAGGAACCGCATAAACACCCCCGCGCGGCGAAAAACGCCGCATCAATCCGGATTACCGCAAAAACTAGAATGCGCGCGCGGAGTTAAGCGTGCGTTAACTTCGCCAATTCGAAACCCAAGTGACCGCGAACTTGGATGATTCGGGGCGCGACCGGTTCGGGCGGCGGTAAAAGCGAGGCTTGACGCCATGGTTCCGATCGACCATTTTCCCGCTCATGTACGGCTTGACCATAATCTGCGGCATTCGCGGGGAGATTATTCGCTAGCGGCATTCGCTGGCTGTGGCCGTCTATTCTCCGCTTCGAGATTAAGGGACGCCCGGCCGGCAAGCCGGGCGTTGGCGTTTCGGAGCTGGATTTGCCGATGGAGCTGAAACTTTACGATACGCTCACGCGCGAGAAGCGGGCTTTTCATCCGCTCGATCCGCAGAACGTGCGCATGTATGTGTGCGGGCCGACCGTCTATGACTTCGCCCATATCGGCAACGCGCGGCCGGTGATCGTATTCGACGTGCTGTTCCGTCTGCTGCGCCATTTCTACGGCGAGAAGCACGTCACTTATGTTCGCAACATCACCGACGTCGACGACAAGATCAACGCGCGCGCGGCGGAAGAATACCCCGACCTGCCGCTCAACGAGGCGATCCGCAAGGTCACGGAAAAAACCGACAAGCAGTTTCACGAGGACGTGGCAGCGCTCGGCTGCCTGCCGCCGACTTTCGAGCCGCGCGCCACCGAACACATCGGCGAGATGAAGACGCTGATCGAACGCCTCATCGCGTCGGGCAACGCTTACGTCGCCGATGACAATGTGCTGTTCAGCGTGCCGTCGATGCCGGACTACGGCCAGCTCTCAAAGCGGCCGCTGGATGAAATGATCGCGGGCGCGCGGGTCGAAGTCGCGGCCTACAAAAAAGACCCGCGCGACTTCGTGTTGTGGAAGCCGTCGAAGCCCGGCGAGCCGGCGTGGCCGTCGCCGGCCGGCATCAAGGCGCCTGGCCGTCCCGGCTGGCACATCGAATGCTCGGCGATGGCCTGGAAGTATCTCGGCGAAATTTTCGACATTCACGGCGGCGGCATCGATCTGGTGTTTCCGCACCACGAGGACGAGATCGCGCAATCGCGCTGCGCGTTTCATACGCCGGTGATGGCGAATTACTGGATGCACAACGGCTTTCTTCAGGTCGAAGGCGAGAAGATGGCGAAGTCCGCCGGGAATTTCGTGACGATCAGGCGAGCTCTACACACAGTCGAATGGTCCTCGTTGGCAGGCGACGTGCTTCGCCTTGACATGCTCAGAACTCATTACGGCAGCCAATCGATTGGACGAGCGAGCGGCATATCGAAGCCGCAGTTACGTACGCAAATCTTAGATCGACTGCGGCGATAGCTGCGAGATAATATCAAAGTCGCGGCCGTCGCAGGTTTTGCTTGAGGCGCTGACCGACGATCTAAATACTCCTGCCGTGCTGGCTGAGCTCCATAGACTTGCACATCTTGCAATCGCAACAACTGGCGCCCCACGCGGACGCCGCGGCTCGAGTTAGTTGGCGTCGCTCCTTCTCCTTGGTTTCGATCGAGCCGTAGATCACGTAAATGCTGGAAGTGTTCGCGAGGACCTCGTGGCGGCCTATCGAGGAAGTTAGCGCGCGCGAAAAGGGTCTCGATCCGGTGTTGATAAAAGCACGCGTCGCTGATCGCATTGCTGCTCGCAAGCGCGAAGAACTTCGCAAGAATCCGACCGCATCCGCGACGAACTCGCCAAAATGGGCGTCGTGCTGAAGGACTCCAAGGACGGCACCACTTGGGAGATCGCGCGATGACCGCGCGCCCGCAGCAAAAACTCGCGATGCGGCCGATGCTGCCGACAGACGTGCCGATCCTGGCGGAGGTCTTCCGCGCCAGCATCGAGGAATTGTCGGACGACGATTACAGCGCCACCCAGCAACAAGCGTGGGCTGCGGCTGCTGACGACGAGGAAGGATTCGGCGCCCGGCTTGCCGGCGAGCTGACGCTGGTGGCGACGATTGGCGGCGACGTGATCGGCTTTGCCTCGCTGGCCGATAACAAGCGCATCGACATGCTCTATGTGCACCCGGTGGCGGCCGGGCAGGGCGCCGCGGCCATGCTCTGCGACGCGCTGGAGACGCTGGCCGCCGCGCGCGGCACCAAGGAGCTTTCCGTCGACGCCAGCGATTCCGCGCGCGGCTTTTTTGAAAAGCGCGGTTTTGTGGCCAAGACCCGCAATTCGGTCGCGGTCGGCGACGAGTGGCTCGCCAACACGACCATGGTCAAAGCGTTATCGCCACAGCCGAGAGGAACGCTGCAATGAAACGCCAGGATGTCCCGTTTCAACGCCACTGGCTGTATTATCTGGTGCTCAAATATGCCGTGATCGTCGCTTGCGGTCGGCGTCACGGTGTTCACCGCCTATCGGCTTTACAGAGGTTGATGAAAATGATGCGCGACACTTTTCTCGGCCTGCGGACCCATCACATTGTAATTGGTGTGATTGCGATTGTGGTCGCGGTGGCGCTCGTCTCAAACTACTATCTTTGGTGAATTTGTGATGCCGCGCGAGCGCGTTTATTTGTTCGACACCACGCTGCGCGACGGCGCGCAGACGAACGGCGTCGACTTCACGCTCGCCGACAAGCTTGCGATCGCGCGCATGCTGGACGAGCTCGGCGTCGATTATATCGAGGCCGGCTATCCCGGCGCCAATCCGATCGACACGGAATTTTTCGCCAAACCGCGCCCGGCGAAGGCGAAGATCACCGCGTTCGGCATGACGCGGCGGCCCGGCCGCTCGACCTCCAACGATCCCGGCCTTGCCGCGATCCTGGAAGCCAACGCCGATGCCATCTGTTTTGTCGCCAAGTCGTGGGATTACCACGTGCGGGTGGCGCTCGAGACCACGGACGAAGAAAATCTCGCCTCGATCCGCGACAGCGTGCGCGCAGCTAAAGCCAAGGGCCGCGAAGTGCTGCTCGACTGCGAGCATTTCTTCGATGGCTACAAGGCCAACCCGGCTTATGCGCTCGCCTGTGCCAAGGCGGCCTATGACGAAGGCGCGCGCTGGGTGGTGCTCTGCGACACCAACGGCGGGACGCTGCCGCACGAAGTCGAGAAAATCGTCGGCGAGGTATGCAAGCAAATTTCCGGCGATCATGTCGGCATCCATGCCCACAACGACACCGAACAGGCCGTGGCAAACTCGTTTGCCGCCTTGCGCGCCGGCGCGCGGCAAATTCAGGGCACGCTCAACGGCATCGGCGAGCGCTGCGGCAACGCCAATCTCGTGTCCATCATCCCGACGCTGAAGCTGAAGCCGGAATTCGCCAAGAAATTCGACATCGGTGTTTCCGATGCCGCGCTTGGCCACATCGCGCGGGTCTCGCACGCCTTCGATGATCTTCTTAATCGCGCCTCCGACCGCCATGCCCCCTATGTCGGCGAAAGCGCGTTCGCCACCAAAGCCGGCATTCACGCTTCCGCGATCCTGAAAGAGCCCAAGACTTACGAGCACGTCGCCCCTGAGCGCGTCGGCAACAAGCGCAGGCTTCTGGTGTCCGACCAGGCGGGCCGCTCGAATTTGCTCGCCGAGCTCGACCGCATCGGGCTTTCGGTCGACAAGGACGATCGGCGGCTTGCGCAGCTACTGGAAGAAGTCAAAGAGCGCGAGGCCGCCGGCTACGCTTACGAAGCGGCGGACGCCTCGTTCGAGCTGTTGGCGCGGCGGATGCTGGACAAGGTGCCGCGCTATTTCGATGTCGAGAAGTTTGACGTCAATGTGGAGCGCCGCCTCAATGCCAAAGGCGAGCGCGTCACTGTCAGCCAGGCCGTGGTCAAGGTGAAGGTAGGCGACGAACAGTTTATCTCTGCCGCTGAAGGTATCGGCCCGGTCAACGCGCTTGATCTCGCGCTGCGCAAGGACCTCGGTAAATACCAGAGCTATATCACCGGGCTCGAATTGACCGACTACCGCGTGCGTATCCTCAACGCCGGCACCGAGGCGGTCACACGGGTCCTGATCGAAAGCGCCGACGAGAGCGGCGAGCATTGGACGACCATCGGCGTTTCGCCGAATATCATCGACGCCTCATTCCAGGCGCTGATGGATTCCATCGTTTACAAGCTGATGAAATCCGGCGCGAAACTCGGCCGTGCAGGCGCATGCAGCTGATCGGTCTGACTCACATCTCACATTCGCGGGTCGGAAGCGACCTCTCGGCAAGAGAGAGGCCGAAGCTGTTCTATGCCGCTGTGCTTGCGACCATCGGCTTGCGACAAGATGCGCTGAGTGGCCGGATGCGGCGATCGGCTTCGGCAAGAAATATCCGGAATTTTGGATCAACAAGCGCGCTGGCATGTCACGCGTCGCCGACGACAGCGGGGTGCACGTTTGCCTGCGCGCGCCTGATACCGCGAGTGTGCACGCGTTCCACGCCGCCGCGCTCAAGGCCGGCGGCTTCTCGGACGGTGAGCCGGGAGTGCGCGAGCGGTATAATCCGCGCTACTACGCGGCGTTCGTGCGCGATCTCGACGGTAATCGCATCGAGGCGGTGACGTTTCTGAGGGAAAGCTAGGTTTTCACAAACGCTCGGCCGGAACCGCCAGCTCTTTCTCGGCCGGGGTCACGTCGCGCGCCGCTTCTTTAAGCTTTGGCAGAATGTCCTCGACCCGATCGGCGACCAGAAGGTCGACGCCACGGGCCGACGACGGCACCAGCCCGAGCCCGCGCATGTGATCGATCAGCACCACCAGCGGGTCCCAGAAGCCGTTGATGTTGGCGATCAGGATCGGTTTCTTGTGGCGGCCAAGCTGCGCCCAGGTCATTTGCTCGACGAGTTCCTCGAGCGTGCCGAGGCCGCCCGGCAGCGCGACAAAGGCATCCGCCCGATCAAACATGGTGCGTTTGCGCTCGTGCATGTCGCGCGTGACGATTTGCTCCTGCGCGAGCCGCCGTGGCTGCTCTTTCGCCGTCAAGAATTCGGGAATAATGCCGGTCGCGGTCCCGCCATGTTCGACGACCGAACTGGCGACCGCGCCCATCAGCCCGATCGAGCCGCCGCCGTAAACGAGCCGCACTTTGTTGTCAGCGAGGATTTTGCCGAAGTCGCGCGCGGTCTTCACGAAAGCCGGATCGGTACCGGGACTTGATCCGCAATACACGCAGATCGCTTTGATTTTGCTCATAGACTCACTCTTGTTAAGCGGTACATGTGGCGAGGATTCGGACGAAGCGCAAGCGATTTGCGAGCAAGCTTTGGGCCAAGCGCGGGTGCGGGAAGGCCCGAGAATCTCTATATGACGGCTTAGCAACCTCGTCCTCCCCGAGAGAATCCATCTGCCGCGATGCGTGAATTCCAACGACAAAACCAGTTGCCACGGCAGGTCTCGGCGGACAGAACGGCGCTGTTTTCGACGCTCATTCACCTTTGGCCTTACATCTGGCCGGCCAACCGGCGCCGACCTGAAAGCCCGCGTCGTTTTCGCGACCGTGCTGGTGTTTGTCGCCAAGCTTGCGACTGTGGCCGTCCCTTTTACGTTCAAATGGGCGACGGACGCGCTTGCCGGTCACGGCACCGCGCCGGTCTGGGCGAACTCCTGGCTGGCCTGGACCATCGCGACCCCGATCATGATGACGCTGGCCTACGGCGGCATGCGCATCCTCGTCGCCGTGCTCACGCAATGGCGCGACGGCATCTTCGCCAAAGTGGCGATGAATGCGGTGCGCCGTCTCGCTTTGCTCACCTTCGAGCACATGCACCAGTTGTCGCTTCGCTTTCATCTCGAGCGAAAGACCGGCGGACTGACCCGAGTTCTCGAGCGCGGGCGAAATGCCATTGAGACCATCGTGCGCATGCTGTTGTTGCAGCTGTTGCCGACCATCGTCGAGGTGGTGCTGGTCTCCTGGGTGCTGTTTTTTCATTTCGACTGGCGCTACGTCATCGTCGTGCTACTGACTGTCGCGCTCTATGTCGGCTTCACGTTCTACGCCACCGAATGGCGCATCGGCATTCGCCGCACCATGAACGACAGCGACACCGATGCCAACGCCAAGGCGATCAACTCGCTGCTGAACTACGAGACGGTCAAATATTTCTCCGCCGAGCAGCGCGAGGCCGAGCGTTATGACCGCTCGATGGCCCGCTACGAGCACGCCAGCGTCAAAGCCTACACGTCGCTCGCCATACTCAATGCCGGCCAGGCGATCGTTTTCTCGGTGGGGCTTGCCGCCGCCATGGCGCTCTGCGCCTACGGCATCGAGGCCGGACGCAACACGGTCGGCGATTTCGTCATGATCAATGCGATGATGATCCAGCTTTACCAGCCGCTGAATTTCATGGGGCTGGTCTACCGCGAGATTAAGCAGGCGGTAATCGACATCGAGATCATGTTCTCCATCCTCTCCCGGCGGCCGGAAATCGAGGATCGGTCAGGCGCGCCGCCGCTCAAGGTGCGTGCCGGCAGCATCCGTTTCGACAATGTATCGTTTGCCTATGAGCCGGCGAGGCAAATCCTCAACAGTGTGAGCTTCGAGGTACCGGCAGGGCGCACGGTGGCCATTGTCGGGGCATCCGGCGCCGGCAAATCCACCATCTCCCGGCTGCTGTTCCGCTTCTACGATGTCACCGGCGGGCGCATTCTCATCGACGACCAGGATATTCGGGACGTCACACAGCAATCGCTGCGCGCGGCAATCGGTATGGTGCCGCAGGATACGGTGCTGTTCAACGACACCATCCGCTACAACATCCGTTACGGCCGTTGGGACGCGAGCGATGCGGAGGTGGAAGAAGCGGCGCGGCTTGCTCAGATCGACGGATTTATTCGGTTGGCGCCAAAGGGCTATAACACCGAAGTGGGCGAACGCGGCCTCAAGCTTTCCGGCGGCGAGAAACAGCGCGTCGCTATCGCGCGCACCATCCTCAAAGCTCCGCCGATCCTCCTTCTCGACGAAGCAACGTCCGCGCTGGACAGCCATACCGAGCGCGATATCCAGGAGGCGCTCGACCGCGTGGCGCTTAATCGCACGACGCTTGTGATCGCGCACCGGCTATCAACCATTGTCGGCGCTGACGAGATTCTGGTGCTCGATCGCGGTGAGATCGTCGAGCGCGGAAAACACAGCGAATTGCTGGCGCGGGGCGGACTTTACGCCAGCATGTGGGATCGGCAGCGCGAGGCGGAAATGGCGCGCGAAATTCTCGCTGACGTCGGTGACGAAGCCGAGGCGCCCGAGCAGGATCAAGAACAGCCCCCGATACGCGGTGACGCCCCGGAACTTTTGTCAGCCGCTGAGGTCGCGAAGTAGCATGTCAGTCATTAATTCCATACGTTCGCAATTGTCGCCAATTCATCCGCAGGGCTATCCATTCGTCGGAGTCTTCGCGGTTGTCACCGTGGTGCTGTTTTGGCTGTGGGCGCCGCTCGGCGTTGTCGCCGCTATCGCCACGGCCTGGTGCATCTATTTCTTTCGTGACCCGCAGCGGGTCACTCCTGTGCGGGAAGGGCTTGTGGTGGCGCCGGCCGACGGACGCGTCAGCAGCATCACGCACACCGCAGCACCTCCGGAACTCGGGTTCGGCACGGAGTCGTTTCTTCGTATTTCGATTTTCATGAGCGTCTTCGACTGCCACATCAATCGTAGCCCGGTCGCCGGCCGTATCGAGCGGATCGTCTATCGCGCCGGCGCGTTCCTGAGCGCCGACCTCGACAAGGCAAGCGAAGCGAACGAGCGCAATGCGTTTGTCATTGAGGCGAATGGCGGCACGCGCATTCCGGTGGTTCAGATCGCGGGCCTCGTGGCGCGGCGGATTGTGCCGTTTGCCCGCGAAGGCCAGGCGCTCATTGCCGGCCAACGCATCGGTATGATCCGATTCGGATCGCGCGTTGACGTTTACCTTCCGGCGGCAACAGCGCCGCTGGTAGGTGAGGGGCAGAGCGCCATCGCCGGCGAAACCGTGCTCGCCGATCTCAACGGCGTGCAGGCGGCGCCGGCTTTTAAGGCGGAATGACGGGCGATGGCAGGGCGCGATCTGAAAGGGCTATATACCCGATCATGGCGATGCACTCTCCATCTGAGGAAAAGCGCACGAGGCCGCGGCGCTTCCGCCGCGTTCCGGTCCGGATGCTGGCGCCGAACTTCGTAACGGTCGTTGCGTTATGCGCCGGGCTTACCGCGATCCGCATGGCGTTCGAAGACCGCTACGGGCTGGCGCTGGCGGCGATTGTTTTTGCCGCCATCCTTGACGGCATCGACGGACGTTTGGCGCGTTTGCTGAAAGGGACGTCGCGCTTCGGCGCCGAACTCGACAGCCTTTCGGACTTCGTCAATTTCGGCGTCGCGCCCGCGCTTATTCTCTATTTTTGGGGACTGCACGATTTGAAATCCGGCGGCTGGATCGCCGCCATGGCGTTTGCGATTTGCGCGGGGCTTCGGCTTGCCCGCTTTAACGTCATGAGCGAAGACCCGGATCGGCCGGCGTGGGCGGCGAATTTTTTCGTCGGAGTTCCGGCTCCGGCCGGCGCCATCATAGTGTTGCTGCCGATCTACGCAGCTTTTCTCGGGCTTCCGCGTTCGCAGTTTCTGACCTGGGTCACGCTGGTCTACACGCTCGCGATCGCCTGGCTCTTGGTTTCGCGGTTGCCGGTCTTTTCCGGGAAGCGGATCGGGACGCGCGTTCCGCCGGAAATGGTCGGACCGGTGGTCATGGTTTTGGTGTTGTCGGTTGCGCTGTTGATTGCCTATCCGTGGATTTTGCTCACCATCGGCACACTGGTTTATCTCGCCACGCTGCCATTCGGTTGGCTGTCTTATCGTAACTACGAACGTCGTGCGCGGCAGGCTAAGGGGGAATCGGCCTCGGCCGCAGTTCCGCGGCAATCACCGACGAGTGCCAGTAGCGTTCGCCCTTCCCACGACGAGCAACGGCCGGCGCGCCTTAATTGAGCCGCGAGCTTCGGCGACACACGGCGAGCGCGGCGGTTCAGAACGAACGCCACACTCGATCAATAAGTTTGCTAGTGTCCCCTTGATTCCGAAGTTCGCGCCGGGGATTGCCGCATGGTCATGAGAACTTCGGAATCGGGACGCTAGAAATGAAGCGACTTGCCCGCCGCGCGCTTTTGGCTTCGATCGCCGCGTCGATCGCTGCGCCGGCAGTTTTGCGCCGCGCGGCGGCGGATGCGCCGATCGCGCTGAAACTTCACCATTCGTTTTCGGCTGTGTCGGGCGCGCACGAGAGATTCCTGGTGCCGTGGGCGCGCAAGGTGGAGAGCGAGGCGCAAGGCCGCATCCGCGTCGACATTTTCCCGTCGATGCAGCTCGGCGGTTCGCCGGCACGCCTCTACGACCAGGTGCGCGACGGAATGACCGATCTCGCGTGGCTGTTGCCGAGCAACACGCCCGGCCGGTTTGCCAAGATTGAGGTCTTCGAGCTGCCTTTCGTGCCGTCGCGGCGGGCGTTGGTGAATTCCAGAGCGCTTCAGGATTATGCGGCAACTAATCTGACCGATGAATTTACCGACGTTCGTCCCATTTGCTTCTCGTGCCGCGACCACGGGATCGTTCATGCCAAGCGGGCCATCAAGACGATCGCGGATCTCAAGGGATTGCGGCTGCACGTGCCCCACCGGCTTGCCCGCGAGACCGTTCACTCGCTGGGCGGCGAGGGGATCAGTATCCCGAGCGCGCAGCTTCCCATGGCAATCGCCGGTCACGTCATCGACGGCTGTCTCGATCCGTGGGATCTGGTGCCGTCACTGCGGCTCGACAATTTGCTCAAGGAGCACACCGATTTTGCCGAGTCATCGTTGAGCACGGCGACGTTCGTGCTGGCGATGAATAAAGCGACTTACGAACGTCTTCCCGGCGAATTGAAAACCGTGATTGACGCCAACTCGGGGCAGGCGGCGGCTGGCATGGCCGGGACTATGTGGGATGTGGAGGCGCGCGCGGTGGCCGATCTCGTGAGCGCGCGCGGCGATCCGATCAACGTCCTGACGGCGGAGGACGTCGTCGCCTGGCGCAAAGCGACCGAACCGGTGATTGCTTCGTGGCTCAAGGAAATGCGCGGCCGCAAGATCGACGGCGCCGAACTCATCTCTGCGGCCAACACGCTGCTGGCGAAATACGCCGACGAGCCGGAACCGCAGCCGCCGAAACCCGCTCGCCCCGAAACGCCGGAAGCGAACCCCGCCTCCGAGCAGCCACAAGCCGCGCCAGAACCGCCGAACCGCCGAAGGCAGGCCCTGTTGCGCAATCGCCAGAAGCTAAGGTCGAAATGCCTCAGCCGCCAAAGATAGAAACTCCGGTGGCGAAGGTGCCCGCGCAAGCCGTCGCCGCCCAAGGAACTCGATATTCCGCTCTAAGCGTTGAACGCCGCCGTCACGCGCGCCTAGCGCGTGAGCGACAGTTCGCCGCCGCCGGTTGCTTGTCCGGCGAAACGGCCATTGGCGAACGACAGCTGCGCCAGCGCTTCGCCTTTGTGATCGCGGATGATCAACGCGCTGTGCTCGAACGTCCACTTGCGGCTGGTGAAGAACTTGCCAGGGCAGCCGCCTTCCGGCGCGATCGTGCCTTGGTCGGCGCCAGCAGCGCTCCCGAAGTTCATAAAGCAGCCGCCGGCGCCAGCCTGGCTCAGCTTCCAGCGGCCGCCGAGTTCGACAGGCGGCGGCGATGGCGGAGGGGGAGGCGGCGGTGCCGCCGCCGTTTCGGGTGGCGGCTGGTTCGAGGCGCATCCCGGCAGCACCGCGACCACGGCAACGATCAGCGCTGCGCTGACCGCTCGCCGGCCGTTGCGCCATGGCTTTCTGAAATCAGTCATCTGCTTTCAGCAAAACAGAAATTGCTTATCAAAATATACCCCGGCGGCGACCAGCGGTTCGCCTCAGCGTGCGCTACTTCATGGTCGGAATAACGAATTCGGCGCCTTGCTTGATGCCTGACGGCCAGCGCGCTGTTACGGTTTTTGTCTTTGTGTAAAACCGCACGGCGTCCGGGCCGTGCTGGTTCAGGTCGCCAAAACCCGAGCGCTTCCATCCGCCGAAAGTGTAATAAGCGAGCGGAACCGGAATGGCGAAGTTCACGCCCACCATTCCGACGTCAACCCGGCTGACGAAATCGCGTGCCGCGTCGCCATCGCGGGTAAAAATCGCGACCCCGTTGCCGTATTCATGTTCGGACGGCAGTCGCACAGCCTCCTCGTAATCGTTGGCGCGCACCACCGCGAGCACCGGGCCGAAAATCTCTTCCTTGTAGATTCGCATTTGCGGCGTGACGTTATCGAACAGACAGCCGCCCATGAAATTGCCGCCCTCGTAGCCTTGCAGCTTGAAGCCGCGACCGTCGACCAGAAGATCGGCGCCTTCCTTGACGCCGAGGTCGACATAGCTCTTCACCTTGTCCAGGTGCTGTTTGGTAATCAGTGGACCGTAGTCGGCCTGCGCATCGGTCGACGGACCGATTTTCAAGCTCTCCACTCGCGGCACGAGTTTTTCCAGAAGAATATCGGCGGTCTTCTGGCCGACGGGCACCGCCACCGAGACAGCCATGCAACGCTCGCCGGCGGAGCCGTATCCCGCGCCGATCAGCGCATCGACGGCCTGATCGATATCGGCATCCGGCATGACAATCATGTGGTTCTTGGCGCCGCCGAAACATTGCGCGCGTTTGTTATGGGCGCAGGCGGTCGCGTAGACATATTCGGCAATGGCGGACGAGCCGACAAAGCCGACAGCTTTGATGCGCGGATCGGTGAGCAGCGTGTCCACGGCTTCCTTGTCGCCATTGACGACATTAAGCACGCCGGCAGGAAGTCCGGCTTCGACCAACAACTCAGCGAGCCGCATCGGCACTGAAGGATCGCGCTCGGAGGGTTTGAGGATGAAGGCATTGCCGCAGGCGAGCGCCGGAGCGAATTTCCACATCGGAATCATGGCCGGAAAATTAAACGGCGTGATGCCGGCGACGACGCCAAGCGGCTGGCGGATGGAAAAGAGATCGATGCCCGGACCGGCGCCTTCGCTGTATTCGCCTTTCAGCAGATGTGGAATGCCGCAGGCAAACTCGACGACCTCCAGCCCGCGTTGAATGTCACCTTTCGCGTCGGCAAAGATCTTGCCGTGTTCGGACGAGAGCAGGCGGGCGAGGGAATCGAATTCCTTCTGCACCAGTTCGAGAAATTTCATCATGACGCGGGCGCGCCGCTGCGGGTTCGTGGCCGCCCAGGCCGGTTGAGCGGCTTCAGCCACCGCGATCGCATGCTCGACTTCGGATCGCCTCGCGAGGGCAACCGTGGCTTGAACTTCGCCGGTGTTCGGGTTGAAGATTTCTCCGAGCCGCCCGGACGTGCCCTTCACCTCTTTGCCGCCGATAAAGTGGCCAACCTCCCGCATAAAACTACCTCCTGTAGACAAAAGTGCCGGGCCGCCGATAAGTCTTCGCTATTGTGCAGCTTTTTCCTTAGTCCGCCACGGGCCCGCGGTCGCAAGTTCCCTGAATACTGACGCACCCTTGCAATGAGGCGGACGGGTAAACAGTTGCAGGGAGCTGGCCCGCCGCCGCTTCACACTTATTAACGCGCAATTGAGCGGGAAATGACACCCGGCCCGGGACGGTGTATAGCCGCCGCCCGACGTCTTGTCCGAAGTATGCGAGCTTCTGTTTCCAGTCCCATGACGCAAACCGCGAGCGCTCCGCTTGAGGGCGAAATGCCGGCGAACGGGGCGGCCGAATCCCGTTCCGGGGCAGGGTTATGGGGCCTTGCGCTCGGCAGCATCGGCGTCGTCTACGGCGATATCGGCACCAGCCCGCTCTACGCCATGCGCGAGGCGGTCATGGCGGCGTCCGGCCCCGCGCACCAGGACCTGATGCGCGGCGCCCTGCTAGGCATCGTCTCGTTGATCCTTTGGGCGCTTATTGTCATTGTCACCCTGAAATACGTTCTCATCCTGTTGCGTGCCGACAATAACGGCGAGGGCGGTACGCTAACGTTGATGGCGCTTGCTTCGCGCGCGGTCGGGCGCGTGCCGAGCGCCGCCGTCGCCGTCACCGTGCTCGGCATCGTCAGCGCCGCGTTGTTTTATGGTGACGCCGTCATCACGCCAGCGCTCTCGGTGCTTTCCGCCATCGAAGGTATCGACGTCGCCACACCGGCACTTCACGACTTCGTCGTGCCGCTGACCGTCCTGATTTTGCTTTTTCTGTTTGCGTTCCAGGCGCGCGGGACCGCAAAAGTCGCGGCCCTGTTCGGGCCAATCATGGTGGTCTGGTTCGTGGCCATTGCCGTTCCGGGTGTGATGCGCGTCGCCGAAAATCCTTTCGTGCTGACGGCCTTCAATCCGGTCTACGGCGTCAGTTTTTTGCTCCATCACGGCATCGTCGGCTTCTATACATTGGGTGCGGTTTTCCTCGCCGTCACCGGCGCCGAAGCGCTCTACGCCGATCTCGGCCACTTCGGACGAAAACCCATTCAATTGGCGTGGTTTTGCCTGGTTCTGCCGGCGCTCGCGGTGAATTACTTGGGGCAAGGCGCGCTTGTTTATGCGCATCCCGAAGCGATCGCTAACCCGTTCTTTCTGCTTTATCCCGATTGGGCGCGCATACCCATGGTCGTACTGGCGGCGGTCGCCACGGTGATCGCCAGTCAGGCCGTTATCACCGGGGCGTATTCGCTGACCAGTCAGGCAATTCAGCTCGGCCTGTTGCCGCGGTTCGAAATACGCCACACCTCGGCCCATCAAGCCGGCCAGATTTATATGCCGCGGGTCAATGGGCTTTTGTTGATCGGCGTGCTTTTGCTGGTGGGTCTATTCCGTTCGTCGAGCGCGCTGGCGTCGGCCTACGGTATCTCCGTGACCGGCACGATGGTCGTCACCGGGATGATGGCTTTCGTGGTGTTCTGGCGGATGTGGCATTGGTCGCTGGCGGCCGCCGCCGCATTGATGCTGCCGTTCCTGGCGATTGATCTGACGTTTCTTTCGGCCAACATGCTCAAAGTCGTTGAAGGGGGCTGGGTGCCTCTGGCGCTCGGCGGCGTGCTGATGCTGGTGATGTATACGTGGCGGCGCGGCAGCAGATTACTGTTCGAGAAGACGCGCCGGCTCGAGACACCGTTGGACGATCTGATACGGATGCTCGAGCGAAAACCGCCGCAGCGCGTTCCCGGTACGGCTGTGTTTCTGACCAGCGATCCGAAGAGCGCGCCGACCGCTCTGCTGCACAGCCTCAAGCATTACCGGGTGCTTCACGAGCAAAACATTATCCTTTCCGTGGAAACCACCCACACGCCGCGTGTCGAGCCCGGCAAACGGGTGCGCATCGAGCAGGTGGGCTCGACCTTTATGCGCGTGATGCTGCGGTTCGGCTACATGGAAACGCCGAATATTCCCAAAGCGCTTGGCATGGCCCGCAAGCTCGGCTTGCAGTTCGACATCATGACGACGTCGTTCTTTCTCTCGCGCCGCGCTCTCCGCCGGGCGCCACGTTCGGGGATGCCGCGCTGGCAAGATCGGCTGTTCATCGCGCTCGCGCGCTCGGCCAACGACGCGACCGATTACTTCCAAATTCCCACCGACCGCGTGGTCGAGGTCGGGACCCAGGTCAACATCTGAAGCAACCTCAAGGAAGCAACAAGCGGCGCAATTGCGGGGGGCGGTTGACGCAAGTTCAGAGGTAGTCGACAAGGAGGGCACCATGTCGGACCCGCAGGGCGGTCACAGAGTGCGCGATCTGGCGCCGGAAGAAGTTGCGCGCGGCGTCAGGGACGGCCGCGTCGTCCTGGTAGACGTTCGCGAGCCGAACGAGACTGGCGTCGAGCGGTTCCCGGGCGCGGTACTGGTGCCGCTGTCGTCATTTGACCCCGCGACCATCCCGGCGCCGCCCGGAAGCGAAGTTGTATTTGCCTGCCGGTCGGGGCGCCGCTCGGTGACGGCATCGCTTGCCGCGCAGGAGCAGGGCTTCGATTACGACGCTCACATGGCCGGCGGCATCCTGGCGTGGAAGGCGGCCGGACTGCCGACCGAGACTTAAGGTTGGGGCGCCAGATATTCACGCCGGACTCCCGAGCGACCATTCGGCCTGCGATGCGCCGCACGATTTAACTCTTGGCGATGGCGATTGGACGCGCAGTGCTGTTCGCGGGCCTGCTCGTGGCGACGTTTGCACCGGCGCGTCCGGAACAGGAGCGCGTCGTCAATTTCTACAATTGGTCCGACTATATCGACCCGGCGGTGCTCGACGGCTTCACGGCAAAGACCGGCATCAAAGTTCGCTACGACACCTTCGACTCCAACGATACGCTTGAGGCCAAACTGTTGGCCGGAAAGTCCGGATACGACGTCGTTGTGCCCTCCGGTTATTTCCTCGCGCGCCAAATCGCCGCCGGTATTTTCCGAAAGCTCGACAAGTCGAAACTGCCAAACCTGGTCAATGCCTGGCCGGAAATCGCCCAACGGCTGGCCAGTTACGATCCGGGAAATCAGTACGCCGTGAATTACATGTGGGGCACGACTGGCATCGGCTATAACGTCGATGCGGTTCGAAGCGTGCTGGGTGCCGACGCGGCGATTGATTCCTGGGACGATGTGTTCGATCCGGCGAAGATCGGCCGCTTCAAGGAATGCGGCATTCACTTCCTCGACTCATCGGACGACATCGTGCCGGCGGCGCTGCATTATTTGCGGCTCGATCCCAACTCGATCGCGCCTGACGAGCTGCAGCGCGCCGCTGACCTTCTTCTCAGTATTCGGCGTTACGTACGGAAATTCCACTCCTCGGAATATCTCAACGCATTGGCCAGCGGAGAAATCTGCTTGGCCGTCGGATTTTCAGGCGACATTATTCAGGCACGACGGCGCGCGGCGCAGGCCAAAGCGGGAGTGGTTATTGCTTACGCAATTCCCAAGGAGGGCGCGCAATTGTGGTTCGATAATCTCGCCATTCCTAGCGACGCGCCGGATGTCCCCGAGGCACATGCGCTGATCGATTATCTTCTCAGACCGGAGGTGGCGGCGGCCAACAGCAATTTCGTCGCTTACGCCAACGGCAATTTGGCGAGCCAGAAATTCATCGATAAATCGATCCTCGACGATCGCAACATTTATCCGGATGCGTCGACGATGTCCGAGCTCTACACCATCGCGGCGCACGATCAGAAAACCCAGCGGCTCATCAACCGGCTATGGACGCGAATAAAGACCGGCCACTAGATTATTTTTCGCCTCGGCGAGGGGTTCTCGACGCCGCGAGGGGGCCTGCGCTCGCGGTGGAGGAACGAATACGGCGCCTACAGGTTCTTATCCCAGCGATCAGGGGGCAAGGTTGAATGGTTCCAGCTGAGGTTGTCGCGTTTCGCGATCCGGTTCTTCTCGTCGTTGAGGATGAAGTTCTCATCCGACTTTCCACCTCGGATTTTCTTCGCAACGAAGGGTTCACCGTTCTCGAGGCGGGCAGCGCGCGCGAGGCGCTCACGGTACTAAACGCCCGGTCGGACATTTCAGTGGTGGTGACCGACATCCACATGTCGGGGGAGCTGGAAGGCCTGGAGTTGATCCGCGCGATTCGCAAAACGTTCCCCAGCGTCAAAATTATTACGGCGTCCGCGTATCAGATTACCGAACCGGTCGAAGCCGTTGTCACCAAACCGTATTCTTTGGAACGTCTGTTGTCCGTCATCAAATCGCTGCTTGGGCTTTAGGGAACTTGGCGGTTCCAAAATCGTTAACTTGGATGACACACGCCGCCCTTAGTTCGGACACTGCCGGTCGAGGAGGAGAGACTATTCTCGTCCTTGAAAGAGACGTCGTTACCCGGGCGTTCCTCTCGGAGTATTTGCGCTCTTGCGGGTATCGCGTTCTCGAAGCGCGCAGCGCGGCCGAGGCACTGACGATATTACAGGAATCGTCGGAACCGATTCGTGTCGTGCTTGGCGACGCGGAGAATGGTTTTAAGTTGTCCGGCTGGGTAAAAGCAAACCGGCCAAAAATCAAAGTCATTCTCGCGGCAAATGCCGAGCGCGCGTCGCAGGCGTGCGCAGACCTTTGTGAGATGGGGCCGCATGGCAAGCGCCCTTACGATCCGCAATTGTTGGTTCAGCGTATCAAGTCGCATTTGCGCGACGCTGCGGATTAATCCGCCGCTGGTGCGCGGGTCTGCGCCCTAGGTGAAGAGTTTTCGAACCTAGCGCCACCGGCGATGGAGCCACAGCCATTGCTCCGGATGCTCGCGCACCCAGGTTTCGACCACCGAAGTTATTGCCTGCATCGTGCCGCTAACGCTGATACGGCCGTCGGCATCGCGTGGCGTAACAATCGGCTCGGTGATCTCGACCCAAAAGCTGTTACGATCCGGTTTGCGGACGACGCGCAAGCCGTGAATTGGGGCTTCACTTTGCCGCGCGATCATTGCGATCAACGGATTGGCGCGGCAGCGCCGGCCGAAGAAAAGAACTTCGACGCCCTTGGTCATGTGCTGGTCGACCAGCATGCCGACATGCGTTCCCGCCTGAAGCAATCGCGCGAGCTTCACCGGTGCATCTAGCCCAGACGCGATCAGCTCGCCCATCAGCGGGGTGCGCAGCTTGACGATGAGGTCGCTGATCGGCCGGATGTTGGGCCGCCGGTACAGCACGGCCGATTGCGGCACGAGCGCCTTCGCGACCAAGGCGGGAAGCTCCCAATTGGCGAGATGAGCGGCAAAGCCGAGCATCGGCTTTTCGTTCTCAATCATGCGGCGGTATCGATCCGCCGCCTCGGGAGCGTAGGTAATGAGGTCGGCGGTTTGCCGGCCCGCGCCCTCCAGGGAGAATTCGTCGAGGTGAGCGAATTCGACGGCGACCCTTCCGAGATTGTCCCACACACCCGCAAGGATCCGCTCGATCTCGGCGTCGTCCTTGGTGGGGTAAGCGGCTCGCAGGTTATCGCGTCCGATGCGATGTTCCGGCAACAGCGGCCCGATTCTGCGCATGAATGCCCCGGCGACGTTAGCGCTTCGCCTGCGGTTCATATGCTTGACCGCGCTCAAGAGCCCGGCCGTGATTGCCCCCAGTGTCGCGTCGGCGATCTTGGAATGCGGCTCCATTAAGGAATCATCCGGAGAAGGCGTTGCCGGTTTTGCGGGAAGGTCATGCGCAAACCGAAAATCAGAAAGTGACAATAATCTTGCCGAATACCTGGCGGGATTCGAGCCGCTCGAGCCCGCGCTGAAACTCCGCGAGAGGGACTTCCATATCGATCTCCGGCAACAGTCCGGCGGCCATCTTCGTGAGGCTTTCGCGAATGTTGCGCATGGACGCGCCGAACGAGCCGATGATTCGATATTGCTGAAGAAAAAGCTGAAACAGGTTGAAGGTGATTGACTGGCCCGAAGTCGATCCGCACGTGACCAGGCGGCCGCCGCGCTTGAGGCAAAGCAGCGAGCCGTTAAATGTATCGGGGCCGACGTGTTCGAAAGCGACGTCAACGCCTTTTTTCGCCGTGAGCTTGCGCACGACGCCCTCAAAGCGATCGGTGCGATAGTTGATCACGTGATCGGCGCCAAGCGCTTTGGCCTTCGCCGCCTTCTCGTCGTCGCCGACTGTCGTGATCACCGTGCAGCCGATAGCTTTTGCCATCTTGATCGCGGTCGTGCCGATGCCGGAGCCGCCGGCTTGCACCAACACCGTCTCGCCGGGCTCCAACTTGGCATTGTCGAACAGCATGTGCTGCACCGTGGAAAAGGCGACGGCGGCGCAGGCAGCATCGCGGAAGCTCACGCCATCGGGGACCGGTATCACCAGGCGGGCGGCCATGTTGACAAAATCGCGTGCGAAGCCATCAACGTGAAAGCCCATAATGCCGGCGACGTTTTCGCACAGATTGTCGCGGCCTTCGCGACAGGCGCGACAGGTTCCGCAAGTCATCGCGCCATAGGCGACGACGCGGTCCCCGATCCGAAAATCCGACACACCCGAACCGACCGCGCTGATTTCTCCGGCCGCTTCGACGCCGACAACCAGCGGCAGCTTGCGCTTGGCGAACGCCATGCCGCGCCAGCCCCAAACGTCGATGTGATTAAGTCCGATGGCCTTGATCGCGATTTGCACCTCGCCCGCGGCCGGCGGCCCGGGCGGCGCAACCTCGATCAGCTCGATTTTGCGGTCGGCAATGAGCGTCAGCGCGCGCATCGAACCGGCGCCTTGATGTCAGTGACTTCGCTCATCCCGGCCGTTGGCTTCACGCCGGCTCCAGCGTCATGACCAGGCAAACGTTCTGGCCGCCGAAACCAAAGGAGTTGGAAAGGGCGCGACGAACCTTGGCGTCGCGCGCAACATTGGGAACGACGTCGAGCGCAATCGCCGGATCGGGAACGCTGTGGTTGATGGTCGGGGGAATGCGCTGGTTTTGCAAAGTAAGAAGCGTGAAGGCGGCTTCGACGGCGCCCGCGGCAGTGAGGGTGTGGCCGATCATCGACTTGTTCGAGGAAATGGGAATGCCCCTGATCCGCTCGCCGAAGACGGCAGACACGCCCAAGTGCTCCATCTTGTCGTTCTCCGGCGTCGAAGTGCCGTGAGCGTTGATGTAGTCAATTTCCTCGGGCGCGACGCCCGCATCCGCAAGTGCGTTGCGCATGCTGGCAATAATCGGCTTGCCGTCAGGGCTCGATCTGGTGCGGTGGAAGGAGTCCGATTTTTCGCCGACGCCCTCGATGATGCCGAGCACACGGGCGCCGCGCGCCTTGGCGTGATCGAAATTCTCCAGCACCAGAGCCGCGGCGCCTTCGGCAAGCACAAAGCCGTCGCGATTCTTGGAGAACGGTTTGAAGCGCGCTCCGGGGGATCGTTCTGAGTGGAGAGCGCCGACAAAAGCGAAAACCGGACCAGCGATTCCGGCGTCAATGACGCATCGGCGCCGATGGCCAGCGCCGCCTGGCATTCGCCGCGTCGGATGGCTTCCATACCGAGCTGTATGGCGCTGGCGCCGGAGGCACATGCGGTGTTGAGCGAAATCGGCGACCCTTCGGTGCCGAATTTCTCGGCGAGGTGTTCGCCGATGATGCCGAACTTGAACGCATGCCGGCTCGCAGCAAACTCGCGCGCGACGCGGAGCAGTTCAGGGTAGGCGGGGTCGGCATCGGGTGCCGCCATTTCGGCCATTTTGATCCGCTCGGGCCATTCTATTTCGAGCGGCGGCGGTGCGAGAAACAGCGGCCCGGGAAAATGGCCGCTGTTGCCGATCGCCGCCTCCGCGATCGCCTCTTCGCCGGCGAGCGTCGCCACGCGCTCCGACAACTCGGCCGGCGACATGTCATCGCGATAAACGTCGTTGACCGTGCCGGCGATGGTCGTCCGCAGTCCCGCGGTCGGGAATCTGGAAATTTGCCGGATGCCGGAAACGCCGCCGGTCAATTTCGCCCAGTTGGCAGCCTTGCCGACGCCAAGAGAGGTGACGAGACCGATGCCGGTGACAGCGATAACTGGACGGCCGAGCTTGTCTCGCGTTTCTGCGGTCATCGTTTCTTCCTTCAACCGGCACGCTCGATCAGCGCCAGGCCTTCGCCGCGCCAATTAGCGATCGCGGTGACCACCACTTGCGACAGGTCGGGCGGACCGTCGCCCGCGTCGGCCGGCCCCCTTGCGGGGTATAGTTTGCCGTGGTCTATCGCGGCGCAGCCGATCGCGAGATTAGCCAGGAACTGGGCTTCGACGCCATGGCCGATATAAGTTCCCGTATTGCGTATCGGAAGTCCGATTTGCTTGAGCGCGGAATGCTCGGATGATGTCGCCGGCTCCAATCCGCTGGCGCCCGAAATCACGGCGGCATGGTCGCGGTCAACCTCGGCGGCAATGCCTTCCCACTGGCGGCGTAAGCTGGCCTCGATTTGGCCCGTCTCTCTGGCAACCCGATCGGAACAAACCGTACTAAGCTTTGCGTGCGCCCGCGCCCCGCGGCCCTCGGCATGCTTGCGACTCTCAAGTACGAGAAATGCTCCCATATTGCCGAGCGCCATCCCACCGCCGGGGCCGCGGTCTCCGATTGCTGAAAAGCCGCCCTTCAACAGCGCTCCGGCCTGTTCGAAGATCAGCAGCACGTCCCAGCGGGCGCCGTTGTAAGCGCCGCCGACCAGCGTCAGGTCGCTCTGGCCGGCGGCAATCCGCGCGTGGGCAATGCGCACCGCATCAACGCCGGCGGATTCCTCGCCGAGAAACGTGCGGGAAGAGCCGACCACGCCGTGAACGATGGAAATATTGCCGGCAAGCAGGTTCGGCAGTTGCGCCAGGAACAGCGTCGGCCGCAGATCGTTCATCAGCCGCTCGTTGAGAAACGATCCGGCGTCGTTGCGTTTGCGGGCTTCGACGAGAATATTGGTGTCGACGGCAATGTCGCGTTCGCCGCCACCCGCCGCGACAATCATGTCGGTGACGTCGAGCAGGTCGGATTTACCGGCGATACCGGCGTCGCCCAGCGCCAGACCGGCCGCATACACACCGATGCGCTGCCACGGCTCCATTTGCCGCTGGTCGCTTTTTTTCG
The DNA here is from genome assembly GCA_963846055.1 of uncultured Alphaproteobacteria bacterium. Lineage (GTDB taxonomy): Bacteria > Pseudomonadota > Alphaproteobacteria > Rhizobiales > Xanthobacteraceae > BOG-931. Next base: position 124,862 of record CAWJUQ010000006.1, read on the forward strand.
GAATCTGCTTGTCGAAATTGATTGGGGCGAGCGGATGCACGACGTAGGGCGCGAAGCTTTTGTCGTCGTAGACGGGCGGATCGCCGCGCGCGAGATGTTCCCAGTTGGCCTCCAGCCCCTCGCCAAGGCAGGTGATCAGACCAACGCCGGTGATCCACACCTCCTGGCGTGCATTCACCTGGCAAGCTCCTTTATCGGAAGCTCAAGTCGCTCCGCCCGCTCGAACAATGCGCCGCGGAATTCGTCGCTCGGAAACGGCATGATGGTGAAAATGATCTGCGCGTTGCAGACCACCTTGCCGTCACGGCGTCCTTTGACCTCGCCGACCGCGTAGCCCGATCCCTCGTGCACGACGCGGCCTTCGAATTCGAGAACGTCGCCCGGGAAGACAGCGCTGCGAAACTTTGCGTCCTTCACTCCCGCCATGAACGGCATGCTCTTGAAACCGTTAAGCGCGATCAGGAGCCACCCAGCGGTCTGGGCCATGCATTCGAGCAGGAACGCGCCGGGCATCAGCGGATAATCAGGAAAGTGGCCCTCGAATACGGTTGAAGCCTTGGGCACGAGACCGACGGACCGAACCGACCGGTCGGCCAGATCGAGCGCAACAATGCGGTCGATCATCTCGAAATATTCAAAACGCATCCGTGGCGCCTCAGGCGCCCTTGGCAGCAATCAGCTTGTCGATCTGGTCGCTGAGATTGTTCAACACAAAATACTGATCCGTTGTTGCCTTGCCGTCGTTGACTTCCTGAGTCCATTGTTCGAGCGGAAGCTTGATGCCGAATGTCTTGTCGATGGCAAAAGCGATGTCGAGGAAGTCAAGGCTGTCGATTTCGAGATCGTTGATGGCGTGACTTTCCGGCTTGATATTATCGCGAGGGATATCGCAAGTTTCCGCAATAATATCAGCGACTTTGTCGAACGTAGCAGACATCAGGCATTTTCAGCCCGATCGCGCCGGGCCCCTCCGCTCGTGAGTGCCCGTATAGCGAAGGATACCGCCAAGTTCAACGCCGCCGTCCGGCGATGTTCGGTTGGCGACCATTGCCACAATTCGAAGATCCGCGGGATTGCGTGTGTGGCTGGCGCTGATCTCCAAGCTTAAATGCGCGGCTCGGGAAACGGTATCGGCGAGCCCTCGGGCAGCGGCATGCGGAAGACATTAAGCGTCATGGATATCAGCGCGTAGTAGCCAAGAATACCGACGAGCTCCACCATGCCGGTATCGCCGATGAGCTTTTGCACCCGCGTATAGACGGCGTTGCTGACCCGGCGTTTGGCGTAGAGCTCCTTGACAAATTCATAAATCGCCAGCTCGTCCTTGGCCGCGGATTTTGCCGGCCGTCCCGCCTTGAGAGCGCGAATAGCTGCGGGCTTCACCCCGTCGTTCTCCGCCATCGGCGCGTGGGCGTGCCATTCGTATTGCGCCTTCCAGTGCAGCGCGGTGCACAGGATTGCAAACTCTTTGAGCCGCGGCGGCAAGCTCGTGTGGTAGCGCAGGTAGCCGCCCAGCGCTTGCGCCAGTTTCCCGTAACCGGGTGCGTGCAGATAAACGGCGAAAGGCCCCTCGTTTTGGAAACGTCCGCGCGGGCCGGACGTTATCGCCGCAACAAGAGCCTGCTGCTCGGACGAGAGGTTATCCAGCGCGAACGGGGGAAGGCGGGAAGAGGCTGCGGCCGCTAGGCGTTTGCCGCGTTTCTTCGGCGACGGCTTTTTTGACATTGGTTCGTTCCTGTTTGGCTTTGGTTATTTGCGGCCGACGACATCGATCAGCGCCGACATGCCGACATGCGCGGTGCCTTCATTGATCAAGCTGTCATGCTCTTGGATTTCGAGCGTGGCCAGATCGCCGAATTCTTTCTCGATAAGGGCGCGGGTGTAGAGGCGCTCCGCCTCGGGTGGTCCGCCGGTGCCGTATTTGAGCTGCTCGACACGGTAACCCTGCAACAGCAGGAGCCCGCCGGGTTTCAATGCCCGCTTGAGATTTACGAAAAACTCGACCCGCTGCGGCGGAAATGCGACTTGGGTGAAGATCGCGACCACGACATCGAACGCTGCATTTGGCCAGGACCACGTGAAAATGTCGGCGAGTTCGGTATGCAGTTTTACGCCGCGCCGGCCGGCGAGCGCTTGCGCTTTGGCAAGCGCGCTCTCCGAAAAATCCACCGCGAGCACGTCAAGGCCTTGCTCGGCAAGCCAGACGCCGTTGCGGCCTTCGCCGTCCGCCACAGACAGCGCGCTCTGTCCCTCGCTCAACAGATGCGCCTTTGATTTGAGGAAGGCGTTGGGTTGTTCGCCGAATACGTAATCGGGCGTACGAAACCGCGTTTCCCAGCGTTCCAGTTCAGACATGTGTTTCCCGGATTTTCGCGCCGCGCGCTTTTTGCTATTTTAAGGACGTTACGCTGTCACGCGCCGAAGAAGTGTATCCGATGCCGTCCGCCGTGAAAGCCCTCTTCTTTGACGTTTTCGGCACGCTAGTCGATTGGCGCACCTGCGTGGCGCGCGAGGCGGAAACGATCCTCAAGCCGCTCGGCTATACCCTCGACTGCTTCGATTTCGCCGACAGGTGGCGGGCCGAATATCAAGGCGCCATGGAGGAAGTGCGCTCCGGCCGAATCGCGTTCTGCAAGCTTGATGTTTTGCATCGTCGAAATCTCGAAAAAGTCTTCTCGGACCTTGAAGTTTCCCGTCCAGACGACGGTGTGCTTCGTAACCTCAACCTGGCGTGGCATCGCCTCGATGCCTGGCCCGATGTGACGGACGGGCTTCGGCGGCTCAAGCGCCGTTATCTGGTGGCGCCGGTTTCGAACGGCAACATTTCCCTCATGGTGGATTTGGCGCGGCGCAACGGGTTTGTCTGGGATGCAATTTTGGGGGCGGAGATTGCACACGATTACAAGCCGCAGCCGCGTGCTTATCTCGCCGCAGCCGAGGCGTTCGACTTTGCGCCGCATGAGTGCATGATGGTCGCCGCGCACAGCTATGACTTGAAAGCCGCAGCGGCGCTCGGCTTCGCGACCGCTCACATCGCGCGCCCGAACGAAGCGGGGCCAGGCGAAGGCGAGCAGGGGCCGGACACGAAGGTGGTGACGGTCGACATCGCGGCGAAAGATCTCGGCGATCTCGCGACGCAGTTAGGAGCCTGAAGCGCTACAGAACGCTTTAGTCGGCCAGCGCCGGGTAATCGGTGTAGCCCTTGGCGCTGCCGCCATAGAAGGTCGGCCGGTCAGGTGCGTTCAGTTGAGCGCCACGGCGAAAGCGTTCAGGCAGATCCGGGTTGGCCAGGAACAGCGTGGCGAACGAGACAAGATCGACGGTCCCGTCGTGTATCGCGGCATTGGCGCGGGCCAGATCATAACCCTTGTTGCCCATCAGTGTGCCGCGCCAGATACGCCGGAAGAATCTGATGTCGGGCATTTCCCCGCTGGCCACCGGGTCGGTCGGTCCCGGCTCCACGATATGCAGGTATGAAAGTCCAAAGCGGGCAAGCTCGCCGGCGGCGTGCGAAAACGTAGCCGCAGGGTTGCTGTCGGCGATGTCGTTGAACGGATTTGTCGGCGCCAGCCGCACGCCGACGCGGTCCGCGCCCCATTCGCCCGCAAGTGCTTCGGTGACTTCCACGAGAAGGCGCGCGCGGTTGGCTACGCTACCGCCGTAGTGATCGGTGCGCTGATTGGTTTTGTCGCGTAAAAACTGATCGATCAGATAGCCGTTCGCCGCGTGCAGTTCGACGCCATCGAACCCGGCACGCTTGGCGTTCGCCGCGCCGCGGCGGAATTCCTCGACGACTTCTTTGACCTCGGCCGTTTCCAGTGCGCGGGGTGTAACAAAGTCCAGCATACCGCTCGGCGTAAAGATCTGCCCGGCTGGCTTGAGCGCCGAAGGTGCGACCGGGATGCCGCCATCCTCCTGCACGGAAGGATGCGAGATACGCCCGACGTGCCAGAGCTGGGCAAAAATACGCCCGCCGGCGGCGTGGACGGCGTCGGTGACGAGCTTCCAGCCGGCGACCTGTTCTGCGCTGTGAATGCCGGGCGTAGCGGCGTAGCCCTGGCCGCGCGGGGAGACTTGCGTTCCTTCCGTGACGATCAGGCCGGCGCTCGCGCGCTGAACGTAATAAGTCACGTTCATCGGGCCGGGTACGTTGCCCGGGCCGGCGCGGTTGCGGGTCATCGGCGCCATGACCAGCCGATTTGGCAATTGCAGCGGGCCGAGTTGATAGGAGGAAAACAGGTCGAGATTTGCGCTGTTTTTTGTCATGGGTGTCCACGCGTAACGGGGCTCACACATACCGCATGCCGTTGTCCTTCACGACTCATCGCCGGCAACTGAGCTATGAATTCAGAGCGTAGCTATGCGGGTCACTTGTCCGGCGCGGCGCCAAAAGTCCGCTCGCGCGCAGGGGACGGCGCCTCCAGGCGGAATCCCCCGTCCGCGTCGAGCGCGATATTGCCGTCAGCGACGGCGCGCGCCCAGCGGCTGGTGGCGGCGATGCCGCCGAACGAGAAGAAATGCGGCGTGACGGCGATGGGAGCGGTCTCGGCCAAGGTTCGGATCAGGTCGTCGGGGGTGGTCATGGCAAACATCTGCCGCATCAGGCCGGAGCGGCGCGCCAGCGCCTGAGCGGATGTGCGCACCCCGCATCGGGTCGCGTAACGCATTAGCGAGCTGAGGTTGGTCGGGCCGGCAAGGCCGATGCGAATGCGTTGGTCGAAGCCGTAACCGCGCACTCGCGCGATAAAGGACAGAATGGCTGGTGCATCAAAGCAGAACTGGGTGACGATCTCGACATTAAGCCCCGTGGCCTCTGCGGTGGCGATCTTCGCGGCGAGCGCGCGCTGCAATTCGTCCTGGCCGATCCGCGGGTGGCCCTGCGGGTAGCCGGCGATCCCTATGGTGCGGATGCCGCGCCGCCGAAGCAGACCGCTGTCGATAACATCAAGCGCGCAGCGGAACGGGCCGCACTCGCTTCGGTCGCCGGCGATAATCAAGACACTGTCGACTGCCGCTTCACGCTTGAGACGCATTAAAACCAGATCGAGCGCTTCGACGCTCGCAAAGTTGCGAACGGCGAGATGCGGCACCGGTTCGAGACCGGCCGCCCGCAGCGCCACGACATGACCGATGGTTTCATCCACCGATCGCCCGGGCACCATGCTCAGATAGGTCTTTGCGCCCGGTCGTTGCGCGGCAAGTGCGGCGATATCGGAGGCCGACGGTCGCGTCACCTCGACTGAAAATTCGGACATGAACGCGCTGATCCGCGCGACCGGCCCTGACTGCGCCCGATCTGGAACCGGGAGTGCGGTCATTTTAGCTCACCGCTGCGGTTTCCCTCCCGGCGTGGCGCCCAAGTGCGCACGCTCAAGCGCGCCGGCGTGAGATCACATAGGATTCGTCGAAGAACCATAGTCCGCCACGCTCGCGCAGCACTTCGCGCGTGGCGTCGAGGTAGCGTCCGTCCGCCACCACGTCGCCCAACCGGTCGTCCTCGACTTGGGCGACGTAGATTGCCGCATTCCATGCCGCGAAAAGCGTGGAGGTGCCGATGGATGACTCGGAAATTTCCGACGGCAACGTGTGCATGACGTAGCGGAACAGCGAGCGATTGTCGGCATAGGCGTTGAAGTTCAGATCGCGTCCCGCGAGGCCAAGCTCGTGCTTCACGGCTTTCAGAATTTGATGGCGGTCGTGGATGAAAGGATGGTCGTCGGGCCAAACTTTCTGAATGATCTCCATGCCGGGGTCGTGGCCGTGCGAATGAATCGCGATCAGGCGGCCGCCGGGCCCTAGCGCTCGCGCCAGCGGTGCAATGACGCGTTGCGCTTTGAAGTCGAGCGACGCGCGCGCCCGATAAGGCTGCGACGCGATGATCAGATCGTAGTTGCCAACGGTGCCGCCCGGCTTCGGAAGAATGGGATCGAGCAGGAAGCGATGGTCCTCGCGATAGATGACCAGCACCACGGGCCGCTCGTAGACCGGGTTGCCGGTGCGAGGGCTTACTCCGGCCTTCCAGTTGAGCCCGAGAAACGGCTCGAGATCCATGATTTGCTGCTCGAACTGGTGCGCGGAATTGCCGATCATCGGCAGCTCGTGCCAAACCAGGCTCGATGCGGCGTTGAGCGATTTCACCGCCAGCGACGGCGCGTCCGCGTAGGCAAGGTTAGTCAGCACCAGAACCGTTGAAGGATGCTCGAAGAAGCGGTCCGACATCTTTTGCAGCGTCAACCGCACGTCCTCGAGGCTGATTTCCTTGCCGACAACGTAAAACGGCATGTGCGGGAAACGATCATGTGCCGCGCGCATCACGCGCGTCAGCACTGAGCCGTCGCCGACGCCGGCATCGAACAACCGCATTGCCGGCGGTCGCGGATGAATGTGCGCAAGTTCTTCGGAGACGCGGTGCGCGACCTCCCACTTCTCGCTGCAGGTATTGACGAACAGCAGGTACTTTTGCCGGTTGTCGAAAAATCGAAAGTTTCGCTGCGGATTGGCGTCGTCGCCAGCCGGTCCCGGGGGGTGCTGAGGCGGCAGCGTCGGTGGGCGATGCTCGCGGGGGCGCTCAATCACGATGGGACGGGGCCCATTAGGCGGGTGGGCAGCCATGAAGCCATGAATGCGATCAAGTGTATCGGTGGTGATCCGGCCGCCGTTGCGAAGTCGTGCTGCGAGCTTTCCATCGTTGACGGCGCGCCGTCCGAAGGTCGACTCGGCAAGCCCGGTCTGGCGGCAATAGTCCGAGATTTCCTGAAGCAGTTGCTGGGCGTTCATGACACCCTCATCCTCGACATTTCCTCTAATCGCCGTTTGCGGCGGGTCCGGCTTTTGAGCGCCGGTTTGGTCCCTAATCCAATCAGGCGGGCCAAAAAGGTCAACCACAAATCTGCCCAATCCTTATGTGGGAAATATGATGGGCGGCTACAAGGCCTACTGTCGGGGCAGACGGGAAGTAGAACCCGCACGAATGTCGACCGCCGGCAGGTTCACGCCGCCTGCGAGCGCCGCGGCTGGCGGACTTCTGCGCCCGTGAACGCGCGTGTATCGTTGTGAGAGAACTGGGGTAGGGACATGTGGGGTCGCAAGCGGCAGCAAGAAAAAGCGGTAAGCGAAGAGCAGGTGGCCTCGCCGTTGCAGCGTGCGGTGCATCAAGCGCGGATCGAAGCTGCCGAACGCACCAGCGTGGTCGTCGATTTGCGCGACGCGGAGGCCGCGCGGCTCGAACTTCTCAACGAGGCACTTGATCCGTTGTTCGCGGCCGTTCCCGCCGAAGTGGAATTGTTTGATCGCGGCCTGAGCCGGGGAGATACGCCGCGGCTGTGGATCGACCCCGTTGCGCACATTGCGATGGGGCGCGACAAGCGCACTTACCGGTTTTTGTACGACACGCGCATCGGCCGCCGCGTGCTCGCTGAATCGCACGACATCGCCGAGATCGTGAAAGCGGTTACCGATTATGTCGCGCGACGGTTGATCGAGCGCGAGCGGGCGCTGGCGGAAGATTCGGAATTTGCGGCGCGGATCGACAGGCGGGAGGAGCGGCGGCAAACTGGTCGGCGCCGGCGACGCGGCTTAATCGCCTTCGTGCTCGGCTTTGTCGCCTGCCTGCTGGCGCTCGTCCTGGCCGCCGCTATCCTGGCGAGCTTTTCCTAAACAAGCGTCTGACGCCCGACCTCGCGGATGCTGCCGTCGGCGGCGCGCTGTCGCATGATCATCTCGCAGGCAAATCGTCCATTCGCCTCAGCGATCTGAAACAGATTATAGCCGGCGGCGTCTTCGTCGCCGTGCGCGGTCTGCGCTGAGGCCGAAGGCGCGCCGGCCGCCGGTATTGGTTGTTGCGGACCGTCGAGCCACACCAGCGAATGGTGGTGATCGTGCCCGTGGATAACCAACTCGGCGCCCTTGTCCGCCAGAACGCGGCGAAACTCGGCAGCGTCGATGAGCCGCCGCAGGTGCAGCCGCCCGGCAATCGTCGGCGGGTGATGGATAAGCACCACGCGAAACATTCCGCGCGTTTCGTCGAGTGCCGCGGCAAAGCGGGCAAGTTGCGGTTCGCCGAGAAACCCGGTGGCGAGAAACGGCCCGGTCGGCAACGCGGACGAGAGTGCAATGAGCGCGACATTGGCGCGGCGGCGCACGAAAGGAAACGAGCCGGCGCCAGCACTGTCGTCGCCGCGCATATATTCGTTCCAAAATTCGGCCGGCCATTGTCTCGCGGCAGGCACGTAGATGTCGTGGTTGCCGGGGATGACAGTTACCGCTGACGGCGACCCGACGGTTTCGAGCCAAGCGCGGGCACGCTGGTATTCGCTTCGGGTCGAGAAGTTGATGAGATCGCCGGTAACGGCGATGTGGTCGGGGCTCTGGCCCTGGATGTCACGCGTAATCTCGCTGAGCACGTCGGCGCGATGCACGTGTTTGCGTTTGCGATGCCAATTGACGAAGCCAAGGCCGCGCTTGCTGATGAGATCGGCAACGGGCGGCCGCGACGCAAGATGAAGGTCGGAAAGGTGAGCGAGAACGAACATCGCGCGATCATGCAACGCGAATCGCGGTTGCACCACCGGTCTAGTTGCCGGCGATCAAGAGTTGCCGATCAAAATGCCGGCGGCGAACACCAGCGCCCCGCCGAGGACGACTTGAAACGCCGCCTGCAGGAACGGCGTGTCCATGTAGTGGGTGCGAATCCACGAGATCACTGCGAGTTCGAGGGCAACGACCGCAAACGCGAGCGCCGTCGCGGTATAAAAATGCGGAATGAGATAGGGCAGGGTATGGCCAAGGCCGCCGAGTGCGGTCATGACGCCGCAAACGGTGCCGCGGACCAGCGGTGCGCCGCGCCCGGTGAGCGATCCGTCGTCGGACAACGCCTCGGCGAAGCCCATGGAGATACCGGCGCCGACGGCTGCCGCCAATCCGACCAGAAATGTCGCCCAGGTGTTATGGGTCGCGAACGCAGCCGCAAATAGCGGCGCCAAGGTGGAGACCGATCCATCCATCAGTCCGGCCAACCCGGGCTGCACATATTGCAGCACGAACATGCGCCGTGCGGTCTCGTCCTCGGCGGCGCGCGCACCGGGCGTCAATTTCTTGCCGAGTTCCTGGGCGAGTTGCTCGTGCTTGTCCTCAGCGGCGGCAAGCTCGGTAAGCAGATCGCGCGTGGCGGGATCGCGCGCGCTTTCGGCGGCGCGCCGGTAAAAGCGCGCGGTTTCGAATTCCATCTCGGCGGCGAATTTGCGCACGGCATCCAGCCCGAGAGGTCGGTCAAGCCAGATCGGTCGGCGCCTGACGAAGCCTTTCACGTCCTGGCGGCGGATCAGCGGTAGAAATTCTCCGAACTTCGTTCGGTAGAGATCGAGCAAAATGTCGCGATGGCCAATTTCCTCCTCGGCCATGCGGTCATATATTCCGGCGGTGTCCGGGAATGCGCCGCGCAACGCTCCGGCGAATGACCGGTAGATCCGATGGTCCTCGTCTTCGTTGGCTACCGCCAGCGCAAGGACCTCTTGCTCGGTCAGTTCGGAGAATTTTTTCAAGGCGCGGCTCCTATCGCCTCTATATTAGAACGCTTCTAAACTTGTGCACAGTGGCTTTGCCGCGCAATTTGGACTTCTGTTCGGACCGTTCGCTTCCGGCTCGCCGGTTCGGTCAGTGAAGTCCCGAGCTCTGAGGTGCTCCCGCAGGATTGGTCATGCCGCCTCGCCTTATTGAGTTGGGAATGCAGCGTGGCATGCACTTCTATTGGCGGTTTGCCCGGGGCATGACGCTTGGCGTGCGCGCGCTGGTGATTGACGGCACCGGGCGGGTATTCCTCGTCAAGCACAGCTACATCGCCGGCTGGCATTTGCCGGGCGGCGGAGTAGAGCCTGGCGAAACCCTGATGACGGCGCTGACGCGCGAATTGCGCGAAGAGGGCAACATCGAACTTTCCGAACAGCCGGCGCTGTTCGGAATCTATTTCAACCGTCGCATCTCGCGTCGCGATCACGTCGCGCTATATGTCGTGCGTTCGTTCCACCAGAGCGCTCCGCCGCAGCCGAACCGGGAAATTATTGAACACGGCTTCTTCTCGCCAAGCGCGTTGCCGGAGGATACGACGCGCGGAACACGCGCCCGCATCGGGGAATTTTTCGACGGCCGCCCGCCCGCCGAGTTGTGGTGATCGAGCGCTGCGTTTTGACGCATCATCAAGTTTGCTTGTTCAGGCCGCGATTTCGCGGAAGCCGGATGGGCAACCATTTCTGCGCGCAAACGTTTACTCGCCATGGCGGGTGACGGCAGAAAATGGAGAGGTTTGATGCGTACGAAAATTCTCGCGGTCGCCGCAGCGGTCGCGCTCGGAACCACAGCGATGACGACGGGCGCGATGGCGTTCGGCCACGGTGGCGCCGGCGTCAGTGGCGGCCATGTCGGCGGTAGCTTTGCCGGCGCTGGCCACGCAGGCACTTCCGCCGCAGGTCACACCGGCAATTTCGCCGCGAGCGGTCGTTTCGCCGCGAATGGTGGCCACGGCTGGTCCGGCAATGGCTGGAATGGCGGCCGCGGGTGGAACGGACGCGGCTGGAACGGTGGCGGTTGGGGACCCGGCGTGGCCCTTGGCCTTGGGTTAGGCGGTCTCTATGCGTACGGCGGCGGCTATCCGTATGGCTATAACGGCTACTGCGATCCGTACTACAACAATGGCTACTGCGGGCAGTATTCCGGCTGGTAAACGGCCGCTGTCTTAAGGCAAAGATATTTGCGCCGCGCTCTTCATCGGGCGCGGCGCGCGTTTTATGAAAAGCGTTATGAAAAGCGGCCGCGATCGTGCGGCAGCGTAAAATCCAAAAGCGGTCCGATCGGCACGATGCCGGTCGGATTGACGTTACGGTGGCTGCCGTAATAGTGCCGCTTGATGTGATCGAGATTCACGGTCTCGGCTACTCCAGGCACCTGATAAAGATCGCGCAAATAATTCGACAGATTGGGATAGTCGGTGATGCGCCGCAGATTGCATTTGAAGTGGCTGTAATACACCGCGTCGAAACGCACCAGGGTGGTGAATAGCCGCCAGTCCGCCTCGGTCAGTTGCTTGCCGACCAGATAACGCTGCTGCGACAATCGCTGTTCAAGCCGATCGAGCGTCGCGAACAGCGCGCGCGCCGCGTCCTCATAGGCGGCTTGGCTGACGGCGAAACCGGAGCGGTAGACGCCGTTGTTGACGGTCTCGTAGACGACGGCGTTGATGCGGTCGATCTCGCCGCGCAATTCGGCAGGGTAGAAATCTGTGCGCACGTCGGTAAATGCGCCGAATGCCGAATTGAGCATGCGGATGATTTCGGAGGACTCGTTGTTGACAATGACCTTTTGCTTTTTGTCCCAGAGCACGGGCACGCTCGCGCGCCCGCTGTAGTTGGAATCCGAGAGGACATAGATGTCGGCAACCGTCGATTTGCCGTTGACGGTATCAAGCGTGGCGCCAGGCTCGGTGCCGAATTCCCAGCCCTTCTTTCCCAGCAGCGCGACAGTGACCGACACGGAGATCACGTTCGTCGAGCTTTTTCAGCTTGCGGAAGATCAGCGTGCGATGCGCCCAAGGGCAGGCGAGCGAGACGTAAAGGTGATAGCGGCCGGCTTCCGCCGGGAAACCGCCCTTGCCGGTCGGGCCAGGGCTGCCGTCCGCGGTGATATAATTGTGGAAAAATGTCGGTTTGCGGACGAACTGGCCGTCCGCTTGAACGCGCATATCCACGTCTTGCCACGCACCGTCGACCAGCAGTCCCATTAATCGCCTCCGCTTCGTTTTGCTGGGCTAATGTAAGCATTCACCGAGCGGCCGACACCTGCGGCTGGACCCGCCTCGGCGCAGATGCTAGTGCCCGGTTTTCGAAGTTCGTGCAGGAATTTCAAATCGGCGGCACTACGCGGCAGGCCCGTGACCGACATTTCGCTGACCATTCTGACCGAGACAGAGGCCGACGCTCCGGCCATCGCGCGCTTGCATGAGCGCACATTTGGTCCCGGACGCTTCGCCAAGACGGCTTATCGTTTGCGTGAGCAGGTGCCGCACCAGCTCGAGTCTTTCATTTACCGCGCGCATTGGCACGCTTGCTGGTCGGGTCGGTGCGACTATCGCCCGTGCAGATCGGCGATAGCCACGCGCTGCTTCTGGGACCGCTTACGGTCGAGCCGCCGTTCCGCGAGAAGGGCGTCGGCCAGGCGCTGATCAAACATGCGCTTGCGCAGGCCAAGGCCCAAGGACACCGGCTGGTCCTGCTGGTTGGCGACGAGTCATATTACGGCAAGTGCGGTTTTAAGCGCATCCCGCCGGGGCAAGTTGTCATGCCCGGGCCAGTCGATCCGGCGCGTTTGCTGATCGCGGAGCTTGCCGATGGCGCTTTCGACGGGGTGTCGGGATCTGTTCGCACGGACTAGGCTAATCGGAAGCTTCAGCGCCCCTCGCGCGCCCACGTTCCCGCGAGACTGCCAAGAAGCAGCAATAACCCCAGCAGTCCGGCGAAAACCGGCAGCACGCCGATGCCGCGGACAACGCTGGCGTCGCGCATTTTCAGGCCGATCCAGTCGCCGCCTTTATATGTGTCGCCGGAACGCACGCCTAAAATCCGCGGGACGTTGGTACCGCTACTTTCATCGAGCCGGCGCGCGTCACCGCCTGTCGCCGTGGTGATCGGCGAAAGCACGTCGGTCGTCGACGTGACTTCGGCAAACTCCCGCGGGTTGGCCGGGCCGATATTGATGAGTGCATTGAGTTTGCCGTCGGTCGCCCGCCACAGGCCGAGTTCGTTGGCGGTGACGGTCGCTTCCCAAACGCCGGCGTCGGTTGGCGTCAGCTTTAATATTTGAGTCGATCCCGCAGGCGAGGTGAGCGTCACGTCCGACACTTCGTCCGCCATGGTCTGACGCCGTACCAACAACTCGTGACCGCGCACGACGAGCCGCAGCGATTCTTCTTCGAGTTCGGGCTGCTTCATCAGCCAATGCGAAAGCCGCCGCATCAGATCGAGATGCGGGCCGCCGCCTTCGAAGCCCCGCGCCCACAGCCAGATGTGGTCGGACAACAGCAAGGCGACGCGCCCTTCGCCCTGGCGCGCCAACAACAGCAGCGGCTCGTTGTCCGGTCCTTGCATCACCGCCGTGCCGGTCGGGTTTCTGGTATCGACGACGCGGAACCACTGGCTCCAGTGCGGCGGCTCGCTCGCGGAGCCTTCGAGATCTCGCGTGACCGGATGCCGCTTGCCCAGTTCAGTGAGCCTCGGCCGAAAGCCGCGCTCGGTGATGTTGCCATCGGGTTCCGCCGGCAGGATGGAATCAAGCGGGGTGCGCCAAAGGCTTGTCGCGCTGGCGTAGTCGGGTCCTGCCGCGACCAGCACCGCCCCGCCGTCGCGCACATAGCGGGCGATGTTGTCGAAATAGATCATGGGCAATACGCCCTGGCGCGCGTAGCGGTCGAATATGATGAGCTGAAACTCTCCGATTTTTTGCTGGAACAGTTCGCGTGTCGGAAATGCGATCAGCGACAGCTCGTTGATCGGAGTGCCGTCCTGCTTTTCAGGCGGACGCAAAATGGTGAAATGAACGAGATCGACCGAGGCGTCGGATTTGAGAAGGTTGCGCCACGTGCGTTCTCCGGCATTGGGTTCGCCGGAAACCAGGAGAACGCGCAGCTTGTCGCGCACGCCATCGATCGCGACCACGGCTCGGTTGTTAACGGCGGTGAGCTCGCCGGGCAGCGGTGAAGCTTCGATTTCGACGAGGTTTTGGCCGGCGTGCGGGATCGCGATGTCTACGCGCTGCTGCACCCCAACCGGAACGTCGCGCGTTTCCAAAACATCGCCGTCACGCCGCACGGTGACCGTCGCCGTCGCCTTGCCGCCGCCCTGATCGTCGACCTCGTAAGTGACGGTCTGCGTCTGACCGACAATGCCGAAGCGCGGCGCGGCAATCAGCCGGACCCGGCGGTCGCGCTCATCTTTGCTGCCGGTAATCAGGGCGTGAACCGGCGCGGCAAAACCGAGCGCACTCGCGTCAGGCGGCACGTCATGCACGCGGCCGTCGGTAATCATGATGGCGCCGGCGATGCGGTCGGGAGGTACGTCAGCGAGCGCCGCGCCAAGCGCGGTGAACAACCTGGTGCCGTCGGTCTCGCCGTCCGATTGGCCGGCTTCGACCACCCGCACTTCCAGCCCGGGAATATGGCTCAACCGGCCGGTAATGGCGGCGCGGGCGGCTTCGGTCTGCTGCGCGCGTCCGCCGAAATTCTGGCTCGGGCTCTTGTCGACCACGACGACCGCGATCGAGGACAACGGGTCGCGGTCCTCGCGCGTCAACGACGGATTGGCGAGCGCCAATACAACGAGCGCCAGTCCGAGCACGCGGATGACGGCGCCCCGGCTGCGCGCGATCAACAGGAGCAGCGACAACACGACGACCGCCGCAGCGGCCGCCAGAAGAATTTGGAGGCTGACAAGAGGAGCGAATGCAACACCCAGGTTCAATCGGCGCTCCTATTGGCCGAGCCGCTCGAGCAGGGCGGGCACGTGCACCTGATCGGCTTTGTAATTGCCGGTAAGCGTGTACATCACGATGTTCACGCCGGCGCGGAAGGCAAGTTCGCGTTGACGCGGTTCGCCCTCGACCATCGGCAGCATTGGTTGCCCGTCAGCCTGCATGGCCCAGGCACCCGCCAGATCGTTCGAGGTAATCAGAATGGAAGAAACGCCGTCGCCGCCCCGCGCCGGGCGGCGCGATGCCTCGTCATCATCATTGATGGCCGGCAGGGCCTCGACCCAAAGCTGGCCGGTCGCGAAGCGGCCGGGGAAGTCGCGCAACAGATAAAAGGTTTTGGTCAGAACGTGATCGCGCGGCACCGGTTCAAGTTCCGGGATATCGAGCGAGGAGAGGATTTTGCGCAGTTCCTGCATGCCCGCGCTTCTCGCCGTGCCACCCGGCCCGGGCGGCGCTGTTACTGCATCGCGGGTATCGAAAAGAATCGTGCCGCCCTGTTTCATGTACGAGTTGATGCGCTTGAGAGCTTGATCGGAGGGCCGCGGGGCGCCGGGAACAATCGGCCAATAAATCAGCGGGTAGAACGCAAGCTCATCGCGGGCGATGTCCAGGCCGACGGGTTCACCGGCCTCGAGTGCCGTTCGCTGCGCCAGGAAGAGCGTCAGGCCGCCGAGACCGGCCTTGCTGATTGAGTTGGCTTCCTGATTGCCGGTAACGACATAGGCGAGCTTTGTTTCGAGCGCGGCGCGCGGCACGCCATTCGGTGCATCTTCAGCGCCACCGCGCGCCAAGGTGAGCGCCAGCGCACCGACGATAATTACAACCGCGGCGCCCGCGCGCGACAGTCGGGGAATAAGTCGGGTGAAGCTGCCGTTCAGATAAAGCACGATCAAAGAATTGAGCAGGAACAGACCGAGTGCCGCGAGCAATATCGGTCCGCGCAAATCCCGCGGTTCGGTCTTTCGGTATATCTCATGGTTGGCGCGGGCGAGCGCCGAGAAATCAAGCGGCGCCATACGGTCCGCCGCGGCGAGTGTATTCACCGCGATCGGACCGTCCGGCGGCCCGTAGAAGCCCGGAGGATGCTCCGCACTGGCGCTGCCGGAAAAATCCACCGGTACCGGCCGCGCCGTCGATGGGGGCGGACCGAAATTGCCGAAGCCGTCGAGCACGCGAAGCGGCGAAGCGACCTCGTGAACGTTCTTGGCGTCGGCATTGGCGGTTTGCGCGACCGCCGTCGTGCTGGCGAGCGCGACGATGCGTTTGAGCATGTCGACGAACGTGCCGGAGAGCGGCAAATCCGACCAGCGGGTGTCGCCGGTCACATGAAACAGCACAATGATGCCTTTGCCGCGCCGAGCCGCCGTGACCAGCGGTGTCCCGTCGGCGAGTGTCGCCCAGGTATTTTCCGTCAGCGCCGCGTCGGGTTCGGCCAGGACCTGGCGGCTCACCGTCACGTCATTTGGAACGCTCAGGCCGGCAAAGGGACTTTCGCGCGAAAACCCCGCCAGCGGCTGCGGCTTGTCCCAACTCAAGCTGCCGCCGAGAATGCGTCCGCCGCGGCGCAGCCGCACCGGCACCAGGTCGTCGTCAGAGGCGGCGAGCCGAGGGCCTGCAAAACGCACGAGCACGCCGCCGTCCTCGATCCAGCGCGCCAGCCGGTCGTGCGCGTCGCCTGCGACATTGCCCACGTCAGCGAGAACGAGCATCGGCAGGTTTTGATCGAGGAAATGTCCGACGGCGTCCGCGGTGGATTCTCCCTGCGCGAGCCGAACGTCGGCGAACGGGCCGAGTGCGCGCGTGATGTAATAACTCGACGACAGCAACGGCTGTGACGTGTCGGTACTGGCGCCGGACACAATGCCTACGGTGCGCCGGTTGGATCGCTTGTCGAGCAATTGCACAGCCCCGGACGAGCGCTCGCCGGAAATCTCCAGGCGGGCGATGTCATTGCGGATTTCCACCGGCAAATCGAAACGCGCTTCGGTGTCGCGGTCGGCTGTCGCCTTGAACGAAAACGGCACTTCGCCGAGCGCCAGCCCTTTGAGATCGAGCGCCCGGACCGTGCCGGTGTCGGCTCCGCCCGAAGCGGCGCGCAGAACCTTTACGGTGAGCGCACCGGCGGCGTTGTCCGCCGCGGTGAGCGCGAGTGGCTCCGGGATGCCTCCGGTGACAATGGTCGTCGGGTGAGTGCCGATTGTCTGCGCGAGATTCTTCACAAAGTCGCGCGCCGCGGCCGAGATCGACGCCGTCAGACAGCCAAACCACTTCGACATCGCGAACATTGCCAAAGAAGCGGTTGATAGCGGGCAGGGCGTCGGCGCGGTCGAGCGTATGGGGCTTGGGTGCGATTTGATGCAGCCGAACCCGCGCCGAACTCGCCGGCGCAAATGAAATGTCGCGGGTTCCTTCAGACAGCGGAATAAGGGCCACCGGGCGATGATCGTTTTCCGCCCGCGCCAGAATATCGTCGGCGGTTCGCAATCGCGCATCCCAGCTGCTGGCCGCAGTCCAACCGTCATCGACCATGAGCGCGATCGGCGCGTTACTATTCATCGCCGCGACGGGCGGGTTCCACTGGGGACCGGCTGCGGCGATAATGACAAGCGCCGCAAGGGCAAGCCGCAGCAGCGTGAGCCACCACGGTGCGCGGGCCGGAGTTTCTTCTTTCGGCGCGATCTCCAACAAAAGCCGTGTCGGCGGAAAGTTCACGCGGCGCGGCCGCGGCGGGATGAGCCGCAGCAGCCACCACAGCACGGGCAGTGTCAGCAGTCCCACCAGCACCAGAGGTTCGGCGAAGCCGAGCGCCATTGCGCCGATCATGCCGAAATCCCCGCGCTCGTGTGTGCCGGCGCTCGCATCTCATCGGCCCGAAAATCCATGCCGATCCGTGCGTGAAGCGACAGCAACAATTCGGTCACGGCGTGGTCGGTGCGATGAATAATGAAACTCCACGCCAGCCGGTCGGTCTCCGCCCGGATCTGCGCGCGGTGTCGCCGAACGCGTTCCTGATAATCACCGCGCCAAGCCTGCGCCCGCCCCGCGGTGATGCGCCCGCCGCCTTCGGGTTCAACAAACTCGATGCGACCCCAAAACGGAAAAGTCTCCTCGGCCGGATCGACGACCTGCACGACATGACCGCGCGCGCCGCTGGCGGAGAGTTGCGTCAGGATCTGCCGCACCTCGCCAAACTCGCTCCACAAGTCCGACAGCAAGATCACTTCGGCAAGCGGGGCGGGCGAAAAGTTCGGCGGCAGGCTCGCGTGCTCGGTGCGGTCGTGCACGATGGCCTGCGCCATCCGGTCGATGACGTTGCGGCTGCCGGTCGGACGCATCAAGCCGGGAATGCCCACCCGTTCGCCACCCTCGACAAGGATTTCGGCCAGCGCCAGCGTTATGACCAGCGTCCGGAAAAGCTTGGTGTCTCTTCCGAGCACCGAAGCAAATGCCATCGATGCCGATCGGTCCGGCCAGATCCAAACGGTGTGCGCCGCTTCCCATTCCTGCTCGCGGACGTAGAGGTGGTCATCGCGCGCCGAGCGCCGCCAGTCGACTCGCGACGCCGGCTCGCCGGATACGAAGCGCCGGTACTGCCAAAAATTCTCTCCCGAACCGACCCGGCGGCGGCCATGCAGACCGTGCAGCACCGTGGCGGCCACGCGGCGTGCGTCCAAAATCAATCGAGGCATCGCCGCGGCAAGCGTACGGCCCTCGCCGGCGGCGCGTTGCACTACCGCATGATCAAGGCCGGACGTACGCGTTGCGTCGGTCGCCATCCATTTATCCAATGCGCGACTTCAGGCGGCCGATGACGCTGTCGACGGTTTCACCTTCAGCTCTCGCACTGAACGTCAGCGCCATGCGGTGCTTGAGCACGGGCGTTGCGAGATCGAGCACGTCATCGATCGAAGGAGCAAACCGCCGATCGAGAAGCGCGCGGGCGCGAACCGCCAGCATCAGTGCCTGGCTGGCGCGTGGCGAAGGCCCCCACGAAATCTGTTTGGCGGCGTCGCCGCCTTCCGGCCCAGGCCGCGCCGAGCGGACCAGCGCGAGAATGGCCTCGACCACCGATTCACCGACCGGCAGCCGGCGCACCAGGCGCTGCGCCGCGAGCAAGTCTTCGGCGTTCATTGCCGGCTTCGCCCGCGTCTCCTCCGCGCCGGTGGTATCAAAAACAATTCGCCGTTCGGCGGCGCGATCAGGATAGTCGACGTCGATTTCCATGAGGAAACGGTCGAGTTGCGCCTCGGGCAGCGGGTAGGTGCCTTCCTGCTCGATCGGATTTTGGGTGGCGAGGACGTGGAAGGGCCGCGGCAGATCATGACGCGTGCCGGCGACGGTGACGTGTTGCTCCTGCATGGCTTGCAGCAGCGCCGATTGCGTCCGCGGGCTGGCGCGGTTGATTTCGTCGGCCATCAACAGCTGGGCGAACACCGGCCCAGGGATGAATCGGAAGCTGCGCTTGCCGGTCTGACTCTCCTCCAGCACTTCGGTGCCGAGAATGTCAGAGGGCATCAGGTCCGGGGTGAATTGAATGCGCTTGGCGTCGAGACCGAGCGCAATCCCCATGGTCTCGACGAGCTTGGTCTTGGCGAGGCCCGGCACGCCGACGAGCAGCCCGTGGCCGCCGCAGAGTATAGTGATGAGCGCCTGATCGATGACGGCGTCCTGGCCGAAGATGACGTCGGCGATGGCGGCCTTGGCTGCGCGCACGTGATCGGCGCTGGCCTCCGCCGCGCGCACAATCATGTCTTCCAGCTTTTCGAGACCTTCTCCGCCGACAGCGGCCATTGCCAACTCCTGTTCGCTTCGTGCCGCCAGCGAATCAAATTCGCTGCGCGTGAACGATTGCAAGCGTTCGACTTTGCACCGGTATTTTGCAATGCAATAGCAGCGAAAAACGGCAGGCGCTGATTCTTACATTCACCGGGACCACAACTTAGGTTTGCCGCGACACGGCGCCGGCATGACAATCACGTTCTTGCGAGCAATGCCGCCCCGGACTTAATGTTCGAGGTGGCAGGTTCAAGGTAAACCGTGGCAAAGACAGGGCAATCGGGCTTGGAGGCGATCACAGGCGCGCTAGGTCGCGCGTCTGGCGCAGCGAAAGGGCCGCCGCCGGTCGAGCGTTGGAACCCGCCGTTTTGCGGCGATCTCGATATGCGGATCGGCGCCGACGGCACCTGGTTCTATGCGAAAACGCCGATCGGCCGTCCGGCCTTGGTTAAGCTTTTCGCCTCTGTGCTCAAGCGCGAGGGCGACAAGTACTTTCTGGTTACTCCAGTCGAGAAGTGCGGCATCCAGGTGGACGACGCCCCCTTTCTTGCCGTCGAACTCGAGATCAAAGAATCATCCGCGGGCCGGGTTCTTCACTTCCGCACCAATGTCGACGACTGGGTGGAATGCGGACCGGCGCACGCGCTGCGCTTCGAGCCGGAAAGCGGCACTGATGGTCTTAAACCATACCTTCACGTCCGCCGTGATTTGTGGGCAAAGGTGACGCGCGCATTGTTTTTCGACCTAGTCGAGCTCGGCGAAGAGCGGGAGTTTGAGGGCCAAGCCATGTTCGGCATAACTTCCATGGGCGCCTTCTTTCCCATGGCGCCGGCGGAAGAGGTGCGGAAATTTGCGTGAGCAAGCGGCATCTGCCCTTGCCGGGGCGGGGAGGCATGACTTCTTCGAACGGGCGCGCGATCGGCTGACGCTGGAGGTGCCTCCATCGCTCCTCGATCCGATGGCCGAGGGCGCACGCGGCGATCTCGATCTCAATCCATCGATGTGGGAGGCCGCGGGCGTGCGCGCGACCAAACCGGCCGCTGTGCTCGTCCCGGTGGTCGATCGCAGCGAACCGACAGTTTTGTTTACCGTTCGGACCGCCGACCTCGCCAGTCATGCCGGGCAAGTCGCGTTCCCGGGGGGCAAAATCGACCCCGAGGATGAAAGTCCGGTCGCCGCCGCTTTGCGCGAGGCCAATGAGGAGGTTGGACTTGCTCCCAGCCTGGTCGAGCCGCTCGGCTACCTCGACCTTTATTTGACCTTTTCAGGCTTTCGCATTCTGCCGACAGTGGCGCGGGTGCAGCCGGAGTTCGTGCTGACGCTCAACCCCACCGAGGTCACCGAGATATTCGAAGTGCCGCTCCGGTTTCTGATGACTCCGGCCAATCACCAGCGCCGCAGCCGCGAATGGCGAGGCATCAGCCGCGAATATTACGCCATCCCGTTCGGTGACCGTTACATCTGGGGTATAACGGCCGGTATCGTGCGAAACTTGTACGATCGCGTCTGCGTATGATCAGGCCAATCGCCACCGAAGTCGTACTTTTCCTCCTGCCGTTCGTCGCCTATGCGGCCTTTCTGTTGGCGACGCGCGCCGGCGTGTTTTTGCCAAAAGCGTGGACCTTGCAGCGCATAGCCGGTTTGATCATCGCGTCGCTGGTCTTGATGGCCGGCAGTTTCTTTGTACTCGCGGAGTTTTCCGGCGCGCCGCCGGGATCAACGTACGTGCCGGCGCATATTGAGAACGGCAAGTTCGTGCCGGGGACGACGCGGTGAGCGGCACGCTGCAATTTGCCGACGCCGGCTGGCTGAAGCAGGGCGAAGTCGCGCGGCTGCTGTCGCTGCTCGATTGCGACGGCGAAGAAGCGCGCGTCGTTGGCGGCGCCGTACGCAATGAGCTTTTAGGTCTTCCGGTGGGCGAAATCGATGTGGCGACAACGGCGTTGCCCGAAGAGGTGACGCGCCGGGTCGCGGCCGCTGGCGGCAAGGCGGTCGCGACCGGCGTCGAGCACGGCACCGTGACCGCGATCTTCGGTCATCGTCCGATCGAAGTAACAACGCTGCGTCAGGATGTCGAAACATTCGGGCGGAAAGCGCGCGTCGTTTTCGGCCGCGATTGGCGTGCGGACGCCGAGCGGCGCGATTTCACTATCAACGCGCTCTCGGTCACGGCCAAAGGTGAGCTCTACGATTACGTCGGAGGAATGGACGACATTGCCGCCCGTCGCGTTCGCTTTATCGGCGAGCCGAGCCGGCGGATTGAAGAAGACTATTTGCGCATTCTGCGCTTCTTTCGATTCCACGCGAATTTCGGCGAGGGTGCACCCGACAGCGCCGCACTGCACGCGTGCATCGTCGCGCGCGCCGGCCTCGATACGCTGTCGCGCGAGCGCGTGCGCGCCGAGCTCCTTAAGCTTCTGCTGGCGCCACGTGCCACCGCCACGTTGGCGATCATGGCTGAATGCGGTCTGCTCGGCACCATCATCGGAGGCGTCGCTTATCTCGCGAGCTTCGAGAATCTCATCAAAGCTGAAGCCGCGCTCGACGCCGAACCGGATGCGGTGCGCCGTCTCGGCGCACTCGGCGTTTGGGTCGAAGAAGACGCCGGGCGGTTGACGTCCCGGTTGCGATTGTCCGGCGCCGAATCCGAACGGCTTCACGCGCTTGAACATTGGTGGCGGGTCGTGGCAACACCCGACACGCAGCCAGCGCGGGCGCTGCTTTATCGGCTGGGCCCGGTCTCTTTCTTCGATCGCGTGCTGGTCGCCTGGTCGCGATCCGATAAAGGAGCCGCCGACGAAAACTGGCGGCAACTGGCGCGCTTGCCGGAATGCTGGAGCGCGCCGGACTTTCCTCTCAAGGCCGCGGATTTCATAGCGCGGGGCTTTGAGGCCGGCCCCGCGCTTGGCAACGCGTTGCGCGCGGCTGAATCCGCCTGGATCGCGGCAGATTTTCCGTCCGACCGCGAGGCGTTGAACGGAATTGCTGATGCTGCGGCGCAGGAACGCCAGTCGTCCAGTTGATTGTTCTTCGACGTTAACCGGCGCTTCGATGACATTCGGTGGATCGAAGGTTTCCTAGCAGGATTTTTCCTGACGCATTTTAGAAAAAGCAGGATTTTCTTAGCTGAATTTAAAAGTTGACTTGGCCGCACATTGATCAAAGGGATGTGCTCTAATGCGCGCGTGAAACAGTGGTTCACGCGGTCAACAGTATGGAGGGTACCAATGGCCGAAGCCAAAACTGCCGTGAATAACGGCGTGAATACTGCTGCTCTGATCGACGCGCGCGAAGCGCTCAGCAAGGCGCCGCAAGCGGCGCAGTTCAAGTGGCGCGCGCAATGCGAATGGAAAGAGGGAACGCACAGCCATTCCACGGTCGAAGGTTTTTATGGTCTGGGCGCCGAACAGCATCACAAGAAAACCTTCGCTTTCGATGCCGATCATCCGGAGGTTTTCGCGGCCGCGGATAAAGGTGCCACGCCGGTCGAGATCGTTCTGGTCGGGCTGGCAAGTTGCCTGACTGCCGGCATCGCCGCCGTCGCACAGCACCGCAACATTCAGCTGCGCTCGGTGACCGCCACGATTGAGGGCGATATGGACATCCAGGGCATCCTCGGTGTCGACAGCGACGTCCGCAACGGGTTCGGCGGCATCAAGGTGAGCTACAAAATCGATGCCGACGCGAAGAAAGACGAGATCGAAGCCCTCGTCGCGCAATCGCAGAAACGCTCGGCGGTCTACGACATCGTCACCAATCCGACGAACGTCACGGTCGTCGTCAACTGAGTAGCATGCGTTTCCCACATTGGCGGACCTTGCGCTAAGTTGATGCTGGCCATGGTCGCGCCATAGGGGAGCGATCCAGATTCGCACGGTCACAACTATCATTATCGGGGCCGGACATGCCGGCCTCGCCATGAGCCGCTGCCTTGCCGAACGCTCGATCGACCACGTGGTTCTCGAGCGCGGCGAGGTTGCGAACTCGTGGCGGACCGAGCGCTGGGATTCGCTTCGGCTCTTGACGCCCAACTGGCAGAGTCGGCTGCCCGGCTATCGCTACACGGGAAATGATCCTGACGGCTACCGGACCCTGTCCGAGACCATCGATCTCATTTCAAATTATGCGAAAGCGATCGCCGCGCCGGTGCAGGCGCACACCAAGGTCACGTCGCTGCGCAGCGTCGAGACGGGCTATCTGGTGCGGACTGATCAGGGTGAGTGGCTCTGCCGCACGGTCGTGCTGGCTTCCGGGGCATGCAACATCGCCGATATTCCAGCGATGGCCCGCCACGTTCCCGCGGCCATCACAACATTCACTGCCCAAACCTATCGAAATCCCGATCAGCTTCCGGCCGGCGGCGTCATGGTGGTCGGCGCATCCTCGAGCGGCACCCAGATCGCCAACGAAATCCAGCGCTCAGGCCGTCCGGTGACGCTTTCGGTTGGCGAGCACATCCGGGCGCCGCGGTATTACCGGGGCAGGGACCTTGAGTGGTGGATGGATGCTGCGGGCGTGCTCGACGAACGTTACGACGCGCTTGAAGATATTACCCGGGCGCGCCGCGTTCCCTCGTTCCAGCTCGCCGGCACGCCGGATCGCTCCACTCTCGATCTCAACGCATTGAGCGCGATCGGCGTGAAGCTGGTGGGCCGCCTCGCCGGAATTACCGAAGATGGCAAAGCGCAATTTGCCGGCTCGTTGCGCAACATGTGCGCGCTGTCGGATCTGAAAATGGGCCGGCTCCTTGACCTTATCGACGACTGGGCGCGCGCCAACGGTCTGGATCGCGAGGTCGAGCCGCCGCAACGGTTGCCGCCGACGAAGGTCGACGATTCTCCGCCGCTCGGCTTGGATCTGAAGCGGGGCGGCATCCAAACCATCATCTGGGCGACCGGCTACCGGCCGGATTATTCATGGCTGGAGGTACCGGTTCTCGACCGCAAAGGCATGGTGGACCATGACGGCGGCGTCGTCGTCGGTTCGCCGGGCATGTACCTCATGGGCATGCAGTTCCTGCGCCGCAGGAAATCCGCGCTCATCGACGGCGCGGGCGATGACGCCCGAGAACTGAGCGCCCATCTCGCGTCTTATCTTGATGATGCAAACGCCCAGCGCGTCAGCGCTTGAGTAGCTAGCGTCGCCGTAATCAAGACATCCGTTCGCGCAGCAAGCGCAACCGCCGTCGCGCCACCGGAGCGAGCGTCGCCAACCGCGGCCGCATCAGCGCCATCATCTCGCGCGGGCGCTGCCGTTCCACGCGCATTTCGTTACCACGCCAGGCGAACTCGTTGCCGCTTAGCGCTTTGATGAATAGCACCGGCAACAAAAGATCGCGAAGCAAACAGGCAAGCGGGTAGCGCAGCGACAGGTGCCAGCCCGCTATCCAGGCAAGGATCATTTCGCCGCCGTACCAGAGAACAGCGAGGCAGACGGCGCTTAGCGCCCGCGGCAGGCCGATGGCGGGCGCTATCGCGACAAGTAGAACAATCGGCACGAAGCCGCTCGACAGCGCTTCCGGCAGGAAGCAGCCAAAGAAACTCGCGCGGCGAAGCCGCGCCCACCGCAGTTGCCGGTTCCACACTTCCACGCCGCTCCGATGACCTAGCGGCTGCGGAAACGGTTGCGCCACCAGCCGGACCTTGTAACCGGCCGCGCGCACGATCTTGGTCGACGCGGCATCTTCCGCCACTTCCCTGGCCAGAGCCTCGATACCGCCGGCGCGTTCAAGGTCGGCGCGGCGCCAGAGCATGGTCTTGCCCTGCGCGAATCCGAAACCAAACATGTCGGCGACATACTGCCAGCGCGCTTGGTAGGTGTTGAGAAACGCGCATTCGACCTCGGCCCAAATTCCGTCCGGCCGCGACCCGATTGGCGGTGAAGCGACCAGGCCGGTGTCGGGGCGCCAGCTTGCAAACAGTAGCCGCAGGTAATCCGGCGGCATCAGCACGTTTGCGTCGGCGAGAACGATCCATTCGTGTTGTGCAGCTCGCCACCCCTTAAGCACGTTATTGAGCTTGGGGTTGTTACTCGCTCTCTCGTCGCCGATCAGCAATCGGGCCTGCGTCTCCGGATGCTCGGCCATCAGCCCGTGTACCATTGGGATCACGGGATCGTCGGCCGAAGCGACGCAGAACAGAATTTCGTAGTCCGGATAATCGAGATGAAACGTCGACCTCAACGTTTCGGCGGCGTGGTTGTCTATTCCGCATAACGGCCGCACCAGGCTGACCGCAGGCGAGGTTTGCGCGAGGGCGGAGGGGTGCGCGGCGGGCCAGCGCAGCCGCAGCGCGGCGGCGGCAATGCTGACGACGTGGAGAAGTGTGGTTGCGAGGCAGAGCGACGTGGCGGCGAGAATCGGCGCTGTCATCGGTACTCCGCCTAACGCAGGGTCGTGACAGCGTTGTGACTCGGTCGGCCTACAATGGAGATCAAGCCACGCCGAGACGGCATTAAGCGGCGTTAACGTTTGTTGTCATTCCGCTGCCATCGAATCTACTTATAGGCAGCGCCATGTCGAACGGGCGAAAGATCAAACATCGTGACACTTGAGCACGGCACGCGTCTGTTCCGTACTCTGTTCATTTCTGATGTTCATCTCGGCGCGCGCGGCTGCCAGGCCGAACGCCTGCTTGACTTCCTGCGCTGGCATGATGCGGATACGATTTATCTGGTCGGCGACATTGTCGACGGCTGGCAATTGAAATCGGGATGGTACTGGCCGCAGCCGCACAATGACGTAGTGCAAAAGCTGTTGCGCAAAGCGCGCAAAGGCGCCCGGTTGATTTATCTGCCCGGCAACCACGACGAGTTTCTGCGCGATTATTACGGCACCCATTTCGGCGGTATCGAAGTGGTGGAGACGGCGACGCACGAAGGCGCGGACGGCCGGCGCTATCTGGTGGTTCACGGCGACATCTTCGACATGGTCGTCAAACACGCGCGCTGGCTGGCGCTGCTCGGCGACACTGCGTACGACCTGGCGATTGTGATCAACCGCTATTTCAACGCCGTTCGCCGCAAGCTCGGATTTTCGTACTGGTCGTTGTCGCAATGGGCCAAGCACAAGGTCAAGAACGCGGTGAACTACATCGGCGCCTTCGAGGAGACCCTGGCTGCCGAAGCGCAGCGCCACGGCGTCGATGGCGTCATCTGCGGCCACATTCACCACGCTGTCATCCACGACAAGTTCGGCATCCGTTACATGAATTGCGGCGACTGGGTCGAGAGTTGCACGGCGCTGGCCGAACATCCCGACGGGCGCTTTGAAATCGTCAGCTGGTTTGAAACCGGCAATACCGAGTCCGCGTCCGAGCTCCGCGTGGTCGGCGACGACGAAGAGCAGGGAATCGCCGCTTAGTTTGAATCCGCAGTTTCCGGCAATCAGGACTTGAGACGGCCGAGCGCGCGATCATACTGCGCTTGGCATGAAACTCTCCGCACGCATCGAGCGCTGGCCGTTGGCCGGCGCCTTTACCATCAGCCGCGGCAGCAAGACCGAAGCCGTCGTCATCGTCGTTGAACTCGACGATGGCGTTCACCGCGGCCGTGGCGAGGCCGTTCCTTATGCGCGTTACGGCGAAGTTCCGGAGCGCGTGCTGCGCGCCATTGAGGCCTTGCGTCCCGCCGTCGAGCGCGGTCTCGATCGGACGGAGTTGCAGACCGCCCTGCCGGCGGGCGCGGCACGCAACGCACTCGACTGCGCCTTTTGGGACCTTGCCGCCAAACAATCGGGCCGCCGTGCCTACGAATTAGCCGGCCTCGATCCGCCGAAGCCGGTGCGCACCGCGTATACAATCTCGCTCAGCACCGCGACCGAGATGGCGGTTGCCGCCGAACTTGCGGCGTGGCGCCCGCTGCTGAAGGTCAAACTCGGCGCCGACGACGATGCCAAACGTATCGCCGCGGTGCGCCGCGCCGCGCCGCGGGCGGAACTCATTGTCGACGCCAACGAGGGTTGGACCCTCGATAATCTCAACGCCAACCTCGCCGCGTGCGCCGACGCCGGCGTGACCCTTGTCGAGCAACCGTTGCCGCGAGAAACCGACGGAATGCTGGAAGGCTACAAGCGGCCGATACCGATCTGCGCTGACGAGAGCGTGCACGATTGCGGATCGCTCACCTCGGTTGCCGGCAAATATGACGCCGTTAACATCAAGCTCGACAAGAGCGGCGGCTTGACGCAAGCGCTGGCGCTTGCGGCCGAGGCCGAACGCCGCGGTCTGCTCATCATGGTCGGCTGCATGGTGGCGACATCGCTGGCCATGGCGCCGGCGATGTTGCTCGTGCCACGCGCGCGGTTCGTCGATCTCGATGGCCCGCTGTTACTGGCCCGCGACCGCGCCGAGGGGCTGCGCTACGAAGGAAGCGTGGTTTATCCGCCGGAACCTTCGCTGTGGGGATGACAGCAATTGGGCTAACGCCATGGCCACCAGTTCGCGGCGTCCGATTGCGGCTGCCGCGCTTGTGGTATTCAATTGTTCCATAGGAGTCGTGATGGCCAAAAATCCCCGGCCTGCGGAATCATCCCGCGAATCGCAGCGCGATCCGCAGTACGACGCGATTTACGCTGAAATCGTCTCGACCCATCACGGACGGCGCTTTCTTGCCGAGTACGCGCGACGTCACGATTGCACCGCGCCGCAGAGCCTCGTCGGCACAATCGCGCGAATTGAGTCGTCGTTCCGCAATCTTCCGCCGACGGTGGCGCCTGCCTCGTTGATCCGCAGTCTGCTCGATCTGGCGGAAGCGATCGAGCGGCTCGAAGCGGCTGTAGCGCCGCGGCGGGCCGCAGGCGGCGAGGGCGAGGCCGAGTCCGAGGCGCTTTTGTATGCGGCATTGGACACCGCCACTCGGGAAATCAATGCCACGATCGAGGGCAGCAATGCTTCAACGGTGCGCACCCTGCATGGCGGCGATTTGCTGCGCGATGTCAGACGCCGCATTGGGCACATGGTTGCGCTTTTGATTGCAATTGTATCGCCGGAACTTGTGCCGACGAGTGACGCTGCCGATCAGCCCGATGTTCCAGCAGAGGCGAAGTCCGATCTTCGACCGGTTCAAAGCCTAGCGAACCGCGACGCGCTCAAGCAGCTCGCGACGTTGAGCGAAGAAGAAGTGATCGCGCTCTTCAGCTAGCGCCAATTTGCTTCTCCATGTTGTCCGATTCGAGCGATCGCGCCAACCGCATTTCTTCGCGTGTCGTTTTTATTAATTCTTTGTTAAGCACGAATGTCATCCCATAAGCCGATTCGGTAACCGGCACGGAAGTTGCATTTTGAAAGGTTGATGCGGCTCAACAACTAAAAAGACCAGGCGTGTTGTCTCCAAGTCTGCTGGTTGGACCTTGTCGTTGGTCCGCATGCAAATCTTGTGGAGGCCATGATGCACAGATTGACCGGTCCCTTGGTGGCGGTTGTGGTGTTGTGCATGAGTCAATTCGCGCCCGGCAGCGTTTCCGCACGTGACGACGGCCGTTATGCCAACGAACCGTTGCACGCCTGGTTCGACCAGCTCGCGAGCGGCAAAGGCTTGTGTTGTTCCTTCGCCGACGGCGTGAAAGTCGAAGACGTCGATTGGGATACCCAGGACGGCCGCTATCGTGTTCGCCTGCAAGGCGAGTGGGTCGTCGTACCCGAAGCGGCGTTGGTGACGGAACCAAACCGTTTCGGTCCCGCGGTGGTGTGGCCTTACATGGACGCCGAGGGCTCGACCCAGATCCGGTGTTTCCTGCCGGGCGCTGGCGCGTAAGCTTTAGGCGACCAAGCGGGAGAAAACCTCCGGATCGACGTTGCCGCCGGAGAGCACAGCTACGGCGACTTTGCCGGAGACGTCGACCTTGCCGGTCATGATCGCCGCGAGCGCGACCGCGCCTCCCGGTTCGACCACGAGCTTGAGCTCGGCGAACGCAAACGCGACGGCGGCCGCAACTTCTTCATCGCTGACCACTACGCCGGCTCCCACCAGCGATTGATTGATCGCGAACGTCAGCTTGCCGGGCGTGCGCGCCATCAATGCATCGCAGATTGTGCCGCTCAGCTCTGCGTTCTGCTCGCGGCGGCCGCTGCGAAACGAGCGGGCGTGATCGTCGAAGCCTTGCGGCTCGGCTGTGTAAAGCGCCGCGTTGGGGGCGCGCGCGCGAACCGCGAGCGCTATGCCGGCGGTGAGCCCGCCGCCTGACGCTGTCACCACTATGATATCGGGCGTTAGACCGAGCTCGCGCAAATCGTCGACGATTTCGCGACCGGCCGTGCCTTGGCCGGCAATGATCAGGGCGTCGTCGTAAGGTGGTACCAGCGTGGCGCCGCGCTGAGACGCGATCGCGTTTGCGATAGCTTCGCGATCCTCGCGGGTGCGATCATAGAGGATGACTTCGGCGCCAAGCGCTTGCGTGCGGTCGCGCTTGGCGCGCGGCGCATCGCGCGGCATCACGATCACGCAAGGCATGCCGAGGAGTTGCGCTGCCGCGGCGACGCCTTGTGCGTGGTTGCCCGAGGAATAGGCCACGACGCCGCCGGCGCGCTGGTCCGGCGGAATGGCGGCCAGCCGGTTGTAAGCGCCGCGGAACTTGAACGACCCGGTGCGCTGCAAAGTCTCGGCCTTGAGAAACACCCGCCCGCCGGTGATGGCGTCGAGCGCCGCGCAAGTCAGCAGGGGAGTGTGCAAGGCAACGCCGGCGAGGCGGCGGGCGGCCTCGTCGACATCTGCCGCGGTCGGCAAGGAAAGAGGGCCATCCATGGCGTAACGGTAGCGCCGCTATTACGCCGCAAGCAAGGCCTTCTACCGGCGGTTACGCCTGCCGGCAGCAGCCGCCCAGCGAGAGCCCGCGGCCCGCTGGCGGTCCCGTTACTGGTCGAACCGGCCGGCCGCGTGGGCGAGCATGGTGTAAACCTTGCCCGTATCGGACGTCAGGTAGGTGCGAGCCACCGCGCCGCCGCGTTCTCCGCGCGAAACGTCCTCCAGGAGCCGCTCGAATTCCTGGATGTATTGCTCCACCGTCTGGCGGAATTCCGGATCGCCGCGATACTTGCGGCGGATTTCGTCGAATGCGCGCTGTCCTTGCGGCGTGTAAAGGCGCCGATTGAACAAGCCGCGTTCGCCGCGCTTATAGCGCTCCCACAACTCGGCGGCGGCGCCGTTGTCGATCATGCTGGCCACATCGACGGCGAGCGTCTCCAGCGGATCGACGCTTTGCGGCCGGTCGTCCATGCGCGGCGCCTCACGCGCGGCCGGCGCCGGCGTGATCGGCGGACTATCTTCGCGCGAAGCCCGTGTCAGAAGATCGCTCAGCCAGCCACCGCTGCGGGCGCCGCCGCCGTTTTGCTGCGCGCCTGGTGCTGCCGGACGGGGCGGGGCGCCGGTGATGTCGCCGCGAATGGGGGTCTGCGCTGTCGAAGTTATGTCGCCACGCGCGGGCCGCGGCGGCGCAGTCCGCGCCGTCGCCCCGGTATACGCGGGCTCGGGTTCGCGCCGCGCCGGCTCCGGACGAGTCGGCTCCGCGGTATCGAGCGAACGCCCGTGCCGGGCGACGATGCGGTTAAGTTCAGCCAACGCTTCGATTTGGTCGACGATCACACGGCGCATTTGCGCCGCGCTTTCGGCGGTCTCCTGTGGCAACTCGAAGATGCCGCGGCGCAGCTCGGCGCGCGTGGCTTCGAGCTCCTGTTGCATTTCCGCGGCCATTTGCTTCATGCCCTGCATGATCTCGGTGAAGCGGTGGGCGGACTGGTTGAACAGGGTATTCGCTTGCGAACTTGCCTCCTCGTAAACGGCGTTCATCGTCTCGCCGGTGCGCTTGCGTTCTTCCTCGGACGTGGTGCGCACCAGGTCGAACTGACGCTCGATAGTCCGCACGCTGTCGTTGCTGGTTTGCGCAATGACGCCGGCAATTTCGCTCGCCCGGCTCGCGGCCGCATCGAGCAACTCGTCGAGCACCGTGGAGAAACGTTGCAGCCGTTGGCCAAAATCGTCGGCGCGCGAGTCGAGCGTGGTCACCAACGTCTCGATGCTAGAGCGCCGGGTCGATACCGATTCCTCGGCGCGGCGATTGCTCTTGTCGAGCAATTCAACCGCTTCGGCGAGCGAGCGGCCGTGGGTGTTGAACTGGCTGGCGAGTTCGGTGAGCTCGCGCAACGCTTTGCCGGTGACGGCGTTGAAGGTGCCGGCATGCCGCTCCATCATGCTCGTCGAGGCGTCACTCTTGCTGTTGAGGTCGTTCATCGCGGCGACGAACTCGGAAACGCGCGTCACCATGGTTCGCTCGAGCGAACTCATGTTTTCGTGGGCGCCGCTGAGCACCTCCTGCAGCAGAATGTTGGCTTCGCGCAGGCGCTCAAACAGGCCCGTGGTGTCGGACCGGAGCATGCCCTGCGTCTCGAGCATATCGGCCAACGTGGCCGACGCGGACTGCTTCGACTGTTCGATGGCCGATTTGGTCGCGCTGTGCAGGTCCTCGAGCGTTCGCGTGACCGTCGTTCGTGCCTGTTCGCTGACGCCCTGAGCGCCTTCTTGCAGCTGGCCGAGCGTCCGGGTCATGGCAACCGTCGCGGTCTCGCTCGCCTCGTTGATGAGCCGTGCGATCTCTTCGCTGTTGTCCATCATCGTCTGGGTGAAGACGAAGCTCTTCGCCTCGATCGATTTTACCGCCTGGTCGGTGATGCGGCTGACTTCGCCGGCAAAAGTCTCGCCCTTTCCGGACAGGGCGGCCAGCAAGCTGTTCGATTTTTCGTCGAGAATACGCGACATCTCGCCGACGTGCCGGGACACGTTGGCGGTAAACTCTTCGGCCCGGCCGGTGACGTTGCGCGCGACATCGGCGCTGATGCTGGTGAGGGTGCGCTCGGCTTCGGCGGCGCTGCGGCCAATCAATTCGGTCGTCTGGGTGGCGGCGCGGCCGACATTCGAGCTGATGGCGGTGAGGGTGCGCTCGGCCTCGGCCGCGTTGCGGCCGATGGCTTCGGTGGTGGCGGCTGCCGTCCGGGAGATCAGCTGGGTGGCGGTCGAGGTCGTGGCGCCGATGGAATCGTTGGCTGCCGCCGCACTCTGATTGATGGTGTTGCTGAGCGCGCCGGCGCTGCGGTTGAGCGATACTGTCGCTTCCGCGGCGCTGCGATTGAGCGCCTCGGTTGCCGCCGAGCTTGCCGCCGCGCTTTTGTTCAAAGCGTCGACGGTCTTGGTCGCGAGTTCGCTCAGTGCGGAATCGGCGTTCCCGGCGTTGGTTTTGATCGCCGTAGACAGCTCTTCCATCCGCGAGTTGAGGAGGTCAGCGGCGGCGCGGCTGCGTACGTCGATTTCCTGGGTCACGGCCTGGGCGCGGCCGACGAGCAATTGCTCCAGGTGGGCGATGCGGCTGTCGAGCGTATTCGCCACGCGCATCGCTTGGGTCCCGAGCGTCTTGTCGATTTCCGCGGCGCGTTCGCCGATCAGGTTGGTCAGTTCCGCACCGCGCGTGTCGATGACGTTGGTAACCTCGTTGGCGCGTTCGCTTATCGCTGAGGTCAGCTTCTCGCCCCGCGCATCAATCACGCCTGTGACGTCGGCAATTCGCTTGTCGACCGCGGTGACGACTTCGCGGCCGCCATCGGTCAACGTCTTAGCGATGTCAAGAACGCGGGCGGACAACGCCTCGTTCAACGTCGCGGTACGGCTGTCGAGGGTTTGCTGGAAATTGGTCAACCGCTCGTCAAGCCCCGAGGCGATTTCGCTCGCCTTGGCAGTGACGCGATTGTCGAAGCTGTCGACGTAACTGCGCATCGACTTCTGAAACGTCTTGCGTCCGCGCGCCAAGCCGTTCGACAAGTTCCGACCCGTAGGTCTTCACCGTGCGGTCGAATTCGGCGAGATGCCGGGTAATCAGGTTGCCGAGCGTCGAAGAATCGCGCGTGATCTTTTCGCCAAGCTCGGAACCGGAATGGCTGAGCATTTGCTCGAACGCGGTGAGCCGCGTCGACAGCAGCTCCCGCAATTGGTCGCTGTGCGCAGTGACGACTCGCGCCACGTGCTCGGCGCTTTCCTGCAACGTGTCGGTAATGGCGGCGCTGCGCGAATTGAGCGATTCGGAGACGCTCGCCGCGCTGTTGCGCAACGCGTCGGTCACTTCGGTGCCGCGCGAAATGAGCTCGGTGGCGAGGCGGTTGCCGGATTCCTCCAGCCGTTGCGCCACTTCGTTGGTGCGCTGGTTGAGATCGATAATCAGCGAGTCGCCTGACGCCCGCAGGGTCGAGTTGACCGCGTCGGCGCTGGTGGCGATCGTGTCGGCAAGCTGGCTCGACGTGTTGACGATGGTATCGGTGAGTTCCTGCGAGCGGCCGACCATCATGTCGACGATCGCAAGCGATTTCTCCGAGAAGCCGTCGGTGACCTGATCGAGCCGCGAGGTCATCATGTCCTCGAGGCCGCGCGCGATCTGGGCGAATTCTTCGCCGACGTGGTCGGTCTTGAAGTTCAACCCGGCGGTGAGTTGATCCGCCGCCGAGGTAATGGCGGTGGCGGTGTCTTCGCTGGCCGTCTCCAGCCGTACGAGCAGATCTTCGCCGCGCTCGCTCAGCTGCTGGATCATATTGTCGCCGATCTGGCCGAGCGCCGCGGTGATGTGTTCGCCTTTCTCGGCCAGTGACTGGGTAATGCGTTCGGCCGCGGCGTTGACCTGCTGGCCGACGAGATCGCTGATGGTCGAGAGATCCTGCGTCAGGTCGATGTGCACGTTGCTGACAGCTGAACGCACCTGTTCGGCCTGTCCGACCAGCGTGTCGCGCTGGTTGGCGAGCTCCTGCAGCAAGCCGCGAATGCGGACTTCGTTATCGCTGTACGTCCGCTCGAGCGCGGCGACCTCGTTGTGAACCAGCGCTTCGAGTTCGCTGGCGCGCGCCAGCGCCCGCTCGACGCCGTCGCCCATGGCCGCCACTTCGCGGCGAACCGCCTGTCCGACGGTCACGACGGAATCGCGCGCTATTCCTTCCGGCTCGCCAAGCTTCAGCGCAACTTTCGCCATCGATTGCGCGATCACGCGCAATTCCTGCGCGCGCCATGCCATATGGGCGACGCCGAAAAAGAAGATGATTGGTAGCAAGGCGGCGGCGCCGAGCGCAACGAACAGCGCCGTCGGCGAGTGGCCGGGACCCAGGGTGCTGCTCAGGTCCGACAAATAGAACCATGCGAGCGCAAGGCAACCGATCAGCCAGGCCGCGGAAAATAGTGAGGCGACGACAAATGACGTGCGGGCAGGACGCTGCTGCAGGAGTTGGAGGACTTGGCCAATCGATTGCTGATCGTCGTTGGCCGGGAACGCGTTCGGGCTGCCCCCGCGGACGCTGATTTCCTCCGCGTCGAGCGCCTTTTTGCCTAGGGGAGAAGTCGGCGATTTGTCCCAGCGGTCGGAGTCGGACCCAGTAGCACTCGCGGCGCTGTCGCCGCGCTTTCCCGGCTCGGTCTCGTCATCGCGAACCTTGAGTGCTTCCTGAATAGCCGAAAGCGCTGCCTCGGTCGGATCCACTACCTTTTTCGTGCTATTGGCCATGTGGGTCGTCGCCTCGCATGTTACGCCGCGCCCTTCGGGCCCAAGCAATGCTCAGGCCGCGCCAAGGCGCGTAATCGCCTAAATCCTCATCGGCCACGCACTTGGGCGGCCCGCCCTCACGTCATGCTGCCGTAGCGCATCCTATCGGTCTGGCGCATCAAAAGAAACCGGAATGGTAACCACCTTTTAATCATCGTTAACGATTTGGTTACCATGTTGAAATTGCCCTTTCCCGTCAGCGCCCATCGCCATTTTGCGGCCAAGAATGGGGCTCGTCTGAGGCGTCGCGCGCCGTTTCGATCGCGTGCCGCGCGGAGCCGTGATTCTTGTGTCCGTTGCCGCCATGCGAACTCCGGCTCGGAGCCATTTTGCCAGATGGAGTAAGAAGTTACTCACCATCGAAGCGAAACGAGACGCCTGCGCCGCGGTCCCGCTGGCCTGATTTACCCGGCATTCGGAACTCCAACCGCAAATGAAACGGCGCGGGACAAAAAAGAAAACGCGACGGGGAGAGTGTGTCATGGCAAATCACAGGAGCGCGGCCGATTTTGGCCACGTGTCGGCGCACGTCGCTCTCGACGAGCGGCATCTGAGAGTAATGACGCTGGGCGATCAAAGCCTTGAGCGAGAGGTTTTGCAGGTCTTTGTCCGCCAAATTTCGCTGATGCTCAATCGGATCGCACGAGCGGAACCGGCTCATGCGGCCGCGGCGGCGCACACGCTTAAAGGTTCAGCACTAGGATTAGGCGCTTGGCGTGTCGCCGAAGCCGCCGAAAGGGTAGAGCAAGCGGCAAGCGGCCTGGGTAATCTGGGCGACGCCATTGCGGAACTAAATATCGCAGCCAGCGAAGTGCGTGGCGCGATCGAAGCGCGGCTGCAAGGTGTGGGTGCAGAATTCTCCGCGCTTTACGGCCACGTCAGCGTTTATTCCGCGTAAACCGTCGCGTCTGGCGCTGCGCCGCGAGAGTCGATAGAAGACGCCGCGGATCTTCTCTTTCGGGCCTCTTCGCGGGCCGACCTGCCACACGCGGCATCATTGCCATCCTTATGGTGAACATCACTTTTATCGACGCCGCAGGCGTTGCTCGAACGGCCGACGGCGAGGTCGGGTCGACCGTCATGGAGACGGCGATCAACCACGCGGTCCCGGGTATTGAAGCCGAGTGCGGCGGCGCATGCGCCTGCTCGACGTGCCACGTTTATATCGACCCCGCATGGCAGGAGAAGGTCGGGGGGCCGTCGCCGATGGAAGAGGACATGCTCGATTTTGCCTACGGCATACAGCCAAACTCGCGGCTGTCATGCCAAATCAAGGTCACCGAGGAACTCGATGGTCTTGTGGTGCGCACGCCTGAGCGGCAAGCCTAGCCGGGACGAGTCCGAGCCTGCGGGCCGCAAGCCAGCCCTTCGCGTCGGAAACCATCGGGCTTTGTTGGCACTTCCCCGAAACCGCCGCGCGCGCTAGACACACGCCAACTGAGCGGACCCGGTCCGCCGGCATAAACTCCAAACCACATAGCGAGCGAGTGCGGATTGCAAATGAGCGAGACTATCAAAACGGACGTTGTGATCATTGGCGCGGGCCCGGTCGGGCTATTCGCAGTGTTCGAGCTCGGACTGCTCGACATGAAAACGCATTTGATCGACATTCTCGACAAGATCGGCGGGCAATGCGCGGAGCTCTATCCCGAAAAGCCGATCTACGACATTCCCGGCATTCCAATGACCAGCGCGATCGGGCTGGTCGATGCCCTGTTACAGCAGATCAAACCGTTCAACGCGCAATTTCATCTGAACGAGATGGTTGAGAAGGTCGAAAAGATCGGCGACCCGCTGTTTCGCGTCACCACCGACCAGGGCAAGACATTCGAAGCCAAGGTCGTGGTGATTGCCGCCGGCGGCGGCTCGTTCCAGCCGAAGCGTCCGCCGATCCCCGGTGTCGAACCATACGAAGGCAAATCGATTTTTTACTCCGTGCGGAAAATGGATGCATTCCGCGGCAAACGGCTCCTTATCGTCGGCGGCGGCGACAGCGCGCTCGACTGGACGCTCAATCTTGCGCCGATCGCCGAGCACCTGACGCTTCTGCACCGGCGCACCGAGTTTCGCGCCGCGCCGGATAGCGTCAACAAAATGATGGCGCTGGTGGGCGAAGGCAAAATCGATTTCTTGCTCGGCCAGGTCACGGCGCTGCACGGCGACAACGGTCAACTCAGCAAGGCGACGATCAAGACCAATGACGGCTCGGTCATGGAGCTTGCGTGCGACGCGCTGCTGCCGTTCTTCGGGTTGACCATGAAGCTCGGCCCGGTCGCCAACTGGGGTTTCCAACTCAGGAACAATGAGCTCATTCCGGTGGAGACGGCGGCATTCGAGACGTCGACGCCGGGCATTTTCGCGATCGGCGACATCAACTGGTATCCGGGAAAGCTCAAATTGATCCTGTCCGGATTCCACGAGGCCGCGCTGATGGCGCAGAAGGCGCACCACTATTGTCATCCGGACAAGCGGCTGGTGTTCCAGTACACCACTTCGTCCACGAGCCTGCAGAAGAAGCTAGGCGTGGCGCCGGAGCCGAAAGCGAAGCAACCCGCTTAAGCCCTTCGGCGTTATCCCTCGCGTTTCGTGAGCAGCCTTAAGAGGCGGTAATGCCTGACGCGAAGGTTACGACCACGTGCTGTATTACCGGCGGCGGACCCGCCGGAATGATGCTGGGGTTTCTTCTCGCCCGCGCCGGCGTCGCGGTGGCGATTTTGGAAAAGCACGCCGATTTCTTCCGTGACTTCCGCGGCGACACCATACATCCCTCGACGCTCGAGCTGATGCACGAACTCGGGCTGCTTGAGCGTTTTCTCAAGCTGCCGCATCAGAAACTCGAGCGGCTCGCGATTCAGGTCGGCGAAACGCGCCTGCAGATGCTCGATCTGAGCCATCTGCCGACGCAGTGCAAATATATCGCGCTGATGCCGCAATGGGATTTTTTGAATTTCCTCGCCGATTGCGGCAAACGCTACCCGTGCATGGATCTGCGCATGCAGACGGAGGCGACCGACCTGATCGAGGAGAGCGGCCGCATCGTCGGGGTTCGCGCCAAAACCGCCAGCGGAGATTTGGAAATCCGCGCCGACCTCGTTGTTGCCGCCGACGGCCGGCACTCGACGCTTCGCGCGCGCGCCGGGCTGCAAGGCGACGATTACGGCGCTCCGATGGATGTTCTTTGGTTCCGACTAACTCACCGGCCAACGGACGAGCCGGAAATGTTCGGGCATATCGAGCGGGGGGCGATGCTGGTCATGATCGACCGCAGCGATTACTGGCAATGCGCTTTTGTCATTCCCAAAGGCGGAATGGAGCGGGTCAAAGCGGACGGACTTCAAGCGTTTCGAGCGCGCGTTGTACAGATGTCGCCTTATCTCGCCGACCGCGTAAACGAGCTCAAGAGCTGGGACGACATCAAGCTTCTCAGCGTTGCCGTCGATCGGCTGCGGCAGTGGTGGCGGCCGGGCTTTCTCTGCATCGGCGACGCCGCGCACGCCATGTCCCCGATCGGCGGCGTCGGCGTCAATCTCGCCGTCCAGGACGCTGTCGCCGCCGCCAACCGGCTTGCAGCTCCGCTGAAAACGCGGACGGTGGGCGACAACGACCTGCAGGCGGTTCAAGACCGGCGCACGCTGCCGGTGCGTCTTACCCAGATGCTGCAGCTCATCATGCAAAACCGCATTATCGGTCCGGCGCTGTCAGGCGCACACCCGAAGCCGCCGCTCATCTTCAGGCTATTGGACGCGATCCCAATTTTGCGCCGGATTCCGGCACGTCTCCTCGGCCTCGGTTTCAGGCCGGAGCACATTCACACGCCCGACGTCGTCTCTGCGCCCTGATGGGTTAAGCGGGGATCGTCGCCGACATCCGCGCAGGCCTTGAATGGCCGCCGCTGTCACTCCATCTGCCGTCCAAGAATTTGAAAAACCGGATTTGCACCGGGGGTAATTGCCATGACCGTCACTGAGGAACTCAAACCAGCGAGCCGTCCATTCGAAGCCGATGTCGCCAAGCTGCTGCAGCTCATGGTGCATTCGGTCTATTCGGAAAAGTCGGTCTTTCTACGCGAGTTGATCGCTAACGCCGCCGATGCTTGCGAGCGCTTGCGCTACGAGGCCATCGCCGCACCCGCGCTGCTCGGCGACGACCCAAAACCGCGCGTCACCATCTCGCTCGACGCCGACAAGCGCCTGCTGACGGTCGAGGACAACGGCATCGGCATGGCCGGTGAAGAAATGGCGGAGGCGCTCGGCACGATCGCCCGCTCCGGCACCAAGGCGTTCCTGGATCGTCTGGAGACGGCACAAGCCGAGGAGGATTCGGCGCTCATCGGCCGTTTCGGCGTCGGCTTTTATTCGGCCTTCATGGTGGCGGACCGCGTCGAGGTGATTTCACGCCGGGCGGGAAGCGATTCAGCCAATGTTTGGTCCTCCGACGGCAAAGGCAGCTTCACGGTCGTGCCGGCGGATCCGACCGCGGTCGAGGCGCCGCAGCGTGGCACCCGCGTCGTGCTGCATCTCCTCGAAGACGCCAGGGAATACACCGAGCGCTCGACGATCGAACGGCTGGTCCGCGCGCAATCGGGTCATGTGCCGGTGCCGGTCACCATTGTCGAGAA
Source organism: uncultured Alphaproteobacteria bacterium (assembly GCA_963846055.1). Lineage (GTDB taxonomy): Bacteria > Pseudomonadota > Alphaproteobacteria > Rhizobiales > Xanthobacteraceae > BOG-931. Next base: position 164,317 of record CAWJUQ010000006.1, read on the forward strand.
GCCCGGCGCTGAGCCCGCGGAAATCACCGACGGAGCGGCGCTGTGGGCGAAGCCGAAATCTTCGATCACCGCCGCGGACTACACGGACTTTTACCGCAGCATCGCCGGTCAGTTCGACGAGCCGGCGCTCACCATTCATTTCCACGCCGAGGGGCGGCACGATTACACCTCCTTGTTCTTCGTGCCCGGTTCGCGGCCGTTCGATCTGTTCGATCCCGACCGCAAGGGGCGGGTGAAGCTCTACGTCAAGCGCGTGTTCATCACCGACGATGCCGACATTCTGCCGCGCTACCTGCGCTTTGTTCGCGGCCTGGTCGATAGCGCCGACCTGCCGCTCAATGTGTCGCGTGAAAAAATCCAGGAAAGTCCGCTGCTCGCCGCCATCAGAAAAGGCGCTACCAGCCGGGTGCTCAGCGAACTTGAGCGGGCGGCCGAGAAAGAGCCGGAAACCTATACAAAGATCTGGGACACATTCGGCCCGGTGCTGAAAGAGGGCCTGTACGAAGATTTCGAGCGCCGTGACGCGCTGCTCGCACTGGCGCGTTTCAAGACGACGAGCGGCGAGGGATGGCGCAGCCTGAAAGACTATGTCGGCGCGCTCAAGACCAACCAGACCGCGATCTACTATGTCGCCGGCGACGATATCGAACGGCTGAAATCGTCGCCCCATCTCGAAGGCTTTCGCGCCCGCGGCATTGAGGTGCTGCTGTTGCCCGATCCGGTCGACACTTTCTGGACGATGTCGTCACCCGGCTTCGACGGCAAGCCGTTCAAGTCGGTGACCCAGGGCGCCGCGGACTTGGCGCTCATTCCGCTTGTTGATGCCAAGGAAGATGCAGCGCCGGAATTACAGGACAATGTCAAAAACTTTTTGGTGTTCGTGAAAAATGCGCTCGGCGACGCAGTCGCCGAAGTGCGTGCTTCCGAGCGGCTGACCGACAGCGCGGTCTGCCTGGTGGCGTCCGACAAGGGTCCCGATCGGGCGCTGGAAAAGCTGCTGGCGGGAGCAGGGCGCCTGAATGCCGCGTCGCAGCCGATCCTGGAAGTCAATCCGCGGCATGATCTGGTCGTGGCGCTCGCCGCGCTAGGTGATGACCGGCGAGCTTTGAAAGAAGACGCGGCGCACCTTTTGCTCGATGAGGCGCGGGTGCTTGAAGGCGAGCGGCCGGCTGACCCAAAGCTTTTTTCCGAGCGGCTCGCGCGCGTGCTCGCGGGATCGGCGGGGAAATCGTCCGCGTCTGCGTAGGGGGTGATCGCTAATGAAATTTCTTGCCGTCCCTCATCATTTTTAGAATCAAATCCATACGTTTAACTCGCGTCTCCGGCTTCTTTGCTGTCTGGAGACGCCAAACAATCGCGTATACGTTCGCTCTATTCAATGTCTCGAAGAACGCGAGCGCCCTTTTGTCTTTCTTGATTTCGCGGAGAAAATCCGCCGGTATCTCCATGTTGCTTGCAGCATCGTACGCTTTGTCCCAGCGTCCATCTTTTTTGGCAGCATCGACTTCTTTCTGACCGCTGACATTCATGCGTTTTGTTTTAATGAGCCGGGTGGCATGTTCGCAGTTTTTTCGCGACCAGATGCTCCTCGGGCGGCGCGGCGTGAATTTTTGCAGCCATGACGTTTCGTCGCCCTTGCTTTTCTGGCCATCTATCCAGCCGTAGCAGAGTGCTTCGTCGAGAGCTTCGGCATAGGTAACTGCGTTCTTTCCCGAGTCCTTCTTATAAAGTCGCAACCAGATGCCGAGCGACGTTGCGTGATTTGCGTCGAGCCAGCTACGCCAAAGCGCGGCTGAGGCGAAAGATTTGGTGGGCATTTCATTTTTCATGTGATCGCTGGTTCAATTTGCTGACAGTCGAACTAATGAAAATCCCGGCTTTTGAGGAGCTGCGTGTCGAGCGGATGTGCGGTCGGCTGCGGGCTTGGAAATAGTTTGCTGTTATCGGTTGACGCGTTCTGCGGCAGCGGGCCGCCGGAAAGTTTCGGCGAGAACAGATCGCCGCCTTCACGCAACCACGGCAACTCGCCGGAAAGATCGATAAACTTTTCGGCGACGACGTGGATGACGAGGCCGGCGCGCTGCAGGCGGCCTCGCACGGCAAGAAAGCGTGCCGTCATCACGGTGCGACGATTGTTTTCGAACGCCTTCGGCCAGACGATGATGTTGGCGATGTCGGTCTCGTCCTCGAGCGTCATGAAGATGACGCCTTTGGCCGTGCCCGGGCGCTGACGTACCAGAACAAGGCCGGCCACGGTCACGCGGGAGTCCTGACGCAAATCTTCACCGCGCAGCCTGGTGTTTTCGATGACGCCAAGCGCGGTCAGCCGCTCGCGGAAGAAACGTACCGGATGCTCCTTCAGGGAAAGCCCGGTCGCCACGTAATCTTCCACGACGTGCTCGGAAAGCGGCATCGGCGGGAGCGCGACTTGGGGTTCCGGGAAGAGCTCGTCGCTCATGTGTGGCGTTAAAAGAGGGACTTCTTCGATCCGGGCGGAGTCCGGCCGGCGCGGCGGACGGGCGCCGATCATGTCAAGCCGCCGCGCCGCCCACAGCGCCGCACGGCGATCGAGGTTGAGCGAACGGAATGCGTCGGCTTCCGCCAGCCGCTCGATGGTGAAGCGGGAAATGCCGGCGACAGCAGCCAATCGTTCGATCGAGGAATAGCCGTTGCCGCGTGCGGCAATGAGTGCTTTCGCCTCCTCTTCGCCGAGCCCGTAGATCAGGCGAAAGCCGAGGCGGACGGCATGGCGTTCGTCGGCGCTTGGCTCGAGCGTGCAATCCCAATCGCTGAAGTTCACGTCGACGGCGCGGATTTCCACATCGTGCTGACGCGCATCGCGCACGAGCTGTGCCGGCTGATAGAAGCCCATCGGCTGGCTGTTGAGAATGGCTGCGCAGAACACGTCCGGATAGCGGCACTTGATCCACGACGATGCGTAGACAAGCAGTGCAAAGCTCGCGGCGTGGCTTTCGGGAAATCCGTACTCGCCAAATCCTTCAATCTGGCTGAAACAGTTTTGAGCAAAATCGGGATCGTAGCCGCGCCCGATCATGCCGTTGATGAATTTGTCGCGGAACAGATGGACGGTGCCGTTGTGCCGGAAGGTGGCCATGGCACGGCGCAGCCCGTCGGCTTCGTCGGGCGTGAATTTGGCCGCGGTGATGGCGATCTGCATCGCCTGCTCCTGGAACAGCGGCACGCCGAGCGTGCGTTTGAGCACGTCCTTTAATTCGTCCTTGTCGCCTTCGGATGGATGCGGCGACGGATAATCCGGCTCCTTCCCGATTTTCAGTCCGTCGCGGCGGCGCAGGTAAGGATGCACCATGTCGCCCTGGATCGGCCCGGGGCGCACAATCGCCACTTCGATGACGAGGTCGTAAAAACACTGCGGCTTTAGCCGCGGCAGCATCGACATCTGCGCGCGGCTCTCGACCTGGAATACGCCGACGGAATCAGCGCGCGACAGCATGTCGTAGACGGCTTTATCGTCCTGCGGCAGCGTGGCGAGCGAATATTCCTTGCCGTAATGCTGTTTCATCAAATCCAGTCCACGGCGCACGCAGCTCAGCATGCCTAGCGCCAGCACGTCGACCTTCATCAGGCCGAGCGTGTCGATGTCGTCCTTGTCCCACTCGATGAAGGTGCGCTCGTCCATGGCGGCATTGCCGATCGGCACCGTCTCGTCGAGCGGTTCACGCGTGAGCACGAAGCCGCCGACATGTTGCGAGAGATGGCGCGGGAAACCGATCAGTTCGTCGGCGAGCTGTACGGCCTGGCGGAGCACCGGGTTGCAAGGATCGAGACCGGCCTGGCGGATGTGCTCGTCGGGCAGGCCGTCGCCATAGCCCCACACGGTTTTCGCCAGCGCCGCGGTCACGTCTTCGGTCAGCCCCATGACCTTGCCGACCTCGCGAATGGCGCGGCGCGAGCGGTAGTGCACGACCGTCGCGCAGATCGCCGCGCGGTCGCGGCCGTAGCGCCGGTAGATGTATTGGATGACTTCCTCGCGCCGCTCGTGCTCGAAATCGACGTCGATGTCGGGCGGCTCGCCGCGGTTCTCGGAAATAAAACGCGCGAACAGAAGATTGCTCTTGTCCGGATTCACCGAGGTGATGCCGAGGCAGTAGCACACCGCGCTGTTGGCCGCCGAGCCGCGGCCCTGGCAGAGGATTTCCTTTTCCTGCCGGCGGGCGAAGGCGACGACATCGTGGACGGTGAGGAAGTAGCGCGCGTAGTCGAGCTTGGCGATCAGCGCCAGCTCGTCGCGCAGCCGCTTTTCGACATCTGGCGGTAAGCCGTCCGGGTAGTGATCTTTGGGGTAGCGGTCCCGCGCACCGGCGAAGGTCAGGTCTTCGAGGTGGGCTTGCGCGGTTTTGCCTTCCGGGACCGGTTCGTCGGGATATTCGTATTTCAATTCCTTGAGCGAAAAGTTGCACGCTTCGGCGATGGCGATGGTGCGGGCAATGGCGTCGGGAAAATTTTTGAACAGCCGTGCCATTTCCGCTGGCGTTTTAAGGTGGCGTTCGGCGTTGACGGCAAGACGCAAGCCCGCCTCGGCGAGCGTGCATTTTTCCCGCACGCAGGTGAGCACATCGAGCAGCGGCCGGCGCTCCGGGACGTGATAGGCGACGTCGTTGACCGCGACGAGCGGCGCGCCGCAGCGCTCGCCAAGTTCGGCCAGCAAGCCGAGACGGCGCGGTTCATCGCCGCGATGATAGTGGATGCCGGCAAGAAACGTGCGTCCCGGCGCCGCGCAGGCGAGGGCGGAAAGACGCTCGGTGAAGTTCATCCTCCCCTGCGAAGCGGGGGAGGGGGACCATGCGGAGCATGGTGGAGGGGGCGTGCGCGGCGAAAATGCGCCCCTTCCACCGCGCTTCGCGCGGTCCCCCTTCCCCGTTCCGCTGCGCTCCACGGGGCAGGATAAATTGTACGGCGGGATGGCGATGAAAATCTGGCCTTCGCTGGCGCCGAGGATCTGCTCGAAGCTCAGATGACATTCGCCCTTTTCGGCTTTGAGATTTCCGGCCGTGAGGAGCTTGCACAGCCGGCCATAGGCGGGGCGGTCGGTCGGATAAGCGACAACCTCAAACCCATCGATGGTCACGAGCCGCGTTCCGACCAGGAGTTTTATTTTTCGATTCCGCGCCTCGTCAAAAGCGCGCACCACGCCGGCAAATGAATTGCGGTCGGCGATGCCAACGGCGACACAGCCGAGCTCATCGGCGGCGGCCACCATTTCCTGGGGGTGTGAGGCCCCGCGCAGAAAAGAAAAATTAGTTGTTACAACAAGTTCCGCATAAGCCATCATCTGCGGTCTCACGCGAAAAAACTCACGCAAATAGGCCATGCACGAACCAGCGCGCAGCCGCTGTCTCGCGCTCGTAAAGGCCTTCGCGGTAAAGCCAGAAGCGCTGACCGCCGGTGTCCTCGACGAGGTAATAATCGCGCGTCGGCTCGACCGACCGATGGCCCTCGGCATTGCGCCACCATTCGCTGGCGATGCGTTCGGGACCTTGAGCGCCGGCGACTTCATGGGTCGCGCCGCGCCAGCGGAAACGCCGCGGCGGTCCGTCGGGAATGAGCGCCATGACTTCGGTCGGTTCGGCGTTCGGCAACAACAGAAGCGGCCGCGGGCTTTGCTCGGGTTCCGCAACCGCCGGCTCTTTGAGCTTTGCGGAGTTTGAAGCTGCGACCGGCAGCAGCGCTTCGGCGCGCTCGGGAATATGGCTCGCGACCGGCGTAAACCAGCGCACGCTGCGCGGCCCGAGCCGCTGTCGCAGTGTATCGATCAAGCCGGCGCAGCGCTCAATGCCCTCGTCGTCGGGAAGGGCGCGCCAAAAGTTTGCCTCGAACGAGGCCGTCGACGTGCCGGCGAACTCAGGATGATGATGATGGATGTCAAATTCAGCCTGCTTGGCCGGCATCGGCTCGGCGCGGGTGACGGCAAGCCCGACGGCCTCAAAACCGAAGCCGGCCTCATCCATGGCGGATTGGGCTTCGAGCTTGAGATCGAGCAGGCGCGCCACGTGCGCGACATTGCGTGTCGGCAGCGTTAGCGCGACATCGATCGTTTCCACGGCGCCATCGACGCGATAGAGCGAAAGCCGCAGGGCCCGCGCACCGACGTCGTCGCGGGTCAGCACGCGCGTCAGCGTTTGCATCAGCCGGCGCGCCAGCGCGACGACCGCTGCCTGGGTGATGATCGGTTCGATGAAATAACGCAGGCAGTGATAGACCGGCGGCGCGACGACAGGTACGAGCGGTTCGTCGAGGCGGCCGAGCGCCTGATCGATGCGGGCAAGAAGTTCGGCCGGAAAACGCGCGGCAAAAGGCGCACGCGGTTTGTCGAGAAGTGCGCCGACGGTTTTGAAGCCGAGGCGGCGCAGCGTCGTGCAAGTCTGCGGCGAAAGCCGCAAAGCTTCGATCCGCAGCGGCATCAATGCTTCGGCTTCGCGTCCGCCGGGAAGTATGTAATTGCGCGCGGCGTGGAAGCGCGACAGCGCCCAGGCGGCGCCGGGTGTGCCGGCAACGGCGATTCGCGCCGGCAGGCCGAAATTTTTTTGGAGCCGGACGGATAGATCGGCGAGCAGCTTTTCCTCGCCGCCAAACAGATGTGCGGCGCCCTCGATGTCGAGGAAAAAGCCGTCGCTGCCGTTCTCCGCGTTCCAGGGCGAGGCGGTCGGCGTATAGCGTGTCGCCCACAATGCCAGGCGGCGCAGCGCGGCATTGTCGGCGGCGCCGTCAAAGGCGCGCACCTGCATGTCGCTCGCTTTGGCGCGGGCATCGGCCAGCGGCTCGTCGAGCACGAGGCCTGCGGCCTCGGCCGCCTCGTTCAAGGCGGCGATGCGCGGCGCCTTGCCGCCGCTATCGATCAGGACGAACGGCCGGGCCGGATCAACCGGCGTGCTGGATGGATTTTTGGTTGGCGTCGCGAGGAAACGCAGAATCGGCCAGCGCGGCAGCCAGACTGAAACGATGCGCGACATGATCGTACTCCACCATCCATTCGCCGGCGCGTCCGTTGCGGCAGCGTTCCAGCATCAGCCGCCAGCGTGCGTGCGCGATCAGGCCGAAGCGGTCGCGCGCGGCGGGAAGCGCGCCGATGCGCCAGCGCGTCGCTGCGGCGCTCGATTGCAAAATTTCCGCGGGGCGAAGCAGGAAAAGCGGCAGGCCCGCATCGGTGGCGGCGTGCTGCAACCGTTGACTCAAGCGCAGGTCGAGCTTGTCGGTTACGCCGACGACCGCGGCGGGCGCGCGCGAATGCAACGCTTCCTCGATGGCCCACAGCGTGTCCTGACGCTGTGCCGTCTCGACCAGGATGAGACGGTTTGGATTAAGTCCGAGCGCGTTCAGGCCATGGCCGTACAGGCGGCCGTAACGGCGAAGTCCATAAGCGGGGATGACGAAGAAGAACGTGCGAACGGGGGCAAAACGGGCGAGCAGCGCCACCACAAATCCAAAGGCGATAGCGAGCGTGTCTTGTTCGGGCACGATCTCATGCAGAGCGCCACCGGCAAGCCCGCCCTCCGGCAAATACCGGTCAATGGCGGGGAGGCCGAAGGGGATGGGGGCGGCCTTCCTTGCCCCCTCCATTTTCGGCAACAGGCGGCGCAATTCCTCCACAACGGCCGTGCGGTTACGCAACACAGAAAAGGCAGGCCCAAGCGGCATATCGCGCATCCTTCAAGGGGAAAGCGATATTAGAACAAAACAGGAACATTGCCAAGGGGGCCATTTAAGGGCTTGCGATTTAATCCGCCAAAGTGGGAGTTCTTTTCACGGCCATTCGCATGCTTTAACGCGGCAAGCCGCGCCTTGCTGCCGCAACAGTCATGACGCATAGGAAGCTCGCGCGAGGCGCCACCGGATTACCCGCACAACGAGGAGCCCATGCCGGAAGTCGACAAGGAAGGCGAACGCTATGCCGCCGATCAGCCGCAGCAGGCGCCCGGTTTTTTTCTCAAAGGCTGTCACCAGCTCGATTGGGGAATGAAGAACCGGATGGCGCGGGTGTTTTCACCCGCCAGCGGCCGCACCGTCATGCTCGCCATCGATCACGGCTACTTTCAGGGGCCGACCACGGGGCTTGAGCGGATCGATCTTTCCATTGTGCCGCTATTGCCGAATTGCGACGCGCTGTTCTGCACCCGCGGCATCCTGCGCTCGCTGATCCCGGCGGACTCGACCGAAGCCCATGGTGCTGCGCGCCAGCGGCGGCCCGAGCATCCTGCGCGAGGACCTTTCCGACGAACAGATCGCGATGGATATGGACGACGCGGTGCGCTTGAACGCCGCCGGCGTCGGCATCCAGGTTTTCATCGGCGGCGAATTCGAAACGCGCTCGATTCACAACATGACCAAGCTGGTCGATGCCGGACTGCGCGCCGGCATGCCGGTCATGGGCGTGACCGCCGTCGGCAAGAACATGGTGCGCGACGCCAAATATTTCCGGTTGGCCTGCCGCATCATTGCCGAGCTCGGCGCTCAATACGTGAAAACCTATTATGTCGAAGACGGCTTCGACACCGTCACCGCGTCATGCCCGGTGCCGATCGTCATGGCGGGCGGCAAAAAGCTTCCCGAACTCGACGCGCTCACCATGGCCTACAACGCCGTGCAACAGGGCGCGGCCGGCGTCGATATGGGCCGGAATATTTTTCAATCGGAAGCGCCGAAGGCGATGATTGCCGCCATCAACGCAGTCGTGCATCAGCAAGCCAAGCCAAAAGACGCCTACGCGCTGTTCAGCTCGCTAAAGGCTGCCGGCTGAGCCTTTATTACCCGTAGCTGCGCCGCGGTGAGGAGCCGATCAAATACCAGGCGATCGCGCCTGCCGCCACCGCGCCGGCCAGAGCGGCCATGACTTGGGCGATCCAGCCGGGACTGCCGACCGCTAATCTCGCGGCCTGTGGGGCAGGGGAGGCAGCGGCAACTTTGAAGAAATCGGTCTTTGAAGCGATATCGCTGACGACGGCAGCGGCAGGCGCTGCCAAAGCGGCAACCTTGGTGCTTGGCGCGGCGTCGACCGGCGTCGCATCGGCCGCCGAGGCATCTAGCGATGCGGTGTCGGTCTTATCCGCCGCAAGATCCAGCGCGTTGATGTCGGCCGGCGAGGCAACGTCGACCAATGGTTTTCCGACGACCAGAGAGCCGATCGCCGGAGCGCTCGGCGCCGGCGCCGGGTCCGCGGCGGCAAAGGCGGCCGGCGCGGCGGTCTCGCTATCGTCCGTGCCAAGCGCAGCGGGCGGTGCCGCGTCCTGAATGGTCGGCGGGCTTTGTTCGACTTTTGCCTCCGCCACGACGGTATGCCGCTTGAGGTTTTTCGTGGCGACGGCGCGGTGCAATGCGGCGTGAATCCTGTTGTGCGCGACGGGCCTGGACGTGGCCGGCGCTTCGACGATGCGCAGGATCTGAAGCGGCTTGCCGGGCACTTCCGTTGTGGCGGTCTGGGCGACCGCCACGTTGATCGCCGCACTCGACATCAAACAAACGGCAGCGCCAATGGTGACCCCGCGCAAGCTCAGCATCTTGTTCTCCGTTGCTGATCCACCAGCCGCATAAAGGGCAGGCTGGAATGTCCTGAGAGTGACCCAATTGCGGATTTTTTGGCGCAAAGCACGGACTAAAATCGGTCAACCTTAACTACGGTTCGGCCGGTACCCCGACAGTGCCCACAGGCAGTCTCAGGCGTGGTATCGTGGACGGAACTTTCCGGTAGTGCCCTTCAGCGCCAATGAAATCCCCATGATCGATCTGAAAACCCACAACGGCATCGCCACCGTCACCATCGCCCACGGCAAGGCCAACGCGCTCGACATCGAGCTCAGCGAGGAGCTGGAAAAGTGCTTTGCGCAAATAGCCCAATCGGCGGCGCGCGCGGTGGTGGTCACGGGGCAGGGGCGGATATTTTGCGCCGGCGTCGACCTCATCCGCTTGAGTTCCGCCGGCCCGGACTACGTGCACAAGTTCCTTCCGGCGCTTCACCGGGCCTTTAACGCCATGTTCTTTTTTCCGAAGCCGGTGGTGGCCGCCGTTAATGGTCACGCCATCGCCGGCGGCTGCGTGCTCGCCTGTGCCGCCGACCGCCGCATCATGGCGCGCTCGGGCGGCCGTATCGGCGTGACCGAGCTTTTGGTCGGCGTGCCGTTTCCCGCGGTCGCCTTCGAGACCATGCGGTTTGCGGTGCCGAAAAGGCATCTACCGGAGCTGCTTTACACCGGCGCCACTTTCGACGTGGACGCCGCGCTTGAACGCGGCCTGGTCGACGCGGTGGTCTCGCCGGAAGAACTCATGCCGAGCGCGATTTCCGCAGCCGAGCAATTCGCGGCACTGTCGCCCGCGGCGTTCGCGCAGACCAAAGCGCAATTGCGGGCGGAGGCGCGCGAGCGCGTCGAACGCACCGGCGCGGCGACCGACAAGATCGCTACCGAAATATGGGCGGCGGAATCGACGCTGCGCTACATCCGCGACTACGTGGCGAGCACACTGAAGAAAGCCTAGGTCGGGTAGGCTAACGCGCGGCTTTCGGGAAATCCGACAAAGCCGTAGTATCGCTCAGCGTGTCGCACGCCTTCCGGACGGGGGCCGCAATGCCGGATATCCGCTTAACTGCCTGGGTTTTGGTTGTCGCAATTTTAGTGGCGTCTGCCGCCTACACATTCGGGTGGTCCGAGCCTCGATTGAGCCAAACAGCCTTGCAAATCGCGGCGCCCGCTTCCGCGGTTCCCGTTAAAGTCGCGGATTCGCGAACAACGCCCGATCCCGCAGCTTCAACCGAAGGCGATGAAGCGCCAACCGCGCGCGCGCCTGGAAATCCGGACCCTTCATCCGCTTCGCCCCAATCGGCGACTTCGTCACCGGGAGATGAAGTACCGTCACCGGTTTCGGTTCCTGATGGGGGCGGCGCTTTGACGTCAAAGCCCGGCGCGGGAGCAGCAACCGTCGTAGCGCCTGTCGCAGCCCCGGTCCCCGTCATTGCCGACGCCAACGCTCCGATCGCAGATCATTTGCGCGACGCCCTCCAAGGCGACACAGCGAAGATCGCGCTCCAACCGTTCTATTCGGCCCGCAACTTCACGCCGTTGTGGATCACCGATGGCAAAGTCAATGAGCGCGCGCGGGCGGCGATGGCTTATCTTGCCAGCGTCGATGCCGACGGTCTCGATCCGGCCGACTATCCCGTGCCGGATTTCGCGTCTCTTTCCGACCCGGCGGCCCTGGCCGACGCAGAGATCAAACTAAGCGCGGCGGTTACGAATTATGCTCACCACGCCCAAGTGGGTCGGGTCCATTGGACGCGCGTCAGTGGCGATATTTTTTACGAATTGAAGCCGTCCGCCCCGGCCGACGTGCTGGCCGAGCTGGCCAGCGCTAGCGAGATCACGGCAGCACTCGCAGCCTATGAGCCGCAAGCGTCCGGCTATCAGGCCCTCAAGGCCAAGCTCGCCGAACTTCGCACCGGGGCGAATAGCGGCGCGGCCCCGATCCCGGATGGCCCCGTCGTCACGATCGGCATGGAAGATGCGAGGGTCCCGCAACTGCGCGAACGCCTTGGGATGACGGGCGAAGGGCTGATTTTCGACAAGACGGTTGCTGAGGCTGTCAAGAAGTTCCAGCGCGACAACAAACTGAAAGCGACAGGTTCGCTCACGGCGGCGACGGTCGAGCAACTCAACGGTCGCCCGTCACGCCGGCCTATCGACGTTGTCATTGCCAACATGGAACGTTGGCGCTGGATGCCCCACGATCTCGGCGATACTTACGTCCTCGTCAATCTTCCCGATTTCATGCTCTACGTTATTCAAAACGGCCGGCAAGTTTGGTCGACGAAAATCGTTGACGGCAAACCGGAAACGCCCACGCCGATCATGACCGCCGAAATGAAGTCGATCACCATCAATCCGACTTGGAACATTCCGGATACGATCGCTGCCAAAGAGTACATCCCGTTGATGCGGCAGAACTCCACGATATTGGAACGAATGGGTCTGACCGTCACCTACAACCGCAACAACACCATCCATATTTCGCAACCGCCAGGGCCGGAGAACGCGCTTGGGCAGTTGCGCTTCAATTTTCCCAACAAATTTTTTGTCTACCAGCACGAACTCGAACCAAAAATATTTGTTCTCCAAACCGGTACGCGACAACAGCCATGGCTGCATGCGCGTGGAGGATCCGGTTAAATACGCCGAAGTGCTGCTGGCGATCGCGCGTCCGCGCGAGGGTTACACCGAGAACCGCATTCGCGGCATGTTCGGCAACTCGGAAATTGAAGTTCGTTTGCCGACTTTTATTCCGGTCCACGTGACCTACCAGACCGCCTTTGTCGACAAAGGCGGCAAGCTTCAATTGCGCGATGACATCTACGGTCGAGACAAGGCGTTGCTGGCGATCTTGAAGAGCGACGAACGCAAAATCGCCGACACCGCGATCGAGCGCAAAGAAAACACGGTTCGCCGCGAAGCCTTGGCAGTGCCCGACCAGTTTTGGGGATCGGGCGGCGGGCAAAATATCTTCTCGCGTCTTTTTGGGTTCACCTCCGCACAGCCGGAGACTCGGCACCGGACCGCGGCGACGCGAGCGCGGTGAAGTCGCGTGACCACGACATGATCTGAAATCGGCCGTGCCCGGTTAGCAGAAGACTGGCGGCTCGAGGCCGTGTCTATGTTATGCGCAGACCGGTAAGCCGCCGCCTGCGGCCCGTGGCGGCGGCCACTTGCCTGGCCGCACCGCCGCACGGCTGTTGAATTTCACTTCGTAAAAAGCTGCATTGCTTCGGCCGCCAGAACGCCGCCGGTGATTTTGATCGGGCTAAAGGGTGCCTTGGCGGCGATCTCTGCGCTTGAAATCGTGATCTGATCGATCTTGGTCGCCAGTTGCTCCACTGATGCCGCAAATACCAGCCGGCCGATGCCGCACCAAATGATTGCACCCATACACATCGCGCACGGCTCGCCGGAAGTGTAGAGCGTGCTGCCTTCGAGGGCCGCGCGACCGCGGGCGAGCAGACATCGGCGAATCGCGACCATCTCCCCGTGCGCTGTCGGATCGTGGTCGGTTTTTCCAAGATTGCGTCCGCGAGCGAGCACATGACCGTCCTGTACGATTACTGCGCCGAACGGATAATCACCGCGGCGGGCTTCATCCAGCGCCATCCGCATGAAGCGTTCATCATGAGGTGAAGCTTCGGCAGTGGCGGCGGCGAGGGGTTTCGCCGCCCACAGGGCGGAGGAAGCTCCTGCAACAATCATGCTTCTCCGACTGAGAAGGCGGAGCGAGGCCTCCGAACAGCGACGATCGCTTGTCCTATTCATAGTTGGACCTCCACCGACCGGCGAGCTTAAAACGGACAGATCCGCAAGAACTCCGCCCTAGCCCGAAGCCATATTCCTTACCCGCGGCTTGAGACGACAACCCGGTTAGACCGCGACTAGCGGCTCGAGGTCGTGTCAATGCTATGCGCGGACCGGGAAGCCACCGCCTGCTGGCGGAGCTTTCGGACGTCGCGCGCCATTTCGAGGCAGGTGATCAATTCCGTGTAGCTGGATTCCCCGCCCATCTCCGATTCACTTACGCAATGCGCGCGGTCAGCCGCATCGAACCTTTCCCACGCGGTCACGAGCTGATTGCGGATGCGATGTTCGCTATTCACGCAATCCTTCTTCGTGTCGGCTATCTCGGGTTTGGGAATGTGAGCCATGAGCGGTTCGTGCAAAGTGGCGCCGCCTTGCTCGGCGATGCCTCGGCAGACCGGCTCTACATCAAGATTGGGAACTCGATCCGTCGCGGACGACGACGCCATAACGGGTGATCTCGTTGCCGCTCGAGGTCGACTGCATGCCTGGTCGACACACGTTGAATATCCGGTTTGTCGCTGAGCGCTCGCATGAAATGGCGGAGGCTGGTCGACACAAGCCGCCAGCATGAGGCAGAGCAGCACGCCCGAAAGGCCAAACCGCATTGCGATTTCCGGATCAATTCGTGAATCATCGAAACGCGCAGACGCGCGGGCCAATGAAATGCCGAGACTCGGGACTTGGTGATACTGTGCCGCCGACGCGGCGACTGCGACATGGCTACGACAGCGCCGCAGATTACCGGGACAAAACGCAACATAGTCGCGCAACCGAATTGCTCGCGACCTGCGGCGCTCGATGTTGTTGGTACGGAACTTAAAGAATCCCTAAGAGTGAGTTCTTGAACCAAAGTCAGGTGTGCAAAAGCGAAGAACCACCTTCATCTTTGCCGAAGGCAGATCGCGGACGACCGGAAGAGCCGCCTATTGAGCGCGCCGCGATGCAGGTCGTTCCAGCGCGGGGTCGCTCAGGTATTCTTCCAAAAAAGCCCCATCCAGCACGCCGCGAAAATTCCCTGAGCGGTAGAACTGGCGCGCCTTGGCGGTCTTCAAGCGCTTCAGCAGATGCATGGTATCTCCGAGGACGTCCGTGGCCGTCAGCTCGTCGCAAACCCAAATGGCCGGTACCGGCTCGAAGTCGACCGATCTCCTGCACTGATAGCGGGGCGTCAACTGCTCGGCCGCATCGATCATGGCGTCGCACGATTTCGATCGGGGCGCGGATCGGCATTGGTGCATGAATTTCACGAGGGCGGGACAAAGCGGCCTTGCGGGACATTCGCCCTCATGGTCCCAGGTTCGGTCCGAAAACGATACTTTCAATCCGGCGAGCGATTGCCGTGCGCGGATTTCAATGTGGCCGGGAACGTTTCCAGGCGAAAAAAACCAGTTGAAAAAACACTGTGAGGTATCTGGGGACGACTGAAAGATGTGCGGTCTTCTGCGGCCAAGGTACAAGCCATGAGGCGGGCCCCTTGTTCGGGAAATACGGGTTGTCAGGCGTCCAGATGATTTCCAGATCGGTCGGGGCGCTCACGCCGGTAAACTGGATGCGATGGAAGAGATATCCATCCATCGGAAAGAACAGACTTTGCTGGTCTGGCGTGGTCCTGCTGCGATCCGGTTCAGGCGCGTAGGGGTTCACAAGCGGGCAATCCGCGACCTGCACCAGGTCCGTTCGTCGCATCATCATCATCTGCGCGCTTGCGCCGGACGGAGCCGTGCAGGCGAGCAGGGCCGCCACAAGGAGCGATCCAAGCAGTGCTTCTCGGGTTACGCAGCCGGACCACACCATGCGGCCTCAATAGCGCACCGTGGCTGCGAATTTCCTAACGAACTCCTGCCAACCGTAGTCATCAGGTCCTGAGAGTGGCCCGTCCGATTTTGTCGCGCGCGGCAAGCGACGCGAAGTGCCACTGAAGACCTTATCCGTGTCCCAGGTCACGGCCGCAAATGCATCGCTGTCGCAGCGGACAGTGCCGCCAAAATAAAGAACACTAGGCCGGGCCCATTGGCCATCACCGCAACAATGACGAGCCCTATGCCGTACCCACCGGACGCAGCTTCGATGGCAAGGGCGACGCCAACGATGAGGAACAACGCCGCCAGGAACGCCTGAAGCAAAAAAAAGAACTTGCGTCCTTCACGCTCTGACATTTGTGCAGCCCCCGAAAAAACCCGACCCGCCGACGGTCGGGGGCATGATCCAAGGCTATCGCCTAGCGGGCAAGGGTTTCCCCCTCCAAGGCTCAAGGCCACGTCAGCCCGTCCGGATGGCGACCTCGATGCGAAGTCGGTATGGTTTCCGATCAACCGTCGTTACGGGAGGCCCCATGAAACTCACGCTTTGCTACGCGCCGATCGCATGCTCGCTTGTACCGCTGATCAACCTCAACGAAGTCGGCGCGTCGTTCGAGGTGCGCAAGATCAACTTGCGCAAGGGCGACAACATGACGTCGGATTATCTGGCGATAAATCCGCTGCACAAGGTGCCCGTACTGATTGTCGACGGGCGCGCGCTGACCGAAAACGTCGCCATCAACACCTATATCGCGCGGACCTACCCGGCGGCCAAACTGCTTCCGTCCAATTCAATGGACGAACTGGAAGCCATTTCGATGATGGGCTGGTTCAGCGGCGGCCTCCATCCGCATCTGACCCGCATCTTCAATCCGACGAGGTTCTGCGACGCGCCGGGCTCGGAGGAAGCCACGCGCACGCTGGCAAAGAAGGCGCTGGAGGAGAATTTCGCCGCCGCCGACAAGCGGCTTGCCGGCCGCGAATTCTTCTTCGATCATTTCACTGCGCCGGACGCACATTTCTTTTGGTGCACGCGCCGCGCCACGCAGCTCGATTTCAAGGTGGACGGCTATGCGAACGTCGTTGCGCACCACAATCGCCTGCATCAACGCGACAGCGTGAAAAAGGCGCTCGCGTTCGAGAAGGAGACGATGGCGGAGTTCGCAAAGGCGTGAAGCGAACGATTATGTGTCCTCGGAGCCGACGCTGCGCTACATCCGCGATGACGTCGCAATTGGCCGGTTGAGGTCGTCCACAGCGACGAGAGCGATAGACACGACCGTCGGGACGGCTGGACTGTGCATTCCCGATATTTCCCGCCGCTTGCAGCATTTGGTAGAATAACTCACGGCTGCAGGATCACGGAGGACAGCGCGTGGTCAGCGGGCGAGTAGACCGGCGGCTTGCTGCAATTCTTGCAGCAGATGTAGCAGGCTATTCGCGTCTGATGAGCGCAGATGAGATCGGAACTTTCAGCGCGCTCAAGGCGCATCGGTCGGACGCAATCGATCCTACAATCGCCGCACACAAGGGCCGTATCGTAAAAACGACTGGCGACGGGATACTGGTCGAATTTTCGAGCGCCATCGAGGCCGTCGCATGCGCGCTTGATATTCAAAAAACAATGTCTGAGCGAAACCGCGACATTCCGCCTGACCAACGGATAGACTTTCGCATTGGCATCAACGTCGGAGACATCATTGTCGACGGTGGTGATGTCTTTGGCGACGGTGTCAACATCGCGGCGCGGCTGGAGGGCCCTGCCGAGCCGGGCGGGATTTATCTGTCTCGCGCCGTCCACGAGCAGGTGGCTGGCAAAGTTGCAGCGGCATTCACCGAACTCAGGTGCACGCAACCTGAAGAATATCGATACGCCGGTCCATGTCTTCGAAGTCAGCGCGGATGGCGAAGGGTTGCAAGGTTCAGCTGCGCCGCCGCAGTCTTCGGAGCCGCCGTCAATAGCGGTGCTGCCTTTCAGCGGCCTGTCTGAGAACCGCAGCCTGGAGCTGCTTGCCGACGGTCTTGCTGAGGACGTGATCGCGTTGCTGGCGCGCGTTCCCGGGTTTTTTGTCATTGCCCGCTCATCGAGCTTCGCCTACCGCAATCGTACCCAGGACGTGCGTCGCGTCGGCCGCGAGCTTGGCGTTCGCTATGTCGTCGAAGGCAGTCTCCGTGCCTCCGACAAACGTGTCAGAGTTTCGGTTCAGCTTGTCGATGCCGAAAGCGGAAAACAAATCTGGACGCAACGCTTTGACGTCGAAACCGCGGACACATTCGATCTCCAGGACGACACCGCGCGTCAGATTATCCGGGAGCTTGAGCCGGAGTTGACGCATGCAGAATTGACCTGATCCGACGGCAACGACCGGATAATCTTGACGCCTGGAGCCGATATCGCCAGGCGCTCGGGGCTGTCGCGCTGAACGGTTGGAACGAAGCGGCGCTGGCTCAAGCGATTGCCCATTTGCGCGAGGCCATTGTCCTCGATCCGAACTTTGCCTTGGCGCATGCCATGGTGGCGCTATTGGGCGCGATCGGTGCGAACATGTCTTTTGTCGAGGACAGGACCGCGGCGCAGCGTAAAGCGTTGCAGGACGCCGAGACCGCAGTCGCGCTCGATCCGAATGCGTCGGAGGTGTTGGGCTACGCCGGTTGCGCGCTATCCGATATCGGCGAGGTAGCGCGGGGCCGCGACTGGCTGGAGCGGGCTATCGAAATCGATCCGAGCAATGCGCAAGCGCACGTCGCTCTCGGCGCGGCCCAAGTCCAAAGTCGTGAGCTCGATGCCGGCATCACGACGATGCAGCGCAAATCCAGCTAAGCCCGCGCGACGCCAAATTGCCGTTCTGGGGCATGGTTCTCGCCGCGGGTCTTGCCCGCGCAAACCGTTTGCCGGAAGCGCTAGCGGAAGCTTTGACTTCCTGCCGGCGGGACGGACGGCTGTACGGAGCACGCGTCATAGCCGCCTTCATTCACTTGCAACTCGGACAAGAACGGGAAGCGCGTGCGGCGCTGATGGAGGCGCGCCGGATTCGCCCATCCTTGAGCCCAGACGAAATTCAACTTCTCTTCGGAAGGTCGATTGCCCGGGATTTGGCGGCAATTTGGTGATCTGAGCGATAGAACGGCAGCCGGTATTCGACGTTGACTATTTCCGTTTGTGGCCAACAACGGACCAGCCGGGCATCGGTTGTGGTATCCGCCGTTACCTCAAACCCGACTAGGGCTCGTATCAATCGCGTTGTGATGATTTGGCGGCGGCGATCATTTTATTTCGAAACGCGTCGTCGGGCGATCTCGGCCGCGACAAGTCGCAATTGAGACGCGCCCAGTCCAGTGCGTCGTCGGTATACATTTCCGCGATAACTGACAGGCCTTTCATGTCGTCAAAAGCGCCGCCAGCGAAAGCCTGACAATTCGGAACAATATCAACGTGCCATCGAAGGGTCGTGCCACAGTGCGGGCAAAACTCGTATTTAACCTTATTTCCGCTGTCACCGGCGCGTGTATAGGTTCGCGTCTCGCCCGTGAATTCCTTTACACTCTTATTTTCGACCATGACGGAAACACCGTAGGCGCTGCCCGTCCGCTTCTTGCAGGCGTCACAGTGACAAGCCAGCACCCATAGGGGGGTGACCGGCGAGTTCAAAACGGACAGCTCCGCAAGAACATCCGCCTTTGCCTGAATCCATATTCCTCACCCGTGGTCTGAGACGAACAACCGTACTGGTTTGCAATATGTCCCGGAAGCGGACTTGCCGCCTTGGGTCAGCAGCTGACGTCAGCGGACGTGCAAGCGATTTACGCCACCGGTCATTTTCTGCAAATCAGTCCGAGGCTTCGCCGGGTTTATGACAGCGCGATCGTCAGCGTCAGCCGAGCTCGGTGATGATTTCGGGAAAGGCGTGGAGCCGCTCGCTCGGTCCGTCGGCCTCGATCAGATAATTGTCGCAGACCCAGGACAGCACGCCGCCGCGGATGTAGGTCGGGTGCACGACAATGTTCATGTCTTTGGCGATCGACATCGGCTCGTCGTTGCGGATCAAGGGGCGTTCGACCAGGTCGTAGCCTTGGCCGTGGCAATGCAGCCGTTTTTCTTCCGGCCGGCCGTTTTTGCGCATGAAGTCGTTGTAGGCGGCGAAAATCTCCTTGGCGGGCGTGCCGGGCTTGAGCAGGTTGAGATTGAATTTGCGCGCCTCCAGCGTAAAGGCGAACTCGTCTTTGAGTTCCGCCGAGGCTTTGCCGACCACGCAGGTGCGGCCAAGCTCGGTATACATGCCGCCGGGACCGGAATCCTCGACCAGCAGCGCGACCGTGTCGCCTTCTTCAATGACGCGATTCTGGAAATGGCGCTGACTGAACTGTGCCGGCTCCTTCGCCGGCATTGATCCGCACAGATAGATGCCATTCTCGCTGCCGTGACGCTGGCTGTAGCATTGGGCGATCGCCGCGATGTCGCGGTCACGCATGCCGGGCTCGACCGCGGCAAACGCGGCGCGCATGGCGCCATCCTGCATGCGGGCAGCACGGCGCACGAGTTCGCGCTCCTCGGCACTCTTGATCACCTTAATGCGGTCGACCAGGTCGGAAGCATCGACAAAACGCGAGTTCGAGAACCGGCCTTTTTGCAGATAGTCGACCAGCGCGAACGACATCTGATAGGTGCCGACCAGACCGATGGTGCCGCCGGCGTAAGGCGCCAGCCCCTGCGCGGCAAGTTCGGCGTCGTAGCTCGCGGTATAGCCACACGAGGCGAAGCTCGGCGTCGTCAGCCATTGCTTGACGCCGCGCGCGGTGCCGTCGCCGTTCGCGGTCGGCGCACCGCCACCGCCGAACGGCCCCATGCTGACCATTGTCATGAGATCGTCGCGCGGAAACACGACGGTCAGCGGATAGCCGTTGGTCGCCGGCAGATCAGTGAAATACTTGACGTAGCCGCCCATGTAATCGTTGTTGTTCTGCATCAGCAGCACGTCGATCTTTTCCCGCTCCATGGCGGCGCGCACGGCCGCCCAGCGCCGCTCGAGTTCCGCAGTCGAGATTGGCGTCTGCAGGCGGGGGAAAGCTGTTCCATCGTTCTCTCTTTCAGTTGACGCGGATCGCACTTGTTCACGGAGCAGTCGCGCTCAAGCCCAAGCTCGACTACACTACCTGGATCGTCTTTGGGCTGGCGAGACAGGAGTGAGACAATGCCTATCGATTTGGCAACCGTTAATTGGACCTTCGTGGCTTTGATGGCCGTCTTGGCATTCGTTGCCGCATTGCTCGGCAGTCTCATTGCGTTTCGGAGCCGGTTTCTTGGCGCTATTCTCGCCGCGATATTATTCGCTGCCGGTTTTGTCGCCTGGAATTACTATCCGCACAACTTCGGGCTCCCCATCATCAAATCCATCGGGCTCGATGGCATCGCCGTCTAGTCGGCCAGTTGACCTTTCCGCCGCGGTAGTTATCCCTACGCCCACATTTCGGGGCAGGAAAGGGAGCGTGCATGAATAAGGTCTATGCGGACGCGCATTCCGCGTTGGCCGGTTTGCTCAAAGACGGCATGATGATCATGGCGGGCGGGTTTGGCCTTTGCGGCATCCCCGAAACCCTGATCCTCGCCATCCGCGATTCCGGAGTAAAGAATCTCACCGTCGTCTCGAATAATTGCGGCGTCGACGGCAAAGGTCTCGGCGTATTGCTCGACACGCGGCAGATCAAGAAAATGATCGCGTCCTACGTCGGCGAAAACAAGACGTTCGCGCAGCAGTTTCTCGCCAACGAGCTGGAGATCGAATTCAATCCCCAGGGAACGTTGGCCGAGCGCATCCGCGCCGGTGGCGCCGGCATACCGGCATTCTACACCCGGACCGGCGTCGGCACCGAGATCGCGAAAGGCAAGAACGAGGATGAGTTCAACGGCCAGCGTTATGTCATGGAACGCGGGCTTGTTGCCGATCTTTCGATCGTTCATGCCCACACCGCCGACACCGAAGGCAATCTCGTCTATCGGAAGACCGCGCGCAACTTCAACCCGGTGATGGCGACCGCCGGCAAGGTGACAGTCGCTGAAGTCGAACATCTGGTGCAACCCGGCGAAATCGACCCCGACCACATCATTACGCCAGGCATTTACGTGCAACGTATCGTTCACGTCCCGAATGCCGTGAAATATATCGAGCAACGCACCGTGCGGCCGCGCAAGTAAGCGCGCCATTCGGAGCAGAGGAGAGAACCTGATGGCTTGGACCCGCGAACAAATGGCGGCGCGCGCCGCGAAGGAATTGCACGACGGCTTTTACGTCAATCTCGGTATCGGCATTCCGACGCTGGTGTCGAACTACATTCCGCCGGGCATCAGCGTGCAGCTCCAGTCGGAGAATGGCATGCTCGGCACCGGACCGTTTCCGTTCGAGGGTGAAGAGGATCCCGACCTGATCAACGCCGGCAAGCAGACCGTGACCGAACTGCCGACCACGAGCTATTTCAGCTCGGCGGATTCTTTCGCCATGATCCGCGGCGGCCACATCGACATTGCCATTCTCGGCGCCATGCAGGTTGCGGAAAACGGCGATCTCGCCAACTGGATGATACCGGGCAAGATGGTGAAGGGCATGGGCGGCGCCATGGACCTCGTTGGCGGCGTCAAAAAAGTCGTCGTCGTCATGGAGCACTCAGCCAAGAACGAGCCGAAGCTGCTACATCGCTGCAACCTGCCGCTGACCGGCGCCGGCGTCGTCGACATGGTGATTACCGATCTCGGTGTCTTCACTATCGACCGCGAGGGCAGCGGCATGACGCTGATCGAACTGGCGCCCGACGTGAGCCTCGACGACATCAAGTCCAAGACCGAAGCGAGCTTCAAGGTCGCGAATACGCTCAAGCAATAAGGCCGGCGCAGAATCGCCGCCGGGCAACAATCAAAGAGCGGCAGTCGCTGATTAAGCGTTGCCCGGCGGATCGGTATTAGCGAAGCTTTCTCGCCCCAATCGAGCGCAGGCCGGCACAGACGAACCGGATCAGAGCCTCGGTTTGACTACCGACGTCGCCGACAACCGCGCGACCCCGCGAAACGCTTTCGATGCGGTCGTTGCCCAAGTGCATCAAAAACGCGCCCAGCGACCACTCGTAGCCCCAAGCCAAATCGACAGGATCGCGGTCGGGAAGAAGCCTTGTCAAACTACGAAGAACCGCAAATGCGATCGGATCAAAGAACCGGTTCACCGCTGCTTTCGCTTCTTCAGAGGAGTCCCAAGCGGCGCGTGCGGTCAAAATGGCGAAGGGAGCCTGCTCGGGATTTGATCGCATGTCTCCCACAGGCTTGATCCAGAGCCGTATAAGATCTTCAAGGGTACCTTCATTGCCGAAAGATTCGAGTGCTGCCCTTCGTTCCTTTATGCCGGCGGGGTTGTGCAAAAAAACGCTGGCGAAAAGCTCGGCTTTTGGCCCGAAATAGTAACTGCATAGGGTCGCGGGCACCTTCGCTCGACGTGCGATATCTCGTAGCGACACACTATTATAGCCATGGATAGAGAATAATTCGGCCGCGGCGCGGAGGATGTCTCGCCTGCGCTGCGGCGAGTCAACTTGACCGGGCGGAATGACCGAGCGATGGATCCGCCGCTTTGTTGTTCCAGAAGAACTCGCCTTGGACTTGCCGGCGTTCCGCTTCGTCAACGTTCTTTGCATGGTGGAGATCCGTAAGTGTCTTCTAAGGCAGTTCGGATTGCTCCGATCTCGCTTTTCCGCGACGCATTGCCATCACGAAAAACGTCTTGTTGTTCACTCACCTTCGCGGGACTTCTTGAAACAACCGACGGCTTCCACCGCTTACCACAAACGCTCTGAGGCGATACGCGCTCCCTGCGCCAACGCGTCAAGCTTGAGCCAGGTGACCGTTGCATCCATGCTTTGAAACCCGACGAACGTACTAAAACCACAGTCGGTTCCGGCGATGACATTCTCCTTTCCGACAATCTTGGCGAACCGTTCAAGTCGTTGGGCCACGAGCATCGGGTGTTCGACGGTGTTGGTAATAGTATCAATAACACCCGGTATTATGACCTTGTCGTCCGGCAGCTTCACCTCATTCCACACCTCATATTCATGCTCGTGCCGTGGATTCGCGGCCACGAAGGATATGAATGAGGCGGTCGTCGTGTTGATGATAGGCTCGATAATTTCGCTCAGCGCGACGTCGTAATGATGAGGCCCGGCGTAGTTGCCCCAACATAGGTGCAAGCGCATTTTATCTGGGGGCAAGCCCCGGGTCGCGTGATTGAGCGCCTCAATGGAGAGAGGGATGTAGTCCGTTAGTTCGATCGGTCCGTCCGTTGAACCGTGGTGGTGCATTGCCAGATCTGGCGAATCCAGCTGGAGGTTGAAGCCGGCTTCGATGATTGCCTGATACTCAGGGCGAAGAGCATTGCCCGCCGCTTCAAGATATGCCTCGCGGCTTGGGTAATAGCGGTTGGCAAAATTGAAAAGCATTTGGCCGGGCGTAACCGCAGGAATAAACGCGTTATCCGGACTCAAAGATCCAAGTGCGGCCTTCAAGTTGGCAATATCAACTTTGACCGCTTCGCGATCTCGCAATTCGATCGGCCCATCAACAACGGGCATCACGACATGCTGGCCGCCTTCCTCACTGAACATTTTTTGCGTTAAAAGTGGAACGTCGGCCATGTCGGTCAAGATCATTTGACCTCTTTCGCCGAAGCCGGAAAATCTTTGCACGACGTAGTTGCTGAAGCCGGTCTTGCTCATTTCGCCGTCGCTGACGATGTCCACGCCGGCGGTACGTTGTTTATTCACAACCTCACGCACGGCCTCAGCGACGCGCTTGGATAATAGCGATTTATCGACCGGCTTGCCGTCGATCACGTCATACATCAGCCGTGTGAGATCATCGGGCCGGGGGAGGCTGCCGACGTGCGTCGTCTGAATACGATCGGTATTGCGCTTCATGACTAATCCCTCCCGGCCCTTTGGCGAAATTGCTGTTCGCTGCGACAGCCTAGCATATGTTGTACAACTGTACAAAATATGTTACGGACGATCAATATCTACTCGGTGCCAAGGTGCCGGACCACTGGCGACAACGAAAAATGGGAGGAAGCAATGACGGGTAGCCACCCACGAAAATTGGGTCAGATATCGCAGCATAGGAAAGGCGGCATCACCCGGCGTCGTTTCGTTGCGGCATCGGCTGCCGGTGCAGCGTTGCCTCTGATCGGCGGACGAGGGGTTTGGGCCGCCGACTCTGAGAATACGATCCGGGTCGGATTCGTCAGCCCCCGCACCGGCAATCTCGGGTTTTTTGGGCAGGGCGACGGGTTTCTCGTCGACGAATGCCGAAAAGCGCTCAAGAACGGTCTGGAGATCGGAGGAAAGACCTACAAGGTCGATTTTCTCGATCGCGATTCGCAATCCGATCCCGCACGCGCTGCGCAACTTGCGAAGGGCCTGATCGGCGAAAGCAAGATCGATTTCATGCTGGTAACGTCCACTCCTGAGGTGGTGAATCCAGTCGCCGATGCTTGCGAAGCGGCTGGCGTACCGTGCCTGTCGACGGTAATGCCGTGGGAGGCCTGGTATTTCGGTCGAGGCGGCAAGCCCGGGGCGCCGTCGCCCTTCAAGTGGACATTCCACTTCAGCTTCGGCGGAGCCCAATTCGCTGGGTCGTACATCTCGGCGTGGAACCAAATTCCTACAAACAAGAAAGTCGGCGCGATGTTCCCGAACGATGCCGACGGCAACGCGGTTCGCGCGTTTCTTCCCGAAGCCCTTAGGCAGGCTGGATTTACCGTGGTCGATCCAGGCCCGTTCGAGGACGGCACCACCGACTATTCAACGCAGATCGCGATTTTCAAGAAAGAGCAGTGTGAGATCATCAGCGCCTTGGTGCTGCCACCTGATTTCGCGACATTCTGGCGGCAGGCAGCGCAGCAGGGTCTTACAAAAATTGTGAAGATCGCTCAGCCGGCGAAGGCTGGTGGCTCCCCAACCGAAATCAATTCGCTCGGTCCGATCGGCTTCAACCTGTGTGTTGCCGCGCCATGGAACCGGGCGTTCCCGTACAAGTCGCCGGTGACCGGGTTAACTTCGAACGAATTAGCCGAAGGCTACGAGAATGCATCGGGTAAGCAGGTGACGATGCAGCTCGGCAGCAGCATGGCGGTTTTCGACGCCGGCGTCGCAGCGCTCAAATCAACCACCGACCCGCTCGACAAAGCTGGCTTGGCAAAGTCGATAAGTACGTTGAAGACAATCACCACAGTGGGTGAAATCGACTTTAATTCCGGGCCGATGCCTCACGTCATCGCCACAACGCGATTCGTAGGGACGCAATATCAAAAGACCAAGCCAGGCAGTAAGTTCAACGTCGAGCAACTTGTGATCGAGAACTCGGAAGATCCCAACGTTCCGATCGGCGGCAAGTTGATACCTTATAATGCGGGGGCGTGAATACGCGCCGGCGGGGCGGCAAACGAAGGGGTCCGGCTGACGCTCGCGCGAAGCGCGAAGCAGCCAATTCACGGCCAGGCGCCGGCGTGGTCGACATTGGTGATCACGGATCTCGGCGTCTTCACCGTCGACCGTCAGGGCGGGATGACTCTGATCGAGCTGGCCGGCTCCTCACCCGTCAGCCGAAACACTGCCACGGTCGCGTTGTTCCTGCGGTCTTCTGTCAGCACGCTCGTTCTTGCGCTCGTTTCTTCGCTGGCTCTCGTCGTTTACGTGGCGTTTCTCCAACGACGGGCGCCGAGGTGATCGTCTGGCTTTAGGGTGATGCGCGTTAGTGGGGGTTTTTCGAGCCTTTGCACCTGAACACACACCTCGCCGCCTGCGCCTTACATTCCGGATTGTTTGGAAAGTACGCGCACAATTCCTCACACCGATTGATGCACGACGCTAGATCGTCCGCGCGGGCGACGCCGCCAAACGCGAGAAGATTTGCCAGGAAACACAGTGCTACCAAGCGGCTCATCGGGCTTTACTGTTGGTCTTATGCTTTGGCTTGGCAGAAAGCCATTTGACGGATTGCTTCCGCTGATGCCCTTTCGGTGGCGTCGCGTCCTTCCGCGTCTAATGCGCCGAGCCATTCCCCGGGAACATCGTCCAAATCCATTTTAGCACGCGCTGAATGTTTTGTGCTCCCGCCGAAAACCGAAGCAGCCTACTTGTAGCTGCGATGATCTGCCGAAACATATCGACGGCAGGGCGACCGTAAGCCCCGCCGTAGTAAACGTGATCGATCCAATATGCGGCGACTAAGCCAACGCATAAAATAACGATAAAGCGCAGTGCGGACAGGCTTATCGTGGCCTCCGGATCCGGCCTAAATAATAGAACCGCACTCTAGGGAATGGCCACTGAGATTAATAACAGGCAAAAAGAGAAACCAAATGCGTGAAGGTCATCGCTGCTGTGAGCAGCGCGCGATCTCGCCTTCCCGCCACTGGCCCCTAAGCGGCCACGGTCGCTAGAAACTCTTCAATTTCGCTGCGCAAGCTCGCGGTCGCATGTTCGACTTCGTCTGACGCAGCGAGCACCGTTTGAGCAGATTCGCGGGTACGCGTGACGCCGCCCGCTACCTCGCCAAGCGCCATGACAATGGCTTTGGCGCCGGCTGCAGCGCTGGCGACGCTATGTGAAATCTCTCCAGTCGCCATTTCTTGTCGCCCGATAGCTCCAGCAACTTCGGCGGTGTGAACGTTGATGTCCTGCATTCGCTGGGTGATTGCTCGAATGGCTGTGACAGCATCTCCGGTCGAACTCTGTACCGAGGAAATCTCGTCTGCTATTTCTTTGGTCGCTTTTGCTGTCTGGACCGCCAGGGATTTCACTTCTGAAGCTACGACGGCGAAGCCGCGGCCAGCGTTGCCCGCTCGCGCTGCTTCAATGGTCGCGTTGAGCGCTAAAAGATTGGTCTGCCCTGCAATATCCTCAATGAGCTTAACAACGTCACCGACGCGCTGCGCTACGCGGGCAAAAGTCTCTATATCGTCATTCGTGGCAGTGGCGCCGGCCGCGGCGCTCTGCGCCACTTCGCTCGCCTGAGTGAGCTGACGGCTGATATCTTTGATTGAAGTGGACAATTCCTCGGTTGCTGCCGCAGCGGTTACGACATTTGCGGACGCCGCGTTCGATCCCTCCATCGCGCCTTCTGTGCGCCGCAAGGTGTGATCGGAGCTGATCAAGAGGCTTTGAGCCGCCGCCTTCATGGCAGCAGCGCTCTGAGCGACAATATCGATGACTTTCTCCACCCGACCTCGAAATGAGGCGATGCGCGTCTCAGCAGCGCGACGCGCTTCCTCACGTTGCCGGAGCGCGTCTCGCTCCTGCTCCGCGGCGAATTGTTCTGTGACGTCGGTGTGCGTCGTCACCCATCCGCCGCTGGGAAGTGGCCGCATGGCCAAGGCAATGGTGCGGCCGTCCTTGAATTTGGTCATCCGCCTTTGCGTGCGCCGCTCCGCAGCGAACTTCAAGCATTCGGCGGTATATTGATCTGCGTCGCCGACGAACGTGCCATGTTCCTGTCTGATCTCAAGCATTTCCCGCAGCGGCATTCCCGCTCGCAATTGATCGTCCCGAAGCATATGCATTTCGACGTAGGGCCGGTTGCAGAGCAGCAGCTGTCCCGAGCTGTTGAACATGCACAGGCCCTGATTCATATTATTGAGTGCAGACTTAGCGACGGACAAACTGCGGTTTTCTTGTGCGAGCGCCAAGAACGCGCCAATGCCCGAGATCGCGATAAAGAGGACAACAGGACCGGCGAGAGGGAAGGTGTCTGCCGCCCGCCGGAATCCGTCGAGGCCGAGCAGCATCAGGCCGGCGGTTACGACAATAAGTCCAACCGCTCCGGCCGCTACGACATAGGTCCAGCGGCGGATTATCGCCAAAGCCTGATTTATCAAGGGTCGCCGCTCGCGGGTTCGTTGGCGCGCGATAATAAAGATCAAGCCTTTTCGGTAGGTTAATGATTTGACAATGCCTCATAATTTGAGGGGAAGTTGCGTAAGAAGAGCACTTCGTCGGCAATGATGCGACGCGATGCGACCGAGCCCCTCGATTGATAGCCACCTAGTGCGCTATGCTGAACAAGCGGGGTCTACCTTCAATGAATATCACTTAGGCGGGCTAGGACAGGGTCCACAAGAGGAGACCCGATGAACACAGTCAAAGACGCTCTGGCTCAGAAGAGTGGCGCCCTGATCCATGTTCGTTCCGGCGACATGGTCGTCGAAGCCTTGCGCCAGATGCGCGACAACCGGGTCCGGTCGGTGCTGGTCATCGACGACGACGTCCTGGTCGGTATCGTGACCCAGGGTGACTGCGCCATCAAAGTGCTGCTGCCGGGGCTCGATGCGAAGCAGACTCCGGTGGGCCAAGTGATGACGGGCGACCCGGTGACGGTCAAGCCGGACGACCAACTGGAACGCTGCATGGCAATGATGGCTGCGCGCGGCTTTCGCCATCTGCCAGTGCTGGACGCTGGCAAGGTCGTGGGCGTGATTTCGATTGGAGACGTCGTCAAGGACATCATCCGAAATTTGGAGCACAAAGTTGGCGACCTGATGGGCTACATCATGACGGACGGCCCCGGGGGCTGAGGGATGAACCGCGGTGCCGTCGCTGGCGTTGCTGCCGACGTCCGTTCCGGATCATTTTCGACCCGTTCACATAGCTCTTGCGGTGCTCAGTTTTTCCTCGGAAGCGGACGTCGCAACGGTCGCTTTATGGGTACACGCCCTAATCGCTGGTGATCACGACGCCGATTTTGTTGGCGGGCACATTGCTGAGTTGAACGTTAAACGGGGTGGCGTCGAGATTGAATTTGACGCTTTTGCGCATCCCCGCGCAGCCCGAAGCCCCGGCGTGCGCGGTCGATTTCAAATAGTGTCCGTCTTGCACCACGTCGATCCACGCCTCCGACGACAGCGTGACTTTGTAGCTGCCGGCTTGCGGCGGGGCTGGCACGGAAATAAAGCCGGCAAACGAGTCCGCCTTCTTGGGCGCGCGCTCCGGCGCCATCGGCAACTTCGCGTCCGCCAACTGCACCAGATCGATGGTCACCGCGACGGGCAGAGGCAGCGCGAGCTTCATGCCCGACGCCACGGTGATGGTGTCGGCGCTGGTGAGAAGAGCGCGCTCCTTGTCGAGCGGCCAGGTAAATTTATCGCAGCCGACGGGCTCTTCGGCGAACGCGGGCGCTGCAAGCATGCAGCACGTCAAGAGAACAATGGCGGCTTTCATGATGCGCACCCACGCTGCGGGTTAGTCGACCGCTATCATTACTTCCGAAGCCTTGATCACGGCAAACGCCGTCATGCCGGCTTTTAGTCCGAGCTCATCGACCGCCTCGTTGGTGATTGACGAGGTAATAACCTGGTTGGGACCGATTTCGAGGCGAATGTGGGCCGTCGTGGCGCCCTTTTTCACTTCCAAGATCTTTCCCTTGATCTGATTGCGTGCGCTGATTTTCATGACGTGGCTCCGTGGGTGGCCGCACGGCAATCGGGCGGCTGGAATGGATAAATATAGGCAATAGCCTGCGCTTCCGATGTGTCGGCGGTTAATATAGGGAACGCCGACCGCGCGCAAAATGCCGCGCCCTTGGTTAATTTGCATTTGTTCTCTTTACGCCCGTCCGGAAGCCGCCGAAAATATCGGCCGGGAGGAACTGGTGGCCGAAGAGCCGATTCTAGTAACCGAGGATTTGACCAAGGAATTCGCCGGTTTTCTGGCCGTGCGTTCGGTCAATTTGAGCATCCGGCGTGGCAGCATCCACGCCCTGATTGGTCCCAACGGCGCGGGCAAAACGACCTGCTTCAACCTGTTGACCAAGTTCTTATCGCCGACGCGGGGACGCATTTTCTTCGCCGGCAAAGATATCACCGCGCTTCGGCCTGCCGACGTGGCGCGGCTGGGGCTCGGCCGCTCGTTCCAGATCTCCGCGGTATTTCCGCATCTGACGGTGCTGGAAAACGTTCGGATCGCGTTGCAGCGCCGGCGCGGGCACTCGTTTGATTTTTGGCGCTCCAAGCGTTTGCTCCGCATGCTCGACGACCAGGCTGAGGCGCTGATCGCCGACGTCGGGCTCGCCCCATATCTGCGGTCGCCGGCGGTCGAGCTGCCGTACGGCCGCAAACGCGCGCTCGAGTTCGCAACGACGCTGGCGCTTGCTCCGGAATTGTTGCTGCTCGACGAACCCATGGCCGGCATGGGCCGCGAGGACATCGAGCGCATCAGCGCACTGATCCGCGCCGCGGCCGCCAATGCCACTGTGCTGATGGTCGAGCACAATCTGAGCGTCGTCGCCGATCTGTGCGATCGCATCACCGTGCTGACCCGGGGGCAGGTATTGGCGGAGGGAGACTACCAGACCGTGTCGAACGATCCGGCCGTGCGCGAGGCCTACCTTGGGACCGGTCATGCCTGAGGCGACCGCGCTGCTTACGGTCAAAGACTTGCAGGCATGGTACGGCGAGTCTCATGTGCTGCACGGCGCTGACTTCGAGGTTCGCGCCGGCGAGGTCGTGACCTTGCTCGGGCGCAACGGCGTCGGCAAGACGACGACGCTCAAGGCGATCATGGGCATCATCGAAAGCCGAACCGGCTCGGTCCGCTATGAAGGCGCCGAATTGATCAATCGGTCCTCCGACGCCATCGCGCGCTCAGGGATCGCGTTTTGCCCGGAGGAGCGCGGCATCTTTTCGAGCCTTGATGTGAAGGAGAATTTGCTGTTGCCGCCGCAGGTGCGCCCCGGCGGCCTCGATCTTGAGCGAATTTTCGCGCTGTTTCCCAATCTGCGCGAACGCTTGTCGAGTCAGGGAACAAAACTTTCTGGCGGCGAGCAGCAAATGCTGGCAATTGCCCGAATTTTGCGCACTGGCGCGCGGCTTCTTCTGCTCGATGAGCCTACCGAAGGGCTTGCGCCCGTCATCATCAAGCAAATCGGCGACACCATCGGCAGCCTCAAGGCGCAGGGCTTTACCATTCTGCTCGTGGAACAAAACTTCCACTTTGCCGCGACGCTGGCCGACCGTTACTACGTCATGGAACACGGACGGATCATCGATCATTTTGCCGCCGGTGAACTAAAGAACAACACCGAAAAACTGCACGAGTATCTCGGAGTTTGATATCAAGGAACCAACAATGCGGGGCGCAGCTCGCAACAGGGAGAATGTCCAAATGAGGCTCACACCCACCTTAGCGCTCGCGATCGCCGTCTTTGCCGGCGCAACCGCGGCCGCGCGCGCGCAAAGCGAAATCCCGGTCAAAATCGGCGTGCTGACCGATATGTCGAGTCTTTATTCCGACATTGGCGGCGTCGGTTCGGTCGCGGCCGCCAAATTGGCGGTCGAGGATTTCAATCCCGCGGCGCACGGCATGAAAGTCGAAGTCATCGGCGGCGATCACCAGAACAAGCCGGATATCGGCGCCAATCTGGCGCGGCAGTGGTACGACGTCGATCATGTCGACGTTATCGCCGACGTGCCGACCTCAAGCGTCGCGCTCGCGATCAATGAAGTCACGCGCGAGAAGAACAAGGTGTTCCTCGGTTCGGGTCCTGCCAGCTCCGATCTCACCGGACCGAAGTGTTCGCCGAATTCCGTGCAATGGACCTACGACACCTGGATGCTGGCGAACGGCACCGGCAAGGCAGTGGTCAAAACCGGAGGCGACACCTGGTTCTTCCTGACCGCCGACTACGCGTTCGGCCACGCGCTCGAGCGCGATACCGCCGCGGTCGTCGAGAAAAACGGCGGCAAGGTTTTGGGCCAGGTGAACGTGCCGCTCAATACGCCTGACTTCTCTTCGTTCCTGCTGCAGGCGCAGGCCTCCAAGGCCAAAATCGTCGGGTTGGCGAACGCCGGCGGCGACACAGTCAATTCCATCAAACAGGGCGCCGAATTCGGCATTACCGCCGGCGGCCAGCACTTCGCGGGGCTCCTCGTGTTCATCAACGACATCGAGGCGCTGGGATTGAAAACTGCGCAGGGGCTCGTTCTCACCGAGACGTTCTACTGGGACATGACGGACGCCAACCGCGCGTGGACCAAGCGGTGGCAGGTGGCCTCCGGGCGAGCCGGCAAATTTCCCAGCATGGTGCCGGCCGGCGTCTATTCCTCGGTTACTCATTATTTGAAGGCGGTTGCGGAGCTTAAAAGCGCCGCCGACGGCAAGGCGGTTGTCGCCAAGATGAAGGAAATGCCGACTGACGATCCGCTCTATGGCAAGGGCACCATCCGCGCCGACGGCCGCAAGCTTCATAACGCTTATCTGTTCGAAGTGAAGAAGCCGGAAGAATCCAAATATCCGGGCGACGATTACAAACTGCGCGCGACCATCCCGGCGGACGAAGCATTCCGTCCGCTCAAGGATGGCAATTGCCCGCTGGTCAGCGGCTGACGTCGCGCGAACGCTTCGCCAAAGGGGAAATCGGGGGAGGCGCTTTCGCGCGCTTCCCGATTTCCAAACCGCACGATAGCGGTTCGGGTCTGACGCGAAGCGGCGGGGAGGGGGGAAAGCATGTTTGAGATTTTCGGCATCCCCTCGCAGGCGCTGTTCGGACAATTGCTGCTCGGGCTGATCAACGGCTCGTTCTATGCGCTGTTGAGTCTCGGGCTTGCCGTGATTTTCGGCATGCTCAACATCATCAATTTCACCCACGGCGCGCAGTATATGATGGGCGCGTTTGCCGCTTATTTGCTCCTGCAATATGCCGGCATCAATTATTGGGCGGCGCTGGTGATTGCGCCGATACTGATCGGGATAACCGGCATCATCATCGAGCGGGTTTTCCTTCAGCACCTGCGTAAGCTCGATCCGCTGTACGGGCTGCTTCTGACTTTCGGACTAGCGCTGGTGATCGAGGGCCTGTTCCGCAATTACTACGGCTCATCGGGCCTGCCGTACCAGGTGCCGGCCGCGCTAAGTGGCGGCCGCAATCTCGGCTTCATGTTTCTTCCCAATTATCGCGGCTGGGTGATTGTGCTGTCGCTTGCGGTATGCCTTGCCACCTGGTTCGGGATCGAGAGGACGCGGCTCGGCTCGTACTTGCGCGCAGCCACGGAAAATCCGGTGCTGGTGCGTGCCTTCGGCATCAACGTGCCGCGCATGGTGACGCTGACCTACGGATTTGGTGTCGGCCTCGCCGCGCTGGCCGGCGTGATGGCGGCGCCGATCTACAACGTCTCGCCGCAGATGGGATCCGATCTCATTATCGTTGTGTTCGCCGTGGTGGTGATCGGCGGCATGGGCTCGATCATGGGCGCCATTGTCACCGGCTTCACGCTCGGCATTGTCGAGGGCCTGACCAAAGTGTTTTATCCGGAAGCCTCGAACACGGTGATTTTCGTCATTATGGCCATCGTGCTCCTGGTGCGCCCGGCCGGTCTATTTGGTCGGACCGCATGACCGAGCGCGTTCTCGACCCGCCAAAGCTCGCGAGCCGCCGCGACAGCGATGCAAGCTTGAGCATCGCGATTGTCGTGATGATCGTTTTTTTTACCGTTGCGCCGTTTTTCTTTTATCCGATCTTTCTGATGAAGGCGTTGTGCTTCGCGCTGTTTGCCTGCGCCTTCAATTTGTTGATCGGCTATGTCGGACTTGCGTCGTTCGGTCACGCGCTGTTCTTCGGCTGGGCGAGCTACTTCACCGCTTACGCGGCCAAAACCTGGGGCTGGCCGCCGGAACTCGCGGTGATTTTGGGCGCGGTCGCAGCTGGGGGACTCGGCGTCATTGTCGGCGCGCTCGCCATTCGCCGGCAGGGCATTTATTTCGCCATGATCACGCTGGCGCTGGCGCAGATGATGTACTTCTTCGCGCTGGAAGCGAAATTTACCGGCGGCGAAGACGGCATCCAGGGCGTGCCGCGCGGGCGTTTGTTCGGATTTTTCGATCTTTCGCACGAGATGACCATGTACGCCTTCGTGCTGGTGGTCGTGGTCGCCGGGATTCTTTTCATCTACCGAGTCGTCAACTCGCCGTTCGGCGAAGTCCTCAAAGCGATCCGCGAGAATGAGCAGCGCTGCGTCTCGCTCGGGTTTCGCACCGAGCGCTACAAGCTCGTCGCCTTTATCCTGTCGGCGACGTTGTCGGGGCTGGCGGGTTCAATGAAAGCCCTCGTATTCCAGCTCGCCTCGCTGACCGACGTGCACTGGACCATGTCGGGCGACGTGCTGCTGATGACACTCCTTGGCGGGCTCGGCACCATGCTCGGGCCGGTGGTCGGCGCCTTTGCCGTGGTCGGCATGCAGAATTACCTGGCGCCGTTCGGCCAATGGGTGCTGGTGATCCAGGGCGCGATTTTCGTGATCTGCGTGCTGTTGTTCCGCCGCGGCATCGTCGGCGAGCTGGCGCATCTGTTGCGGGTGCGGCTGTAACCGGCGCACGCGGACCGGACGTTGCGCAACACCAATCACCGCCGATATGACATGGCATGACCAGCGCACTTTTTTCGCCTTACCGGCTCGCCGACCTTAATCTCGCCAACCGCATCGTCGTCTCGCCGATGTGCCAGTACAGCGCCGATGACGGCGTCGCCAACGACTGGCACATGACGCATCTCGGCATGCTGGCGAATTCCGGCGCCGGTTTGCTGGTCGTCGAATCCACGCACGTCGAACGTTCCGGCCGCATCACCCACGGCTGTCTCGGGCTTTACTCCGACGCCTGCGAGGCCGCGCTCGATCGCGTGGTGGCGCATTGCCGGCGCATCGGCAGCGCCAAACTCGCCATCCAGCTCTCGCACGCCGGAAGGAAAGCGTCGGCGCAGCGGCCGTGGGAAGGCGGCAAGGCGTTGCCGGCGGCCGAAGATCCGTGGCCGACCATCGCTCCATCGGCGATCCCGTTCGGCCCGGACTGGCATACGCCTCGCGCCATGAGCGAAGCCGACATGGCGCATGTGCGAAAGTGCTTCGTCGAGGCGGCAAGGCGCGCGGTGCGCATCGGCTTTGATGCCGTCGAATTGCACATGGCGCACGGCTATTTGCTGCACGGCTTTTTCTCGCCGATTTCCAACAAACGCAACGACGCCTGGGGCGGCTCACTGGAAGCCCGCATGCGCTTTCCGCTCGAGGTCGCGCGTGACGTGCGCGAGATCGTGCCGCGCGGAACGCCGCTCGGCGCGCGCATCACCGGCAGCGATTGGCTCGACGGCGGGCTTACCGTCGAAGACGCCGTGGCGCTCGCCAACGCGCTGAAGGAAGCCGGGCTCGATTATGTGGACGTGTCCTCCGGCGGCGTCAGCACGCAGGGTCAGGCGAGTGTCCCGGCCGAGCCCGGCTACAACGTTCCGCTTGCCCGCCAGATCCGCCGCGACGCCGGCCTTGCCACGCGGGTCGTTGGCCTGATCGCCAATCCCAAGCAGGCGGAGAGCATTGTCGCGGAAGGCGCAGCCGACATGGTGGCGCTGGCGCGCGCGTTTCTCGACGATCCGCACTGGGGCTGGCACGCGGCGGACGCATTGGGCGGGGAGGTGACGCATCCGCCGCA
This sequence comes from uncultured Alphaproteobacteria bacterium, assembly GCA_963846055.1. Taxonomy (GTDB): domain Bacteria; phylum Pseudomonadota; class Alphaproteobacteria; order Rhizobiales; family Xanthobacteraceae; genus BOG-931. The sequence goes on from CAWJUQ010000006.1 coordinate 199,970, forward strand.
ATACCGGCGTGCCGCGCCGGGCCTTTGGCCGGGAGCGAAACTGCGCGCCTCACCCTGAAGCGTGGCGCACGCGCAGTTGGCGCCGCGCCGCTATCAGCGCGATCAGAACATTTTCGGCGGCCGACGAGCGCGGTATGAAACGGTGGCGCGCGGTGGTTCTTGTTCCGCTTGGGACGCGAGCCCGAATCTGACGCGCGGAATGTGAATGAACTGGACAAGCGGACGGCTTCCGCGGCCGGCAAGCTCAAGCGCGCGCCAATAGGAGTAGTTGCAGACGTAGCGGCCGGCGTCGCGCGACAGGCGCGAAGGCATGCGGTTTGTCCGCGCCGCGGCGAGTAAACGCGCGAAGGGCGCAGTGCCGCGGCGCGCCGCCGGTCCTCTCGGGACAATGACGCTGCGCGCCGGCCGGTAGCCGCACACATCCGGAAACAAGATCGAGCGCGCATTGCGCGCCCGCGTCTCGATGCAAAGATGCCGCCGCCGCGCCGCGAGCCCGAACATCAGAACAATATCGGGCTTGGCGGCGAATAATTTCGGCAGCTCGCGGTCGACCGCCGCGTACGCCGTGGCGAACACGTGCGCGGTGCTTACTGTGTCCGCGAGCGCCGGACGCCGCCGGTGCGCCAGCCGCTCCGCCAAAATCGCGCTGGGATTCCTTGGCGCGCCGGGAAACGGTCCGAAGCCGAGGAGCAGGATATTCATCAGCGCATGTTTCCCAGAAGCATGCGAAAAGCTCGTAGGATGGGTTGAGCGCTTGCGAAACCCATCGGCGAACCTCGAAGGCTGCATGATGGGTTTCGTTTCACTCAACCCATCCTACGAGCTTCTCGACTTAGTGGCTCACGCCGCGAGGAGTTCACGCACCCGCGGCCACGCTTCGCTGCCTTTCTCGTCCATCAGCGGCAGGTACTTTTGATTGAACCATTTCGCCAGCGCCTCCTGATAGGACGGCCGTGCGCGTAGGCGCTCGTACCACGCGGCGACCCGCGGGCGTTTCTCGACCATGCCGCCGAGGAATTTCAGGTGATCGAGCCGCGTGACGTAGGGTGCGTAGCCGACGTCGGCCAGCGAATAGGTTTCGCCCACGAGCCAGGGACCGCCGTGGCCGGCGAGCGCCTTGTCCATATCCGCGATCATCTTGTCGAGCCGCACGATCGCGGCGGGAAACGCCGGGTTCTCGGTGCCCTTTTGCAGTTGCCGGAAGTTGGCGAGCCATCCCGGGCGGGCTTTTTCCATCGTCTCGTAAACCTCCGGCTTGTATTGATGATGGAAGGCGATCGACTGCGACACCGTCGCGGTCGCCGGAAAAATCGCCGCGTCGATGAATTTGGTGAAGCCGCGCATGCGGGCGCGCCCTTTGGCGTCGGCGGGCTTCAGCGGCGGAGCGGGGAAGGCGTCATCGAGATACTCGCAGATCACCGTGGATTTCGATTACCACGAAGTCGTCGTGCACCAGGGTGGGCACGTACCCGTTCGGATTGAGCGCAAGGTATTCCGGTTTCTTCTGGTCGCCGGCGCGCAGGTTGAGATGTTTGTCCTCGTAGGCGAGTTGCTTCTCCGCGAGGCAAAGCCGAACCTTCTGGGCGCAGACCGACATGTCGTTGTGATAGAGCGTGAGTGGCATTGATGATGTCTCCGGCTGGCGTTGAGTTTTGCAAATTTGGCCCGCCGGGGCGAGGAAAACCTGCGGGGGTGCCCGTTTTCGGCGCATCGGATATTCGTTATTGAGCTATCGCCGACGGCTTAGATTTTTTGGAAAAGCGATACTCCCTCCCCGGAAAGGGAATATCTATATTTCGTTTGCGGGTGTGCGCCGCGCCCGTCACGCGACCTCTTAAACCCGGCGTTGGAGACTGCGATGGTACGGGAGGTCAAACCACCCCTGGCAGACGTGAACGGGCAGGCGCAGCGCGTCGTCGAGCAGACCATGGAGCAGGCCCGTTCGGCGGTGGATGGCTATTTCATTTTCGTTCAGAAGGTCATTTCGTCCTATCCGTCGGGCGGCACCGAATGGGGCGAGAAATTCAAAAGTTCGGCGCAGAAGAATCTCGCTAATACCTACGAGTTCGTTCAGAAGCTCAGCCACGCCAGGGATTTCAGCGACATCGTCCGCATTCAGACCGAATTCGTGCAGACGCAATTGGAGTTATTTGGCGAGCAGGCCAGGAGCATCGGCGAAGCGGTCGGTTTCAAAGCCGCCACCTGGTACGACCGCCGCGACATGGACACCGACTAGGCCGGGCGCACATCCCAAAAGTGGATACCGGTTTTCGGAAAAGATCATGCGCCAAGAATAATTCAACGCCGCCGCTCCAGCATCTCGGCGATTTCCTCGACCGCGGCGTTGGGCGCGAGCCGGCTGGCGGCGACTTCGGCCTCGATGCGCGGCAGCGCGTCTTTGAGCGACCGCTCGGAGCGCAGCGGCGCCAGCAGCCGCTCTTCCAGCATCTCCCACATCCATTTCACCTGCTGCTCGCCGCGGCGGACGCTAAGCTCGCCCGCCGCCGACAGCTTCTCCTTATGCTCGAGAACCTGCGCCCACATCTTGTCGATGCCGTCTTTGGTCAGCGCCGAATAGGTGACGACCGGCGGCGACCAGTGCGGCGAGCGCGGCGAGAGGATATGCAGCGCGGCGCGGTATTCGGCCGCCGCGGCCTTGGCGCGCACGATGTTGTCGCCGTCGGCCTTGTTGACGGCGATCATGTCGGCGAGTTCGACCACGCCTTTCTTCAGTCCCTGCAATTCGTCGCCGGCGCCCGGCAGCATCAGCACCAGAAAAAAATCGGTCATGTCGGCGACCGCGATCTCCGACTGGCCGACGCCGACCGTCTCGACCAGGATGACGTCGTAGCCGGCGGCCTCGCACAGCAGCATGGTCTCGCGGGTTTTCGCCGCGACGCCGCCGAGCGTGCCGGAGGCGGGCGAGGGGCGGATGAAGGCGTTGGCGTCGTTGGCAAGCTGCGCCATGCGCGTCTTGTCGGCGAGGATCGAGCCGCCGGTGCGTCGCGACGACGGATCGACCGCGAGCACCGCGACCTTGTGGCCCTTGCCGGTCAGCATGGTGCCGAGCGCGTCGATGGTGGTCGATTTGCCGACGCCCGGCGCGCCGGTGATGCCGACCCGGATCGCTTTGCCGGTCGCGTCCAGCAGCGCCTGCGTCAGCGCGGTGGCGGTGCGGCGGTGATCGGCGCGCTTGCTCTCGGTCAGCGTAATGGCGCGCGACAGCACGCTGCGATCGCCGGCGCGGATGCCTTGCGCGAGCTTGCCGACTTCGGCGGAGGGGGCGGGTGGGGGCATGGTCCGGCGAATCGTCCGGATGCCGCGTGGGTTGCCGGATCATTATGCATCAAGATGGTGCAGAGCTAATCGTCATGCCCGGCCTTGTGCCGGGCATCCACGTATTTATACTTTTGGTTGTAGACGAGATAGCGGCGGTTCAGGTCGCGACGAGCACCCATATGGTGTTAGAGTCAGGCGCACCAGCAAAGCTTTTGACGCTTTTCAAGGCTTGTTGCGCCACTTCTCGTAAACGCTGCTTTTCTTGAGACGTAGTACTCTCGTTGGCTAACCGCGCCGTCTCGTTCTTTGTAAGGGACGTCAACCGGTGACGCGAACTGACGTGAGCGAGATGCGGTCCCCGCGCGTGGGAGTTTGTCACTCCCGCTCCCGGGCGGACTCGGGATTAGGGTTTGCCGACGTCCCTGCTCATTCCCAATTGTTGATTTTGATGCGCAATTGCTGTGGCCCAAGTGGACAATCGTTCCTCGGATATTCCGTCGTTTCCCCGTCGGTGCTACCTATGTGGAGGTAAGGTAACGCCAAGAGGGCATCGTGCCTCGTCTCCGCTTGACGAAATCCGCGATCGATGACCTGCCGATCCAATCGAAGGACGTCGTCTATTGGGATGCTGGTCTGCCGGGGTTTGGCGTGAAGGTGACGCCGAAGGGACGGAAGGTGTTTCTCGTCATGTATAGAGTCGCAGGCGCCGGCTCGAGGCTTCGTAAATACACCATCGGACCTTATGGACGCATCACGCTACCGATGGCCCGTGCTCAAGCGCAAAAGATCTTCGCGGCGCGGCTCGATGGCAGAGATCCCGCTGAAGAAAAAAACAGACGCGCCGTCGGCTCGTCGTCGATCAGGTTGAAGATCTGATCGAGACGTTCATCCGAGACCACGTTTCTCAAACCGGCACCAGCAAGCGAATATCGAGCCTGCTCCGCCGCGACGTCGTTCCTTATTGGGGGACCAAGAGCATTCACGAAATCAAGAAGCGCGATGTCAGTGATCTCGTCAGCAAGATTTCACAGCGCAATGCCCACGCTGGGTACAGATTGCTTAAGACGCTAAAGACATTCTTTCGCTGGTGTGTCGGACGCGCGGTGATCGATTTCTCTCCGGCGGAAGGGATTGTGTCCAGCTATAGAGAAACGAGTCGTGATCGCGTTCTCACCGATGACGAGCTTGCAGCCATTATTCTGGCAGCACGAAACACCTCGAGGCCGTATGGCCCAATCGTCGAGTTTCTAGCGCTAACCGGCCAGCGCCGAGAGGAAGTCGCTAAGCTCAGGTGGAACGAAATCGACGAAAGAACACGAACCTGGTCCATTCCAGGATCGCGGACCAAAAATAAGAAGGCTCACATCGTCCACCTGTCAGAACAAGCCTGGAGGGTCGTTGCATCATGCCCGGCCGGCGAGTTCGTGTTCGCGACTTCCAGAGGCAAAAACTTTCAGGGGTTCAGGAAAGGGCAAAGAGAAGCTCGACGAGCTCTCGGATGTTGCCGGTTGGCGGCTTCACGACCTGCGGCGCACCATCGTATCCGGAATGGCCCGATTGGGGGTCCCGCCTCACGTGGCAGATAAAATACTCAATCACCAAGCCGGCACAATTTCTGGGGTCGCTGCTGTCTATCAGCGGCACGATTTCTTGGCCGAGCGCAAGGACGCACTAGATCGATGGGGCGCTCACGTTGAACAGATTGTCGGCGGCAAACAGGTGCCGCTGCGACTGACCGAGCAGCCGACATAAAGGTCGCTTAGTCGAAAGCGATCCCGATGTCCGCGTTACAGCCGCAGTTCGGACATCAACGCGACGTGACTGGACTTCCGAAAAGGGCCAAAAGCCGACATCGCGCTCCTGCCCAAAGCAACCGCGAAGGCGACGAGTTGCGATCAACTGGATTCCTTATTCGTTTCTACCTCGAAAGAAGAGAAACGCCGGCGGTATCGCTTTTGGTGCCGGTTATGCCTTGGGTCGCTGGGCTGGCGGCGGCGGGTACTGGGGCGGCAGCGTCAATTGGGAATAATAACAACATCAATATCAATCGGCCGATCAACGGCAACGGCACACGCTGGCAGGGTGGTACGTGGTGCAAGCGGCACGCTGGCTTGAGGACCCTAAAAAACTAAGCAAATACTGATCGCTCGACCCGGTCGCGCTTGACCCATCACCGACATCGAGCATGCTTTGATGAGCTGGTGCACCAAGCTCGTCCGAAGCCCTTCGGGGGCACCGGCCTAAGTCGATACGATCCGGCGCAATGTGAGGAGTTAAGACAGGCGGTGGCTCAATACGGATATGCCGCCGCTAGACGACACGCCCTAGAGACTTGGGGGCCGGAGGCTGTAAAGTTCGGCGACAAGTGTTTTACGAAAAAGCCCCGCCGACGCGACTAGCCACGTAGCGTTCTCTCGCGCACCGATCAGTCCGAATCCTAGTTAGAGCCCTGCCTGCCGCGTCTGTCCAAGCAACCGCCGGCCGGGCCGGGCAGATCAAACCCGGCGGGCGCGTTTGGGACGGAAAGCTTGGCGGCTAAAAGCCAGAGCTACGCTGCCTATTTGAGAAAGCGGCAGTGAGACGGTAGGACGGTTGTGTGGGCTCGTCGCGACACCTTGGTACCTCGTGGTGAGTTGAGACATCGATCCGCACGTTCCGCTGATATTCCAAAGGCTATACCTGACCATCCAACGCGGTTCTCTTTCGCGCGACGAAATTGGGGTTTCACCCCGATGCTCCCGACTTCCGTTGTGCCTCGAAAGCCGACATCAGGTTTGCGTCGTCGCATCCGTCGAAATGGGCCGAAACCAGACTCCCGCATGCAAAAATTCGAGCAGAAGAACCCTGCATTATCAGCGCCCTTATCTGTGGACTCACGTGCCGGTGGAGGAGCCGTCAACAGCATGAATTCCCGGACTTGCGAGCAGCGCAGGTTGGAATTCAGTCCATCGTGATTCGTGTGCCAGTCGCGCCGTTCAAAAGTCGTCTCAAACGAAAGCTGGGAAGCTGATCTTCGGGGCGCTTACGACATGCGCGGCAAAGGCCGCCAGCGCGGAGGGATCATTCGCTTCGAGTTTAGCAAAGGCTTCCAGAAAGCTATTCGTCGCCAGAGAATTGGTCGCGGCGCAGGGGTTCAAAAACGCGCAGAGCCTCGGTCTTGCCACGCAGCACTAGATCGCCAACCGGTCGGCCGCGAAACTCCTCCACCTTCGCTGGCAGCGTTGCGCTGACGCAGATGCGGGTGCCGTGTCGTTTGTTGGCGGTTTCCAGCCGTGCCGCGACGTTGATAGTGTCGCCATAGGCCGTGTAGTTGAAGAAACGGCCGCCGCCGAAATTGCCCACGATCGCTGGGCCGGCGTGCGCGCCAATGCGAGTGACGCCGAGCGCGCCGATGATCAATTCAAAAAGGATGCCGACGGCGGATTTACGCTCTACTTCCAAAACAAAATCCCCCGGTGCCGACAAGGAGGCTAACTGGCTGCCCTCGTCCGAAGGACCGTTCCTCGTTGTCATGCGCCTCTACTGGCCAAAAGCAGAAGCGCTGGACGGAAAGTGGCAAGCTCCGCCTTTAAAGCGGATTGGGTGAATGCCTGGGTCACATCCCGTGCTCCGGGTGCGGTCCCTCGAACCTTCGCGGCTGCTTTGGGCAGGAGCGCGATGTCGGCTTGTGGGCCCATCGCGACCCCTTTGCCATTACAACCAATGTCCGCTTCCGGTCAAAGCAGACATTTTTTTTCGAACCAGCGATGCCTTGCGCGAAAGCGTGAAGGCCGAAAACGAGTCGCGGGACGCTCGACGAAAAGTTTCACCTAGTCCTGCACGTCGCTCGGGCAAGAAGCCACCTGCGGATCGGAAACAAAAGCGGGCGAGCTGATAGTTGATCTGGCCTAAATCACGACGTTACGAAGGGGACCTGGAAGGAACACGATCATCTTGATGCCCGAAAACGACTATCATTCGATGACGAATCCTATCGCGAGGCGTTTCAGCGCGCGCTGGTCCGAACGTTCGATTGGATTCGTCAAAGCGGCCCCGAGCCAGAGGTCGATCTCGACGGAAAGTCCATAGCTGCGCAGACGCTATTCGATCGGATGACGAAGTTTGGTCAGGATCAAATGCCAGCTATAGAAATCAGCTCACCTGCGAAATTCTTGGCGGTATGAGGGACGCCGAACGGGACGCCGTCACGTCCACCCCGTCCTACGGCAATGCGGCAAGATATTTGGTTCGGCGGATAAAAGAGCGAAAAGCCGAACTAAAGCGCCGGCGATGGCGCTGAAGGATATGCACCCCAGGAACGACATGCGGTGCCGTGTGTGAAGGAAGTTACCCCTTTGACCACAATCGAATCAGAGTGAGCTATTTTATACAGAAAAAGGAAAGCGCTGGGCTGAAGCTTACGAAAGTGTAGGGCGCTTTCCTAGTCTCCCCCGACCCCCGAAGCGCCCGAGCTGGTGTGTATCGTACGCGTATTAAAGAATCCCAGCCTGTGGCCACAGGCTGGGGTTTTTCCGCGGTCTCTAAGGTCTACCAAAAGCTCGTTATCAAGGGCCGGTTAGCCCTTTTGGTGGAGGCCAGTAATTTGCCTCCTGCAACCGAGGCTCGGATCCTTCCCCCTTTGTCAATCTGACAATGAGGGGCGGCTCACTGCCTTTGTTCTTGGCCGGCCCTGACGAAGAGATTGCGTGCTGAGAGGCGCGAGCCGGGCGATCGAATTTTAATCCGCGCGAACGACGATTTGCGTGGAAGGAGGAAACAAAATGTCCAAGGTCGTTTGCGTACTTTACGACGATCCGGTCGACGGCTATCCGAAGTCCTATGCGCGCGATGATCTGCCGAAGCTCGACGCATTATCCCGGCGGCCAGACCCTGCCGACGCCGAAAAAGATCGATTTTGTTCCCGGGCATCTGCTCGGCAGCGTGTCCGGCGAGCTGGGGTTGCGCAAATTTCTCGAAGGCGGCGGCCACAAGCTGGTCGTGACCTCGGACAAGGACGGCGCCAATTCGGTGTTCGAGCGAGAGCTTGCGGATGCCGAAGTCGTCATCTCGCAGCCGTTCTGGCCGGCTTACCTGACGGCGGAGCGCATCGCCAAAGCGCCGAAACTGAAACTGGCCATCACCGCCGGCATCGGCTCGGATCATGTCGATCTTCAGGCCGCCATCGATCGCGGCATCACCGTGGCCGAGGTCACCTATTGCAATTCGATCAGTGTCGCCGAGCATGTGGTGATGATGATTCTCGGTCTGGTGCGAAACTACATCCCCTCGTACCAGTGGGTCGTCAAAGGCGGCTGGAACATCGCCGATTGCGTCGAGCGCTCCTACGACGTGGAAGGAATGCATGTCGGCACGGTGGCTGCCGGCCGCATCGGGCTTGCCGTGCTCCGGCGGCTGAAGCCCTTCGACATGCACCTGCATTACACCGACCGGCATCGTTTGCCAGAAAGCGTCGAGAAAGAACTCGGCCTCACTTTTCATAAATCGACCGCCGAGATGGTCCGGTCTGCGACGTGGTCACAATCAATGCCCCGCTGCATCCGGAAACCGAGAACCTCTTCAACGACAAGATGTTCGCCCGCATGAAGCGCGGCGCGTATCTGGTCAACACCGCGCGCGGCAAGATTTGCGATCGCGACGCCGTCGTGCGGGCGCTGGAGAGCGGTCAGCTCGCCGGCTATGCCGGAGACGTCTGGTTCCCGCAGCCGGCGCCGAAAGACCATCCGTGGCGGACCATGCCGCATCACGGCATGACCCCGCATATCTCCGGCACCTCGCTCTCGGCCCAGGCACGCTACGCCGCCGGCACACGGGAGATCCTCGAATGCTGGTTCGAGAAACGTCCGATCCGCGACGAATACCTGATCGTCGACAGCGGCAAACTTGCCGGCACAGGCGCTCATTCCTACAGCGCCGGCAACGCGACCCGCGGCTCGGAAGAAGCGGCCAAGTTCAAGAGCCGATGAAAGTCGAACGACAAGACGAGGTGGAATTCTACCTTCACGTCTGCCAAGGGTGGCTCACGTTTTCCGGGCCAAACGCGCCTAACGCGAGTTTTGCCCTCGAAAGCGCCAGCCTAGACCGAAAAGAGAGCTGTGGGCATAAATGGCGAGGCAGCAATAAGGATAGGCCGCCATCAACTTCACCTCAGGAAGCGGCGTTCTGATCTCATTTAGACGGTGGTCCCCGGGTTCGTCACGCGTCACGCTGTCGGGCGGTGACGCGTTTCGTAAGTTGATTGCGGGCGGACCTCTCCGTCTCCAATTCGAACACCACGTCGGATATGAGGCACTCGATGGCAGCCTTGATTGCTGCTGGGTCACGGCTCGCTTCTTCGGGCAAGTAGCTCCTGGCCACTAGGGCCGCGACTCAGCCTCGCTGACGTCGACGAGAGATGCAACGCGTACCCTGCTGTCGCCTTGCACGGTAGCTTTCCGTTCGGATTCGCAAACAAAAATCGGCCCTCAACGGACATCCCGAACACGCCGGCGAATGTCCGCTATCGAGGATAGCGGACGTGACAGCGGACATCGCGAATTTGACGCGTTTGACCCACAAGCGACATTGGGACGGGAGCGGGAGATGTGACTGGGAGGCAGTGTGAATAAACGGACAATTCTTCGCGAGCCTTCATGCGAGTCCAGATCAACGTGTGCTCGACCCGCTCGTCTACTGCAAGTATCATGCTACTCGCACCCGCGGCCTGACGCGTGGCGAGACAAATCACCACGTATAGCGCAGCCGTGCGAAACCGCCGTAGGTCTGCCAGCCCTGGGATAACTGGCTGTCGAACTCCCCGGCAAGCGAGATCCCATTCTTGAAACTGATCCCCGCGCCGACCGAGGCGAGCACGGAATCCGGTCCTGGCAAAGCGCCGATGACCGTGAAGGCCGATCCGGGGAGCGACTCGAACCCGGCGGTCATGTCCATGCCCGACCAACGGTCGTGCGCCCAGGCGGCGCGGGTCCACAGAGCCAGGCCCGCGCCGTTGTCGAGCGCGATGGTCTCGTCGAACCAAGCGCCGAGTTCGGTCTGGATCATCGTCGCCGTCTGCGAGTTGTAGGCAAGCGCGAAAGTAGATGCGCCCAAGGCGGCGGTCTCTTGGTAGGACGGCGCTTTGAAGTACTGCCCCTGTAACGCGCCGTAGGGAGTAATCCCGAACCCCGGCAAGTTAAAGACGCCCGGAATGGCGAACCGATAGCCGCCCTCGATCCGACCGCCGACGTCGTTGGCGGCAAAAGCGGCGGCGAGATTCTCGCCGCCCGCTAGGGTCACAGTTCGGTCGGTGGACATATCATACCAACCGTAGGACAGCGCGGCCGAGAGATAGGCCGCATTGACACGCGTCAAGCTGTAGACGGCCGCCTGGAACATTTGGCCGTTTCCGCCGCCGAGATCGCCCGACAAGCCAAAGTTGATGCTACCGCCGCCGAGCGCGACGCCGACCGTAGTGTAAGGCGTTGCACGGTAGTCGAGGCCCATGACGGCACCGAACGTGGTCGCCGACCACGCGGGAGTTCCGGCCAATAAGTCACCGGCGATGTTTTGTTGGCCGCCATAGGCTGTGGCCCAGATGCCCCAGCGACTTGGCTCGGGGACGGCACCGTTGAAAGCCAACGTCTTGTAAATGAGCGGCGGCGGCGTTGTCTCCGGCGGCAAGCCGCGGTCGGCAAACGGATTGGTCACCAGGGACAGGAACGAATTCATCGCCAGCATGGCTGTGGGCGCGACACCGGTAGCGGCAACGCCGGAAAGCTGCATCAGCGCATTCGTCAGAGCGGCGGGCGACAGGGTGCTGAGGGCAAGGAACGGCACCGGCACCGGAACGGGGGGATTAGTGAGTACACTCACAATCGGTACGACAACAGGCGGCAGGGTCCCCGGCGGGACTGGCACTAGCGGCGTCGTGCATGGAGCTAAGCTCCCGGCCGCAATGTGGTTGGTATCTAAGTCACCGCACCGTTCCGCGCCAAGGCACTCCCGCAAGAGATAGTTGCGCCAGTGTCCAGTGTGATGCTCGTCAGCGCGAGAATGTCGCCGACAAACGTTGTGGCCGTGCCGAGCGTCGCAGAGCTGCCAACTACCCAAAACACATCGGTGCCTTGCCCGCCGCCGACCACGGTGACCTTCGAAGCGCTTGCGGTAGTGAGCGAGGACGGGACGACGAAGATGAAGGTGGAATTAGGGCCTGTTGCGTTAAGCGTGAGCGTCCCCGTCAACAGAGCCGACGAACTAAAGTTATAGACGCCGGGGTTAAGCGCCTGATTGCCAATGCCCGCGGGCAGATTTGTTCCAGACATGCCCGCCAACGTATTATAAGCGGTGGTGAGGTTGCTTTGAGCCGTAGCTGCGGCTGCATTGGCAACATTTGTCGTTCCTGGCGGGGTCACGATTCCCGGGGGAAACCCGGTGACCGAGGTACCTGGGCTGAGACCAACGTCCCCGATGAGGACGCTAGGGCCGGTATTGGTGACCGTCGAGCCGGCGAGCACGGCGTACGCGGCCGCGGTACCCAGATTAGGCGCCTGAGCATGGCTCGGGGAACTCAGAGCGATTACCACCGAGCCAAAGACCGCGAAAGCAACAGTCCAACATCGGGGCGAGTACCGCGCCGCAAAAAGGCCGGAGTTGTTGCCCGATCGGAAATGCATCCGCTCCAGCATACCGGCGCATGGAAGCGCCGGCGTAAAGTCGGTTCAAAAATGCTGGACCTAGACGGATCGCCGAGACTGCAATCTTTGTTGATAGCGTATGCACCGCATTCCCCCTTGGCCCGAAGGTGCTCCGGCGCGGTGCCCAGGTAATGCAGGTGGGTGTGTGTGCCACGCAAGTTGGACGGACGCCCCCGCATTACAGTACTCATCACTGCAACGCCCCGCCAACTCACATGCTTTAAATGGAACAGAAATGCAGCAGCGCGGCTGTATAAAATTGAACACCCCGTGTGGATGTTTTCCTGCAACTCACCGCGCCCGCTAGTCTATCGCGATTTATCAAAAACGACGCTTATCTAGATACTTCGCTTCTGCCGACGCCTTAAACGCGCGAGCAGGAGATAAGTTGCGTCCTGTAATTCTAGCGCTCGATATGTGGTCGTTCATTCAGAACGAAGTTCAGCAGGCCTTTTTGAACTTCCAGCTTGCCGTTGTAGTTGATCAAGCCCAACTTCCGAAATTTGTTCATGAAAAAATTCACGCGAGACCGCGTCGTTCCAATCAGCGCGGCGAGTGTCTCCTGATTCACCTTTACGGGTATCGGTTCCTGACCAAGGTCGTTGCCATAATTGGCCAACAGCAGAAGAGCCCGTGCCAGCCGCATCTCGCTGGAATTGAACAATTGGTCGACCAAGTCCGCTTCGACGCGGGCGGTCCGCGTCAAAAGATGGTCGAGAAAATAGTCGGCAAACTCCTGGTTCTCATGAAGGAGGCGAACTATGGTTTCCTTCTCTAGCCGTATGATCTCGCATGGCGACATTGTGGTGGTTGTAGCCAAACGCAGCGGCGTCCCAGTCATCGCTCCTTCGCCGCAGAATTCGTCCGGTCCCCGGATTGCGACGATGGCTTCCTTCCCAAGCTTGGAAACGACGGTAACTTTGACCTTGCCCCTGTGGATGTAAAAAACCAAATCTGCTGCGTCTCCTTGCGCGTAGACAATTTGATTTTCTTTATATTTCGACGACCTCCATCGCGTGTTGTGTTGGGTGAGTAAGCCCATCACGTCAAACGAAAGATGCTTTCGAGATTTTTGGCATGACCAACTCCCAATAGGGGTTGATTTGCAAGAATAGTTTATCTCCAATCCAGAGTGGTGGCAACGCGCTTGCGCGTTTCGCCCCGCCACCGTCTCGATGTCGGGTTGTGGCCCTTAACGTCACTTAGTGCGACGCAAGGAAATGTCCGGAGTTGAGGCCGTAGCGGAAGTGATACTACGTCGCGCGAAGTCGCAGTTTGACCCATATCGACCTTTGGCCACCGTCAATCGGTGCATCGCGAAAGGGATTGGTCAGGACATCTATCGGATTTGGCAACTAGGAAGATTTGGCAACTAGGAAAATGAAACGGTAAAGCACGCCCTATGGCCGTCATCGCGGGGAATAATTTGCAGATCGCCGCCAATCTGCTCTACGAATCGGAGGATGAGTTTCATCCCAAGCCCTTTGCTCTTGGCAGCCTCAAATCCAGCGGGTAGTCCTGGCCCGTCGTCCAGCACTGACATCGAATAAGTGTCAAATGCGGTCTTTTCAACACGAACGGTGATGGTGCCGTTCGCATGTTTCACCGAGTTGGTGATTAGCTCGGTTGCGATGAGCCCGAGTGGGCTGGCCAGCGACGACGGTATCTCAAACTTCGTTCCTTCGACCACAATGGTGTGATCGGCTCGGCTTTTTAGTAGCAGCACCGAAAGGTCGTCGCACAGACCTATGAGATACTGCTTGAAGTCGACTTTCGCCGGTCGATTGAGAAGATGTAATCGATGATGGACGCTTCCTAGGGCATCAACGCGACGGGCGGCGATGCCCAGTTGAATGGAGGCTTCTGGCGTCGTCACGGCCCGGCTTTGCAACACCAGGGAACTTGCGATCAATTGCAGGCCGTTGGTGATTCGATGCTCCAATTCCTGGGCCAGGATCACTTGTCGCTGCGATAAATCGCGCTTCTCATCTTGCAACGCGTTTTCGCGTGCGAGCGACGCCTGCAATTCGCTTGCCAGTGCATCGTATCGCTTATCGCACTCAACCGTGCGCCACTGCGGAAATCGAAATATAGGCTCCCGCGCAAAGATCGAATTGCTCATCGGTCCCTCCGTGCTTCGCTTGCACGAAGGTTTGCATTGCGTCGCCAATGCTGACTGAGCCAAAGTGCTCACTGAGCAAATTTACTAAAGTTTTTCGGATAGGCGCTACTGCAACACGTAATCGCTTGCTTGAACTCTGAAAATTTCAATCCGTCGGCGGGTCGCTCACGGAAATGTCACTGGGCGATCTTACGCTGCGCGGCTGCTCGGCCAGGACCACGCTCAATAACGAACTATGGACTTCGAGATGACCGTTGTAATCAATGAACCCTGCCTCGCGAAACTTATTCATGAAATGGCTTACCCGCGACCGCGTAGTGCCGATCATCTCCGCGAGCGTTTCCTGAGTGATCTTAGCCATCAGCGGTTCGGGCCGGCCTTCCTTGCCGAAATTTGCCAACAGCAGCAGCAATCGAGCAAGCCGCTTCTCCGTTGAATTGAATAGCTGGTCAACTAAATCTTCTTCCACGCGAGCGGTCCGCGCCAAAACGTGCGAGACAAACATTTGTGAAAATATAGGCTCGTCCCGAAGAAGTCGTTGGATTTCGGTCTTCTCTACTCGCATAATGACGCATTCGGACATGGCACTCGCCGTCGCCAATCGTTTCGGTTGTCCGATCAAGCATCCTTCACCGACGAATTCGTTAGTACCCAAGATCGCTACTACAGCTTCCTTGCCCTGCTTGGAAACGACGGTGACTTTGACCTTGCCCTTTTTAATGTAGAAAACTGCGTTAGCCTCATCGCCCTGCGAAAAGATGATTTCGCTCTTGCGATGCTTTGAAATAGTTCGGCCCTTGGCTGCGGTTTCAAAGAACAGAGCCGGGTCAAACCGCCGCGCACCTCTCGTCTTTTTGGGGCTTATGATCCGCTCGTCCATCTCCGCTCCTTGCCAGCCTGGCATTAGGGCAAAATTCAATTCGACGGAGCTGTATAAAATAGCTCACTTTGCACAGAGATCCAACTGCGTCTGCGCCGCCTCCGGCGCCTCTCAACGCGCACTCAGATATCGCTTTCGCTTTGGGGAATTCTCGCCCTCAAAGAAGGAATGTTAGGCTGAGCAATTCCGGTTCGCGTGGCGGGCCGCTCGAAGACGAGGACCTTGGCGGGTCTGCACCATTGCGACGGCGAATTGCTGTTGAATTCGTTTGACGGTGCGGCGGGCATATTCATCGGTGTGAGCAATATTGCTCAGAAATGCATTGAATTGCAGTCATTATCATCTCCAAGCGAACTGCAATCGGATCGGAAGATAGCTTACAAGGGAGTGGCATGACGATGAAGCGCGCAAATCTCAATGCTCATTTTTGGGTTGAAGTGAAACATCGTCACCATCGGCCAAAAAGATATACGTGGGAAATTCACCGCAAAGGAGTTTGCCTTGCCGTGGAAGAGTCACGCGGCCGGTTTGGTTCCTGGGAAGAGGCCAGTCAGGTAGGAAATGATATGCTGAAGCAGTTTTCGCGGGCATACTAAGCCGCGCCTGTGGATTAGGTTTTTTAAGGCTTCGGCGCCGCGACATGTCGTCGAGGACTGCGGCTTGACAAAGCATAGACGGAATTGTCGAAGTCCAATGCAGTCATTCGTCACGCTGACCGTCCTAATGTTTTTTTAGGATAGCCATCTGAATGAAACTGCATTCAGCTCCCGTCGGCGATTGTATGGCTAAGTGAGCCTCATGTTCAAATCGAGACATCCGCTCGAATTCGTTGACAATTTGGGCCGCTTTCTTGATTGCGGACAAAAAGATTTGGATCAAGCCGCCCCTATTCAAGTGGAGCGGAACATTACTGCGGTGCTCGCGTTCGCAATCTGCGGGGAGTGAAGGTCAATATGAAAATCGCGCAGGTCGCTCCCCTGGTTGAGAGCGTTCCTCCTCGTTTCTATGGCGGTACTGAGCGGATCGTCTCCTACTTAAGCGAAGAGCTCGTCAAACTCGGCCACGACGTGACGCTCTTTGCAAGCGGCGACTCGATCTCAAGCGCCGAGTTGGCTCCATGTTGTACGCGCGCGCTCCGCCTTGATCCTGCGATTCCCGACGTCATTTTACACTCAATGCTGATGATGGATAACGTGCGCGAGCGGGCGGACGAATTCGACGTACTTCATTTTCACACCGATCTTTTTCATTTCCCGCTTTTTCGCTCGTTGGCAGGTCGGACCCTGACCACACTCCACGGCCGACAGGATTTGGGGGACCTTGGAACCTTCTATTCTCGCTTCGGCGAAATGCCGCTGGTGTCTGTCTCGGACGACCAGCGCAAACCATTGCCGAACGCCAAGTTCATGACGACGATTCACCATGGCATTCCGCCTGACTTGCACCTGCCGGTGTTCGAAAAGGGAAGTTACCTTGCCTTCCTCGGAAGGATTTCGCCGGAAAAGCGTCCGGATCGTGCGATTAGGATTGCTCGCACTGCTGGCATCCCACTGAAGATCGCAGCCAAGGTCGATAAGGTCGATGAGGACTATTTCCGTAAAGAAATACTCCCCCTGATAGATGGCGACGGCGTCGAATTCATCGGAGAGATCAACGAGCGAGAGAAAACAAAATTCCTAGGCGAGGCAGGTGCTCTGCTATTCCCGGTGGACTGGCCGGAGCCATTTGGCCTCGTGATGATCGAAGCCATGGCATGCGGGACACCTGTGCTCGCGTTCCGTTGCGGGTCGATTCCCGAAATCATCGACAATGGCATCACCGGCACGGTGGTAGACAGCGAGCAAGAAGCTGTCGCGGCGCTACCGGCACTCTTGTCTTACGACCGCCGTGCGGTGCGGCGGCGGTTTGAAGAAAAATTTACCGCCGCGAGAATGGCGAAAGATTACGTCAGTACTTATCGTCAGTTGTTGAGAATGGGTCCGTCCACCGGTGCAAGGCGGAGTCGCCGGCCGGGTCGAGACGGTCTCAACGGCGGCAACGGCTCAATTCCCCTGTCGATTGAGAAGCCGCTTCCGGCCTTGGCTCAAGCCGGTATGAACTCCGCCGGTCGATCCGAACAGGATTCGCGTCGATTTATCCACGATGTCGTGAAAGACTTACCTCCAGCCCAAGACGTTGAGAGTTGACGAAAAGTTATACGCGTTTCTACGGTCGGCCGACGATTGCCTGAGTATGAAGTGGAAGCCGCGGTTAAAGCCCGTTCATCGCGCCCCCCGAATATGATCGAACTGGCCAGTTGAGCGAACGCAATGCCTTCCAAAACCGCCGCGCGGATTCTTTCAAGCGAGGCATCGTCTGAGGCCCCGTTTTATATTACTGCGACGCAGGCCGGGGGCCGGTCGCGGCGTACGCTAAAAGATGGCGACACATTTGCAGTCCTCGACAGCTACGGGGATATCGTTGCAACGCCGAGCGCTCCCAACGGCCTATTCTTTCAGGATACGCGGTATCTCTCTCGTCTCGAATTGCTCATCAACGAGAAGCGCCCCTTGCTGCTTGGTTCCCATATACGCGACGACAATTCGGCCTTAGTCGTTGATCTGACCAATCCAGACTTAATCCTTGATCAGCACGTCGTACTCGAGAAGGACACTGTGCACATTTTGCGCACAACATTCCTCTGGCATGAAACAGCATATCAACGGTTCGGGCTGCGCAATTATGCGGCTCAGAAGATCGACCTTCGCCTATCGATATTGTTTGAGAACGACTTTGCCGACCTCTTTGAAGTGCGTGGTTCGCACCGCGAACGTCGTGGTATCGCCACGACAAAGCTTCGAGGCGACGACCAAGTCCTGTTGAGCTATCTCGGCCTTGACGCAAAGACACGGCATACGATGCTAACATTTGATCCTCCGCCCGATCAACTCGCGCGCGGCGTTGCCGTTTACGACCTCCACCTGGCCCCCGGTGAGATGCGGCCAATCTTCCTAACCGCGGGATGCGATCAAGCAAAAACCCGTCCGCTCCCGTTCCTGGCCGGTTTCAGAGCGGCACGCCGCTCGATGCGCGCAGCAACACGCGACAAGACATCTGTTCAAACTTCGAATGAGCAGTTCAACGAGATGTTATGCCAATCGGCCGCCGATCTTGCGATGCTGATGACGGATACCCCGCAGGGCAGTTATCCCTACGCCGGCATCCCCTGGTATTCGACAACATTCGGCCGTGACGGTCTAATCACAGCGCTCCAGATGCTTTGGTGGAGACCGGACGTGGCGCGTGGCGTATTGCAGTGCCTGGCCGCGTATCAGGCCACGACGACCGATCCGCTTGCCGATTCCCAGCCGGGGAAAATCTTGCACGAGAGGCGACGCGGCGAAATGGCGGCGCTGCGTGAAGTGCCGTTCGGTCTGTACTATGGAAGTGTTGATTCCACGCCGTTGTTTGTCTTGCTTTCTGGTCTTTATGCGGAACGTACGGGCGATGATGCCACCATCGCCGCGTTGTGGCCGGCGATCGAAGCGGCATTGAGCTGGATCGATGGTCCGGGCGATCCGGACGGCGATGGGTTCATTGAATATAGGCGAGCAACCGAACAAGGACTTGCCAATCAAGGTTGGAAGGATTCGCATGACGCGATATTCCACGCTGACGGACGACTGGCGGAGGGCAATATCGCGCTGGCCGAAGTACAAGGTTATGTCTACGCCGCCAAACGCAGCGCCGCGCGGGTGGCGCACCGTCTTGGGCGTGACGCTATTGCGCTCAAACTCGATCATGAAGCGGCCGTTCTGGCGGAACGCTTCGAAGCGGCATTCTGGTGCCCGGAGATCGAGACCTATGCGGTTGCGCTCGATGGCGCCAAAAACCCCTGCCGCGTACGCACGTCCAATGCGGGCCAGGTCTTGTTTAGCGGCATCGCCCGTGCCGATCGCGCCGCGTGCGTTGCTGCGGGACTGATGCAGTCGCGCTTCTTCTCTGGGTGGGGAATCCGCACTTTGGCCAGAGGAGAACCCCGATACAACCCGATGTCGTATCATAATGGATCGGTCTGGCCGCATGATAATGCGCTTATCGCGCTCGGTTTCGCGCGTTACGAACACAAACGACTAATTGAAAGCCTTTTCGAGGGCTTATTCAGTGCCGCCACCTACATGGATCTACGGCGGTTGCCTGAATTGTTCTGTGGCTTCAAGCGGCAGCGTGGCTATGGATCGACCCTTTACCCCGTTGCCTGCATGCCGCAGGCCTGGGCCAGTGCGACGCCGTTCACGCTGCTCGAAGCGTCGCTTGGCCTAGAATTCGATCCGTTCAACGGCGAAATTCGGCTGCGCAATCCGCGCCTGCCGGCGTTTCTGGATGAAGTAATTCTGCGCAACTTGCAGCTAGGTCAATCGAACGTCGATGTGAGAGTGCGGCGTCGTAATGATACAGTTTTTCTCGATACGTCCCAGTCCGATGGCGATATTCGCGTTTCGATCGTTTTGGCCCGTTGACAGCGGCCGCGTATTCTCAATACAGGTACTTCGGATCTTCCGCATCCGTTTCGCTTCTCTTGCTCGGCGACCACCAAACCGCGGAGATAAACGCGCCGGTCCATCCGTTGCGGTCGCAAGTAATCGCCGATATCGCTCGATTTTCTGATGGCGAATGAAGCAGGTCAGCAGCAGGTCACGCTGCGTGCATATGTCGCTTTATGGCCCGTTACGTCCGTTGCTACAATTCAGCGATTTGATAGCGATCAGAGCGATAGCGGACATCGCACTGACATCGTCGATCGACCGAATGACCCGCAGCAGAAGTCATGCCGTCCGACCAATAGGCCACGTTCGACAATCGTTACCCCAATCGCTCTCCGTGATCGGGACCGGCGCTCGAACCTTGGGCGCATCTCGGAGGTTTCGATTACATTGTCGCCAGCTGAGCTGAGATTATTCACGAATGGGCTCGATAAAGGATTGTCGGGAGCCGTTTTCGGTTTAACGCCACGTTTGCCATGGGCCTGCGCGGAAACATTGCGTCGGCGGAGGTACTCCGAGCATGAGGCTCGATCTGCCGACGCTTCTGATCATGGAAACCTTCGTCTCAGTCTGTGCCGGCGCGGTCCTGCTCAGTACCTGGTCGCACAATCGAAAGATATCCTCATTAGCGCTATGGGGGCTCGCGGACCTCGCCGTGGCCGGAGGGGATTCTGTCCCTGATGCTCGGGGCAACATTGCGTCAGCCGCTCTGGTCGCTCCTCGGGGGCGTCCTGTTTGCCCTTGCCGGCTCAACCGGTCGACGCAACACTTGGAGCAGCTGGCAATAAATAACGATGACTGCTTGTCAAACTGCTCGCCCAAATGCTTTCAGCGAGTCCCTCCGCAACCAGCTATCCCATAACGTGATTTGCTCTGCCGCCCTCGTACCACCACGAGCTCTCTGACTTATCAGCCAATAATCGATCTTTGCCCTCTAAGGGAAAGTGTTGCGTCGACCGGTTGAGACCACCCCTCGAAACTGGTTTGATGTGGAAGGCCGCGCGGGCGTTTGACGCGAAGCCGACGCCGCTTTGGCTTGCCCTCCTCGGAGTGGTCGTCGTAAGCCTTGCCCGTAGCATCCCAGGCATACGCGAGTTCGGTGGGTCGATTTCGCTCGCGATCGCTAGCATCTACCTATTTGCTACTGCGACGACTTTCTAGCTCGGCCGAAAGGAACGGCTAACGGCGCGGTGGCCGTTCATCATTCTGACGACCGTGCACGCTGCGGTTTTATTGACCGGATTGTACAGCACTTTGATCGGGTCCACCGGCCAGGACGGGCAGCCGCTTCTTGGCTGCCTCGAGCCAGGGTTTGAGCCCGTGGCGCTCCCAGCTCTTTGGCTTGAGCAGCACGACCCATGCCGCTTGCACGAACAGAACGCGCAGATAGCGATTACGCGCTTCGAAATCTTGCCGAGGATGGTGCGGTCCCCAGTTGAGATCTGTTTGGGGACGAGCCCCAGCCAAGCGGCGAAGTCGCGGCCTTTAGAGAAGACATCGCCAGTGCCGATCGCGGCCACCATGGCGCTGGAGATGATCGGGCCAATGCCAGGCACGCTCATCAACCGCCCGCAACCGGCATCCTGGCGCGCAACAGTCTCGATCTCACTTGATAGACTCTCGATCCGCTCATCGAGCCGGCGCCAGTCGCCAGCCAGGTCCTCGATGACCCGCACCACGCGGGGCGACAGAACATCGGGCGGCGTAGCCAATATGCGCGGCAACTCGGCACGCAAAAAGCGCAACCCCTGCCGCACCGCGACGCCGCGCTCCAACAGGAAGGCACAAATCTGATTGATGATGCCGGTACGCTGACTGACCAATCGCTCGCGCACACGATGCAGCGATTGCAGGTCGAGCTGATCGGCGGTCTTCGTCGCGACGAACTTCATCGTTGACCGCTGCACCGCTTCGGCGATCGCCTCCGCATCACGGAAGTCGTTCTTCTGTCCCTTCGAGTAGGGCCGCACGTACCTCGCCGGCATTAGCCGGGCGTCGTGACCAAATGCCTTGAGCTCCCGGCTGAGATGATGCGCACCAACGCAAGCCTCCATGCCGATCAAGCAAGGTGGCATGTTGGCAAATCGCGCGTTCACTTGGCCACGCGACCACTTCTGCCGCAGCACGATCGCCCCGCGCTGATCAAGGCCAACAACGTGGAACGAGTTCTTACCAATATCGATGCCCATTACGACGATCGCGGCGTTCAGTATCTGAAACATGGCGTGCTCCTTGTCTTTGGCGCCTATTGCCAGCTTCGATCGCTGGCGGGGCAGGAGCACGGCCGGACCATTCCATTAGCGGAAGTCGCGGTGTTACGTCGGTCTGATGGTCTCGCTACTGATCAGCTCGCCTTCCGCGCCGCCGGAATTTTCCATGAACCGTCGATGATCGAGGGGTCCTTTTCGTCCGGCCAATAGAGCCGCAACATCTTGCGGTTTGTAGGCGTCGAGCCAGACAATCGAAGAAACACGACCGCCGATCTGTTCAAGAACGCCTGAGCCCACCCAGCCTCCATAAGAATGCACCACTAGGCAAATGTCGTTGAGATCCTCCCCGTGTCGAGATTTATGTCCTTGTTCAACAGATGCGAACGCTCGCCGAGCCCGGTCAGGGTCGGTGAAAATACCTTTTGGCCTTTTTTTTTCTAAAAGGTCCGACACCACCGCCAATACCAGCCACCAACCAAGGTGCCGTGGACCAATACGAATGTCTTTTGCGCCGGTTGGGCACGAGCCGCCCCAACAGTGTCGCCGGAGGCGGCTACTGCCGCGAAGTCCAACACCGCCGCCAATCATGCCGCGCCGCGAGACTTTTGCTTCACTCATAAAGTGTTCTCCCCGAGTGGATAATGCCGGCCCGTTGGCGACGACGGTTTCGCAGGCCGCGCCCGTCGCACGCGCGTGGCTGCCGTTTCAGAAGCTATATTATGGGTCGTCATGCAGAAAGAGACCGCTGTGGACAGGAGCGCGATGTCGGGTTGTGGCCCGAAAGCGAAGTGTAGCGAAGTCCGCAATTTGGTAGCGACCGGAGCGAGAGTGGACATCGCGCAGACATCGTCGATCGGTTGAGCGATCCTCTACAAGACGCAGATGTCTAAGTTTGTCCGCGCGGGCCTGCTAGGTCGATCTTGCCCCGCCGAAGCAGCGGGGTGATATCTTCCGTAGGCATCGGCTTGGCGAAATAGAAGCCTTGCGCCGATCGACATCCCCAAGATTTCAATAATTCGAGCTGCTGTTTTGTTTCGACACCCTCTGCAATCATATCGATTCCCAGAAGGCGCGCTAGGCCGATGGCGGCTTGCACAATAGCCGCGTGCCTCGGGTCCGTCACAAGATCAACGATAAACTCCTGCGCTAGCTTAATCCGGTCGACCGGAAAGCGACCCAAATAGGCTAACGACGAATAGCCGGTTCCGAAATCGTCGATGGCGATCCTGACGCCCCGTTTCCTGAGATCTTCCAGAATTCCGCTGTGATCCCGCGTGGTCTCCATGATCGTAGTTTCGGTCAACTCTAACTCGAGCATGTTGGTGGGTAGTCCGGTTTCCCCAAGAATAGCATCGATCTCGTTCTCCAGCTGACCGGGCGTTTTCAGTTGGAGTGGGGAAAAATTGACGCCCAAACGTTCTGGTATGATGCCTTGATCTAGCCAGCGCCGAGCTTGACGGCATGCCTCCTCCAACACCCATTTGCCGAGCGGCGCGATGAGGCCCGCCCGCTCCGCCGCAGGTATGAACACTGCGGGCGATAAAACCCCTCGTGTGGGATGTCGCCATCTGACCAACGCTTCGACGCCGATGACGCGGCCGGAGTCCAAATCTACCTGCGGCTGATAAACGAGAAAAAGTTGATCCGTCGCGAGCGCCTCGCGCAATTCAGCGACCAGATTGACACGAGTATGAATTTCCAAGTCCATAGCGTCATCGAAGAATCGATAGGTGTGACCTCCTTCGGATTTAGAACGGTAAAGCGCCACATCCGCCCGTGAGAGCAGAGCTTCGGCGTCCGTATCGGGTTCGTATAAGGCGATACCGATGCTGATGCCGGTGCTCACGGTGCTGCCGTCAATCAGAAAAGGTAGTTCCATCACCTCGACAAGCTTTTGTGCCAATATTCCGGCGTCAGCCGGCTCGTCGAGATCAGACATCAACACGCTAAACTCGTCGCCGCCGAAGCGAGCGACAATGTCAGATCCTCGGATAGTGTCGCGAAGTCGTTGCGCTACGGACTGGAGCAGGCGGTCGCCGACCGGATGTCCCCAGGTGTCATTTACATCCTTGAAATTATCGAGATCGAGATAGAAGACAGCAGCAGCGCGGTTCCGCCGGCGAGCATCCTTTATCGCGCGTTCGAGATTGGTCACGAACACGCCGCGATTTGCCAGTCCGGTCAGCGTGTCGTACTGCGATTGCTTAATCAGGCTTGCTTCGGCATTCTTTCGGATGGTGATGTCGTGGAAAGTTAATAGCAAATGGTGCTTGCCGCCGAACACCGCGGATCGACAGCCGATTTCAGCCCAGAACAACGTTCCGTTTTTCTTCTTGCAGCGCCATTCGAACGTCTGCGGCTTTCCCTCCACCGCGAGCTGGATCCGCGACTTCGCTTCGATTGCCGTATAAGGGGGCTCGTTCTCCGACAGGTCTTGGAAGCTCATGTCGAGTAGCTCTTCCCGTCCGTAGCCGAACGTGTCGAGGGCGCGCTGATTGACATCGATGAACTCTCCCGTCTCGATATCCTGAACGAAAATCGCGTCGGTCACGGTCTCAAAAATTGAGCGGAAACGCTCCTCGCTTTCACGGACCTTGGTTTCCTGGCGCTTCAGTTCAGTGATGTCCACGACGGCGCCAATGAGGCCAGCCACTTCTCCCGTCTCGGATCGGAATGGAAAGAAGTTCGCCAGCCAATGGCGTTCGACACCCGGCTCCTTCCGCGTCTGGCCATGAAGCTCAACATTGAGCACCGGTTCCGCGCGTTCGTAGACCGGACGATAGAGTTCCATAATATAATCCGCGAGATCCGGAAGCACCTGGCGCAGCGTCCGGCCAATATGGGCTTGGACCGGTAGTCCATTGATCTCCGCCATGCGCTCGTTGATGCGAACGAAGCGGTAGTCCATGTCCATCAGGACGAGGCCGACTGGGGAATACTGATAAACCTGCTCAATCTCGGTCAGCTTTTGTCGAACGTAGCGGTGGAGTCTCTGAATCTCTTGCTCGGTCTCCTCCGGCGCAACTGACGGCGCGTCGTTAGGATCGCGCAAGGCAGGCTGCGGTACTCCCCGAGGCCCAGCGCGGAGTACGTGTTTTCGCGGCTTTCTTCCAATACGTGCGGCCATGGCCTTCTCGGCGGCAGAGATCACGGGGTGCTTCTCGCCCACTAAGCGCGCATCAAATGATGATCACGCTTCTGAATAACGTAAAAAGCGATCAGGAACCTAAGGCACGAGTTAGGGATGCGACAGGCGGTGCCACTGACGTTTCGAAAATCGGCTTTTCTCGAAAATGCCGGCCTCGCTTTTTCCGCCGAAGTGAGCGGTTTTGCTCAGACGCCTCAATTTAAGGCCATCTACTATAAAGAGGGAGATGAGCAGGTGCTCCGGCGTATATGCAAATCGAACCGCCAGCGCGAACCCGTGCGGTGTGCGCTTTGATCGAAGGGACGAAAGTTATGCAAGTACCGTCAATGCTCTTGGGCGAGTCGCGGACTCGTCTTTTACAAGGAATAGTGATCGGCGCGGTCGCGTCGATGGTGATCGGGTTTTCTTGGGGCGGGTGGGTGACCAGCGGGACCGCCAACAAATTTGCGGCCGACCAGGCCAGCGCCGCAGTCCTGACAGTCCTCACGCCGATCTGCGTGGCGAAGTTCCTGCAAGACAGCGATGCACAAGGTAAACTGGCAGCCTTGCGAAGGATCTCGTCCGACTACGAACAGGGTCAGTATTTGGAGAAGGGCGGCTGGGCGACACCACCAGGGGCAACCTCGTCCG